>CAWJNG010000005.1:0-339037 GCA_963844225.1 uncultured Alphaproteobacteria bacterium | reverse complement strand
ACCTGTGCGCGGGTGGGTCGTAGACAGTGGGCATTGATTGCTGATTCTATGGGCTTTCCGGAGAGGAGGAGCGAGAGATGGCGCATCGTTCGATTGGTCAGGAGCGACTTGGTTTTGCGGCCCAGGGAGCGCGTCATCGCTCGACGAGCTTTCCCGACTGATCGACTGGGTCCGGTCGCAGCGCTTCTTGGTCCAGTTCTATGCCAGCCAAAGGCGAGCCGGCCTGGCCGCCGCTGGCGATGTTCAAAGCACTGCTGCTGTCGATCTGGTATGACCTGTCGGACGTGAAGCTGGCCGAGGCGCTCGATGATCGCGCCTCCTTCCGCCTGCTTCTGTGGCTTTTCGGGAACGGAGGCGACGCCCGAGCGGACCGCGTTCGTCCGCTTTCGCAAGGCAGCTGGTCGCCCATAAGCTTGACCGCCCGCTGTTCACGACTGTGACGGCGCAGCTCAAATCAAAGGCGGTCACGGTCAAGACCGGGCACGCTGGTCGATGCGACCATCATTGCCTCTGCCAGCGAGGACGATGATGATGCGCGCTGGGTCAAGCATAAGGGAAAGCCGGCCGTTCATGGCTTCAAGGCCCATGTCGGGTGCCGATGCCGACACGGCGTTGGTCGAGGAAGTGTCAGTCACATCAGCCAATATCAATGATGGCAGGGCAGGCCCCGAAGCGCTGCCCGACAATCCCGGCGAGGTGTTTGCCGACAGCGCCTATCGCGGCAACCACTTCCGTGATGCTGTGCGTGCGAAGGGCGGCATACCGCGGATCGTCGCCACCGGCATGTGGGGCCGCGACGAGCAGAGACACTTCGCAAGCTCAAAGAATGGAACCAACCGATCCATCGGGTGCGGGGCCGGATCGAGAAGATCTTCGGGACATGGAAGCGCTGCTACGGCCTACGCCGAATGCGATGGCGAGGTCTCGCCAAAGCCGCCGTCCAAGTCCACCTCACTGCCATCGCCTACAACCTCAAACGAACACGCAATATCGTCCAACAGGCAGGATAAGAGAGGTGTAGCGCGACATTCTGGTGAGATAACGCCATCACCATTCGGGAACGTCCTCTCGTGAGGCAATGCATAGCATATTCTCACCTTGATTGTCGCGCTGCAGACCGGATCCGGCCGTTGACGCCATAACGTAACATATCGCAGCGCCCAGACCGCTCCTGATTGGTCAAAAGTATCGCAAAATTGCCGTCCAGAACTACCCGCGCACAGGTCTCATAACTAGCTAAACGACCTAAAAACGGCAACGTCATTGAGAACGGTGACCTACGATCTACAAACTTGGGCTTGCGTAGTATAATTTTGAAGATCTTCGGAGAACAAATAGGGGCGTCCGATTTTGGCTCTAACCATTGGAGTGGATCGCCTGAACCTACATGATCCGAGTTATGTTGCTAAATGGTTTTCGAACGGTGAGAAAGCCCGAAGAAAACCCTATTTTGCATCTCCCCCGCGATCGACTTTCCAAATGATTGGATAAATGAGTGGAGCGCTTGGGGCGTATAATTTGGATCCCCCTCAATGGTCGATGCACGAAAAAGCAGGCCGTCAGGAACACTCCCCTGTAAGTTCGCCTTTGCCATCGCGAACCTTTGCTCTGCCCAACCGACGGGGAATTGCTCCCCCACTCTGACCCAATAAATAATTCGCTCGTTGACGCCGCCTCGATTCGCGACGAGTTCGCGCGCGCTGATTTTTTCTGGGCCGAAATTTATCAACAAGGGTTTGTTCGCTGTGATGGGATAGCCCGAGGCTGGGTAACAGACTTCGGGCCTATGAACCTGCACGTCATTTTGCTGCGCTCTATTATATGCGATGAGCAACATAATTGTGGGCAAGCCGCGGCCCTCATAAATGCGCGTTTCCAAATTTTCGTAAAGCTTTGCTTGCATGTCATCCTGCGCAGGGAGGACCAATTCGCTACTCTTATGTGATTTCCACCCACCGACCCGCTCGGGGATCATATGCTGAAATTGATCTTCCGAAATTGGGGAAGCTGACACGCGCGACGTACCAAAATAGGATAGCGCCGCGCCGCCGACGAGCCCCATCCCTAGCAGAACGCTCCGCCGATCTAGGACCGGGGCTTCATCTACGCCGTTAGCATTGGACTGGGTTTCGCTGATTTTTTTCATGTTCATTCGCTAGTTTCGCTTTGACGCTTAGTCGGTCCCCACGACTTCGCCAACGCAAAAAGATCATTAACGAAAGGAGCCCGACCTTGCAAAGCCTCGCGAACTCCCTAGTCGGAATAGCAATAAATTGTACAAGGGCCCATTGGTGAGAATTGCCTATCTGACAAATCGCTACCCAGCGGCGAGCCACAGCTTCATTCGCCGCGAGATAGAGGCAGTCGAGGCCGAAGGGGCCGAAGTTTTTCGTTTTTCGGTTCGCGCTGCGGAAGCCACGAGCTTACCTGACGCACGCGACCAGGCGGAGCTGACCAAGACGCAGGTTCTTTTGACGTCAGGCCTCCGCCGTCTCTTGTGGGATGGGCTGCGCACGATTGGCGCCTTTCCGGGACGCAGCCTTGCAGCTCTAAAGATCGCTTTTGGAAGATCGGACTGGAAGCCCACCACATTGGTTCGCCGAGCGGCCTATTTTCTTGAAGCAGCCACACTTGCATCGCGCATGCGCGATGCGAAAATTGATCATCTCCATGCCCATTTCGGGACCAACCCTGCCATGGTTGCGCGGATTGCAAGCAAGCTTTCAGGCATTCCATATAGTTTCACGGTTCATGGGCCTGACGAGTTTGATGCGCCCGTTCCGCTCGATTTGCACGGAAAGATAGCGGACGCGACCTTTTGCGTCGCGATCAGCAGCTATGGACGCAGTCAGTTGATGCGCTGGAGTGCCTTTGCTGATTGGCCAAAGATCGAAGTCGTGCGCTGCGGCGTCGATCGGAGTTTTCTCGTGGAGCCGGTTTCGGTTCCTGTTCCCGACGTTCCGCATTTATGTGCGGTTGCGCGCCTGAGTGCGCAGAAGGGCATACCATTGCTGATCGAGGCCGCTTCGCAGCTGCACCGAGCGGGGACGAAGTTTCGCCTCACGCTCGTTGGCGATGGCGAGATGCGCGGTGAAATCGAGGCAATGATCCAGCGATATGATCTGCACGATGTTGTCGAACTGATGGGGTGGGCGAGTTCCGAAACCGTGATTGCACAGCTATTGCAAGCGCGCGCGATGGTTTTGCCAAGTTTTGCCGAGGGACTTCCTGTGGTAATTATGGAAGCCTTGGCTCTTGAGCGCCCCGTCATCGTGACGGCGATCGCAGGAACGCCCGAATTGGTCGATAGCGATTGCGGATGGCTTATCCCTGCCGGGTCGATCGATGCCTTAGTCGATGCGATGCGCGCGGCCCTTAGCGCACCGGTTGATGTACTTGCTAATATGGGCCGCATCGGCAGGGCCCGGGTGGCCGAGCAGCATGATGCGGCCCAAAACGGGCGGCATCTCTTTCAACTGTTTCAAAAGCATCGCCAGAGCGGCACCTGATATGATCGCACTGCTGTCCTGGGCCGTCGCCGTCCCGCCGATCTTGGCACTCGGTATTTTCTTAGCCGAGACGCTTTTGGGTGCAGTGCGCCTTAAGTCCCGATCCCTTTCGGACAATCATCCAACTACGACGATATTGATGCCAGCTCATAATGAAGCTCTCATTATTGAGACAACGATCGAGCGGCTGGTACCGCTCTTGTCAAAGAATGTTCGTCTTGCTTGTCGTCGCCGATAATTGTTCGGACGCGACCGCCCAATTGGTAAGGCAGGCAGGACAGGAAGTTATCGAACGAACCGATCCCGCCCGACGCGGCAAGGGATATGCGCTCGCATTCGGACGCGATCATCTCAAGCTTGATCCCCCTGAATGTGTAATCGTTTTCGACGCCGACTGTCAGGCTGATGCCCAATCGATCGCGGCCTTAGCTAACGTCTGTGTTGCAGAAAATGTGGTCGTGCAAGCCCGCTACATTCTCGAACCAGATTTGTCAGTGTCGCCGAAAGTGCAAATCTCGAATTTCGCTTTCTGGGTGAAGAATGTTGTTCGGCAACGCGGCGCTCATCGTCTCGGCGGCGCGGCAATATTGGTGGGCACCGGAATGGCTTTCCCCTGGCACATATTCAAAAGCGCTCCGCTCGCCACCGCAAATATCGTCGAAGATTTGGCGCTGGGCATAAATCTGACGCAAAATGGCCATGCGCCGACTTTTCTCGAACAGGCGACCGTTGCGAGTGTTGCGGCGAGCGAGGGTGCCACGCTCGGGCAACGAACGCGATGGGAACATGGTTTTCTTGCTATGGCGAAATCTCACGGTCTCGGTGCGATCCGGGACGGACTTCGAACCCGCAACCGAAAATTGTTCCAACTCGGCCTTCACTTGCTCGTGCCGCCCGTGGCATTCCTCCTGCTTTTTTCAGTTGCCGCTTTGGGCATTCTTGCAGCAGTGATGTTGGCTACAGGCGAGTGGTCCGCTTTCGCGGCCTTGGCTCTTTGTTTGACGACTGCACTCGCTATCGATCTTTCTGAACTGGCTGATCGAAGGGCGGCAATGGCTAAGCTTTACCGCCATGCTGCGGCTCCCGCTTTATCTCCTTTGGAAGCTTCCGGTATATATTGGTTTTGCGAGAGGCCAAACTGCCGGATGGACGCGGACGGAGCGTCCGGGAAATGATTTGGAACAATGACCAGTGGATGAGATTCTCGTTATCATTGTCAACTACCGGACGGCCGCGCTGGCGCAAAAATGTCTCGAGGCGGTAGCAAGAGAGCGCGCAGAAGGATTAAATCTATCCGCTATTCTGGTCGACGGCTGTTCGGACGATGGGTCGGTTCCAGAAGCTCCAGGCTTTTCTCGAGAGTTCCGAAATCGGTGGCTGGACCGAACTGCTCGCGCTGGATTTCAACGGCGGTTTTGGCTGGGCGAACAATCAGGCGATGCTCCATCGTGCCGGGCGGCTTCCACCCTATATTTATCTGCTCAACCCTGACACAGAGGTCGAACCGGGAGCCATCACCGCTCTTGCGCGGGTCCTGAATGAGCGCGACGATGTCGCCGCAGTCGGCAGCCAGTTGATCGAGGTGGACGGCGCCCTATCTGCGTCTGCATTCAGCTTTCCGTCCATCGCTAGCGAATTTGTCCGAGGTTCTCAGACTTTCGCTCTCAGCCGGCTGTTAGGCATTGCGCCTGTCGCACATGACCTTGAACATGGGGGGGAAGTCGATTGGGTCACCGGCGCCAGCGTGATGTTCCGGCGCGATGCTCTCGAGCAAACAGGGCTTTTTGACGACGGATTTTTTCTATATTTCGAGGAAGTGGAGTTGATGCATCGGGTGAAGCGTGCCGGTTGGAAAATATGGTTCGAGCCAAGCAGCCGGGTTCGCCATATTGGTGGCGCATCAACGGGCGTGAACCAACCCCAATTCGCCGACGCCAAACCGAGTTACTGGTTTCGATCTAGACAACGATACTTTGTGCGCACTCAAGGTCGCGGCCATGCATTTTTGGCCAATCTGGCTTGGCTTGCAGGTTTTTTTCTGGTCGGACTACCTCGCAGCGCCGTGTCATCAAAATGTCGATCTCGGTTGTTGCCGGGCGAGTTGACTGGCATCTTTAGGGCAAGGTTGTGGCCGCAAAGAAGTGTATCTACCGCCGCAATTCCTGACATTTCGTCGGCACCCGGCCGTATGCCAATCTGGATTGCACTTTCGTGACTTGGGAGTTGAATTTAGGCATTGTAGTTATTGGGCGAAACGAAGCAGCGCGTTTGCCGGATTGCTTTCGAAGCATCCCGGGAGACGTTCCGATCGTCTATGTTGATTCAGGGTCCCAGGATAGCAGTCTTGAAATTGCGAAAGACTTTCAAATTTTAACGGTGGAGCTTTCCGATGATCTACCGTTTAGCGCAGCGCGGGCCCGCAATTCCGGCTACGAAGCCCTCGCTCGGACAATTCCAGCGGTCCAAGCCGTCTTTTTTCTCGATGGCGACTGTGTCTTGGATCCAAGCTTTCTCGCTGAAGCGCTGCCCACTTTGCAATGCAGGCCGGATTGCGCGATCATAGTCGGGCAGGTCGAAGAAAAAACAGCAGGCGAAAACGTCTTTGGCCTGTTGGCAGGACTCGAATGGAGCGCGACTGGTCCGGGAGAAATTACCGATTTCAATCAACTCGGCGGGATTATGCTTATCCGAGCGGAGGATTTTTGCGCCGTCGGTGGCTTTGATCCTGACTTTATAGCGGGTGAAGACAGCGAACTGGGCATCCGATTGCACATGGCTGGTCGGCGAACATTGCGCATCGATCGCACGATGGCTTACCATGCTATGGATATGGTGCGTTTCGGCCAATGGTGGCGCCGATCTGTGCGTGCCGGGCATGCACTGGCGCACAGAAACGCAGTGCATGGCAAGTCAGACCTTCGCGATTGTCGATCGGCATTTCGAAGTACGCTTGTTTATGGGTTCGTCTTACCTTTTGCGAGCTTGGCGGGGCTAATGACGATTGGACTACTCGGACTAACGCCTTTGATCGCATATGCCTATCTAGGATGGCGCTTTTTCTATTTTTACAGGGCAAAGGGGTCAGCCTTCCCCGCATCAGTAACGGGAGCGGCGTTCGGAATTCTTGCGAAGTTTGCGAATGCTATGGGGCTTGTTCGCTACTATTTGCAGCGAGCCCGAAGGCGATTTGAAATCATCGAATATAAGTGAAAGACAAGCTAGAAAATGATTAAAGTAGGAATGCTGGGCGCAGGATTCATCCTCGCATCACACGCGCGCAGCGTAGCTGCGCTACCTAGTGCTAGGCTTTCAACAGTCGGGGATGTTTCTGCCAACCGCGCTGCCAAAGCCTTACGAGATTTTGGCTTCGAGAATGCAGTCGATTCCATCGAAGCAATGGCGGCAAGCGATTGTGATGTTGTCCACATTCTGCTTCCGCCGGCCCTCCACGAGAACGCCGTTCGAATGATGATCGAGTCAGGAAAATCTGTCTTTGTCGAAAAGCCGTTTGTTCTAGATTCCAGCAGTGCCCTCGCACTGGCCCAGGCGGCCGAGCTAAAAGGCGTGAAGCTTGGCATCAATCACAATTTTCTCTTCGGGAATGGCTATCAACCATTGCGTGAGCGGATCCGCCAGGGGGGATTGGGGCGTCTCGATGCCGTCACCATTGATTGGCAATATCAACTGCCATTTATCAAGCACGGCCCGTTTGATAATTGGGTCGTTTCAGGACCTGCCAATCCTCTTTTTGAGATTGCTCCCCACCCTTTGTCATTTGCGCTTGATTTGATCGGGACGTTCGAGATTGTTCATGTAGATGCAAGCGATCTGGTGGAGTTACCGTCAGGCATATCGGTGCCACAGCGGTGGAGAATTTTGGGCAATAGTCGCCAAGGCAGCGTAGCAATAAATATTGCCTTAACCTCAGGACATGAATCGCGAGTGCTGACTGTTCGAGGAGAAGGCGGCGCCATACGCTACGATTTTGGACGTGATATCGGGCTTTGCGAATTGCAAAAGTCCGACAATCCGATGATGGATACGTTCATGATTGGACGGGCTGCAATTGCCGCCTTGAAGCAGCAAGTCGGTCCTGACCTTCGCCGACGTATAGGCGCTACACTTCGTAAGCATCCCGCCTCTGCACCGTTCGAAGAATCCATCTATCGCAGCATCGCTGCCTTCTATGAAAATCTGACCAATCTGCCGAATTCAAATCATGATGCGCGCCACGATGCGCGCACTGCCGCAGAGATAATTTGCCTCACCGAAGTAATTTCTCAGAAGGCAGGATTCAGCGGTCCAACCAATATACCCCAGGCTATTCCAATGCCAGTTCCTCTCCGCTCCAGTAACATATTAGTGGTTGGCGGAACGGGCTTCATCGGGCGCGCGCTTGTACGACAATTGCTTGAGGAAGGACACGGTGTTCGCGTGCTCACCCGGAGCGCAGGGGCAGCGGCTCTAGCACTTTCGGGCTTACCAGTGGACATATTCGAGGGCGATCATGGCAATGATGCCATAGTCTCCAACGCGCTCAACGGCATCGATGTTGTTTACCATCTGGCCAAATGCGACGGTCGGCGCTGGCAGGACTATGTTGATGGCGATCTCACACCGACGCGAACTTTGTCCCTAGCCGCCGCTCGAGCGGGCGTTCGAAGGTTCATTTATACCGGGACGATCGATAGTTATGATTCTGCCAGTTCGTCGAAACGCATCGACAATGAGACATTTAGTCGACAAACGCATAGGCCACCGAAATCTCTACGCCCGCTCGAAGGCGGCCTGCGAAGCAATCTTGCGCGATATCGAAGAGCGCGAGGGGTTGAACCTGGTGATCATGCGCCCCGGAATTGTTATTGGACGTGGTTCGCCGCCTGCACATCCGGGAGTGGGGCGATTTACCAGCCAGAACGAAGTTGATTTCTGGGGCACTGGCACAAACAAACTTCCCTTTGTTCATGTTGATGATGTGGCCAAAGCCCTCTCGATTGCAGCATATGTTCCCGACATTGACGGTAAGTCCTTCTTGGTCGCCGGACCTCCCTTAATGTCGGCACGAGAATATGTCGCCGCGTTGGAAGATGTATCAAACTCGCGGATATCCGCTCGGACTGGTTCATCCTTTCGCTTTTGGCTAGCGGATTTCACCAAGGAATTGGTCAAAGCGATTGTCCGACACCCGAACCGCCGGAGCTCTACGCTCCATGATTGGCAATGCCGCGCTCACTACTCTCATTATGACGCTCAGGAAACGGAACGCGTGCTTGGATGGCATCCAATCTCGGATGCGACTACATTGCGTCGCCGGGGGATAGCGGAAGCAGTCTCGCCTCATTGAGTTGGCGGATTAGAGCGGCGAGATTTACTTCGAATAATCGCTAGATGGCAGAATGCGCCCAGTGCTTCCAACAAAAATTCCATAGTGGAGGGATGTCTTCCCGCACTATGGCATTGGCGCCAATCCGTGCATGATCACCGATCTTGACGGGCCCGATAATTTTGGCGCCAGCACCAATATCGACATGCCCGCCGACTGTCGGCACTCCCTTTCCGGTCGCGCCGATCGTCACCTGTTGGAAGATCAAGCAATTACATCCGATTTCGGCATGCGGATGGATCACCACGCCGTTTGGATGCGGAATTAATAGCCCTCCGCCTATCTTGCTATTGATAGGGATATCGGCGCCTGTGATAATTGACCAAAAGCGATGCCGAAGAACGGCATATTTCCGGCGGGGCAGGGCCAAGAAGCCCGTTGCGTTTTGATAGTCTCTTATGCTTCGCAAAAGTGCCTTCGACGGATCCCATGATCGTGCGGGTTTGTGCTCCCGTGTCCAATCGGGGATTTGAGCGGAGATATCGTGTCGCATTCATATGGTTATCACTTCGCTCTGCTGAAAAGTTTCTCCGCGCAGTCGAGCAGTCCCGAGGCCGAACAGGCGCGAGTTCGATTGGCGCAGCGATATGTGAAGGCGCTATCATGCTTTGCGCCAGCGCGACGCAAGAAGAAAAACCCTGGGGCCTGTCAGCAAATATCTGCGCCATAGTCGGCGGGGTTCGCTGAGCAACCGAAAGGCCCATTCGAGACCGAGCCGCTGCATCCACAGCGGCGCGCGCGGCTTGCGATCGAGCAAAAACTCGATCGAGGCTCCGATGCAGAGGCCAACGCCGCGCATATGTCCCTGCTGAAGGCATTGATGCGCGATTATCTCGCTCTGCGGCGCGCCGATCGCCATCAGCACATAATCAGGCCGCTCCGCTTTCACAAAATCGATAATCGCATCGATGGCGCGCTGGTTGCGCAGCACCCCCATCGGCGGCAGATGCTGGACAATCTGCACCCGCGGGAAGCGCTCATAGAGCTGCGGGATCATCTGCTCGTCGCCGCCTACAAGGGCGAGCTTCCGGTCGGTAAAATGGCCGTTGCGGAACATATAAGCGGTGAGGTCGCTGCCTGTTACCACCTCGAGCCTCACGCCGCGAAGCCGCGCCAGCTTCTGGAGGATACGGCTGTCGCACAGCCGCATCTCCGCCGCGTCGCAGGCCGCGCGAAAAGCCTGCGACGCGGCGCTGTCCGTCTTGGGATGGAGCATCAAAATATGGTCGACGTTGGGGGTTACAATATAGCTAAATGTTTCGCGCCGCGACAATCGGTCGAGCTCTTTGGCTACCTCTTCATAGGTCGATTGCGCAAAGTCGACGCCGAGAAACGCCGTCGTCTGGGCCTCAGTAGGCATTTTTGTCCCAGACCAGCTTGAAAAGGGTTTCGATCATGATCCGGATATCGAGCAGCGGCGACCAGTTTTCGATATAATAAATATCATATTCAACCCGCTTGCGCGCCCTTTCGGTCGTCGCAATTTCGCCGCGAAGGCCCCTCACCTGCGCGAGCCCGGTAATCCCGGGCTTCACGCGGTGCCGCGCGGTATAGCCCTTCACCGCATCGAAATAATATTTGTCGCCGACGCGCATCATCGTCGCATGCGGGCGCGGTCCGACCAGCGACATGTCGCCGCGCAGAACATTGATAAGCTGCGGCAGTTCATCGATGCTGCTTCTCCGGATGAACCGGCCAACGCGGGTAACGCGCGCATCATTTTTCTGGGTCCGCTTGGCGCCGCTCTTGTCTTCTCGGTCGCTATACATCGAGCGAAATTTCAGCACCGAGATTTCGATGTTGTTGAACCCGAATCTTTTCTGCCGGAACAATATCGGTCCCTTGCTTTCGATCCGTATCGCTGCCGCGGTGAGGAGGAGAAGCGGCGAAAGCACGACCAGGGCGATCATCGCCAGACCGCGGTCGATCACTTCCTTCACGATGCCGTCAATGTCTCTGATCGGTTGCTGCCAGATCGCAAAAACAGGGAGCGAACCAATGAAATTGACGCGATATCCTGGTTTGAGCTCCATTATTTCGCAGGGAAGTACGCATAAATCGATCGAGACGGCGCTCAATGTATCGGCAATATGTTCGAGCCGGTCTTGATGGATCTGGGGCAAGGCCAGAATGACCTGGTCGAGCTGCCCCGCTCGCGCCAGATCGCAGCAAGGCCTCGAACCCGCCAAGATACGCCAACTCGCCTTTGGGCGCCTTCACCTGTTTGCGATCGTCAGCATATCCGATGATCCGCAGATGCGGCAGTCGTTCCAGCGCAAGCAATTTCTCCACTTTGGCAGCCGATTCAGCGCTGGCGGCGTAAATCGCGACGCGCTGGCCGACCACCCCCTTGTCCATCAGCCCCGAGATTAATTTGCGAAACAGGATCCGGCTCAAAAACAGCGCAACCATGCTGAATAGCGACAAAATATGCGGCAAGCCCGCGCGAGAAATCCTTCACCATTCCCAGTTGCAAAATAACGAGCGAAGTCAGGCCCGTAGCGAGCAGAAAATCGGCGATCGCGCTGCCACCGACATCCTCGCCCTGGCCCTTGAATACCGCATATCCATCGCGCGACACCCGGATCAGGAAATAGTTGATGCATAATATGATCGCGCCCGTCCGGTGAAGCTGTGCGTCATAATAATAGCCGATGGTCAGGTCATAAACGACGATGGCGAGCAGAAAGGCGACGACAAAGCAGGCAAGATCATTGGCGACGCCGAGCGAGCGCAGCACATTCGAGGTGAAGCGAAGATGGCCATTCGAGCGGGACGGCAACTTGGTCACTTTTCGCTGCATTGGGCGCCCCCGCTCGCGCAAACTTCGTCCGGTGTAATGCGGGCGAACATTCCTCGCCGGTGCGGCGTGCCGGGCGGTTCGTCCACCATGAACCTGATTTGCGCCTTGGCCATGCCTGCGTTTACCTCCTTTGCGCAAAGCGCCGTCCCGAATTGGGCGCATGCGCGCGAGAAGGCCGACCATGCGGAAATCGACGAGGGCTTCGCTATGGCAAGCTCCCGATAAAGCGACACAATGCGGTCGCGGTCAGCCGGTCCGCAACAAAAATTGCTGGAATTCGTCGGCGAGCTCGCGGCTTTGCGGGAGCGCATCCATTCCGCGTTCGAAAATCTGGCGCGCGCGGATGATGCTTGATTTGGCTTCATAAGCCTTGGCGAGAGCAACATAGCCCGCATAGTCGCTCGGTGCATCGGCCACCACAATATTGGCGTCTTCAATAGCGAGATCGATTTGGCGCTTTGCCAGATTGCGCGCGCTGCGAACGAGAAGCGCGTCCCCATTTGCGGGATCTTGTGCAAGAACCTGATTGGCCAATTTCTCTGCCCCCGGTCCATCACCCTGCGCGAGCCGGATCCGCGCCATGAGCCCCTGCGCTTCGAGAATCTGCCCCGCCAAAGGCACCGCCAAAAGCCGGCGCGCAGCGCTATAATCGCCAGCGATATAATGGAAGCGGGCAAGCGAGAGCTGCGCTGCACGTGTGCCGCTTTCGGCGATATAATCTATCTGTGCGGCCGCGAGCGGCTTGCGGTCATATTCAAGCCACAGATCGCGAAGCTTTTGATAAAGATCACCATTATTGGGGCTCGCTTGAATAGCCTTGATCGCTTCTGCCCTTGCTGACGCAGCCTGACCCATCCGGTAGAGCAAGTTGATGTAATCGATGCGAAAGTCGATATTGCTATCAAGCGCTTTCAGAATATCCGGAAAAACGCTTTGCATTCCCTTTGCGTTGCCCTGCATGCGGTAAATTTCGAGAAGCGTCACATTCAGGGCCGTCGTCGACCCCACAACGCCGATGGCGCGCTTGACGTCTGCTAGCGCTTTGTCGGCATTGCCTTGCAAAGCATCGATACGTGCCGAGAGGATCGTGCCGCCTTCGTCGCTGGGGTTTAATGCCAAAATCTCCGTTGCCATCTGCTTGGCATCGTCGAGCTGGCCTTCGTCGATTGCGATAAAGCCTTTTACGAGCATCGCGCGCGTCGCATTTGGTGTCAGCAACAAGATGCGCTCCGCCGCTTCCTTCGCTTCGCGGATCCGCCCCGTCTGCAACCCGAGTTCGGCAACGCCTTGTAATATCTCCGGATTATCGGCCTGCAGGTCGAGCGCCAGTGAATAGGCATTGAAAGCACTTGCGGGGCGCTGCGCCTGCATTTCAATTCTTCCAAGCAGGACATAATATTCCGCGACATCATCGCGCGCTGTAATCGCGCGCCGGACATTTTCGCGCGCGTCGTCCAAGTCCCCCGCTGCCAACTGCGATTGGGCGAGCGATGCGCTGTCAGCTGCGCGCTGGAGCGGGTCGCTACAACCCGCTACCGCGCCCACCAGCAATGCCGGCAGGAGAAGTCGCAAGGAAAGACGCGCGAGAGGAGGGGTTTTCAATCGACAGGTCCGGTCTGAAATTCTAATCGGATGATGTTTTCGCTTAGTTTAAAATTGATAAATTGATAGAGGGGCTTAGGTTAACGCAGTTGACTTGGATCAACAAGTCATGGCAATCCGCCCCCCTTCAGCTGGGCTGCAGTCTTTTCCGTTTAGAGGTGATAAGTGAAAATTGCGTCAGCATGGCTTTGTCTTGGTTCGCTCCTATGCGCTCCCTCGGCAATCGCCCAGAATATTTCCCCCATTGCCTTGCAGGCAGCCGCGACAGCGGCACGCCCGCAGACGGCATCCGCCTTGCCCGTTTATCGTATCAACCCGGGCGATGAGCTCGAGATAAATGTCTGGCGGGAAGATCAGTTGCAGCGAGCGGTCAAAGTGTTGCCGGATGGCACGCTGAGCTTTCCGCTCGTTGGCACTATCCAGGGCGCCGGGAAAACGCCCAAAGAAATCGAGCAATCGATTTCGTCCGCACTCGCGCAAAAATATGTGGACGGCAATGTACCCGATGTCACTGTCGCGGTGACCAACCCGACTGGCCTGCAATTTTCCGTGATCGGAAAAGTCAAATCGGCAGGGATATTCACACCAGGCCGATATGTGACTTTGCTCGAAGCGCTGAGCTTTGCAGGCGGAGCGGATGAATTCGCCAGTCTCGACAATATCGTCATCATCCGGAAAGCTGGCGGCACCCTGACGATCATTCCCGCCCGCCTGTCGGGCATATTGAAAGGCAAGTCGATCAGCGCCGATGCCGTCAAAGAAATTCCCATGATCGAAAGCGGTGATACCGTTATTGTGCCATGATTGAGCAGATTTCACCGAACGATCATGCTGTGAATTTTCATTTGCGCTGCGCCATCGCGGCCGGCGCGGCGACGCTTTGTCTTGGGACGACTGCCCTCGCCCAGACGACAAGCGAAGTCGCCGTCACGGCTTCGACGGCCTATGACAGCAATCCTTTTCTGGCCTTTGGCGGCGACACCGAGGTCGCCTCCTTTCGTCTCGAGCTTGCTCCGACAATCTCCCGCACCGACGAGAGGAGCAGCATCAGCTTTTCGGGGCGCGCCGAGCATGTCGAATATTTGAGGCGTTACAATTCTGCCCAGAATTTTTCCGCCAATGTGAATGCGACCCATCGTCTCACGGAGCGCCTCGAAGCCGGCGCAAAATTGTCGGTTTCGAGCACCGTCTCGACCACCGATTTCAATCGATCGGCCGCGAGCGCAGACGTTCCGGTTCCCGGCGACCTGCCGCTTCCGATTGTCGACGATATCACCTTGCTTGGCGATCGCCAGCGGCGTCAACAAGTGGCGATCGAGGCGTCGCTGCGCTATACGCCAGGGGAATTCGACGAGCTGCGCTGGTCAAGCGTCGTGCAAGCACAGCGGTACAAATCGCCCCTGTTGCAGGATTCCGACTATGCCTCGCAGCGCCTGAATTATTCGCGCCGCTTGAACGAAGACATCCAACTTGGCGCTTCGCTTGAGGCGAGTGTCAGCAATTTCAAAAATTCGCGTATCGGCGACGCAAAGTCGATTTCGCCCCAATTTTCGGTGGGTGTGCGGCTCGATCCGCGGCTCGAGGCATTTGCGAGCATCGGTCTGGCATTCACACGGACCGAAACGGCGCTAGGGCGCAACACTACCACCTCTTTTGCCGGCAGCGGGAGCCTCTGCTATAAAGGCTCGCTCAGCAATTTTTGTTTGAATGCACAGCGCCAAGTGCTTCCATCGGCGATCGGAGGGGTCCGTACGCAGACCTCGGCGGGCGCCACCTATTCGCGGCGCCTATCCGAGCGCGAGACGGTTCAACTGGGTGGAAGCTATTCGGTTGCGTCGTCCCCGCTTGCAACAGCGGGCGGAGATTTCGCCAGCGTCAGGACTTACGCACGCTATCAGCGGCAGCTGGACGAAAGACTTATGCTCTTTGCAAGCGCTGGATATTCCGACAGCTCGGATGATTTTTCGGTTCGCCGATCGAATTTTCAGGGAGCATTGGGCATAACCTTGAAATTTGGCCGCGGACGATGACCGGCGAATATGAAGAGGAGGAAGGCGGCAATCTTTTTGCCCATCTCCCGACAATCATCCGCGAACGCTATCGCTGGATCCTCATTCCAACGATCCTGTGCCTGATCGCCGGGATCGCGGCATCCTTCCTGCTGCCCGCAGTCTATCGTTCGACCGCGACCTTGCTTGTTGAATCGCCGCAACTTCCCGAGGATGTTGTCGGGTCGCAGGATTTGGACATCGTGGATCAGCGGATCGCGAAAATCCGCCAGCAAGTGCTAAGCCGTCCGCGTCTGATCGAACTGATCCAGAAGCACCGGCTTTATACCGACGAACGGTCGGGCAAATCGCTGTCCGAAATCATTGAAAAGATGCGCGATGCCACCACCATCGAGGCTGTTTCTTCGGAGCTCCAGCGCGGCGCAGGGGGACGATCAACGACGATCGCGTTCGCGCTCAACTTTGATTATAAAACAGCGCAGCAAGCGCAGGCTGTTGCACAGGATATGGTCGAAGAAGTCCTGCTGATCGACGCGACCAAAAGCTCGGAGCAGGCGACGAACACGGTTCAGTTCCTGACCGAGCAAGCGACGGCGCTGCAGAGTCAGATCGGAGAGCTCGAAACGTCGATCGAGGCTATCAAGGCGCAAAACGGCCTCGCGCTGTCGAGCGCCGGCGCGGTGTTCATGGGCGGATCGGGCGGCAGCTATGATGCGCAGATCATTGCCCTGCAGCGCGATAATGCCTTGCTGAACGCGCAGAAAGAAGCGCGCAAATCATCGGACGAGCGTGATCCGATGGTGGCGGGCGCCGAGGCAGCCCTGGCTGCGGCCAGGGCGCGCTATTCGGACGATCATCCCGACATTGCTTTTGCCAAACGCCGCCTTGCGGAAGCGAAGCGCCTGGCGGCCGCCAATCTTTCGAAGCTTCCTCCGGACATGACCGATCAGCAGATTGCCTCGAACAATGCCCAGATCAGCGCACTTCAATCGGCAAAAGCACAAGAAATCGGTCGTTTGTCCGCCGCGCAAAATGCGCAAGCGCGCGCGCCGTTGGTTCAGGAGCAAATCGCTCAACAACAACAAAAGCTCGATGGACTGAATAAACAATATGAAGCGGTGTCGACACGCTTGCTTGGTGCCGAGGCCAACGCGAAGGCAGAGAGCGAGCAAAAAGGCGAGCGTCTTTCGGTCATCGATCCTCCCGTTGTCCCCGAGCAGCCCAATTCGCCCAATCGTCCGCTGCTAATAGCGGGCGGCCTCGGTTTCGGCCTCGGTTTTGGTCTCTTTCTTGTCCTGCTGGTCGAGCTTTATTATCGACCGATCCGTGATATGCTCGATATTCGGGCAGTTACGGGGGCAATGCCGCTCGTGTCTATTCCGACGATTGACGCTGATCTAGGGTCGCACCTGTCGCCAACACAGCGTCTGAAGCGTTTCCTCGGCGCACCGGCACGCGCATTGCACCGTGCAAACAGCTAGAACAGATCCATGAACAGCAATTTTCACCTGCCTCCGTCGATGCGAGGGTCGCCCTCTGACTCTGATTTCGCGCCTTTGCCCGGCATCGGAGAGGTGGCCGAGGTCGAACAGCCGGTCATGGGTCCCAAGCTCGTCGGATTTGAGTCAAAGGATGCGCGCTCTCGCCCGTTTAACTTGTTGCGAGCGCAGCTGATCAAAAAATTGGCGGAAACGTGGCGGCCGCTTGATCGGCATCAGCTCGCCAGCGCCCAATGCTGGCAAATCCTTCGTGGCGTCTAACCTCGCGGCATCGATGAGCCAGCTTTCGAACAAGCAGACAATTTTGATCGATCTCGATTTGCGGCGCGCAACCCTTGCCGAAATTTTCGGTCTGGAAGGACCCGATGGGCTGACCGAATATCTGCTTGGCGAAGATATTGCGCTGCAGCAGATCGGGCGCCGGATCGGCACGAGCCATCTTGTCGTTTATCCGACATTTCCCCAAACAGTGAACTCGGCCGAACTCATGGTCGGCGATCGCCTTATCGAACTTATCGGTCGCGCCCGCTCGCTCCCCGACGATGCGATCGTCATATTTGATTTGCCCCCGGTCTTTGCAAATGATGACGCAATCCTGGTGGCCGAACATCTCGACGGCATATTGCTCGTATTGGAGCAGGGCATAACGACCAAAAAGCAGCTGGAGAGCTCGCTTCAGCTTCTGCATCCCACACCCTTATTGGGGACGATCTTCAATCGCTACACCGGCGGCGCGGGGGACCCCTACGGGTATGGCGGGAAATATGATCATTACTATAAGGACTAGAGTAGAAGCTGGCGATGTCGGCGCGCAAGCTGCGATGCCTTTAATCGGTCTATAGGTCTTCCTCTATTCTCCATATACGCCAAGAACTAGTAGGCGTCGCGGCACCGCGATTCGCTCGATACTGTTGTATATGGATATATCGGTCAGCGCCCGACTCAGCTCGACAACCCTCGCAATTGGCGCCTATCGACAAACGACTCGCTTCCAGACTGGCAGTAATATTGAGTAACTAGCTGAATTTATATATTTTTTTGGCATCTTGTGAAGCGCCAAGATGGCGTGATGTGCTCATCGCTGATCCGAGCGAAACACTTGCCACCACCTCTGTTCCATAACGATACAGTTTGCAACATCGGCAAACATGCAAAGTTTCAAATCGCAATTGAAACCGCAGTAAATACTGTAATATCAATAGTTTAATGATGTGCACCGCTGTCGTGCTATCGGCCCGATGATGATGGTTTCCCAGTCTTGAAACAATGGCGTTAACAACCCGTTGACTTCTATTAACAAAACGTCAATGGTGTCTCTACGCAGGCAGGCAAAAGACTTGCTGCGGGTCTCGCACAGTTCGGAATGATAATAGCGCTGAAATGCCATTCATTGGGTTTCGGCGATCGTTGAGGGCCTTTAGCGGGCACTTTGCGAGCATTTCGAGGTTGAGCGCGGTGGGTTTTTCAACTGTGACGCTTGGATGAGCGATCCAATTAGCAACGGGGTAGTTATGAATAAATTTCTAATTTCAGCAGCTGCAATCGTTGCCGCTGTATCGCTTCCATGTGCAGCGTCTGCGAGCACGATGATCAATCCAGGCTTTGAAGGCGGGCCCGCCGGGACCGGCACGCCGATTGGCTGGAATACCAACCTTCCGGGTCTGGTAAAGATCGTCACCTCCTTTGGCGGCTACACGGCGCAAGAGGGGACCCAGTTTGCGGTGCTCACGACAGGCGCCGTCAATATCGCCACTGTCCTGACGCAAATATTCGATCTCAACCAGGGTGAGACGTTTAGTTTCATGGCGGCGTTCAGTACGACCGATTTCCTGCCGCACAACGACACAGCGTCTGTGAGCATCGTTGATTTTTCGTCATTTACGAACACCCCGCTGTTCACCCAGTCGGTTGCGTCGGTCGGGAATTTAGCAAGTGGCCCTTGGACCAGAGTCAATTTTACCGCTCCGACGACTGGCACATACGCTCTTCTAGCTAGCGTTAAGAATGCAACTGACAATTTGAATAATAGCTATCTCTTGCTCGATGCACCGGCGGTTCCCGAGCCGGGCGCCTGGTTACTCATGCTTCTCGGTATAGGCGGCGTCGGTTTCTCGCTGCGTAGGCGCGCAAATCTTCGCGTTAGTTTTATTTGAATTTAGATTACAAAATAAAGAGGATGTTCATCATGAAAATCACAACTGCGCTCGCATTTTCGCTTGTCGCTATGACACTTCCGGTCACGGCGGCATCTGCCACCACGACAGTGGCAGTCCAGACGGGGACCTCGGCCCCCGGCACACAGGACACCAACTGGAAGATCAATGGAGTGACTGCCTGGACGCCGACCAATATCCACAACAATTGGTACAGCGGCGGTGCTGCCGCCGGCACAAATGGCAATATCGACGGGGCTCGCTGGATCACTCCGACTAGCACGGGCACGGCGACAATTGCCGCCGGCATCGCTTCCTATGCAACCGTCTTCACGCTCGGCAATATCGCAACCGTCGCAACCTTTACCGGCAATTTCTGGTCCGATAATCGTGTCACGGAAATTCTGCTGAACGGCATCCAGATATATGCCTATAATGGCGCGGCTTCGGAGTTTAACGGCCCCGGAAAGACGTTGAACCAGTTCACCAATATTCTCGCGGGCGATAATAATCTTGTATTCCGCGTTCAGAATGACACGGGCAACAGCGGAAACCCTGCAGGTCTTCGCCTCAATGCGGTTTTCACAGCTGTGCCCGAACCCGGCACCTGGTTGCTCATGATGCTCGGCCTTGGTGCCGTCGGCTTCTCGATGCGCCGTCGTCAAAAGACGCAGGTCCGTTTTCAGTTCGCTTGAACTCGACTAGGGTCAATGATGAAACTATCGAGAGGGTCGGCCCGATTGGCCGGCCCTTTTCGTTTTTTGAGGTGACATAGTCCGCGATGCAAATGTCTATGGGACAATTTCGGCGATGGTTGCTGGTCGCTTCGCTGCTGACCGCATGCGGCTTTGCTATGTTCCTCGCCATTCTTGCCATTCACGCCTCGCTTTCCTCATCCCCGTTCGCCGGCACCCGCAACCCCGCTCCATCAGACATTGCTGTCCAGCAAAACAGCGAACCCGAAACATTTCAGTTTCGCGACGATGTTGATGCGAAACAGGCCGCAGAGATCAATGCAGCCATTCCCGAATCTACAGAGCCAGTCGTCGCGGCGCGGCCCTTTTCGATTTTGTCGCAATCTTTAGCGGGCGCATCGCAGCTATCTGCCATCGATTGCCTGACGGCGGCGGTCTATTATGAATCGGCTACCGAAACAGTCGACGGGCAACGTGCAGTTGCGCAAGTCGTCCTGAACCGGGTCCGGCATCCGGCCTATCCGAACTCGGTGTGCGGCGTCGTATTCCAGGGATCCGAGCGCGCGACTGGCTGCCAATTCACCTTCACTTGCGACGGATCGTTGCGGCGCGCTCCCTCGGCGCGCGGGTGGTTGCGCGCGCGGTCTATCGCTGCGGCCGCACTCTCCGGATATGTCGATGCGAATGTCGGCCTTGCCACCCATTATCATACGCTTTTCGTCGTGCCCTATTGGAGTGGCAGCCTGACCAAGTTGCGAACGGTCGGATCGCACATCTTTTACCGATGGCAGGGGCGTAGCGGCACGCGCGGCGCCTTTGTCAGCAGCTATGCAAATGCGGAAGCCATTCCGCCATCGGTCGCCTTGAGTCTGTCGGGCTATCTTCTCGCGGGATCTTCAGCCGGCGACATCCTATCCACGCCACTTGTAGATGCGAACGAGGCTTCAGCTATTTCCACCCCTCCGGTCTCGACGGGGCTGATCGAGCCGGCGCAAGGCCGGCCACTCACCCTATCGGGTAAGGTCAAAGACAAAAGTAGCGGTGATTTGGCGTTGCCCGGTTATCGACTGAAGAGCGACGACGCCCCGCACCGCCTCCTCGATGAACGGCCCGCCTTATTGCCGGGACAGTAGCTATGATGTCGCCGCGGGGGACCTGCCTTTGGACCGTCATAATACAAGAAATCAGCGCTATAATTTGATGGCCGGCGCGGGCACGGCTCTCAGAACGTCGAACCGCCGCTGCGTTTGAAATCCCTTGCGATCGTTGCGAATAGTGCGGCTGCAGCACCGGCCACGTAGTCGAGGAGGTCGGCCCAGTCTTAGGGGACATTGTTTCCCATAGCGGTTGCGAGACGCTGCGCACTCGCGGCTCATTGCGATAACCGCCCTATGGGTCCGGCTTTTCCGGAGCCATGATGCCAACATGCGGCATCGAGGTTGCATCATGCAATCCATGCATGCGAGCATCGCCCTAGATTTCCCGGTGCCGAGAGGATGAATGATGAAAATATTTGTGACGGGAGGCGCTGGCTATTTGGGCACCCACACATTGCTTCGCTTGCTGACCGACGGCCATGAGCTGTGCGTATATGACAATTACAGCAACAGCTCGCCGATCGCTCTGGCGCGGGTCGGCGAACTAGCGCGGCGGGACATGCAAATTGTCGAAGGAGATGTTTGCGATGCCGCAGCGCTGGCGGATGCGCTAGCTACGTTTCGCCCCGATGCGGTGATCCATTTCGCGGGGCTCAAGGCAGTCGGGGAATCGAGTCAAAATCCGCTCCTCTATTATCGCACCAATGTGACAGGATCGATCAATCTTCTCGAAGCGATGGACCGGGCAGCATGTCGCCGCATCATTTTTTCGTCGTCCGCCACCATTTATGGCAACGCGCAATATCTACCCTTTGACGAGTTGCATCCGGTCAGTCCAACCAACCCTTATGGCCATAGCAAAGCAATGGTGGAGCGTGTCATCGCCGACTGGTCCGCCGCGACCCCCGGTGCGAGCGCTGTGCTCCTGCGCTACTTCAACCCGGTCGGTGCCCATGATTCGGGTCGCATCGGCGAGGATCCGCAGGGCATCCCGAACAATCTCATGCCGTTCATTGCCCAGGTAGCCATCGGCCGCCGGCCGACGCTGTCAATATTTGGAAGCGATTATGAGACCCGCGACGGTACCGGCGAGCGCGATTATATCCATGTCGACGATCTGGCCGCCGCCCATCTCGCGGCACTAAAATATAGCAGCAACGTTCAAGGTTGCGAGCCGATCAACATCGGTACCGGGCGCGGAATAACCGTAAAGGAACTCATAGCCTCCTATGAACGGGCGTGCGGCCATCGGCTGGCGGTCGAATATGGCGATCGCCGCCCGGGCGATGTGGCGTCTAGCTTTGCAGCGAGCGCAAAGGCCGAGCAGCTGCTCGGATGGCGCGCCGAGCGGGATCTGGATGCAATGTGTCTCTCGTCGTGGCGTTGGCAATCCTCAAATCCATCAGGCTATAATCCGAGCGAATGACATCAGGTGGCGGGGCACGCGAGTTAACCCTTTCTGTCCCTCGCATTGGCATTAACTCATTGTTAATTTATCAAAATGCTGATATCTTGGGCAAGATCGAGTCGAAGGATATGAGCATGTTGAACAAATTTTTTCTTGCCGGGGCTTGCGCCGCTTCGATTTTTGCTGCCGCTCCGGCTCAGGCCACGACCATCGTCAACTTGAACGGCGTCACCAACGCCTCGCTCGATGGCTCCAATGCCGTCAACGTGAATCTCGGGGCGGGCACCTATAATCTCAGCTTCGTCACCGGGCTGTACACCGCTTTCAACCGCTTCAGCAGCGCGAACGGTTGCGATGGAACGGGAGCCAATTGCATTACCGGGTTTGAAAATAGCGCCCGTATTTTTGTGAATGGCGGTACTTTGTTGTTCGGTGACGGTGCAGCGAGTGGCGGTTTAGGACCGCAGGCAACCGGTGGCTATTATTCTACCGCTGCCCAGTCTTTTGCCGCGTCGTCGGTTTTTAGTAGTTCCTTCGTGCTTGCCGCGCCGGCCACTGTGAGCTTTTATCTGTATGACGATATTCTTGGCGACAATAGCGGCGGCGTGTCCTTGGCGGTGTCGGCGGTCCCCGAGCCCGCTACATGGCTAATGATGGTCCTGGGCTTGGGAGTGATCGGATTTGGTATGCGCCGTCGCGCGGATCGATCGGCAGCCCTTGCATGATAATTTGATCGCTTTGAACTTTTAAATGCCGCTGGCTGAAGGCCGGCGGCATTATTATTTGTGAGGAGGCGCAGATCAGATTGTCTGCCGCCTGAACGAGTAGACCGCAGCAGCAACCAGTGGGAACATTAGTGATCCCTTCGCGCACCATCCCTTTTATCGTTGTCACCATCTTTATCGATGCAGTCGGTTTCGGGATCATCATGCCCGTGTTGCCGCAACTGGTGATGGAGATTGGCGCACTTGATTTGGCAGATGCGATTTCGGTGGGCGCGTGGATCGGCTTTGTCATGGCGGTGGCGACATTTTTTGCCTCGCCGCTATTGGGCAATTTGTCCGACCGCTTCGGGAGGCGGCGGGTGTTGCTGTTGTCGCTCGGCGGGCTAACGATTGATTATGCGCTGCTGACAGTCGTCGGGACCTTGCCCTGGCTGTTTATTGCCCGCGCCTTGTCGGGCGTTTTCGGCGGCAGCTACGCCGCGGCGCAGGCCGCTATTGCCGACATCACACGCCCTGAAGAGCGGGCGCGCAATTTCGGTTTCGTTGGCGCGGCCTTTGGCGTCGGCTTTGTCGCCGGCCCGGCAATTGGCGGGTTTCTGGGCGAAGTCGGGCCGCGCGCGCCCTTTGTCGCTGCGGCGCTGCTTGCTGCGGCGAACATGCTCTATGGCCTGATCATCTTTCCTGAAACGCTGCCCGCCGAACGGCGCCGTCGCTTTGACTGGCGCCGCGCCAACCCGCTCGGCGCATGGCGCACCTTGCGCGGTCTGCCGGGGATGGGCGGCATCGCGTCTGTCCTAACGCTCTGGCAGATAGCCAGCCTTGTCTATCCGATGACATGGAGCTGGTATTGCATTGCGCAACTTGGCTGGACGCCCGGGATGATAGGCGCCAGCCTGGCCGCTGTCGGAGTGATGATCACGCTGGGCCAGATGTTTGTCGTAGGGCCGATGGTGGCGCGCTTTGGCGAGCGGGACGCGGCAACTATCGGCATCATCGTCGCGGTCGCCAATTATCTTGGCTATGCCTTTGTCACTTCGACCTGGGGGGCTTTCCTGCTGTTGCTGCCGATTGTCGTTCAGGCCCCGATACAGCCGTCGCTGATGGCGCTTATGTCGCGGCGCGGTCCGGCCGATACGCAAGGAGAGGTGCAGGGCATATCAGCAATGGCGACTGGGCTGGGCGCATTGGTTGCGCCGCTGCTGTTAACCGGCACCATGGCGTGGTTTACGGGCAAGGGCGCACCGGTGCATTTCCCGGGTGCCGCCTTCATCGTCGCAGCGCTGTTCGGGCTATTTGCTATCGCCATGCTGCGCCGCTTGCCCCGCGTCACGCGCACAGCAATCCAGCCCGATCAGATCCCCCCTGCAACCACCTGAAACCCCGCCAGCGCCAGGCCGGCGCCAATCGCTTCGGCGCAGGTCTCGGCGGCAGCCGGATTGGTCGAGCGGACCACAAAGTTGGCGCCGACCCGGCCTTCGCGGAAAAAAGGATAGCTGCCGATCGAGCAACCCTCATGCGCGCGTTCGACCTCGCCCAGCAGAGTTGCAACCTCACTTTCGGCGACCCATCCGCCGAGCGTCACCGAATGGAGCGGTAGGCCGCCCTCGAGCTTGCCGGTCAGCGAATCGAGCATTCCTGCGGTGATATGCGGCACCCCCGCCATGACAAAGATATTGCCGATCTGGATCCCCGGCGCGCCTGACATACGGTTGGGAATAAGGTCGGCACCCTCGGGAACGCGCGCCATGCGAAGCCGCGCTTCGGTCGCACCGCCGCGACTGGCATAATAGCGTTCGAGCATGGCGACGGCATCAGGGTGATGCACCACGCCAACGCCGAGCGCCGCCGCAATAGCATCGACGGTAATATCGTCATGTGTCGGGCCGATACCACCCGTGGTGAACAGATAGTCGTTGCGCGCGCGCAGAGCGTTCACGGCCTCGACTATCGCGCTTTCGACATCGGGTATGATGCGCACTTCGGCAAGGCGGATGCCCTGTACATTGAGCCAGCTTGCGATTTGCGCGACATTTTTGTCTTGCGTGCGGCCCGAGAGTATCTCGTCGCCAATCACCACGAGCGCGGCGGTCCAGATGCGGTCGGTTGTCATGCCCTTGCCTTAGCCGGACGTGATGACAAAACAAGTATGGCTATGGAGTCACTGTCAATGTTCATGTAATGTTCGCATCGACTCGAACAAAGGAGATGCCATCATGGCGGACGAGCTGATTTTCTATACTAACCCCATGTCGCGCGGCCAGATTGTCCGCTGGATGCTCGAAGAGGTGGGAGCGCCCTATGAACAGCATCTGCTCGACTATGATACAACGATGAAGGAGGCAGCCTATCTGCAGGTCAATCCGATGGGCAAGGTGCCCGCAATTGCTCATGGCGGGCGCGTGGTCACCGAATGCGCGGCTATTTGCGCCTATCTGGCCGACGCCTTCCCTGCCGCAGGCCTAGCCCCCGACCCTGCCGATCGCGCTGATTATTACCGGTGGCTGTTCTTTACCGCCGGTCCGGTCGAGCAAGCGGTGACATCGAAGCATTTCGGGCTGGAGCCCAAGGGCGAGCAACAGCGGATGGCTGGTTTCGGCTCGCTAGAGGCGGCGCTTGATGCGCTGGCCGGCGCGGTCGACCAAAAGGCCTATGTCGCGGGCGAGCGCTTTAGCGCTGCCGATGTCTATATCGGTAGCCAGATCGACTGGGGCCTGCAATTTGGCACCATGGAGAGCCGCCCCGAATTTGAAGCCTATGTCGCCCCGTTGCGCGAGCGGGCGGCGTATAAGCGCGCCAAGGAAATCGACAATGGCCTGATCGCGGCAATGGAAGCATCAGCACCGGCTTGAGCGAGCGGGTCTGGCTTCACTCCTTCCCAAATAGAAAGGCCCGGCGGATCGCTCCGCCGGGCCTTTTTCAACTTCATAAAGATCGTTCGATCAGTTGCGGTTGCCGAACAACCGAAGGAGGAACATGAACATGTTGACGAAGTCGAGATAGAGGTTGAGCGCCCCCATCACCACCGACTTGCCGACAAAATCGGTACCGCGAACATGGAAATACATGCTCTTGATCTTTTGCGTGTCATAAGCGGTGAGGCCGGCAAAGATCAGCACGCCGAGCACGCTTATCGCCAACGACAAAGCGCTCGACTGCACGAACATATTGATGACCATCGCCACCAAGATGCCGACAACGCCCATGATCAGAAAGGTACCGAAACCCGACAGATCCTTTTTGGTCGTATAGCCGTAGAGGCTAAGTCCCGCGAAGGCCGCAGCCGTCGCAAAGAAGGTCTGCGCGATCGAGGTGCTGGTATAGACGATGAAGATCGTCGACATCGACAGACCCATCACCGCTGCATACACCCAGAAAATTGCCTGGGCAGCCGGGGTCGACAGCTTGTTAATGCCAAAGCTGAGCACCATGACAAAGGCGAGCGGCGCCAGCGCCACAACCCACATCAAGGGGCTGCCGATCAGTGAAGTAGCAAAGCCGGACCGAAAGGCCAGCAAGGCCACGACGCCGGTGAGCAGAACGCCCGACGCCATATAGTTGTAAACCGACAACATGTACGACCGCAGGCCCGCATCTACGGCCGCGTCCATCGCTCCTGCGCTGGCCGGAAAACCGGATGCCGCGTGTCGCGGATCGTTCCAATTAGCCATGTTAACTCTCCAAAAGGGGTCGGCCCATACCGACCATGCGTCCAATATCGTCATTTCTGTTCACTCTTTCAAGCGAAACCGGACAAATTCAATTCTTCGCGTCCCGTGACGGCACATGAGCATGACATCCGAGCCGGCACCCCTTATGCTGTTGCTATCATGTCGACCCACCGCCTGTTTGTCGCCCTGCGGCCGCCGCGCGCAATTCGGCTGCTGCTTTTGGACGCTATGCACGGTCTTGCCGGCGCGCGCTGGCAGAATGATGATCAATTGCACCTGACCTTGCGATTCATTGGAGAGGTTGATCATCATCAGGCCGAGGATATTGCCGCCGCGCTCGGCGCGCTCCATGCGCGCGCTATCACCGCGCAGATCACCGGGGTCGACATGTTCGCGCGGCGCGGGCGGCCGCACATGCTGTGGACAAAGGTCGAGCCCTTTGCGCCGCTGGCCGCGCTCCACTACAAGGTGGACCAGATATTGCGACGGGTCGGCGTCGCCGCTGATGCGCGCGCCTTTCTGCCGCATATAACGCTGGCGCGGCTCAACCGCGGATCGGGTCCGGTCGCGCCATTTATCGCATTGCACAATGATCTGACGAGCCCCGATTTCGTTTTTTCGCATGTGACGCTGTACGAAAGCCAGCTCGCGCATGGCGGGTCGCGCTATCACCCGGTCGCGCGCTATCCGCTCGACGTCGACGGCGGGCCGGCCACTGAATGCGCCTTGACCAGCGCCGCCGCGACCGACGTGACATCGGCCCAGGTTTCGGCGAAGCCATCGGCGACGCCAAAATAGGGATCGGCGAGTGACTGCCCTTCGCGTCCGGGCACCACATCGAGCATCAACGCCAGTTTTGCTCGCGCATTTGCAGGGCGTAGCGCGCGCAAATCGTCCAAATTTTCGTGATCGGCGGCCAGAATCAGGTCAAACTGATAAAAGTCTTCGCGATCAACCTGTCGCCCGCACAAGGTTGAAATGTCGATGCCATGCCGCCGCGCCTCGGCCTGGGCGCGCTGGTCGGGAGGCTGGCCGATGTGCCAATCGCCCGTGCCGGCGCTATCGAGGCGCGCCTCAAGCCCCACGGCCGCGGCAAAAGCCGCGCGCGCCGCGCCCTCGGCCATCGGTGATCGACAGATATTGCCAAGACAGACGAATAAAATGGCCGGTGCGGGCATCAAGGCTTCCTTTCATGCACTGCTCTGCTAGCAAGGTCAGGCACAAAGCGACAGCCCGCCCGGGCCAGTCGAGCTCCCAGGGAGAAAATTGCCGATGGCCAGTCAGCCAACAGAGATATTGCCCGCCGAATCCGTGGAAAAGGCGTCGCCCTATGCCTGGTATGTGCTGTCGGTTCTGGTTCTCATCTATGTGCTCAATTTCGTCGATCGCAATATCTTGTCGATCCTTGCCGAGGACATAAAGGCCGATCTCGGTCTCGATGATAGCCAGCTTGGCTTTCTCTATGGCACGGCTTTCGGGGTCTTTTACGCGCTTTTCGGTATCCCGCTCGGCAAGCTGGCCGATAGTTGGCATCGCGTTCGGCTGATGACATTGGGCCTGTCGATCTGGTCAGCGATGACCGCCTTGTCGGGCTTTGCACGCAGTTTCGGGACCATGTCGGTGGCGCGGATCGGCGTGGGCGTGGGCGAAGCCACCGCCAGCCCCGCGGCTTACTCCTTGATTTCGGACTGGTTTCCCAAGCGTATGCGCGCCACCGCGCTCGCTATTTACTCGTCGGGGCTTTATCTCGGCGGCGGTATTTCGCTCGCGATCGGCGGGCTGATCGTCAAGAACTGGAACAGTCATTTCCCCGACGGTGGCCCGCTGGGGCTTGTTGGCTGGCAAGCGGCATTTATGGCCGTCGGCCTTCCCGGACTGCTGCTTGCCGGGCTGGTTTTCACCTTGCGCGAACCGATACGCGGCCAGTCGGAAGGGCTGATCACACCGCCCTCACCCGACCCGTTTCGCGGTTTCGCGCAGGAATTATTCGCGATCATTCCGCCCTTCACCTTTATCGGCGCGGCCCGTCGCGGCTTCGGTGCACTCCTTGTCAATATCGGCGGCGCCATCATCATATCGGCTCTGGCATGGCTATTGTACCGCGTGACCGGCAACGGCCAGCAATGGGCGGCAATCGGGATTGGCTATTACGCAATCTTTAGCTGGGCGACCGGCCTGCGTCACCGCGACGCGCCGGCCTTTGCCCTGATCTGGGGCAGCCCGGCCTTTCTGTGCACCATCCTGGGCTATGGTATGGTGGCCTTCTCATCCTACGCCGTCGCCTTTTGGGCGCCGCCCTACGCGATTCGCGTGTTGGGTCAGGACCCGGCGCTTGTCGGTTTTGTACTGGGCGGGCCGGGGGCATTGGCTGGATTTCTGGGCGTAATTTTGGGCGGCACGGTTGCCGACAGGCTGCGCAAGAGCAATGAGGCAGGGCGCATATTCGTGGTGATGTTCGGCCTTCTGGCCCCGGTCATCCCGCTGATCATCGCCTTTACGACCAGCAATGTGCTGCTTTTCTATATCCTCAACTTCTTCCTGTCGCTGTTCGCCAGTTCAGCGCTTGGCGCCGCTGCGGCAACGAGCCAGGATCTGGTGCTGCCGCGCATGCGCGGGGTCGCGACCGCGACCTTCTTCCTCGCGACAACGCTGATCGGATTGGCGCTCGGTCCCTATCTGGCGGGGCAAGTCTCCACAGCGACCGGCAGCTTGTCGACCGGCGTATTATCGATACTGGTTGCCGCGCCCATTGGCACAGCCTTGCTCATTGCCGCCTATCGGCTGGTACCCAAGGCTGCGGCGAGCGTTGTCGAACGCGCCCGCGCTGCCGGCGAGCAAATCTAGGATTTTCAAGGTAGAGGCCGAGCGCGAGCCGGCCTCTACTATCCTCAAGGCAAAGCCCTAGCCGCCTGCGGATGGAAGGGTAATCACCCCGCACGCGACCCGCGCACCGCTATTGCCGCTGGGGTCGGTTTTCATGTCATCGGGACCGGCGTGGATGACGATGGCAGCACCGTCGGCGTCCAACAGTCCTTCGGGACCGGTGAGCGGGGTGCCGACCAGTTTGAATGACGCGCGACCGATGGTGTCGGGAGCGATCTCGAGATTGGGCAGATCACCATGATGCGCGCCGAGCGGATTGTCGCGGCCATGCTGCGCGCCGGTCGGGTTCCAATGACCGCCTGCGCTTGTGAAGTCCGGGCCGACGCACTGGCCGGTGGTGTGAATATGCATGCCATAGCTGCCAGCGGCAAAACCGCGCGCAATAACCTCGATCCGCAGGCCGCTGTTGTCCTTGAAGATGTCAACATGGCCGCGATCGGCGCCGCGCGCATCGACAAGCTGCGCGACCGCATCGGGAACCGGCAGCTTGGTCGTAGGACTTTTGCCAAGGCCCGCACAGCCCGACAGGGCGAGCGCTGCCGCCACGCCGATCCCGCCCAAGGCCAAGCGGTTCGAAAGATGATGAAAACTGGTCATGCGGCTCCCCCTTTTATAATGGCATGCGAATCGCGAAAGCGACGCCCTAGGCAATGATACGCTTGGAGAAGGATGCGCCTAATCGGCCGCGGTTCCAATAGCGATATGTTTGAAACCATGGCGAATGACTTCGTCATGCGGGTAAATATTGCGCAGGTCGACGAGCACGCGGTCGGCCATGCTTTCGCCAATTCGTTCCAGATCAAGCGCGCGAAAAGCGTCCCATTCGGTGACGATAGCAATGGCATCGGCGCCTTCTGCTGCATCATAAGCGCTGTCTTTCATCAGCACTTGCGGCATCATCGACGCTGCGCTTTCCATGCCTTCGGGATCATAAGCCGTCACGGTCGCGCCGGCGTCGAGCAAGGTCTGGACAATCGCGAGGCTAGGCGAATCGCGCATGTCGTCGGTGTTGGGTTTGAAGGTCAGGCCGAGGAGCGCGACCGTTTTTCCGCGCGCACTACCGCCGAGTGCCTGAACAATTTTGCGCCCCATTGCGCGCTTGCGCAGGTCATTGGCGAGCACCGTCGCTTCGACAAGGCGCAGCGGAACATCATTGTCCTGCGCCGTTTTGAGCAATGCCAATGTGTCCTTGGGAAAGCAGCTTCCGCCATAGCCCGGTCCGGCGTGGAGGAACTTGCCGCCGATGCGCTTATCAAGGCCGATGCCGCGTGCCACATCCTGAACCTCTGCACCAACGGCCTCGCACAGATCGGCGATTTCGTTGATGAAGGTGATCTTGGTCGCAAGGAACGCATTGGCGGCATATTTGATCATCTCGGCCGTGCGGCGGCGCGTCACGACGATCGGGGCTTCGTTGAGGAAGAGCGGGCGGTAGACTTCGCGCAGCACCGCTTCGGCGCGCGCGTCCTCGGCGCCGATAACAATGCGGTCGGGACGTTTGAAATCCCCTATCGCGGCGCCTTCGCGCAGAAATTCGGGGTTCGACGCAACGCGGTGCGAGCGCTGAGGAGCGCCTTCGCGCAAGATGCGCTCGACCTCGTCACCCGTCCCGACAGGCACGGTCGATTTGGTGACGATGACACAATCATGGTCCAGCGTTTCGGCAAGCTCCTCAGCTGCACCAAAAACATAGGTTAGATCGGCATGGCCATCGCCGCGACGCGACGGAGTGCCGACCGCAATGAACACAGCGTCGGCATCGGCAACGGCTGGCGCGAGATCGGTGGTGAAAGTCAGCCGCCCGGCGGCAACATTGGCTGCGACCAGCGCATCAAGGCCGGGTTCGAAAATCGGCATCTGGCCAGCATCGAGCGCTGCGATTTTGGATGCGTCCTTGTCGACGCAAACAACATCATGACCAAAGTCGGAAAAACAGGCCCCGGAAACCAAGCCGACATAGCCTGTTCCGATCATGGCGATTTTCATCTGGGAAGACCTTTTCTTGGGGTGTGCAAGGTGGGCGCTCGCATGATTGGGGCCCGCGTTTCATTCGGTTGGGATGGAGATTTAGGGCGAAACCGCCCAAAGGGAAAGGGCCGCGATCGCTCGCGGCCCTTCCTTTAGTCCTCCAATCGTTAATCAACGATCAGAAAGCACGGGCATATTGTTCATTTCCGACAAAGCCCAGCTTGCCAACCCCGCTCCGCTTGATGGTGGCCATCACACGATCCACGACATAATAGCGCGCATAGGGTGTCGGTTGAACCTGTAGTTCGGGTTCGACCGGCAGCGCCTTGGTAGCCTCAAGATTGGAGGCCAGCTGGGCATAATCCACCGGCGTACCGTTCCAGGTGATGACGCCACTATCGTCGATTATCACCTTATTCTTTTCCGGATCGACATCATTCGGATTGTCGGTCGGGATAGGCAGGTCGATCTTTACCGCGTGCGTTTGCACGGGCAAGGTAATGATAAACATGATCAACAGCACGAGCATCACGTCGATGAGCGGCGTTGTATTCATTTCCATCATTGGCTGATCAGGGTCAGCCGTGCCTACAGCCATGGACATCAGTTCATTCCTTTAGTTTCAAGCGGGCCAAGCCCTTAGATGCGGCCGAGCGTTGCCGATCCCGGTGCCGGTTCGGAAATGAACCCGATCTTCTGGAATCCTGCATATTGCATGGTGTAAATCACCCCGCCGATGCACTGGTACGGCGTATAAATATCGCCGCGGATATGCACTTCGGGGAAATTATCCTCGGTCAGATTCTCTGCCCCGCCAACATCCTTGACCAGCTGCTCGAGCTTGGCCGTGCCGCGCGAAAGCAATTGTTTGGAATCGACGCGTGTGTCGCCCCAATAGACTTCGCACGCGGTGCTGTCGGGATTGGGTTGACCGTCGCCATCGGTATCGGCCGACCGTACGGACAACAAGACGTTTTCCGGCTTCGTCGTCGTCGGCTCGAACTGCACATCTGGCAGCTTCAATGGCACCGTCTTCAACACCACGGGAACCGTGATGAGGAAGATGATCAACAGCACCAACATAATATCCACGAGCGGGGTCGTGTTGATGTCGGACATCGGGGCATCTTCACCCTTATCGCCTACACTCATCGCCATCGGATCAGCATCCTGTCACAAAAAATTTCATCATCTCACCCGGGCATCGGGACAAAGCCTATATCGCGCTGTCCATCAGCCCCGGCGGGGATCCAGCACGGACGTCACCTAAGCGACGTTGTGCCGGATCCCGGGACCCTTGTTCAGGCCTTTTTCGGAGCCGCAGCAGCTGCTTTGGCCGGTGCGGCCGAAACTGCAGGCTTGACCTGGCCGTTCGACATGATCGAACCGAGCACATCGTTCGAGAAGGTCGAAAGGTTACGGGCAATCGCCTTGTTGCGGCCTTGCAGCCAGTTAAAGGCGAGCACCGCGGGAACCGCCACGATCAGACCAATAGCGGTCATGATCAGCGCCTCACCGACGGGACCGGCAACGGTATCGATCGAAGCCTGACCCGACGCGCCGATTTTCACCAGAGCGCGCAGAATGCCGATAACGGTACCGAACAGACCGACGAACGGTGCCGTCGAACCCACGGTTGCCAAGAAGGCCAGTCCGCCATTGAGCTTCGAGTTGATGTGGTTTTGCGAACGTTCGAGCGTCCCGTGCATCCAGTCATGCGCCTCGACCGGGTTGGTCAATTTGTCATGCTCGGAGTTTGCACGCAGGCCGTCTTCGACAACCTGACGATAGGCGCTGTTCTTTTCGAGCTTGGCCATGCCATCAGCGAGCGTCGGGGCGCGCCAGAAATTGGCGTCCACGGCCTTGCCCTGGCTCATCACCTTATTCTGTTCGAACAATTTGGTGAACAGAATGTAGAGCGTGCCTACAAACATGATCAAAAGCACCAAGAAGGTCACTTGCGACACGATCCCGCCCTGGCAAAGCGCAGGAACCAGACCATAGGGGCTATCCCCTTCCTTCACGACACACATCGCTGATGGAATAAGGCTGAGGCCGCCGGATTCGCCACCGTGAGCAGCGGCTGCGGTTGCGATCAAATTCATCATTGTAGCTATTCCCTCTCAAAAATTCTGAATACAAAATTCAATAAAATTCCAAAACTGCCTGATTACCGTGGGATCTGCCAACGAATCCGGTTGCTGTACGTGCCACCAGTTGCGTTGCCGTTGCGATCCTTGCCCGGGTCAAAGCGGGCACGGCGCGTGATCAGTTTGCATGTGGTATCATCAAGATCGTCATGACCACTTGAAGATGTAACGCGGCAAGAGGTCACGCGACCATCGGCGTTATAGGTGACCGAAAATCCCGTCGTGCCTTCGCGCTCTTCGCGCTGAGCCCGGGCGGGGTAATCGTCATTGGTCGCCCAGCGGCCCGGATTGCCTTTGGGGGTACCTGCCCTACTCAGATCGGGAGCCGGCGGCGCAGGCGGAGCCGGCGGTACAAAGACCGGCGGATTGCGCGGCGGCGTCGGAATCGACTGAATAGCTGGCGCACTGACCGGCGGCGTGAACTTGGGCGGCGGCGTCACCACGGGTGGTGGCGGCGGCAGCTTGTTCTCCGGCGGCGGAGGTGGCGGCGGCTCTTCGGGTGGAGGCGGTTCTTCCACATCCACCACGGCTAATTTTTCGGCAATTTTCTTGACGATGCTAATGTTCAAGCCATTCACCAGGCCGTAGCCCAATGTAGCCGTGAACAAGCCCACCAGGACTATAGCCACTACCCTATTTTTAGGGTCTGTCGTATCACCATATGCCATTCAGGGACGACGCTCCTTGCTAGATCATCCAGTCACCAATCCAAACCGACGGGGAAAGTTGCCCAGCAGGCTCGGATGATTTCCGATGCACTGCGCAGACCCGGCGGGTTGCAGTCGACTTGCTTATGTTCTGGTCGACTGCTTAGCGAACCGTCCTATCGCGGTGGCGGCGAGTTCGCAAACCCTTTATCATTGGTTAATGTAGCTTATCCCATGATAGGACCCACGCTGGCCGGTATCGGCCGCGCCCATAACGAAAGTATTATTTTGATGCGACGGTTCCATACTGCAATTCTGGCTTGCTCCCTTGGCATAGGATGTTGTTTTCCCATGCCTTTACTGGCGCAATCGGCCCCCAGTTTCGCGTCAGAAACAGCCAGTCCTTATAGTTATGCTGACATCGCAGACCTCGCCACCGCAGCGCCAATGGCCATATATGCCCGCATCCACAAAGCAGTGGTATTAAAGGATGACCGCGCGCCCGACCTCTCTTCGTCGCTTGCGCGCTTCTATGTCGAAGCAGATGTCATCAGCCTGATTCGCGGCCGCGGACCGTTGGCCGCATCAATTGCTTATCTGGTCGATTTGCCACGCCAGCCCAATGGAAAACCCCCAAAACTTAAGAAAAAGCAGCCGGTGTTGCTGTTTGCCCGGCCCGCTCCAGCCAGCGGACCGGGGTCGGCTGCCACTGGCACGGTCCGCCTCATATCTCCCGATGCCCAGCTGAACTGGGACCCCTCGACCGAATCGCGACTGCGGGCGATACTGGCCGAATTGGTCAAACCGGGCGCTCCGCCGGAAATTACAGGAATCGCCAACGGATTTCATGTCGCCGGCACGTTGCCCGGTGAAGGAGAGACTCAGTTATTTCTCAACACGACCTCGGGTGAGCCTGTGTCGCTGTCTATTTTGACCAAAGCCGACGGTTCGCGTCACTGGGCCGCCGCTTTTGGCGAGATTGTTGACGAATCGGCCGCCGTTCCCGCGCGCGACACGCTCGCCTGGTACCGACTAGCATGCGGCCTGCCCCGCAAACTTCCCCTATCCAAACTGGCAGGAACGGCCGCGCCAGACCGGGCCAAGGCCGCCGATGACTATAGCTATGTGCTCGCCGCGCTGGGCAGTTGTCCGCGCACCCGAACCCCGCCGACGTCCCAATAGCTCAGCATCGGTGAGGCGATTCGGCGCAATGCGGGGTTGTTTCGCAAGCAAAAGCCGATAGGGGCGCGGAGGAATGCGGGTTATCGCCCGCAAAACTGACCAACGGAGTGCCCGTATGCCCCCCCAACCCACCAGCTCCCCTGCCCGCCCGCCGCTCCGCCTTGCCTTGGCGGGTGTCGGTGTCGTCGGCAAAGGCGTGGTGCAGCTGCTCGAAACGAATCGCGCGCTGATCGAACGGCGCGCCGGACGTCCGATCCAGATTGTCGCACTGGCTGCGCGCGACCGGCACAAGGATCGCGGCGTCGATCTGTCCGCTTATCGTTGGGAAGATGATGTCGCGGCACTGGCCGCCGCCGATGATGTCGACGTTGTCGTCGAGATGATGGGCGGCGCCGATGGCGCCGCGCTCGATCTGGCCCGGCTGACATTAAGCGCGGGCAAGGCGCTGGTCACAGCCAATAAGGCGATGATCGCCCATCATGGGCTCGATCTCGCGCGAATCGCTGAACAGGCCGACACGCCGCTGAAATATGAGGCCGCGGTTGCGGGCGGTATTCCGGTCATCAAAGCGATTCGCGAAGGCGCGTCGGCGAACCAGATTGCCCGCGTCTATGGCATTTTGAACGGCACCTGCAATTATGTCCTGACCCTGATGGAGCGTGAGGGCGCGAGCTTTGGTGATGCGCTTGCCGCCGCCCAGGCGCAGGGTTTTGCCGAAGCCGACCCCAGTTTCGACATCGGCGGCATCGACGCCGCGCATAAATTGTCAATTCTGGCGGCGCTCTGTTTCGGCACCAGCCTCGACTTTGATGCGGTGACGACCACAGGAATCGCGGCTGTCATTGCCGCCGACATTCGCGAAGCCGAGGCGCTGGGCCATCGCGTCCGCCTGATCGGCATGGCCGAGCGAATGGGCGATGCTTTATATCAGCATGTTCAGCCCTGCCTTGTCCCCGCCGACCATCCGTTGGCCTATGTCCCCGGTTCGCTCAATGCCGTGGTCGCAGAAGGAAATTTCGTCGGCCGCCTTTTCTTTGAGGGCGCGGGTGCCGGCGCGGGACCGACTGCATCGGCCATCGTGGCCGACATCATCGACATAGCGCGCGACGAATATGGCCCCGCCTTTGCCATGCCGGTCGATTCGCTCGATCAGGCGCCTGCCGCTGACGGCGGAGCGCGGGTCGGCAAACATTATGTCCGCCTGATTGTCGAAGACCGCATCGGAGTGCTCGCCGAAATTGCTGCCGCCATGCGCGACGCCAATGTGTCGATCGAAAGCTTTATCCAGCGCGGCAATGGCGACGATGACCGCGTCGCCATCGTCCTTGTCACCCACGAAGGGCCAGCACGCGCGGTTCAGGCGGCGCTCGCCGCTCTCGCGGCATCGGATCATGTCATCGGCGCACCGATGCAGATGCCGATCTTGGCCCTCTAGGCTCTATTGTTCATCGGGATCTATCGTGAGGTCATGGCCGGGATCGGTCATTTTCTTCGACAGTTCAAAAAGTGGATTATAGTCGGGCGGCGCGCCGTAGCGGCCGCCCATCGAGTGCCAGTTGAACGGCAATTTGCTGAGCGTCGCAGCGCTGGCAGGCGGGGCTGGCGGTATATTGTCCTTGGTCGACCGCCCGATACCGGCAACCGCGCGCAGCTCGGGCGACAGCCGATTGTCCTCGGTATCGGTGCCGCACACCACAAGGGTGCCGTCGCTTGCGGGCTGGCATCGCCGGACAGGATCGGTCAGTCTATGGCTTTGCGCAATCGCCGTTTCGGCATCGCGCGCAGGAGGGGCAACGGTCTGGCTCATGACAGCCGACGCCGGTGTCATCAGCATGATGCTGGCTGCAAGCTTTGCACCACATGACATGAAGCTCGCTCGACAAGTGGCGCACACAACCATATGGGGCGCATCATGCCGAGCGGGCGCAGTAAGTAAAGACGGAGAGCAAAAATGGCGAAGACAGATAGCAATCTTGATCGGGTGCTCGTGCTGGAAATGGTACGCGTAACCGAAGCGGCGGCCATAGCGGCGGCCAAGCTGATCGGTCGCGGCGATGAGAAAGCCGCCGATGCCGCCGCCGTCGAAGCGATGCGCGCCGCCTTTAACGACCTTTATATGGACGGCACCGTCGTCATTGGCGAAGGCGAGCGCGACGAAGCGCCCATGCTCTATATTGGCGAAAAGGTCGGCAATGCGCCCGGCAAAGGACCCAAGATCGATATCGCGCTCGATCCGCTCGAAGGCACAACAATCACCGCCAAATCGGGGCCCAATGCGCTCGCCGTGCTAGCAATTGCCGAAGAGGGATGCCTGCTCAACGCCCCCGACGTCTATATGGACAAGCTAGCGGTTGGCCCGGGCTATTCACCCAACATCATCCATTTTGACAACAGCATCCGCGAAAATGTCGAAGCTGTCGCCGCCGAAAAGGGCTGCTCGCCCGCCGACATCATGGTGTGCGTTCTCGATCGGCCGCGCCACGAGGCGATGATTGCCGAACTGCGCAGCATTGGCTGCGGGGTCGCACTGATTCCCGATGGCGATGTCGCGGGTGTGATCGCGACGACGAACCCCGACACCAATATCGACATTTACATGGGCAGCGGCGGTGCGCCCGAGGGCGTCCTCGCGGCGGCGGCGTTGCGCTGTGTCGGCGGACAATTCAAAGGCCGGTTGATCTTTCGCAACGACGACGAACGCCGCCGCGCCGCCAAATGGGGGGTCGAAGATCTCAATCGCGTCTATGACCTGCACGATCTGGCCAAGGGCGATGTCATTTTTGCCGCGACGGGCGTGACCGATGGCAGCCTGCTCGACGGCGTCAAAATCCGCCGTGACGGCATTATGACCACCGAAAGCGTCGTCATGCGCGCCTCTTCAGGTACCGTGCGCTGGGTTAAGGGCGAACATCGGCTGGGCTGAGGCGCGACAACAGGCGACGCGCGTCAAATACCATTATACCAGGACCAGCCATTCCGCAGCGGCCCGGCGAGGCCGAGATCATCGAAATGATCGGTGACGACGATCCGTCGTAGGAATTTCATGCTCTTATAGCCGATTTGCCGCTCGACCCTGAGGCGTAACGGCGCACCATGTCCGATCGGCAAGTCACCTCCGTTCATCCCGTAAGCGAGGATGGTTTGCGGGTCGGCTTCGCTTGTTTTGATCATTTGGCTCCCCCCGGAACAAACTAGTTATCCTGGCGCCATGCGGCTTGAAAGCTTGAAAATACGCGCCCTTCCCGTTGCGACCATGCGACTAGATCCATAATAGCAGACGAAATTATCCTACTCAGAATATGCCCGCTTTAATCCCTTCGGCTAACGCTGCACCAAGCTCATGTGCCTCGGCTAGACGGTCAGGCGCTATTGTCTTGGGTGCCGAAATGGCTTCGGGCGTCTGCGCGTTTGTGTTGACGATTATAGAATCGGCGACGCGCTTGAGCCGCCAGCCTGTGGCGATGCGATCAAGCTGGCGTAGCGCGCCTTCGCCATCGGACCCCGCACAGATGATTGTCGCATAGGCGCGCCCCTCGATCCGGCCAAGGCAGGGGTAATAGCAGCGGTCGAACATCTCTTTCATCGCGCCCGACAGCGCGGCGAGGTTTTCGGGGCCAATGAACAGATAGGCAGCGGCAGCGATCAGTTGATCGGGCGTCACATCCTGCGCTGCAACCTCTTGCACCTCCACCCCGCTGGTGTTGCTCGCTCCCCTTGTCGCCGCCTCGGCCAGCGCGCGGCTGCCGCCGGTGCGGCTATGCCAGATGATCAGCAAGACGGGGATGGGTTCGGTCATGCCGGCATGACAGCACGCCTGAGGCGCGCTGTCGAGCCGCTTGCCAAAGCGCGCATGGCGGCGCAAAACTGTGCGAAAATATAGGGGAGATCATCATGCACCGCACCTTGGCCCTGCTGCCAGCCCTTTTGCTTTCAACGACTGCCGTGGCGCAAGATGTCGCCAGCGACGCGACAAAGGCTTCGCAAGCCGCCGTCGCGGGGCGGTTGGCGCTCGACGATCCGCAGGATTTTGCCAACGCCTCGCGCGGCAAACTGGCCGAGATCCCCGATGGCCTGATCACTGGCAAGGACGGCGCGATTGTCTGGGACCGCCGCCCCTATGCTTTCCTCAAATCAGAAGCAGCGCCCGCGACGGTCAACCCTTCGCTTTGGCGACAGGCGCGGCTGAACGCCATTCACGGCCTGTTCGAAGTGGTTCCCGACAAGGTGTGGGAATTGCGCGGCTATGACCTGTCGGTAATGACCGTGATTCGCGGCAAAACCGGGTGGATCATCGTCGACCCCTTGCTGAGCGAGGAAACCGCCGCGGCAAGCTGGGCGCTATTTGAACGAACCGTCGAACCCACGGGCACCAAACGGCCGATCCGCGCGGTGATTTTCTCGCACAGCCACAGCGATCATTTTGGCGGCGTCGGCGGCATCGTCACCCCCGAACAGGTGGCAAAAGAGCATATCCGCATCATCGCGCCGCATGGATTTTCCGAAGAGGCGATCGCCGAAAATGTCCTCGCCGGCAACGCGATGAGCCGCCGTGCGCTCTATATGTTCGGCTCGATCATCGATCCGGGACCGACCGGACAAGTCGACACAGGACTTGGGCCGCGTCTGTCGGCAGGAACCATCGGCTATATGGAGCCGACCGAAACGATAGCGCAGGCCGGCGGAAACTTGACCATCGATGGTCTGGAGTTTCAGTTCATGGATGCGGGGGGCACCGAAGCACCCGCCGAGGTGGTATTCTATATTCCCGCCTATAAGACGCTGCATACGACCGAAGTTGTTACCCATAATCTGCACAATATCCTCACCATGCGCGGCGCCCAGGTGCGCGATCCGCTGCGCTGGTCGAAGGTCATCGATGCGATATTGTTGCGCTGGGGTGATGTGGCCGAGGTGGCGCTGGGGTCACATCATTGGCCGACCTGGGGACAGGCAGCCGTCAAAACGCTACTGACCGACCAGCGCGATGCCTATCGTTATGTCCATGATCGCACATTGTTTGCGGCGAACCGCGGCGCCACATTACACGAGCTCGCCGACCAGACCCAAGAGGCGCCCGTACAAACCCGCGATTTTTCAACGCGCGGCTATTATGGGACGCTCAACCACGACATGAAGGCGACCTATCAGCGCTATTTCGGCTGGTGGGACGGAAATCCCGCCACCTTTAACCCATTGCCGCCCGAACAAAGCGCGCCCCAATATGTCGCACTGGCGGGGGGCGCAGACAAATTGCTCGCCGCCGGAAAGGACGCGATAGCCAAGGGTGACTATCGCTGGGCCGCCGAATTGCTCAACAAGCTGGTCTTTGCGCAACCCGACAACAAAGCCGCGCGCGCCGCGCTGGCATCGGCCTATGACCAATTAGGCTATCAGGCGGAATCGGGAGCATGGCGCAATTATTACCTCGCAGGTGCCGCCACGCTGCGCGGCACCGAAACGCAGAATATTTCGCGCAACGGGCAAAGTCGCAGCTTTATCAGCGCTATTCCGACCCCGTCCTTTTTTGATGCATTGGCCACGCGCTTTGACGCGGCAAAGGGCAAAGACCTTGCCGGCACTTTCCAGTTCCTGCTGCCCGACAGCAAGGAGCAGGTCGCGGTGGTGGTCGAAGGCGGGGTCGAATTCCCGCGCTATGGTCATCGCGACACAGCGCCAACGGCAGTCATCACGGTCAATCGTGCCACGCTCGACGATGTCATGTTGGGCGCGGCGAGCTTTCCAGCGCTGTTGCAATCGGGCGCCATAAAAGTCGAAGGCGACAAGATGGCATTTCTGTCATGGTTTGCCCTGCACCCGCCGGTTGACCCGCGGTTCAACATTGTTGTTCCCTAATCCGGTTGTTCCCAAGGCCGGTTCGGCATAACAGACAGGCATGACTGACAACGCACCGGCCATCCCCGACCCCAATGATCTTTCTGACTTTTTGCCGTCCGAAGGGCTGGAGCCGGTCGATCCGGCCTTTACCCATGTTTTGCGCATTCATATCGCGCTTAACGCCATTCCGTTGGCCATCGGGGCGACTATAATCGACAATTTGCTGATCGAACGCATAGACGGCCCCTTCGGTCTGATGACCGTGCTGGGCTGGCTGCTGGCAGTGATTGCTATCGTCACCATCCCGTCGCGCCGCGCGCAGCGTTGGGGATTTCATATGGCCGAGGACAGGTTGCGCGTCGCACGCGGCTGGCTCGTCCGCACCGACACCATCGTCCCCTTTGTCCGCGTTCAGCATATCGACGTCGGTCAAGGTCCCATCGAGCGCTTGTTTAACCTGTCGCATCTCGTCGTTCACACGTCCGGCACGCACAATAGTACCGTGACCCTGCCTGGGCTGCACGGCGATCTGGCAGCTGCGATGCGCGAGACGATCCGCCACCATATCCAGACCGATTTTGCATGACCGAGAGCATTGTCGCCGAGCAGCAATGGCAGCGACTCCACCCGCTATCGCTGGCGCTGGCAATCGTCCGGCTGGGCCCCCAATCGCTCAACATGATTCCGGCGCTGGCCGCAATCGGCATTGCCGGCAAATGGATTTATGTCGTTCCGGCCCTTTTGTTTTTCCTGCTCGCGTCGCTCGTCACCGCTTGGCTGCGCTGGGTGCGGTTTCGCTATTATATCGGTGCGGACGAGATGGCGATCGAGAGCGGGGTTTTCGCGCGCCAACACCGCACCATCCCCTTTGACCGCATTCAGGATGTCAGTATCGAACAAGGGCTGGTCGCCCGCGCGCTTGGCATTGCTAAGGTAGGGTTCGAGACAGGTGCCAGCAATAAGGGCAACGGCGATGACGCCAGTCTCAACGCCATCGCGCTGGCCGAGGCACAGCATTTACGCGAAGTTATTCGCGGCCACCGCTCCAATCTGGCCGCAACCTCGACCGACGGGCAAGGCCAGGCAGCAACGCCCGTAATCGAAGAGCGACTGTTGTTTGCGATGGGGCCGCGCCAGTTGCTGCGCGCTGGATTGTTCAATTTCTCGCTTGCCGCGCTCGCGGTCGTCGCCGCCGGCGCGCAGTTTTTCGACAATTGGCTGCCGTTCAATTTTTTCAACCCGTATGACTGGATCCAAATCGCGTCGGAATATGGCTTGGGCAATTGGCTAATTGCGCATCAGTGGATTGCTGCGCTGGGGGCACTGATTTCGCTGTTGCTGATCGGATTTGGGACCGGAATTGCGACGACATTTTTGACCAATTGGGACTTTCGCCTGACGCGCGAGCCGCGCGCGCTGCGCCGGACGCGGGGACTGACGACGCGCACCGATGTCGCCATTCCGCTGCGCCGCGTCCAGGCCGCGATCATGGTCACCGGTTGGCTGCGCAAACGCTTTGGATGGCACGAACTGCGGTTGCAAAGCCTGGCGAGCGATAGTGCCAAGGAAAAGGACCATCAGGTCGTCCCCTTCGGGCAACTTGGCGATATGGATGCGGTGCTGGCCGAGATCGGCCTTGCACGGCCCGACGCCGATACAAGCTGGTTCCACAGCCATCCGGTCATTGCGCTTGGCGGGATTATCGGCGCCATATTGACCGCCGCGGGCGGACTGGTTGCTTTGCTTCTGGGGCGTGAGATTGGCTGGATTGCTCTGTTTGCCGCACCGTTTATTCTGGGATTTGCGCTATTCGAAATTCGCCATCACCGCTGGGCAGAACTAGCCGACAAGCTGGTCATCGGGCGCGGTTTCTGGACGCCGAAATTGACCCTGTTGCCGCACGCGTCGGTGCAAAGCATCGACCTCAAAAGCAATTTTATCCTGCGCCCGTTTGGCCTTGCAACATTGGTGTTCGGCGTCCCCGGCGGTAGCGGCCTGGGCGCACACAAGGTCGAAGCCATGCCGATAGCTCAAGCCGTTGCGCTGCGCGAGCAGATGCTAAGCGCGCGAACGGAGACGCATAAATGAGCGACATAGCGCTGGGAATTAACCGGTCGATCAGCGGCCAGCCGTGGCATTGGCGCCGGGCGAGCGCCGACATGGCACAGGAAAATCTGGCGCCCGACGATCTGGTCACGCAATTATTGCTCGCGCGCGGGGTTGCTCGCGACGATCTCGAGCGGCAGCGTAACCCGACGTTGCGCGGCTTCATGCCCGATCCGGCGCTATTTCAGGATATGGACGCCGCCGCCGCGCGGCTCGCCGATGCCGTAGTGGCGGGCGAGCGAGTGACGATTTTCGGCGACTATGATGTCGATGGCGCAACATCCGCCGCGCTGCTCGTCCGTCTGCTTCGCGATCTGGGACTGCCGGTCGGCGCCTATATCCCAGACCGGCTCATGGAAGGCTATGGTCCATCGGGCGCGGCGCTGGTCAAGATCGGCGAAGCAGGATCGCGGCTGGTCGTCACCGTCGACTGCGGCGCACAAGCGTTTGAGGCAATCGCCGAGGCGAATGCGGCGGGGGTCGAGGTAATCATTGTCGACCATCACCAATGCGCGACGACGCTTCCCGACGCCTTTGCCGTCGTCAACCCCAACCGGCTCGACGAGGCGCCCGAGGCTGCTGTGCACGGCAATCTGGCCGCCGTCGGCGTTGCCTTTCTGCTCGGCGCCGCATTGCTTCGCACGTTGCGCAGCCGCGGCTTTTTCAAGGACCGCGACGAACCTGCGCTGATCGACCTGCTCGACCTTGTCGCGCTGGGCACTGTCGCCGATGTCGCGCGGCTTACCGGATTCAATCGCGCGCTGGTGACGCAGGGGCTGAAGATCATGGCGCGGCGCGGCAATATCGGGCTGGCAGCGCTGATGGATGCCGCGCGGCTGACGCGTCCGCCAGGCGCCAGTGACATGGGTTTTGCACTCGGTCCGCGCATCAATGCCGGAGGGCGCGTCGGCAAATCGGATCTGGGCGTCCGGTTGCTCACGACGTCCGACCCTCAAGAAGCCGCTGATATTTCGCAAGAGCTCAACCGGCTCAACGAAGAGCGGCGGGCGATCGAAGCCGCCGTGCTCGAACAGGCGATGGAAGCGAGCGGCGGCACCGCCAATGCACCGGTCGCGATCGTCGCCGGCGCGGGCTGGCACCCCGGTGTCATCGGCATCGTCGCCGGGCGGCTGAAAGAGAAACTGCGTCGGCCAGCTATCGTCATCGCGCTTGATGAAGATGGCACCGGCAAAGGATCGGGCCGATCGATCAGCGGGGTCGATCTCGGCGCGGCCATCCTTGCAGCAAAGGAAAGCGGACTGCTGATCGCGGGCGGCGGCCATGCCATGGCGGCGGGGTTGACCGTCGCGGGGGACAAGATCGACGCGCTCGGCGCCTTTCTCAACGACCGCCTGGCCGCCGATGTCGAGCGGGCGAGCGGCGAAAAATCCTTGCTGATTGACGCGGTGCTCGCGCCTCGCGGGATAAGTCCGTTATGGTGCGAAGCGATTGAGTCGGCAGGCCCCTATGGCTCGGGCTGGCCAGCTCCGCGCGTTGCGACGGGTCCGGTGCGCATCATCGAATCGGGAATCGTCGGCACCGACCATGTCCGCCTGATTGTCGCGGGCGATGACGGCGGGCGGTTCAAGGCCATCGCTTTTCGCAACGCGACGAGCGAATTGGGGCAAACCCTGCTCAATGCACGCGGTGGACGTAAAATGTGGCTTGCGGGACGCGCCAAACGCGACGATTGGGGCAGCCGCCCCGCCGCCGAGCTCCATCTTGAGGATGCAGCTTGGGCAGAATGACCGCGCTCTCAACCGCCACGCAACGCCTCCTGCACTGATGTCCGCTTTTCTGCGGGAAGGCGCTGTGAAAGCCTTGACCCCTTCGGCATCCCCGTCTAATGCGCCGCTTCACCGATCGACGGCCCCTTCGTCTAGCGGTCTAGGACGCGGCCCTTTCACGGCTGAAACACGGGTTCGATTCCCGTAGGGGTCACCATCGATCGTGCCGGATCCGGTCGGTCCCATTCTCACAATTTCGACCTTTCGGCCCCTTCGTCTAGCGGTTAGGACGTCGCCCTCTCACGGCGAAAACACGAGTTCGATTCTCGTAGGGGTCACCAGAATTCTTTCCTGCGCGAATTCGAACTGAGCGGCGATATGCCTAGCCTGCCTCGCGTGCCGTCAATTCAAGTTGGGCAATGCGCTCAGAACAAATCGTCTCGACAATCGACGCGAGCGCCTCGACCCGCTCGCCGAGCCAAGCAAGTTGTTCCTCAATGATTCGATAATGTTTCGATTATGCCGAGCGCCACACTATGCGAGCGGGCGCGTAAGGCCTCGGTTTTTCAACAACTTCGAGACAATCGGCTCGGCATAATTTTATGTATCCGATCTGATCCAGTCGATGCTCATTGAGTGCAATGAGGGCTTGCCAGCAAGCTTGAAAATGGCGAGAATCCGGTGATGAAAAAGGATGTAGATCATCTTCCCCCGGTGCAGCAGGAGGAACTGGCACGAGCGACGCGGATTTTGATGGACGAATTTGCCGTCGCGACCTCCCGCGCGACGCAGCCGTGGAAGAAGAACGGCAAGATCCAGAAGATCATTTTGTTTGGAAGTTACGGTCGTGACGACTGGGTCGATGATCCTGAGAATGGTTATCAATCCGACTTTGACCTGCTGATCATCGTCACCCACGCCGACCTCACCGATATTGCGGACTATTGGTATGTCGCGGAGGACAGGATCCTGCGCGATGCCGCGATCGCAAGGCCTGTAAACATCATCGTCCACACGCTCGATGAAGTGAATCGCGGGCTCTCAAGGGGCGAATATTTTTGGGTCGACATCGCGCGCGACGGAATCGTCCTGTACGATCTACCCGGAAGCGAGCTGGCCACTCCGATGCCGCTGACGGCAGCCGATGCCTATGAAATGGCAAAAAGCTATTTTGATCAATGGTACTGCGCGATCGACGACCTTCTCGCGGGCGCCGAGCTTTACCGCGAAAGACACAACCCGAATCTTGCCGCCTTCACCCTGCATCAGGCGGCGGAGCGTGCATACATCTGCTATCTTCTCGTCCGCTGTCAGTATGTGCCGCGCTCGCATAATCTGAAGTTCTTGCGTTCGCTGGCGGAAGACCAGGAGACGCGGCTCGTCGATGCCTGGCCGAGGGCGACGAAGATCGACCGCCGCCGCTTCGAATTAGCAAAACGCGCTTATGTCGAGGCCCGCTACTCGGCGGCGTACGACATCGACAGCGACGATCTGCAGGCGATCCAGATCAGCGGTCTGACCATGTTGCGCGACACGGTCGAGACGGTGTCGCGCGAATGGCTCGATGGGCTCCGGCAGAAGGCCGATCTCTGATCGCTGCGGCGAAGACTACAGCGCGTCGAGAAATGCCAGCAGCCGATCTTCCGGTTCGAAACGTGCGTTTCGCTCGCGTATTATGCGGCTGGAGCTTGGCGAGCGCGGCGGTCTTGAGCGCGATATGGGCATGGAGATAGGTCTGCGTCGTCAGGATCGACTCATGCCCGAGCCACAGTGCGATGACCGACAGATCGACGCCGGCCTGGAGCAACTCCATGGCAGCGGTGTGCCGAAGGACATGCGGCGATATCCGCTTGTGGCGCAGCGACGGACACTGCTCGCGCGCCACGCAAACATGGTCAGCCACCTGATTGGGCCGTCATTGACATATGGCGGAACATCAAAATGACTTACATGTAATACAAATATTGGATTTCGTTTCGCACCCCCTAACCGAATGCCGCTGCCGAACAGCATAAGGGACAGGTCGCCTGCCACATGGCGACGCCCGCCGCATCGCGCCACAAGCGCCAGCATGTCGATCCGCTCTACGCCTTGCTTTCCGGTCTTATCAAATGATTATATTTGGCACATTTCTTGATTTTTAATCCTATTATGTACATATTGAGATCGAAAGGACTCGATATGACTGTCGCAACCGCACAAAAGGCATCCGACCGCAAAAGCCTCACCGGTCCGGCATTACGGACCTTCTTCAACATCGCCGAGGCCTGGGGCCTGAGCGAGACAGAGCAGATGCGCATTCTCGGTCTGGATAGCCGCTCGACCTTCCAGAACTGGAAGCGCGGCGCGGTGTCGGTGATTTCCAAAGATGCGCTCGAACGCATTTCCTATGTAATGGGCATCTATAAGGGGCTGCAGATCCTCTTACCGCGATCCGCCGACCAATGGGTGCGCAAACCCAATGAGGCCCGTGTTTTTGGTGGGCGGTCGGCGCTCGATCGCATGGCCTCGGGCAATGTCGCCGATCTTTACGTCGTGCGGCAATATGTCGACGGCCAGCGCGGTTAAGGCGTGGATATACCGACAAGCCGGATCCGCTGGTCTCCCTGCTATCGCATCATAGCGAGCCGGTTTCCGCCCATCTCTCTGTTCGATCGCGTTACCGATCCCGCTGATCTCGAGGCAGTGTTCCTGATCGAGGCGATGACCAACGACCGATTGCGCGAGGAAACCGGCGAACTTGCGCTCGTACCAGCAGAGGATCGGATATCGGGCCCCGGAACCACCGCGATCATGGCCGCTTTCACCCATCTGAATCCGGAAGGCAGCCGCTTCACCGACGGCAGCTACGGCGTCTTCTATGCGGCCTTAACGCTCGACACCGCGATCGCCGAGACAAGGCATCACCGCAGTATATTTCTACGCGCGACGGACGAGCCGGCACAGGAGATTGATATGCGCGTCTATGCGGTCGATCTTGACGCCGAGCTCCACGACATCAGAAACCCGGAAACAGAGCAGACGGACTTCTACAGCCCCGACAGCTATGCCGCATCACAGCAACTCGCCCGCACGCTACGCAACACAGGATCCGATGGCATAGTTTACCAAAGCGTCCGGCATGAAGGCGGGGAATGTGCTGCTGCATTCCGGCCACGCCTCCTATCAAACAGTCGGCAGGAACGGCATCTCTGCTATGTATGGGACGGCCATGCGATTGCCACCGTCTATGAGAAGAAAAGCCTCGAACCCTGATACTCGGTGCAATCAGTGTCAGCGAACGCAGCCCCATAACTGCCTAGACACAAAATAAACTCACAAGCCACTTCGTTCCTCTTCCCACCAAAAAGGTTGCAAGACCCGAAGGGCCAATAAGAGACGCGCTCTTGGCGCGGTCGCAGCGGGGCGGCGCGCGCGGGCCTGAACAATGTGACCGCCTTCTTCGGTCGAGCACAAGTCATCATCAAACAGCGAGAAAGAATCAAACGACAGACCATCCAAGATCGGCGTCTGCCACATCGCAAGATCGCCGCCTAATATTAACCCCCAGACGAGGCCGATGTTCCGCAAATCACTGCAGCCATCAGTGCCAAATGCTCTGGCGACGGTCACCCAGCCAGGAAGCGGCGTCTGAACATATGTGACAGAACCCGGTGACAGCCCATGTTTGTGTCGCTCAAAAATTGTTACCGATATTCATCGGTTCACAAGTCCAGCTAGAACCAAAACTGAAATTAACCCTCAGGCCAAGCCGAGGCGCCGCTGATCCTTGTAGCCAACGATCATCCTGTCTTCGCAATGATGCCGAGCACGGATGGATCAGGGCTTTAGCTCCAAGAAGATAGGAAAGGATTTGGCTACAGCCACTGATCGTCGGGTAGCAAGACTGAACCCCGCGCACATCTCCCTGAGGGTGACAGTGAGGGAGGAGAAGCTTGCAATTTATAAAATTGCCAGTTATTCCAGATAGATAACTCATAAACCTGGATGCCCCGTGAGGATTCGAACCTCAATAGGCGGTATCAGAAACCGCAGTCTTACCATTAGACGACGGGGCACCAGAGGCGGGCGAAATATGGGCCGCGCGGCCAACTGTCAAGGTTGATGCTCACCCAATGCACGCAAGCCTTGCCCTAACGCATTTCGCCGCTAGCATCACGCCATAACAAGAACGGGGGTCGGGCGCGGCAAATGCGAGCCACCCGGGCAAGGAGTGGGTTGATGCGACACGTTGCCATCATCGGGTCGGGACCAGCGGGATATTACACCGCCGAAACGCTGCAAAAGGCCGAGGATATTTCGATCGACATACTCGATCGCCTCCCCGTTCCCTATGGTTTGATCCGCACCGGCGTCGCGCCTGATCATCAATCGATCAAGGCCGTCTCGCGGCGCTACGAGGGCGTGGCCCTGCGCGACAATGTTCGCTTTGTCGGCCATGTGTCGGTGGGCAGCGATGTCACAATCGAGGAACTGGCCAGCCTTTATGATGCGGTCATCCTGGCCACCGGTGCACCCAATGACCGGCCACTTTCGATTCCGGGAGCCGAATTGCCCGGCGTTATCGGCAGCGCCGCCTTTGTCGGCTGGTATAATGGTCATCCCGATTTTACCGCCCTTGACCCGCCGCTCGATAGCGCGGGTGTCGTGGTCATCGGCAATGGCAATGTCGCGCTCGATGTCGCACGCATATTGGCCAAGACCCCCGAAGAATTTGCCGGAAGCGATATTGTCGCCCATGCCCGCGATGCGCTGGCCAAAAGCAGTGTCCGCCACATTCATATCCTTGGCCGACGTGGCCCGCATCAAATTGCTATGACACCAAAGGAGCTAGGCGAACTGGGCCATCTGGAGCGCGCCAGCCCGCGCGTTGACCCCGCCGACCTTCCGCCAGAGGGTGAAGATGCACTGCTCGAACCGGGAATGCGCAAATCGGTCACCCATTTGCGCAGCTTTGCCGCCAATCCGGTCGCTAAGCCAGTCACGATCGATTTTGACTTCTTTGCCATGCCGGTTGCAATCGAAGGCGACGGCAAGGCGCAACGCGTGATTGTCGAAAAAACCGCGCTCGACGCCGATCTGCGCTCGCAACCGATCGGCGAAACTTACAGTATCGATGCCGGGCTGGTCATCAGCTGCATCGGCTATCAGACCCCGCCCATCCCCGGCGTGCCCTATGAACATGGGCGCGGGCGCTTTGCCAATGATGAGGGGCGGATCCTTCCAGGCCTGTATTGCGTCGGTTGGGCACGGCGCGGGCCGTCGGGGACGATTGGCACCAACAAGCCAGATGGCGCACGATTGGGCGAAATGGTGCTGGCAGACATCGGCCGTGGTAGCGGCAAGACGGGCCGACCGGGGCTCGACACGCTGCTTGCTGCGCGCAATGTCACGCCGGTCACCTTCCGCGACTGGCGGCGCATCGAAGAGGCAGAGATTGCGGCGGCGCGCGACGGCGCCCCGCGTGAAAAATATGTCTCGGTCGATGATATGCTAGCCGCGCTGGGGCGCTAGCGGCGCGATCAATCGCCTTCGGCCAACAGCGGATCAACAACGGCTTTAAATTCGCGCGCTGAATAAGCCCCCTTATGCGCAAAGCGCACAATTCCTTTGCGGTCGATAATATAGGTCGACGGGAGGCTGTTATCGATCGCGCCATATCCGCCACTGATCCGGGTCGAAAGCGGATAGGATAGGGCGTCAGCCAGTTTTTTGAGCTGATATTTGGGCAGGCTATCCTCCGTCGTCACCCCGAACATTTCCAGCCCTCGCGCTTGATTGGCTTTGAAATAGCGGTGCATCATCGGCATTTCCAACTTGCATGGCCCGCACCATGTCGCCCAATAGTTGATGACGACAACTTTGCCCTTCAATGCAGCCAGCGTGACCTTGCGCTTGTCGAAAGTGGTGAGATGGAAGGCGGGTGCGGCTTCGCCTGCCTTGGGGGTGTGCGGCGGCGCAGCGCCAATCAACAAGGCGGCAACCAGGGGAGCAATGACCATGCGGATCAAGGAGAAGGATTTCATCGGCGGAAGGGTGCGAAAGGCCATGACGATAGTCAAGCCGCAAAGCCGGCCGCGCATTGCTTTTCGCTGGCTGCTTGTCATCGCCTATGCGGTGGCCGGCTGGGCGCATCTGACCCGGCCTGGCGGCTTTGTTGCGATCACCCCGTCATGGGTTCCTTGGCCCGGGACCGTCGTTGCCCTGACCGGCCTTGCCGAACTGGCGGGCGCGGCGGGATTGATGATTCCCGGTTTGCGCCGCGCGGCGGGATGGGGTCTTGCACTCTATGCTCTGTGCGTCTGGCCCGCCAATTTTCACCATGCGTTTGCCGACATTCCGCTCGGCGGGACGCATCTGAGCTGGTGGTATCACGGTCCCCGCCTCGCGCTTCAACCCGTCATCATCTGGTGGGCGCTATGGGCGGGCGGCGTTGTCGACTGGCCATTTCATCAAGCGAGACTAGCCCGCCTTAGTCGGCCGCTTTGGCTATGGGTGATTCAATCGGCGGGTCGCCCGCATGCGCCTTGGCGTAGGTCTCGGCGGCTTTCATCACGCGCATCATATTGCCGCTGGCGATCTTTTCCAGATCAGTCTGCGAATAACCGCGCCGCGCCAGTTCGGTGAACAGCGCCGGATAAGTCGACACATCTTCCAGCCCGTCGATCACCGTCGGTATGCCGTCGAAATCGCCGCCGATGCCAATATGGTCAATGCCTATCCGGTCGCGGATATGGTCGATATGGGCGGCGACATCGGCGATCGTCACGCGCGGTGCGGGGTTGGCCGCAACCCAGGTGTCAAGCGCCGCCTTGGCGCCATCGGGATCGCCGATATGCAGGGTTTTTTGCCGCGCCGCTTCGGCGCTGTTTGCTGCATTCCATTGGTGCAGTTTTTCGCTGGTATAATCGGGGACAAAATCAACCATGACGATGCCGCCATTGGCTTTGAGCTCGTCGAGCGCTTTATCAGGAACATTGCGCGGATGGCTGTTGATCGCACGCGCGCCCGAATGGCTGAAGATCACCGGCGCCTTCGCCACCGCCAACGCGTCGAGCATCGTCGCCTCGGACACATGGCTGAGATCGACAAGCATTCCCAGCCGGTTCATCTCGCGCACCACTTGCTCGCCAAAGGCGGTCAGCCCGTCATGCGCGGGCGTATCGGTCGCGCTATCGGACCAGGGCGTATTGTTGAAATGGGCGAGCGTCATATAGCGCGCGCCGAGCGCATACATTTGCCGCAACACGCCAAGGCTCGACCCGATCGAATGGCCGCCCTCCATGCCGATAAGCCCCGCAATCTTATGCTGTTTCCATGCCGCCATGACATCGCCACTCGAACGCGCGAGCATCATCGCATCGGCGTTGCGCGCGATCAGCCGCTTGGTAACGTCAATCTGTTCGAGCACCTGTTGCACCGCTTGCGGCTCGGGCAGCGACGAATCGACCCACACCGACCAGAATTGCGCGCCGACCCGCCCTTTGCGCATCCGCACCAGATCGGTGTGCATGCTCTTGTGCGTCGGATCGGCGCTGCCGCTTGTATCGTTAAAATCAAAGTCGCCGATCACATCGCCGTGCCGGTCGCGCAATTGTTCGGGTACATCATTATGCCCGTCCCACACCGGCGCCGTGGCCAGCGCGGCCTGCGCAACGGCGGCGGGGTCGGCGGGGGCGGCGGGGGCGGCTGTCGCTGCAAAAGGCAGGACAGCAAGGGCGAGCGGCGCAAGGCGCAGGATCATCGTCATGGGGCGCCACCCTAATCGCTGCGCGTCGCGACGCAAGCCACCCTGTCGTCTCGCGCCATAGCGCGGTGTCGCTCGCGGCGAGGTCGGGCAAAGCCGACCTTGACGCCACCTGCGTCACCGCGCAGCATTGCCGTCATGACAGCCTTTGACGATTGGCGCGCCCGATCACCTTATTATGGCGAAACGCATGAGGCGCTGGCGATGAGCGTGCGGCGCTTTGTCGCGCGCGAAATCGCACCGCATATTGACGCATGGGAGGCTGCAGGCGAACTGCCGCGCGCGCTTCACAAAAAAGCGGCCGAAGCGGGGATCCTTGGCCTGCGCTATCCCGAACAATATGGCGGGCACAGCGACGGGTTCGATATATTCCACGGGCTTGTCCAGACCGAGGAGCTCGCCGCAGTCGGCGCGGGCGGGCTCGGCGCATCGCTGATGACGCACGCCATCGGCTTGCCGCCGATCCTCGCGCTGGGGTCGGAGGACCTCAAGCGCCGCATCGCACCGCCCATACTGGGCGGCGAGAAGATTATCGCGCTGGGCATCACAGAGGCATCGGGCGGCTCTGATGTCGCGAACATCAGAACGACTGCCCGGAAGGACGGCAGCGACTTTGTCGTCAACGGCGGCAAGATGTTCATCACCTCGGGGATGCGCGCTGACTGGCTGACCTGCGCGGTGCGCACGGGCGGGGCAGGCGCGAGCGGCATTTCGCTGCTTCTTATCGACATGGATGCGCCGGGCGTGACGCGCACGCGGCTCGACAAGATGGGCTGGCGCTGCAGCGACACCGCGGCGATCCATTTCAGCGATGTACGCGTTCCAGTCGAAAATCTGATCGGCCCAGAAAATGGCGGCTTTATCGGCATCATGCGCAACTTCAACAGCGAGCGGCTCGGCATGGCGATGGGCTGCTGCGCCATGGCGCGCGTTGCGATGGCCGAGGCGGCGGAGTGGGCGCAGAATCGCGAGACATTCGGCAAGCCGCTCGTCGGCCACCAGTCGATCCGCATCAAGCTCGCCGACATGGAACGGCAAATTGAAGCGACACAGGCATGGGTCGATTTATGCGCATGGCAGGTCCAGCAAGGCAAAGACCGACCCGCCGACTTCGCCATGCTCAAGGTGCAGGCAACACGGATGCTCGAATCGGTGGCGCGCGAAGCGGCGCAAATCCTCGGCGGCGCATCCTATATCACCGGCAGCAAAGTCGAACGCATCTACCGTGAAGTTCGCGTCAACGCGATCGGCGGCGGCAGCGAAGAAATCATGCTCGACCTGGCGGGACGCCAATTGTTCGGCGGGCAGTGAATTCGCTCCTTAGTGGGTTGCTAATGCGATTAGCTCTCAATATCAGAATCTCAAAAGGGATTTCTGATGATTCGCAAAATATTCTCGGCGGCGACGCTCGCGGCCATGATCATTCTGACAACAGCGGCGAAGGCTGCACCTGGGCTGGGAGAGAAGGTCTATGGGGCAACTTTGGAAAAGGGGGTCACCGAATTTGAAAGCCGCTATGGCCGCCTGAACGGCGGCGCCGATAACGGCGAAGACACGCTGACACTCGAGATCGAACACGGGTTTTCCTCGCGCTTCGCCGCGGGTCTTCTCGCAGAAATCGAACGCGAACCGGGCGACCGCCGCCGCCTCGAGGCCGTTGGCGTCGAAGGCATTTATTCGCTCGGCCGCATCGATGCGCTGGGGCTCGATACCGCTGTCTATGCCGAATATGAAGGCGTGCGCGGCGACCATGACGTGTTGGAAACAAAGCTGCTGCTGGAACATAAGCAGGGGCCGTTTGATGGCCGCGTCAACCTGATCGTCAAAAAGCGTCTGGGGACTGGCGACGCGCTGGCGATCGGCTATGCGGCCTCGGCAGACTGGGCCGCGCTCGGTGAGCTACGGCTTGGCGTCGAAGCCTTTGGTGAACTGGGCAGCACACGCAATTTTGCCCCGCGCGCCGAGCATTTTCTCGGCCCGATGGCCAAGATTGAGGTCGAACATCTGCCCGGAAACAGCGAACTCGGCATCGAAACCGCTTATCTTTTCGCCGCTGGAGCCGCGCGCGATGACGCCAAAGGTCAAGCGCGATTGCTGCTCGAATGGGAGACACATTTCTAGGCCGCTGGCCCTTCGACAAGGGCAGCTGACGCCGCTAAGATGCCCCGCCTTGACCGGATGGAGCACCCCATGAACATCGCCGCCCAAAACTTCCCCGCCGCCGCTGAAGCCCTCCTCCCCGACCTCGTCGCCTTGCGCCGCGCGATTCACCTCGAGCCCGAACTCGGGTTGTACAACCCCAAGACGCTAGCGAAGATCAAGGAGGCGCTTGCAGGCTTGCCGCTGGAGTTTCGCGAGGGGCCCTCAACGACAGGTCTCGTCGCCATCCTGCGCGGCCCCGCCAACGGTCGCACCGTGCTGCTGCGCGGCGACATGGATGCCTTGCCGCTGGTCGAGCAAACCGGGCTCGACTTCACGTCAGAAACCCATGGCGCGATGCACGCGTGCGGGCATGACACCCATGTCGCAATGCTTGTCGGCGCAGCCAGGCTGCTCTGCGCCGCCGCCGACCGCCTGCCCGGAACAGTCATGTTCATGTTTCAGCCGGGCGAAGAGGGGCATCATGGCGCGCGTTTCATGCTCGATGACGGGATCATCGACCCGCTCCCCGACGCCGCCTTTGCGCTCCACATCATGCCCAATGCGCCGCACGGAATTTTTGCCGGGCGCGCGGGCGCGCTGCTCGCCTCGTCGGACCTGATCGAAGTCACGGTGAAAGGCGCAGGCGGGCATGCATCGATGCCGCACGATGCGATCGACCCGATCCCGGTGGCGTGCGAAATTGTCGGCGCGATCCAGACGATGGTGACCCGCAAAATTTCGGTGTTCGACCCCGCGGTGGTCACAATTGCCCGCATCTCGGCGGGTACGACCAACAATATCATCCCCGAAACTGCTGAAATGGAGGGGACGATCCGCACGCTCAGCCCCAACCAGCGCGCCGCTGTTGCGCGCGAATTGAAGCGTCTGATCCCCGCTATCGCTCTCGCGCATGGCTGCACCGCTGAAGTGACGATCACAGAAGGGTTCCCCGTCACCGTCTGCGACAGCCGCGCCGTCGCCTTTGGGCAGCGCGTCGTGACCGATCAATTTGGCGAGGATGCGTGGCTGACGATGGAGAATCCGGTGATGGGCGCGGAGGATTTCGCCTATGTCCTCGAAAAAGTGCCCGGTGCGATGTTCTGGCTCGGCGCGAGCGAGGAAGGCAGCGACTGGCGCGCCTGTTGCGGCCTGCACTCGAACCATATGGTTCTTGACGAAAAGGTGATGGCGCGCGGAGCCGCGCTCCATGCGGCGCTTGCCGACACTTTTCTGGAAGGTGGGTTTGACGACTGAATCGCTTGCGAGCGCCGCCGCGTTTGATTAGCCTTTGATCAAAGGCCCATAGGGGCGGGGAGGAACGACATGATCAATATCATCGGTGCGATTATTTCCGGCTTCATCATCGGCGCGCTGGCGCGCTATTTTTATCCTGGCGTGGTTCAGATGGGCTGGATCGCGACGATATTGCTCGGGATCGGCGGATCGTTGCTCGCTGGTATGATCACCACGCGCGGTGTGCGCGGCGAATTCAACCGCGCCGGCTGCCTCGCTTCAATCATCGGCGCCATTGTGCTGATCTTTGTCGGCCGAATGCTGGGGATTGGCTGACAAGGAAATAGCTTTAGGGCACGAGCACGGTATCTTCGGGCACTTGCAAGGTTTCGGGATAGTCGGTTGTATAATGCAGCCCGCGACTTTCGTGGCGGTGGAGCGCGCTTTTGACGATCAGCTCGGCGCATTGGAGCAGGTTGCGCAATTCGATCAGATCGGTCGTCACGCGGAAATGGCCGTAATAATCCCCCACCTCATGGGTTAGCATATTGATGCGGTGTTGCGCGCGCTCCAGTCGCTTGGTGGTGCGGACAATGCCGACATAATTCCACATGAAGCGTCGGATTTCGGTCCAGTTCTGCTTGATGATGACTTCTTCGTCGCTGTCGGTCACGCGGCTTTCATCCCATGGACGGATCGGCGGAGGCGGTTCAAGTTCGTCCCAGCGTGTCAGCACATGCTTTGCCGCCGCTTCGCCAAAGACAAAACATTCAAGCAAACTATTCGACGCCAGCCGGTTCGCCCCATGCAGTCCGCTTTCGGTCACCTCGCCTGCGGCATAGAGGCCGGGCAGATCGGTCCGGCCGTCGAGATCGATCAATACGCCGCCGCAGGTATAATGCTGCGCAGGGACCACCGGAATCGGTTCGCGCGTCATGTCGATGCCGAGTCCCAGCAGCTTTTCATGGATGTTGGGGAAATGGTGGCGGACGAATTCGGGGTCTTTGTGACTGATGTCGAGATGGACATAATCGAGCCCCAGCCGCTTGATCTCATGGTCGATCGCGCGCGCCACCACATCGCGCGGCGCGAGTTCCTCACGCGGATCAAAACGCGGCATGAAGCGTTCGCCGCCACCGGGAAAACCCGGCGGGATTTTCAGATGCCCGCCCTCGCCGCGCACCGCCTCGGTAATCAGGAAATTCTTGACCTCCAGATTATAGAGGCACGTGGGGTGGAATTGCATCATTTCCATGTTGGACACGCGCGCACCCGCGCGCCACGCCATCGCAATGCCATCGCCGGTCGCGCCGCGCGGAGCGGTCGAAAATTGATAAACGCGCCCTGCCCCGCCGCTCGCCAATATGGTGGCGCGGCCCGTATGCGCGTGCACCTGTCCCGACGCCTCGTCGAGCGCATAGACGCCCCACACACGCCCCGATGCCGAATAGCGCGCTTCATGCTTGCCGGTGATGAGGTCGATGCACGACTGGCCGGGAAGCAGCGTGATGTTGGGATGCGCCTCGGCGGTTTTGAGCAGCGCGGCCTGCACTGCCCAGCCGGTCGCATCATCGACATGCACGATGCGGCGATGCGAATGGCCGCCCTCGCGCGTCAGGTGCAGCGCCTCGGCTTCCTTGTTAAAGGGCACCCCCATCTCGACCAGCCGCTCGATCGCATGCGGCGCATTCTCGATAACAAATTCGACCGTCTCGCGCCGGTTCAGTCCCGCACCCGCGACCATCGTATCGTTGATATGATTTTCAAACGTGTCGCCCGCATCGAGCACTGCGGCGATACCGCCCTGTGCCCAGGCGGTCGATCCGCCGGTCAGGCTTCCTTTGGCGAGGACCAGTATCTTTGCCTTGTCGGCAAGGCTGATCGCCGCCGACAAACCCGCCGCGCCAGAGCCGATGATGACGACATCATGGACGGTGCTGTCACCCATCGGCGCGGGTCAGATTGAGGAAGACATCTTCCAGATCGGCTTCACGGGTCGACACGTCGACGATGTGGAGCCCCATTCCCTGCACCGCGGTCAACACATCGCCCGCGTTCATCCGGTCCTTGTTGTAGCTGATCGCCAGCCCGCGATCGCCCTCGCGCTCAACCTTGTCAAAGGCTGGATGCTCGGGAAGGTCGGTCACATCGCTATCGAGCGTTAGCGACACCACCTTCTCGCGCGCCATATCGACCAGTTCGCGCGTCGGCTTGTTGGCGATTAGTTTACCATGATTGATAATGGCGATGCGGTCGCACAATTCCTCGGCTTCTTCCAGATAATGGGTCGTGAGCACCACGGTGACGCCGCGCGCGTTGAGGCCGCGTACATAATCCCATAATTGCTGGCGCAGTTCGATATCAACACCGGCGGTCGGTTCGTCGAGAACAATGATCGGCGGCGAATGCACCATCGCCTTGGCAACCAACAGACGCCGCTTCATCCCGCCCGACAGCGTGCGCGCATATGCATCGCGCTTGTCGGTCAACCGCACAGCGGCGAGCAATTCCTCCGAGATTCGCTTTGCCTTGGGCACGCCATAGAATCCGGCCTGATTTTCCAGCGTTTCAAAGGGCGTGAAAAAAGGATCGAAAACAATTTCCTGCGGCACAATGCCAATCGAATATTTGGCGTTGCGCGGATCCGCATCAATGTCGAATCCCCAAATGCTGGCATGGCCGCCTGTTTTGTTCACCAATCCTGCCAATATATTGATCAGTGTCGACTTGCCTGCCCCATTGGGGCCCAGCAACCCGAATATCTGTCCGCGCGGGACATCAAAACTTACCTTGTCGAGCGCCTGTTTGCCCCCCGCATAGATTTTGGAAACAGAGTCGATGGAGATGGCAGCCTGGGTCATAGGTCGACGGGCTTAGCGTTGGATGCGCCGCGGCGAAAGGGGGCTGATCGCAAGACTTTATTTACCATGATGCGTAAGCATAATTTATTACTGTCTCACTAGGGAACAGGTTGTGAGGACCAGACACACAAACTTCCCGTCGTTTCTGCGACGCGGCGCTGCCGCCTTTGCGCTGTTGATGGCTCCGGCCATCAGCGCGCCGGCGCTGGCGCAAGCGACTTCGCAGGGCAAGGCCGAAGCCATCTTGCTTCGACCCTTGAGCTTCTTCAAGGTCAATGATCTCGACTTCGGCGATATTATCGCGTCGGGGACGGCGGGAACCGTGCGCCTGTACCCCGACGGGACACGCACCGCATCGGGCGGCGCAACGCTTGGCGGCAATGCCGGGGCACCCTCGCGATTTGCCGGGCTCGGGTCACCCAACCAGAATGTCGCGATTTCGGTCACAGCGAACACTATCTTTATCAACGGCCCGGGCCAGCCCATGCGGGTGCGCAATTTTGATATTGGCAGCACGCCGACGGTGATCTTGTCCACCACGCCCTTGCGCTTCCGGATCGCAACCAGTCTGGGTAATTTCAACTTCCCGGTGGGCGCAACCCTCGACGTTAACGCCAATCAGGCACCCGGCGACTATAGCGGCACCTTCACCATCATCCTCAATTATCAATAGATCTCCAGGTGGGTAACAGAGCAACTCACCAAGTGGCGCGGCGGCGAATCGGGTGGGGATTCGTCGCTGCTGCCGCTTTGGCCGCAATTTGGGCCATGCCGGCGGCTGCGCAGGACGCAACCGCCGGCGCGGACGTCGAGGCGTTGGTGCTGAGACCTTTTTCGCTGGTAAAAGTCGAAGATCTTGATTTCGGATCGATCATAGCTTCGGCATCGCAGGGCGATGTCACTGTCGATCCCGACGGCATAATATCGACCACAGGCGGTGTCATCCTCGTCGGCGCGGGCACGCATCCGGCCCGCTTTGTCGGACAGGGCAGCAGCAACCGGGTGCTCATCAAGTCCAACTCCACTCAGATATTCCTGACCGGTCCCGGCGCGCAAATGCGGCTCAACCAGTTTACGATCGGCGCGCTTTCGGGCCTGTCGCAGATCGGCAACGGAAACAATTTTCGCATAACCAGCAGCAACGGCATCATCGGTTTCAGTGTTGGCGGAACATTGCGCGTCAACGCCAATCAGGCGGAGGGGCTGTATAGCGGCACTTTCTCGATGACCTTCAATTATCAGTAGTGCGCCACGCAACAGCCGATTGCCGAGCCGAAACAGGCTTGCTATGCGCAAGAGATATGACGACTTCAGCCCCCCCGCCCGAAACTCTCCGTGTCAGCAAAACTCGCATTGCCTGCGATGGAACCGGTGATGGCCTTGCCAATGCCGCGCTTGGCCACCCGCGCGTGTGGCTGGAGATTGATCCCGACGACGGGTTTGTGGACTGCGGCTATTGTGACCGGCGGTTCATTTTGATCGGTGGGGTTGCCGACAAGGTCTAATTCACGGCATCGGCGACGGCCCCGACCGCGCCCTTTTGGCGTCAAAAGTTAACCGCTTTTTCACCCTGATTATGCATCGGATGCACATCCCCTGCTGGCATAAATGTACCAGACAGGAGCAGTATTCAGTGTTTATACAAGGGACCAACCCCCGCGGAGCAATGATGCATTGCCTGACCGCTGCCGCCATGGCGGCGACGGGGTTGGCGGCTTTTCCTGCCCATGCCGCTGATTCCAATGGCACCGCCAAGGCCGCGATCATCGAGCCGCTCAGCCTGATCAATACCGCCGATCTCGACTTTGGCACCTTAATCAGCGGGGCGACCAGCGGAACTGTCACCATCAACCCGTCGACCAACGCACGGACCTCGGCGGGCGGCGTAACGCCAGTGGGCGGCGGCGCGCATCGGGCCACATTTCAAGGCGCCGCGCGCATCGGTCTGATCGTCACAATAAATGGCAGCAACACCGCCACATTGACCCGCGTCGGTGGCGGCGCGCCGCCGATGACAGCGAATCTGACCCGCACCTATGGTTCAGGGTTCACAGTTGTTACGCTACCTATATTCGGCACGGTGACGATCATCGCGACGGGCTTGCAGACCTATTATGTCGGCGGCACGCTCAATATTCCCGCCAATCAACCCGACGGCGATTACAGCGGCACCTTCAATCTGACCGTCAACTATCTGTAGCCGATAGGCGCGAACCCTTTGCGGATGCGAGGCAGCGTGCCTATATCGGCTCAATGAACAGCCCCACCGATCCCCGCCGCTTTCTCTATCGCACCGACGCTCTCGACCCCGATCTGGCGCAATCGCTTGCTAAAGACGCTCTTGCCCGTGCCGACGATGGCGAACTTTACCTGCAATATCGTGCGACCGAGAGCTTTGGTTTTGATGACGGTCGATTAAAAACTGCCGACTATTCAACCGACGCCGGATTCGGCCTGCGCGCTGTGTCGGGCGAGATGACGGGCTTTGCCCATGCCAGCGACATCAGCGCCCCTGCCATCCGCCGCGCCGCCGAAACGCTAGCGCTGCTCGATCCGACCAAGACGCCCCACGCCCCCGCACCTGCGCGCACCAACCGCCATCTTTATGACGAGGCCAACCCGCTCGACCTTATCCCCTTCGCCAAAAAGGTCGCGCTGTGCCAGGAGGTAGACGCTGCCGCGCGCGCCCGCGATCCGCGCATTGTTCAGGTGTCGGTCAGTCTGGCGGCCAGCTGGTCCGTGGTCGAAATCGTCCGCGCCGACGGCTTTCTAGCGACCGACATCCGCCCGCTTGTCCGCCTCAATGTCTCGATCGTTGTCGAGGAAAATGGGCGGCGCGAAAGCGGCTATTTCGGGCTTGGCGGTCGCTATATGTACGACCATCTATTTGCCGAAGCGCAATGGAACCGCGCCATCGACGAGGCGCTGGCGCAAGCGCTGGTCAATCTGGAGGCGGTCGACGCGCCGGCGGGCGAGATGACCGTATTGCTTGGCCCCGGCTGGCCCGGCGTTCTGCTCCACGAAGCGGTCGGCCATGGGCTTGAGGGTGATTTCAACCGCAAGGGAACCAGCGCCTTTTCGGGTCGCATCGGCGAACGTGTTGCAGCGCCTGGCGTCACTGTTATCGACGACGGCAGCCTGAACAGCCCGGTCGGGGGAGGTCGACGCGGATCGCTCAGCATCGATGACGAAGGTACCCCGACCAGCGAAACGGTGTTGATCGAAGACGGCATTTTGAAATGCTATATGCAGGATCGGCTCAACGCCCGCCTGATGGGGGTCGAACCCACCGGCAATGGCCGCCGCGAAAGTTTCGCCCACGCGCCGATGCCGCGCATGACCAACACCTTCATGCAGGGCGGAAACGACGATCCCGCCGAACTACTCAGCCGTGTCAAATCGGGCATTTTTGCCAAAAGCTTTGGCGGCGGACAGGTCGATATCGTCTCAGGCAAATTCGTCTTCAGCTGTACCGAGGCCTATAAAATCGAAAATGGCAAACTCGGTGCCCCGATCAAGGGTGCCACGCTGATCGGCGATGGCCCCAGCGTGCTAACCAAAGTGATGGGGATCGGCAATGATATGGCGATCGACGAAGGCATAGGTATTTGCGGCAAGGGCGGCCAAAGCGTTCCAGCGGGGGTCGGCCAGCCGACCTTGCTGGTCAGCGCGCTCACCGTTGGCGGAACAGCCTAAATCGCTTTTCGCGCGCCGATGACGCGCGTATAGCCAAGCAAAATAATATCAAGAATCGGGCCGCATCGTCCGCCGGACATTCCGGCATCAGGGAGGATTGCCATGCGTTCACACGTTCGTTTTGTTTCCATCATAGCTATTGCCGCCATGCTGTCCTCGGTTCCCGGGTCGGCGCAGCGCAGCAACGGGCCAAAGGTCCGCTACAGCATGGATGTCGACACCGTGTCGGGATTTGCTGCGATGACGGCGGGAGGCAAAAAGCCCGGAATTGGCGGCATGCTCGGCATGATGGCGGGCGGTGACCCTTCTTCGCGTGTCGTGCGCACACTCGACCTGCGCATCGGCGGCAGCGCCGCTAACCCGCCGCCCGCGCGCGCAGACCATTTTTTTCTCCCCGCCGCACGATTGGGGGCTTCGCTTCCATTATGGGGGCCTGAACCCGGCAAAGCGACCCCGCCCGCCGAGGGCGAGAGCATGCCGCAGGGAATGGAGAAGCCGAAGGGACGGATTTTGCTGTTCTGGGGCTGCGGCGCGCACGCCGCCGCCGGACAACCTGTGGTGATCGACTTCTCCAAACTCGCGGCAGGACAACTACCTCCTAATTTGTTCACCACCACCATTCCGCGCATTCGCGACATCACTGCAGCGACCAGCGCTGGCTATGCCGAATGGCCGAACAGCAAATCCGCAAAAGCCGTTCCCGCTGACAGTTCTTTGCTTGGCGCGCATCGCATTGCGGGCAATGTCGGACCCGAAATCAACTTCACGCTGGCGCAAGATTATATGCCCGCGCTCAATGCCAGCACCGCGATACAGGGCGACGGTTCGGTGATGCTACGCTGGAACCAGCTCACCCCTGCGACCGGCTATGTCGCCTGGGCTTTTGGCGGCATGAGCCGCGGCGGCGAAAGCGGCGATTTGGTGTGGTGGACAAGCAGCAATGCGCGCGAATTTGGTGGAGGATTGTGGGACTGGCTGCCGCCCGAAACGGTGCGCGGTCTGGTTGCCAAGAATATCGTTATGCCGCCAACCCAGACAAGCTGCGCCATCCCCGCCGAGGTTAAGGCGGCGTCGGGAGAAATGATGTTCGGCAACCTCAACGCTTTTGGTCCCGAATCCGACTTTGTCTATCCGCCCAAGCCCGCCGGAGCCAAGGCGGTGTGGAATATCGACTGGACGGCCAAGATACGCTTTCGCTCACACACGGCGCTCCTGATAGGCGCGGACTTTGGCGGCATGTCGGGGCGGTCGGACCAAGGCAGAAGCAAGGAACAGCCGACAGAAAAGAAGAAGAAATGCAAAGGCCCGTTCGGCATCCCGCTTCCCGATGGCGCCTGCTAATCGACGCCGATAGTCCAGTCAGGGTGAGTTCAGACTGCATGATATAGACTATGGCCAAAGGAGTCGTTCGATGCGTCAGCTTTTTACCGCCCTATTGGCCGCAACCGCGCTGGTCGCAGTTCCGGCCTCCTCCGCCGCGCGCGAGCGGCTTGCCCCCGAGCAGAAATTGGAAAAATTGCTCGACGGGCGTGTGGCCGGAAAGCCGCAGGATTGCATTTCGCTCCATAGCGTGAGCAGCTCGCAGGTCATCGACAAGACCGCCATCGTCTATCGCATCGGCAGCACATATTGGGTCAACCGCCCGCGAAGCGGCGCCAACTCTTTGAATGATGACGATGTTCTGGTCACAAGATTGTCCGGCGATCGGCTGTGCAGCATTGACACGGTCCAGCTTCATGATCGCACCAGCCAATTTTATCGGGGCTTTGTCGCTTTGGGAAAATTCGTCCCTTATCCACGCGCCGCCACCACGGAGTAAGACCTATCGACGAGGAGGTACGCGATGGCGCCGCGCCGCCGCCTGATTGGGCGGCCCAATTGCTCGCCTTTTGGTTCGATGCGCATGGGGTGGCGGATTGGTACGGGGGCGGCCCTCCCTTTGACAAGGCCATCGGCGATCTCGCCGGCGACTGGCACAGCGCGCTGCGCTCGCAACCGGTCGAAACTTTTTTGACCGACCCCGACACCGCGCGCGCCGCGATCATCCTGTTCGATCAGGTGCCGCGCAATATCTTTCGCGGGTCCGCCGATGCCTTTGCCACCGACACACATGCGCGCGCTATCGCCCGCGCCATGGTCGCGCGGGGCTGGGATCAGACTATTCCCCGCGACCAGCGTCAATTTGTCTATATGCCTTATGAACATAGCGAAGACATGGACGATCAGCGCGAATCGCTACGGCTCTTCGCGCAGCTTGGCGACGCCAATTTGCTCAAATATGCCCAGCAGCATTTTGACATCATCAAACGCTTTGGCCGCTTCCCGCACCGTAACGCCGTCCTCGGCCGCGAAAGCCGTGACGCCGAAGCCGCCGCGATAGAGGCAGGCAAAAATTGGTGATACGCACAGGCTATCGCCTGCTAAGGATTGCCGCATGGCCGAATTCACCGACACGCTGACCGAGCGGCATCAGGATTTCATCACGAAGCAGCCGATGTTCTTTGTGGCTACCGCCGCTGCAGATGGCCGCATCAACCTGTCGCCCAAAGGCTATGCCGACACGTTTCAGATTCTCTCTGAATCGCAGGTCGCTTATCTGGACTTTGCTGGTTCGGGCAATGAAACCCATGCGCATCTGGCCGCCGACGGACGCATCACCTTGATGTTCTGTGCCTTTGATCGCAGCGCGCTCATCCTGCGCATCTATGGTCGCGGTCGCCCTATTCTGCCGCAAGACAGCGAATGGAACGCTCTAGCGGCGCGCTTCACGCTGTTGCCGGGCACGCGCCAGATTTTCCTGATCGAGGTCGAGAGCGTGCAAACAAGCTGCGGTTGGGGCGTACCGATGATGGAGCTGCAGCACGAACGCGACACGCTGCAAAAATATCACCGTCAGGCCGACCCTGACAAATGGGTCGAAAAATTGCGGGATCGCAACCGCAGCATCGACGGATTACCGACGCGCCCTACAGACCGGTTTATTACGGGAGATCGCAGCTGATGGCACTCGTCGAACTCATTCGCCTGTCCAATGGAGCAGAGGCCGAATTGCTGCGCGGGCGGCTGGAAAGCGCCGGGGTTGGCGCTGTGTGCTTTGATGCCGGCATGAACATCGCCGACAGCGTCGGATTGATGATCCCTGTTCGCATCATGGTGCTCGACGAGGATCTCGCCGAGGCAAAAGACCTGCTGGCCGAATTTGCGGCGGGCGGGAACAGTTTGGCCGGTTGAGCGATTGAATCTACACAAATGATAAAAGTCGCTAGCTATAATATGCGCAAGGGCATCGGCCTTGACCGCCGCCGTGATCCCGGTCGGGTGCTGGCGGTCCTCGGCGAGCTCGACGCTGATATCGTCGCATTGCAAGAGGCTGATCGCCGCTTTGGCGCGCGCGCCAGCGCAATCCCCGCAGACATGTTGGCAGAGCATAGCGACTATGTGCCGGTCGAGCTCGATAACCGGCAGCACAGCATCGGCTGGCACGGCAATGCGCTTCTCGTTCGCAAAGGCCTTGTGGTCGAGGAGAGCCACGCCCTTGAACTCCCGACGCTCGAGCCGCGCGGAGCGGTTGCAGCGACGGTGCGCCTGGGCGATCAGCGCGTGCGCGTCGTCGGGATGCATCTCGATATTTCAGGGTTGCGACGGCGGCAACAGGCGCGCGCGATTTTGGCGCATGTCGCCGAAGGGGAACCGCTCCCGACCATATTGATGGGCGATTGCAATGAATGGCGCAGCTATGGGGGCTGCCTTCGCGATTTTGGCGCCGATCACCCGCTGATCGACACCGGCCACAGTTTTCACAGCCGCCGCCCCATCGCGCGGCTCGACCGCATCTTTGCCTCCCCCGACCTTTCTGCAATTGAATCGGGCGTCCACCTCAGCCCGCTGGCCGCGCGTGCGTCTGACCATCTTCCCATTTGGGCGCGGCTCAAGCTCGCGTCACTCTAGGCTCAATCCTTCACAATCCCAAAGCGACCCCTTCTGCCTAATCTTTAGGCAGCTTTCGGACGCGGCTGCCCAATAAGCGAACGAAACAGCGCGGCGATTCTCCAGTTTTTGTAACAAACGCTCAATAGTCGAGCCCTCCTCGCAATCTGGCATGCTTGTTGCAGTGCAACATTGTGCACATTGCAAAGGGGACATCATGAAGCTGATCCTGGCCATCATCAAACCATTCAAGCTCGACGAGGTGCGCGAGGCGCTCACCGCTGTCGGTATTGCAGGAATGACCGTAACCGAAGTCAAAGGCTTCGGCCGCCAAAAGGGGCAAACCGAAATCTACCGCGGCGCCGAATATGCCACCAACATGGTGCCAAAGGTCAAGATTGAACTCGTCTGCGACGAGGCGCTCGCATCGCGGGTCGTTGAAACATTGCAACAAAGCGCCGGCACCGGATCGATCGGTGACGGCAAGATTTTCGTCCTCGACGTGGGTCAGGCCGTGCGCATCCGCACGGGCGAGACCGGCGAGGCGGCACTGTAATGACAAAGGGGGACAAAATGACGTTCGCACATAAATTGGCGACAGGTGTTGGGGCTGCAGGCCTTGCGCTATTCGCCGCCCTGCCCGCCTGGGCACAGGATGCCGCACCGGTCGCGGCCAAGGCCGTGGCAGAGGCAGCTCCGGTAGCAAATCCGGGCAATAATGCCTGGATGATGACGGCAACCATCCTCGTCCTGATGATGATCCTGCCTGGCCTCGCGCTATTTTATGGCGGCCTTACGCGGACCAAGAATATGCTCTCGACGATGACGCAGGTCGGCGCCGCTGCCTGCCTCGCCATGCTGGTGTGGGTAATGTGGGGTTACGGCCTCGCCTTTGGTCCCGAGGGAAATGCGGTGATCAGCTGGGGCAAATTCTTCCTCTCCGGGGTGACCGCCGATTCAACTGTCGCCACCTTTTCTGACGAGGTGATCAGCGAATATGTGTTCATATCCTTCCAGATGACCTTTGCCGCAATCACGCTTGCGCTGGTGCTCGGCTCGGTCGTTGAACGGATGAAGTTCTCGGCCGTGATGATCTTTGGCGTCGTCTGGCTGACCATCGTCTATTTCCCGATCGCCCATATGGTGTGGGCGGGGGGCGGCTTCTTCTTTGAAGGTGGCATGTTCGGCACCGACACGCCGGCCGCGCTCGACTTTGCCGGAGGCACCGTTGTCCACATCAACGCTGGTGTTTCAGCGCTTGTTGCCTGTCTCTTTCTGGGCAAGCGCATCGGCTATCAAAAGGAAATCATGGCCCCGCATTCGCTGACCATGACCGGTATCGGCACCGGTTTGCTATGGGTGGGCTGGTTCGGTTTCAACGCCGGATCGGCGCTCGAAGCCGATGGGTCGGCGGGTCTGGCGATGGTCAACACCTTCGTCGCAACCGCATCAGCTGCGCTTTGCTGGATGCTCGCCGAGCGGCTTTCGGGCCATAAGGGTTCAGCGCTAGGCTTTTGCTCGGGCATCATCGCCGGCTTGGTCGCGATCACCCCGGCGGCAGGAAATAGCGGCCCCTTCGGCGCCATTGTCCTTGGCGGCGTCGCATCGGTCACCTGTTTCTTTGCCGTGACCAAACTCAAGACCCGGTTGGGTTATGACGATGCGCTCGATGCCTTTGGTATCCACGGCATTGGCGGCATGGTCGGCGCTATCGGCACCGCCTTTACCATGCTGGTCGCCATCGGCGGCCCGGCAGGCGACGATTATGCGCTGGGTGCCCAGCTGACCACACAGATTATGGCGGTCGTCACTACCATCATCTGGGCGAGTGTCGGCACCGTTATCGCCATCTCCATCGCCAAGGCCATCACCGGCCTGCGCGTCAGCCCCGAAGTCGAACGCGAAGGGCTCGACCTCGGCGAACATGGTGAGCGCGCCTATAATTATTGACGAGACTGGATACCCGCCGCCGCCCTCTCCCTTCTAAAAGGCGGCGGGATCCACCCTAGGTTCCTCCTGCGAGAACCACTGTGGCCGGGATGCAACATATCCCGGCCATTTTTTTACCATTTCGTCTTTGCGCCTTGCGAAGAAGGGGTTGGCGGCGCAGCTTCGCGAAATACAGGGATGAAAACATCCCGCATTTCGGGAGATATGCAATGCATCAGACACATAAATCCTCAAGCCATTGTCGCGGCCATCTGCTGGCCGGACTGTCTTTGGTCGCGCTCGCGATCGCCACCCCGGCTGCCGCGCAGAATGCCGACCAGAATAGCGACAGCAATATCATCATTGTGACGGCCACCAAGCGCAACGCCAATTTGCAGGACGTCCCCTTTTCGATCAACGCCCAGACTGCCGAAGACATACAGAAATCTGGCGCCGTCACGCTGGAAGATCTGTCACGCAATGTCGCTGGACTCGCGGTGCAAAATCTCGGGCCCGGGCAAAGCCAGGTCAGCTTACGCGGCGTGTCGGCAGGTCAGGTCGTCCGCGATCAACCTGGGGTCAAGGAACAGGTCGGTGTCTATCTCGATGAATCGGTCATTTCCTTGTCGCTCTTTACCCCCGACATTGATCTTTTTGACCTCAACCGCGTCGAGACATTGCGCGGACCGCAAGGTACGTTGTTCGGCTCGGGTTCGGTTGGCGGCACCATTCGCTACATCACCAATCAGCCGCGGCTCGGCACGACCGAGGGCATGGTCGAAGCGAACGTCAACCTTGTCGACGGTCAGGATCTGGGTGGTTATCTGAAAGGTGCGGTCAATGTGCCGCTGGGAACAAAGGCCGCATTGCGGGCAGTTGGCTATTATACCCGCTATGGCGGCTTTATCGATGCACTGGGCGAAGGCGGTAAGCGCGACAAGAATGTCAACAGCGGCGAACGCTATGGCGGTCGCATCGCGATCACCCTTGAACCCAGCGATAATGTCAGCATCACGCCGCGCGTCCTGTATCAAAAGGTCACCGCCGACGGATTCAACCGGCAAGACGTGTACAATCTTTATGCCAACCCCTTTAACACGACACGTCCGGCAATCACATTCAACGAACGCGAACAATATCTGCTTCGCCCCGAATCCTTTTCGGATGAAACTTTCCTTGCCGACGCCACGATCAATATCGGCTTTGGCGGGGTCAAGCTGACGTCGATTTCAACCTATCTCGATCGTACTATCGTGGTGAGCCGTGATGCCAGCGCTCTGACCGGCTCTGTGTCGGTCGATCTTGGTTATCCTGATGCGGGCGTTTTGCTGCCGTCCAATTTGCGCGACGACACTGACTTGAAAACCTATAGCCAGGAAGCGCGCCTCGCGTCTGATAATGACAGCGCGTTCCAGTGGGTCCTTGGTGCCTTTTATTCCAAAGTCGACCGCATTTACGCGCAGCGTCTGCCGACACCCGGCTATGACGCGGTCACCGACGCCACGCTAGGCGCGGGGACATCGGCAGCGGTAGCCAATGGCTTTGGTCCCAATTCGCCTTACAATGCCGATCTTCCCTATGATATCAAGCAGTTCGCTATTTTCGGCGAGGGAACATATAACCTCACCGACGCACTCGCGGTCACTGCCGGCGGCCGCTATTATGACTTTAAGGAAACCCGCAGCTTCATATCGGGCGGGCTATTTTCCAATGGTGATCGCCAGACCGACCAGACCAAATCGGATGGCTTTACCCCGCGCTTTCTGGTCAGTTACAAAGCTGCACCAAGCGTTACGATCAACGCGCAGGCGTCCAAGGGATTCCGGCTTGGCGGCGTCAATGACCCGCTGAATATTCCGCTTTGTAATGGCGGGGCGGGCGGCGTCGACGCGATGACCTTTGGCAACCGCCCACGTTATCGCGACGAAACATTGTGGAACTATGAGCTAGGCATCAAAACACAAGGCAGTGGTTTCACTTTCAATGCCGGGGCCTTCTATAACGACATCAGCAATCTGCAAGTGACGGCGGATGCAGGCAGTTGCTCGTCGCGCGTCGTGTTCAACGTTCCCAAAGCCCATTCGCAAGGCATCGAATTTGAACTGAAAGCAAATCCGGCCGAAGGACTGGGTCTTGGAATTTCGGGGAGCCTCCTCAGTTCCAAATTCGATTCATCGGTGACCGACACGTCGGGCGTGGTGATCGCGGGTATTCGCGACGGCAATCGCCTGCCAACAGTTCCGCGCTTCCAGATTTCAGCCAATAGCAGCTATGAATGGCCTGTCGCCGATACGGCAAAGGCTTATGTCGCCGCATCATTGCAGCATGTCGGGAGCCGCTATACGCAGCCGTCGGATCAGGAAAATAACCCGCGCACATTTACGCACGGGCTTCCTTTCGGAGGGCAGCCTGCCAACGCCGCGACGACCGTCGATCTCAAGCTTCCCGATTATCAACTGGTCAATCTCAGTGCCGGGGTGGATTTCGACAATGGGCTGTCGCTGATTGCTTATGTCAACAATGTCTTCGATGAAAACGCACTGCTGTCATTCGACCGGGAACGCGGTGGTCGGGCGCGGTTGGGATTCACGATCGGCCAGCCTCGCACATTTGGAATTACCGCGCGCAAGACATTTTGACTTCATGCGAACGGGCAAAATTACCCCTTTCCAATGAAGCATTAATATGGCATTCAGCCAATTCGATTTCAGGAGGGGAGAGCCTGAAAGGCTGGGCCGGGACGCAAGTCTCGGCCCCATTTTTTTGCCCGAACCATCGCAATTCCCTAGCTTGCGGGTCGCGTCTGCCCTTCGGCCAAAGGGTATCATACGCTCACCGAATCGGGTCAGAATAAGCGGTTCAGCGTCGAATTTTTCGTCACGCGTTTTGACTATAACGCCGCCTGCACAAAGGCCGCCGCGCGCTCGCCGATCATGATGCTCGGTGCATTGGTGTTGCCTGAAACCAGCCGCGGCATGATGCTCGCATCGGCGACCCACAGCCCTTCAAGCCCGCGCAGCTTCAACGTCGGATCGACGACGCTTTGCGCGTCACTTCCCATCCGGCAAGTGCCCACGGGGTGATAGACGGTATCGGCGCGGCTCCGGATCAGCGCATCGAGCGCGGCATCGTCAGCGAGGTCAACCGGATGCCGGTCGACTCCGACATAATCGCTGAGCGGCGGCGATGTGCAAATTCGATGCATCATTCGCACGCCCGTGCGCAACGCAGCCATATCGCGGTCGTCGGTCAAAAAGGCCGGATCGATCAGCGGCGCGGCTGCAGCATCGCCCGACGCCAGTCGCACCGTTCCGCGACTTTCGGGGCGCAGCACACAGGCATGGCACGAAAATCCGTGCCCCTTCACCTTGGCCCGCCCATGATCTTCCAGCATCGCAGGGACGAAATGATATTGGATGTCGGGCGCTGGCAGGTCGGCCGATGACCTCCAAAAGCCCCCGGCTTCGGCAAAACAGGTTGTCATGATGCCGGTGCGCTTGAACCGATGCTCGATAATCGCCTTCACCATCCGCCAGCTACCGCCCAGACTGTCGCCAAAGGGCTCGCGCGATGCGGTCTCCCAGCTCGACACATAGTCGATATGGTCCTGCAAATCGCTGCCGACGGCGGCGCGGTCGGCGATGACGCCAATCCCCTGATCGCGCAAATGCGCGCCGGGCCCGATGCCCGACAGCATCAAAATTTGCGGGCTGTTGAACGCTCCTGCAGAAAGGATCACCCCGCCGCGCGCGCGGATAACGTCCGACCTTCCGCGCGCACGGATGCGAACCCCGACCGCGCGACCCTCTTCGATCAATATCTGCTCGACCAGCGCGTCGGTGCGAATGTCGAGGTTCGCGCGCCCGCGCAAGGGCTCGACATAGGCGCGCGCCGCCGTCCAGCGCTCGCCGCCCTTTTGCGTCACCTGATAAAGGCCAAAGCCTTCCTGGTTCGCGCCATTGAAATCATCGTTGCGCGCCAGTTGCAGCGCCGCTGCGCTATCGGTAAATTTTTGGCTCAGCCCGTTGGGCCAGCGTTGGTCCATCACATTGAGCGGGCCATCGCCCCCGTGAAATGCATCGCCGCCGCGTTCATTGCCTTCGCTGCGGCGGAACCATGGCAGTACATCGGCATAGCTCCACCCGTCACATCCCAGCCGCGCCCATTGATCATAATCAAACGCATTGCCGCGAATATAGACCATCGCATTGATCGCGCTCGACCCCCCCAGCCCGCGGCCGCGCGGCTGATATCCGGTGCGCCCGTTCAGCCCCGTTTGCGGCACGGTCTCGTATCGATAATTCGACTTGTCAGGGATGAACGGCATGAAGCCGGGGGTTTTGACGCGAAAGTCGTTATTGCGTCCGCCCGCTTCGATCAGACAGACGCTGCGCGAACCATCCTCGGCCAACCGCCCCGCCGCCGCACTCCCCGCACTGCCGCCGCCGATCACGATGATGTCAAATTGGTCCACGCGTCGCTCTCCCTCTCGCCACCCATTAGGTAGTCATTTGCGACTTACATGAATGTCATTAGAGGCCGGCGCAAGGGGTCAATGGCTCAAAGGCAATTTCCTGTCAGGCAGGCCGCGAAAATCATGATCAGCGGAAAGCCGAGGACAAGAGGAATCATCAGCATGGCGCAACCCACCACGCTCAGCCGCGCGTCACCCTGACGTGAGGCGAATGTAGCGCTCACAAGATAAAGCGGAAAAGCGGTCAGAAGGAGCGTGAGCGCAATGGCCGCCGAAACGAGCGCGGCAACGTTTCAATATCTCCTGCTGATGAACCTATTCGCCCCGCCCCGCGCGCCAGCGTTCGCGGATCATTTCGCTCGTCATCCGGCTGCCGTCGTGGCTCCACCCCGGTTCGCGGATCATATAATTGAGCTTGTGCCGCCACGGTGCCGCCCAAACGTCCTTCGCAATCCCGACCCATTCATGCACCGCGGCCCACAGAAAGTTAAAGCTGCCGAGTTGTTTTACTATGCCGTAGCGCACCGGCTCCTCGTCGAGCTCAGGCACATAGCTGCCGAACAACCGGTCCCAGATGATGAACACACCCGCATAATTGGAATCGAGATAGCGCGGGTTCACGCCATGGTGGACGCGATGATGCGACGGCGTGTTCATCACCGCTTCGAACCAGCGCGGCAAGCGGCGAATTGCTTCGGTGTGGATCCAAAATTGATAGATGAGGTTGAGGCCGACAACGAAAAACACCATCGCGGGCGGAAAGCCGATCAGGAACAACGGCAGGCGAAAGATAAATGACAGGCTGAAAAAGCCCGTCCACGTCTGCCGCAGCGCAGTCGACAAATTATAATGCTGGCTCGAATGATGGATGACATGGCTGGCCCAGAACCAGCGCACCCGATGCGCGGTGCGGTGGAACCAGTAATAGGCCAGATCATCGAGGAAAAAGCACAGAATCCACGCCCACCACCATTGGCGCCACCCCAGCCCGATGTCGAACAGGGCGAACTGGTGCAGCCACACCCCCAGCAATACCACCGCCCCGCCGGTTAGCGCCCCCGCAACCGTGCTTCCCGTACCCAGCAGCAATGAGGTCAGCGTGTCGCGCGATTCATAGCGGCTTTTGTCGGCGCGCAGCGCGATAACCATTTCAATCAGGATCAACAGGATGAAGGCGGGGACGGCATAGTCGACCGGGTTGGGCAGATTATCCATGGCGCAATTCCCGCATCCGGCTCGCCCAAAGTCCGGCCTCTTTACCCAGGTGCAGTGTCACCGCGCCAAAACGGCGCTCGGGGACGGTCAGCGTCAACTGGTCCTTGTCGAGCCGCCCCATGACATTGCCATCGATGATCCGCGCCGCAAAGAAATTACCATGCGCGCGTACCAGCATCTGCCGTCCCTCGGCGTTGCGAATGATGGCGGCAAAGCCTGCACGATCGCGCGCAACTTCAATCCCCCCAAATCCTGCCTCGGCTTCATCGGCCAACCGGATCGCATGCGCGGCATCGGCGATGCGCGGATCGTCACCCAGTCCCATGCGCTTGACCAGCCAGGCAACAAACAGCACCGCTAGAATCGATGCGCCCAGCTGGATCAGCTGCGCCAGTGTCACCGCTCGCCCGCCAGCGCGTCGAGCATCGGCCGTAGCGCGCTCAGGTCATAACCCGCCGCCGACGCGGCGTTACAAATTCCGTCCAGATCATCGCCGCTGCGTGCTCTCGTCAGCGCCCATAAATGGGTCGAGCGCGTTCCTGACCGACAATAGGCCAGCACCGGCCCGGTCGCTCCCGCCAGCGCGGCATCGAGGGCGTCAAGCTGCGGATGGCTAAACCCTGCATGGCCGACCGGAATTGCAGCATAGGCCATACCCTCGGCTGTCGCGGCTGCGGCAATCGCGTCGCCCTGCGGTGCAGAGGGATCTTCTCCATCGGGACGATTGTTGATGATCATCGCAAAACCCGCTTCTTTCGCGGCGGCGACATCGGCAAGGCTGATCTGCGGGGCGACACTATAGCCAGCGGACAAGGTTTTAAAATCACTCATGGCGGCAAACTACAGCTAGCACGGCCTTGCTGACAAGCGCGAAAGCGCTTCCTTATCCGTTCGGATATTGCGCGATACACGCCTCCATTTCAGCCCATAATGCGGAACTGTCAGAAAGGGTCACCGTGAAGCGCCTTGTGCCTAGTATAAATATATCAGCCGACTTGCCTGCCTTTAGGAGCGGCCAGAATTCGGCTTGCAGCGCACCAAAGGAATAGGATGTGACCCCATCCCCTTCGCTGGTCAGGCCAGCATAAAAAGGTATCAGCCCGTCGTCATCGACGATCATCGCCGTGCCCGGATAGGCTTTTGCACTCGACCCGTCGGTAAAAACAGCAACGGGCGCGCCATCGGGCGCGCTATCATAATCATAACCGAAGCCGCGATTGTGCGACGCTAAAACCTCGTCTTCGTCGCCCTCCTCATCAATCGCAGGAAAATTTTGGCTTTTGACGATGATATGCCCGTCTTCAAAATTGTTAAAGGCGAGGATGAGGTCGGCCTCCTTGCCGAGCTGGCGTCGGGCCGTGCAGTTATTATGGCGTGATTGAAAAAACCAGCCGCCTGCAAACTGTAAGTCCTTTTCCAGGATCGGCAGCGGCGCGGCGATAGCGGGCGCCGCCAATAGCGTCGACGCGCCGAGCGCGGACCCCATCAAAATTACGGCCAGAGAAATGGGCAGGGTCGCAGACATGATCCATCCTTCAAACAGGTGCGACCCTGACAGAATGATGGCCATGACCACATGGCAAGTCAACTTGGGACCGCGCGCTCGCCCCTTCAATATTGCCCAATTACAGCCAGAAACGCGTCGCCCCACGCCTCCAGCTTCTTGGCGCCGACCCCCGGAATCGCGCCCATCTTGTGCAGGCTGTCGGGCCGGTCGCTCGCCATCGCGCGCAACACTGCATCGTGGAACACAACATAAGGCGGCACCCCTGCCTCCAGCGCCAGTTCGCGCCGCGTTGCGCGCAACGCTTCGAACAAAGGATCGCCCACCGGATTGGCAGCCGCGCTTCCTCCGCGCGCTTCGCGCTTGGTGCGCTTCAACGGCGGCTCGGCCATCATCACTTCGGATTCGCCTTTCAGCACCGGCCGCGCTTCGGGACCGAGCATCAGCCCGCCATGCTCGGTAACGCTCAGCGCTTCGCGCGCCATCAGGCTGCGCACCAGCGGCTTGAGCAGTCGCGCCTCCTCACCCGCAACAATGCCGAAAACTGACAATTTATCATGCCCGCGCGAAACGATCCGCTCGTCGCTGCGCCCGGTGAGCACAGCCTCGACATGCCCTGCGCCATAGCTTTGTCCGGTGCGATAGACGGCGCTCAGATATTTGCGCGCCAATTCGGTCGCGTCGACACGCGCCGGTGGCTCCAGGCAATTGTCGCAATTGCCGCAGCCTTCGGGTGGATTCTCGCCAAAATGACGCAACAGCAATGCGCGGCGACACGTCGGCGTTTCGACCAGCGCGCCCAGCGCATTGAGCCGCGCCCGCGCGCCCGCCTGTCGCTCGTCGGGCAGCTCGGCTACCCGCGCCCGCGCCGTCGCAAAATCATTTGCGCCCCATAAAAGCAAAGCCTCGGCAGGGTCGCCATCGCGCCCTGCGCGTCCTGTTTCTTGATAGTAGCTTTCGATCGATTTGGGCAGACCGGCATGAGCGACAAAGCGCACATCGGGCTTATCAATCCCCATCCCGAACGCGACGGTGGCACAGACAATGCCGTCTTCCGATGCCACAAATTCACGTTGCACCGCGGCGCGCACTTCGGGCTCAAGTCCCGCATGATAGGCTGCCACCCGGCGCCCCGTCGCCGCACCCAGCTGCGCCGCGAGTTTCTCGGTCTGTGCGCGCGTCGGGCAATAGACGATCCCTGGCCCGGGATTGTCGGCGATGAACTGCAGCAATTGCTTCGCTGCACTCACCCGCCCGCGCAGGCCATAACGAATGTTGGGCCGGTCAAAGCCCGCGAGGATCAGCCCGTCGGCGGGGATTCCCAGCTGCACCAGAATGTCATCGCGGGTATGCGCATCGGCGGTCGCGGTCAGCGCGAGGCGCGGGACAGCGTCAAAGCGATCAAGCAATGGCCTGAGCAGACGGTAGTCGGGTCGAAAATCATGCCCCCACTCGGACACACAATGCGCCTCATCAATCGCGAACAGTGCCGGCGGGCGCGCAGCCAGCAAAGCTGCAAAATGCTCCTGCGTCGCGCGTTCGGGCGCGACATAGAGCAGATCGAGCTCGCCATCGCGATACGCCTGCCGCACCGCTGCACCATCCGCATCGACACTGGTCAGCGACGCCGCCTTAATCCCCGCCGCTCTTGCGCCGCGCAGCTGGTCATGCATCAACGCAATCAACGGCGACACCACCACCACGCATCCGTCCAGCGCAACGGCGGGCAGTTGATAGGTCAGCGACTTTCCCGCTCCCGTTGGCATCACCGCCAGCGTCCGCTGAGCCGCCATAACGCGATCAATCACCTCGGCCTGACGGCCGCGAAAGGCATCAAAACCAAAGGTGGATTTTAAAAGCGGGAGGAGGGTTTGGGAGGGCATGGGAGTTGCTGTAGCGAGGCGCGCGCCTGCGCGGTAGTCGTTTGGTTCGTCTTTTACGCCGCCTTCTCGTCTAACGGCGGCGCGCTGTCGGGAAACCACCGTCGCCCGAACCAAAAGGCCAGATTGACGAGCAGGATTAGCACCGGCACCTCGACCAACGGGCCGATCACCGCGGCGAAGGCAACCGGTGACGCCAGACCGAATGCCGCGATGGCAACCGCAATTGCTAGCTCGAAATTATTCCCAGCTGCGGTAAAGGCGACAGCTGTCGTGCGCGGATAATCGGCGGCAATCAGCTTGCCCATCGCAAAGCTGATGACGAACTGGACGACAAAATAGATTGTCAGCGGAATCGCGATCCGCACCGCATCGACCGGCAAGGTCAAAATTTCTCCGCCCTTCAGGCTGAACATTGCGACAATAGTGAACAACAAGGCGATCAGAGTAATCGGGGCAATATGCGGCAGAAAATTCGCTTCATACCAGGTCTCGCCTTTGGCGCGCGTGAGGATCGCGCGGGTCAGAAAGCCGGCCAGAAAAGGCACACCCAGATAGAGCAGCACCGCCTCGGCAATCATCCAGGTGCTGATTTCCACCAGCTGCCCCTCCAGCCCCAGCAATGGCGGAAGGAAGGTCAGGAAGAACCACGCATAGGCGCTGAAAAACAAAATCTGGAATAGCGAATTGAAAGCGACCAGCGCGGCAACATATTGGTTGTCGCCCTTGGCCAACTGGTTCCACACGATCACCATCGCGATGCAGCGCGCCAGCCCGATCAGGATCACCCCGGTCATATAGGCGGGCTCGTCGCGCAGGAATATCACCGCCAGAACGAACATGAGTACCGGCCCGATCAGCCAGTTCTGCACCAAGGACAGCATCAGCACGCGCCGGTCGTCGAACACGCGCGGCAAAGCGGTGTAGCGCACGCGCGCGAGCGGCGGATACATCATCAGGATCAACCCGATGGCGATGGGGATATTCGTCGTCCCGACGCTCATCGCGTCAATATGCTGCGGCCATTGCGGAAAGATGGTTCCCAGTGCGACCCCCAACGCCATCGCGAGAAAAATCCACAAGGTCAGATATCGATCGAGAAAGCCGAGGCGGCTGCGTTGCATAAGCTTTGGTCCTTGAAAACGAGGAAGGGGTGCGCACCCTTCCTCGTCATTTTATCAGCAGCAGCCCGTCGATGCGGGCGACGACGCGGGCCGGGCAGCAGCAGGGACGCAGCACATACCCTCGGCCGTACCGTCGGCACCGACGGACAGCGGCGCAAAGTCGGGACTATCCCCATACACCACGGCTTCACCATTGGTCAGGAAAGCCTCCCACACCACGCCATCGGGGTCGGCGATCCAGCTCTTTTCGGACTTGGCATAGCAACAGGTCGTCGCGCCTTCCTCGAGCACCGGTGCGCCCGCATCCTTCAACCGGCCATAGACCGCGGCCAGTTCATCGGCATCCTCGACCTGGATTCCGACGTGCTCGACGCCGCGATGCGCGCCCTCGCGCACCGAAATGGCAAAGTTGATGCGCGGATCATCAAGCATCCATTTGGCATAATCATCCTTGGTCACGCTCGGCGATGCGCCGAACAGACCTGTATAAAAGGCAATCGATTTATCGAGGTCGGCAACTCCGACATGCATGTGGAAACGGCTCATATTTACTTCCTTTCTTTGCTAATTTTGGCGCTGCAGCCGGCCTCGGGCGCACAATCCGCCTCGCCGCCGCAGCAATTTTCCATCAAAAAGCCAACCAGCCCGTTCATCGCGGCATAGTCGGCGGTATAGATCAGCGACCGGCCCTCGCGCCGCTGCCCGATCAGCCCTGCATTGCTAAGCTGCGACAGATGGTGCGAAAGCGATGATGCTGGCACCCCCAGTGCCTCCGCAATCACCCCTGCCGCCAGCCCCGCCGGCCCCGCCTGAACAAGCAGCCGGAACAGCGCAAGCCGATGCTCCTGCGCCAGCGCTCCAAGCGCGCGAATGACCGACTCCGACTCCATTATGATCTCCATAATTTGATATTTGTCGAAATATGGAAACTATTCTATCGAGTCAATAGTTATTTCGATGATCGTCGAAATAAGATTCGGCGCCCGGCAGGCGAGAGCAGGCAGGAGTCTGCGCCAGATCGGAGATCGGTGGGGGTGAGGGAAACAAGTTCAGGCGGCGTCTTTGCTACGCGTGCATTTGCAACGAGAGGCCGGCCTTTGATCATGATTGCACTACCCCCTGCCTTGATAGAGATTGCCGCTCATTATGCGGCGCCTTATGAAATTCCGGCACCACCCGCACAAGCACAGCCGATAAAGGCCCCGTCGGCCCCTGATCTTGATCCTGCCCCGGATTCCGGCACGCCCGATACATCGCCGACCCCCGATAGCCGTGCGGAAATTATCGTCGAGGCCAGACCCAATGCGTCCCCCGGTGACCCGTTGGAGGCGGTCAACGCCCAGTCTTTTTCTATCACCCAAGATGTCGATCGCGCCGTTATCGGACCGGTTTCGCATGCCTATGAACATACGCTTCCCGAACCGGTGCGCGATGGAATCCGGAACTTTCAGCACAATTTCGGCGAGCCGATCATATTCTTGAATTTCCTGTTCCAACACAAGATCGGCAAGGCCGCCGAAACGGTCGGGCGCTTTGCTCTCAACACGACCGTTGGGATTGGCGGTGTCTTCGACGTTGCGCGCAAGAAGCCCGTGAACCTGCCCCATCGCCCGAATGGTTTTGCGGACACCTTGGGCTTTTATGGCGTCAAACCGGGGCCGTTTCTGTTTTTGCCGATTGTCGGTCCAACCACGGTTCGCGACCTTGTCGGCGGTGCATTGGATGCGATGGTCATGCCCAGGGCCATCGGGCGCCCGGTCAACACGCCGCCCTATGCCGTGGCAGCTGGCGTTCTGCGATCGCTCAACGATCGCGTCGAATTCGACCAGAAGCTCAATCAGCTACGCGATGAATCGCCCAGTCCCTACACGGCATTGCGCGACTATTATCTGCAACGCCGCCAAGCCGAAATCGACGAGTCTACGTCATCCTCACTCCAAAGCCGTGCCGGACACCAGCGCCCCTTTAGTGCCGGCCAGTCCTCAAACCGACGCGTCAGATGAAGATCGCGGTCAAAGCGACGCGCCAAAATAGCATTTTCGAAGCAAAATTCTATTGTCAGCGGGCAGCCCCGCTTTGGTCTCCATGAGGGGAAAGCCCGGCAACAAGCGACATATCGCTCGCTTACCCTACCTCATCCTTCTCCGCCTGCTGCCGCGCCCACATGTCAGCGTATAGGCCGCGCGCACGCAGCAACTCCTCATGCGTCCCCGTCTCTGCAATGCGGCCTTTATCCAGAACGATAATCCGGTCCGCGCCCGTCACCGTCGACAAGCGGTGCGCGATGACGAGGGTAGTGCGGCGCTGCGCGATGCGGTCTAGGGTTTCCTGAATCGCGGCTTCGGTGCGGCTGTCGAGCGCGCTGGTGGCTTCGTCCAAAATCAGCAGCGGCGGGTTTTTGAGCAATGTCCGCGCGATTGCGACGCGTTGCTTCTCTCCGCCCGACAGTTTCAGCCCGCGCTCGCCGACCTCGGTTTCATATCCTTGCGGCAATATACCGATGAAGCTGTCGATTGCTGCGCCTTCTGCCGCTGCCGCAACCTCTGCCGCGCTCGCGCCCTCGCGGCCATATGCGATGTTATAGCCGATGCTGTCGTTGAACAGCACCGTGTCTTGCGGAACGATACCGATCTGCGCGCGCAGACTGGCCTGAGTCACCGTCGATATATTTTGACCATCGATGCTGATGCGCCCGCCCTGCGGGTCATAGAATCGGAACAGCAATCGCGCGATAGTCGACTTCCCTGCCCCCGACGGGCCGACAATTGCCAACGTCTGGCCCGCCTCGACGCGAAAGCTGACCCCGTTCAAGATGGTGCGGTCAGGCTCATAACCGAACACAACATCCTCAAATGCCACCGCCGCGCCGTCGACAGCGAGCGCAGTTGCGCCGGGAACATCCTCGATTTCACTGGGGGTGTCGATCAGGCGGAACATCGCCTCCATATCGATCAGCCCCTGCCGGATGATGCGATAGACCATGCCGAGCAGGTCGAGCGGGCGGAACAGCTGCGCGAGCAAGGTATTAACCAGCACGACGTCGCCCACCCCGAAAATACCCTGCGACCAGCCCCACACTGTATAGCCCATCGCTCCCGCCATCGCGGCGTTAGTGATGAATGACTGGCCGATATTGAGCAGCGCCAGGCTATTCTCGCTTTTGACCGCAGCATCGGCATATTGGCTCGCGACACCGGCATAGCGGTCAGCCTCGCGCTTTTCGGCGCCGAAATATTTGACCGTTTCATAGTTGAGCAAGCTATCGACGCTGCGCCCGACGGTCAGCGTATCAAGATCATTCATCCTCGTGCGCAGCGCGTTACGCCAATCGGTGATTTTGCGGGTGAAAAATATATAAGCGACAACCATCACCGCCGTCGCGGCGGCCAGCCCGAAGCTGAACTTGCTGTAAAAAATGATGATGACTGCGGCGAGTTCCAAAATCGTCGGCGCGATGTTGAAGAGCAGGAAATAGAGCATTGTATCGATGCTCTTGGTCCCGCGCTCGATCACCTTGGTGACCTCTCCCGTCCGTCGCGCAAGGTGAAAGCGTAGGGAGAGCGCGTGCAAATGGGTGAAAACCGAAATTGCCAGCTCGCGAGTTGCATCCTGCCCGACCCGCTCGAACACGACATTGCGCAAATTGTCGAACAACACCCCCGCAAAACGAGCACCGGCATAAGCAATAACCAGCCCGATCGCGAGCGCTACGCCCTCTTCCATCCCGGGCTTCATCCGGTCGATGGCGGCGCCATAGAGGAAACCCATCGACAGCTGGACGCCCTTTGACGCCAGCACAATTACGGCCGCGCCGATAATCCGCGCCTTATGCCCGGCGTGTCCGGCGGGCCATAAATAGGGGAGAAAGCGCTTGAGCGTTTGGAGAACCGGCGGTTCCTTGCCGGCGTCGGCAGACGTGAGTGTGTCAGGTGGCATCACCGCCCATGTAGGGACGCCGCGCCGCCACGCCAAGCGGCGACATCCTTATGGCGTCACGCCGTCATGACGGATCGGAGCGCGGTGGCGCATCATATCCGGCACGCGACAGGATGCGGCGGACCAGACGCAGCTCGTCCGAACTGGGCGGACCCGGATTGCGCGCGGCATAAGGCGACAAGGAGCGGGGCTTGTTCAGACGCTGGGATGTGGGAGGGGGCAAAATTTACGACCTTTGTCTGTCGCCCGATTCGCCCCATACGAATCAAGTCGAACTGTTACGAAGGTCCCGCCACTCGAATGGCGCGAAATGCTTACCCAACCGTAAAACGGCCCAGCGCCGAAGCTTATGGATTGTCCCGTTTTGGGACAGTGAAGGTGCCTGACACGCGGCCATTGCTGCCCTCGATCGCCTTACCATCGGGGCCACGGGCGGCGCCGCGCCCGTCAACCGTAGCGCGGCCAGTGTTGAGGTCGATCAGCAGACGCCCACCCGACAGGCGATTGCCGCCTTGCCGCAGCTCGACATTGCCGACCATTGTTATCAGCCGCCGGTTGAGGTCGTAAATGGCAACATTGCCGGTCGCGCGCTCATTGCCCTTGGTCACGACAACTCCGCCGGTGGCATCCATCCGGTTGACGTCGGTACTGCCAGCGCGGGTATAAGCGACGGTCATGCGGTCAGCGGTCAGCGTCAACCCCGCCTGTGTCACGCGGACATTGCCCGCAATCACGACGCGATCGGACCGGTCCTGGACCTCGATGCTGTTGGCGGCGAAATCGACGGGGGCATTGCTGTTATGATTGGCCAGCGCCTGCGCCTGCGCGCTGTCGCCCGCCGATCCGGTCGCGAGCAGCGCCAGCGCGGAGATGATGAAACTGGCACTGGCTATCGCCACGCTTGAACGACGGATCATCGGACCACTCCCTGATTGATGCGTAATCGGGCATTGCCCTGCAACCGCACGGTCCGCTTGTCCAGATCGGCGAACAATTGATTGGCGGAAAAACGTCCCAAATCCATAACGCCTTCAACGCCGCCACTGCCGACCAGCGACCGTGATTTCAAATTAAGGCTAACATTGCTTGCGACCAGCGAATAGCCGTCGGCGCTTTTGACCGTCACCGTCTTTGGAAAGACAACGCTTTCGCTGTCCATATTATAGCTGCCATGCGCCGCGACGATCGTCGCCGGACCATCGGCTAGCCGGATTGCACCCGACAGATCGTTCATTTCGACGACCGGCTCGGCAGAGCTTTTCTGTAACGCGCTGCCCGCGACCAGGGCAAAGGGCTGGCCTTTGCTATCTTGTCCCCGATATTCGGCGCGCGTCACCCGCATCCGCTCCCTTGCCACCTCGACGCTGTCCTTGCTCAGCAAAAAGCTGACTTCGGCGCGCTGGGTGAAAGGTGAAAAGACTAGAACCGCCGCGACGACGCCGATGACTGCCGGCAATCCGAAGCGCAAAATACGCACAACGCGATCATGGCTCGACCCGGTGGCCGCCCAGACCTGACGCAGGCTACGATCAAATTCGGCGCGTTCGGACATGGTGTGTCTTTCCGATTCGCTCAGCTATGCGCAAAAATGTCAGTTTCGGGCCAACCGGCCAGATCGAGCGCGGCGCGGGTCGGCAGAAAATCGAAACAGGCCTGCGCCATCTCGGTCCGCCCCTCACGCGCCAGCCGCTCGTCGAGTACCTCCTTCATACGGTGAAGGAAACGAACATCGCTAGCCGCATAATCCCGCTGCGCTTCGCTCAATTCGGCGGCGCCCCAATCGCTCGACTGTTGTTGCTTTGACACTTCTTGCCCGACCAGCTCGCGCACCAGTTCTTTCAACCCGTGCCGGTCAGTGTAGGTTCGAATCAGGCGCGAAGCGATTTTGGTGCAGTAAACCGGCGCCGTCACAACGCTCAGTGCATGTTGCAAGGCGGCGATGTCGAAACGCGCAAAATGAAATAGTTTCAATCGGTTGGGATCGGTCAAAATCGCCTTGAGGACCGGTGCGTCATAGGCGCTACCGGGGGAAAAGCGGACCAGATGCTCGTCGCCCGACCCGTCGCTGATCTGTACCAGACATAATCGGTCCCGCAGGGGGTTAAGCCCCATGGTTTCGGTGTCGACGGCAACGGCCCCGGGGCCAAGCGCGCCTTCGGGCAAATCTTCTTCATGGAAATACACTGTCATGGCCCCGCCTTAGGCGATGCTGTCGCGACGCTCAATGACTGGTTTTGTCGCAAGTGACATTGCCCCTGCAAGGCCGCAGACGCAGCCGCTTACCTGCGATATCGGGCAAGTTATTTTATTGTCGCAGCGAAACTGCTTTTACGCTATATATCGTACTCTTATTGGCACGGGGCGAGTCTGTGCTTGTGGTGAATTGCGTCCCCGTCCGGCGCAAGGCGCCAAGTCAAACCGGGTATGGACGAACCGAAAGCGAATACAAGACTATGAGTTCCAATAAGGATCGCCGTGGCCATCGGGGGCGCCGCGGGCGCGATGATTTCGGAAATTTCGACAGCTTTGAACCGGCACCCTTTGGGGGTGACAGCTATAGCGCGCCACGGCGCAGCTTTGGCGACGATCGCGGCGGCGGCGGCGGTGGTGGCGATCGCGGTGGCTTCGGCGGCGGCGACCGTTCAGGCGGCGGTGGCGGCGGCTTCGGTGGCGGGCGTGGCGGCGGGATGCCGGCACAAGTCGTTGGCGAAGGCCAAGGTACAGTCAAATTTTTCAATGCCGGCAAGGGTTTTGGTTTTGTGGCACGCGACGATGGCGGCGAAGATGTCTTCGTCCACATCAGCGCGGTCGAACAGGCCGGGCTGCAAGGCCTGGCGTCCGGTCAGCCGCTCGGCTTCACGCTCGTCGAGCGCAATGGCAAGGTGTCGGCCATCGATCTGAAGATCGAAGGCGAGCCGATGCCGGTCGAAGACCATGCTCCGCGTCAGGATCGCGCAGAAGCCCCTCGTGGTGCACGCGGTCATCGTCAACTGACGGGCGAACGCACGTCGGGCACGGTTAAATTCTTCAACACGACCAAAGGCTTTGGCTTTATCGCGCGCGATGACAACCAGTCTGACGCCTTTGTCCATATCAGCGCCATACAGCGCGCCGGAATGACCGGCCTCGAAGAAGGCGACCGCGTTGCCTTTGACATCGAGGTTGATGATCGCGGCAAATTTGCAGCGGTGAACATCCAGCCGCACCAGGACTGATATTTTGAACATTTAAAAGAGGGGGCGCCCGCGTGGCGTCCCCTTTTTTATGCGCCCGATCTGCCGGCGCGAATCGGGTGGGGCTAGGCCGCCGATTCTTCCGTGAACCAACTGCATTGCTGGGTTTCATCGACCCAACTCTCCACCAGCCCGCTGGTCGCAATGTCGGTTGCGCGCCGCTCATAGACCCGGAAAACGGACATTTTTCGCCGATTTTCTCGGCTGCTCTTGTTGATTTTTTCGATGGAACTTGAAAAGCTGCGGATGATGCGATCACATGCCGAAGGCGGTCATGGCGCTGCGTAACCCCCAAAAGGCCAGGACCGCAGCACAAACCCAGCGTAGCCAGAGAGCGGCGCGCTGCTCGGCCAGCGCTGGGCCAAAGGCGACAAAGGGCGTGAGCGCAACAGCCCATCCGACAAAGCCGCCCGCAGCGGCCCACAGGCCGGCGCCTGCCGTGGCCGCTAGCGCTGCGATCAGAAACTGGCTGCGGTCCCCAAATTGCGATAGCAGCAAGGTGGCCGCCAAGCGCATTGGACCGGCATCAACAATCGAATCGGCGGCGAGCATCAAGCGCCCGCGCCACAAGAGCCCTGCTGCTGCAGTCATCAGCGCAAATGCTACAAATAGGGTCAGCACGCCTTGCCCGATCATGCGGTCGGCAATGGTTCCGGCAACGGCCGAAAAGGCGGCGTTGACGATGAAGCTACCAAAGAAGAAGATCAGCACCTCGCGAGTGTCGGAGCGCGCGGCAAGGAGCAGCGCAAGCAAGCGTCCACTCCGCCCGTCGGCATTGGCGAGCAAAACCGCCACCATGGCGACCATGATTGCATCCATGGCCGTCGAACCTGTTTAGGCGCCGAAGCGCACAGCGACCGAAGCCAGCCACGCCTCTTGTGCAGCGGCAGGTAATGGACCCGGTTTATCGGCGGCCGCATCGCTCATTGCGTCAAGATAGCTGAGCACTGCTGCGCGATAGCCACCCGCCGCAATGACCGATTCGAGCCGGCTTGCTAGCGTTTCGACCATAGCAAAACCATGATCGCGGGCATAACAACGGATCTCGTCGACACCGCTCACCAATTGGGGCAGCGCGCAATGCGGCAAGGCATGCGCTAGCTCGCCAATGCGGTGGGTCAGGATGCTACTGTTTTCCTGGGCGGTTTCGATATTTGTGGCCATGATCTTTCCCCCGTCGATGGGTGGAAGATGCGCCTCTTTGGTTAATAGGTGGTTAGCGCTGCCCGTGCGGCGAGGAGGAAGCGAGTTTCGCGCGGTACATATCGCGGTCGGCAGCGGCCAATATATCGGATTCGGTCATATTGGCATTGAGCATCGCAACGCCGAAACAGGCCGACAAATCAATTGATTGATCGCCAAATCGCGCCGGTGTGTCGGTTAAAATCTGGCTTAGCCGGTCAATTTGCGACCGCGCGCCCTCTTCGCTCGACTGGTCGAGAATCAGACCGAATTCATCGCCCCCGATTCGCGCCACCACGTCAGTCGCACGGATGGATGTGGCCAGACGGGTGGCAATTTCCATTAATGCAAAATCGCCCGCCGCATGGCCAAGGCTGTCGTTGATGGCTTTCAGCTGGTTGACGTCGGCATAAACTATCGCGGCGCTTTTGCGCGTCCGCTCAAACTGGGCGATGCGCTGGTGGATCGCGGTCAGGAAATAGCGACGGTTATAAAGCGGGGTTAGCGTATCACGCTCGGACACGCGCTCAAGCTCGGCTACAGCAATTTTGAGCACGCGATTTTCGCGCCGCAACGCGTCGCGTTCACGGCGCAACTCGCGCAGCTGATCCTGAATTGAGTCAGCGACCGTATCGTCAGTCAAATTGACCGCGATCCGTGCCACTCCGCCACTCTCCATTCCGCTTCCCCGCCGCTGATCCATTGGTCGCATCATCGCAATGACCCGACATCTGCAGCGGTCTTAGAAGGGACATGATACCAATCGGTAAACGAATGAAATTTTTGGGCAGCGTTGCCCGCAACCGAGCGACCCGCTAGTGGGTGGCCTTCGCCGGCGATTCACCTTTGATCCGCCGACAGGGCAGGAGTTGGGGCATGGGCAAAAGCGCGCCACGGGTTGGCGTCATCATGGGCAGCCAGTCCGATTGGGCGACTATGGCGCATGCCGTTGATTTGTTGACAATATTGGGCATCGACCACGAGGTGCAAATCGTGTCCGCGCATCGTACGCCTGACCGTCTGGTCTCCTATGCCAAATCGGCGACCGAGCGCGGGCTGCAGGCTATTATTGCCGGGGCAGGCGGCGCCGCCCATTTGCCCGGGATGGTCGCATCGATGACGCGCGTTCCGGTGTTGGGTGTCCCTATCCAGTCGGCGGCGCTCAATGGCATGGATAGCCTGCTTTCGATCGTCCAGATGCCCGGCGGAGTTCCCGTTGCCACCTTTGCCATCGGCAAAGCGGGCGCGATTAACGCCGCGCTGTTCGCTGCCGCGCAGCTAAGTAATCACGATGACTCGCTGGCCGAACGGCTTGATGCGTGGCGCGATGCGCAATCGGCCAGCGTTGCCGTAACCCCCAGCAAAGAGGGCTAGAGATTGCTCGCGCCCGGTTCGACCATCGGCATATTGGGCGGTGGCCAGCTGGGCCGCATGCTCGCTGTCGCGGCGGCGCAGCTGGGTTATCGGGTTCATATCTACGCCCCCGAATCGGGCAGCATTGCGGGCCATGTCGCCGCGCATGTTACCCATGCAGCATGGGACGATGAATCACGTCTCGCCGCCTTTGCCAGCAGCTGTGACGTCGTGACGCTGGAATTTGAAAATGTGCCGGTTGATACAGTGCGCTATCTGTCGGGCCATGTCGCGGTTCGCCCCGGCGCAGAGGGTCTGGAGATTGCGCAAGACCGCCTGGCCGAAAAGCGCTTCGTCACTGATCTTGGTGGACGCACCGCTCGCTTTGCTTCCGCTCCCGACCGCGCCGCGCTTGACAGGGCCGTGGCCGAAATTGGCAGCCCTGCGATTCTCAAAACCGTGCGCATGGGATATGACGGCAAAGGCCAGGCGCGGTTGAATTCATCCGCCGACGCCGACGAGGCGTGGGAGAACATCGGACGCCATGACGCCATATTGGAGGGTTTTGTTCAGTTCGCGCATGAATTTTCGGTGCTGCTGGTCCGCGGCATCGATGGCGAAACGCGGTTCTGGGACAGCCCGGTCAATGTCCATCTGGGCGGCATCCTGTCGACATCAAGTCTGCCCGCGCCGACCGAAGTGGTCGAGCAGCAGCCCGAAGCGCGCGAATTGATGCGCCGCATCGGAAACGCACTCGACTATGTCGGCGTGCTGACCGGCGAATTTTTTGCGACCGATAAGGGACCGATATTCAACGAAATGGCCCCGCGCGTTCACAATAGCGGCCATTGGACAATAGAGGGCGCTGTCACCAGCCAGTTCGAAAATCATATTCGCGCCATAGGCGGCTTGCCGCTCGGCGACACCGCAACCACCCAAATTCCTGTCACCATGCGCAACCTGATCGGCGATGATATCAACCAAAGTTCCCAATTACTCTCGGACCCAGCCTGCCATTTGCACCATTATGGCAAGGCAGAGGTGCGCGCTGGTCGCAAGCTTGGTCATGCCACTTGGGTCGGGACGGATGCGCTATGAACCGGCCTGAAATCACCATGATCCTTGCCCGCGCTGCAAATGGCGTCATCGGCGACAAAGGCGGGATGCCCTGGCATCTTCCTGCGGATCTGCGCCGTTTCAAGCAGATCACGACGGGCCGCCCCATGATCATGGGACGCAAGACATTTGATAGCCTGCCATCGCTGCTCGACGGGCGGCGCCATATAGTGCTGACCCGCGACACCGGCTGGACCGAAGAGGGCGCCGAAGTCGCGCACAGCGTCGAAGAGGCGCTGCGCCTTGCCAATGCACCGCACGTCATGGTGATCGGCGGGGCTGAGATTTACGCGTTGTTCCTGCCGATCGCCGACCGCATCGAACTCACTGAGGTCGCGCTGGAACCAGCGGGTGACGCAGCAATAGCCGCCGCCGACCCCCAGCATTGGCAAGAGGTGGCGCGCGAGGATCATCCAGCCGATGCTTCCGGCCGCCCGGCGTTCAGTTTTGTCACCCTCGTCCGAAAAGAGGGGGCCGGTATAAGCTGATGCGCCGCTGGTCGATCCGCCTTGCGATCCTGCTCACCCTCCTTGCGGGTGCCTTTTTTCTGTTCGGGCCGGGGCTGATCGAGCGCAGCATGAACAAGGTCGACGGCCTGCCGCTGCCCAAAGTCAGCTCCCACGCGATAGCGCTCCACAAGACGCTGACAATCGTCGATCTGCACAGTGACACTTTGCTATGGAGCCGCGACCTTACCAAATCCGCGGATCGCGGCCATGTCGATTTGCCACGCCTTGAACAGGGCAATGTCGCGCTGCAGGTTTTTTCCAGCGTTACCAAGACGCCCAAGGGGCAGAATTACGACGCCAACAGCGCTGACGGCGACAATATCACCCCGCTGGTTATCGCCGAGCTGGAGCCGGTGCGGACATGGACCTCCCTGCTCGAGCGTTCGCTCTATCATGCGCAAAAACGCGACCGTGCAGTCGCCGCGTCGAAGGGCGCGCTGGTGGCGGTTAATAGCCGCGCCAACCTCGACACCCTGCTTCGCGCGCGCACCCGCGCCTCGCGCCCCGTCGGCGCGATGCTCAGCATCGAGGGACTGCACGATATGGAAGGCGACATCGCCAACCTCGACAAGCTTTACGCCGCAGGTTTTCGCATGGCGAGCCTGACACATTTTTTTGACAATCGACTGGCAGGCTCGATGCACGGGCTCAAAAAGGGTCCGCTAACCGCGCTGGGCAAGCAGGTCATGCGGCGGATGGAAGCCAAGGGGATGATTGTCGATATCGCCCATCTTTCGCACGCCGGGGTCGGCGATGTGCTGAAAATGGCGCGCCGCCCGATCGTGTCGAGCCACGGCGGGGTGCAGGCAACGTGCAAGGTCAACCGCAACCTCACCGACGCCGAGATCCGCGGGGTCGCCGCGACCGGAGGCGTCGTCGGCATTGGGTATTGGGAAGGCGCGGTGTGCGACACCTCGCCCGCCGCTGTCGCCAAAGCGATGAAGCATGTCCGCGATCTCGTCGGGATCCAATATGTTGCGCTCGGCAGCGATTATGATGGCGCCACCACCGTTCGTTTCGACACATCGCAACTGGTACAAGTGACGCAGGCCTTGATCGACGCCGGCTTTTCGGACGACGAAATACGCGCTGTCATGGGTGGCAATGCCTTGCGAGTGATCAAGGCGGGCATCGAACCGATGGCGGCGACGCGATGATCCGCCTCAACGGCCATGACCGCATAGCGGCGCCTTTGCGCGATGGCGTGATCGCGCTTGGCAATTTCGACGGCTTTCACGCCGGCCATCAGGCTGTTGTGGGACGCGCCGTCCACCATGCAAAGGACGAAGGCCGTCCGGCAATTGTCGCCACTTTTGATCCGCATCCGGTGCGCTTTTTCAAGCCCGACGTTCCCCCCTTTCGCCTCACCAGTCTCGATCAACGCCAAGAGCTGTTCGCCGCCGCCGGGGCCGATGCTATGCTGGTGCTGTCATTCGACTCTGCGCTCGCGGCGACCAGCGCGGATGATTTTATCGCCAACCTGCTGCTCGACCGATTTAGCGCAGCGGGCGTTGTGACGGGCAGCGACTTTGTCTTCGGCAAAGGCCGCACGGGCACCGTCATCACATTGGCCGAACAGGCGCGTGCGCGCGGCTTTTTTACCGAAATGGTGTCGCCGGTCGACGACAGAACAGAAGTGATCTCTTCGAGCCGTATCCGCGCTGCTCTGCAAGCGGGCGATTGCGCCACCGCGACGCGCCTGCTGACCCGCCCATTTACCATAAGAAACACGGTGCAGCATGGCGACAAGAACGGCCGCCTGCTCGGCTTTCCCACCGCCAATCTGGATCTGGGCAGCTATTTGCGACCGCGCTACGGCATTTACGCCGTCACCGGCCGCCTGCCCGATGGCCGCACCCTCAAAGGCGCTGCAAATCTGGGCATCCGCCCCAGCTTTGACCCGCCCAAAGAATTGCTCGAACCCACTTTTTTTGACTTTGCAGAGGATCTCTATGGTCAGGAGATCGATGTCGCATTGCACAGCTTCATCCGCGGCGAGGCAAAATTCGACAGTCTGGACGCGCTAACGGCGCAAATGACCAAGGATTGCGACGAAGCGCGCGCGCGGCTCGCGGGCCTATAACATGCTGTGCGCCCAATTTCTTTGCGCTGCACCAAAACTAGGCTAAGCGCCGCGGCATTATGACTGACAACGCACCAGCCAAAGAAGCGCGAGACTACCGCGACACCGTGTTCCTGCCCAAGACCGACTTTCCGATGAAGGCCGGCCTGCCGCAAAAGGAACCGCTCATCCTCGCCAAATGGCTAGAGGCTGATCTGGAAGGCCAGATTCGCGAAGCGCGCAAGGATCGCGAACAGTTCATCCTTCATGATGGCCCGCCCTATGCCAATGGCGACATGCACATCGGCCATGCGCTCAACCATATCCTCAAGGACATGGTCGTGCGCACCCAGACACTCAAAGGCAAAGACGCACCCTACGTCCCCGGCTGGGATTGTCACGGCTTGCCCATCGAGTGGAAGGTCGAGGAGCAATATCGCAAGAAAAAGCTCAACAAGGATGAGGTGCCGGTCGAGGAATTCCGCGCCGAATGCCGCGCCTATGCCCAACATTGGGTCGAGGTGCAGCGCGAGCAGGTCAAACGCCTCGGCATCGGCGGTGATTGGGACCATCCCTATTTGACGATGGACGCCGAAGCCGAAGGCACCATCGTTGCCGAACTGATGAAATTTGCCGAGAGCGGCCAGCTTTATCGCGGCTCGAAGCCGGTGATGTGGTCGCCGGTCGAGAAGACAGCGCTCGCCGAGGCAGAGGTTGAGTATGAGGACGTCACGAGCACGCAGATCGACGTGGCATTTGAGATCACCGAATCGCCGATCGAAGAACTGAAGGGCGCTTACGCCGTCATCTGGACGACGACCCCATGGACGATTCCGGTCAATCAGGCTTTGGCCTATGGAGCGGGGATTTCATATCAGCTCGTCCATGTAACCGAGGCCCAAGGCAAGGTGCCACGGCGCTACCTCGTGGCCGAAGAGCTTATGTCCGACTTCTTGATGCGATGCAGCTTCGCTGAACGAGTTGCCGCAGGGCAAATCGTGGGCGTCGACGTGGGTTCGCCGGACTTCAAAGGCTCCGACCTCGCCGGCACCATCGCGCGCCATCCAATGCATGCGCTCGGCGGCTTCTTCGCAAAACCCCGCCCCCTTTTGGACGGCTCGGCTTTCGTCACCACCGACGCGGGCACAGGTCTTGTTCACATGGCCCCCGACCATGGCGAAGACGATTTCGAGCTTTGCAAAGCGAACGACATCAACCCCGTTTTTGCGGTTGAGGCCGATGGCGTTTATCGCGAAGACTGGCTTTGGCTGCCGCGCGGCGACGAACGCGCAAACAGCGTTATCAACAAGAATTTTGTCGCTCCCGACGGCCCGATCTGCTCCGACCTACGCGACGCAGACGCGCTGCTCTCGGCGCGAAATGACGAAAGCACCAAGCACAGCTACCCGCACAGCTGGCGCTCAAAGGCCAAGGTCATCTATCGCTGCACCCCGCAATGGTTCGTGCCGATGGACAAAATCGTCGACCATGACACCCCGCGCTGCGCCGCCGAGGCCAACATCCGCGCCGCACAAGGCGACGGTGAAACGCTGCGCCAAACCGCAATGCGCGCCATTGCCGACACCCGCTTTGTCCCGTCCAAGGGTCGCAACCGCATCGGCAGCATGGTCGAGGGTCGCCCCGACTGGGTGCTGTCGCGTCAACGCGCGTGGGGCGTTCCGATCACATTGTTCGTCCACCGCAAATCGGGCCAGTATCTGTGCGACACCGCGGTCAACGACCGCATCATCGCCGCGGTGAAGAAAGACGGCGTCGACGCCTGGAGCGACGCGCGGGCGCAGGAATATCTCGGGTCTGATTATGACGCCGCCGATTATGAACGCATCGTCGACATTCTCGACGTCTGGTTCGATTCGGGCTGCACCCACGCCTTCGTTCTCGAGAGCGGCAGATGGCCAGCGCTGACCCGCCGCGACGGGTCGACCCACAGTGCCGATCTCTATCTGGAAGGCAGCGATCAGCATCGCGGTTGGTTCCAGTCCTCGCTCCTCGAAAGCTGCGCCACTCGGGGCCGGGCGCCCTATAAGGCGGTTCTGACCCATGGTTTCACCATGGACGCCAAGGGCTTCAAAATGTCGAAATCGCTCGGCAACACGATCAGCCCGCTCAAGATCATGGAAACCAACGGAGCGGACATCATCCGCCTGTGGGCGCTGTCGGTCGATTTCACCGAAGATCACCGTATCGGCGACGAAATCCTCAAAGGCGTGTCCGACCAGTATCGCAAGCTGCGCAACACATTCCGCTACATGCTCGGTGCCTTAGAGGGTTTCAGCGACGAGGAACGCGTCACCGATGTGGCGGCGATGCCCGAGCTTGAGCGTTATATGCTCAGTCTCCTCGCTGACCTTGATGCCAAGCTGAACCGCGCGGTCGATGATTTCGATTTCAACAGCTATACGCGCAGCCTGTCTGATTTTTGCAATGAGGATCTATCGGCCTTTTACTTCGATATCCGCAAAGACAGCCTCTATTGCGATATCGGGCCCGCCGCGCCGCTCGGCACCGACAAGCGCCGCGCCTATCGCACTGTCCTCGACACATTATTCCAATCGCTCATCCGCTACGCCGCCCCGGTGCTGGTCTTCACCGCTGAGGAAATCTGGGGCACCCGCTATCCCGACGGCGGCAGCGTACATTTGCTCGAGTGGCCGCAGGTCGATGGCGCGTGGCGCGATGCAACGCTGGCAAATAAATGGGCGCAGGTCCGCACCCAGCGAGAAGCGGTGACCGAAGCGATCGAGCCTTTCCGCCGCGAAAAGACGATTCGGTCAAGTCTGGAGGCCGAAGTCACGATTTCAGACCCGACGCTTTCTTCTGCTGATCTGGAAGAGGTTTTCATCGTCTCGGCAGCACGCAGCGGCGATGCGCTCGCCGTCACCCGCACCGAAAACCACAAATGCGGGCGTTGCTGGCGACACTTGCCCGAGGTCGTAGCCGACGGCGACTTGTGCAATCGCTGCGACACGCTATTGAACCCGGCATGACCACCGTGCGTTCGCCTTATATCCGTTTTGGCCTGACCATTGCCGCGGTCGTTTTCCTGCTCGACCAGCTGGCCAAATGGGTTGTGCTTGTCCCTTTGTCGCTCAAGACGCAGCCACAGGGCATGATCGAGCTGCTGCCGATTTTCCGGCTGCGCTGGGCCGAAAATTGCGGGATCTCGCTGTCGCTCTTTTCCAATTGTGGTGATGCCCAGCGCTGGACGCTGGTAGCGATCACCGCCACGGTCGCGATTTCGGTCGCCATCTGGATGATGCGCGAAAAGGCACGGGGCGATGTGTTTGCGCTGGCGTTGATCCTGGGCGGCGCCGCCGGCAATATTGTCGACCGTATCCGCCATGGCTTCGTCGTCGATTATGCCGATTTGCATTTTGGGGATTTCAGCCCTTTCTTGATTTTTAACGTCGCCGACGCCGGGATAACCATCGGCGTGCTATTGCTGGTTGCGCGGGCGCTTTTGATACGCGAAAAGGCACCAGCGGCGGAACCAGAAACCGCCAGTGAATAACGGGGCGATCGAGGAGTGAATATGACCATGAACAAGATTGCCATTGCCGCCAGTGTGGCGTGCGCCATGACCCTGTCGGCCTGCGGAAGCACGGGCCTGTTCAGCCGTGACCGCCCCGACGAAATGGCGGTGTCGCGCCAGGCACCGCTGGTCGTTCCGCCCGACTTTGCGCTCGTCCCGCCAGCCCCAGGCGCAGCGCGTCCAGGAACCGAATCAACCGCCGAGCAAACGCTTCGCGCTCTGTTCGGCGGTCCCAGCGCTCGCAGCGCGAGCGAAGCCGCCGTGATCGGTAGCGCGGGCAAGCTCGACGCGGATCCCGGTATCCGCAGCGAAGTCGGCAGCCCCGGCACGCAGGTTGTCGATAAAGGCCTTGTTACCCGCGATATCATCGGCGCCCCCGAAGGCGACGGCCGCGACGCAAGCGCGGCCATTCCGGGGGCGTGACCGGCCCGGCCTGCTAATCGTTCAATAGATAGACGGCCCGGCGACGCCCGGGCTGTTTTCTTTTGTGGCCCGCGGCAGCCATTCATCGCCCCACGCCTTGATCGCGTCAAAGGTCGGGCGCAGGGCCTTGCCCCCCGCGGTCAATCGATAGGCGGCGCGCTTACCTTCCGGCGGCACGCGCTCCATAACCCCCGCCTCGACCATCCAGCCAAGCCGCGAACTGAGCGCGGCGCGCGAAATGTCCAGTCGCGTTATAAAATCCTCGAACCGATCGACGCCCAGAAACGCCTCGCGAAGAACCAAAGCGTTGTGCAATCGCGCAGGCGACTGTCGTGCCAGTGGGATAGGCGGCGGTCGAAGCTTGTTCAGGCCCGCGCGCCCGCTTCCTCAACGCCCGCGCTATTGTGGCGCAGGGCCTTTAGCACGGTGTCGACAATCTGCGGCGCGTTGAGCCCGGCGATGTCATATTGCAAGTCGGGTTTGTCCTGATCCTGAAACGCATCGGGCAAGCGCATAGTCCGCAGTTTCAACCCGGCGTCGATCAGCCCCTCGTCGCTCGCTAGCGTCAATATATGCGCGCCCAGCCCGCCGATGCTGCCTTCTTCGATGGTTACGCACACTTCATGGCTCGCCATCGTCTTGCGGATCAACTCCTCGTCGAGCGGTTTGGCAAAGCGCAGGTCGATGACACTGGTCGATAGGCCCCGCGCCTCGAGCGTGTCTGCCGCCTTCAGCGCTTCGGCGAGCCGCGTGCCGAGCGACAGAATTGCGACAGTCTTGCCGCTGCGCATCACGCGCCCCTTGCCGATTTCCAGACGTTCCGGAACCTCGGGCAATGGCACTCCGGTGCCGCCGCCGCGCGGATAACGAAAAGCAATCGGGCCGCTGTCATGCTCGGCAGCGGTATAGGTCATGTGCACCAACTCGGCCTCGTCGGCCGCTGCCATCACAACGAAATTGGGTAATGTCGCCAGGTAGGTGACATCAAATGACCCGGCGTGCGTCGCGCCGTCGGCACCCGACGAGACCGGCGCGGTCAATCGCAAAGCGTACCGGCAGATTCTGGATTGCTACGTCATGGACCACCTGATCATAGGCGCGCTGGAGAAAAGTTGAATAAATCGCTGCAAAGGGGCGCATGCCCTGCGCGGCCAATCCGGCGGCAAAGGTCACGGCGTGTTGCTCGGCAATTCCGACGTCAAAGGCGCGGCTGGGATGGGCCTTTGCAAATTTGTCGACGCCGGTGCCCGACGGCATCGCGGCGGTAATCGCGACGATACGCGGGTCGGTTTCGGCGAGTTTGGCGAGCGTTTCGCCGAACACATTTTGGTATGACGGCGGCCCTGGTGGTGATTTGGCCTGAACGCCGGTGATGACGTCGAATTTCTGCACGCCATGATATTTATCGTCCGCCGCCTCGGCAGGGGCATAGCCCTTGCCCTTTTTGGTGACGGCGTGGATCAGTACCGGGCCATGGTCGCTGTCGCGGACATTTTCGAGCACCGGAATGAGATGCTCGAGATTATGTCCGTCGATCGGACCAACATAATAGAATCCCAACTCTTCGAACAAGGTCCCGCCCATCGCCATGCCGCGGGCATATTCGTCGGTCTTCTTTGCCGCCTTGTGTAGCGGCTCGGGCAATTTGCGGGCAAAGCGCCGGGCAATTTCGCGCAGCTCGACAAAGGGGCGCGACGACACCAGCTTGGCCAGATAGGCGCTGAGGCCACCAACCGGCGGCGCAATCGACATGTCATTATCGTTCAAAATAACAACCAGCCGGTTGCCGGCCTGTTTGGCATTATTCATGGCCTCATAGGCCATACCAGCCGACATCGACCCATCGCCGATCACCGCAATCGCGCGACCTGGCTGATTCTTCAGCTTATTGGCGACGGCAAAGCCGAGCGCGGATGAAATGCTGGTCGAACTATGCGCTGCGCCGAACGGATCATATTCGCTCTCGCTACGCTTGGTAAAACCGCTCAGCCCGCCGCCTTGACGGATGGTGCGGATGCGATCGCGGCGTCCGGTCAATATCTTGTGCGGATAGCATTGGTGGCCAACGTCCCAAACGAGGCGGTCACGGGGGGTGTCGAAGACATAATGAATCGCAGTGGTCAATTCGACCACGCCTAGCCCGCTGCCCAGATGGCCGCCGGTGACGCCCACCGCGGCAATCATCTCTTTGCGCAGCTCATCGGCCAGCTGCGGAAGCTGTTCGGGACGCAATTTGCGCAGGTCGGCGGGAATATCCACCGTGTCGAGCAACGGGGTTGCGGGTCGATCGGTCATGGGACCGTCATATCGGTAACCCTAGATAGTGTCGAACAAAAAGGTAGATGAAGCCTTCATTGCCATGGTAAAGGCCGCCTTCGCGGCGGCGAAATGGCCGCGCCGCTTTTCATTGTTACGGCCTACCTAGCCTGTTTCAACGATCAGTTTGCAGTGACAAGCCCGCGCTGGTCTTCGCGGCCCATTGACAGCAGAATCGGGTCAGACGCTTGGCGCGCCGCAAACTCGGCCTTGCTCGTCAAACCCTGCCAGCCGATCGCGATCAGCGCCTGCGCTATCGCGCCGCCCAATGTGCCGCCGGGACCGGGCAGGATAATGCGGTCGGGAGCAAACTCCTTGAGAGCAACCTGCACCGACAAGGCAAAATCATAGCGCGCAAGGATCTGATGACCGAATGTATAATCCCATAGATCTGCCGGATCGCTGGAAAAACGACGCCATAGCGCGCCGCGCCCGTCCACCATGGCCATATCGGGCGGACCGAACAGCGCGGGCGACAACTCTGCTTTTGCGCGCTTTGCGCTTTCGTGCATCAGCAAGGTATGGAAGGGGCCGTGCCCCGCGAGCCGCACCGGGTCGCGCCCCGGCGTCGGCGGTGCTTCGGCCGTGAGCGCAGCAAGCCCCGCCTCGTCGCCTGCGAACACGATCATCCCGCCCAAATCGATCGACAGTGCCAGTCTATGGTCGACGCGCGCATCAATATTTGCGACGAGCGCGCAAAGCGTGTCGCGCAAGCCTGGCACCGGCCGCCAGTCATCGTCGACCACCTGCAGCAATATCTGTCCGCCGGGGCCATGCGCCTGGCTGTTGAAGCCCATCGCGTTGGCGATGGCAAAGCCATCCTCGATTGACACAACACCGGCGCAGGCGAGCGCAGTGTACCAACCCATCGAGTTGCCCGCCACGGCGACAAGATCATAGCGGTCGCGGTCAATCGCAAGATAGTCGAGGATCGATGCGGCATAGATGAGCGGAGCGGCTACATCGCCGCGCATATGGGTTGCCATGCTGAAGCGATCGGCACCGTCGAGTTCGCTGATCGTCGGCTGGTCCTTGGCACGGCGCTGGGCATCAAAGGCGGCTATCAGCTTATTGCGGTCACTATGGAGGCGCGCGATGCTGCCCAGTTCAGCTTTTCCATAAGTGCCGCGGCCAGGGGCAATAACAAGAGCGGTTTCGCGTGTGCTCATGCCAGCAACTCCCGCGCAGCCGCGACGATGCTGTCGCGGCTCGGCATCGTGACGGTCGCCGCCTTTCCTAACGGGATGAAGCTGTCGTCCGCGGCGATGCGCGCCACCTTTTTGTCAGACGCGCGCTCAACGAACAGCGCCATGAGTGCCTCGCTTTGCGATCCGGTGATGCGGCATTCGTCGACGATGAGCACGCGTTTTGCATCGCCGACCGCGGCAAGCAACGCCTCGGCGTCGAGCGGTCCGAGCCAGCGCAAGTCGATGACGCGTGCCTTGACGTCGTCTCTGGCCAGCACCGCCTCGGCCTGCCGCGACAGGAAATAACCATTTCCATAGCTGACGATCGCAAGGTCACCGCCGTCGCCATATACTCCCGGTTCGCCGAGGCGGATGGGTCGGGCGTCGCCGGGCGCCTCGTAGAGGCTGGTCCAAAGCCCGTCGCCTTCGGCATGCAAGTCGCGGGTCATATAAAGCGCGATGGGTTCGACAAAGACGACAACCCGTTGTTCCTCGCGTGCCAATCGCACGCATTCGCGCAGCATTGCCACCGCATCACGCCCGTTCGATGGTACCGCGAGGATGACGCCAGGAATGTCGCGGAAAATGGCAAGGCTGTTATCGTTGTGAAAATGGCCGCCAAACCCCTTCTGATAGCCAAGACCGGCGATCCGGATGACCATGGGGTTGCTATATTGGCCGTTAGAGAAAAAGCTGAGCGTTGCCGCTTCGCCGCGGATCTGATCCTCGGCATTATGGACATAGGCGAGGAACTGGATTTCGGGCATCGGCAACAAGTCATTATGCGCCATGCCAATCGCGAGCCCAAGAATCGCTTGTTCGTCGAGAAGCGTGTTGACGACACGCGATGAGCCAAACCGCTGATGCAATTTGGCGGTGACATTATAGACCCCGCCCTTGGGTCCGACATCTTCGCCCGCAACGACAATTTCCTTGTGCGCGAGCATCAGGTCGGCGAGCGCCCAGCTGAGCAGGCGCGCCATATGCTGCGGCTTGTCCATCTGTCCCTTATCGCTTCCGAACAATGTAGCACGATCTTCGTCGGTCGGGGTGTTGGCAGGAGCAAGGGTGCGTTTGGCGGGGATGATGCTTTTCATCACCTCTGCCGAGGTGGTCAGTTTCGGGCGCAGGATCGCCGCTTCGGCCTGCCGCGACAGTGTCGCGCCAATCTCTTCATAGGCCTCTGCGATCTCTTTGGTCGTCATCAGTCCCTGCTCGACCATCAAGGCCGCACCGCGCAGCAAGGGATCGCGATCTTCGTCCGCCTCGATCAGCGATTTGGGCAAATATGTCGCCTGCACATCCGACCCTGCATGGCCATATAGCCGCACCGTATCCATGTGGAGGAACACCGGTTTGCGGTTCCGACGCGCATAGCGGGCCGCTTCGCGCGCGCCGCGATAGGCATCGACCAGGTCAAGGCCGTTGCAGCGGATATAGTGCAGCCCCGCGCGATGACGAAACTGGGTTTCAATCCATCCCATCGGGGTGCGCGTCGATATGCCGATACCATTATCCTCGCACAGAAATATCAGCGGCATCGGGCTGCCCTGATAGGCCGACCAGCCGGCGGTGTTGAATGCACCTTGCGCGGTCGAGTGATTCGCCGATGCGTCACCGAAACTGGCGAGAACCACGGCGTCGTGCGGCAAAGGCGGATCGACCAGCGCGAGACGCTTGGCTATGCCGATAGAGAAGGCCGCGCCGACGGCCTTGGGCAAATGCGAGGCGATTGTACTCGTCTGCGGCGGGATGTTGAGCGGTTTCGACCCGATCACCTTGTGCCGACCGCCTGATATAGGATCCTCCGCCGAGGCTGCAAAACTGAGCAGCATGTCCCATGTAGGCGTCTGACCAGGAACGGCGCGCGCGCGGTGCAGCTGGAACGCGTTCGAGCGATAGTGGAGGAACGCCATGTCGGTGACGCGCAGCGCGGCGGCGACCGCAGCATTGCCCTCATGCCCCGACGATCCAATCGTATAAAAGCCTTCGCCGCGCGCCTGCAAATGACGCGAAAGCCGGTCCATCTGACGGCTGGTCAGTTGACTGAGAAAAATATCGGCTGCGCTTGCAAGCGATAAGTCGACCGCCGCCGGGTCGGGCGCTTCGGCGCGGGCTGGCAGGGCACCGCGCGCCAAGGCGGCGAGAAATTTTTCATGCACGGCCTGCGCTGCGTCCATGGGGCGACTCTCCCTTGCTTCGGTCTCAAACGGCAAAAATGGTTGCTCTCGCAACTATATGCCTCTGTCTGGCGCGCTAGAACGGGGCAAGGACCGAGGCAAGCTTCTCTTGCCATGCCGCGGCGGCTCGCGCTACCAGCTTTGGTGATGAGCAAGCGGGCAGAGGCCATATTCTCGAAATGATAACGCTATGGCTTGCCCAAAGCGCGGCAGTCGCCGACGCGCCGCCCGCGGGATGGCTCATCGACCCCGAATTGGTTGGCAAAGCCTATGGCCAGACTATGGCGGGTGGCAGCATCCAGACAGGCTTTCCGCCACCCGAGTCTGCGCCGCAGACCCCCGAATGGCTGGCGGCGATTTTCCGTTCGATCGGCGATTTCATCCAATGGGCGTCACCGGCCTTTACGCCGATGGCATGGATCGTGGCGGGCCTCTTCGCCCTGTTTCTCCTCTATCATTTCGTCCCCGCTTTTGCCGAATGGATCGACAATTTGCCCTTTCGCCGCGAACTGCCCGAAGAAGATCGGGACGATATGGTGGGCCAAGCCGAAGCAGGCGCAGCACGGGCCTTGCTGGGCGAAGCCGATGCGCTGGCGCGCGAGGGACGCTTTGCCGAGGCGGTGCATCTATTGCTCTATCGCAGCGTGGACGACATCAGCATCCAGCGCCCCGGACTGGTTCAACCCGCGATGACGTCGCGCGAGCTGGCAGCGGCAAGCGACCTGCCCGGCGTTGCCCGCACCGCCTTTTCACTCATCGCCCGCGCCGTCGAAGTCAGCCTGTTCGGCGGCCGCGCGATTGACGCAGGCGCATGGGAGCAATGTCGCGCTGCCTATGCCGATTTGACCATTGCGCGCAATTGGGCGCGCGCATGAGCAATCTCGCGCTTCGCCAAAGCGACAAAGGCGGCGCTGCGTTCAGTCCGCGCCTGATCGCAGGGGTAATCGCGATCGGCATCGTCGCCTTTATCGCTCTGCTGGCACTGATGGCGCTGGGTCCACAATTATCGCAAGGCAATGACGGAGGCGGCCATGCGCTGTCAAAGGCTGCGCCGGGCTTTGCCGCTATCGTCGATCTTGCCGAGCGATCCGGCGCCGACGTCGATTTGCGGCGGCGGGTCGAGCCGCAAATGCGATGATGATGAAACCGAGCTGACGATCCTGACCCCGACCCACCGGACCCGTCCGGAAGAAATGGCGGAATTGATGAAAGCACAGGGCGAGGCACCGGTACTCGTCGTTCTGCCCAAATGGCTGGCCGGACGCGCGACGGGAACGTCGGCCAAGCCAGGATGGGTCAGCGCCGGATTTGCCACATCCGCTCCGGAGCGCTTGTTGCCGCCTGACTATTTTGGGACGGTCAATATCAGCCTCGGCAGGAATAGGCCGCAATCGATCCAAGCCGATTTCGGCAGCAGCATTTTTACTCTCTTCCTCCCCGCTAATGTCCAGTCGATTGCGGGAGAAAATCTGGAAACTTTAATCCCCGCCCCCAATGGCGGCGCGATTCTGGCACGACGGCGTGACAAGGATCTTTATGTTCTGGCCGATCCGGATTTAATCAGCAATTTGGCCTTTGCTTCGCGCGCGCGTGCAGAAAGCGCAATGTCGCTGGTCGATGCGATCGCCGAGGACGCCAATAGCAAGGGGCTGGCGTTTGACCTGACGCTCAACGGCTTTGGGTCGCAGCGATCGCTGCTCCGCTTTGCCTTTGTACCGCCGTTCATCGGCATCACTTTATGCCTGATCGCTGCCGGCCTTCTGGCGCTGTGGCAGGCGTGGGCGCGCTTCGGCCCTGCGCTGACGCCGCAACGCGCTATCCCTGTCTCGCGCGCCGCGCTCATCGATAATAGCGCCGACCTGATCAAACAGGCAAAACGCGAGATTGATGGGGCCGACGCCTATGTCAAAACTCTGCGCACCGCGATTGCCAAGCGGCGCCATGCCCCAGCGGGGCTCGACGATGCCGCCACCGACGCCTGGATCGACCGGCTAATCGCGCCCGGACACGAACTTTTCTCCGTGCTCGCCTGGCGACTGCCGCTTGCCCGAAACACCCATGACATGCTGACAGACGCACAAGCGCTGCACCAGATCAGAAAGGATTTATTGCGTGACAGCTAATTCCATCGAAGGCGTCCAGGCGCTGGGTAAAGCGATCGAGGCCGAAGTGGCCAAGGCCGTCGTCGGCCAGGCGGCGCTGACCCAAATGGTTAGCATAGCCCTGTTGGCAGGGGGACATGTCCTTCTCGAAGGACCGCCGGGTACGGCCAAGACATTGCTCGCACAGGCCTTTTCCCGCGCCGTCGGACTCGATTTCGGGCGCATTCAGTTCACCCCCGATCTGATGCCGGGCGACATATTGGGATCGAATTTGTTCAACTTCCAGACGTCGAGTTTCACCCTGACAAAGGGTCCGATTTTCACCGAACTGTTGCTCGCCGACGAAATTAACCGCACCCCGCCGAAGACGCAGGCCGCTTTGCTGGAAGCGATGCAGGAGCGCCGCGTGACGATCAACGGCGAGCCCCATGAAATGAGCGCGCGCTTCACCGTGCTGGCCACACAAAATCCGATCGAACAGCAAGGCGTCTATCCGCTGCCCGAGGCGCAGCTTGACCGCTTCTTATTCAAACTGGTGGTTGGTTATCCCGATGCCGATGACGAGCGGCGGATCGTTGCCGATCATGGCGGGCGTTTCAAAAGCCCTGCGGTCGCAGATTTTGGTGTCGCCCAAATCACCGACGCAGCTGGCATTGCCGCCGCCATCGACACTATCGCGACGGTGCGGCTGGCGGACGAGATTATCGACTATATCGTGCGGCTGGTCCGCGCGACGCGTGAAAGCCCCGATCTTGATTTCGGCGCCAGCCCGCGCGCAGCGACGCTATTGGCGCGCGCGGCCTGCGCCGCCGCCGCGCTTGATGGCCGCGACTATGCTATCCCCGACGATGTCCAACGCCTCGCGGCAAGCGTACTGCGTCACCGCGTCATATTGTCGCCAGCCGCCGAGATTGAAGGGCGCAACGTGGACGAGGTTATTGCGGCGTTGCTCGAAACGGTCGAGGTGCCGCGTTGATCTACCCGACCCGCCGCGCGGTGCTTTTACTGCTGGCGGGCGCGCCGGTGGCGTTGCTTTTTGGGCTTGTGCGACCTGAATATTGGCTCGTTGCGCCTGGCTGGATCGCGGTCATGTTGTTGTGCCTGTTGCTCGATAGCGTCGCGGGCGCAAGTCTGAAGGGGCTCGCGATCAGCGCCCAACTGCCCCGTCAGATCGGAATTGGCGAGCCGTTCGATATGGTGCTGACGGCTAGCGGTCAGCATCGGCTTCCCGCACATGCCGAGCTGGCCATCGCGGTCGATGAAAGGCTGGCGCAGGGCGGACGGGTGGCTGACCGGATGAGAGCCGTTGGCGAGCGCACGCTCGCTAAAACATTGCGCCTGACAGCCGCCCGCCGCGGACAGGCGCTGATCGAAACCTTGTGGATTCGCTGGGCCGGACCGCTGGGACTGGTGTGGAAACAGAGGCGCTTTGCGATCAACGGCGAGATCGGCATCGTTCCCAACATGCGCGCGGTAACCGAGCAAGGATCGCGACTGTTCCAGCGCGATAGCTGGTTCGGACTGCGCCAACAACGGCAAGGCGGCGAGGGGAGCGAGTTTGAATCGCTGACCGAATATCAGCCGGGAATGGACCGGCGTGCCATCGACTGGAACCAGTCAGCCCGTCACAACAGGTTACTCGCCAAGGAATATCGCATCGAGCGTGACAATCGCGTCATATTGGCGATCGACGCTGGGCGGACCATGGCCGAGCCGGTAGACGGCATGCCGCGCGTCGATCGTGCCGTGTCGGCAGCGCTGTTGCTGGCCTATGTCGGCTTGAAGCTTAACGACCGGATCAGCCTGTTTTCTTTTGCGGCAAAACCGCAGATCCTCACCCCTGCCTATATGCACACCCGTGATTTTCCGGCAATTCAACGCGCCGCGAGTGCGGTTGATTATGCGCATGAGGAAAGCAATTTCACCCTTGCGCTGACGACCTTGAGTGCGCGGCTCACCCGGCGTTCGCTGATCATATTATTCACTGAGTTCACCGATGCGACCAGCGCCGATTTGATGATCCGCGCGGCAGGCCGACTGGTTAAAAAGCATCGCTTGCTGTTCGTGGTGTTGAAGGATGTCGAGCTCGAGACCGAGGAACGGCGCCGGCCTGAAAGCGCGTCCGATATCACCCGCTCGAACGTCGCGTCCGCGATGCTGCGCGACCGTGATTTGGTCATCGCGCGGCTGATCCGGCTGGGGATAGAGGTGATAGAGGTGCCGCCCGACGCCATCGGCACCCGCGTCGTCGATGCCTATTTAAGCATGAAGCGGAAGGGAAGTCTGTGACTGCCCCCATGACCGCCGACGCTCTCCCGATATTCTCGACAAGCCGCTTTCGTGCCGAACGCGAAAGCGACTGGATCGCCTTTGATGCGCTGCTGGGCAAGCTGGAGCGGCGTGGAGCCAAGGCGCTGATGAGCGACGAGTTGTTGCAATTGCCCGTCCTTTACCGCGCCACCTTGTCGTCGCTATCGATCGCACGCGCCACCAGCCTCGACAGGGCGCTGCTCGATCATTTGGAGGCGCTGTCGATCCGGGGCTATTTTCTGATCTATGGCGTGCGCGAGACGCGATGGGACCGGGTGAAGCGCTTCTTTGTACATGATTGGCCTGCCGCCGTGCAGATGGTGTGGAAAGAAACCATCATCATTGCGCTGCTTATCCTGCTTGGTGCGCTGACTAGCTGGTGGCTGGTGACGAGCCAGCCCGAATGGTTTTTCAACTTCATGCCCGAAGAATTGTCGGGCGGACGCGATCCGCGCGCGACCGCCGAATTTCTGCAATCGACCATCGGGCATGGCAAGGCAGCGGCCGATGCCAACGGCGGGCTTCATCTGTTTGCGACCTATTTGTTCACCCACAACAGCCAGGTATCAATCCTGTCCTTCGCGCTCGGCTTTGCCTTCGGCGTGCCGACGATGATGCTGGAATTTTATCAGGGCATCAATCTGGGCGCGATGTTGGCGGTGTTTACCAGCAAAGGACTGGGTTTGGAATTTGGCGGTTGGCTGGCGATCCATGGCACCACCGAACTGTTCGCCGCCGCCCTGTCAGGGGCGGCAGGTTTGCGGATCGGCACTGCGGTCGTCTTTCCCGGCGCGCGCGACCGGCTTCGCGCGGCATCCGAGGCCGGACGAACTGCGGGCAAAGTGATGGTCGGTGTCATCATCATGCTGCTGATGGCCGGCGTGCTCGAAGGATTTGGCCGCCAGCTGATAACAAGTACCAGCCTGCGTTATGCGATTGGCACCGTCATGCTGCTGTTCTGGCTTTCCTATTATTATTTGCCCCGCAGGAAGCCAGCCGCATGAACAGCAGCATCAGCGCTAAACGCCGGACGCAGGCCGCCAGCAAAATTCGCCAGTTCATCACGCCCGAAGGGGTCGATCTGGAGCTCAGGATCGCCAGCGCCGGCCTGCGGGTCGGGGCTCTGATCCTCGATATGGTCATCATCGGCGCGGTGCTGATTGCGTTCAGCATTGTCATGGCATGGGTTTTTGCGGGCTCGGGGTCCGATGTCAGTGTCTCGATATGGATGCTGGGGGCCTTTTTGCTCCGCACCTTCTGGTTCATCGGGTTTGAACTTGGCCAGCGCGCCGCGACGCCCGGCAAGCGCATGATGGGGATCAGGGTTGTCGCACGCGACGGCGGGCGCCTGACCGCCGATGCGGTTGTCGCCCGCAACCTGATCCGCGAGTGCGAGCTGTTCCTGCCGCTGATGTTTCTGGGTTATGCCGCATCGCAGGATATGGTGGCGTGGTGGACGATGCTGGCCGGGATGCTGTGGGCGCTGACGCTGAGCCTTTTCTTGCTGTTTAACCGTGACCGGATGCGGATGGGCGATCTCATCGCGGGGACATGGGTGGTGATGGCCGAGCGCGCCAAACTGGCCAGCGACATAGCAACACAAACCGGCGACAGTGAAGCTATGCTGCGGTTCAGCGAGACCGAGCTGGGCGTCTATGGCATCTTCGAATTGCAAGAGCTGGAGAAGGTGCTACGCCACCGCGACGAGCGTGCAATGCGCGAGGTTGCCGATACAATCCGCGCAAAAATCGGGCGGCCCGTCGCCGAAGAGGATGACGCCTTCCTTCTCGCTTATTATCGCCAGTTGAAGGCGCGGCTTGAACGCAAATTGCTGTTCGGCAAGCGCCGAGAGGATAAATATGCCCAAGAATGACGGCTCTGCCGCCAGCGTTAGCGCCGCCTTGCACCAGCGCCGCTCTGTAAGAGCCTTTGCTGATCGTCCGGTCGATCTCGCGCTGCTCGAACAGATAATGCAAACCGCCCAGCGCGCGCCGTCAGGGGGCAATGTCCAGCCATGGCAAGCGGTGGTGCTGACCGGCGCCCCGTGGCAGGCGGTGCAGGATGCAGTCGCCGGACGGATTGCGATGGGAGCGGAGGGCCGCGAGCCTGAATATGATATTTATCCACCGGGCCTGATTGACCCTTGGGAGAGACGGCGCCGCGAAGTAGGCGAAGGTCTTTACGCCGCGCTGGAGATACCCCGCGAGGACAAACCGCGACGAATGGCGCAGTTCCTGAACAATTACCGCGGCTTTGGCGCGCCGGTGATGCTCTTCCTCCATTGCTCGCGGATCATGGGACCGCCGCAATGGTCCGACATGGGAATGTGGTTGCAATCGGTAATGTTGCTGTTGGTCGAGGCTGGCCTCGCCAGCTGTCCGCAGGAATGTTGGGCAATGTATGGCGCAACCGTGCGCCGGTCGCTCGAACTGCCCGCTGACCAAATCCTGTTCACCGGGCTTGCCATCGGCTATGCTGACGAAGCGCATCCGGTCAATCGATGGCCTGTCCCGCGCGCCGAACTGAATGAGGTGATTGAATGGCGGGGATTTGCCGCATGAACTGGCCCCAGTCTTTTTTACGCTATGGCATCGCTGTTCCGTTGGTTCTGGCGCTGGCCAGTTGCGCGGTCGTGCCGCAGACCGAAACACCTCCCGCCCCTGCACCGGTTGCAGCCCCGCCGCCGCAGGCTGCACCGGCACCAAAGCCGTGGGAAGACCGTGATCTCGATGCAGGCGACTGGCGCTATGATCAAGCGACGCGCAGCGCCCGCTTCATTCCGCCAAATAATGCCGCCCCGCTGCTGACCATGCAGTGCGGTAGCCCGGGGCGCAGCATGATAATCAGCGCAGGACTAAGCGGCGGAAGCGGAGCGTTGCAGGTTCAACTGCGCACAACAACAGGCGTCGACCAACTCATCTTTAGCGGCGGTCAGGTGCGGCTTGATGCGCAGGATCAACGGCTCGACCGAATCGCATTCAGCCGCGGGCGGTTCGCGCTCGACGCCGCCAATGGCAGTCATCTCACTTTACCCGTCTATGCCGAAATCGGTCGTGTGATTGAGGAATGTCGCGAGTAAAGAAAGAAAGTCAGGCCCCTAGACGCACCGTGCCGCCCTTGATCCAGCCCCAGCGGCAGGGACCTTGATATTCGCGCACGCTGCCCACGGCCTTGTTGACACGGCACCTGTCCATATCGAGCCCGGGCGCAGGAAACACCACGCCGAACCAGGCATCATCGTCGGTTGCCTCGCACAAGGCTACGCGCGCGCCGCCCGCTAGCTTGGCCTTGATGGCGCGGGTTTCGCCGGGAGCCCAGTAGACATTTGTGCCGCCATCTTTGACCCGCGACACGCTGGGACAGGCTTCAAGTGTGATCCCCTCGCTGCCGATCCGCACCGGCTGGCTCGCGAGCGGCGTAAGGTCGGTAACCGCCAGTGCGGCATTATCCGGCGGTGGCGCCGGCTGGCTACACGCCGCCAGCGACGCCAAGGAAAGGGGCATTATCACGAGCAGGGGGAGACGGTGTTTCATGCCCCAAAACTAGCGGCGCAGGGCAGGCAGTGCAACGTCCTTTGCAATCGGGCGGCGCGGCGCATTTTCGCTTGGGTTTTGGGCGCACAAACCCTATATAATCGACATGACGGACAGTGTTGAAAATCCGGCGCCCAGCGCGCCCTCCAAACTCCCCAATGCCAATGCCTATGGCGCCGAATCCATCAAGGTCCTGAAAGGGCTTGATGCGGTGCGCAAACGGCCAGGCATGTATATCGGCGATACCGACGACGGGTCGGGGCTGCACCATATGGTGTTCGAGGTGAGCGATAACGCGATCGACGAAGCCCTTGCAGGGCATTGCGACCTTGTCCTGATCACCCTGAATGCTGACGGGTCGGTCAGCGTCGAAGATAATGGCCGCGGCATCCCTACCGGCATCCACAAAGGCGAAGGCGTGTCGGCGGCCGAGGTTATCATGACCCAGCTTCACGCCGGCGGAAAATTTGAAAATACCAACGACGACAATGCCTATAAGGTGTCGGGCGGTCTGCACGGTGTCGGCGTATCTGTGGTCAACGCGCTGTCCGAATGGCTCGAACTCACGATCTGGCGCGACGGCGAAGAACATTGGATGCGCTTTGAACATGGCGATGCGGTTGGCCCTCTAAAGGTCGTAGGCCCCGCACCCGATGGAAAAAAGGGAACGCGCGTCACCTTTCAGGCGTCGACCAATACATTCAAAAATGTCCTGGAATTTGATTTTGACAAACTAGAGCATCGCTATCGCGAGCTCGCGTTCCTCAATTCGGGCGTTCACATCAAGCTGGTCGATGCGCGCAGTGCCGAGCATCAATCGCATGACCTTTATTATGAAGGCGGCATTGGTGCTTTCGTCAAATATCTCGATCGCAACAAAACTGCGATGCTGCCCGATCCGATCGCGATCAGCAGCGAACGCGACGGCATCGCTATCGAAGTCGCTCTGGAATGGAACGACAGCTATTATGAAAATGTGCTGTGTTTCACGAACAACATCCCGCAGCGCGATGGCGGCACCCATCTTGCCGCCTTCCGCGCCGCGCTCACTCGCACACTCAATGGCTATGGCGACAAGTCGGGCCTGTTGAAAAAGGAAAAGGTCAGCCTGACGGGCGAAGATATGCGCGAAGGCCTGACCGCAATTGTTTCGGTCAAACTGCCCGATCCCAAATTTTCCTCGCAAACCAAGGACAAGCTTGTGTCGTCCGAAGTGCGGCAGCCGCTCGAAAGCCTGATGGCCGACCGGATGACCGAATGGCTCGAAGAGAATCCCGCTTATGCCAAAGCGGTGATCCAGAAGGTCGTCGATGCCGCCGCGGCGCGCGAAGCAGCCAAAAAGGCGCGCGAACTCACCCGCCGCAAGGGGGCGATGGACATTGCCAGCCTGCCCGGAAAGCTCGCCGATTGTCAGGAACGCGACCCGGCCAAATGCGAACTCTTTCTGGTCGAAGGCGACAGCGCCGGCGGATCGGCCAAGCAGGGTCGTGACCGCAAGGTTCAGGCGATCCTGCCCTTGAAGGGCAAAATTCTGAACGTCGAACGTGCGCGGTTCGACCGCATCATCTCGTCAAAGGAAGTCGGCACGCTGATTCAGGCGCTCGGGACCGGCATCCGCGATGAATTTTCGATCGCAAAGCTGCGCTATCACAAAATCGTCATTATGACCGACGCCGACGTCGACGGCGCACACATCCGCACGCTATTGCTCACTTTCTTCTATCGCCAGATGCCGGAAATTATTGAAAACGGGCATCTTTATATCGCCCAGCCGCCGCTATACAAAGTCGCCAAAGGGCGCAGCGAAGTCTATCTGAAGGATGACGCAGCGCTTGAAAATTATCTGGTTGATGGCGGTATTGACGCGTTGATGCTCGAAACCACCGGCGGCGCGCGTTCGGGCGCCGATCTGCGCGACCTGATCGAACATGGCCGTCGTTTGCGCGCATTGATGCGCTATGTTCCGCGCGGACATAATTATGGACTGATCGAGGCGCTGGCACTGACCGGTGCGCTTGACCCTGCTCTCGACAGCGCCGGACATAGCGCATCCGCCGTAAAAGCAGCCGCATGGCTCAATGCCGCCGAACGCGCGCTGACCGGTGGCGGGGAAGCCAAGTGGACGGTTTCCTATAGCGATGGCGGCTATATACTTGAGAAGCGCTGGCGCGGGGTGAGCGATCATCATGTCGTCGATGCAGCCTTTCTTGCCAGCCAAGAAGCGCGTCGTCTCCACACGCTCGCCGGCACCCACGCCGAAGCCTATGCCAATCCGGGCCGTTTGGTGAAAGGCAGCGCCGCTGCCGCCGCGATCGCCGAAGAGGCTGAGGCAAGTGATGACGAAGAGACACTCGACGGCGACCTGCCAGCTGCAACGAGCGGCAAAGTCACGCCCATCACGCGGCCTTCAGAATTGCTGGAAGCCATTTTCGCGCACACCCGCAAGGGTCTGTCGATCAGCCGCTACAAGGGGCTGGGCGAAATGAATGCCGAGCAATTATGGGAAACCACGCTCGACCCGTCAAACCGATCGCTGCTGCGCGTCGAGGCCGAACAAGCCGATATCGCGCACGAGATTTTCGAGCGATTGATGGGCGACGAAGTCGAGCCGCGGCGCGAATTTATCCAGACCAACGCGCTCAGCGTCGCCAACCTCGACGTTTAAGCGGTGGCTATTTGATTCGCGCTAGAAACTGGACCGAAAAGCTCGGGTTGGGCGTTCCATAATTCATCGTGCCTTTTGGATTAAGACAGATGAACTTGATGTTGGGGTCATATCCCGCGGTTGGCGTGTAGCTGCAGGCAGCGAAATTGGCAGGAGCAGAGGCCTGATTCGAAAAGGCCAAATCGGTCGAGAGGTCAAATGTCAGCCCCGAATTATTCGAGGTGAAATAGACCGCGCCGGTCGCCGGGCCCGCCCCATCAAAGTCGCCGTTGAAGAATTCAAGCGTCGCCGGCAAATTGTCAGCGATGAAAAGACTATCGCTGTCGGGCGACCCAGTCCCGCTGTTGGTCGTCGTAAGCGTATATAAAACGGCGCTGCCGGGTACCGCAAACTGATAGGTGCTTGCGGGCGCATAGATTCCGCTGCTTTTTGCAATGCCCAGGACCGCACGGTGCGAAGCGATCATCACGGCATAATCCTCAACCTCGCCATCGCGGGCATTGATCGATGACGGCGGCAGGGCGCTTTGGGTCGACCACCGGACGCGCGCAAAGGTTCGGGTCGTAACGGCCGCGAGCGGGACGGTAAAATCGATCACAATTGTGCCAACTGCCGGATCCGCGTCGCCTGCTCCATTGTCGGTTATATTGGTTGCCACCTGTTCGCCCGCATCGGCAAAATCGCCGTCACCATTCCAGTCGAACCAGCCTTGAAGCATCCCGCCCGAGCCAACGACATTAGCGGTTAATGTGCCCGGCATACTCTGCGCCAAAGCGGAGAAGGTTACGCCATCATCACCGACGTCAGCCATTGCACTGACATTGTTATAGGGCCCATTTTCTGCGGTGTTTGTCGCGCCAAGCCGTATCCCGGTCACAATATCGTGGATCGGATTTCCATAGCTCGCGGGCGCATCGCCGAAGTCCTGCGGTACGGTCGTGGTCTGCGTTGGGGCCGGAAGGTTCGGGCAGCCAAAATCAAGCGAAGTGAGCCGAACCGTCGATCCTGTACCCAATGTTCCGATGCTATACTGAAACGCGCTGGTCTGACTATAAAAAACCGCCGCAATATTTTGGACCGCATTTGGATCGATTCCCACCGCATTTGCAGAAGTTCGCGATTCAAAGCGATAGCTTCCCGGAGTCGTTGGCCCCGACGCATTCACGTCAATATTTGTCGGTGAATTGAGCCGGTATTCAACGAATGGTTGCGAAAATTCGGCAAACTCGCGCAGGCTCGCACTATCGCCATCGATGTCGATCGCCGTCGCCACGAAATCAAGTTTGACCGGCAAGCCCGTCAATTGCGAAAAAAAGCTGATTGTAAGCCCAACATTGCGCGCATTAGCGCCGCCTAATTCGGGCTGAAAATTGCGGTCGATCAGGCCGTCGTCGCGGTCGATCGTGCTCAGCGACGCGCCATTATTAAACGAATCGATACGCACCTGCGCCTCGACCCCGGACGTGACGTTCGAAAAGCGATACACAGCTCCCACTGACAATGGGGTTCCCGAAATCAGCGTCGGCGAACGAAAATCCATGGGCGTGATAACGCGTCCAAGGCAAATTTCGGTGACCTGTGCCTGCGCTGTGATGGGAAAAACCGCCCACGCGAACAACAGCGATACCGGCCTCAATAGGGCGCGCCCGAGATTCCCGAACATGCCGGCACGCCCTGCACCGGGGCTGCGTTTCGGATGGTCCGCAACTGATGCTGGTTTCGTCATTGAAAGATGCTTACCGCACAGACACCAAAAAATCCCTACCCAGATATGAACAATCATCACCGCTTTGGCGTTGGCGCCGCGCCCGAAATTTACGCTGGATCAGCGGACTGGCCTATAATCACCCCAATTTGGCGCTTCCCAATTGCCGACCCCCCTCTTCTGTGGTCCAGCGCGCCGAGCATAAGAGGATTTGAGTGATGAGGGTTTTGGCTTTTTTTGCACTGCCGATGATGTTGGCAATGCCCGCGGTCGCCGAAGACATTGGGACGGGGATTGATCTGGGGAGCGGCCCCGCCAGCTATTTCAGTGACGAGATTGCAGGCAATCGCACCGCGAGCGGCGAAATTTGTGACCCCGACACATTGACCGCCGCGCATCGCACTTTGGCCTTTGGCAGCCGGGTTCGTGTTACCAATCTGGCCACTGACCAAAGTGTTGTCGTGCGTATCAACGATCGCGGGCCCTATCATGGTGGCCGCATTATCGATGTATCGGACGCGGCGGCTCGCGAAATCGGCATGATGCGTAGCGGCACCGCCAAAGTTAGCCTGACACTGCTCGATGATCCAAACGATCAACCAGACCGCGAGACGGATTATACTCCCGCAGCTTAAGGTCGCAGACCTAATCGAATACCGACCAACCCGCTGCATAGGCAAAATGCTCGAGCGCCGCCGCGCCAACCAGCGACGTTCCCGCCGCATTTAGCCCGGGTGACCATACCGCAATCGAACCACGGCCCGGCGCGATAGCCAGGATGCCTCCGCCGACGCCGCTTTTGCCTGGCAAACCGACGCGAAAGGCGAACTCGCCCGAATTGTCATAATGACCGCATCCCATCATGATCGCGTTGATGCGGCGGCAACGGTGCGGCTTGATCAGGGGCTTGTCGCTCCCGGGTTCGCGACCGTTCATGGCGAGAAACAAGCCCGCACGTGCCAGTTGCCGGCACGACATGGCGAGCGCGCATTGGCGAAAATAGACGCTGAGGCTGGTTTCGACCGGATGGTGCAAATTGTTGAATGCGGCCATGAAATAGGCAAGGCTGCGGTTGCGCGCACCTGTTTCGGATTCGGATTGTGCGACCCGTTCATCGATAAAAACCGTCGGATCCGCCGCCCGTTCACGCAAAAATCCCAATATTTCAGCCACGACTTCCTCAACAGAACGCCCGTCGATCAGCCTGTCGGTGGTCGCAATGGCGCCTGCATTGATCAGGGGATTGCGCGGAATACCATGCTCGGTTTCTAACTGGACGATCGAGTTGAATGCCGATCCCGACGGTTCGCGCCCGACGCTTTCCCACAAGGAACCGCCCAACCTTTTGAGCGCCAGTGCCAGCGTAAACACCTTTGACACCGACTGGATCGAAAAGGGTTCTTCAGCATCACCGACAGCATGCACTTCGCCACTCGGCAGCGCGATGGCCATACCAAATTTGTTAGGATCTACTTGTGCCAAGGCGGGGATATAATTGGCGACGCGTCCCTTGCCGCAATGGACGCGCGCCACATCATAGGCTTCTTGCATATAGTGCTGAATTTCGTCGGTCATGGCCACCCGCCTAGCACAAAATTATGCCAAGTCGCGCTGTGCATTGCTTGCATCGCCGCCAGCAGTCGGCGCATGATATAAAGGATGGACGTTCCGGTCGCCCCCCCTCTCCCCGCCGCCTTTGCCGACTGGTTCGCGACGCGAGGTTGGCGGCTGCGGCGGCATCAGGGCGCCATGCTTGCAGCAGCGCGGCGCGGCGAACATGGCTTGTTGGTGGCAGCGACGGGTGCGGGCAAGACGCTGGCGGGATTTCTCCCGACGCTGGTTGCGCTGGCAAAGCGGCCGAGCGACAGGCTGCACACGCTGTATATCTCTCCCCTGAAGGCACTGGCCGCCGATGTTGAACGCAATTTGCTGGGGCCGATTGCCGATATGGGGCTCGATATCAGTGTCGAAAGCCGCAGCGGCGATACATCTTCGGACAAAAAGCTACGGCAACGCAGTCGCCCCCCCAATATCTTACTGACGACGCCCGAATCTCTCTCGCTCTTGCTGAGCTACCCCGACAGTTTCGCGATGTTTGCCGATCTGGACACAGTGGTAATCGACGAGATTCATGCTTTTGCGACCGGCAAGCGTGGTGACCTTCTTTCGCTGTCGTTGGCGCGGTTGCAGAAAATAGTGCCCGATCTGCGCCGCGTCGGTCTGTCAGCGACGATTGCCAATTCGCTGGCCTATCGGCGCTGGCTCGCCCCGGCTGGAAGCAGCGACGATGTAACATTGGTCGAGGGCGAGGCGGGCGCCGATCCCGATATCCAGATTCTGCTCCCCGAAGGCGCGGTCCCCTGGTCGGGTCATTCGGGACGCTACGCCGTTCATCAGGTGATGGCAGAGGTCGAGCGCAATCGCACGACGATCATCTTTTGCAACACGCGAGGGCTAGCCGAGTTGATTTTTCAGGAGCTGTGGAAAGTCAACGACAAGAGCCTTCCAATTGGCATTCACCACGGCAGCCTTGACCGCGAGGCGCGGCAACGTACCGAAGCTGCAATGGCCGAAGGGCGGCTGCGCGCGCTGGTGGCGACCTCCAGTCTCGATCTGGGGCTCGACTGGGGCGATGTCGACTGCGTCATCCAGATGGGAGCGCCCAAGGGCAGTTCACGCCTGTTGCAGCGGATTGGTCGCGCCAATCACCGGCTCGACGAACCAAGCCGCGCGCTGATCGTGCCGGGAAACCGCTTTGAGTATTTGGAGGCGCAGGCCGCGCTCGATGCCGTCCATGCCGGCGAGCGCGACGCCGACCGGTTCCGCCCCGGCGCGCTCGATGTGCTGGCGCAACATGTCATGGGCCTGGCCTGCGCCGCCCCCTTTACCGAGGCAGACATGCTGGCCGAAGTGCGAAGCGCCAGTCCTTATACCGATTTGAGCGCGGCCAGCTTTTCGCGCCTGCTCGGCTTCGTTCGTGACGGCGGCTATGCGCTCAAAAGCTATGACCGTTTCCGCCGCCTCGCTCCCGACGCACAGGGAGGCTGGCGCATCGCGCACCCCAAACTCGCCGCCCAGCATCGCTTTAATGCCGGAATCATCGTCGATGCACCAACGCTCGATGTGCGCTTCAAGAATGGGCGACGGCTGGGAAAGGTAGAGGAATATTTCGCCAGCACATTGAGCATTGGCGACACTTTTGCCTTTGCCGGCCTCAGTCTCGAGGTCGAAGCTATGCGCGACAGCGATGTCATCGTCCGCGCCACCGCCAAACCGGCACGCATCCCCAGCTATGTCGGAACGCGCATGGCTCTATCCACGCGTCTTGCCGAGCGGGTCCGCATTTTCCTCTCCGACCCGCAAAGCTGGCATCGCTTTCCCGCTGATGTCCGCGCATGGTTAGAAGCACAGCGTCACCATTCGGTCCTGCCGCGCCCCGGCGAATTACTGGTCGAAACCTTCCCGCATGAGGAGGCGCACTATATGCTCGTCTATCCCTTTGAAGGGTGGAACGCGCACCAATCGCTGGGGATGCTGGTTACCAAAAGAATGGAGCGAGCGGGGTTGCAACCGCTGGGTTTTGTCGCGTCCGATTATGCGCTCGCTATCTGGTCGCTGCGCCCTGTAACCGACCCTGCCGCGCTCTTCGATGCCGCCATTCTGAACGACGAATTTGTCGAGTGGGTCCAAGAATCGCATTTGCTGAAGCGCGCCTTTCGCGAAGTTGCGGTGATCGGAGGCCTGGTCGAACGTCAGCACCCCGGCAAGCGCAAGACGGGCAAACAGGTGACCTTTTCCACTGACCTGATTTTTGATGTTTTACGCAAATATGAACCCGACCATCTGCTCCTCGAGGCAGCGTGGGCTGACGCGCGCGAACGGTTGACCGATGTGGCACGGCTGGGCGACCTGCTCGACCGCGCCAAAGGCACGATGGTGCATCGCGCGCTGCCGCGGATCAGCCCGCTTGCCATACCGGTGTTGATCCTTATCGGGCGCGAGAGCGTCGCGGGGGCAGATATTGACGATGTCTTGCTGGGAGAACTCGCAGACCGGTTGGCCGAAACCGCGATGCGCGCGGATTGAGTCTTGCTTGCCCTATTGCGGTCCGAGGCGTAGACTGGCCGCCACGGAGGGACTCCGCCGATGACATATGCAAAGCCTAGCCGGATGCCGCATAGCGCGCTGACATTGATCACACTGATCTTGGTCGCGCCGCTGGTTATGGGGGCCGCACCGACGCGAGGCCCCGCCCCCGATCAGGCCATCGCGCCAAACCCGCCGACACCGCCAAAAGTCATGCCCGTCGACGGCGAAGTCGCCGCCACCGATACCACAACCGTCATCCAGCCCTTTGACCTTGATGCCACGCGGCGCATGTCGGTGCCGGTTACTGTACGCGGACAGGGTCCCTTTTCTTTCCTTGTCGACACCGGCGCCGAACGGACGGTGATCGCCCGCGAACTGGCCATTCGGCTGGGGCTCGAAGATGGCTCGAAACTGCGGCTAGCCACTATTGGCAGTGCACTTACCGTGCCGTCCTTTCAGGTCGCATCGCTGGAAATGACCAATTTGCGCATGAGCCCGTTCGAGGCCCCCGCCTTTGCCGGACGCCATATCGGCGCCGCCGGATTGATCGGGGTCGATATGCTGGAAGATCGCCGTCTGCTGATCGACTTTCGCAAGGAAACGATGACCATATCCGAATCGCGTCGCCGTTCCTCCCCGTTGATCCACGACCGCGATGCTATTGTCGTTACCGCGCGCAATATTGCGGGGCGGCTGATCTTGTCCGATGCCCGGATCGGTGGAAAGCGGGTTGATATCATCGTCGATACCGGGGCTCAGACCAGCGTCGGTAATTTGGCGCTCAAAGAAATGGTCATGAAGCGTCGCCAGAATGTCTTCCCCCTCTTCCCCACCGAATTGACCTCCGTAACCGGTGAAATGGTTCCCGCTGTTCGTACAGCCATACGCCAGATCATCGTCGGAGGGGTGACAATGGCAGATCTACCTGTCTCTTTTGCCGATTCACAGGCGTTCCGCGCCTTGAATCTGGAAGACCGGCCCGCACTGCTTTTGGGAATGGACAGTTTGCGGCTGTTCGATCGGGTCGAGATCGACTTTCCGAACCGGCGCGTCGTGTTTGATATGCCCAGCGGGGCCGCGCGCGACACGCGCAACCGCTTGGCCGAAGCCGCCACGCGCTTTCCCGGCTGAACCGGTCAGCTGTTCATTGCGTCAATAGCGCGGGCTTGCCATAGCCGCGCTGTGATCCCCTATCCCATTCTTGATTTCGCAGGTCAGCGCTTTTGGGCCCTTCCCGATCGCGCGTTATTTTGGCCGCAGGAAAAGGCACTGATCGTCGCCGATCTGCATCTGGAAAAAGCGAGTTGGTACGCCACGCATGGCCAGCCGCTCCCCCCTTATGACAGTCGCGACATTCTTGACCGCCTGGCGAAACTGGCCGCCGCGACTTGCGCGAGCGCCATATGGTGTCTGGGTGACAGCTTTCATGATCGCGACGCCCAAAGTCGTATCACACCGGCCATCGAGGCGCAGTTGCGGGCGCTCGCGGCGACTTATGATATTCAGTGGATCGCGGGCAACCATGATGGTCTGATGGACGAGAATTGGGGCGGCAGCGTTGCCGAAGACTTACACATCGCCGGACTCGTCTTGCGCCATCAAAGCGAGGCGTCAGAAGCCCGTCCTGAAATATCCGGCCATTTCCACCCCAAGCTTCGCGTGAAGGCGCGCGGGAGATCGATTTCGCGCCCCTGCTTTGCCTGCGACGAGCGCCGGCTGATCTTGCCCGCATTCGGCAGCCTGACGGGCGGACTTGATGTGCAGTCGTCAGCCATGGCCGCGAATTTTGCAGGGAACTATCACGCGCTGACCGTTATAAACCGCCGAATACTTCGCTTTCCTGTCACCGGACCTGAGCCCGATGCCGCTACGGCGGCGGCGCATGCCGCCATGCGCTAAAAGCTTTTCCGCGCTTTCGGGTCAAATCCGACCTGTGGCAAAAATGTTGCACATTGACCGAACAATTGCTCGAAAACGCTGCAACCGGTGGAATAGCGCCACCGTTCCGCTATTATCGCGCAATAAATAATAACTGAGAGGAAGCCACCATGAAATCATCTCCCACTTTTGCTAGCCATCTGTTGCGCACGAGCGCGCTGACGGTGTCTCTTTCTGTCGCCATTCTGGCCACTCCGGTATTGGCGCAAGATGCAAGCAATTCCGACGACAGCGGCGCCGACACAGTGATTGTCGTGACAGCGCAAGGCCGTTCGCAGCGTCTGTCCGACGTTCCCGTCGCCATTTCGGCCGTGAACGCCGAGACGCTGCAGAACAGCGGCGCCAACGACATTCGCCAGCTCAATCAGGTGGCGCCATCACTCCTCGTCTCTTCGACCGGCAGCGAAGCCAATGGTTCGGCGCGTATCCGCGGCATCGGCACGGTCGGCGACAACCCCGGTCTGGAAAGCTCGGTTCCGGTCTTCATCGACGGCGTGTACCGCTCACGTTCGGGCATTGGTCTCAACGAACTAGGCGAGATCGATCGCGTCGAAGTGCAGCGCGGTCCGCAAGGCACGCTCGGCGGACGCAACTCGTCAGCCGGCTTGATCAGCATCTATTCCAAGAAGCCCGAGTTTAATTTCGGGGCCTCGGGCGAGATTACCTATGGAAATTTCGACTATTGGCGTCTCGGCGGCAGCATCACCGGCCCGATCAGCGACACAATCGCGGCGCGCCTAGACGGCATCTGGGTCAAGCGTGACGGATTCTATCGCGACAATACCAATAACACCGACGTCAATGACCGCGACCGCTATTTCTTGCGCGGCCAGCTATTTTTCGAGCCCAGCGACGCGCTGTCGGTCCGGTTGATCGCCGACTATACCTATCGCGATGAAAAATGTTGTGCAGCGACCTATGTCGACAACAGCGTCAACCCGTTCATCGGCAATTTGAACAATCCGGGCGTCCCCGTCACCACGACGACCAACAACATCACGAAGGTCCTCATCGACCTTGGCCAGCCTGCCGCAGCCTTTAACCAGGGCTATAGCCGGAACATCTCGGTCAGCCCCGGACGCAGTTATCGCGGCGTGACCAAGGACTATGGTTTCTCGGGCCAGATCGATTATGATTTTGGCGGCGCCAAGCTGACCTCGATCACCGCCTATCGCGAATATCGGTCGGGACAGGCATCGGATACTGACTATGGTGCGGTCGACATCCTCTATCGTGCCGACAGTCCCGACGCCTATCGCCAGTTTCATACTTTCACTCAGGAAGTCCGCCTGCAGGGTGAAGCCTTCAACGGCAAGCTCGACTGGTTGGTCGGTGGTTTCTACGCCAATGAAGGGCTCACGGTCCGCGACAATCTACGCTTCGGCAATGATTATGGCCGTTTTGCCAATTGCCGGATCATCACAGGCGGCGGTCTGGCCGGGCTTTACTCGCCGAACAGCCCGCTTTGCGTTGTTCCCGGCGTCGGTCCCGCAACGATCGCTGGCGCTAGTGGCGCCTCGGGACCGGATATCGTCGCGGCATTTACCGCGCTCGATGGTCTCAACAACCTCGGCACCACCAACGACCGCTATTTCCAGCGCGACACCAACTGGGCCCTGTTCACGCATAACATCGTGCATGTTACCGACACCGTCGACCTGACGCTGGGGGTTCGCTACACCAACGACAAGAAGAAGTTTAACGCGACCTTCGGCAACGACAATACTGTCTGCCCGCAAGTGCAGGGTCTGGTGCTCGACGATTTGACGAGCACCACATCGAACGCCACCGCAAAGGCGCTCGCGGGCGCATTGATCGGGCTTAGCTGTCAGGGCAATTCGACTGCCGAATTAAATGGTGTGTCGATCAAGGACAGCCGCAGCGAAGATGAATGGACCGGCACCGCGATCCTGTCGTGGAAACCGATTGATGACTTGCTGACCTATGTCAGCTTCTCGCGCGGTTATAAGGCGGGCGGGTTCAACCTCGACCGCTCGGCGCTCAAATCACCGATCACCCCCTTTGCTGCTGCAGGCGGCGCTCAGGCGCTGGTCGGCAATCTGCAGTTCGATCCCGAACTGGTCGACAGCTATGAGATCGGGGCCAAATATTCGACGGGTCCCTTCAGCCTGAGCATCTCGGGGTTCCGGTCGGATTTCAGCAATTTCCAGCTGAACACCTTCAACGGATCAGTCTTCATTGTGCAGACGGTCAACGGCTGTTCGTCTGACTTGGCTGGCGGTGATCGCGACACGAGCGCCACGACTGGCGCTTGCCCGGCGAGCGATGTTAGCTATGGCGTCCGCACCGAGGGTGTCGAACTTGAAGCGGCGTTGTCGCCAACCCGCAATGTCCGCGTTGCCGCCGGGCTGACCTATGCCAACACCAAATATCGCGGCAATCTGGTCGGCAACAAATCGGGAGCACCGCTCGATCCCGCGTTGCGCAAATTACCCGGTGACAATCTGTCGAACGCGCCCGAATTGGTCGCCACCGGCAGCTTTACCTGGACGCCCGAACTGGGCAGCGGCGGCCTGACCGGTCTTGTTTATATCGACGGTCGTATGACCAGCGATTACAACACCGGATCGGACTTGTTCCCGCAAAAGGAACAGGATGGTTATGCGCTGTTTAACGCACGCGTCGGCGTACGCGGTCCGGACGAAAAATGGGGCATCGAATTGTGGGCACAAAATCTGTTCAACAAAAATTATGCCCAGGTTGCGTTTAACTCGCCGTTCCAGGCGGGCGCGGGCACTGCTCCGTTCACCGATCCGCAATATCCCGGTGGCCGCCAGATCTTCTCGCAGTTTCTGGCTGAACCTCGGACTTATGGCGTGACGTTGCGCGGCAAGTTCTAACCTCCCGCAAGTCACTGAAAATATATGGGGCCGCCCGCTTGTTATCGCGCAAGCAGGCGGCCCCTTTTTTATAGCCGCTATGCCCATTCGCCGCCTAAGGTTGCTCCATGTTCGCGATTGATTCGCTCCTCGTCAAAATTGCTCTGATCGGTGTCATCGGAATCGGTGCGCAGTGGGTAGCATGGCGCACCGGACGCCCCGCGATTGCGCTGATGCTTGTCGCGGGCATCATCGCAGGCCCTGTGCTTGGCCTTTTAGACCCCGAGCGTGATTTTGGCGCACTGCGCGAACCGATTATCAAGCTCGCCGTCGCGGTTATCCTGTTCGAGGGCGGACTGAGTCTCAAATTCCGTGAGTTGCGACAAGCGGGCTTTGCGGTCGCTCTGCTCGTTTTCATCGGTGTTCCGGTCGGCTGGGGGCTGGCAACCGCCGCCGCTTATTATGGCGCGGGGCTATCGCTCGAGCTGTCGGCGCTGTTCGGCGGGATCATGGTCGTGACCGGCCCGACCGTCATCGGCCCGCTGTTGCGGTCATTGAACATCACCCCGCGCGTCAAGAATATGCTGAAATGGGAAGGCATTGTGAACGACCCGATCGGTGCGCTGCTCGCGGTCGGCATTTACAGCTATATCACGCACGGCGGAGCCGACACCAACAACGTCGGCATCGTTATCGACGTCGTTGCCGCCAGCCTGCTCGCTGTATTGATCGGCGGCGGGGCGGGGTTTGCGCTGACCTGGGCTTTCCCCCGCGGCTGGGTACCCGAATTTTTAAAGGCGCCGGTCTTGCTGACCACCGTCATCGCAGCCTTTGTTCTGTCCGATGTCGTCATGCACGAAACGGGGCTGATCACCGTCACAGTGATGGGCGTGGTGATGGCCAATCGCGAAACCTATTCCAGCCATATGCTGCGCAGGTTCAAGGAGGATCTGACCGTCTTGCTCGTCTCGGGTGTGTTCGTGATATTGGCGGCGACCCTCGATTGGGAGGTTGTGCAGAATTTCCAGCTCCGCTTCGTCGTTTTCCTGCTGTTGCTGCTGTTCGTCGTCCGACCGTTGACCATTATGACCGCGCTGCTGTTCACACGCCTGCCATTCAAAGAGCGTCTGTTTATCGCCTGGATTGCACCGCGCGGAATAGTCGCGGTTGCGGTGACTGGCCTGTTTGCGCTGCGCCTTTCTGATTATGGCGTCGCCGATGCCGAGGCGCTGGTGCCATTGTCCTTCGCGGTCGTCATCGTCACCATCTTTGCCCATGGCTTTACCGCTGCACCCTTTGCCCGCTGGCTGGGCCTCGACCGGGGTCAAGGCGAAGGCATTTTGCTGGTCGGCGCGAATAGCTGGACCATCGCCTTTGCCGAATTCCTGAAAAAGCAGGACCGCAAGGTGCTGATCGCGGACCAGAGCAAGCTAGCACTGCGCCGCGCGCGGCGCGCCGATATCGAGATCTATCATGGCGATATTTTGGACGAGGCGCATGAAGACAGCATCGACATGGGGCAGTTCCAGCAATTGATCGCCGCGACGGACAATGATGCCTATAATGCGCTGGTGTGCAGTGAGCTTGCGCCCGAAATCGGCCATGACCGCGTCAGCCGGCTGATCGGCGAAACGCGCGCCGGCAGCCACCGCCGCGGCCGTGTGCTGACGATTGCCGGAACGCCGATCGAAGAATTGCTCGACCGACTTCAGGCCGGATGGACCTTTGGCCGCACGCGCATCACCGACAAATTCACCTATGCCGACTTTGTCGCGCGGATGAAGGCATCCGATGGCGATAGCCTGGCCGTGGTGCGCGCATCGGGCGAGATGGCAATTTTTGCCAAGCACAATCGCCCGACTGTCGATAGCGGCGACACCATCTGGACCTTTGTGCCACCCGACGATCCCAAGTCGCGCAAGCCCCAAAGCGAAACCCCCGCTCCCGTCGTCTTCTAGCGTCAACGCGCGCGGGCGGCCTGATAGGTGATGTCGGTCATCAGTTTGCGGAACAGAACGCCGCCGGCGGTTCCCGACGATTTGAGCGCACGTTCGCATTCGAGCAAACGGCTCATCAAGCGGGCAATGCGCACCGAATCCCACAGATGAAGCTGCGCCGTCACCGCGTCGCGCTCTTTCCAGAATACGCCGCTTGACCGGGCGCCGACGACCGTTCGCGGGTGGGCGCCGCCGTCGACTTCAGCGCGCAATCGGGCGAGATCCATCGTTCGCATCGACAGCGCGCGAATGATGCGTATTTCGGCAACCCCGACCGCCGTCGCCTTGGCCAGCATCGCAGGCAGATCCTTGGTCTTGCCGCCCAGCGCCACATTGATGCATTCGCTGACATCTTCTTCATGGCTCGCAGCTCCAAGCACAAGGATATCGGCGGCACTCACCTGACGCTGGCGGTCGGGCGCAGCGTCCAGATAAAGCGCAATTTTTTCAATTTCACGCCGCATCAAGGCCTGATCACCTGACACCAGATCAATCAGCATATGCGCCTCGCTGTTGCCCAGACGCAGTCCTGACTGCTCGGCGGCCTCCATCGCAATAGCGGCCAACGCATGGCGATCGGGCTGGTAACAAATCGCTGCCAGCCCATGGTCCGATACTTCGACTAGCCGCGTCAACTTTGATTTGGCGGTGACCGATGCCCCGGTCGCTATGACAGGATTGACGGTCTGTTCCGCCTCTAGGAGCGCGGCAACGGCGGCCAGACAATCATCGCCGTTGCCGAGTATGTCGAGCCGAATGAGTCGCGCACCGGCGAAGAGCGACAATGACGCCGCTTCGGCGGCCAAAAATGAAGGGTCTTCGGCCATTTTTGCCGACGTCAGATCAACCCGTTCGGCATCACGGCCTGCCCAGCCGGTCATCAAGTCGGCGAGCGCATTCAGCGTTGCGTCGTCAGGTCCGGTGAGCAGATAGAACCGAACCGCAGGGTTCAAGCGGGCCTGACGTTCCAGATCGGCGGGTTTGACGGATTTCATTCGCGGCTCGGCCCCCGATCAGGGCGCTTCGGGCGCGGCAGCGCCGCCTCCACGATCGGCGAAAATCGCCAGCCGCGCAACAATCTGATCCGCGATCCCCGATGCGAGCCGCTCCAGGGCGCTCGATTCTGCAGCGATGGTCGCATATTCAGACCCAACAACGTCGATCCCCGCATCGGCGGCGGCGACGGCATCGAGTAAGACTTCGCCATTGGATGTATCGATCAGTTGGTAGCGGGCGCGCAGGGTACGCCGCTCGCGCGTGATCGCATCATCGGTGCGCACGCCAAAGCCGGTGATCGAATCCTCGAGCTTTACGTCGAGCTGGAACCGATCGCCCGGTTCGCGGCCACCGCGCGTTGCCACGAAGCGGTCACGCAGGGCATTGCGGACGAGCCAGCCGGCATGCCCCTCAATCGGCGCAACCTTCACATCGGCGAGCATCGTAGCCACCGCGCCGCGACTACCATTGGCGTACACCGGCCGCAGCCCACAGCCGCTGAGAATCAGCGAGGCGGCGAGAAGGAACGAGACAGTAAGGATGCGCATCAGGGAACGATATTGACCAGACGGTCAGGAACAACAATCACCTTTTTTGGAATCGCCCCCGATAATTGCTCGGCTATCTTTGGCTGGGCCAGCGCGGCAGCCTCGACGTCCGCGCGATTCAGCCCCTTGGCGAGCGTCATCGTCGCGCGCAATTTGCCACTGATTTGAATCGCGATGGTCACTTCATCATCGACCAGCAAAGCGGGGTCAGCGACCGGCCATGCGGCCTTCGCCACCATGTCGGCGGTGCGTTGATGTACGGGCAGCGCGGCCCAGGCTTCCTCAGCCAAGTGCGGCATCATCGGCGCGACAAGGAGGATCAGCGTGCGGCATGCCTCGGCACGGGTTGCCGAGGCCGGGGCCTTTTCCATGTCATTGGCCAGCGCGTGAACCTTGGCCACCGCCTTATTGAAACCCAAGGCTTCGACGTCATGGGCAATGCCGGCAATCGCCTGATGCAGCTTGCGCGCGAGCGCCACGTCTTCGCTGCCGTCGCCGCTATTCTCGGTCTCGCCGAACAGTCGCCACAAGCGTTGAACAAAGCGCCACGCGCCCTCGATTCCCGCCTCGCTCCACGGCAGGTCACGTTCTGGAGGGCTGTCTGATAACATGAACCAGCGCACCGCGTCGGCGCCATATTGGTCAAGAATGGAATCGGGATCGACGACATTCTTTTTAGATTTCGACATTTTGATCACGCGGCCTACCGCGACGGGAGCGCGATCGGCGATCAGCGTCGCACCATCGGCGCTGCGTTCGACTTCATCAGGCGTGAAATAGAGCGGCGGCAGTCCCTCGCCCTGATCGCGACTATAGGTCTCATGCGTCACCATGCCTTGTGTGAACAGGCTGGCAAAGGGCTCGCTGATGTCGAGCATCCCGATATGCTGAAGCGCGCGGGTCCAGAAGCGGGCATATAACAGGTGCAAAATCGCATGTTCAATGCCGCCGATATATTGATCGACGGGTAGCCAGCGACGGATCACATCTGCGTCGAACGGCTTGTCGGTGGGCGCACTGGCAAAGCGCAGGAAATACCAGCTGGAATCGACAAAGGTGTCGAGCGTGTCGGTCTCGCGAACCGCTTCGCCGCCGCACGCGGGACAAGCAACATGCTTCCATGTCGGATGGCGGTCGAGGGGATTGCCCGGAACCGAAAAATCGACATCATCGGGGAGGATAACAGGCAATTGGTCCTTGGGCACCGGCACAATGCCGCAGCCTGCACAGTGGACAAAGGGGATCGGCGTCCCCCAATAGCGCTGTCGCGAAACACCCCAGTCGCGCAGCCTCCAAACGGTTTTTCCTTTGCCCCAGCCATCATGCTGCGCGCGCGCGATGACCATCGCCTTCGCCTCGTCGATCGTCATATCGTCGAGAAAATGGCTGTTCACCAATCGGCCCGGTCCGACATAGGCCTCGTCACCGCCAAAATGCTGTTCGTCATCGTCGCCATCGGCAATGACGCGGTAGACCGGAAGATCATATTTGCGCGCGAAATCCAGATCGCGCTGATCATGCGCGGGACAGCCGAAAATTGCGCCGGTTCCATAATCCATCAGCACATAATTGACGACCCAGACCGGCAGGTGAAAATGCGGATCGAGCGGATGTTCGACGCATAGACCCGTGTCAAAGCCCAGCTTTTCTGCCGTATCCATCGCGGCCGCCGACGTGCCCTGACGGCGGCATTCGGCGATGAAGTCGGCCAGACGCGGCGCGTTTTTCGCTAGTCCTTCGGCGAGCGGATGGTCGGGCGAGATGGCAGCGAAGCTGGCGCCAAACAAGGTGTCGGGACGGGTTGTAAAAACATCGAAGCCATCGGCGCCGCCAACCAGCTTGAAACTGAACTCGAGACCCTGCGACTTGCCGATCCAGTTTTCCTGCATCAAGCGAACCTTATCGGGCCATTGGTCGAGCTTGCCCAGTCCGGTCAGCAGATCCTCGGCAAAATCGGTGATTTTCAGAAACCATTGCGACAGTTTCTTTTTTTCTACCAGGGCGCCCGACCGCCAGCCGCGACCATCGATCACTTGTTCATTGGCAAGTACAGTGTGGTCGACCGGATCCCAATTGACGAAGCTTTCCTTGCGCGTCACCAGCCCTGCAGCATGGAGATCGAGGAAAAGCGCCTGTTCCTGCCCGTAATAATCGGGGTCGCAGGTCGCAAGTTCGCGGTTCCAGTCAATGGCGAGGCCAAGCCTTTTCAGCTGGCCACGCATTGCGTCGATATTGGCGCGGGTCCACCCGCCGGGGTGGACGCCCTTTTCCATCGCCGCATTTTCAGCCGGCATCCCGAAAGCATCCCATCCCATCGGATGGAGCACATCATGGCCGGTCATCGCCTTAAAGCGCGCCAGAACATCGCCCATCGTATAATTGCGAACATGCCCCATATGGATGCGCCCCGAAGGATAGGGGAACATTTCCAATATATAAGCCTTGGGATGCCCCTCGCGCTCGGTCGTGGCAAAAGCCTGTGTCTTATCCCAGGCCGCTTGCCAGCGGGCGTCGGCAGACATGGCGCCAAAGCGCGATTCGCGGGTCATCGATTCATTCCAGTTTTTACTTGGCCTGTTTTTGACGGGCCTGTTTTCACCAGACCCGTTCTTGCTTGGCTCTTTTGACGTTGATCATCCACATTGCGGTCAGCGGTTATCGGCCGCCGATGGCGCTTCGGCGCAGATCGCGAGCGCGGGTCAGGATAATTTCTTCAAGCTTTTGAACCGTCGCGGCTTGCACCGGTGCATCGACCCAAGTCCCGTTCTGCGCCACCTGGCGCGAGGCGGCAACGCGCAGCGCATCGGCGCGCAGATCCTGATCGAGAATCGAAACCGTCACCTTCATCCGCTCGGTGTCATTGCCCGGATTGGCATACCAGTCGGTGATAATCACGCCGCCTGAAGAGTCGGCCTGCAGCAAGGGCATGAACGACAAAGCGTCGAGCGAAGCGCGCCACAAATAGCTGTTTACGCCAATCGTCGTCACCTGAGATGCGGCCAGGTCAGCACGCGGACGATCTTTCCCGCCGCAAGCCGACAGACCGGCAGCCGCCGTCACGAGCAGCGCCAAAGTGGCAGAACGGCGACCAAAAGACGCGAGGGCGGAAAGTTGGGGCATGCCAGTTAACCTTCGAAAGAGCGCAATAACCGGGCCCAGCCACCGCGCGAGAGGGAGATATGCGGCGGTCTCTATCGTCGTTGCAGCCGTCCGGCAAGCGCGGCAATTTCAGCACCATCACCATTCAGACTGTGGTCATCCGGCAACAACAGGTGCGAAAAGCAGGATAGGCGCAACAAAAGACTCCAGAATCACTGGCAAAATGCGGGCAGTCGTCCTATCTACGTAGCTAGAAAGGTTGGAGTCGCAGATTATGGCACAGGGGCCGAAGCAGTATTGGCGAGGAAGCGTGGCCGTTTTGGCTGCGTTGACTATCGCCCTGCCGCCCGCGCTTGCGGCCTTGAGTCGCGTCGACCAAATTCGCGAAACCAGCCTATCTGAAACCCTGCGGGGGCAGTTCACTCCCGCAACCGGCGACCCGCGGTTGATTGCGCGCTATGCCAAGGTTTCGGAAAAATCCCAGCGTAATTTCAATTTCACGCCGGCGCTGACCGACGGGAGCCGGAAGAACCGCGCGATTACCGTTGTTGTCCGGGCGCGCGATGAATCAAGTGCAGCCCGCACTGCCGCTTTGGCAGCAGGCCGTACCAAGGCGCCGGTCGCCTTTACCCCGGTTGCTTATGATCTGGGCGAATCGGTGGGCTTTGAAAAATTCGCAACGCCAAAACTGACCCCGGGTATCGACATCCGCAATTTGCCGGTCGCCCGTGCACCCGATCAGCCCGAATCGAAATCGCGTTTCGCAACGCGGATGATCAACGGATCGCGTGACCCGGCCAAGGCCAGTGTCCCGACGTCGGGTCAGGCCGTGGATGTGGTTGGCAGCTATAGCGTAACGCGCAATCTCGATGTTACTGCCGGTGTGCGGTACAAGAGCGACGACCGGCTTGAGCCGCTGGCCGACAGCCGCCGTGACAGCCAAGCGGTCTATGTCGGGACTCAGTTCCGCTTCTGATGCGGTTGGCGTTTGCGCGCCACCTCTGCCCAATAATCAATCGCCGCCCAGCCGGGGATAAATCCGCTTTGCGTACTAGTAAGGCGCAATGCTCGCCCCCGTGCGTCATTCATCCCCCCGAGCGCCGTCACTTGCGCCGCGCTCAAGCGCGCCAACTGCGCAAATGGTCTGTGGCCGAGCCCATCCGCATCGCGATGCGAGCGGGTTGGGTAGAGCGGCGAGACAAAGACAAGATCAGCCCCTGCGCGCCGCGCGGCACGGGCCTCGCCGCTGCTATGCACCGGCATGGTCAGACAAAGGCCGAGGCGACGGGCCTGCATTGCCTCGCGCTTGTTGCGTTGACGCAGATGCACGCCATCAGCGCCCCACCGCACCGCCAATGCCGGCGATCCGGCAAGCAATACCGTCAGCTTGCGCATCTTGGCGATCCGCATCAACCGTCTCATAAGGCGCCATCGCGCACCAAGCGGCAAATGGTCGTGGCGGACCACAATCCCGCTGCCGGGCGGGAGCTTTGCAACGATGGCGACCAAGGAACCGTCCAGCCGTTCATCAGTGAACAGCCAGCGTGTCGGCAAGACAGGGGGGTGGCGTCTCGGCATGGCCCTTTCTATAGGCCCGTCGCAGACAGGTGCAACGCGAGGGAATGAGATGGAAACGGCAGCAGACAGGCTGGCTCAGGTCAACACGGCGATCGCGGCAGCGGCGCTACGTGCGCAGCGCAAGAACAGCGACATCCAGCTCATTGCGGTTTCGAAAACCCATGACGGTGACGCTATTCAGCCCCTTATTGCCGCAGGGCAGCGCCATTTTGGTGAAAATCGCGTTGCAGAGGCCGCCGCCAAATGGCCGGCGCTACGCGCCGGACATCCCGACATCTTCCTTCACTTGATTGGCCAGTTGCAATCGAACAAGGCCGACGATGCGGTCGCGTTGTTCGATGCGATCCATTCAATCGACCGCTCATCGCTCGTCACAGCCCTGTCCCGCGCCATCGACAAGCAGGGTCGCCAGCCGCAATTGTTCATCCAGGTCAACATCGGAGATGAGCCGCAAAAAGGTGGCTGCATGGTCGCCGGTCTGCCTGCGCTGCTCGACGAGGCCAGAGCCGCCGGACTGGAAATCAGCGGCCTGATGGCGATCCCGCCCGCCGCGATCGAGCCAAGCCCTTACTTTGCCTTGCTCGACGAACTGGCCGAACGGCATCAGCTGGCGTTTCGGTCGATGGGGATGAGTGCAGATTATGAAAAGGCTGTCACGCTAGGCGCGACCCATGTCCGTGTCGGAAGCGCATTGTTCGGCGAGCGCGCAGCGGTTTAGCCCGCCCTTCGCGTCCTTTACTGATATTCGACGGTAACCGGGATACGGCCGCGATAATTGCCATCATCTGTCGCATCGAGCTGCAACCGGCCGCCAAAGTGGAACTTCAACCGGCCGTCGGGGCCCAGTCTCGGCGCGGCTGACAGGTCGGTCTTCAGACCGTTGACGCGCGCGCTTTGCCCGTTCTCGCTTTCCAGATCCACCGACGGGGGCAGATACACCCGCAATTCGGCTCCAGGCGTGCCGCGCACAGTGACAACGCCGGTTACGGCAAAGCCACCCAGATTGACAACATCACCGCGTAGCTGGCGCGCTCCTGTCACCGGATCAACATCCACCTCTCCGCCCATCGATCCGACCGCTACGCGGCTGAAATCAAGCTGGGTTTCGATATCGACATGAAGCGGGGCTGCGTCCTCCGACGACCGGATGACGGTGCCTTCATTGACCTTTGCACATAGCAAACACTGCGCCGCCGCAGGCACAGGGGCCGCCAAAGGCAGTAGCAAAATCAAGAATAATCGCATTCCCACGCATCCAAAATAGCCCGAACTTGGTTAAACTGCAGTAAAGGTCCCTGCGGGCTTATCGCTGGCGCCCCACCCCATTTTGCGCCAAAGGAACGACATGACCGACCCTTCGCCACCCGCATGGCTCAATACGCTCGCCACGGCAGCGCCCGATCATGATATTCACCAGGCCTTTATCGACTGGGCGACGCCGCGCCTCGCCGATGACCGCGTGCGTGCGATCTTTTCTCGCATGGCGAACCGGTCGGGGATTGATCACCGCTGGTCGGTGCTTCCACCGACCGCCACCGGGGGGTCACCCGTAGCCGAGGGCGGATTTTACGATACCCCCGGTCTGCCACCGACATCGGCACGCATGAAGCTTTATGCCGATCATGCGCCCCGACTGGCGCTTAGCGCCATTGCTGCATTGGGCGATGCCTTCGATCCGGCTGCCATTACCCACATCGTCGTCGCCAGCTGCACTGGCTTTGTCGCCCCCGGCATCGACCAGATTATTGCGCGCGAATTGGGCCTGTCAGCGACAGTCGAGCGCGTGCTGATCGGTTTCATGGGCTGCTATGCCGGCGTAACCGCGCTGCGTACTGCACGGCATATTGTCCGCTCCGAACCCGGTGCTGTGGTGCTGATGGTCAGCGTCGAGCTGTCGACCCTGCACTTGCAACTCGAGAAGGAACCCGAACCGCTGCTCGCCATGCTCCAGTTCAGCGACGGCGCCGCCGCTGGAATTGTAAGCGCTACGCCCGGCGGGCTCGCACTGGGCGAGGGCCGCAGTCTCGCGTTGGAGGACAGCGCGGACCTGATCCGCTGGGACATTGGCGAGACCGGCTTCGCCATGCAATTGTCGGGGGAGGTTCCGGGCCGGTTAAAACAGGCCCTGACCGCGCCTGGTGTGCGCGATCAATTATTCGGTGAAGGCAATGCCCTGCCGCCCTTGCTCGCGGTTCACGCCGGTGGTCGCTCGGTACTTGATGCCGTCGAAACGGCATTGGAGGCTGATCCCGATTCGCTGAGCGACAGCCGAGAGGTGCTGGCGCGCTTTCGGCAATATGTCTTCGGCGACAATCCTGTTCGTCCTTGCGCGCATGATGGAGCGCGGCGCCAAAGGCGACGGACTGGCCATCGCATTTGGCCCCGGACTCGCCGCCGAAGCGATCCGCTTTCACGCGCGATGAATCCCTTCGTCAGCCTGCGTGCTCCCATTGCCGCCGAGGAAGAGATGGATGCAGCCGAGCTAGCCTCCGAGCGCTATGCCAAGGTGCTGGCTGACCTTTCCCGGATCAATGTCCTGACGCTGGCGGCGCGGCCGACCATCGGATTTCTGGAGCGCGTTCGCAACCGCGGGCTGGCTAAGCAGCGTCCGTGGCGTATATTGGATGTCGGGTTCGGCGGCGGCGATATGCTGGCACAGATTGCACGCTGGGGAGAACGGCGCGGGGTCGAGCTTGATCTTACCGGGGTCGACCTTAACCCCAAGAGTGAAGCCGCCGCGCGGCACCGGTTGGATGCAAGAGTGCGGCTGATAACCGGCGACTACCGCGATCTCGCCGACGAGCCATGGGATATCATCCTATCGAGCCTCGTCACCCATCATATGAGTCCGCTTGAGCGCGCCGATTTTCTGCGCTTCATGGACGCGCACGCGGCGCTGGGCTGGCTGGTCAACGACCTTCATCGCCGGCGCCTGCCGTTCATGGGCTACCCGCTGCTCGCGATGCTGGCATGGGTCGATCCGATTGTGAAGCGCGACGGGCAATTGTCGGTCGGGCGCAGCTTCCGCCGTGACGAATGGCAGGCGATGCTGGCAGACTCCCTTCCCCAAACCTCGCACCTAGCCCGCATTTATCGCATTTTTCCCTATCGGCTTTGTGTCGAGCGGGTTCGGTGACACCACCGCAAGCTCTGGTCATCGGGGCGGGACCGGCGGGCGCGAGTGCAGCGATCGGGCTGGTACGCGGCGGCACGCGGACCATGCTGCTCGAACGGACACGCGAGACGGGCGATGCCTTGTGCGGCGGGTTTCTCAGCTGGCAATCGCTCGACAGGCTGAAGGCGCTCGGTCTCGGACCGACCGCTCTTAAGGGTCAAACAGTCAATAGGGTGCGACTATTTGCCGGCAAACAGCGCAGCGAGGCGGTCCTGCCACGCCCCGCGATGGGCATATCGCGCCATCGGCTAGACAGCGCGTTGCAAGCAGAGGCGGTACGGATCGGGGTCGCGCTTGAACGCGGCATCCATGCCACCGGTTTGTCGCCGCAAAGCGTCAGCACCCGAGACGGTGCAACTTTATCTGCAGAATTGCTGTTCCTTGCCGCCGGAAAGCATGGATTTCGCGGCGAACCGCGCGAACCGGCGGATTGGCAAAAGTCCGATCCGGTGATGGGACTGCGTCTGCGCCTGCCAGCAAGCGCCGCGATCGAACGACTGGTCGGCGATGCGGTCGAACTGCATTTATTCGATCGCGGCTATGCAGGGCTGGTGCGGCAGGAGGATGGCAGCGCCAATTTATGCCTTGCAGTTCACAAGTCACGGCTGGACGGCGTGGGCGGCCAGCCCGCCGCCCTGCTGCGCACGCTCGGTGACGAGCTGCCCCGTCTCGGTGAGCGTCTAGCCTATGCCGACTGGTCATGCGTCATCGATGCGATTGGCCATGTTCCCTATGGCTGGCGCACGGCCGAAACCGAAAATGGCCTGTTCCGACTGGGCGATCAGGCAGGCGTCATCCCTTCATTAGCTGGCGAAGGAATGGGAATTGCGCTGGCCAGCGCGGCCCATGCTGTGACGGCGGCGCAGCGTGGAGGGCCGCTGGCCGCACCGTTGTTCCAGCGCCGACTGGCGCGCAATATGGTGCGCCCCTTTGCACTTGCTGGGCTGATCTGGCGCGCCGGCGAGACCAGATGGACTGCAAGCCCGATGATTCGTCTGGCACGGCATTTCCCGCCAATCGTCCAACTTTTGTTGCGTGCCACCCGAATAGGCTCTTAGGGTCAGAACCTACACCGTTCATGGCACTTGCAGCATTAGTGTGGCATTCCGATATAACGCCTCTGACATTTTCGCAGGAGACCGACATCATGTCTGACCCCATTGACCGCCCAATCGATCCTTTGGCGGCGCATGTTCTTCGCGAGGGAGGCACAGAACGGGCCTTCACCGGCAAATATAATGACCATAAAGGCGATGGCGTTTACCGATGTGCCGGATGCGGTGCGCCCTTGTTCGACAGCCGGACCAAATTTGACAGCGGTTCGGGCTGGCCGAGCTACACAGCGCCAGCGGGCGATGCCGCGGTGCAGGAATTGACAGACTCCAGCCATGGCATGACGCGCACCGAAGTGCGTTGCGCCGCATGCGAGGGTCATTTGGGACATGTGTTTCCCGATGGGCCGGGGCCGACAGGTTTGCGCTATTGCATCAACAGCGCCGCGCTTGACTTCGAGAACCGCGCACCGGATGAATCGAACACCGACGCCGATTAAACTGTAGAGCAAGGGCTGAGGCCGCGTGCGGCGCAGCGAGGGAAGGGACGAGGCGTTGGGCCGCGAAAACAAACAAAATGGTTCGGGCCGAAAAGGGTCACGCTCATCCAAGGCCAGCCCGTCACGGTTGCGCCTTTGGTTTAGGCGACTGGTGAAATGGGGGTTTGGCCTCGCCTTTGTCGGCATCATTGCGATGGTGGTAGCGGTGGCGATTGCTGCGCAGCGCATCCCCAGTTTTGAAGAATTGAGAAAATCACCGGCAGGCCAAACCGTGCGCGTCCATGCGGCTGACGGCACGGTCTTCTTTTCGCTCGGCCCCAATTATGGCCGCTGGCTACCGCTGAGCGAAACACCCCAGGTGATGCAGGATGCCATGGTCGCGGTCGAGGATCGCCGCTTTCGCTATCATCCGGGGGTCGACCCTGTTGGCTTGACGCGCGCCGCGGTTACCGCAGTTGAAAATTATGGCAAGGGTCGCCGCATGCAGGGTGCATCGACGATCACCCAGCAGCTGGCGCGCAATGTCTTTCTGTCGAACAGCTATACCTTCTCCCGCAAATTGCGTGAGGCAGTCCTCGCAATGGCGCTCGAATGGAAATTTTCCAAAGACCAGATTCTCGAGCTTTATCTGAACAAAGTATATTTCGGCGGCGGTAGCTATGGGATCGACGCCGCTTCGCGCCGTTTCTTTGGTCATAGCGCAACCGAGATGTCGCTGTCCGAGGCAGCGATCGTTGCCGGTCTGGTCAAAGCGCCGTCGCGCTATTCGCCAACCGCCGACGCCAAGGCTGCGCTGGGCCGCGCCAGTGTCGTGCTCAAAGTCATGGTCGATGCCGATGTGATCAGCCCGGCGCAGGCGGCAAACGCCAAGCCTGCCAATGTCGCACTGGCGAGTGAAACGGGGCAGAATAGCGCCCGCTATTTTACCGACTGGGCTCTGCCCCAGCTCGATATGCTGATCGATGAGGGCAACGAACCCATCGATGTCTATACGACCATCGACCTTGATATGCAGCGCACCGCCACCGCAGCAGTCCAGGCCAATGCCCCGGCAGGGGTGCAGGGCGCGCTTGTGTCGCTCGACCGCGACGGCGCGGTGCGCGCGATGATTGGCGGTACCGACTATGTCTCTTCAAACTATAATCGCGCCACCCAGGCAGTACGCCAGCCAGGGTCGGCGTGGAAAGTCTTTGTCTATATGGCCGCGCTAGAGGCTGGCTTTCATGTCGATGACGAGGTGATTGACGAACCGGTCACGATCAACGGCTGGTCTCCGCGCAATTCATCGGGCCGCTTTGCCGGTGCCATGTCAGTGCGTACCGCCTTTGCCTATTCGGTCAACACCATCGCCGCCAAATTGGGCGATGCGGTCGGATTTTCATCGGTCGCCAATATGGCGCGTCGATTTGGTATCACGACGCCGATCAACACCCACCCATCGATGGTATTGGGCAGTGCCGAAGTGCGCGTGATCGATATGACCGCTGCCTTTGCCGCCATCGCGCGCCGCGGCGTGTCGGTGCAGCCCTATGCCATTACCAAAGTGACGACGACCGAAGGCAAATTGCTTTATCAGCGCCAAGCTGAACAACCCGTAAAACTCGTTGATGACTGGGTCGCCGCCGGGATAACGGATCTCTTGCAAACAGCGGTGAACACCGGAACCGGGCGCGCCGCCCAGATTGGCCGTCCCGTTGCGGGCAAGACCGGTACGACGTCGAGCAACAAAGACGGCTGGTTCCTCGGCTTTTCAAGCGGGTTGACCACCGGCGTATGGATGGGCCGCGACGACGCCAAGCCAGTCGGCGGGTTGCAAGGCGGTCGTGCTCCGGCAAGGGCCTTTGCTGACTTTATGCGGGTTGCTGTCGCCAAGCGCCCCGTCGAGGCCTTTGATACTGAAGTCAAACTTCCCGAATGGCAGCTGGAAGGGGACGATGACGCCTATTTCGGCGCTCCCGAAGATGGCGGTTATGTTGATGAAAATGGCATGCCGATCGAATTGCCAACCACTGGGGATGTTCCGACGCCGCAAAACGGTGGCCCCGAGGGTCCGGTGCTGAACCAGCAATGGATCGAAGAACAGACCGGGCGCCGCGCGCCGCAAGGCAATGCGCCGGAAGCGAATCCGTCTCCGCCTGCGGCCAAGCAGGCCCAGCCCAGACCGTCTGTGCCGCCGCCCTCGACACTCCCGCCGCCCAAAGCTCAGCCACCCCAGAAGGCGCCAACGCGCGATCTTTCCGAGCTTTAGTAACCGGTTGCGGTAAAACCTAGGTCAGCTGGAAAAACGATAGCAATGCAGCCCGCGACCTTCGCGGCGTAACCAGCCGCGCGCCGCATCGACGTCATCATCGTGCAGTTCGGCAACCAGCGCATGAAAGGCCGGGCCATGGTCCATATGGCGCAGGTGCGCGACCTCGTGCGCGACCGTTGCGCGGCGGACATGGTCGGGGGCCATGATCAATCGCCAGCTATAACGTAAATCCCCGGCCGCCGAGCAACTGCCCCAACGACTGCGCGGATCGCCGACACCAACGCGGCCCAGGGTCAAATCGGCCTGCGTGGCCAAGGTCTGGCTTTCTGCGGTGAGCAGGTCGAGAGCCGCCGCCTTTAGCCAGCGCTCGAGACGCCGGGAAACCTGTTCGACCGCGCCGCCAAGCAACAACGCTTCGCCATCATCCTCGATACGGCGAGGCAGCGCGGCGGCCCAGTGAACCTGACGCATTTTGCCGCGATAGGGTATGCTGACCCCCGGTCCCACCACAACCGGCCGTCGCGCCTGACCAAATTGCGCTTCGAGCCACGCCTGTTGTTCACTGGCCCATCGCAGGGCAACCTTGACGCTCGCCCGGCGGGGCAGGGTGAGGCGCAATTCGCTCCGCGCGGCATCGACGATCAGACGGTAGCGCTTGGCGCGAGCGTGTCGGACGAGCCTGACAGGCCAGACATTATCGCCGACCCGGATTTCCGCGCGGTCAGACGGGGCGAGTGACAAGATGATTTTCCAAAGGGCCTGCGAGGGTTTCGCTGACCGTCCAGCCGACAATCGATTCGCCCGCGCGATGTACCGCATCGCGATCTCCCGATACCAGATAATGCCAGTCGGGCAGCGGCTCTCCGGCAGCGCGCAAACGATAAGCGCAACTTTGGGGCAACCATTCGATGTCGGCGACCTTGCCCTTGGTCAAGGTCAGACAATCGGGGACATGGCTACGGCGATGTTTGTAATCGCCGCACCGTGCTGTGCGCAGGTCGAGCAAACGGCAGGCGACATTGGTTGGATAAATGCGCCCCGTATCTTCATCCTCGACCTTGTGCAGGCAGCATTTGCCGCACCCGTCACATAAGGCCTCCCACTGCCCGGCGTCGAGGCTAGCAAGCGGGGCCTCCCAAAAGGGGGGTGCTGTGGTCAATGCACCCATCGGGCAAGGTCGGCCGCGACCGCTGCGGGTGCGCCCTCGTCCTTGTCTGGCGTCGACGGATCATCAAGCGGCAACAACGCCAGCGGTTCGCCCTTTGGCCCCATCAGAAAAGCCATCTGGCTGTGCGCCATCAAATAGCGGTCGGGCGCCGACCCTTCGATTTTTTGGTAGCTGACGGCATAGGCCTTAGCCACGGTGGCAATTTGGTCGGTTGTTCCAGTCAGACCCAGCAGGCGCGGGTGATAGCGCGCGACGAAGGGCGCGAGCGCCTCAGGTGTGTCGCGCTCCGGATCGATGGTGATGAAGAGGGGGACAATCTTCTTACCGCGTTGCGGATCCTCTTTTTCAAACTGGGTAAGGCCGCGCATCAGTTTTTGCAGATCGACCGGACAGACATCGGGGCAAAAACTATAGCCAAAATAGACGATGCGATACTCTCCTGCAAAGTCGGTATCGCGGCGCGTCTTGCCCCTTTGGTCGATGAGCGTGAACGGTCCACCAATACTTGCGCCAGCCAACGGCGGATCCGCAGGGGTTTGATTGGACGGGCCGTTGCATCCTGCGAGGGACAGGCCCACAACAAGCAGAAGGCTTGCGCGTCGGAGCGATTGCAGGATAGTTGGCTTGTTCATCATGCGGCCAGCCATGGTCGGCTAACGTGTAAAAATCAACTGCGTGTTGCGCGTGAAGCGCCGCTTTTTGGGGGTATTATGTCCGTTCGTTTTCTTGTTCTGCGCCTGTCCATGCTCGTGTTGCCGCTTGGCGGCGCGACGCTGTTGCTGAGCAGTGCCCCCGCGATGGCCCAGTTTTCCGACAGTTATAATTTTCTCAAAGCCGTTCGCGACCGCGATGGGAATAAGGCCACCGACCTGTTGAATGATGAAACAACGCGCGTGGTCAACACGCGCGACGGCAATACAGGTGAGACAGCGCTGTCAATCGTCGTCCAACGTCGCGACGTAACCTGGACCAGCTTTCTGCTCAGCAAGGGAGGCGACCCGTCGATAGCCGACAAAAATGGCATGACACCTTTGATGCACGCCACGTTGCTTGGCTTTACCGAGGGCGCCGAATTGCTGATCGCAGGGGGAGCTGCAGTTGACCAATCGAACCGGCGCGGCGAAACCGCGCTGATTCTGGCGGTACAGGCCAAAAGTTCCAATATGGTCCGCCTGCTCATAAGCAATGGCGCCAACCCCGACACAACCGATCATGTGGCTGGCTTGTCAGCGCGCGATTATGCCCGCCGCGACGATCGGACCGGCCAGATGTTGACGCTGCTCGATGCTAAGCCCGATAAGCAGTCCGCGTCGACTGGACCCGTTTTTGGTCCAAAATAACATTGGAAATGTGATTTCGGAATTGACGATCACACTGTAGTGTGAAATAGCATTGCTATGTCTATCCAACTTATCGATCGAATCCGTACCGTTGTCGACCAAGGCACAGTGTCGCGTTCCGGCCTTGCGAAAGCCGCCGGACTCCATGCCAATAGCCTGCGCGATCTGGAATCGCCGGACTGGAACCCGACCGCAGAGACGCTACGCAAGCTAGAGCATTGGCTCACCTTCGACAGCGACGTATCGCCGATGGCAACGCCCGAAGAAATCATCTCAGAGGCGCGCAACGGACGCATGTTCATTTTGGTCGATGACGAGGATCGCGAAAATGAAGGCGATCTGGTGATTCCCGCGCAGATGGCGACACCCGATGCAATCAATTTCATGGCGACGCATGGCCGCGGACTTATTTGCCTTAGCCTGACGCGCGGGCGCTGCGAACAATTGGGCATCGAACTGATGAGTCGCAAAAATGGCACGCGCCATGAGACCGCTTTCACCGTGTCCATCGAGGCGCGCGAGGGTGTCACGACCGGCATTTCAGCCGGTGACCGGGCACGGACCGTGTCAGTGGCAATTGACGCAGGTCAGGGTCAGGACGCCATCGTCACGCCAGGTCATGTCTTTCCCTTGATTGCACGCGAAGGCGGCGTGTTGGTGCGAGCAGGCCATACCGAGGCCGCTGTCGACATCAGCCGCCTTGCCGGCCTGAACCCGTCAGGCGTGATCTGCGAGATCATGAAGGATGACGGGACGATGGCGCGGATGGATGACCTGATCCCCTTTGCGCGGCGCCACGGTATGAAAATCGGCACGATCGCCGACCTGATTGCCTATCGCCACCGCCATGACAGGCTGGTCGAATGTGTTTCCGACGCCCCCTTTGCATCTGACTATGGTGGAGACTGGCGCATCAAGGCCTATCGCAACAGCGTCGACGGCAGCACCAATCTGGTCCTGCAAAAGGGTGAAATCGAAGCCGACAAACCGACCCTGGTTCGTATGCACGGCCTGTCGGTCGCCTTTGATGTTCTTGGGTCACCCGGCCCGCGTAAACGGATTTTGCAGCGATCGATGGAAGCGATTGGCGAACGCGGCGCCGGCTTGATCGTCCTGCTGGTTCCGCCGTCGTCGGACGTACTGGTGGCCTCGCTTGCAGGCACCAAGCCATCCAAAGGCGAATTTAGCGAAGGCGCGTCGACCGATTTTCGCGCTTATGGCATCGGCGCACAAATTCTCGCCGATCTGGGTGTCCACGACATGGAATTGCTAACCCCAACCCACCGCAATCTGGTTGGGCTGGAAGGCTATGGCCTACGCGTCGTTGCCGAACACGCCATCAGCTGAACCGTTCGGCCACGATCCAAAATTTCATGGCGCGGCGTTGGCCGCCCATGGCAAGCCAAAGGAAGAATAATGGCCCATATCCTGATCGTCGAAGCGCGATTTTATACGCATATCAATGATCTGATGCTCGACGGGGTGCGAAGTGCCATAGACGCTGCGGGCCATAGCCATGAGACCGTCACGGTCCCCGGTGCGCTGGAACTTCCGGCTGCGATTGCGATGGCGGCGGAGAGCGGGCGCTATGATGCCTATGTCGCGGTCGGGGTTGTTCTGCGCGGCGAGACATATCATTTCGAGGTCGTTTCCAACGAAAGCGCGCGCGGCATTATGGCGCTGACTCTCGACGGAATGGCGATTGGAAACGGCATATTAACCGTAGAGAATGAAGATCAAGCGCTTGCACGCGCCGACAAGACGCGCAAGGATAAGGGCGGCGAGGCTGCGAAGGCTGCGCTCGCCATGTTGGCGCTGAAGGACAAATTTGGTTTTGGTTGATAGCGCACCTCCTAATCGCTTTGCCGTCATCGAGCGCGGCGGCCGGCTGATCGTCATTGATAATGAGACCGGCCGCACCCCGCCAACGGCCGCCGAGCGTATGGAACAACATGATCGCGCGCGCGGCATCGAACCAATCCGCCCGCCGAAACTAAGCCAAGTCCCCGATATTTCTGCCAAGGCCCGTGCCGCATCAGGGCTAAGTGCCCGACCGGCTCCGTTGGTTGGACCTACGCCCACGAGCCGACAGGCCAAAACCAAGACTGTGGCTGTGGACCCTGTGCGAGCCAAGCTTGCGACGACAATCGCCGAAAAGAGTCGAAGGGCCTGGGCGGATGAGCAAGAGGACCGGCCGCGACCCGCCGCGCATACCGGAACGGCGCGGACCGCCCGCCGTCAGGATTGGGCCGACGACCAAGAGGATCGACCGCGGCCCGCCGCTGCACAAACTGCGCCGGCGCGCATGGCCGACCGTCCAGCACCGCAGGCGGGCGGCAATCGTCAGACCATCGTCACTGGAAAATGGTGGGATGCCAAGGGACCACGCACCATCACCCTTGGGCCAAAGGGTCAGGCCCATATCCGCAATGGATTTATCACCCCCTTTTTGGTGTTGGTGACTGCCGCGCTCGTCCTATTATTCGTCCAACCTTTGTTGTTGCTGGTCGGCGCTTTTGTAATGCTCCGCTTTGGCGGCAAGATTTTGGCCCCAATGGGGGCTTCAATCATCGACAAGGCGGTGGCCGAGCGGGAGTAACCCGCCCGGCCTACACCGCTCAAGCGTCCATGAGCGCGGGATAGTCGATATAACCTTCGGGACCCGGCGAATACCAGGTTTTCATATCGTCCGGCGCGAGATCTGCACCGGTTCGGATCCGTTCGACCAGATCGGGATTGGCAATATAGGGGCGACCAAAGCTGATCGCGTCGGCGACGCCGCTATCGAGCGCGGCTTGCGCCGATTCAGCCGTGAAATCCGAATTGAGAACGAGCGGGTTTGAAAAAACCTTGCGGATCGCAGGTGACTGTTTGGGCACGTCGGTATTGCCAAAAGTGCCATCGGGGCCGGGCTCACGCAATTCCAGGAACGCGATGCCGAGCGCGTCGAGCGCTTTTGCCGCCGCAGGAAACAAGATTTCCGGATGGCTGTCATTTGTGCCTTGCGAATCCCCATTGGGCGAGAGGCGCACGGACACACGATCCGCACCCCAAACACCGATCAGCGCCGCAGTCACTTCGCGCAGCAGCCGGATGCGGTTTTCGACCGACCCGCCATAGTCATCGTCACGCAGATTGGTGCCGTCGCGCAGGAACTGATCGATCAAATAGCCGTTTGCGCCATGCAGTTGAACGCCGTCGAATCCGGCCTTTTTGGCATTTTCGGCAGCATGGACATAATCGGCAATCACGCGGGGAATTTCATCAAGGCGCAGCGGACGCGCTTCTTCGAGATCCATGCGGCCCATTGGGGTGTGGGCGCGTCCCGGGCCGGCGGTTGCCGATGCGGACACAGGCTGTTTGCCGTCGTTGAATATCGAATGGACCAGCCGACCCATATGCCACAGTTGGGCGATGATGCGGCCACCTGCCTGGTGAACAGCCTCGATAACGGGCTTCCAGCCTTCCACCTGCTCATCGGTCCACAGTCCCGGCGCAGACGGCCAGCCGAGCCCTTCTTGCGAAATGCCGGTCGCTTCGGAAATGATCAACCCCGCCGACGCGCGCTGGCGATAATATTCGCGAGCCAGTTCGTTGGGCACAAAGCCATGACCGGCGCGACCGCGGGTGAGCGGTGCCATCAATATGCGGTTGGGAGCGGTAACGGCGCCAAGTGAAATTGGGTCGAACAACGTGGGTGCGGACATATGTGTCTCCTGCTTGTCATTTTGCCCGCGACGTCCGGAGAGGTCGTCGCTATGCCGATACCAGCTATGTACGGCCTGCGCCCAAGGCAACCGTCAGTAGCAAAAGAAAATCTAAATACGGGACAAGCCGTGGACGACACCACCGCAGGATCAGCCTCTGGCCGATGGGCCTTCGCCGCGCTGCTTGCGGGTAATCTGGCGCTGTCCTTGGGGGCGATGCTGGTGCGCCTGTCCGACACCGGTCCCGTGGCGTCGGCCTTTTGGCGCTTGATGCTAGCGCTACCTTTGCTTCTCCTGTTCGCAAGACGCGAGGGTGGTGGGCTGCCATCACGCTCCGCTCTTTGCATTGCCGCGGCCGCCGGGATTTTTTTTGCCTTTGATCTCGCCAGTTGGCATGTCGGGATTTTGCAAACCAAGATCGCCAACGCTACATTGTTTGGCAATTGCGCTAGCCTGTTACTCGTGTTGTGGGGTATTTTTCTGGCCCGCGCCCTGCCGCGCGGTTGGCAGGCGCTGGCGGTCATACTGGCCTTTCTGGGCGCCGCGCTATTGATGGGACAAAGTTACGAGCTGAGCCCTGACTATCTGATCGGCGATCTGTTGAGCCTGCTCGCGGGGGCACTTTATACCGTTTACGTCATTTTGATGCTGCGCGTACGCGGTGACTTGCAACCATGGTCAGCGCTGGCCATCGCATCTGCCGCCGCTGCGCCCGTCCTGCTCATGACATCTTTTGCTTTCGGCGAGGCAATAATGCCGCGCGACTGGACGCCGCTTCTTATGCTCGCGCTCACCAGTCAGATTGTGGGTCAGGGCCTCATCATCTGGTCGCTGCCGCGTTTTTCGCCGTTGGTGCTGGGATTGACGCTGCTCGTCCAACCGGCGGTGGCGGCGCTCGCGGGCTGGTTGATGTTTGGCGAGACGCTCGGCCCCATCGATGTACTGGGCGGCATGTTGGTTGCGGCGGCGCTGGTACTGATAAGGTTGCCGAGCCGCGCCGCCCGGCCTATCTGAGGCCTATGGCCTCAATCCTTCCTGCCGACCCCACGCTTGACGAGATTCGCGTTGCGCTCGCTCCGTTGATTGCATCATCAGCTGCGTTCGACGGTTTCGGTGCTGCCGCGCTGAACGATGCAGCGCGGCGCGCAGGTGTCGATCCGGACATCGCCGCCCTCGCCTTTCCCGGCGGCGGCCGCGATATGATCGATGCCTGGTTTGCCTGGATCGATGCGGAAATGGCGGCGCGTTGGCCAGCCGAGAAACTGGCAGACCTCAAAATTCGCGCGCGCATCATCACATTGGTCGAAGCGCGGCTCGACCTGACTGCCGATGCGCGCGAATCGCTGCGCCGCGCGTTGGCGCTGCTCGCGCTGCCCACCAATTTGCCTTTTGCCGCCAAGCTCGGCTGGCGCGCTGCCGACACGATGTGGCGGCTCGCGGGTGATACGGCCACCGACTATAATCATTACAGCAAGCGCGCGATATTGGGCAGCGTCTATGGCGCGACCATGGCGGTGTTTTTGAATGACGAGAGCGAAGACCATGCCGACACCCGCGCCTTTCTGGCGCGGCGCATCGACGCCGTGATGCGGTTCGAGGGATGGAAACATCGCCGCGCCGCGCAAAAAATTGAGCGCCCCAGTCTCGCCCGCTTTATCGGACGGCTGCGCTATCCTGGCCGGTGACCCGAATTATTTAATGGCGCTGGCTTGCTGTTATTGATAATCGCTAGCAAATGACTGGACGTCTCGACTCCTCCCCGCTCGGACTTCGCGTGCGTATCGCCCATATCGACTGGCAGACTATGTCAGCCGACGAAGGTCGCCGTCTGCGCGAGTTTGGAATGATGGAAGGCGTCGAGATCACACCGCTTCATCGCGGCAGCTTGTTCTCGCGCGACCCGCTGTCGATCAGCATCGGGCGGATGCAGGTAGTGATTCGGGCAGCGCAGGCGCTCGCCATTCAGGTCGAGCCGGCTAACGCATGACCAACGCCGTTCCTTCTATTGCACTGGTCGGCAATCCCAACGCCGGCAAATCAAGCCTGTTCAATGCGCTCACCGGCGCGCGGCAGAAGATCGCCAATTATCCAGGCGTTACTGTCGAGCGCAAGGCGGGGCACACCAGCCTGCCTGACGGCCGGCCGCTGTCGTTGCTCGATTTGCCCGGCAGTTACAGCCTAAAGCCGGCAAGCCCCGACGAAGCGGTGACGCGCGACGTGATTTTGGGACGACAGGATGGCGAGCGCCAACCCGACGCCTTGATCATCGTTGTCGACGCTGCCAATCTTGACAATCATCTGTGCTTCGCGCTCGAACTCATTGCTCTTGGCCTGCCAACCGTGGTGGCGCTCAACATGTTCGACTTGGCCGAGCGTGACGGGCTGACGCTCGATCCGACACGGTTGGCCGAGGAATTGGGCGTGCCGGTTGTCCCCACTGTGGCAGTCCGCAAGCGCGGGCTCACTGAATTGCTCGCTGCGCTCGACGATGCAATTATTTCTCACCAGCTGAACAAAAGCTCAGCATCGCTGTTACCCGCCGGCGACACGGCATTGCATAGCCGCGCGCAGGAGATTTCGCGCCGCGTGACGCTAGCTGAAACGCCGACGCGGCGCTGGACCCAGCGCATCGACCGGCTGACGCTGCACCCCGTTGGCGGATTCCTCCTGTTGCTCGCGTTGATGTTTCTCATGTTTCAGGCCGTTTATGCCTGGTCAGAGGCGCCAATCGGCTGGCTCGAGACCGGTATTGGAGCCGCGCAGGGCTTCGTTGCGAGCAGCCTGCCCGACGGATTTTTTCGCGGCTTGATTGTCGAGGGCATTTTGGGAGGGGTTGGCGCGGTCATTGTATTTCTCCCGCAAATCCTGATCCTTTTTGCCTTCATACTGCTGCTTGAAGCCTCGGGCTATATGACGCGTGCAGCGTTCCTGATGGATGGCATCATGGCTAAGGTCGGCCTGTCGGGACGCGGCTTTATCCCTTTGCTGTCCAGCTTTGCTTGCGCGGTTCCGGGGATCATGGCGACGCGATCGATCCCCGATGCCAAGGACCGGCTGACCACCATCCTGATTGCGCCATTGATGACCTGTTCGGCGCGTCTGCCCGTTTACACACTGATTATCGGCGCCTTCATTCCCGACCAAAGCGTCGGCGCAAGTCCTGTCGGATTGCAAGGACTGGTGCTGTTCTGCCTATATATTTCAGGTATTTTCGGCGCACTTATCGTCGCGCTGGTGCTGCGGCGCAGCGTCACCCGCGGAACGACCGCGGGCTTTATGATGGAAATGCCGCGCTACCAGTGGCCGCGGCTGGGCGACATTGCGATCAGCCTGTGGCAGCGGGCGTGGATATTCTTGCGCCGTGCGGGAACGATCATCGCTTTTACCACCGTGATTTTGTGGCTGCTGCTTTCCTATCCCAAAGTTCCCCTCAACAGTCCCGCGAGCCAGGTAGACTATAGCGTCGCCGGGCGAATCGCAGATGGATTGGAAGTCGTCGTCAAACCCATCGGGTTCAACCACGACATCGCGCTGGCGCTCATCCCTGCGATGGCCGCACGCGAGGTTGCGGTCGCCGCGCTTGCCACCGCCAACGCAATCGACGCGGGCGATGACGAGGACGCGATGGCGCAGTCGTTGAGCGAGCGGCTGCAGGGGCGATGGAGCATCGCAACCGCGCTCGCCTTCCTCGCCTGGTTCGTATTTGCCCCGCAGTGCATTTCGACCATCGCAATCACCCGGCGCGAAACCAATGGATGGAAATGGCCACTCTTCATGGTTGGCTATTTATTCGCACTCGCCTATGCCGCAGCAGGTATTACATATTGGACGGCGGTCAGCTTTGGGCTTGGCTGATCGTTCTTCAACACATGGAGCGGAGCGGCAATGGCTGGTAGCGTCAACAAGGTAATTTTGATCGGCAATCTGGGCGCCGATCCCGAAATCAAATCCTTTCAGAACGGCGGAAAAATCGCCAATCTTCGCCTTGCGACGTCAGAGAACTGGAAAGACCGGATGACCGGCGAACGCAAAGAGCGTACCGAATGGCATCAGGTTACGATCAATGGCGAAGGGTTGGTCGGGGTCGTCGAGCGCTATCTGAAAAAGGGTAGCAAAATTTATATCGAAGGGTCGCTTCGCACTCGCAAATGGCAGGATCGCGACGGCAATGACCGCTACACAACCGAAGTAGTGGTTGCGGGCATGGGCGGCACAATGACGATGCTCGACGGCGCCCCCGGGGCTAGCGGTGGCGGCGGTGGATCGCGCAGCGGCGGCGACACTTGGGGTGGTGGTTCGGGCGGCGGCAACGACGGCTGGGACCAAGGCGGCGGCGCATCGGGCGGCGCATCGGGTGGTTCAGGAGGAGGCAGCAAGCCTCCGTTCGACGATGATCTGGACGACGACGTTCCGTTCTGAGGACTGAATGAATATGCCGGACAACATGCTCACCGCCGCAGACGTCGCGCGCGGCGTTGGGCGACTATTTGTCCGGCAAGGGCTGGTTGCCATTCCCGAAGTGCCGTTACCTAACGGGCGCCGCACCGACCTGACCGCGATTGACGCCAAGGGCCGCATAACGATCGTCGAAATTAAAGTCAGCAAGGCTGACCTGCATGGCGATGGCAAATGGCCCGACTATTGTGACTGGTGTGACCATTTTTACTGGGCGCTGGCGGCAGGGCTCGATACCGCGATATTGGATAGGTCCGACTATCGACCCGAGACATCGGGACTGATAATTGCAGACCGTTATGACGCCGTGGTGGTGCGCGAGGCCGCCGCCGTCCCGCTGGCTGCAGCGCGGCGCAAGGCCGAAATATTGCGCGTTGGGCGGCTTGCCATGCGTCGAATGATGGCGGTCAGCGATTCCGAATTGGGGTTAGGTTAGGCCGCAAAACCCGTCATCGTCAGAACGGGACTGCTCAACGACGCGCTTGCATCCGCGCCAGGTACCGCGCCAATATATCGATCTCCAGATTGACTGGCCGTCCCGTTTTGGCTTCGTTTAGCGTCGTCATGGCGCGGCTGTGCGGAATGATGTTCAGCGAGAAATGGGCGGCGCCATCGGCCTGATCCTGAACGTCATTGACGGTTAACGACACACCATCGACGGTAATCGAGCCCTTAGCTGCAATATTTGCAGCGAGGGCTGCGGGTGCGGAGATGACCAGCGTCCAACTGTCCCCGACTTCATTGACCGACATGATCGTGCCGATGCCATCGACATGGCCAGTAACGATATGGCCCCCCAGTTCGTCGCCTACACGAAGCGCGCGTTCGAGGTTGAGGCGGCGGCCCGCGTCCCACATGCCCGACGCCGTGCAGGCGATGGTCTCTGCACTAGCGTCGATTGCGAACCAGTTGTCGCCCGCGTCCTTGCCCTTGTCGACGACTGTCAGGCACGCCCCCGAACAGGCAATCGATGCGCCAATGGCGATCGTATCGACGTCAAAGGCGGTCCCGATGACCAGCCGCATATCACCGCGCTGTTCGCGCGTGCGGATGGTGCCGATGTCGGAAATAATGCCGGTGAACATAAATGGTCAGTCCTCTCGCACGCGGTCGTAGACGTCCAGCCGGTCGCTGCCAAGCATGCGGCTGTCGCCCGGTTGCCAGCGGCCATGTGCGTCGTCGAGCCTTGCCAGCCCGATGTCGCCCAGCGCCGCGCGACCTGCACCGATCAGAATCGGCGCGCGATACAGAAGTAGCCGGTCGACGCGATCAACAGCAAGGAAGGCAGCAGCTGCACCCGCGCCCCCCTCGACAAGAATCGAATTAATATGAGGCAATATGTCGCTATGCGACGGGTCGGCCACGGCGGTCCACCCGTCGGGCGCATCTCCATGGGTGAGCAAAAGCCGTTTCGGGCTGCGATCCTCAAGCCCTAAGTTACGAACGTCAAGCCGCGGCGAGTCGGCCAGATAGGTTCCGCGCCCGACCAGAATTGCATCATGACGCGCGCGTTCCAGATGGCCATGCGCGCGCGCGCGCGCGCCGGTGATCCAGCGACTCGACCCGTCGCTCATTGCGATCTGCCCATCGAGCGAGACCGCCAGTTTGAGTGACACAAACGGTCGGTTGCGCGTCGTGCGCGACCACCATGGCGCGAGCGAAGCGGTTGCCCTGTCAGCCGCGACATCGCGGGTTATTGCGACTCCGGCTTCGCGTAGCCGGGCGAAGCCCTTGCCGGCCGTCCGGTTATCCGGATCTTCTAGCCCGGCGACAACGCGCGCGACCCCCGCTGCGATCATCAAATCTGAGCAAGCAGGGCCACGCTCGCTTGTGTGTGCGCACGGTTCAAGCGTGACATAGGCGGTCGCGCCATTTGCCGCTGCGCCTGCTTCGGCGAGGGCCATGGCCTCCGCATGGGGTCGCCCGCCAGCTTGAGTCCAGCCGCGCCCGACAATGCGGCCTTCGGCCACCAATAGACAGCCAACATTGGGATTAGGAGCCGCAGAAAGGCGTGACCGTTCGGCTAGCGCGGCGGCAGCGGCCAGATAGGCGGCATCGCCGGGAAAGCCGGTCACTGCCAAGGCTCAGCGACCACCCTTGGATTTGCCCTGCGGTCCGCGTGCAGCACGTTCGGCGATGTTTGAGCTTTGCGGCGGCGGCGTCTTTTCCTTGAGCTGATCGGCCTCTGCGCCCAAGGTTTCGCGTGTGATGCGATCCGCCTCCGATGAGTCATAGGCCACTCCCATCATATCGGCGAGCCGCTGATACTCAGCGCGAAGCTTGGCATTTTCGCGCGTTGTCTCCTTCGCGCGTGCGACCCAGTCGGACCGAACCTGGGCTTCGCTGCGATCCCTAGTCCAGTTTTCGAAATAGATTATCTGCCGCTTCGGCTTTTGATAGGGGAAGAGATTTTCGGAGAAACCATAGAAAATAATGGCGGGCAGGACGAGTGCCAGACCCCAACTTGCCCAACGATGGGGTTTCGGTTCGCGGACATAAGCCCAGAAGTCGGACAAACCGCCACTGACGTCCCAATTGTTCATCATCGCCATCGGGGCATTTTAGGCGATCAAACGCGCCTTGGCGAGGAAAACACGTACGCAAGGCGCCAAAACCTCACAACATAGTCGATTGCAAAAAATGCAATCACAGATGTGAATTTCGCAGTTGCACAATAGTTTGTGCGCTGCAATATGAGCATGCCTTTTAGGCATCCTCTCCCAAAACTTTTATGGGCCGCCCTTCGGGGCGGCCCTTTTTTTGGTTCTGATCGACGGGGAAAGACTTCAAAAGCGGCAGAATGCGGTCGATCTTTAGGCCTGTGCCGGCATCAACTTCTCAAACTTGCGCACTTCGGCGATGAAGCTGCCCGGCATGGGGGTCGCGCGCCCGCTGTCGAGATCGACATGGGCATAGCTCATTTCTATATCAGTCAACCGCGTTTCGCCCCGGAATATGGCGCAATGGAGGGTGAAACTGGTTCGCCCGAACCGGCTGATGCGAGCCGCAATGGTGATGAGTTCATCGAGCCGCGCCGAGGCGTGATAGTCAATCTCGCTATGCACCACCATGATATCGGTGCCATATTGCAGGAAATAGGGGCCGGGTTGCCCCTCCCCCAAAGCGCGGAAATATTCGGTCACGCCAATGTCGGCGTAAACCAGATAATTGCCGTTAAAGACGATATTCTGCCCGTCAATCTCGTTGAAGCGAACGCGCACCACCTCGTGGACACGGAAATCATCGAGCGGCACATCCCACTGGCTGCGGTCCATCATTCGACCTCAGGCCGCAAGCGCGGTTGGCGCGCGGTCGATTGGCGCGCAGGCAGCAAAAAGCCATTCGCGCGCTTCCTCGTCGAGGCCAGGGCTGAGCTTGGCCAGAACCTGTGCGTGATAATCGTCCAGCCAATCGGCCTCGGCCGTGCTGAGCAGCCCAGATTCGACGAGATTGCGTGCGATGGGGGCAAAGGTGATAGTTTCAAAACCCAGCATATCTTGTTCCGCCCCGTCGATGCTGAGCGGCACGACGATCACTAGATTTTCGATTCGGATTCCGAACGCGCCAGCCTTGTAATATCCTGGTTCGTTGGAAAGAATCATCCCGGCGTGAATCGCTTCCTCGGTTCCGGCCTGCCCGCCGGTAGGCTTGGCAATGCGCTGCGGGCCTTCGTGAACCGCAAGATAGCTGCCGACCCCATGGCCGGTTCCATGCGCATAATCGACGCCATCAGCCCATAGATATTGGCGCGCCAATATGTCGAGCTGGCTACCACGCGTCCCGGTGGGAAATCGCGCCATAGCCAAGGCGATGTGGCCTTTGAGGACCTGGGTGAAACGGCGACGCATTTCGGCACTGGGTTCGCCGATCGCAATGGTGCGGGTGATATCGGTAGTGCCATCAGCATATTGCCCGCCCGAATCAACGAGAAACAATGTACCCGTCTCGATCTTGCGATTGGTAGTTTCATCGACCTTGTAATGCGGCAACGCGCCATTCGGCCCCGATGCCGAAATGGTGTCGAACGACAGATCGATTAGCGCGCCGCTGGCTTCGCGAAAACTTTTGAGCTTGGCTGCAGCGGCCAATTCATCGAGCCCGCCCTTGGGTGCTTCCAACTCCATCCAGCGCAGGAACGAAGAAACCGCGACCCCGTCGCGAACATGCGCGGCGCGGGTGCCCTTCAGCTCTACGTCATTCTTGATCGCCTTTGGCAGCACCGCCGGATCGCGGTGCCGTTCGATAATCGCGCCGGCGTTATTGAGCGCGTCAAAGATGGCGGCGACGGCGCTGTTGGGGTCGATCGAAACCTTCTTGCCTGCCAGATTGGCCAGCGCCGATTCAAACTCGGTGCGATCAAAGATGCGGACGCTGTTGCCCAAATGCGCGCGCACGGGGTCGGTCACTTTTTCCGGCGCAATGAAGAGGTCGGCCGTCGCGTCGGCGTGCAGGATGGCATAGGATAGTCCGACGGGCGTGTGGGTGACATCGGCCCCGCGGATATTGAAAGTCCAGGCAATCGAATCGAGCGCGGTCATCACCGTTGCATCCAGCCCCTTGCTGGTCAGCCATTCGGCTATAATCGCCCGTTTGTCCGCTGCCGATTGCCCTGCAAGCGCGGTATCATGCACCGCGATGGGAGCAGGGCTGGGGGCGGGGCGATCGGCCCATATTGCATCTACAGGATTGGCGTCGACCGCCACAAGTTCGGCGCCTTTGGCAGCGACCGCCTTGGCCGTCGCCTTCACCCAGTCTGCCCCGTGCAGCCAGGCGTCATAGCCAATGCGGTCCCCTGCCTGTGCGTTGGCTGCCAGCCATTCGGCAATGCTCGAGCCTGGAATGCCGACATAATCGAACAGGGCGCCGTCAACCTGATCGCGAACCTGCACCGTATAGCGCCCATCGATAAACACCGCCGCACGATTTGATAACACCGCCGCCGTGCCCGCCGACCCACCAAAGCCGGTGAGCCACGCCATGCGCTGCGCATAATCGCCCACATATTCGCTCATATGTTCGTCGCTGATCGGTACAACAAAGCCGGCGAGGCCTTGCGCAGCCAGTTCGGCGCGAAGCGCGGCGAGACGGTCGGCATGAAGGTTGGAGGTGTGAGGACTGGACATCGGTTGCTCCTTGTTCCTACACCATAGCCTGACCCATCGTTTCCGGCCTGCCATGGCAAAGGATTTTCTATTGCGGGCTATTTGGCTGTTTCTGACCATAATTGCCACCCCACATGTCGCCCCTTCCGTGCTGCTTGCCCAAGAATTCCAAGAGAAAGACACGAATTTGTCCACAGAAGTGCCCAAACTGCCCTCGGCTCCAATCGCCGAGCAACGCCCGCATCATCTGACCCTGCACGGCAAAACCCTCACAGACCCTTGGAGCTGGCTGCGCGACCCGAGCTATCCGGTGATCGATGACGTCGCAGTGCTCAATTATGTAAAGGCCGAAAATGCCTATTTCGATGCGGTGATGGCGCCGCACGCCGAGCTGGTCGAGACGCTGTTTCAGGAGATGAAGGGCCGGGTAAAGGAAGAGGATTCCAGCGTCCCGCAAAAGGATGGCGACTGGCTGTACTGGGTCGAATATGAAAGCGGCGCCGAATATAAAAAATGGTATCGCAAACCCGCATCGGGGGTTGGCGAGCGGCAGCTGATCCTTGATGAAGTCGCGCTAGCGAAGGACAAGGATTATTTCCGCCTGTCCGAACTGTCGGTCAGCCCCGATGGCAATATGATGGCGTTTGCCGTCGATGATACCGGCGCCGAGCGGTTTGAAGTGCGATTTCAGGACCTTGGAAGCGGTAAAATGTTGCCCGACGTCATTCCTGGCACGCTGTCATCGCTCATCTGGACAAGCGGCAATGATGCCCTGCTCTATGGCCTCGCAAACGAGCATTGGCGAACCGACAATGTCCGGCTGCACAAATTGGGCACGCCGGTCACCGAAGACAAGCTTCTTTATCAGGAGCCCGACATCGGATTTGGCGTCGGGATCGGAAAAACCGCGGCTGACAATTATATCGTCATCGCGACCGGCGACAATGAAACCAGCGAAGTCTATCTGCTCCCCGCCGATCAGCCCGAGGCCCGGCCCATGCTGGTATCGGCGCGACAAAAGGGTCGCGAATATGCAGTCGATGAGCGCGAAGGCACGCTCTATATTCACAGCAATGACACCCACCCCAATTTCCGCATTGCCACTGCCAGCCTCACCAAGCCCGACGACTGGACGACATTGATCCCGGGATCAGACGCGACTTACATCACGGGCCTTGCGGTATTTCGCGACTATTTCGTCCTCGAAACGCGCGAAGACGGGCTCGATCAGGTCGATGTGCGGCGTTATGACGCGCCGTTGACGCCCGGGCGCATTGTCTTTCCCGAGGCGACTTATGTTGCTGGACTGGACGACAATCCTGAATATCATCAGGACAAGCTGCGGATCGACTATGAATCGATGGTCACCCCAGACACGGTTTTTGATTATGATATCGCGACCGGAAAACTTGAATCGCTGAAGGTGCAGGAGATCCCTTCTGGTTATGATGCAAGTCAATATATAACCGAAAGGGTTAATCTTCCTTCCCGCGACGGCTTGATGATTCCCGCTTCGCTGGTGTACAAGAAGGGCACGCCGCGCGACGGCAGCGCGCCACTGCATCTTTATGCCTATGGCAGCTATGGCTATCGCGTTGCACCAGGATTTTCGACAATTCGCCTAAGTCTGATCGATCGCGGAATGATTTACGCGATAGCCCATGTTCGCGGCGGCGACGATTTGGGACGTGACTGGTATCTGGCGGGCAAGACCGACCGGCGGAAAAACACATTCCATGACTTTATCGACATCGCGCGCGGCCTGATCGCCAAAAACTATACAAGCGCAGGCAAGATTTCGGTCGAAGGCCGCTCGGCGGGCGGTCAGGTGATGGGGGTGATCTATAATGACGCTCCCGAATTATGGGGCGCAGTGCTGGCGGGCGTTCCCTTTGTCGATGTGATCAACACGATGACCGACGAGACGCTGCCCCTTACCCCGGGTGAATGGCCCGAATGGGGCAATCCGCTCACCGACAAGACCGCCTTCGATTATATGCTGTCTTACAGCCCTTATGACAATGTCAGCGCGCAGGCCTATCCACCGATGCTGGTGTCGGCAGGGCTCAATGACCCGCGCGTCACCTATTGGGAGCCCGCCAAATGGGTTGCCAAGCTGCGCGCCACCCGCACCAACGACGCGCCCTTGCTGCTACGAACCAACATGGGTGCAGGTCATGCGGGCAAATCGGGTCGCTGGAGTGCTCTGCGCGAAGATGCCGAGGAATATGCGTTTGTGCTAACCCAGTTGGGCGTGGAGAAGTAGGGCGGCAGTCCAGCCGGGCCTAAACCGGCTTTCCAAGGCGTCCGAGCCACGCCTTTGCCTGTTTGGGTTCTCCGGGGGCATAGGAAGCAACCCTGCCGCGCGATGCTTCAAATTCGCCATGCAATAGGAACGCCTCAAGGCCCAGCCTGTCCCGAATTTGATCGATTTCTTCACCCCTGTCACACAGGTCGGTCACGATTGGTTCCCATTTGGCGCGGGTCCAGCGGTCTTGCGTATGGCCAAACAATCCCCAGGCACCAGCGGCCGTTTCACGCAAGGCAGTGATCAGAGCCTCTTCATACTCGACTTCAAGGTCACGCCGGCGCGCATCGAGGCGTTCCAGACGCTCGGCCCGGCCCATTAGGCTGACAAATATCCATGGGCGACAAGCGCCTGCTCCAGCGTGCCTGCATCGTGAAAATGATGCGCGGCGATGCCCGCCGATTCGGATGCAGCGACATTGGCAGCGCTATCATCAATGAAGAATGCGCCCGCAGGATCGATGCCGAATCGATCGATCGCTAGCGCAAAGATGGCGGGGTCGGGTTTGAACAATTTCTCCGTCCCCGAAACGATAATATCTTGAAAGCGGTCGAAGACAGGCTGGGAGGCTCGAAATTGCGCCCAGAATTCATGCCCGAAATTGGTGATTGCGAACAGGGGCACGCCCGCCGCTACTAAGCGCTCGACGAGATCGAGCATCCCTGCCACCGGACCAGGGATCGTTTCGCAAAAGCGCGCGGCATAGGCGTCGATCAGCGCGGCGTGGGCGGGAAATTCGGCTTTGCGTTCGGCGATCATGTCAGCGAGGTTACGCCCCTGATCGGTCTGAAAATGCCATTGCGGGGTGACGATGTTCGACACAAACCATTCGAGCTCTGCCGGATCAGCAATCAGCTTGGTGAAAAGGTGGCGCAGGTCCCAGTCGAACAGGACCCGGCCAACGTCGAAAATGACACAGCGCGCGATCATATGCGAGGCGCGCACGCGAAAGCGCCGCCGGAAGGTTCCGACGGCGTTACGCTGATCAACAATGGCAAACGGGGCGATACCGCCCCGGCCCAGAGCATTAGCCCTGGCGCGCCTTGAAGCGACGGTTGGTCTTGTTGATCACATAGGTCCGGCCACGACGACGAATCACGCGGTTGTCACGATGGCGGCCCTTCAGCGACTTCAGGCTGTTGCGAATCTTCATTACACTGTTCCGATAATCTGGCGTTGTACGCGAAGGCGCGCAATTATGGGGATGCGGGCAAAATGTCAACTGCCGATCAGGCCGCACAGCGCCTTCCGGCGAGTTCGCGTTCCCACGCCAGCGCATGGCCGACGATGGTATCGAGGTCCGCATAGCGCGGTTCCCAACCAAGCGCCGCACGAATCGCATGATTGTCGGCAATCAATGCATCGGGATCGCCCGCGCGCCGTCCTGCCAGACGCCGTTCAATGCGCTGGTTGGTGGCGCGATCGACCGCGTTCAGCACCTCAAGGACCGAAAAACCGCGCCCATAGCCGCAGTTGAGCCGATGACTCGCGCCGGGGTCAGCGATCAGCGCGTCAAGAGCCAAAAGATGCGCAGCCGCCAAATCACTGACATGGATATAATCGCGCACCCCTGTACCGTCGGGCGTATCAAAATCGGTGCCGAAGACATCGATATGGCTGCGGCGGCCTAGCGCGGCCTCTACCGCCACCTTGATCAAATGGGTCGCGCCCGCAGTCGATTGGCCGCTGCGTGCCGCCGGATCCGCGCCTGCGACGTTGAAGTAGCGGAGCGCGCAATAGTTAAAGTCATGCGCGGCGGCGACATCGGCGAGCATCGCCTCTGTCATCAGTTTGGACATGCCATAGGGATTGATCGGGCGCTGCGGCGCGTCCTCGGTCACGGGAACGACATCAGGGATGCCATAGGTGGCGGCAGTCGATGAGAATATCATGTGGCGGACACCCGCCGACACCGCACTGTCTATCAGGCTTCGGCTGTTCGCGGTGTTATTGCGATAATATTTGAGCGGATTTTCGACCGATTCGGGCACCACAACCGAGCCCGCAAAATGCATGATGGCGCCGACTTGCTGTTCGGCAATAATATGCGCAACGAGAGCGGGATCGGCGACATCGCCTTCATAAAAGGTCGCTTCGTCAGGCACCGCCCAGCGAAACCCGGTCTCCAGATTGTCGAGCACCGCGACGCGCCAGCCCGCATCGAGCAAGGCAAGCACGGCATGGCTGCCGATATAGCCAGCCCCACCGGTCACCAGGACAGTGAAGGGACGGTCGAGCGGGGCGGTGGGGCGTCGAGACACAGGTTTTGGCTCCTTTGGCTGGAAACCTATCGGAGTGGTGGTTAGCAAAGGGTTAGCATCGGGGCCAACGAGCTAGCCCGCCAGCGCCTTTTGTCGTCGCCGTTGAACCGATGATCCGATCCCCATCGATTCGCGATATTTGACCACTGTACGCCGCGCGATATCATGACCCTCTGCGGATAATTGCTTGGCGATGCTTTCATCGGACAGGATCGCCTTGCCGTCCTCGGCATCGATCAGCGCTTTGATGCGGCTCTTAATCGCTTCTGCCGACACCGCACCATCACCCTCGGTTGCCGAAATTCCACTCGAAAAGAAATATTTTAGCTCGAACAGCCCACGCGAGCAGGCGAGATATTTATTGCTGGTGACACGGCTGACGGTCGATTCGTGCATCTCGATCGCCTCGGCCACCTGTCGCAGCGTCAACGGGCGCATATGCGCGACGCCGTGGAGGAAGAAACCTTCCTGCTGCTTCACAATCGCGCTCGCCACTTTAACGATGGTGCGCTGTCGCTGATCAAGCGCGCGCACCAACCAGTTCGCGCCAGCCAGCTGCTCGGACAGCCACGCCCGATTTTTTGCCGCTGATCCTTTGACCAATTCATTATAGTAGCGCCGGTTGACGAGGAGCCGCGGAAGGGTGCTGCTGTTGATCTCGACCGCCCAGCCCTCTTTGATCTGGCGCACATAGAGGTCCGGGACGACCGCTTGTGTCGCACTGCCGCCAAAGCGCAGACCCGGTTTGGGATCATAGCCACGTAGTTCGCGGATCATGTCGGCCAGATCTTCGTCGTCTACCCCGCAAATGCGTTTGAGCTGCGGAAAGGCACCGCGCGCGACCAGATCGAGGTGCGCGATCATATTTTGCATCGGCGGGTCATAACGATCCGCATCACGCGCCTGAAGCGCGATACATTCGGCAAGATCTCGCGCGCCGACGCCGGCGGGATCAAATTCGTGGATGACCGCCAGCACCTCTTCGATATCATCGAGCGGCAGCCCCAGCCGGTCCGCCAGATTGCGAAGGTCGCCGCGCAAATATCCGGTTTCGTCGATGAGGCCGATCAACTGTTCGGCAATAATCGCGGCGACACCGCTCAACCGCTCACCCGCCTGCGCCAGCAGATGATCGTGCAGCGTCTCTGTCTCGTCTGCGAAGCTGTCAAAATCAATGGCCTCGCCGCTTCCTGACAGTCCGACATTATCGCTCACGCTATCGTGATGAAAGCTTTCGGCGGCATATTCGGCATCGAGCTGGTCAGCGGCGCCGCCATCAGAGCCGAGCGCGCTGTCGGTGGCCTGAGCTGGTGCATCTCCATCGGAGAGCATCGATTTTCCGTCATCCGGCTCCGCTGCGTCAGCGATTGCGCCATCGCCTTTGCCCTCGCCATCGTCCGCCCCCGTCGCTTCGAGCAGCGGATTGCTTTCCAGCGCTTCAGAAAGATAGGCGTCAAGTTCCAGGTTGGAGAGCGCAAGCAGCTTGATTGCCTGCTGCAATTGCGGCGTCATCACCAGCGATTGCGACTGGCGGATATCGAGACGGGGGCCGAGCGCCATTGTCGGCTAAGCGATCATAAACGCGAGCGGGCATGCCCTTCGCAGGCGAACACCCCCGTCACAGCGAGAAACCCTCGCCCAGATAAAGGCGCCGGACTTCAGGGTCGGCGACCAATTCGGCGGGCGATCCGGCAAGCAACACCTTGCCGTCATAAATGATGCAGGCACGATCGACGAGATCAAGCGTTTCGCGCACATTATGGTCGGTAATCAGCACCCCAATGCCGCGCGTCTTCAAATCGGCAACAAGGTCGCGGATATCGGAAATCGACAACGGGTCGATCCCCGCAAAGGGTTCATCGAGCAGCATGATCGACGGGTTCGCAGCCAGCGCGCGCGCAATTTCGGCGCGACGCCGCTCGCCGCCCGACAGCGCCATCGCTGCGGCGCTGCGCAATCGGGTGAGGCCAAATTCTTCTAGCAATTCCTCAAGCCGCGCCTCGCGGGCAATCTTGTCAGGTTCGCTAAGTTCGAGCACGGCGGCGATATTCTGTTCAACCGTCATCCCGCGAAAGATCGACGTTTCCTGCGGCAAATACCCCAAACCCAAAATCGCGCGGCGATACATGGGCAGCGCGGTAATATCTGACCCGTCGAGCATGATGCGTCCGGCATCAGGCCTCACCAGTCCCATGATCGAATAAAAACAGGTGGTCTTGCCTGCGCCATTTGGACCGAGCAGGCCGACAACTTCGCCCTTGCCGACCGAAAGCGACACATCGGACAAGACGACACGCTTGTCATAGCTTTTGGCGATCGAGATAATTGCCAGCCCATTGCCAGCTGCAGCATCCTCCTGGACGTGAGCTGTATGCTCGGCAACGCCATGATCGCCGACGGGCGTCGGGGGTGCCAAGGTGGATTCATCGGTCATATATTTATCGCTGCCAACAAAGGGTCGAGGTCGGGACGGAATGCGGCGATACCCCAGCGGCGGCGCTAAGGTCAATCTGGCAAGATAATTGCAAGGACGCGAGTTTCATACCGATGGTCATCGTTGCATGGAGCTTTCGGTGCCCTAATGCCCCGCCTGCGGGCCGCGCGTCACACCCGACAATGCCAACTGCTCGTCAATTGCCGCCATCAAACGCTCGAGAGCCGCTTCGTCCTTTGCTTCAGCGCGCGCCACAAGCACATCTTGCGTATTCGAGGCGCGCAGCAGCCACCAGCCATCTTCGGTGAGCACCCGCGCACCGTCGGTGCGGTTCACTTTTGCCCCCGAAGCCGACAGTCGGTCGAGTACCTCATCCACAATTGCGAATTTGCGGACCTCGTCGACCTGAAAGCGCAGTTCGGGTGTGTTGACCATCGGCGCCATTGCGCCGCGCAGGTCAGTCACGCTTTTCCCCAGCTTGGTTGACGCCTCGATCAGGCGAACCGCCGCATAGGGCGCATCGTCATAGCCATAATAGCGATCGGCGAAAAAAATATGCCCGCTCATCTCGCCCGCCAATGGGCTACCGACTTCCTTCATTTTGGCCTTGATGAGACTGTGGCCGGTTTTCCACATCAACGGCTGGCCGCCCAGTTCCGCGATCCGGTCGAACAGCGCCTGGCTAGCCTTTACATCGGCAATGACCGTCGCTCCGGGCTGCTCGACGAGCAGCGCCGCAGCATAAATTTGCAACAACTGGTCGCCCCAAATCACCCTTCCGCTGCTGTCGATTGCACCGATACGGTCACCATCTCCATCGAAGGCGACCCCAAAATCGAGCGACTTTTCGGCGACTAGCGCTTTCAAGTCGGCCAGATTCGCCTCGTCTGTGGGATCGGGGTGGTGATTGGGAAAATGGCCGTCGATATCGGTAAACAGCAGATGATGCTCACCAGGAAGGCGCGCGGTCAGTTTTTCGATCACCGTGCCTGCCGCACCATTGCCCGCATCCCAACCAATGCGAAACGCCCCGCCACTAAATCCTGCGACCAGCCGGTCGACATAGGCATCGAGGATATCGATGCTCTGATGGCCTCCCTCGCCGCTTTCCCAGTCACCGGCCGCAGCCATTTTGCCGATTCCGGCAATGTCAGCGCCATAAAAGGGGCGGCCGTTCATCACCATCTTGAACCCATTATAGTCGGGGGGGTTGTGACTGCCGGTTATCTGTATTCCGCCGTCGACTTCCTCCGTTGATGCCGCATAATAGAGCATCGGTGTCGGCCCCAGTCCGATCCGCAGCGCATCGACTCCCGCCGCATTTACCCCCTCCACCAGCGCTTCCTCAAGCATCGGCGAAGAGAGGCGTCCGTCATAGCCAACCGCGATGGCGCGGCCTCCGGAGCGGCGCACCATTGTTGCAAAACTGCGCCCGATTGCTCGCGCGTCATCGGCTGATAATGTGTCGCCGACCACGCCCCGAATATCATATTCGCGCAGCATGGTCGGGTGAAAGCTATGGGTCATGAACTGATCTCACTGGTTAAAAAAGCGGGTCAGGCGGCGGCGAACAAATCACCATCGGGGTGGAGACGGGTGCGGGCTGGAAGGTTGAGCCCGGCCATTGCTTCGCGCAATTCCTGCCGCGCGATGACATGGCCGATCCCCATGCCGCCCAGATGCGCTTTATCAAGGAGGGTCAAACCGGCCGGGAAAAGCTCGCGATAGATCACCCGCTCGCCCAATCCGGGAATGACGCGAAAACCGACACGGCGCGACAGCTGGTTGAGCGCTTCACCGACGCGCCGCATATTATGAGCATCAACATGCTGGAGACGGTTGCGGAGCAATATCCAATCGATTGTTCGCCCGTCGGTTTTGGCCCGTGCCTTGCGTGTGTCCCAGATAAGTTCGGAATAAAAGCTGGGGCGCAACACCTGAAAAGTCTCAGGATCTACCTGGCCGATCAGATCAAAATCGATAAAGCTATCGTTGATCGGGGTAATCAGCGTGTCAGCTTCAACCGCGATATGACGGGCAAAGACATCATCGCGACCTGGGGTATCAGCAACCAGATAGTCGCAATCGACGGAAAGACGCGCCACTTGTTCGTCCAATTCCTCGATCGTCGTTCCGCTGAACACCTCAAAAACGGGCGTCGGAAGCGCGATATCGCGCCGTTTGGCGGTTTGCACCCGATTTTCCAGATAGCGGTCAAAGGTGCGCTGACGCGGATCAAGGTCGATACCGGCGACGCGCCACCCTTGGCTAGCCAGCGCCACCGCGAAATGCACCGCGCAGGTCGATTTTCCCGTGCCGCCCTTTTCATTGGCAAAGATGATTTTGTGCGGCGCGGGGTTGGTCATGAGCGTTGCGAAATTCCTGCTGGCGCGGCATGAAGGGCGCGCGCGATGATCCTATCGCATCGCCATTATCGGAGGCAGGGCAAGGGTGCAAATCATCCGTGACATCGCGATGCTGCGGCAGGCCATGGCTGCACTGCAACGCGGAGGCAAGAGCGTCGCTCTGGTTCCCACCATGGGCTCGCTGCATGAAGGTCATTTGTCGCTGGTTCGCGCCGGACGGCGCGCCGCCGATCATGTCGTCGCATCGATCTTTGTCAATCCAACCCAGTTTGGTCCCGGCGAAGATCTGGACGCCTATCCGCGTAACGAGGCTGGCGATGCCGCCCTGTTGGCCGACGAAGGCGTGGCGCTACTATGGGCACCAACGGTGGCCACCGTTTATCCGCCTGGCCACAGCACTCATATCGAGGTTGCCGAATTGGGCAGCGATTACTGCGGCGCGGCGCGGCCTGGCCATTTTGACGGCGTGGCCACAGTCGTCGCCAAATTGTTCAACCAGTTGCGCCCCGATATCGCGATCTTTGGAGAAAAGGACTGGCAGCAACTTGCCATCATTCGCCGGATGGCGCGCGATCTCGATTTTGCCGTCGACATCCTCGGCGCGCCGATTGCGCGCGCCGATGACGGGCTGGCCCTGTCGTCGCGCAATGCCTATCTGACCGGCGAGCAACGCGCGGCGGCGGCTGGCTTTCCAGCGGCGCTTCGTGCCGCGGCTAGCCGAATTGCGGCAGGTGACGAAGTTGCCGCGGCGCTGGCCGATGCCGAAGCGGCCATATTGGGCAGCGGCTTCGACAGTGTCGACTATGTAGCGCTCGCGGATGCCGAAACTTTGATACGGCTAAAGGAATTTCGTCGACCGGCGCGGCTGTTGGCGGCGGCGCGGATCGGGAAAACGCGGCTCATTGACAATATGGCGGTGGATTGAGCCAAGCCGAAAATCACGCAAATCCGCCATTTATTGTGGGTGGTCATGAGAAATTAAGAGTGCAGTTAACCATTTGTTGACCATGTGGCGCAACATTGGGTCCCAACGCTTGCGAGGAGCGAGCGAAACAGGGGGCCAAGAATATGGCGAACAGTTTGAAGAGTGCGCAATATCTGATCGAAAGCCGGCTGCTCGATGCAGCGCGCGGCGATGCCGGGGCCTATTTTGACCTTGGCCTAGCCTTTTCGACCGGCACTGGCGGGGTCGATGTCGACCTGATCCAGGCGCATAAATGGTTCAACCTTGCAGCCCTTGGCGGCAATAAAGAGGGCCAGCAATGCCGCGCCGATGTCTCTGACGAGATGAGCCGCGACGAAATCGCAGAGGCTCAGCGTCAGGCACGGGCTTGGCTGGACGAAACTGCCCGCCGCCCCGCCGCTCGCCGGTTCGCCGCTTAATCCTTCCGCCGAAAGGGCATATGCCCTTCCAGCCAATCCATTTCGGCTTCTTCGGACCGTCTTTCCTGCTCAAGGAAATCTGCGACCGCGCGCCGGAACCCTTCATCGGCGATGAAATGAGCCGACCAGGTCGCCACCGGCGCATAGCCACGCGCCATTTTATGGCCGCCCTGGGCTCCCGCCTCTACGCGGCGCAGTCCCCTCGCTATCGCGATGTCGATGGCGCGATAATAGCAAAGTTCAAAATGCAAATAAGGGATGTCTGCAAGGCACCCCCAATAACGTCCATAGAGCGTATCAGCGCCGACAAAATGCAGAGCACCCGCCACTGCGCGCGCATCATTTTCGGCGCCGGCAAAGGCGAGGACGAGGATAATACGGTCGGCCATGACCGACCCCAACATGTCAAAGGCGCTGCGCGTTAGATAGGGCTGTCCCCATTTGCGCGCGCCCGTATCCTGATAAAATTGCCACATCGCGTCCCAATGTTCGGGGCGGATCGCATCGCCTGTCAGCTCTTCGATGCGCAGCCCTTCAACGGCGCGCGCGCGCTCCTTGCGCAACTGCTTGCGCCGCGCCGAAGTCAGCGTCGCCAGAAAATCATCGAAGCTTTTGTAATCGCTATTAGCAAAGTGAAACTGGATATCGCGTCGCACCAGCCAGCCAGCCGCTTCGAACTGCGCCATCTGCTCGGGCGCGACAAAAGTCGCATGTGCCGATGACAGGCCGTTCTGGCGCACCACCGCTTCGGCGCCGCGAATTAGCAAATAGGCTGCATCGGCTTCGCGCGCTAACAGACGCGGGCCCGGTACCGGTGTGAAGGGCACCGCGATTTGCAGCTTGGGATAATAATCGCCGCCAGCGCGCGCCCAAGCCTCTGCCCAGCCTTGATCGAACACATATTCGCCCTGGCTATGCCCTTTGAGATAGGCCGGAGCCGCCGCGACGATTGCGCCCTTTTCATCCTCGATCAATAGCGGCGTGGCTTGCCAACCGGTGCCAGGACCAACGCTGTTGGACCTTTCCAGCAGGGACAGAAAATCATGGCTGATAAAGGGATTCGCGCCGTCGTGAAGTCCGTCCCATGCCGCACGGTCAATCGCTGCCACCCCGTCGCCAAGGCGGATCGTCCGCGCGGGCGGGTCGGCTTCGGCCATCGCTTAACCTGCCGAATGAACCGCAACGATGGCATCAATTTCCACCGCAGCGCCCAAAGGCAAGGCCGCGACGCCGACCGCGCTGCGCGCATGGCGCCCGGGTTCGCCGAACACCGATTCCATCAGATCCGACGCGCCATTGGCGACTTTGGGTTGGGCCGTGAAATCGGGCGCCGAGCTAATGAACACCCCGAGCTTGACTATGCGGTCAAAGCGCGACCAGTCGTCGCCCAACGCACGTCCGATTTGCGCGATCAGCATCAAGGCACAGCGCCGCGCAGCATCATAGCCACTGGCTTCATCCATATCGGTGCCGAGGCGGCCCGTGACGACCGCGCCGTCGCGAAAAGGCAATTGACCGCTGATATGCAGGTGGCCGCCACTTTCAACTGCTGGAACATAAGCGGCGACAGGCGCCGCCGGTTTGGGCAGTTCCAGCCCGAGCTCGACAAGCCGGGCCACAATATCAAGCGAGGGAGTTGTCATAGTGATTTCCTTTGCAAATCAGCGCCAATGTGGAAAGCCTTATAGGAATTAGATCGCGGGGGCGGGGGTGTTTTCGGCAAGTCGCGCTAAAACCCAGTCGCGCGCCGTTGCCCAATCATCAATGCGGGCATGGGCATGTTGAGATGCAGCGATCTTGCCCGAAATTGCCGGCTCGCCCACCAGATGCAACCGCCACACATCAGGGGCCTCCTTTGCCACCGAATGGTGGTGTCCCGCCAGATCGTCGATAAAAATGGTGATCGACGGCTGACGCTCGGCGATGAGATGGCGAACGGGCTCGCCCTTGCCCCCGCGGCTCCCAATGACCTGGACGTGAAAACCATGGTCGGCCAGCTGTTCGATCCGCGCTTGTTGATGGTCGGGACCGACATTGGTGAGGACGACGATATCGGCGTGCTGACGCAACTGTGCCATCGCCTCCAATGCCCCGGGAATCGGGGTCTGGCGGCCCATTTGTTCGCGAAAAAAGCTGTCGAGCAGGGGCCAGACTTCGGCCGCTTCCAACGGCGTGCCACATTCCTTGCGCTTGAGCGCCCCTGCGAAACTTGCGTCCTCGATATGGAAAAGGACGCCATGTTCCTCATCGACCCAGCGCGCGAAGGGCACGACCATGTGCATCAGCACTTCGTCGCAATCGGTAATAATCAAGGGGCGTGTCATGGTTCGACCCCATGCCCGCCATCGAGCCGCGCCGCAACCGCCGCAAGCAAAATGGGCGATTGATCGAGGGCCTCGGCACAGGCCAGAAGATCGGCCTCATGCCCGATCAGAAAGCCCATGACCGCCGCCAATGTCGCGCGATTGCCGAGCGAGGAGCGCAGAGCGTCGGGGGTCAGCCCGGTGAGCGAGAGCAACCGTTCGGCGCGACGTTCGTCGACCACAATCCACCCCAGCACAGCGAGCGCCAACGCTTCGTCCTGTTCGTCATTCGCTTCATGGCTCATTGCGGTCTGCCCTGGTGCTAGCAATTGTGTCGTGCCGCCGATTCGCCTAAACCGCCTGGCAACGCAAGCGGGGAAAGCAGCAAATCATGGGCAAGACCATATTGGTCGTCGAAGACAATGAGCTGAACCTGCGCCTGTTTTGCGATTTGCTCAATGCCCATGGCTATAGCGCCCACCCGGTGCGCGATGGGCGCGAATGTCTGGCGCAGGCCCGCGCGCTACAGCCCGACCTGATCGTCATGGACATCCAGATGCCGCATGTCAGCGGGATGGACCTGATCGTCGAGCTAAAAGCCGATGCGGCGCTAAAGCATGTCCCGATCATGGCGGTTACCGCCTATGCCGGTAAAGGCGACGAAGACCGCATCCGCGCTGCCGGCGCAGAAGCCTATGTGTCCAAACCAATTTCTGTGATCAAGTTCATCGAAACTGTGGGGACGTTTGCATAGAGTGTCTGGGATCTCAATCCCGGGCGAATTTTTGGCCAGGCAAATAATTCACTCCACACCATCAATACGTCCATTCGCAGCATTGGTTCGCTTTTGCTGCATGGTAATTGCAGATTTGTCGGCAGAAACTTCAACGACAACTAGCCAGCCGTTACACTCATCGCTCCGCTTGTGAAGCCGTCACCGCAGGCTTGATCCAATAGCCGCGCGCCGGTCGCGCAATGAGCTTTCGATCAAGTCGAGGTGAGACTGGCACAATAACCAATAGCGTTAGAGAAACAAAAGCCTGCGCCTTACCTATTCAACTTGGCGAACGGGGTTGTGAATAGGCCCCGTAAACTGTAAGCTTGCCCTGTTCTCTGCCGCCATTGGTGAACTTGGGTCGCATATCTGTGACGACAAGGGACGTTCGCGGCCAAGCGACTGTTTTGTGCTGTCGCAAGCCGTTGCAAACAGGGAAATATCATGAAACATTTATTGAATATGTCCGCTTTGGCGGGCTTCGCCGGTCTTGCCATGATGGCAGCGCCCGCACTTGCTGCCGATAATCCCAAAGTCGCGGCCCAGGTCATGGCTTTGGCCCGCGCGCAATGGGATGCAGAAATCGCCGGAAAGCCAGTCTCCGATCAAATCGCGTCACTAGCTGACGATTATACCGAATTTAGTCCCGGAACCCCGATCCGTATCGACGGCAAGGCCATGAACGCCCGCTTTTACAATGCGGTGTCCATGGACGGATCTAAACCGCTTGTCTCTGATATGGTCAACCCAAAGGTTCAGGTTTACGGCGACACGGCCATATTGACCTATAATTTCGTCGGAATGCTTCAAACAAAGGACGGAAAAGTCGAGCCCAATAATGCCGTATCGACGCGCGTCTATTCGCTCATCAACGGAAAGTGGATGCTGGTTCACGGCCATTTCTCGGCTGTGAAATAGGCGCATGAAAAAGGGCGGCGCAAAAGGCCGCCCTATTATATCCCCGCCTGCGCGGGAATAACGCATGTTACGACCCGCGCGCTTTGGCGCGCGGGGACATGCCTTACTTGATCTTGGCTTCTTTGAACTCGACGTGCTTGCGCGCGACGGGATCATATTTGCGCTGCACCATCTTTTCGGTGAGCGTGCGTGGATTCTTTTTCGTGACGTAAAAGAATCCCGTATCGGCGGTGCTCACCAGCTTGATCTTGACGGTGGTCGGCTTGGCCATGGCCCTATTCCTCAATTAAACAGCGTCTGGGCCGCCAGCGACCCCGATGCGGCGGGGCATCGGCCCCGACTTGGTGGTATGAAAAGCGGGGCACAGCATGCAAGCGTCGCCGACCCTGAATATGGAGCGCGCCTCTGACGGGATTCGGCGCTTGTGTCAAGTGTTAGCGTGGGCAAAGGGCGGCCAGAGGGAGAGTGGAGGGCGTAAAACGCGCCCTTTGCCGGACCCTAGCCGTTGCGAATTTGAAAGCGCACCGTCATCACCTGCCAGCTTTCCTGTGCCACCCCGTCGCGGGTCGCTGGCTTAAAGCGCCATTTTGAAAGCGCACGGCGCCGCGTTTCCTCGAAAAATCCAGGGCTAGTCGCACTCACCTCTTCGACCGCCTTGACCCGTCCGTCGGTGCCGATGAGGACGCGGACCTTTGCCACGCCCTCGACTCCGTTTCGTTGTTCGCGCGCCGGATAGTCAGGCTGGAAAAGCGCCTTGTAGCTAGGGTCGATTCGCGCCTCGACGAGTTTTGGTAGCGCTCGCGGTATTGGATCAGCGATCAACGGGCCGGGCTCGCCCAGCGGCGGCAGATCGATGACCGGCGGTAACAAGGGGGTTTTGATCGGCGTTATATCGATCGGTTCAAAACGAGCCTGCGGCGCGGTCAGATGCGTCGGGGGTTGCGGCACCGGCACCTCGTCAGGCTTTGGCTTCGGCGGTTCGGGCAATCTGATCAAGGTGCCTTCAAATCGGACCTTCTGCGGCGGCTGATCAATGACCATGGGGGACAGCACAACCGCGACGAGCAAGGCGGCGGGAAGCCCGACCGCCAGCGTGACCGCGACAGGACGATGCCGAGAACCGGGATTGTAACTGCCGCGCGCCAATAGGGGGCCTGCGGTGGCTGCGGATCGCCGCTGCGGCGACAAATGAATCGCGGACAATAGGGGTATCAAGGTCATGGCATCTCTCCTTGCCTAGTGCTGACCCGGTCCTGCCGCGCGTTGATCGTCACTGACCGGCCGCGTCACGTTAATGTGATAATATAACATACCTCAACTTGTCAAGTGCACAGCAATTGCCAAGGCGTCATTGGGGGCGCTATCGCGGGTGACGGCGCGGCAGGGTTACAGCAGGGGATAAAACGGCCATGGTGGAATATGTGGATTTCCAGGCGTTGGGGCTGTTGCTGTTCGTCGCTTCGCTGGTTGCGATGGTGTGTCGCCGATTCGGCGTCCCTTATTCAGTCGGGCTGGTGAGCGCGGGCATTGCGCTGGCGCTGTTGCCCTTTGGTCTGGCACTCCCGCTCACTCCCGAGCTGATTTTTGAAGTTTTCCTGCCACCGCTGGTTTTCGAGGCTGCGATCCAGATTCGCTGGCGGCCGTTTCGGCGCGAACTCCCCTTGTTGTTGACACTGGTCACGCTAGGGGTCGTGCTCGCCGCAACCGTGGTGGCTGTGGGTATGCATTATTGGGTCGGTTGGAGCTGGCTGGGCGCCGCTTTTTTCGGGATCATGGTCGCCGCGACCGACCCGGTTTCGGTAATTGCAATGTTCAAGACGGTCAAAGTGCCCGACCGGCTCCACCTGCTGGTCGAATCGGAAAGCCTGCTCAACGACGGCGTCGCCGCGGTGGGCTTTGCCGTGCTGGTGGCGATCGCGGCAGGCGGCGATGCCACTACCTCGGCCGTCTCGATCAAGCTGGTGACGACCATTTTCGGCGGTATTGCAATAGGGGCTGTCGTGGCGGTTCCGCTGATTTTCATCGCTGGCCGCACGACCGACCGGCTGGTCGAAATCACGCTGACCACGCTCATCGCCTATGGCAGCTTTTTGCTCGCCGAGCATTTCCACCTGTCGGGCGTGCTTGCGACGCTGACCGCCGGTTTGATCGTGGGCAACTATGGTTTCATGGGATCGATCTCGGATGAGGGGCATCCGGCGGTGGTCAATTTCTGGGAATATGCGGCGTTTCTGGTCAATAGCTTCATTTTCCTGCTCATCGGCGGACGCGAGGCTCAGCAGGCCTTTTTGCCCGTCGTTGGCGCTGCCGCGGTGGCGACCTTGCTGTCGATTGTCGGGCGCGCGGCCGCGATTTATCCCGTCGCGGCGCTATTTTCACGCAGCAAACTCGCGCTGCCTGGAAAGTATCAGCATGTGCTGGTTTGGGGCGGATTAAAAGGCGCGCTAGTCCTTGCGCTCGCGCTTGCTTTGCCTGCCAGCCTTGCCGAGCGTGATGCGATCATCACCATCGCCTTTGCCGTCGTCGCCTTCAGCATCTTCATTCAGGGGCTGACCATGCCGCCCCTGATGCAGCGGCTGGGTTTGGTCGAATCAGAAGGAGGCCCGGACAAAACGCTACATTGAGGGCGGTTGTTCAACGGCGAAAACGACAATCAGCTAGGGGAGACTTAACTATCATGCAGAAAATTTCATTGAGCCTTGCATCGACAGCCTTGCTGGCCGCAGCCACGCTGGCAGCGGCGCCCGCCGCCGCCCAAGAGAGCGCAAGCCAGACCATCGTCATACACGCAGGTTCGCTGCTACGCGACGCCGACAGTATGGCCAGCGGCCCGGTGACGGTCACCGTCACCGACGGCAAAATCCTGTCGATCGCGGATGGCACCCAGCCCGCCCCCGCCGGAGCGAAACTGATCGAACTGCCCGATCGCACCATCATGCCCGGCCTCATCGACCTGCACGTCCATTTGACCGGCAATGCCGATGAGTCGGGCGACTGGCGACGCGCGGCGACCGACACGGAGGAATGGGCCACCGCCTCGGCAATCAAAAATGCGCGCCGCGATGTGCAGGCAGGGTTCACTACGGTGCGCGACCTTGGCGGTTCGATTGCGGCGCTTTTGGCGACGCGCACCGCGATCGACAAAGGTTGGTTTCCAGGACCACGCATGGTGATCGCGGGTCGGCCGCTATCGACCATCGGTGGCCATGCCGATGTCCACGGCTTCAGGCCCGAGGTGATGGAGGCGCTCGACGCAGGCAATACCTGTACCGGTGCTGACGAATGCGCCGCACTGGTGCGGACCACGGTGCGCGATGGTGCGGATCTTATCAAGATCATGGCGACCGGCGGCGTTTTGAGTCAGGGCGACAAAAGCCTGGGGCAGGCTTTCACTGATGCCGAAATGGTGAGCATCGCCGCCACCGCCCATTCGTTGGGCGTGAAAGTCGCCGCGCATGCGCATAGCGACAAGGGCATTCTTGCCGCCACTCGCGCCGGGATTGACACGATCGAACATGGGACTTTCACCTCTCCCTCCACTGCCAAGGCAATGAAGGCCGACGGCACTATATTTGTGCCGACACTTTTGGCCTTCAAAGGCATAATCGAGCTGCTCGGCAAAGATTTTTACTCGCCAGCGGTCGAGCTCAAAATCCGGGAAGTTCAATCGCATGTGGGCGAAGGGTGCCGCAATGCCCGTGCCGCCGGCGTCACCATCGCTTTTGGCACCGACTCCGCCGTCACCGCACATGGGCGCAACGCTGAGGAATTCGGCCTGTTGCAGGATCAATGCGGGATGTCTGCGCGCGACGCCATCCGGGCGGCGACGCTGACCGCCGCGAAGGTGCTAGACCTCGACAGCCAGATCGGACGAATCGCGCCGGGCTATTCCGCCGACATTATCGCCGTTCCCGCCAATCCGCTGGACGATGCGCGCGTGTTGGAAAAGGTCGATTGGGTGATGGTGCGCGGCAAGATCGTCGACTAGCCATAATTGGCGTCGCACTTGCCCTTGGGACGCGCTGCCCCTAGGGGAAGCGCGTCCCCTTCATCTACATCCACAGGCCCTGTTCATGACCGACCTCGTTTCCGTCCGCCGCGCGCTTTTGTCTGTCAGCGACAAGGCCGGCCTTCCCGAGCTTGCGGCCGCGCTAACCCGCCATGGCATCGAACTGGTTTCGACCGGCGGCACCGCCAAAGCCTTGCGCGAGGCCGGGCATGATGTCCGCGACGTTGCCGATCTGACCGGCTTTCCCGAAATGATGGATGGCCGGGTCAAAACGCTACACCCCGCCGTCCATGGCGGCATTTTGGCGGTCCGCGACGACGCTGCACATGTCGCGGCGATGGACACGCATGGCATCGACGGCATCGAGCTGGTCGTTGTCAATCTATACCCCTTTTTACAAACGGTAATGAGCGGTGCCGACCGCGACACGATCATCGAGAATATCGACATCGGTGGCCCAGCTATGGTTCGCTCGGCGGCGAAAAATCATGGCTTTGTCGGCATCATTACCGAACCGGAAGATTATGCAGCAGTGATTGCGGAGCTCGACGCTCATGATGGCGCAACCACGCTCTCGCTGCGCAAGCGACTGGCCGCCACCGCCTTTGCCCACACCGCAACTTATGACAGCATGATCGCGCAATGGTTTGCCTTTGCCGATCAGGGTAAGATGTTCCCCGACACTCTGCCAATCACCACCAAGCTAGCGAACGCGCTGCGCTATGGAGAAAATCCGCACCAGAAGGCCGCGCTTTACCTGCCCGTCGGCCCGTCGGTACGCGGAATTGCACAGGCGCAGCAGGTTCAAGGCAAGGAACTGAGCTATAATAATATCAACGACGCCGATGCCGCACTGGAGCTGGTTGCCGAATTTCGCGAAGCGGGCCCGACCTGCGTGATCGTCAAGCACGCCAATCCGTGCGGCGTGGCCAGCGCAGCGACGATCGTCGAAGCTTATGACGCAGCGCTAAAATGCGACGATGTGTCGGCCTTTGGCGGCATCATCGCGGTCAACCGCGCACTCGACGGCGCGACTGCCGAGGCGATCAGCGGCATTTTTACCGAGGTCGTGGTCGCGCCCGACGCCGATGCCGACGCCCGCGCGGTGTTCGCGAAAAAGAAAAATCTCCGCCTGCTGTTGACCGGCGAGCTGCCTGATCCGACGCGCGGTGGCCTCGCGATGAAAAGCATTGCCGGCGGTTGGCTCGCACAAGCGCGCGACAATGGCCGGATCACGCGCGACGATCTGAAAATTGTCACCAAGCGCGCGCCGACCGAAGAAGAACTGACCGACGCGCTGTTCGCCTGGACTATCGCCAAACATGTAAAGTCCAACGCCATCGTCTATGCCAAGGGCGGGTCAACCGCGGGCATTGGCGCCGGGCAGATGAACCGCCGCGACAGCGCGCGCATCGCCGCCGTCAAAGCACGCGAAGCGGCGGAAAGTCACGGCTGGTCAGAACCCCGCACATTCGGCAGCGCGGTTGCCAGCGATGCCTTTTTCCCTTTCGCCGATGGACTGCTTGCCGCAGTCGAGGCAGGCGCGACCTGCGTCATTCAGCCGGGCGGATCGATCCGCGATGACGAGGTGATTGCTGCCGCCGATCAGGCCGGGCTTGCCATGCTATTTACCGGCATGCGTCATTTTCGGCACTGATCGCGATGAAAACCCCCATATCCGGCAAAAAGCCCTCGATTCTCCACCGTCTGTACGAATGGATGATGGCCAAATCGCAACACGCGCACGCCGAATATTGGCTGGCAGCCTTTGCCTTTATGGAAGCCAGCTTCTTTCCGGTGCCGCCGCACCCTTTTCTGGGCATTATGTGCCTCGCCAATCCGAAAAAGGCCGTGCGCTATGCCATCATCTGCACCGTCGCATCGGTGCTCGGCGGAATGCTAGGCTATGCCATCGGCTATTATCTATATGAAAGCCTTGGCACCTCCATCTTGTCGGCGTTGGGGCTGACCGACAGCTTTCCCAAAGCCGCCTGCTATCTGCGCGACTATGGCGCCGAGATCATCTTGGTGAAGGGCGCGACCCCCATACCGTTCAAACTGATCACGATCACAGCCGGCTTTATCCAGATGAACTTTTTCACCTTTATCTGGGCGAGCATCGCCAGCCGTGGCTTTTCCTTCCTCGTGGTGGGGATTTTGTTTCGCCTGTTCGGTGCGCCGATCAAAGCGTTCATCGACAAATATCTGCCGTGGGTCGCGGGTGGATTTATCGTTCTGGTGGTCGGCGGCTTCGTCATCGCCAGCGCGCTTTCGGGCGGCGGCGACAGCAAGACGGACAAATGCGCATCCGCGACGATGGAAAGCATCGCCTGACCGATAGCTTCGCCGCCCTGAAACCGGTTCAGGGCAGCAAAGTATAGCGGCAGTACATCTTATAATGCGTTTTCGAGCCAGCCTTTGAGCGCGCTCTTGGGGGCAGCGCCGACTTTGGTTTCGGCGATTTCACCATTTTTGAACAAAATCATCGTCGGAATGCCGCGCACGCCATATTTGGCAGGAGCCTCGGGATGATCGTCGATATTGAGCTTGGCGATCACGACCTTTTCACCCAATTCATCGGAAATTTCCTCGAGCGAGGGACCGATCATTTTGCACGGACCGCACCATTCGGCCCAAAAGTCGACGAGCACGGGGGTGTCGCTGTCGAGCACATCGGCTTGGAAGCTGGCGTCGGTAATGGCCTTGGTACCCATATTCGGTCTCCTGAAAATCACTTAACAACTAGCTAGGGAGTTGCAGGCTCGGGCTCAAGGGGTTGCAGACAAATTCGCCTTCGCCGGCTCCAAGCCGGGCTTGTGCGGTGCCAGATCGGCGGGGCTGAGCGCAATCAGCCGCGGCACGGCGGTATAGACCAGTGCTGCATCGACGATGCGGCCTGGAAAAATCACCATGAGCGCAGCGCGATAGGCCGCCATCTGACGCAAATAGGCAGGCGCCACATCTGCAGCGCTGACAGGAGCATGGCGGCCCGTTTTATAATCAATGACCGTCACATTATCGTCAGTGATCAGCAAACGATCGACGATTCCGGCGACGACCACACCGTCGACTACCGCCGACAGCGGAACTTCAGCGCGACTATCGGGGCCGAAAAGAGCGGCATGGGAAGGATCCTCGATCACCGTCAAAACTTCGCTGACCATCGCAGCGCGGGTTGCATCGTCGAGGTCGGGTGCTTGCGCCGCGAGCCAATGTTCCCCCGCCGGTCGGCGTCGTTCGGCTGCGACAGGAGGAAGGCGCTCGAACAGCGCGTGGAGCAAAAGCCCGCGCACCACTGCGGCGCCGCGATCGCCACCCTGCGGCAGGGTGGCGACATCATCGTCGCCGAGCGACGAGGGCGCCAGCGGGCGCGGTGGGCGCGCCTCTTCGGGTGCGCGCTGCGATGCCCAGGCGGGAATGGCGATGGGCCGCGCCGCTGCCCCTTCCCTCTCCTTCTCGACCGAGCGCGTCCATTTTGCAGCATTGGATGCATGAACGCGTTTTTGCCCCCAGCGCGGTCCCGCATCCTTCCAGTCGCAACCCATCCCCGCCATCACCCCATCGATGGCTGCGTGCCAGCAATTTTCGGGCAAGGTGAGATCAGCGGTTTTGGTGATGCCGGTTACGACCAGCAACTCCTCAGCGCGGGTCATCGCGACGTAAAGCAGCCGCCAATGCTCCTGCAGGTCGGCGTCTGCCTTGGCGTCATACGCCTTCGCGATCCGGCCCTGGCGTTCTTCTCGGCCGAGCGGGAATATGGGCAAATTGTCCCAGCCCGCTAGCGGCAGGCTAAAGCTCATCGGGCTCTGACCGGGATCGTCGGTCGCATCGGCGAGGATGACGATGGGGGCCTGCAACCCCTTGGATCCATGGACGGTCATCACCCGCACCTCGTCGCCGCGCGCGTCATTCTGACGCTTGATGTCAGCGGTGCTCGCGATGATGTATGACAGGAAGCCGAGCAGTGAAGGCACCTCTCGGCGCTCGAACGCCAGCGCCTGACTCAGCAATTCGTCGATGGGGTCACGCGCCTCTTTGCCCAGCCGTTGATATAGCCGTCGCCGCCCGTCCATTGGGCCCGATAATATGGTTTCAAGGAAACGATAGGGGGTAGTAAAATCGGCCATGCCGAGCAAACCGCGTAGCGCCGCCATGCTGTCTTGCGGAACCTCTTCTTCTCGCGCTCTTAGCCGTTCCCACAAAGCGCTGCGTCCACGCCCATGGGCAAAACGGAAAAGGTCATCTTGCGACCAGCCGAGGAGCGGTGAGACCAGCAATGCTGAAAGGTTGAGATCGTCAAGCGGCTGAACCGCAAAGCGCATTGCAGATAAGAGATCCTGCACCGCAAGCGGCTGGGTCAGCGCAAAGCGGTCAACTCCGGCGACCGGTACCTGCAGCGATTGCAACCGCGCCACAATCCGTGCCGCCAAATCGCGGCGGCGGCGAACCAGGATCAAGATATCACCCGGCGCGACGCTGCGCCCGTCCATGCCGTGGGCGATCCAGTTCTGCACCTCATCGGCAATCGCACGCGATAGCCGCAGACTCGCAGGGTCACTCGCAGCGGCGAGGGAATCTTCGGCACCCGCACCGGCACCCTCCTCATCCTCCACCTCCTCGTCCGCAGCGACATCAATCGCCCTGCCGACGGGCAGCGGCTGCCACAGCTCGACGCGTCCCGGGTGATCAATTTTATGCGATATATGCGGCGGTTCGTCGCCGATCAGCCCCATGACCTTGTCGCCGCCCGCCTCCATCCACGCATCGACCACATCGAGCACGGCGGGGCTGGACCGATAGTTGGTGACAAGGTCGACAGCCTCGAAAGGCTTTTGTCCTGCTCCGGCCTTTTGACCAAAATGAATACGCGCAGCCTCGAACGCAGCAGGTTCGGTTCCCTGGAAGCCGAAAATTGCCTGCTTGCGGTCACCGACGGTGAACATCGTCCGGCTGCGGTCTTCCTTGGCGCCAAGGCCGGTGAAAAATTCCTCCGCTAGCGCAGCGACAATCGCCCATTGGCGGGTGTTGGTATCCTGCGCCTCATCGACCAGAATATGGTCGGTTCGCTGGTCGAGCTTGAAGCGCACCCAGTCACCAAAATCGCTGACCCGCAACAGATTTCCGGCGATGCTGATCATATCGTCAAAATCGGCGAGACCTCGCTCGCGCTTGGCCATGGCGTAACGGTCGGCAAAACGGCTTCCCAAGTCCCACGCCTTTGCCAGATCATCAGCAACCTGCATCGCGGTCACGGTGGCCATCAGGCGATCCATCGTGGCGACAAGTCGCTCCACAGCAACAAAGCAATCGTGCATCTTGGCGGTTTCTTTGGCGATATCGGCGCGAATATTGCCGTCGCCGGTCACCAGGCACAACCGCAGATCGGCCAGCATCTGACCGCGCGATTGAGCGTCGTTCTCTAACCACGCCGCCATCATCTCGGCGCGCGCACTACCTGTTTTTGTCCCCCAATTCTGCGCACTCGTCCGCACCATTTGTATATCAGCGTCAGCCAATACCCCGCGCGCCAGTTCACCTGACAACCATTGCGCCGGATCCCCATCAGCTAGGTCGAGCGCGGCGCGCAAGTCATGCTGGCGCGGCGGCACCGGTCGCTCAAGGAGGGCAGCGAAGGCACTGGCGCAGCGCGAGAGGAATGTTTGCGCTCCGTCCTGCCCCAGCCGCAAAGAAAGCATCGCCGCTGCGACGCGCATCGCGTCCCCCTCTGCCCCCTCCTCGGCCAAAAGCGCGCCCAGCGTTTCGCGCTGCAACAATCCCGCTTCGCTTTCGTCAAGCGCGCCGAACCCGGGCAAAATTTTCGCCTCGAGCGGAAAGCTGGCAAGCAGGGTCTGACAAAAACTATGGATCGTCTGAACCCGCACCGCGCCGCCGGGGCTGTCAATGACGGTAGCAAACAAGGATCGCGCGCGATCGAGAATCGAGGGCTGACCGCCGTCTGCGCCGAGCGCATTGAGATCGGCGCGCAAGTCAAAATCATTGGCGCGCACCCATAGCGCCAGCCGTTCGTGGATGCGGTGCGCCATTTCGGCTGCCCCCGCCTTGGTAAAGGTGATGCACAAAATTGCCTCTGGCGACACGCCTTCGAGCATCAACCGCAGCACGCGCGCCGACAGCACCTGCGTCTTGCCCGTCCCTGCCGAGGCGTTGAGCCAGACATGGTCGGCCGGCTGCGCCGCCGCGCATTGTCCTTCGTCGAGCGGCTTGAGCCGCAGCGCGGGGTCGGTCATGCTTTACCCCAATCGCTATCTTCGCGACCACGCCCGAACCATTCGTCGCGGCGCATCAACTGGTCAAAATCAGTGTAGCGTTTCCCAAGATCGCCAGGAATAAAGGCCTCCTCACCCAACAAAAAGCGGGCAGTGAGATCTGCGAGCGCTTCGGCGGCGCGCTCGACTGCTTGCGCGGCGGATTTTAGATCGCGCCTGCTGCTATGGGTCGGCGCGACCTTGCCCTTTGTGCCTTTGCGGCGGTCGGATTTAAGAATCCAATATTCGAGTGCATCCACCTCCGCCTTGTCGAGACCATCGAACGCGCCCGCCTCTGCCATCAGCCCGAGCAGACCGAGTTGATTGTCGAGACCACTCGCCGCCGCCGTCCCCGACGGGGCCGCCCCGCTTTTATAGTCAATGATAGCCAAATGGCCTGTGGCCAATTGGTCAACGCGGTCGGCCTTGCCATGCAGCTTGATGCCGTCGACGACCAATTCGCCGCGCACCTCTTGCGCAACCGGCCAGCGTTCATCGCGCGCCTGCCAGACATGCTCGGCGGCCCAACGCAGCGATGGTTCTATGCGCGGTAGCCAGAATGCGCGCGCTAGCGAATCTAGCGCTGGATCGGCGCGCAATGCTGCCAGTTCCCTTTCCAACCCCTCTTCGGTCAGCCCGTCGCGTTGCCAATCCTCCAGCAATTTGTGGATACGTGTGCCAAACCATTTGGCGTCGGGACCGCTACTCAACGGATCAAGCTCGCTCAGCCGCAAGATTTTCGAAGCGTAGAAAGCGTAGGGATCCTTGGCGAGCTGATCGACGCCGGTCACGCTGATCTGATCAGGTCGCGCGTCGGCACGCGGCGAGGGGGCGGGCTTGTCGGCGGGCCGGATCTCCCCTGCAGGCGCGTCCAAGTTCGCCGCCAGGACCGTGACGGACTGGCCCTCGAGAGTCGCCACCGGCAAGTCGCCCGCGAGCGCGGTCAGACGCAGCCAGAAACGTGAGGCCACCGCCGGATCGCCGCCGCTGCGGTTGGCGCGGGTGACGATGATATCGCGCCCAGCCAGTGCGCTGGCAAAATCATGCGCCGCCATCCCCTGTTGCCGCTCGGGCGCGGCGAGGCCCAGCATACGACGAATTCCGGGAGCGAGCCAAGGGTCGGGGCTCTGGTCCTGCGGCCATCGGCCTTCGTTCAGCCCGCCCAAAATCATCAGGTCGGCGCGTTGCAGTCGAGCCTCGAGCAGACCCCAAATGAACAGGCGCGGATGCCCGCCATAGGGCGGCCGCACACTTTCGCCTGCCAGAAGATCGGCCAGCATTGAGGGAAATTCATCCGCGGCAACCAATGCCGGACCCGCATCATGCGCGAGCGCCCAAGAATCAAACAAAGCGGCGAGCGCGCGACCAGCCGGTCCCGCCCATGCAGCCTCTCCTGTCAGCCAGCCAAGCGCCGACTGAAGCGCCGCGAGCAGGGTAGCGGGCGGCACAGGCGCGCCAGCGGTGAAGGGTAAGAGCTTCGCGCCCAGCCCCGCTTGCGTATCGGCCCACCAATCGGCGATCTGAACCGCTTCGCCATGCCGGTGCGCCTTTGGGTCAGCGGCGCGTGCGGCAATCCGGCCGGTGATGCCGTCCCAGCCTGGGGTCAGCCCGGGACCACGCAAAACAAGATCGAGCCGCCGCACTTGATCAAGCCAGCCCAGCCTATCCTCACCCTTGCGCACCAGCGGATGGCTGAGCAGGGCGATCAGCCGCACCGGATCAAATTTCGCGGCGAGTTCTGCAAGCGCCAGGAGCAGGGCACCGGGCGGCATCTGGCCCAACGGCTGGCCAGCGCTATCATCGACCGCAATGTCCCATCGCGCCAGCGCCGCCGCGACCCGCGCCGCGAGTGCACGATCAGGCGTAATAAGCGCCGCCGTGCGCCCCGGCTTTTCCAGCGCGGCGCGCATGATCAGCGCAATTCCCTGCGCCTCTTGTCCATCATCGACGAAAGTCGCCGCGCTGATTCCGGCGATTCCGGCTCCGACATCGTCTTCCTGTTGCCAGCGCGCAGTAAATTTGGCGGGCGCAAAAAGCAGTGACAAAAATGCATCGCGCGGCGCGGGACCGTCGAAAGGCGATGCGCCGTCCCAGACCCCCACTTCGTCGCGCGTGACTCCGACGCGGTCGAGGAGCAGTTTCAAATGATATTGCGGGTGGGTTTCGAGCGGGCGAGGATGCGGCAAGTCGGGATCGGAACGCGTCGGCCCCAGCGCCTCCCACTCGTCTTGCGCCATACCAAGATCGAGCCCGGGCAGCACGACCATCCCGCGAGGAGAATCGGCAACAACACGCAGCAGCCGCGCAATCGCGGGGGCCGCGGTCGTGATGCCGGCAGCGACCAGAAAATGGGCGGGCGGTGCCGCGCGCCATCCCGCTGCCACCCGGTGGAGCAGACGGTTGCGCCGGTCGGACAGGTCGATGCGTCCCGCCTTGACGAGCATGGCGGGCCAATGATCGACAAGCAAACGCAGCCGCAGTAGCGATGCCTGCCAATGGGTTGCAAAAGGGCCAAGGTCGAGGTTGACCAGCGCGCTCGGCGAGACGTCCTCATAATGGAGCTGGTCGATGACGCGCGCCAGCCCTTCGGCCAGTTGAAAGGCCGCAGCACCCGTGATCGGCGGTTCATCAGCAGGGTGATATCGCTCGATCAACTCGGCCAACATCAGCCGCCGCCGCAAGGGATTAATTGCGGGCGGCACGGGATCGGCCTCATCAATCGCATCAAGCGCCAGCGCGACGCTTTCATCGAGATCGGCATCACCAATGACTGCCAGACGCGGCATCAGCAATCCATCGCCGCCAGCGCGAACAAAGGCCGCCTGCACCGCGCTGCGCGCGCGGTTGCTGGGCAACAGGATGACTCCGTCCGCCAGCCCCAGCGCGCCGTCGTGAAAGCGCGCCATCAAGCCAGCGGCGAGCGCATCGGCAAAGGCCCGGTGAACCGGGATCGAATAGAGTGTCGGTCTCCCCTCAGACGACATTCAAGGCCGCTTCGGTCGGCGCGATGCTCGCCGGCGTGCCAACGTCGAACCATTGCCCCTGATGCGCCAGACCATAAAGCCGCCCTGCTGCAATTGCCCGATCCCACAAAATATTGGTCGAAAATGCGCCGTGCGGCGCGCCGTCGAGGAAGCGCGGCGAGATCAACTGGACCCCTGTGAACACGAAAGGCGCAACCCGCCCTGGTTTGCGCCGCGACAGCAAGCCGTTTGAATCCATATGAAAATCACCGCGTCCGCGATGCCCCTTGGCGCTCGCCTGACGGATGACGAGCAACAAAGCATCCATCTTATCACCGTCCCAGTGGCGCGCGAGTTGATGGATGCTGTTTTGCGGCCCGTCGGTCCAGATATTGTCGCTGTTGACGATCAGGATCGGGTCGCCGCGCAACTGCGACAACGCCTTGACCATCCCGCCACCGGTTTCGAGCAATTGCGCGCGCTCGTCCGAAATTGCGATGCTGAACGGGCGGCTTTGTGCGGCGAGATGCGCCTCCAGGGCGTCGGCGAGATAATGGACATTTACGACGACATGTTCGATGCCAGCCGCGGCAAGGCGGTCGAGGCTATGATCGATGAGCGGCTTGCCTGCCACGCGTACCAATGGCTTGGGGCGCGATGCTGTAAGGGGACGCATACGCTTGCCCAGACCAGCCGCCATGACCATCGCACTTTCGATGCACACCGGCTCCTTGCCCACGCTCATGCCCATGCCGCCGCGCGCATTTTAGAAGGAATATTGGCATCAAACCACGCAGCGAGCGGGGCGAGGGCGGGATGCGCAAGATCGCGTTCGAGCAGTCCCCACATACGCGGCTGAAACTGGCTGTAGCCCGGTTTGCCATCGCGCTTCCACAGCCGCACGAACACGCCGAGGATACGTGTATTGCGCTGCGCCGCGAGCGCCCAATATGCATTTTCAAAGGCCGGGGGTGCACCGGTGACCGCAACATAGCGCGCGAGCATTGCGGCCTCAACCGACGGGCTAACGTCGCGCCGCGCATCCTCCAGCACCGAGGCGAGATCATAGGCCGGATGGCCAATCAGCGCGTCCTGAAAATCGAGCAGGCCATAATGGGCCAGCCCCGCCTTACCGGGAACCAGCATGATATTCTCGGCGTGAAAATCGCGCAATACCGTGACACGCGGCAGACCATCAGCCGCAATAGGAGCCAGCACCCGTTGCCACGCATCGCGAAACGCAGCGCGGTCGATCCCGATTTTAAGTGCGGGGCAATACCAGTCAGCGAACAACATCACCTCGTCCAGCCATTGGTCGAGGCCGTGGGTTGGCAGTCCTGCCATCGAAGACTGGCCATGTAGATGAACGAGCAGGTCGGTCACGCCCGCATAATAGTCGGGCTCTGCTTGGGGATTTGCGTCGAGCGTTTCGCGCAGCCGAACATCCCCAAAATCCTCGATCAACAGCATGCCTTGTTCCAGATCACGGGCAAGGATGGCGGGGGCAGTGAGTCCGCGACCGCACAACCATTCAGCGATCGCGACAAACGGGCGCGGATCTTCGTGCGGGGGCGGTGCGTCCATCAACACCGCGCGTCGATCTCCGGCGATGACCCGGAAATACCGGCGAAAAGACGCGTCGCCCGCCAGCGGCAGAATCTGCGCGTCGCCCCAACCATGGGCGGCAAGGAAAGCCGGAGCATGGGCGGGCGGAATCATCAAAGCGGCCATCGCCCTTCCCAAGCGGGCGGCACGCGGACTGTCAAGACGCGCGCGTCGCCGTCGCCCATAATGTTGAGCGCCAGCGCGTCGGCCCAGCCCTGATCACCCAATCTTTCGGGCCATTCGATCAGCAATGCACCGTCGTAAAGATAGTCATCAAGGCCAAGTTCTGTCAGCTCCGACACATGCTCGATCCGATAAAGATCGACATGGGCAATCGGCAGATCAACCTCTGGCGGAGCATAGGGCTGGACGATCGCAAAGGTCGGACTAGGCGCCTCACCCGCCAGACCGCGCGCCTTTAGCATCGCCCGTGCCAAGGTGGTTTTGCCCGCGCCCAGGTCTCCCGCCAGCGTCACGACATCGCCGGGTTTTAAAGCCGCGCCTATCGCGCCGCCGATCCGCGCGACCGCCGCGAGGTCATAGGTCATGGGCTCGACCATCATGCGCCGCGCGGCAGGCTGACGCGGACAAGCGTGCCTTGCCCCTTTTCGCTGATCACTTCCATGGCGCCGCCATGCGCGGCCACCAACTGGCTTGCCAACGCAAGCCCGATGCCACCGCTCGACGTACCGGCCTGGTGCCCGCTGGCAATGGCGGCAGCGGCGTCGGGCATGCCGGGTCCATTGTCCGAAACGATTATTTCAACACCGTTCGCGTCGCCCTTGGCATGCAACAATACCCGCCCGCCGCTGCGGCGGACGGGGGCGGTGTAGCGGATAGCATTGTCGAGCAATTGCGCGACCAGACGTGACAATCGCACCGCATCGCCGCCGATGCTCCCCAATGTGTCGGGAAACTCGCCGACCAGCTCGATCTTTTCGGTGCTGGCATAAAATTTCATTTCGTCGAGCGCCGCCACTAACAATGAGCGGACATCGACGGGCTGGCGTTCGATGACCAAAGTTCCCGCTTCGCCCTGCGCGAGGTCGAGGACATTGTCGATCTGATGCCCCAGCACTGCCACTGAATCCATGATCGCATCGACATAGACCTGCGCCTTGTCGCCTAGCTTTCCGGCATATCCCGCCTGAAGCATTTCGCCAAAGCCGCCGATCGACGTCAACGGGGTGCGCAATTCATAGCTCATTCGCGACAGGAAGGCGGTTTTGAATTTGTCGGCCACCTCCAGTGCTTCGTTGCGCTCGCGCAGCGCCGATTCCATCCGCCGGCTATCGGTTACATCGAGCATGATCAGCAGCGCATTGCCGTCGGGCAAGGGAATCGCCGCAAAGTCAAAATTGCGCCTGTCCTTGAACACGATCTGGCCGCTGCGTTGCTGGCGTTCGAGCGTTGCCGAACGGATCACTTCCTGAACGATGCTCACCGAATTGGGCTTGGCCAACCGGTCGGCAAGCCCGCCCATCAGTTCATCGACGCGCGGGTGGGCGGCAAGAATATGTTCGGCGACCGACCATAAGCGGCGGAAACGCTGGTTCCACAAATGCAGACGACCGTCAGGGGCAAAGACTGCCACCGCCTCGAACAGATTATCAAAGGTGGCGGTGCGGACGCGTAGCAATGTGTCGCGCGTCGAGGCGAGTTGCACTTGCTCGGTGCGATCCTCGACAATCAACAGCAAACCGCCTTCGGGCGTTGGCTGAGCCAAAAGGCGCAAATGGGTGCCGTCGCGCAGCAGCCAATCCTCGTCGCTCGCCTCGGGCCGCGCGAACCAGCCGACATGCTCTTTGCGCCATTCGGGAAAGTCGCGCACTTCGGGCGTGCGTTCGGCGTCACGCCATGCATCGAGCATATGGGCAAAGGCGGGCGCTTCGGCCACTTTGGCAGGATCCAACGAGAAAAGACGGCGGAACGGCAAGTTGGCGAAGGCCAGGGTCTGGTCGGGGTTGAACTGGGCCACGGCCGCCGACATGCGATCGAGCAATTCGCGCTGCGTCTCTGCAAAGCGGCGATGAACGGCGCGCGCACTTTCCAGTTCCTGCACATCGATGGCATAACCGGCGATACCGATGGCTAAATTGCCGTCCTGCTTGAGCGGCACATCGACGACGCGCATCATATGGCGTTCGCCGGCTACGGTGACGGGGACGATACGCGCCAACGCCGACCCGGTTTCAAACGCCTGTTGGGCTGCGTCGATAACCGTGGTTCCAGCAACCGTTTCGGGAAGTTCGATTCCCTGCGCGATGACCTGTTCTGCACTATCGGCTTCGACAGCGGTGACATAGGCTTGATTGACCAGCGCCAGCCGCATTTCGGCATCGCGAAACCACATCGGGAAGGGCGCAGCCTCGACCAGCCCGGACAGCGCCTCGAAAGCCGCCACCGCTTCGTCGCGTTCGTGCCGCATATTGTTCAGTTTTTTCTGGCTATCGGTTTCGTCGCTCAGCCAAAGCAGCACAGTGCCTGATCCGCCGACGCCGGGCGGTGCCGGCGCGCCGCGAACAACCAGTTGGCGGACGCCAGCTTGAGGACGCAGCGTCAATGTGAACGGCTTTGCCCCGCGTTGCGCGCCCAATATGGCTTGCCGCAACTGGTCATGCTGGACCGCATCAAGCCCGGTCTCAGCACCCTTCCATTCGTCAAAACTACCCGGCGTCCTTTCCAGTCCCAGCCAGTTGCCAAGGCGCGCGCCTGCCTCGACACGCCAGTCGCCGCGGATCACCACCGGCAGATGCGGCGAGGCTTCGATGAGGTTGGTCAGGCGGTCGGTTTGCCCGGAAACAAAGGCGGCGCGGCGCTGCATCGCGAGCCCGCGTGCCAATGCCCAGATCGCCAGCAACAGCCATAACGCCGCAAAGCCGCCGAGACCAAACAGCAGCAGGGGAGAAAGCGCTGTGCTCATCCCTGGAATTTCACTTGATTATGAGGCGTCAGCGCATGTGCCATGACCGTCTGCCCTATAGGCGATGCGGCCATGTTTCAATCGCATGTCCACATAACCGCCGCGTACGCCCTTCGAGTGGGCGCAGCGGCGGCACGGATTTCAACTGGGGCAAGGCGAAGCCATTCTCCGCCAGACCGCCGATCAATAACGATAATGATCGGGCTTGAACGGGCCTTCGACCGGCACGCCGATATAATCAGCCTGCTTTTTGGTCAGCTTGGACAGTTTGACGCCAAGCTTGTCGAGGTGAAGCGCGGCAACTTTTTCATCGAGATGCTTGGGCAGGACATAGACCTGGTTTTGATATTCATCGCCCTTGGTCCACAATTCGATCTGCGCCAGCACCTGATTGGTGAAACTTGACGACATCACAAATGACGGATGGCCGGTGGCACAACCAAGATTCACAAGGCGGCCCCTGGCAAGCACAAGAATCTGTTTGCCATCGGGAAATTCGACCAGATCGGTGCCGGGCTTGACCTCGGTCCATTTATAATTGGCGAGACCCGCAATCTGGATCTCGCTGTCAAAGTGACCGATGTTGCAGACAATCGCCATATTCTTCATCGCCGCCATATGCTCAGCGGTGATGACATCGGCGTTGCCGGTTGCAGTACAGAAAATGTCGGCGCGGGTGACCGCCTCGTCCATCGTGACGACTTCAAAGCCTTCCATCGCGGCTTGCAACGCGCAAATCGGGTCGACCTCGGTGACCATGACACGGGCGCCGCCGTTGCGAAGGCTTTGCGCCGATCCCTTGCCGACATCACCAAAGCCCGCAACACAGGCGACCTTGCCCGCAAGCATAACGTCGGTGGCGCGACGGATCGCATCAACGAGGCTCTCCTTGCAGCCATAAAGATTGTCGAATTTTGACTTGGTGACGCTGTCGTTGACGTTGATCGCGGGGAAGGGAAGCTCACCCTTTTTGGCAATCTCGTACAGGCGGTGAACACCGGTGGTGGTTTCTTCGGACACGCCCTTCAAGGCCTTGACAGTCTTGGTCAAATAGCCCGGATTTGCAGCGACAAAGGCCTTCAGCGCGCGCTGAAATTCAACTTCTTCTTCATTCTCGGGCGGCGAAAATTCCTGCCCAGCCTCAAGTTTCGCGCCCCATAGAGCGAACATGGTGGCGTCGCCGCCATCGTCGAGAATGATGTTCGACGTCGTGTCGCCCCAATCGAAAATGCGGCCCACATAGTCCCAATAATCGGCAAGGCTTTCGCCCTTCACAGCGAAAACCGGAATGCCCTGCGCTGCAATAGCGGCGGCGGCATGGTCCTGGGTCGAGAATATATTGCAGGTTGCCCAACGCACCTCGGCGCCCAGCGCGACCAGCGTTTCGATGAGAACCGCAGTCTGGATCGTCATATGCAGCGACCCAACGATTCGCGCGCCCTTCAGCGGCTGAGATGCACCGAATTCTTCGCGTAGCGCCATCAGGCCCGGCATTTCGATTTCAGCGATATTGATTTCTTTACGGCCAAAATCGGCAAGCCCGATGTCGGCAATCACATAATCACGGGTGTCGGCGGCGAGAGTAGCCACAATATTTCTCCTGTCAGGCGGCAATCAGCAGAAAGCTGGCCGCGTAATTATGTTGCGTCGCCTAGCCGAATTTGCCGGTCCAATCAAATATAAACTTTTCTTTATATCATGCCGCAGGGCGCCGGGGCTTGCCGCGCGGCGACGGGAAAACCAACCCAAACGAACGGACGATGCTTCCGCTGGCCTTGACCCAATTGCAAGCTGGACAGAATCAGGCGGCCGTCGAAGTCCTGGCGACGATTGACTCACTCTTTGCTTGCGACCCGTCGCGCCTGATCAATCGCCTCACTGCCGATACGCATCTTGGCCTCGCCGACCGGGCGGCCGTAATCTATCGCACCGCGATGGGGAGCCCGCTCCACGATGATCTGGAAAGCGCCAATGGCCCGTTTATGGAGGCGCGACAGGCCGCGCGCGCCGCCGTCGCCAATATGCAAGCGGGCAAGCTGCCGTTGGCGCTGGCCGACCAATAAATGAGCAGGCGAAAAATATGGTCCCGCGCGAATCGACGCAGAAGGGCAGCCGGAGCCCTGGTTTAGCGACCCTGGCTCCGCCAACGGCGGACGACGCGGTCCAATATTTCGACTTCGCCGCCGGCTTCCTTCCACAAGACAGAAAATAGCGGATCGCTCGAAGCCGGGCGTTTATCTTCCTCCAGCGTGTCGAGATAAATGCGGATCGGGATCGAGACGCCCTCTCCGCAGATGATGCATTCGCGATTGCGCAAGGCTGGAATCGAATCGATAAAGCCGCGCGCGCCTTCGGGCATAGCGGCCTTGACGAAATGCTGATCGCGCTCGTTGTTCAGGCGCATCGAGATAATCGTGCCGCATTGCGACAGCACACCTTCGGCCAGATCGGACGGCCGCTGGGTAATCAGCCCCAGCGACACACCATATTTGCGCCCTTCTTTGGCAATACGTTCAAGTATCTTGCGAACTGCCTGACCCTGGCCAATTTCTTTGGCGGGGATATAGCGGTGCGCTTCTTCGCAAACGAGCAGAATCGGTCGTTGTGGTTCTCCACGTGACCAGATGGCATAGTCAAAGGTCAGCCGTGCCAGAACCGCGACAACAACCGCGGTGATATCAGATGGCACACCCGATACGTCGATAATAGAGATCGGACGTCCATCGGCCGGCAGACGGAAAATCTTGCCGATAAAATTGGCCATTGTGTCGGCAACCAGCATGCCCGAGAACATGAAATTATAACGCGGATCGGCGCGCATTTCTTCGATCTTGCCCTTGATACGCATGAAGGGCGCGCTCGACGTCGCCTTGTCCAGCCGCCCCATTTCATTCTGGATGATCGCTAGCAGGTCGGACAAAAGATAAGGCACCGGGCTGTCGACGGTCAGCTTGGTCATGCCTTCGGCGATCCGGCTCTTGGCCCGCGCCTGCAACAGGCATTTGGCAAGCACGTCACAGTCGCTTTGCCGCTCCTTACCTTCCGAAGTAATAAACACCTCGCAATGCTCTTCGAAATTCATCAGCCAATAGGGCATGGCCAGATTATCGACGTCGAACAGAGCGCCGGTGCCTTTGAACGCGGCCGAATATTCACCGTGCGGATCGACCATGACAATATGGCCCTGCGGTGCGAGCTCGCAAATTTTGTGCAATATCAGCGCGGCGCTGGTCGATTTACCGGTACCCGTTGACCCCAGCAGGGCAAAATGCTTGCCAAGCATCGCATCCACATAGAGCGAACCACGAATATCCTTGGTCGGATAAACGGTGCCGATTTCGACATGAGCGCGATCGTCAGCGGCATAGATTTGCTTCAGGTCCGGGCTTGTCGCGGCATAAACCTGACTGCCTGGAATGGGATAGCGGGTGACACCACGGCGAAAATTATGGATGCGACCGGTAATTTTCTCTTCATCGCCTTCACCCAGAAAGTCGATCGAGGCGAGGATGAGACCACTGCTTTTGGGGTGGAGTTGCTGGTCGCGAATGCTGGCGAGCAACCACACATTGCCGACATGCACCTTGACCTGTGCGCCCACCTGACCCGCCATCGCAACGGCAGGATCGTCCGACTCGCTCAATCGAGCAAGCGCCGCTCCATCGAGCAGAATTCGGGAATATGATCCGGATATTTCAATGACTTCGCCTATAAGCAGGTCTTCACGCTGCGGCGGCGCGCCGGCCGGGGTTGTTCCACCCAATCTGATGCGCTGTACGGGCAATTCCTCGCCCGCCTTGATCTCGTTGCCCTGCATATCCATCGATCTACCCCCACTCGGAAAATCCCGGAGTTGCTATGCTTTATGGCAGGCGATGGTAAACAAAGCGCTTATGACGCTTACAAGCTATCGGCGCCGAAAGATTGCCGATGCGGCATAGCCGAGCAAAAGCGACAGCAGAACCGCGACCAGCCCATAGAGGAAACCGTGCCGCTCTGCCGCCAAGGCAACAAAGCGTTCAAAACCGGTCTTGCGGATTTCGACATCGCGCGACGCAACGGCAAGCACGCGTCCCTTGCTGATCAAATAGGTTTCGGCGCGATATGTGCCAACCGGAACCCGTGCCGGAACGGGAATACGCGCCCGATATAGAACGCCTTCGCTAATTTCGACGGCAGCCGGATTTTCATAGAAAAGGCCAAGACGCCGATAGAGATCGATTAGGCCGCGTTCGAACCGTTCCAGCCGCCGTGGTTCGGAAAACCCCGTCGGTGACATCGACAGATTAAGCAAACCCAGTTCATAGATGGCCGCTGTGCGTTCATCGATCAACTCATCGATCGGCCGCGACGAACCGATCGCGTAAAATCCCGGCATGGTGCGCAGATGCAAACTGTCAGCATTGACCCAAATCCCGGCCACCCGCTCTTTTTCGCGTACGACAATCGAGCGCACCGGACCTTTAAGCACAACGACAATGTCCGCCCGGTCATCGGGCAGTCGCTGGCCGGGATAAAGAATAGCCCCAAACAACAGTAATTCTTCGCCCGAAAAACTATATTGAATATCGATTGCGCGGCTGGAGACGTCGGGCACCAGCCGGGGATCGGCAGCGCCGCCCGGCACAGCCATCATCGTCACCGCGAGCGCGGCGATCAGCAAGGCCCACAATCGCGTCATTGCACGCTGAAAATCTCGTCAGGGCGAAAGACCAGCCCCAGCGCCATGAACATCGCCATCACCAACACGATTCCCGCAAGCGCCAAACGCAGATATTCGGGCCGAACACGCTGGGCAAAACGCGCGCCAATCTGAGCGCCAACAACACTGCCCAGCAACAGGAGCGCGGCGAGAACCAAATCGACCGCGCGCGTGGTCATGGCGTGGGTCATGGTCGACGCGATGGTGACGAACAAAATCTGGAACAGCGAGGTGCCGACCACAACCTGGGTCCCCATGCCGAGCAAATAGATCATCGCCGGGATCATCACAAAACCGCCCCCAACGCCGAGCAACATCGTCATGATTCCGACCGCGATTCCCAAAAGCAGAGGCGCAAGCGGGGAAATATAAAGACCTGACCGATAAAAGCGCCACCGCAAAGGCAGGTTGGCAACCATCGGATGATGCCGTCTTTTGCGCGCCGGTGCCGGCACTCCGGCCTTTAGGGATTTATGGGCCGTCCAGGCCTCGCGCCCCATAAAGCCGCCCACAGACCCCAGCAAAATTACGTAAAGCAGCGCGATCACTGTGTCGATTTGCCCCAAGGCGGCAAGCAGTTTGAACAATACTGCGCCAACCAGCGACCCGATCAAGCCGCCACCGACGAGCACCGCGCCCATGCGCAGGTCGACACCATCACGTTCCAGATGAACCATCACCCCCGACACACTGGCGCCCGTCACCTGTGTCGCCGCCGATGCCGCCGCGACGGTTGGCGGGATGCCGTAAAGGATCAAAAGCGGGGTGGTTAGAAAGCCACCGCCCACACCAAACATGCCCGACAAAAAGCCGACGCCGCCACCAAGCATGATGATGACCAGCGCATTGACAGACAAATTCGCGACAGGAAGATAAAGGTCCATGGGCCCCAAGCACAAATGCGGTCCCGTGACGGGCGCCGATTACTATAGCTCTAGACCATTTTTGCATGGCTTGGAATCGACTTGGCAACAGCATGGAAAAATTTCGGAAGCCGATCGCGAGAGCCCAGCGCCAGACTGCAAGCCTGCGACTTGTTGGCGTCAATCCACGCTCATCGGGCTACGCGGACTGGCTTTGGATAGATGCGCGACAGGCGGGTTCGACACCGCCCCCTTTCGCCCCGTTGCAATCGCTGCGGCAGCCAAGCGCTCGCGTTCACATGACTGCGCGCGACCGATCACGGGTCATCAAGAGCGATAGACAAGATGCCAATGGCCGCAAATGCATCGGCACGTGACCGGAACCAAGCCTCCGCGATTCAACCCAAGCGATCGAAGGGTCGATGCGGTCATCGCGGCAGCACACATGCCATCGCCGGAAATAAAGTCCAACGAAATCAAGCAGGTTGTAGAGGGTGACGAATGGCATTGAACGGGCTAGAAACACCTGACAAATCGCCACCAGGGTCCCGACCCCGACCAACAGGAATATTACGTCTCCATGCCCTCACCGAATAGCAACCGCTCCGCACTGCGCGATTTTCTTGAAAGCGAAAGCGCCGGCGGAATATTGCTCATTATGGCAGCAGCCATGGCAATGCTCATTGCCAATTCGGCGATGGGCGATGTGTATCACCATTTTGTGCATCAGGTGACCGGCCCGACGTTGAGCGACAAATTGGGCCCGATGACGATCCATTTGTGGATCAACGACGGCTTGATGGCGATATTCTTTCTGCTCGTCGGCCTCGAAATCAAGCGAGAATTTGTCGACGGCCGACTCGCCAGCTGGGACAGGCGGCGTCTTCCGATGATCGCCGCAGCGGCCGGCATGGCAGTGCCCGCCTTGCTCTATCTTTTCTTCACCAAATCGGTTCCGGGTCTCAGCCACGGCTGGGCCATTCCCGCAGCTACTGACATAGCCTTTGCAATTGGTGTCCTCGCATTGCTTGGCAAGCGCGCGCCAACGTCACTCAAATTGTTTCTTGTTACCGTTGCGATTGTCGATGATATGGGCGCCGTTGCGATCATCGCGCTTTTCTATACTTCGCAGCTCGACTTGGTGGCACTGGGTGCGGCGGCGGCCATTCTGGCGGTTATGTTCACCTGTAATCGCATAGGCGTACGCAACCTGCCGCTCTATCTGCTGATGTTTGTGCTGCTTTGGTATGCCATGCTCTTATCGGGGGTTCATGCAACCATTGCTGGCGTGCTGGCGGCGATGACCATCCCAATCGAAATCACGCCCGGCCGCCCCGACAGCAAGACATCGCTGTTGCACCGTCTGGAACATGGCTTGCACCCGTGGGTCGCCTTTGCGATTGTTCCGCTGTTCGGCTTTGCCAATGCTGGCGTCGATATGGGCGGGATGACGCGCGAGCAAGTGTTTGCGCCACTGCCCGTCGGCATCGCCGCCGGGCTTTTCCTCGGTAAACAGCTCGGTATTTTCGGTAGCGTGTGGCTCTGTGTGAAATTCGGAATCGCGGGCAAATTGCGCGGCGCGACATGGCTCCAAATCTATGGGGTGGCGCTGCTTTGCGGGATTGGATTTACGATGAGCCTGTTCATCAGCGGGCTTGCCTTCGCCGGTCAGACTTTGCTGATTGAAGAAGCCAAGATCGGCATTTTGATGGGATCTATTGTATCGGCACTCGTCGGTTTTGCGGTGCTACGCTTGGCCCCGCTCCACCCTTTCCATCAAGAAATTGAGGCCGACGAAGCATCCGAAATTACCGCCGACGGCGATGTTGCCAACACATCCGATGACAGCACACAGGCGCCCTCTCTCGCATGATAAGCGGTTTGCCTATGCTTTGGCTCGGCCAATCGGGCTCGCCCCGCCGCCCTCCGGCAGGCGTGGCCCCGCGCGGCTGATGGACCGGGCGCGCTCGCACGCGCCCCTCACATTATTTGATGCACATTATCAAAGGCCACGCCCATGCTTCTCGACAAAACCCAAATTCACACGCTCATCGAAAACCCCGACATGAAAGATTATGGGGTTTATCTGAATGTCGACCGGTTACTCCAATGCCAAAAGCCGCTCGCCGAACTTTGCGCTCCCGACGAATTACAGTTCCAGATCGTTCACCAGGTCGAGGAATTGTGGATGAAGCTCATGGCCTTCACCCTCGCCGAAATCGCCGGACATATGGCCGAGCGTCAGACGATGCGCGTACTCAGCCTGTTCGACCGCGTCCACCGGCTGATGCAGATGATGACCGACCAGCTCGCTCTGCTCGAAACGATGAGCCCGTTTGATTATCAATCCATCCGGCTGCAACTCGGAAACGGGTCGGGGCAAGAAAGCCCCGGTTTTCAGCTGCTCCTCACTCTTCCTGCGCCGCTGTGGGCGCAATACAAAACCAGCTATCTTGACAAGGAAGGGCGCACAGTCGCCGACGTCTATGACACTGGCTATGCGCATGATGACGCCTATATGGTCGCTGAGGCTCTGGTTGAGTTTGACGAGTTGTTCCAGCTCTTTCGCGCCCACCACATCACCCTCATCCACCGGTCTATCGGCATGGGATCAAAATCGCTCAAGGGCCGCCCGGTCGAGCTGCTCAACGCCGGGGCGCGGCACCGTTTCTTCCCCGAACTTTGGGACATTCGCTCCGAAATGACCGACCGCTGGGGCGCCGCGCACGGAGTCAAGCGCGATAGCATCAGCAGCACACCGGGCCACGGCAGCGGATTATGACCGAGGCGCCGTTGTCACCTGCGGTCGCGGCGCGTTTTCACTTACCGCCCAGCGGCCCCTACCTTAAAAGTCATGCGGCCGGTGCCCAGCCGCGCAGCGCGCTCACGGCGTTGCAGGTCAAACTGATCGACCCCTGGCGCGACGAGGGCGAGGCTTGGGGTCCCTGGATGGAAGCGATTGACGATTGGCGGGCCGCGCTCGCCGATCTGATCGCAGTCGAGGGCGCTGACCTCTGCCCGATGGCCAATGTCGGCGCGGCTCTATCGCGATATCTATCGGCCTTTGAGGCTGCGACCGAACGCCGCACCATCTTGCTCGCTCCCAGCGCCTTTCCGACCATTGGCTTCGTCGCCAGCGGGCTTGCCGCTCGCGGATGGAACACTCGCTATCTTCCCGACGGCGCAGATGTCCGCAATGCGGCCGACTGGGCGGCGGCGCTTGACGATGATGTCGCCTTAGTGATCGCAATGCATGTCACCTCAAACAGCGGCGCGCTCACCGACATCGCCGCCATAGCGGCGACGGCAAAGGCGGCGGGCGCGCGCTGCATTGTCGATTGCGCGCAGTCGGTCGGCGTGGTGCCCGTCGCACCCGCGGCATGGGGCGTCGATGCCGCCATTGGCAGCTGTCTTAAATGGCTGTGCGGTGGTCCGGGTGCTGGCTGGTTATGGGTGGCGCCGCACGACCGCACCGCACTGGACCCCGCCGAACGCGGATGGTGGAGCCATGAAGCACCGTTTGAAATGAATATTCGCGACTTTCGCTATGCACCCGATGCCCGCCGCTGGTGGGGCGGGACTCCCGATGTCGCGCCCTTCATCCTTGCCGCAACCGGTATCGCAGAGATTTCGGCTATCGGCGTGCCGATGATCCGTGCCCATAATCAGAGGCTACAGGCGACTTTGCGCGACGCGCTCGAATCGCGGACATCGCAATGGAACTGGCCTTGTGGCCCAATCGGCGGAACTTTATGCATCGATGTCGGCACCGATCAGCCGCGTGTCGCTGAAGCGATAAGGAAAAACGGAATCCACGCTGATTTCCGCGGGTCGATCCTGCGCCTTTCGTTCCACGCCTATAATGACATCGCCGATGTAGAGACGGTGGCGTGTGTGCTGGGCTAAGCCTAGATATCTACGACAATTTTGCCGAAGTGCTGGCCCGATTCTTGATGGCGAAAGGCGTCGGACAGTTGGGCAAGCGGGAAATGCTGGTCGAGGACCGGTTTGATCGCGCTAACATTGATAGCGCGGACCATGTCACATTGATGTTGACGGCTGCCCACCGTCAGACCTTGTACGCGCAACTGACGCGCCATTAGCAGCGCGGTCGCCACCGGCCCCGCGAATCCGGTGAGCACGCCGATCAGCGCGATATGTCCGCCAATCCGCGTCGCTTTCATCGATTCATTGAGCGTTCCGGGGCCACCAATTTCGACGACATGATCAACACCTAGCCCGTTCGTAAGACCTAGAACCTTGTCGCCCCACTGAGGAGTCGTGCGATAGTTGATGACATGATCGGCACCAAGCTTTGTCAATCTATCGAGCTTGGCGTCCGACGAACTGGTAGCAATCACCGTCGCGCCCAGCGCCTTTGCGAATTGCAGCGCAAAGATGGACACTCCGCCTGTGCCCTGCACCAGCACGCTCGCCCCCGGCTTGATCGCGCCATCGACCACTAGCGCCCGCCACGCGGTAAGCCCCGCGCAGGTGAGGGTCGCCGCTTCCGCCGCCGAATAGCCGGCCGGTGCGTGGGTGAAGGCGGTCGCGGGCGCCACCACCGCTTCGCGCGCATAGCCATCAACACCGTCTCCCGGTACCCGCGTGAACGCAGTGAGCGGCGGCGTTCCATCGGTCCATTCGGGGAAAAAGGTCGACACCACCAGATCGCCAACCGCAAACTCGCTCACCTGGTCACCAACTGCAACAACCTCTCCTGCGCCATCCGACATCGGGATGCGGTTTTCAGCGGCCGCGATCATCCCGGTGACTACGGCATAGTCATGGTAATTCAGCGACGATGCGCGCAGTCGGACGTGAATTTCGCCCGGCCCCGGATCGCCGGGTGCGTCGAGATCCGTCACGACCAGATTGTCAAGTGATGCCGGCGCGCGCAGTTGGATTGCTTTCATGGCTTATTCCGCCGCCATCGCCATGGGGACGCGTTGCGGTCCACGAATAACACCGCCTGGCGTCGGCCCCTGCATCGCGCCATTGCAGAAGGTCACTTCGCCCGATTTCACCGTCGCGACATAGCCATCGGCCTTTTGCAACAATCGCTTGCCACCCGCAGGAAGGTCGAAAGCCAGCCATACTTTGCCCAGCTTGATTTCGTCCATATCGATGACATTGATGTCGGCGAGATAGCCTGGCGCGAGCAGTCCGCGATCTTCAAGCCCATAGAGCAAAGCGGTGTCGCGGCACTGGCGTTTGATCGCATGTTCGAGCCCAATGCGGTTGCCATTGCGATCACGCACCCAGTGCTGGAGCATGAAGGTTGGCGATGCCGCATCACAGATGGTCCCACAATGCGCACCACCATCGGACAGACTGTTCACCGTATCGTCCGCCTGTTGCAACGGCTCCAGGAAGTTGAGGTTACCGTCGCGGTAGTTGAGGATGGGGAAATAGATAAAGCCCTTGCCCTCATCCTTCATCAACAGATCATAAGCATATTCGGAAGGGGACGCGCCGCTGGCCGTGGCCCGCGCCATAATGCTTTGGTCCATCCTGGGCTCATAATTGAAGTCGGGGTCCATTTCGAACTGCACCGGCCAGCCGCCCGCAACGATGTGCAAAAAGTCGATGATGTCGCTTTCAGGAAAGACGTTTTCTTCGGTTATCATCCGCGCCTTGAACGCCGGATCTTTGAGTCTGGTGAGCTGCTGCTCCCAAGGAAGCGCTTCAATTTCTTCCCATGCGGGCTTGAACCGGAACGGATGGACCGTCCCTTGCCACGCCATAATGATGCCGTTTCCGCGCAGCGCGATTTGGGCGACGATATTGGCACCGCGCGCATTTTGGGCGCGCATCTCGCTAATCTGTTCTTCGAGTGGCAATTCCTTCGCGATCGACTGAAGCGCTGCAAAGGTAACCGGCAGGCCGGTTTCGCGGCTGAGGTCGCCCATCCATTCAAACTCGTTCCACTCGCGCTTCAGGTCGCTCGCCATTTCGAACACGCCATGACCGACACGCCCCATGGCGCGGCCGATAACCATCAGCTCTTCGGCGGTCGCGGTGGTGCCGGGAACCAGCTCGCCATCGACCGATTTATGAAGCACCGTACGGCTGGTCGAGAAGCCTAGCGCGCCAGCGCGCAACCCTTCCTCGACGATGCGCGACATTTCGGTCATATCTTCGGCGGTCGGCACAGCGCCAGGCTTTTCACGGTCGCCCAGCACATAGGCGCGTACTGCGCCATGCGGAACATGCGTCGCGACATCGACGGTGCGCGGCAGTTTCTCCAGCGCATCCATATATTCGGGGAATGTCTCCCAATCCCAGCTCATCCCTTCGGCAAGCGCGGTGCCGGGAATATCTTCGACCCCTTCCATCAGGCTGATCAACCACTCGTGCCGGTCAGGACGCGCGGGGGCAAAGCCGACTCCGCAGTTGCCCATGACCACGGTGGTGACGCCGTGCCAGCTCGACGGTGCCATTTCGGCATCCCATGTCGCCTGCCCGTCATAATGGGTATGAATATCGACAAAGCCTGGGGTTACAATCTTGCCCGCAGCATCAATCTCTTCGCGTCCAGCAGCAAGGTCAGAGCCAATCGCCGCGATCCTGTCATCCGTAATGGCCACGTCGGCGACAAAAGCCGCGCTTCCTGTCCCGTCAACAACAGTGCCGCCGCGAATCACCAGATCATACATTCCGCTCTCCCATATTGGTTTCGTCTCGAAACCTATCATCAAAACCGGAATGTGCAAATAAACGCGCAGACTCCGCGACGAGGCGCTATGACGGTGCGGCGAACCAAGCCGAGAATTACGCGCCTGTTTTTGCACAACCAGTAAGGATTATCATGGCCGACGATGAGTATGTCTATGACGAAGCCAGCGGCGAATGGCTGTCGCCAAGTGATGCTGCCGCGCGCGATGCTTCGGTGTCCGCCGGCCCCGAAGTCCGCGATGCCGTCGGCAATCTCCTCGCCGACGGGGATAGTGTCGTGCTGATCAAGGATCTCACCGTCAAAGGCGCCGGCCAGACATTGAAGGTCGGCACTGTTATTAAATCGATCCGGCTCACCGGCGACGCACAGGAAATTGATTGCCGCCACGAGGGCATAAAGGGACTGGTTTTGCGCGCGGAGTTTGTAAAGAAGCGGTGATTTGAAAGATTGACGTCCGCCATTTCAATTATCGTCACATCTTCCCCAACGTATCACGCCGCGGCCCCAGATAGCCGAACAGATAGGCTGCAACCTTGCGCATCTGAATCTCCTCCGCGCCTTCGGTGATCCGGTAGCGGCGATGGTGGCGATAAATATGCTCGAAGGGGGTGTGGCGCGAATAGCCAATACCGCCATGCACCTGCATCGCGCGATCCGCGGCCTCGCAACACAGCCGGTTTGCCCAGTAATTGCACATGCTGACCTTATCCGACAGCCGGTGCTCCACCTCTTTGTGCGGCATATTGTCCATGTCCCACGCGGTTTTGCGGATCAGAAGCCGCAGCATTTCCGCCTGCGTCGCCAGTTCGACAAGCGGGAACTGGATTGCCTGATTTTTCGACAAAGCCTCGCCGAAAGGTTTGCGGCTGCGGGCATATTTGACGCTTTCCTCGACACAGAAGGTCGCCGCACCTAGCGATGAGGCGGCCTGACGAATGCGGTTCTGGTGAACGAAGCTTTGCGCCAGCGCCAGCCCGCGCCCTTCCTCGCCCAGCATCGCGCTCTCAGGCACCCACACATTATTGAAAGTCAGGCGCGGATGGTCGGTGGGCATGTTGAATGTCCACATATACTCATCGATGCTAAGCCCGGGTGACGGATTGGGGACGAGCAGGCATGTAATCCCCCGCGCATCACCATCCGCCCCGCTAGTCCGGCAAAAGGTCGCGCAATGGGTTGCGACATGCATACCGGTAATCCACATTTTCGGTCCGTTGATCAGCCAACCGGCGACCCCGTCACGGGTTTCGTGAACCGCGCGCGTCTTCATATGCGTCGCGTCGCTGCCATGTTCGGGCTCGGTCAGTCCAAAGGCGGTACGACGTTCACCGGCGAAGCCGCCAAGGATGAACTCCTGCTGTTGCTCGCTCGTGCCAAATTGCTCGAACATTTCGACAAAGGGGAAATTGCCGACGATGCTATGTTCATTCTGCAAATCATTGTGCAGCCCTAGCCCCTTGGCGGCCAGATGTTCGCGGATCACCGCCATCCACAAATTCGATCCGTCCTGCCCGCCATATTTTTTGGGAGCCGAAAAACGCCACAGCCCCGCCGCATCGGCGCGGCGCGCGGCCTGTTTCAAAAGCAGTTCCCATTCGGGGCGTGGCAGCCCCTGATTGTCCCAATCGGTGCGACTATGTTCGCGCCGATGGTCAAAAAAGCGGATATTGTCGTCGACCATTTCCAGCGGCTTGATCTCGGCATCGATAAACGCATCGAGCGTGTCGAGATAAGCCTCAAGGTCCGCGGGAATCGCAAAGTCCATAACTCGTCCTTTTTCTAAACTATCCCTGTTCCCGCCATAGGTCGCGCGCATGGGCGAGCGCGCTATATTTGGGGCTGTCGATCGCGCATTTGTCGAGCGAGGCGCGGCGCAACCTTGCCAGCAACCCAGGGTCAGCAAGTGTCGTTTCGCCAAGCAGCAGCGCGCCGGCAAGCGCCTGATCTTGCACTCGCGCGCCTGCGCCAAGATCGCGCATCACAATGCCTAGGGCATTCATCGCAACGGCAACCTGAAACTTGTCATGCCCCTCGGCGTGCGGCTTGATCGCCTCGCCCAGCCAGTCGCGTACCGCCTGCACCATTTCGCCATTGGTTGGCTCGCCGGCGGGGGTCGATGCGGGCAATGGCGACGCGGGCAAGGCTCTCGCACGCTCAGCTTCGGGCGCTTCACCTTCGAGCAACAACAGCAAATCCAGTTCCTGTTCGGCTGTCCGTCGTCCGATTACCACCCGTTCGACCGTGGTGTCGGCACCGCTGCGCCACGCCTGCCCCATCTGCAGGCAACCCAGCGCCCACCACAGGGTGCGATAGACGAGCCAGAAATGGAAACGGTCGCGATCAACACGCGTTCCGCCGGCCGCTTCATAGGCGGCGAAATAGGCATCGAGACTGCCAAGACCAAAAGCGGGCTGGTCGATCCGACCGAACCGCCAGACGGTCATACAGCCAAAGGCCAGATCCTCATGCGCGTCTCCGCGGTGCGCCAATTCCCAGTCGAGAATGGCGGCCAACCCTCCCGCCTCCTTGACAAGATCGACCATGATATTGCCCATACGATAATCGCCATGAACGAGAACGGGCGGCGCAGGAGACGGCACATGCGCCTCGCACCATTGGATCGCGAGTGCGATGATAGGGCGGTCGCCGCCATAGGTTGCGAAGCGCGCCTTTAACTCGGCCAGCGCGCTTGCGGTGTCCATCAGCGGAATCGCCTCGGGGATCACCCGCTGTGCTAGCGCGTGAATGCGCGCTAGCTCACGCGCTAAATCGGCGAGCAAAGACGGCGGCGGCGCGGCCAATATTTTCGCTGGTGAAACTTCTGCCATGATGCGCCGCATGACATAGCCGGTGCCCATGCCATCGTCTGCTGCCAGCACGCCAACCACCTCGGGTGCCATCACCCCGCCGTCATGCGCGGCCATCACCAATGCCGCCTCGGTGACATGGCTAAAGGGGCGCCCCGCCATAAACTCTGCCGAGGGCGCACGGCGCAGAACATATCCCAGCCCCGCCCAGTCGAACGCCCAGCTTTCCATATTCGCCCCGCCCGACAGCCGGGTGAGGTCGGACAATTCGCCCGGCCCTGCAATGCGCGTCATGAAAGTAGAAAGAGGTTCAGCAATCGCACTCATCAATTCATGGTGATGACCACGGCACGCTGGCGCAAGAAATTTCGGCGCTTCTATCGAGAAACGTACCGTGTTGAGATAATAGGATGCAATCGGGTTACCAGCAGCGTCAAGCGCCGGATCAAATTTGGCGCGCGTCCTCAAGTTTTTCCAAATCGTGTCGTAACATACGACAGGCCGCGTCGTTTGCGGACAATAGATTCTCGATTTCGTTGCGATCACACAGCCACACTAATAAATATTGACGGCCATGCCAAAGCAGGTCGATATCTACGAGATAAGCCAGCGGGAGAATTATTGATGAAACAATGGACAATTGGTGGGGCGTTAGTGTCAGTGATTCTTACAACCTCGACTCAGGCCACAGAGACTGTCTCCACGCTGTTCTTAACTCCATCAACTCCTTGGAAGATCGATTTCGCCGAAGACAGCTGCAGTATTGAACGCAATTTTGGTACCAACGACAAGCTAATCACACTGCGTTTGATGCGCCGTGGCATGAATGGCGGGGTCGATATTTTGGTGTTGGGGCCCCTCGTTCCGAAATTCTCCGAACGTCCCGAACTGACATTCACGTTTGAACCGCAGGGTATCACCCAATCACTGACCCCCTATTCCATCAAAGTCCCAGATGCGAAAACCTATTATCTGCGCGGATTCAAAAACGGGTTTGTCAACGCGCTGCAATGGTCCAATAAACAGGTTGTTCGCCTAACAGCCGAAAAGAAGCTGGATGTTGGCATGGAGTGGATCGGCGCCAAATCTGCGTTCGAAGTTCTTCAGCAATGCGACGATGATCTTCAACGCGAACGCGGTATCGACATGAGTGCGATACGCGCCCAAAAAAGGGGCCGGTGCCAATCGGCAGCCCTGGACACTGGATAACCAGTGACGATTACCCAGCTAACGTCCAGTGGCAAAAAGGTATTGGCGAAGTCATATTTGAATTGACTGTCGATCCGGGCGGGCAGGTTTCGGGCTGTCGAAACCTTTTACAAAGCGGGTGGCAGGATTTAGATCGAATTGTTTGCGAGAAGCTGGCCCAACGCGCAAAATTCACGCCCGCGGTGGATCAGAACGGTCAGCCCACTGTGGGCTACTTCGTCAACTCGGTTCGATTTCAGATCGCGCACTAGTCTGTACGTAGCAATCGCGGGCACGCGATCGGTCAAAAGCAGCGACATTTTTCCGGCAAAGAAAAGGGCGGCATAAGCGGCCGCCCTTTCCTTATCAATATCACTCAATTGCCGTCAAATCTTGCCCGTCAACTCCGGCACGGCGTTGAACAAATCGGCGACCAAACCAAAATCGGCGACCTGAAAAATCGGTGCGTCTTCGTCCTTATTGATCGCAACGATTGTTTTCGAATCTTTCATGCCCGCCAGATGCTGGATCGCGCCGGAAATGCCGATGGCGAAATATACCTCGGGAGCGACGATCTTGCCGGTCTGGCCGACCTGATAATCATTGGGGACATAGCCCGCATCGACCGCAGCGCGGCTGGCGCCGAGTGCGGCGTTGAGCTTGTCGGCGAGCGGCACGATGACTTCCTGATATTTTTCGGACGATCCCAACGCGCGGCCACCCGACACGATGATCTTGGCCGAGGTGAGTTCGGGGCGGTCCTGCTTGGCGATTTCGGAGCCGACAAAACTAGAAATACCGGCATCGCTACCGCCGCTCACGGCTTCGACTGTGCCCGAACCACCGGTCATGGCCGCTTTCTCGAAAGCGGTACCGCGAACGGTAATCACCAGCTTGGCATCCGACGATTCGACGGTCGCAATCGCATTGCCGGCATAGATCGGGCGGGTGAAGCTCTTGTCACCTTCGACGGATAATATTTCCGAAATCTGCATGACATCGAGCAGCGCGGCAACGCGCGGCGCAATATTTTTGCCCGTCGTGGTGGCGGGCGCGAGGAAAGCATCGTGCGACCCCATCAGATCTGCGACGAGCGGCGCGATATTTTCAGGCAGATTGTGCCCGAAAGCAGCATTGTCGGCGACATGCACCTTGCCGACGCCGGCGATGCCGGCAGCTTCTTTGGCAACCGCATCGACGCCTTCACCGGCAACGAGCAGATGAACTTCGCCAAGTTTTGACGCGGCGGTGACCACGGCCAGCGTCGCGTCTTTGACGACCTTGCCGTCATGTTCGACCCAAACGAGCGTTTTCATGAATGCACTCCCATCGCTTTCAATTTGGCAACCAGTTCGTCGACATCGGCAACCTTGACGCCCGCGACACGGACGGGAGGTTCGCTGACCTTGACGGTCTTGAGCCGCGGAGCGGTGTCGACGCCATAATCGGCAGGCGTCTTGTTATCGAGCGGCTTGGACTTTGCCTTCATGATGTTCGGCAGCGACGCATAGCGCGGTTCGTTCAAACGCAGATCGGTCGTGACAATCGCGGGAAGATTCAGCTTCACCGTTTCAAGACCGCCATCGACTTCGCGCGTGACGCTGACATGATCGCCGTCGACATTGACGGCACTGGCGAACGTGCCCTGCGGCCAACCGGTGAGCGCGCCAAGCATCTGGCCCGTCTGGTTGCTGTCGTCGTCGATCGCCTGCTTGCCAAGGATGACGAGGCCGGGTTCTTCGGCGTCAGCGATCGCCTTTAGGATTTTCGCCACGGCGAGCGGTTCAACCTCATCATCGGTCTGCACCAAGATCGCCCGATCAGCGCCCATCGCCAGCGCGGTACGCAGCGTTTCGGTCGCCTTTGCCGGGCCAACCGACACCGCGATGACTTCGGTTGCGACGCCCTTTTCTTTCAGGCGAATAGCCTCTTCGATGCCAATTTCATCGAAGGGGTTCATCGACATTTTGACATTGGCCAGATCGACGCCGGTGCCGTCGGACTTAACCCGCGGCTTGACGTTATAATCGAGTACCCGCTTGACGGGGACGAGGATTTTCATGGCTTCTTCAGCTCCTCTCAAGAATGTTGCACTGCGTCATAAGTGTGCTTTACGTAAACGTCAACCTGGCGCACCGCAAAAGCAAAGCGCGCTTGAGTCCGTCCCAACTTAGGCCGCGCGCACCTCGGCGACAATTTTGCGCGCAGCATCGCCCAGATCATTGGCGGCAACAATCGGCAAACCCGAATTGGCTAGGATTTCCTTGCCCTTGTCGACATTGGTACCTTCGAGGCGAACAACCAGCGGAACCGACAGATTCACTTCCTTCGCCGCAGCGACAATGCCGTCGGCGATGATGTCGCATTTCATGATGCCGCCGAAAATATTCACGAGAATGCCTTTTACCGCCGGATCGCCCAGAATAATCTTGAACGCCGCAGTCACTTTTTCCGTCGTCGCGCCGCCACCAACGTCTAGGAAGTTGGCCGGGAACTCGCCGTTGAGCTTGATGATATCCATCGTTGCCATCGCAAGGCCCGCGCCGTTGACCATGCAGCCGATATTGCCGTCGAGCTTGATATAGGCGAGGTCATATTTGCTCGCCTCGACTTCGGCCGGATCCTCTTCGGTCAGATCGCGCAGCTCGGCGATATCCTTGTGGCGGAACATTGCATTGCCATCAAAGCCCAGTTTTGCGTCGAGGACGAGAAGCTCGTCGCCATTGGCGCCCTCGCACACAGCGAGCGGGTTGATTTCAATCTGCTCGGCATCCGTCGCCTGAAAAGCAGCATAAAGACCGGCCACGACTTTGGCGGCCTGTTTCGCCAGATCGCCTTCAAGCTCCAAGGCGGCGGCGACGCTGCGGCCATGGTGCGGCATCAGCCCGGTCGCGGGATCGATGGTGATGGTGTGGATTTTATCGGGCGTGTTGTGCGCGACGGTTTCAATGTCCATCCCGCCCTCGGTCGAAGCCACAATCGCAATCCGGCTCGACGCACGATCGACGAGCAGCGCAAGGTAGAATTCCTTTTTGATGTCAGCGCCGTCGGTGATGTAAAGGCGATTGACCTGCTTACCATGTTCGCCGGTCTGGATTGTCACCAATGTATTGCCGAGCATGTCGGTCGCAGCCGCGCGCACTTCGTCGAGCGTTTTGGCCAGACGAACGCCGCCTTTGGCATCAGGGCCGAGTTCCTTGAACTTACCCTTGCCGCGACCTCCCGCGTGAATTTGGGCTTTCACCACATAAAGCGGGCCAGGCAATTGCTGCGCAGCCGCCACCGCTTCGTCAACGCTCATCGCGGCGATGCCCTTGGGGATCGCGACGCCAAATTTCGCGAGCAGTTCCTTGGCCTGATATTCGTGAATGTTCATAAGAGAGGGCCGAGCCTTTCGAGTCTGGGAACGGTGACAATTGGCGTCGCATAAGCACAAGTTGGCCGCCAAGACCACCCTTTCACAAGGGAAGAAAGGCAACTTCACAAATGTGTCAGCGTTCAGCCAAGCGCGCAAATGGCTGCAGAACTGGTGGCGACCCCCAAAATCTCGGGGTCTTGCAACGCTCGAACCTTGAACAAGAATTTCTTGAGGCCAATCTCGTTCATCTTTTCATCGCGCAGACTTCCGAGCGATCCAATGCGCTTAAGTTGCAAATAGGAGAGTCTGTCGACCATACGGTCCGCCATACACGCCGCCAGCTTTGGTGACAGTCCGGCATTGGTCAAACCGTTACGCAACCGCGTTTCGGGCGTCGCGCACGCCGCAAGCATCAAGATCACCACCCCTGCCGCCAAAAGCTTTGTCATTGCGTCCTACTTTCCGTGAAATTCGGCTACCGCCCCCGACACCGCCTGCATCAGACTCATCCGGGCCGGAACACTGGCGGTGGTATTAGCGAGCATGACCACGATCGCATAGCGCGTTCCGTCGGGCGCCGTGGCGATTCCGATGTCATTATAGCCCGCTGTCATTCCACCATAATCTTGACCCGTGCCGGTTTTGTGAAGAAACTTCCACCCGTCAGGCAGCCCCGCTTTAAGCCGCCTCGGCCCGCTCTTGGTTTGACTCAAAGTATCGAGCAGATATTTGGTCGAATCGGGCGACAGCAATTCGCCGCGGGCAAGCTGCGTCAGCGCATGGGCAATCGCCAGCGGGCTCGCACCATCGACGGGATTGGCAACATAGCCATCAAAAGCAGCCTTGCGCTTCGAGTCCGGCACCCTGGCACGCGCCGCCTGAAACGCGCGACCATCCGCATAGCTTTGATCCCAAGTCAGTCCCGCGGTGCCGCTTTGAAGCAAGCGCTCGCCGGGCCCAAAGCGTATCGCCCCGAGATTCTTTTTCGCAATAAAATCACGCACCGCGTCGGGACCGCCAACGCTACGCAGCAAGCTGTCATTGGCAAGATTATCGCTGGTGGTAATCGCCAGCTGGATTAATTCGTCGATCGCTAGATTCAACGACCCTTCATTTTTGACCCTTGCCGCGAGCGGCTGGTGAAAGACGACCAGATCCTCTGGCCCAATATGTACTTTCTGGTCGAAACGAAGTTTGCCGCGATCAATCGCGTCGAGCACCGTCATCGTCACCCACAGCTTAGATACGCTTTGTTGCGGGAACAGGTCATTGCCGCGCCGCGACATCGCCCAGTTGCCGTCGATCCGTTCGACCGCAATGCCTGTTATACCCGGAAAGCTGCGCCAAAGGCCGAACAAGCGATCATCGAGTCCGGCGGGCGGGCGGGCAAAGCCCGGATCAATAGGCGGGGTGGAGGTGGCGGCGTCGCGTCGCGCAGATCCGGTAGGAACCGTGACAGCGCCATGAGGGATGCGGGTCGTAGCGGATTGGCGGGACGGCACATTATTGGCTTGACTGGAGACGCAGCTAGCCAGCAGCACGGCCGATATGAGACTGGAAAACAGGCGCTTGCCCGGAAAAATCAACCGCATTCAATCCCCAAATCACGCCCCCGATTGTCGAGCGCCGAACAATAGTTCTCACGGATTCCCGCCTTAAGCGGTTGACGCGCTCGTGCCAGTATAAAAAACGCAATTTGCGACGAATGATTCACAAGCCGCGACCAGCGGCTTGTGAACGCACTCAGGGTGCTGGCGTCGGGCGAACGAGCCCTGGAAAGAGCGACTTGAGCGCCGCAAGCTTGGGTGCGTCCCATGACTGAATATAGCCCGAATCGGGATGGAGTTTCATATAATTCTGGTGATAGGTTTCAGCCCGGTAAAAGCCCTTGTAGCCTTCGACCGATGCGACAATCGGACTGGCAAAATATCTACCCTTGCCGATTTGCGCCAGATAGGCGTTCGCCACCTTGCGTTGGGTTGCATCCATCGGAACAATCGCGGTGCGATACTGGCTGCCGCGGTCGGGGCCTTGGCGATCCTTCAGTGTCGGGTTGGCCACGACCGAGTAGAGCACGCGCAATAACGTTCCATAGCTAACGACCTGGGGATTATAGACGATGCGGACCGCTTCTGCATGCCCGGTCAAACCGCTACCAATCTGGGCATAGGTTGCAGTGGCCTTGCTACCGCCATGATAGCCCGATTCGACCGAAATCACGCCTTTGACGTTGGAAAATACGCCCTCAACGCCCCAGAAGCAGCCTCCCGCCAGCACCGCTGTGGCTCGGCTGGACTTGACCGCCGGATCAACAGTCGCGGGCGGTAGTTTCACTGTGGCTTCAGCCTGCGCAGGCCAGACATGGGTAAAGATGGTCAGGCCGGCAAGCGCCACAATCGCATGGCGTGTAACGCTCATGTCAAACTTCAAAAGGGCAGGGCAAGAGCAGGCTGATGGACCATGACGAACACGGTACCCACCGCAAAGCCAGCGAGCATGGAACGGAGCCAATCTGAACGGAGAAGGGAGAGCATGATAAACCTCTTTTCTAGTCATTGCCGGTTCGCGGGCTTTCCCGCTTTTGTTACACCGACAGTGATCGCACGCAGCGACTGACTTGGCAGTGATGACGATCACCCTGCCTCAAGATGGCTTACGATCTGATGAACCAACCGCTCATCGATTTGACAGAAAAGAATGCGGCCCGGCCTAGCACCGGTCGCAATATCTATTTCAACGCGGCGCAGGCCTGTTGAATGCGCACACAAGCTTCCTTGAGCACCGCTTCGGACGTCGCATAGGATACACGAAAAGCTGGCGATAGGCCAAAGGCTGCACCCGGCACGGCGGCAACTTTTGCGCTGTCGAGAAAATAATCGATCAGCGTCGCGTCGCTGTCGATAACAGTTCCGTCAGGTGTTGTCTTTCCGATGCAGGCACTGGCGTCGGGATAAACATAAAAGGCGCCGTCTGGAATCGGGCACGACAGACCCGGTGCATCATTGAGCATGGCGACGACCATATCGCGCCGCTTGCGAAACGCGGCATTGCGGTCTTCAAGAAACTGCTGCGGCCCACCCAGAGCCGCCAGCGCCGCCGCTTGCGCGATCGAGCAGGGGTTGGATGTCGATTGCGACTGCAATTTGCCCATGGCCTTGATCAACCAAGCGGGTCCGCCTGCAAATCCGATGCGCCATCCGGTCATGGCATAGGCCTTTGAACAGCCATTGATGGTCAATATGCGATCGATCAGGTCAGGGCAGCGCTGTGCGAGCGTCGAGAAGGCGAAATCGGCGTACCACACATGTTCGTACATATCGTCGGTCATCACCATGACATGGCTATGGCGCCGGAGCACTTCGCCAAGGGCATCAAGTTCTTCGGGCGAATAGGCCGCTCCCGATGGGTTTGACGGCGAATTCAAGATCAACCAGCGCGTCTTTGGCGTGATAGCGGCATCAAGCTGCTCGGGCAAAATCTTGTAATTTTGGGCGGCCGAGCCGGCGACGAAGACCGGCGTTCCGCCTGCAAATGCGACGATATCAGGGTAGCTTACCCAATAGGGTGCAGGGATAATGACCTCGTCACCGGCATCGACCGTTGCAACCAGCGCGTTGAAAAGCGTGTGTTTGCCGCCAACATTGACCGTGATCTGGTCGAGCCCGAAATCCAGATCATTGTCGCGGCGGAACTTGCCTCTTATGGCTTCTTTCAACGCGACCGTGCCATCGACGAGCGTATATTTGGTCTGTCCCGCGCGGATAGCTTCAATTGCCGCTTCTTTGACGAAATCGGGCGTATCAAAATCAGGCTCACCTGCGCTCAGGCCGATAACATCGACGCCTTGCGCCTTGAGCGCCGAAACCCGCGCCGTCATCGCCAATGTGGCAGATGGCTGGATGCGCCCGAGAGCGGCGGACAGATGCGGCGGATTCGACATGGCAAGATTTCCTTGGGCGCGGGCGAATTATGAACGGTGAACGGCGCGCATATTGTCACAAAATTGCGCGGTGCCGCGCCTATAACGTCCATCGAAAAATCGCAAGCGGTGCAGCGCACAAATTACGATTGCAACGCCGCGTCCCCCGCCATTTCGCCGGGGGCGATCTGCAATCGTGCTGGCATCAGACCGCGCAGCGAGTTGCCAATGAAAAAGCCGTTGTCGAGATCGGCGAGGCGCAGATGTGATTCGACCGCACGACCTTTTGCGATCAATTCGGCGCGCAGAACCCCCGGCAAAAGCCCAACCGACAGCGGCGGGGTCAGCAGGTGATCATCGCGCTCGATAAAGATGTTGCTCCAGCTGCCCTCTGTCACAAAACCATTGTCATCGACAAATATGACCTCTGCTGCGCCGCTGTCGCACCGGATGCTGTCATAGGGCGCGCGCAGACTTGTCTTGTGCGCGACGCGGAAATCATCAGCGGCAATCGGCATAGGGCGCACCGCCACCGGGACAGGAAGCTCGGCAAGGCGTGGCACAGGGGACACTTCGATTGCCAGCGCGCCGCGTGGGGCAAGGCGCATCCGGACCCGCGCCGCGGCGCGCAAACGAAAGGTAACCGCTTGCAAGCTATTGCGCGCGCTGTGGCGATCAAAGCTAAACCCGAATTGCTCAGCGCTCGCCTTCAGGCGCGCAAGATGTCCTTCCAGCCGCTGAACCCCGTCGATCGGGTCAAAATACATTGTTTCAATAAGATCGAACCCGCCCCCCGCTGCCGTCACAAATTCCCCCTTCGCCAGACATTCTCGCCATTCTTCTGCCGGTTGGCTGTCGGCTACGATACCAGAGCCCAATCCCAGCGTGGCGCGATTTGCTCCGCTGTGCAACCCGGTCGTTGCCGGAAAGACAAGCGTGCGGATCGCAACATTGAAAGCCGCATCGCCGCCAGGTTCGATAAAACCGATCGACCCTGTATAAATATTCCGCGGCACGCCTTCCAATTTATCGATAATCTCCATCGCCCTTACCTTGGGCGCTCCGGTGATCGAACCGCACGGAAAAGCGGCGCGCAGCACATCAACTGCGCCCTTGCCCTCTGGCATGCCTGCCCGAACATCGGAAACCAGCTGATGAATTGTCGGGAAAGTCTCCACCCGGAACAGGTCGGGTACCGCAACCGAGCCCGGCACTGCAACACGCGACAAATCGTTGCGGATCAAATCGACGATCATCAAATTTTCGGCCCGTTGCTTGGGGTCGAGGGCAAGGGTGCTGGCCGCACGGGCATCTTCGTCCCGATCTGCACAACGTGCCGCCGTCCCCTTCATCGGTCGCGCCATCACTTCGCCGCCGCGCAATGTGAAGAATAATTCGGGCGATAGCGATGCCACCGCTTCGCTTCCCGTCCAGATAAACCCGCCATAACCCGCCCGCGCTGTCCGCCGCAGCCGCGCATAGACAGCGAGCGGATGCCCCCAGGTCGCCACTTTGGCGCGAAAGGTCAGGTTCGCCTGATAAATATCGCCCGCCGCAATCAGGTCTAGAAGGTGGCGAACCGATGCCAGATAATCTTCGCGGTCGATCGAGGGCTCGATGGCGTCGATCCACGCACTGTCGGGGTCGGACAATTGGTCGGGTACCATATCGACGGGCACCCGTTCGACCGAGGAGAATATACCGAACCAGCCAAGCAGCGATGGCGAGGCGGCGGTGGCAGCTGGCCGGTCGACGCTGCGCACCGCATTGGCCAAGCCTTGCCCTGCTTCATAGGCTAGATAGCCTGCAACATAATGACCTGCCTCGACCGCATCGGCCATCGCGTCGAGCAAAGCGGGGACCTCGGCGCGCGTACGCGCCGTCAGGGTCGCATCAGGATTGCGGAACAGGCGCGCCGGAACCGCTCCGATCGCGCGCGCATCGTCGAGCAATACAAAGGGTTTCGACTCGGCGGTGAGGTTCAACGCCTTTGGCGGTTGACGCATAGCAAGCGATTCCGCAGCGGCTCGACGGGACGGTGGAGCAGCGACTATCGTTCGCGACGAACACGGATCGACGGACGTCCTTCAACACTGAGGAAATAGGTGCCCAGTGAAGCCGACTTTATTTCGATCTTTTGGCCGGCACGCGGGCGAAGCGGCATAATCTTGTTGTCGGTTTGCACCCAGACAGATTCATCGGCCATTTCGATACGGATGCGACCAAATCCATCCGCCGATGCCGACCGCACTGTCGTTTCGACATGTTTGACCTCATCCTCATCATCATCGCCGCCAAAAATGCCAAGCTTGGGCAAGGAAAAGCCGAACAGGCCGCGCCGCGTTTTGGTGATGGTTTCCTTGTCGGCAAAGGTGATTTCCCGATTGGTGTCGGCGGTCTGCAATCCACCGACTTCGCGGTCATAACAAGCCAACCGCTCGGTTGAATTGCTGATGTCACGGCAATTATAGAGATTCTGAATTTGCTGCGGCCGGGGTAGCGGCTGCTTGTCCTTCGCCGCAAGCGAACCCGAAAAGACAAGGCCAAGGGGCAATAGACCAATGCCAATGACCAACCGAACATTCTTGTTGCGTAACATCACTATCCCTTTGCTAAATTCTGGACCTCACTAATCGTCTGCTGGCCGCGCCGCAAGCGTCCGCGCCGATTGCAGCGAAGCGCCCTTGTCCCTAGACAAGGAGGCACAGCCTTTTGATGAAAGACCCGAACCCCATGCCCTTGACCCCGCCATCGGCCAGCTATGCCCACCCGACACCATGGGATCAGGAATTTGCGCCATTGTCGCTGCCGCAGATGCTGGCCGCTAGTGTGGCGCAATGCGGCGAAGCACCGTTGATCGATTTCATGGGTCGGCAGTTCAGTTATGACGAAGTAGCGAGCGGGGTGGCTCGGGTCGCCCGCGGGCTGCAGCAACGTGGCATTGGACCCGACAATCGGGTCGGCCTGTTCCTGCCGAATGTCCCGCATTATGTCGCGGCCTATTATGGGGCGCTGTTGGCTGGGGCGACGGTCGTCAATTTCTCGCCGCTTTATACGATCGAGGAACTGGCCGCACAGGTCGAGGATTCGGGGACCGATACACTTGTTACCCTGTCTGCTGCCGCCTTATTGCCAACCGCGCTCAAGGTGCTCGAACAATCAAGCCTGCGGCATCTGATCGTCGGCTCGATTGCGGGCGCGCTGTCCCCCGCAAAGTCGATCTTCTATCGCATGCTCCGCCGCAAGGACGTCGCACCTTGGCCCGACGATCCGCGTATCACGCGATTTTCTGCGCTAATCGATAATGATGGTCGGCCCGATCCCGTGGCAATTGATCCTGAAACCCATGTTGCGCTGATCCAATATACAGGCGGCACGACGGGCACGCCGAAGGGCGCGATGCTGACCCATCAGAATCTGACCGCCAATGCGCGGCAGATCAACGCGATCGACCCCGACCGACAAGCCGAGGACCGCATCCTGGGCGTGCTGCCGATGTTCCACGTCTTCGCCAACACCTGTGTCTTGAATCGCACCGTGGCCAATTGCGGAACGATGGTGCTATTGCCCCGCTTTGACGCCAAGGCCGCGCTGCGCGCTATCACCCAGAACAAGATTACCGCGCTGCCTGGTGTTCCTACCATGTATCAAGCGCTGCTCGACCATAACGACATTGGCACAACAGATTTTTCCAGCCTCCGTATCTGTATTTCAGGGGGCGCACCAATGCCCGCCGAGCTGCGCGAGAAATTTGTTGCGGTAACCGGCGCCGCGTTGGTCGAAGGCTATGGTCTGACTGAAAGCTCGGGCGTGGTATCAACCAACCCATATGACGGTCCCGTCAAAGCAGGGACCATCGGCCAGCCCTTGCCCGCTACCCAATTGCGTCTGGTTGACAAGGAAGATCCCGAACTGGATGCGCCCGCCGGGGAGGCGGGAGAGCTGGTCGTCAAAGGACCGCAAATCATGCGCGGGTACTGGAATCGACCCGAAGCTGAAAAGGATAGTTTCAACCGCGAAGGCTGGCTACGCACCGGCGATATCGCAGAGATTGATGCCGACGGCTATGTCCGCATCGTTGACCGGCTGAAAGACATGATCGCGGTTGGCGGTTTCAAAGTCTATCCCAGTGTCATCGAGAAAAGATTGCACGAGCATCCGGCGGTCAAGGAAGCAATCGTACTGGGCATCAAGGATGATTATCGCGGTGAAATGCCCAAGGCCTTTGTCACGCTGGAAGAAGGTTTTGATATTAGCGGAGAGGCACTGAAAAATTGGCTCAATCCGCAACTGGGCAAGCATGAGCGTGTCAAGGCTGTGGAGGTACGCGATAACCTGCCCAAAACGATGATCGGCAAGCTCGACCGCAAAGCGTTGCGAACCGAAGAAGAATCGTCAGCCAAAGGCTGAAGTCCCGAGCCAGCTGTTGTCAGGCGCGGCGCGACCAGACGGTGCGTTGATAAAATGTGATCCCGAGGGTGACGGCGCTATCAAGGTCCAGATGATGGAGCCGACCGGGCGGTATCAGGATACTGTCGCCTGCCTGCAACCGGACCGCCGCACCCTTTGCTGTATCTTCCCAGACAAAGTTGACCGCCCCGTCTTCGACTTTCAACACGCCCCAGCATCCGGCCTTGAGCGAATGCGCCTTTCTCAATCCGGCCGGTACTGTTTCCGCCGTAAAGGGGCCAAGGCTGCGATAGGCATCGCAGCCTTCGGGAAGGTCTAGAGGCGTCGCATCGGCCGATTCAATCATCACCCCACCCATGCGCGAATTCCCACAAGCGCAATACCGAAAAGAGCGAAACAGATCGGTATCGTGAGGATTTGACCGGCCACAGCGGTTGGCGACATGGGGCCGCCCCAAGTCTCGAGCATTTGATTCTGGCCTGACGCCGGCGGGCGATGTTCCTTTCCATCGAGGCCCACAAGAATGGACGCAAGACCAAAGAAAATGACGGCATAGCCAATGCAGATGCTGATCAGGAAAATCGCCTCGGTTCCGCGACCGGTTGCGGCAAGAAGTCCGGCGAAGAATAGGCCATAACAGATGAACATGATGCGCCAGATATGGCCGGGGATTTGAGGGTCATTGCTTTCGGGATGCGCGCGCGCAGCGCGGTTGTCGGAACCTGGCCGATGCAAATCGATCAGGGTCGGCGCTTCTGACGCCGCATACATGTTCGTTTCATCAAGCATCAGCTAATCCCTTCATGGCTTGCATGTCGCTGCGCCCGTCACGGTGGAGACGGATTCCGGTGAGCAGACTGTCGGCAATCATACGAGCGCGACCCGCGATCAAACCCGTGGCTTGCGGATCGCGTTCGATTTCGTCGAGTGTGGCGTTGAACAGTGTCAGCCAATGCAGGAAATCATCGCGCTCGATCCCCGGAATTGCGATATGTTTGACCATAGGATTGCCGCGAAATCCCCCGCTTTCATGCAGGACTGAGCTCCAAAAGGCGGTCATGCGATCAAGATGGGCATCCCAATCCTCGATCCGCGCTGCGAAAATCGGTCCGAGCCGGTCGTCATCGCGAATTTTGGCGTAAAATTGCTCGACCATCTGGCGGATAAAGCCAGGGTCAATCTGCATCGCTTCGGCGGTTTCGCGCTTGCTCTTGCGCGCCTCGGCAGCATGGGGGGTGACGGTCATAATCATGCACCTGTGCCATAAGTGGTATATGGTTTGCCGTTTAAACCTCTTTGCAATTAAAAGCAATATCTCATATGCAACTTATATGCGGCTAACCCTTCAATCCGATTATGCAATGCGAACGCTGATGATGCTCGCCGCCCGCGGCGACGTGGTGGCGGTCGACGAGATCGCGCAGGCCTATGGCATTTCGCGGCATCATTTGATGAAAGTGGCAGGGCGTCTCGCCGATCTTGGCTATGTCATAACGCGCAGAGGCCGGGGCGGTGGTCTGACTCTGGCACGCGATCCCAAAGACATCAATATCGGCGCCGTGATTCGCGACATCGAATCGCTCGACACTTTTGTTGAATGTTTCGACAAGGCGACGAACCGGTGCGTCGTCGCTGGCGCCTGTGGTTTGCAGTCGGCGCTGTCGCTGGCGGTGGGCGACTTTCTGGCGCGGCTCGACCGCTATACGCTCGCTGATTTTACGCCAGATCCGCATGGATTTGCCCGGCGACTGGCGAATCCCGCCGGAATCTCAGCGAATAGCGGATAATTTTCCACCTTTAGTCAAGCTTGGGTCAGCCCCGCTCCAACTCGTCGCTAACGAGCCAACTCACCTCTCCTTATTTTTCGCGTTTCGCCAATGTTATATTGTAACCTTGGAGATGATATGCCATATCGTCGGCAGCAAGCGTTTTTCCGGAGATTCGGGTGACCCAAGTCGCCAGCCCTGCCCCATCATTTTCGCGCCTTGGCGCGATCTATCGGGCTGCGCGCGAGTCCAAGGGGCCGCTGACATCTGTAACGGGCGATCAGCTCGCAATGGGTCTGTCGGGCCTGTGTCTGGTCCATTGTCTGGCCAGCACCATCCTGTTTGCTTCACTGGCTTCGGTTGGCGGACTGTTGCTCAATCCGCTGTTCCACGAAATCGGCCTGGTCGTCGCGATCGGCTTTGCGCTTGTGACGCTCGTCGTCGGGGTGCTCAGCCACGGCTATATGATGCCATTTGCGGTCGGCAGCTTTGGATTGGGGATGATGGGCGGAGCCTTATCGCGCGCGCATGATGGCAGCGAAGTTCTGGCGACGATGATCGGCGTTGCCATTGTCGCACTGGGCCATGATCTTAACCGCCGCGCGATCCATTAGGGTCAGGCCCTAACCGCCTGCTGCTTGCGAGCGACCGGCAAAAAGCCTAAACAGCAAGCTAGAGGAAAAGGCGCGCGATCGCACGCTCCTTATGATGGCGCGCCATTGCGCGTAAAGGAACTGCCATGGGCAAACATGATCATCCGCATGTCGAAGCGAGCGGCGCGCCGCTAGCCGTGGCGGCGCAAACCGCACTGGAGGCGGGCGGCGAGGCGTGGACCGATATGCGGGCGGCGATATTCGATGCCGTGGCGGCGATCGGCAAACCCGCTAGCGCTTATGAAATCGCCGACATTGTTTCCCAAAAACGGGGGCGACGCGTCGCGCCCAACAGCGTCTATCGCATTCTAGATCTGTTCGTGGCCAACAATCTGGTTCGCCGTCTCGAAAGTGCCAATGCCTTTGTCGCCAACAGTCATCCGGGCTGTTTGCATGACTGTATCTTTTTGATCTGCGATAATTGTGGATCAGCGGTTCATGTCGATAACGACAAATTGTCGAGCGGCGTCCGCGCCGCGGCTGAGGCCACCGGATTTTCCGCCGAACGCCCTGTCATCGAAGTCCGGGGGCGCTGTTCGGACTGCCAGTGACGGCCCAGCCAATGGGACTAATCCCGTTCGACTTCTGGTCGTACCGCTGGTTTGCACTGGTACGAAACCGGCCGCTGGCGCAGATCAACCCGATGGCGGCTCCGCGGCGCGCGGCAAAGTCCGATAGGTCGACGTTTGGGCCCACGTCATCGCGCACTCAAGTTTTTGGCCGGTGCCGAAACGACGGCAAGTCCTAACCCCCTTTTCGTCGCGCGCCGCGGGGTCTAGGACCAACTGCATCCGACCCCAGGGGGAAAGGCCCATCATGTCCATTGTCACCATCCGCGAAGACGACATCATCGATACCGTCGCTGACGCCCTCCAGTACATCAGCTATTTCCACCCGATGGATTATGTCCGCGCGCTCGGCGCTGCGTATGAACGCGAAGTGTCGCCCGCCGCCAAGGATGCGATGGCGCAAATCCTATCCAACAGCCGCATGTGCGCCGAAGGGCATCGCCCGATCTGTCAGGACACAGGTATTGTCACCATTTTCATAAAATGGGGCATGGATTGCCGCCTCGACAGTCCCCGTAGCCTGCAACAAGTGGTCGATGAGGGCGTGCGCCGTGCCTATCTCCACCCAGACAATAAACTGCGCGCCTCGATCCTCGCCGATCCTGCGTTCAGCCGCGTCAACACTAAAGACAACACCCCATCAGTGATGAATGTCGAAATGGTGCCGGGCAATAAAATCCACATCGATGTCGCGGCCAAGGGCGGTGGGAGCGAGAATAAGTCGAAGTTCAAAATGCTCAATCCGTCGGATAGCATCGTCGACTGGGTGCTGGAGACGGTCCCCCAAATGGGCGCAGGCTGGTGCCCGCCGGGGATGCTTGGCATCGGCATCGGCGGAACGGCCGAAAAGGCCATGCTACTAGCCAAACAATCGTTGATGGACCCCATCGACATGACCGAACTGCTTGCCCGCGGGCCGTCCTCGCCGATTGAGGAATTGCGCATCGAACTGTATGAAAAGGTCAATGCGCTGGGCATCGGGGCGCAGGGGCTGGGCGGCCTTTCAACCATACTCGACGTCAAGATATTGGACTGGCCCACGCATGCCGCATCCAAGCCGATCGCGATGATCCCCAACTGCGCGGCGACGCGCCACGCGCATGTTACGCTCGATGGCAGCGGCCCCGCCTATCTCGAGCCACCCAAGCTTGCCGATTATCCCGAAGTCAACTGGGCACCGGACAAGGCGGCGAAGCGCGTCGATCTCGACACGCTCACACCCGAAATCGTCGCGAGCTGGGAACAGGGCGACCGGATATTGCTCAATGGCAAGATGCTCACCGGACGCGACGCTGCGCATAAGCGGATCGCCGACATGCTTGCGAAAGGGGAGGAACTGCCCGTCAGTTTCAAGGACCGCGTCATCTATTATGTCGGCCCCGTCGATCCGGTAGGAGAGGAGGTCGTCGGTCCCGCCGGGCCCACCACCGCGACCCGCATGGACAAGTTCATGGACATGATGCTCGGCCAAGGCCTTCTCGCCTGCGTCGGCAAGGCCGAACGCGGGCCCGCCGCCACCCAGGCCATTGCCAAGCATAAAAGTGCTTATCTGATGGCGGTGGGCGGCGCGGCCTATCTGGTTTCGCGCGCGATCAAGGGCAGCGAGGTTGTCGGCTTTGCCGATCTCGGCATGGAAGCCATTTATGAGTTTGAGGTGCAGGACTTCCCGGTAACCGTCGCGGTCGACAGCAAGGGCGAGAATGTCCACGTCAACGCCCCCGCGTTGTGGCAAAAGCGGATCAAGGAAGAGGGACTGCTGGAAAAGGCATAAGCGCCGCGCCAATGAAGCAGCCCATCGATCTTTATTCGCCGCTGTCGCCCACCGAGATTGCCAGCAAGCTGAAGGCGATCATGGATGACGACATGCCCGATGCCAAGGCGCGAGTTTATGGTGGGGGCACGCAATATGACATGCAATTGCGCTATGTCCGGCGTAACTTTCGTGACAGCACCGCTCCCGCGCTAAAGGCCGAAATGGAAGAATATAAAGGCGGCACGCGAATCACGGGTGACCTGGGACCGTCGCCGATGGCCAAATATTTCCCTCTGATCTGGTTTGGATTCCTGTCGCTCTTCATCCTTTTTGGTATCTTCGCGATGATTTTTATTCCCGGCGCGCAACTCTTCGGGATGATGTTCGCAGGGATACCAATTGTGATGGCAGTGATCGGCGCGCTGGTATTTCGCCTCGCGCCCAATACCGATCGTGATAGCGACGAAATTATGGCGTTCCTGCGTCGCGAACTTGACGTCCGGCCTCTTCCCTAGCCGTCCGTCTTTCGCGCCGCGCGCATCCGTTCGAACCAGAGCTGCACATCGCTAAATTCATCCCCGGCTTCACGCGGCGCATATTGAGCGTAAGCGGCATAAACTTCGCGCCACCGTTCCTCCATCCGCACCACATTATAGGGGTGGCTGACCAGATAATAGGCCCCCGCCTGCATCTGCGGGAAGATGCGCGCAGCAAAATCATCGGGATCCATAGGTCCGTCATCGGCATCGCCCGCCAGTTCGGTTCGAACCCAGCCGGGGATTATGACTCCCAGTTCGATATTCTCCGGCGCCTCGCGGCGCAGCACATCCATCAGGCCAAGCACGGCGTGTTTGCTCGCTACATAGGCACCGCCCGAACGCGGCAGCGCATTGAAGAGGCTGTTTTCTGATGCGGTAACATAGATTGCAGACGGCAAACCATCTTCTCGAAAGCGCCGGCCAAAGGTACGGATGCCATTCCAGACGCCCCAGAAATTGACCTCGTACATGGCGCGCGCCAAGTCCATATCCATATCGAGCACCGACAATCGCCCGCCGCTGGCCCCCGCATTGTTGATGATGATGTCGGCGCGCCCATTCTCGACCCATGCAAAATCGGCGAGCGCCTCGACTGACGCCGGATCGGTGACATCACCGACGAAATAACGGGCATCGATACCCGCCGCGGTTAGCTCGGCCACGGCCTCCTCAAGCCGGTCTTGACGCGGCTCGAACAGGATCAGCCGACCGCCCGCCGTCCCGATCTTCCGCGCGAGCGCCAGGCCAATGCCAGTTGCCCCGCCAGTAATCACGCAAGTCTTGGCTGCAAAATCCATGGCGCCCGCTCCCTTTTGCTATCCAGACTAGGCGGCGTTGTCCCAAGCCGTCAATCAGCACAGCTTGTCGCCGCGTTCGATGTGCGCCATCACGTGCGGAACGAGCAAAGGGGCAAAGCATGACCTTCACCCTAATTCCCATCGGCCATGTGCGCGGTGGGCGCGCCGAGGCGATTGACGATGACTGGGGCGCATCGCGCGCCACTATTGAGCTGGACCCCGACCGCTTCACCGCCGACGCCTTATTGGGCCTCGACAGTTTCAGCCATGCTGAGATCCTGTTCCTGTTTGATCGCGTGCCCTTGGAGAAGGTTGAAACCGGCGCGCGTCACCCGCGCAATCGCAGTGACTGGCCGCGCATCGGCATTTTTGCCCAGCGCGGCAAGAACCGCCCCAATCGAATCGGTCTGACCATTGCGCGCATCATCGCGGTCGACATTCTGAAGCTGACCGTCGAGGGTCTCGACGCGATCGACGGAACGCCCGTTCTCGACATCAAGCCGGTGATGGCGGAGTTTCTGCCGCGCGAGGCCGTGCGCCAGCCCGACTGGTCGCACGAACTGATGCGCGAATATTGGGAAAAAGACGGATGAGCACCAAGCACGGCGCTCACCACAAAACGGCCATTAAAAACCATAAACGAGCGTGAAGCGCGACACGGTATCGGTTTTTCTTGCCCCCGGTGGCGGCTGGGTGTCGATATCGACCGAATAGCCGAGCCTTGCCGAGAATTTGTCAGAGAATTTGGCGCTGACGGCAGTGAGCGAGCTGATCGTCATATTGCCCTGCCCGACCAGCGTCGATGCCTTTTCGGTCAGCCGCAACTGCGGCGTGAGTTGCCAGCCAAAATCAAGGCCGGTCAGCGCGCTCAACTGGCTGCTACTGCCTCCGCCGACCAACTGCGTTTGCCGGAACGCTGGGCCCGCATTTACATCTAGTGACAGGCTTTCATCGTCGAGCAATGTGTACCCGAGCCCCCCCGACGCCGTCCAACGCGCGGAATAACCCTGAAACCTGTCCCGCTCCCACCGGCCTAAACCAAAGGCAAAGGCGCGCTCACTGATGCGATATTGCGGTTCGACCTCAACCAGAAACTTCTCTGCTGTCGTTTGTCCGTTGCTGCGCTGATAGTCGGCGCGACCGCGAAATTTATAGGTCCAATGCAAGCCCTTGCGAGACAGCGCCAATCCTCCGCTCAGGCCGGTACTATTACTATTGCCACTGCTGTGAGACGCGCCGATCTGGCCTTCGCCGTGCCAATTGTCGAAGAAGCCAGCCTGCTCAAGCCGTTCGCGCTCCGCGGCTTTGGTGGCATCATCGGTCTGTGCCTTTGCAACCGTAAAATCGGCCAGCAGTGCGTCAATCTCGGCTTCCTCGCCAGGATTGGTGAGCTTGGCCAATTTGATCACCGTTGCGACATCGTCGGCCTTCCCGCTGGCAATGGCAGCGTCGATGATCGCCCGCACTGGTGCAGGGAGCGCCGCGTGCGCGGGTTGCGCGGCGACAAGAATCAGGGCTGCTGAAAGCCGAGGGAGCATCTCAAACATGGGGAACCTTTATTATTTGCAGGACTGGATGCCCGAACGGGCGGGTGCGCCAGAGGGAGCGCCGTCCCTAAAACCGAAATTTCGTACTACTGGTGGCATTTTCGACAATAAAACACCACATAGCAGTGCATGATTATCGCCATTATCGCCATTTTCTGCGCCGGCATCGGCAATTTCGCAATGCATCGCGCCTTTATGGAAAGCGATGACCCGCTGATCCAGCAGATGGTCAAGCCGCTGACCAGCAAGGCCGGGCCATACATAACCTATATTTTCGAGTTTCTGTTGCTCGTCGGCGCAATGGCACTGGCGACACGCGGTTGGTTTGCCGCGTTGATGCTGTACGGCCTTTATACGATTTTCAATGCGATGGCCTTTAGCTGGGTGATGAACCGGCCGCGTTAATCGTCCAGCGATCACCGGTCCGGAACCGGCCCGCTATGCGACCCCGTGATACCACCAAACGCCGTCACGATCTTCGCGGCGGACCCGCCCTTCGACCTCAAGCCGTTTCAAATGGGCCAGCGCCTCGCCGGTCGCCAATCCCGCATTATGTTCGGCGATTGGACGGTTGAATAGCATCGAGAAGCAATCAACCGCGCGTAGCGGCGCGTCCGCAATCGCCTCAGCCAGCTTATACAGCCGCATCCGATGCTCGTCGCGCAGCGCCGTCAGGCGAACGTGCAACCCTTTGAAGGGTTCGCCATGCGCGGGGCAAGTGATCACGTCAGCCGGAATGACGGACAGCAACTTATCGATCGATGCAAGCCATTCGCCCAATGGATCGGCATCGGGTTCAGTAATATTGACCGACACGTTCGAACTGATCCGCGGCAATACCTGATCGCCCGAAACCAGCACGCCCTCTTTTTCATTCCACAGACAGGCATGTTCGGGGCTGTGCCCCGATCCGACCACTACGCGCCATTGATGGGCGCCCATGTCGAGCCGGTCACCATCCTTCATCCTCACATAGCTAGACGGGAGCGGAAAAATCATCCGTGCGAAGGTTCCCCAGCCGCGCGCCTTCATCGCTTCAATAGCCGCTTCGTCCCAGCCCGCCGCGCGCGACTGCGACAGCACCGCGTCGGGCACCGTTTCGCTGGCGTCGGCGACAATCATCCGCGCGGTGAGCATTTCCCCGCGCGTCATCCACAACTTTACGCCATGCTTTTTCGCGATCCAGCCCGCAAGGCCGATATGGTCGGGATGCAGATGGGTACCGATGATCCGGCTGATCCGTTGATCCTTGAGCGCGCCGACATAAAGCGCCTTCCACTCGTCGGAACAAAGCGTCAGGCAGATACCGGTATCGACCACTGCCACGCCGTCCGAATCGTCGAGCAGCCAGCTGTTGATATGGCCCAGCGAGCCCGGCATCGGAATGCGCGCCCAGCTGATCCCATTGGCGATGCGGATCGTCTCGCCCGTCGCAGGCGCAGCGTCGCCCCACGGATAGGTCAGTCCGGCCAGACTGGTTGCGGTATAACTATCGTCCTGCGTCAGCGAAGCATCGGGCGACCCCGACGCTGCCGGAATACCGTCATCATCGGCGCTGACACGCGGGTTCGCCATGTTGCTAGCTTAGCCCTCTTCGCTCGCCGGTTCGACAGCCTCGGCTTCGGCTCGCTCTGCGGCAGCCGAAGCGGCTTCGGCCGCAGCGGCAGCGTTCGCAGCGGTGCGCTCGGCACGCAGTTCGGTCAGCAAGGCTTCGCGATCGCCTTCAAAGCGATTATCCTCGGGTGCCTTGATTCCGGCCTTTTTGGCGGCCTTGGCAACTAGCGCATCGAGTTCACGCTGCGAACAAAGACCAAGCGTTACTGGGTCCTTGGCTACGATGTTGGCGCTGTTCCAATGGCTGCGTTCGCGGATGGCGTTGATCGTGTTGCGCGTCGTGCCGATCAACTTGCTAATCGCACCATCGGATACTTCAGGATGGTTCTTGAGAATCCAAGCGATGCCGTCGGGCTTGTCCTGACGTTTGCTGACCGGCGTGTAGCGCGGGCCGCGCGTGCGACGGATAGTGTCCTGCAGCTGCTGCGTCATTTTCAACTTATAGGCGGGGTCTTTCTGACCCTTTTCAATTTCTTCCTGGCTCAGCTCATGCGCGCGCACTGGATCGCGGCCAGTATATTTGGTCGCGGCCGTCTCGTCGGCGATGGCCTGAACTTCAAGGATATGGATGCCGCAATATTCGGCGATCTGAATAAAGGTGAGACCGGTATTGTCGACCAGCCAGGCGGCGGTCGCGTGCGGCATCAACGGCGTGGTTTGGGCACTGACCATGACAAAAGACTCCAAGCGGAAAAAATAAGGGCCGCCCCTCGCGGGGCGGCCATTCGGCGTATGATGTAGACCCGTTTTGCCCAAGGAGCAAGCGGCTTGCTGCCCCGGCCTGCCCGCAAACGAACGAGCGCGCCGAGGTGAAATGCCTGTTCAGCCTGTTGTCAGACGCTTCACCGCTTCGTCCTTATTGATGAGCGGCAACAGTTCGGCCATGTCGGGGCCGTGGTCTCGCGCCGTCAGTGCGCGGCGGAGCGGAAGAAAAAGCGCGCGTCCCTTAGCGCCCGTTTCGGCCTTCACCGCGCCGGTCAGCGCATGCCACGGATCATTCGTCCAATTGACCGCGGGCACAGCCGCCGCAGCAGCGGCCAGCACAGCGCGATCCTCCTCTAAAGGAGCAGGTGCATCAAACGGGCCATCAAATACGGGCACCCAGTCCGCCGCCTCTGCCAATATTCCGATATTGGGGCGGATGGCATGCCAGCGTGTCGCATCAATAGCGGCGGGCAGGCGGTCGGCCACACGGTCATATTCGAACTGGTGCAGGATTTTCTGGTTGAGCAGTGCTAGCTCCGCTTCGTCAAAACGGGCCGGCGCGCGGCCGAAATGGGCGAAGTCTATGCCGGCAATCAGCGGAGCCGTGTCGGTGACCGGCTCGATCGGATCGCTCGTCCCCAGCCGCGCTAGCAGAGCCAGCAAGGCGATGGGTTCAATCCCCTGATCGCACAACGCCGCCATTCCGAGCGAGCCGAGACGCTTGGACAACTTACCCTCGGTGCCGACGAGCAGCGCCTCATGCGCAAAAATCGGCGGCGTTGCCCCGAGAGCGGCAAACATCTGCGTCTGCGTGGCGGTGTTCGACACATGATCCTCGCCGCGCACGACATGGGTGATGCCCATGGCAATATCGTCGATGACCGATGGCAGCAGATAGAGCCAGCTGCCATCGGCGCGGCGGATCACCGGATCAGACAATGTCTTTGAATCAAAATGCGCATCACCGCGAACCATATCGGTCCATTCGATCGGCGCATCATGGTCGAGCCGGAAGCGCCAGTGCGGTGCGACTCCCTCTGGCACCGGCGCATCGGCGGGCTTGCGCTCATATACAGGCGGTAGACCGCGCGACAGCAGGACCTTGCGCCGGATATCAAGTTCCTCGGGTGTTTCATAACAAGCATAGACGCGCCCGGCCGCCTTCAGCTTGGCAAATTCCGCCTCATACAGATCAAAGCGCGCCGACTGCCGTTCCTCGCCATCCCAATCGAGTCCCAACCAGTTCAAGTCGGCCTTGATACCATCGACATATTCCTCCTTCGACCGTTCGCCATCAGTATCATCAATACGCAGCATAAAGCGCCCGCCATGTTTGCGCGCCCACAACCAATTGTGAAGCGCGGTGCGGACATTGCCGACGTGTAAATTGCCGGTCGGCGAGGGAGCAAAGCGGGTGATTATGGTCATGCGGTACGAAATCCATGGGTGATCGGGTAGCGCCGGTCGCGACCGAAATTGCGGGTCGACAGCTTGACCCCCGGCGGGGCCTGGCGGCGTTTATATTCGGCGAGCGACAGCAGCCGCTCGATGCGCGCCACTGTATCACGGTCAAAGCCAAAGCGCGCCACGACATCATCAACGCTCTGTTCTTCCTCCACCAGCGCATGGAGCATGCGGTCGAGGTCAGCATAAGGCGGCAGACTGTCCTCATCCTTTTGGTCGGGACGCAGTTCAGCACTTGGAGGCTTGGTGATAATACTCTCGGGCATCACCGGCATCACCGGATTGCGCGACAGGCGCGGAACCGTTTCGTTGCGCCATTTGGAAATCGCAAAGACGGTCATTTTATACGCGTCCTTCAGCGGATTATATCCGCCGGCCATGTCGCCATAAATGGTCGCATAGCCAACGCTCATTTCGCTTTTGTTCCCGGTGGTCAGCAGCATCGGACCAAATTTGTTGCTGAGCGCCATCAACGTGACGCCCCGAATACGCGACTGGACATTTTCCTCGGTCGTATCGACATGGGCATCGGCAAAGCTATCGCTGAGCATCGTGTCGAAGGCCTCGACCGCGGGGGCAATCGGGATAGAGTCGAGCCGGCACCCGATCATCTTTGCACAACCCGCCGCATCAACAAGGCTTGAGTCGCTCGTAAATCGGCTCGGCAGCATAACACACCAGACCTTGTCCGCGCCTAACGCATCAGCGGCAATCGCCGCGCAGATCGCCGAATCAATGCCGCCAGACAGACCCAAAACGACACCCGGAAAACCATTGCCCTCGACATAATCGCGCAGCGCCACGACCATCGCGTGATATATATCGCCGGGATGATCGTCCCAGTGCGCCACCGGGCCGACAGCGCATGACCAGCGACCATCGGTGCCCTTGCTCCATTGAGTGACGCGCTCCTCCCCTTCCCAGTCGACCAGCCGATGCGCCGTGGTGCCATCGCCGTTGAGGACAAAGGAACAACCGTCAAACACCAGTTCATCCTGCCCGCCAACGCGGTTTAGAAAAGCAAGCGGTAGTCCGGTGTCGGCAACGCGCGCGGCAAAAATCTGGCTCAGCCGTCGATCGTCCTTGTCAATTTCATAAGGACTGCCGTTGACCGAGATGAGGATCTGCGCGCCCTTGCGGGCAAGATGCTGGCAGACGGTGGGGAACCAGCCATCCTCGCAGATCGGCAGACCAAGTTTGATCCCGCGCCAGTCGACGACATCGGGCAACGGCCCAGGCGCAAAGACGCGCTTTTCATCGAAGGTGCCATAGTTGGGAAGTTCATGTTTGCGCCGCGTGGCCACCACCCGCCCGCCGTCGAGCAGTGCGACAATATTATAAAGGCCGTCAGCGTCGCGTTCGACCGTTCCGACAAGCATCGCGGGACCGCCGTCGGCAGTGTCGTCGGCCAATTCGGCGAGCATCGCCTCGGCACGAACGGCCAGAGCGGGTTTGAGCACCAGGTCTTCAGGCGGATAGCCGATCAATTGCAGTTCGGGATAGAGAATGAGGTCAGCATCGGCATGCCGCGCCCGAACGCTGCGCATCGCTGCCATATTGGCAGCTAGGTCGCCGACGCTTTGGGACATTTGCGCCATGACGATAGTGAGAGTGTCGGGGTGATCAGCACGGGTCATGCCCTGCCCTTTATGACGCCCGCTGCCCTTGAGCAATGACTGCTTCCGTCGGCGCGATGATAGGCTTAGGGAGTCGCCCCATGTCTATGCTCCCCGCCTTGACGCCGACAAGCGTCACAATCTGGATAGTGATCGGCTTTGTGGTGCTTGCCCTGTTGGAGACGATAGTTCCCGGCCGAGCGGCCGAGCGGCGGCGCTGGTTGGTCAATCTAGGTCTGGGTCTGGCTAACACATTGCTGGTCCGCCTGCTTGCGCTGGCAGCCCCGATTGCAGCGGCAAGCTGGGCCGCAGAGCGCGGATGGGGCCTGTTTGCCTGGGCTGGTCTGACAGGATGGGGTGCAATCGTGCTGGGTGTAATCTTGCTCGACCTGTCGCTTTATTGGCAGCACCGCGCAATGCACCGCCTGGCCTGGGGCTGGGCGATTCACAAGCTACACCATGCCGATGAAGCGATGGACATAACGACCGGCGTGCGATTCCATCCTGCAGAAGCGCTCGTGTCGATGCTATACAAAACCCTGGTGACTATCGTGCTGGGGCTGCCGGTGATCGTGGTTCTGGCGTTTCAAGTCTGGATTACATTGGGCAGTTTTTTCGAACATGCCAATATCCGCCTACCCGACCGCGTCGATGCCATCGTCCGGCGCATATGGGTCACACCGGCCATGCATCTCGTCCATCATAGCGCGCACGGCGAGGACCATAATCATAATTACGGATTCGCGCTTGCAGTGTGGGATTATTTATTCGCCAGCTATCGCGCGAAGGCCACAGGTCCAAAGATTGGCCTTCCCCTTGGCGCACGGGCTTTGTAAGGGACCCCCACCGATCCCAGCGCGAAAGGCCGAAGCCGCCCATGAAGATAATTTCTGGCAACAGCAATCTGCCCTTGGCGCGCGATATCGCGGACTATCTTGATCTGCCGCTGACCGACGCCAGCGTCCGTCGCTTTGCCGATGAAGAAGTGTTCGTCGAAATTCACGAAAATGTTCGCGGGCAGGATGTCTTCATCGTCCAGCCAACCAATTTCCCCGCGAACGACAATCTGATGGAGCTGCTGATCATTACCGACGCGCTGCGGCGCGCCTCGGCCAAGCGGATCACCGCCGTCGTTCCCTATTTCGGCTATGCCCGCCAAGATCGTAAGCCGGGACCGCGCACGCCGATTTCGGCCAAGCTGGTCGCCAATCTGGTCACCACATCGGGTGCCGACCGCGTGCTCGCGATCGACTTGCACGCAGGACAGATACAGGGCTTTTTTGATATCCCGACTGACAATCTTTATGCCGCGCCGGTGATGAGCGCTGATATTCAAGCGCGCTTTTCGCGCAAGAATTTGATGGTCGTATCGCCCGACGTCGGCGGTGTGGTCCGCGCCCGCGCGCTCGCCAAACGACTCGACAATGCGCCGCTGGCTATCGTTGACAAACGCCGCGAACGCGCCGGCGAATCGGAAGTGATGAACATCATCGGCGATGTATCAGGCCGCTTTTGCATCCTGATCGATGATATTGTGGATTCGGCGGGAACGCTGTGCAACGCCGCCGCCGCCCTGAAGGCGCAAGGGGCCGAAGGCGTGGTCGCATATTGCACCCATGGCGTGCTGTCGGGCGGTGCGGTCGCGCGCGTCGATGCCAGCGAGCTTTCCGAACTGGTCATCACCGATTCGATCCAGCCGACCGATGCAGTCAACGACAGCAAAAAAGTCCGCGCCCTGACCATCGCGCCGCTGCTAGGCGAAGCGATTAAGCGCATTGCCGATGAAAGCAGCGTGTCGAGCCTGTTCGACTGAGGAAAAGCCCATGACCAATCCGAATATTTTCACCCAGCCGCTGCACCTCGGCCTGGGCGCGAAGGCATATGCCCAACCACCGTTTACGGGCATCGAATGGTATGCTGATTACAGCGAGCGCGCCGCCAGCGATGGCGCTGAAGGGCGCCTGGTCAGCGCGCATCGTTTCACCGAAGATTGGGACATGTGGGAAATGCACCCGCACGGCGATGAGGTCGTTTTGTGCCTCACTGGCACGATGACGCTGCATCAGGAAATGGCCGATGGAACGACGGCAACCGTGACGCTGAACGCGGGGGAATATGCGGTCAATCCACCGGGGTGCTGGCACACTGCCGACATCAAGGGCGAGGCCAGCGCGTTTTTCATCACAGCGGGGCTGGGTACCGAGCATCGTGCGCGCTGAAGATATTGCACTCGCGAACCGGCTGGCCGATGCGGCGGGTGCGGCGATCCGGCCCTTCTTCCGCGCCGATTTCGCACATGAGGCGAAGGCCGATGCCTCGCCGGTGACCGAGGCCGATCGCGCCACCGAAACCGCCATGCGCCGCATCCTTGATGCCGAGGCTCCGCGCGACGGAATTATTGGCGAAGAATATGGCAGCGAACGCCCCGGAGCCGCCCGGCAATGGGTACTCGACCCGATCGACGGAACGGTCAGCTTTATGGCGGGGCGACCCATTTTTGGTACGCTGATCGCCTTATTGCAGGACGGTTGGCCCGTTCTGGGAATTATCGATCAACCGATCAGCGGTGAACGCTGGGTCGGGGTCACCGGAAAGCCGACATTGTTTCAGGGAAGGCCCGCGACCACCCGCGCCTGTCGCAGCCTTTCGGATGCGGTTCTAGCAACATCCGGCCCGCAATATTTCAGCGACCATGATGGCGAGCATTTCATGGGCCTTGCCGCGAAAACCGCACACAAGCGCATGATTTTCGGTGGTGATTGCTATAATTACGGGCTGCTGAGTAGCGGTTATATCGATGTGGTGGTCGAGGCAGGGTTGAAGCTGCACGACTATGCCGCGCTGGTTCCCATCGTCGAAGGTGCAGGCGGGACAATGTGCGACTGGGCCGGCGATCCGCTCAACGCCGACAGCGCCGATGCGGGAGGGCATGTTATCGCGCTAGGCGAACCGGCGCGCCTCGAGGATGTGGTCGAGGCGCTGGCCTGTCATCATTGAGCGCCGAACGGTGCAAACTTCGCCGAATCGCTTGCATTTCTAGCGCTCGCCAGTTAAGCGCGCCGCTTCCGATGGTAACGACTGGCTGAAAGGGCTGCCATGTCGCTACGCAAACGGACTTCCAAAGGAGACCAAAATGCCCAAACTGAAGACTAAAAGCGGTGTGAAGAAGCGCTTCAAATTCACCGCGTCAGGCAAAGTGAAGCACGGCGTAGCCGGCAAGCGTCACCGACTGATGAGCCACAATGCAAAATATATTCGCACAAATCGCGGCACAAGCGTGCTCAGCGAAGCGGATGTGCCGCATATTCGCCTTTGGGCGCCATACGGCCTGAAATAAGGAGCACGGGAAATGTCACGCATCAAACGCGGCGTTACCACGCGCGCCAAGCACAAACGCACATTGGACCAGGCGAAGGGCTATTATGGCCGTCGCAAGAACACCATTCGCATCGCCAAACAGGCGGTCGAAAAGGCGGGTCAATATGCCTATCGCGACCGTAAGGTCAAAAAGCGGTCGTTCCGCGCCTTGTGGATCCAGCGCATCAATGCCGCTGTCCGCGCCGAAGGCCTGACCTATTCGCAGTTCATGCACGGCGTGAAGCTGGCGGGGATCGAAATCGACCGCAAGATCATGGCAGACCTGGCGATGAATGAAGGCGGCGCTTTCGCTACCATCATCGCCCAGGCGAAAAAGGCTTTGCCCAAAGCGGCCTGATTCGCGCATTTGCGACATGTTTTGAAAAGGGCGGCCCGGTCATCGGGTCGCCCTTTTTCGTTCTCGGAGTTGACAAAGCGTCCGAACGCCGACGCCAAAGGGCGTGACAAAAAAGGGGCGACGCAAAGCCAAAACCTTGCATCGCCCCGACAAGAAACTGCTTTCGCAGTCCATTGCCCCCCTCCCGTCCGAATAGCCGCGGGTCGCAGAAAGCCGCCGGACAGGTGAAGATTACGGTTGGCGCGCCGCGCCTAGTTCAGATCCTCCACCGACATCCAGCCTTTGGTGCCAAAGCTATCGGCGACTTCGACGAACATGCCGTCGCGCGCGCCAGTCGGCGTTAAAGTCGTACCAGCGCGCACGGCGCGCGACACTGCGGCACCCGCCGCAGGAAGCGCATACATGTTGCTGTCCACCGCCACCGTTGCGAGCGGTGTTGCCGGTGCCAGAGCTGCGGGCGCAGCGGCGCTAGCCAATGTGTCCCCTTGGGCGACAACAGCATTGAAGGCCTTGATAAAGGCTTCGGTCAGCATTTTGCCCTTGCCGTTGCTGGCATAGCCCGCCGCGGCTGCACCGCCGACCCAACCGCCGCTTCCATTTGCAAAGCTGATTGTCGATTTCTTCACCACGCCCGAACCCGAAGCAATGGTCATCCCATTGGCCGGGCTGATGACGCGAATACCCGCCGCCACGGTCTTCTTTTTACCGCCGAGGCCGCCGAACATGCCCATTAAAGCGCCGCCAACCGGCACCTTGCTCAGCACCTGTCCGGCGGCGCCAGAGCGCACCAGCCCCTCAACTGCTGCGCCTTTGGCGATTTCCATCCCCTGATCGACCTCTTCTTGATCGCCGGCGATGACATTGAGAAGAAATTTGGCGGGAACCGTACTGCTGACATTGTGCAGGCTAAAGCAACCCGATTCGCTGGCCAGAGCCGCAATCAGTTCGCGCGGACTTCCCAAACCATATTCCGACCAGCCCTGCGTATCGCCCTCAACCACGGCGATGCTTCCTAGGCTGGCATCACATTGGCTCAGCTCAACCGGGGGTTCACTCGCGGCCTGCGCCGCAAAGGGAGCCAAAGCCAGCACTGATGCCAACCCGGCTACTGCAATTTTACCTGTCATCTTCACGTCCCCTAATCGCGACCCCACGCGATCCCGCCTTCTAGACTGCCGATAGCTGCCCCGAATTGTAAGAACCCGACACAAAAAGGGTTTAGCCTGTTGTTTTCTTGCTTTTTTGCCAGCAAGATGCAGTCCGCATGTCCGACGCGAACAACCTTGCGCCGCCTGGCCCCGATATTGGTGTCACGACGCGATTCTTTACGCTCTCACCCGCGTTGCGCCCCTATGTGAGCGCCATCTATCTGACCGAAGTCGATACGCCGCCCGGCACGCGGGTTGCCGACCATCTTCACCCCGAATGGTCGAACATCCGCTTCATTCAGGGGGAGGTGCCGCTGGCCGCCATCGGGCCGGTAACGCCCCAGCTTGTTCCCGATTTTGTCGCCACCGGACCGACCAGTCAGGCTTGTTATTTCGCCGCTGGAAATATGAGCGCTTGGGGTATCGGACTGCTCCCGCTCGGTTGGGCCAAATTCATCGACCGGCCAGCAATGGATTATGCCGACAGTTTTCGCGATGGGCGCGCCGATCCGGCTTTTGCCGCCTTTCAACCCTTGCACGCGCAACTGGTGAAGCCAAGCGACCTGTCAGCCGATGACACTGCCGCTGAGATCAACGCATTTCTGGTCGCATTGCTAGACGGGGGCCCCGCCGATGACCCCATGATATTGGCCGCACACTGCGCGCTGATCGACGAGACATTCAACAGCGTCGGCGATCTGGCCGCAACGCTGGACCTGTCCGAACGGTCAATCGAGCGATTGAGCCAGCGTGCCTTTGGCTTTTCGCCCAAATTGCTGATCCGCCGTCAGCGTTTCCTGCGCTCGCTGGCGCGATTCATGCTCGATCCATCGATGAGCTGGATCAACACGCTCGATTTTCACTATCATGATCAGGCGCAGTTCACGCGCGAGTTCCGGCGATTTATGGGAATGGGGCCACGCGATTATGCCGCGCTGCCAAAACCGATCATGGCCGCCGCCGCTATCGCTCGCGCCGCCGCCGCCGGTGCTGCCGTTCAGGCGCTGCACCCACCGGGGGGGTAGCACCGGACGACTGAGCGTGGCCGTGTGCGGGGTTGATTGCGCCCGCATTCCAGTGCAAGCGGCGACGGAAGCAGGCGCCGCCAGCCGCCTTGCAACTTGGATGAAATCAGGACGTGCCAAAGGGTCCAACACCCTTTGCTGCCTGCAGGATAAATAACGATGACCGACTATCTGACCATGCAAAATATTCTGTGCGACCAGATAGGGGCTGCCGCTGACCTTGATGGGCTGGAATCGATCCGGGTCGCAGCCTTGGGCAAGAGCGGCAGCGTGACCGCCTTGCTAAAATCTTTAGGTGGCATGACTCCCGACGAACGGCAGGAAAAAGGCCCGCAAATTCAAGCGCTGCGCGAGAGAGTGACTTCAGCCATAACGGACCGCAAAGCCACCCTCGAAGCCTCCGCACTCGAAGCGCGGCTAGCCACCGAGCGGCTCGATATGTCGCTGCCCGCCGACCTGACTGCGCGCGGTAGCGTGCATCCTGTAAGTCAGGTGATGGACGAACTGGCCGAGATTTTCGCCGACATGGGCTTTGCCGTTGCGACAGGTCCGGAAATTGAGGATGATTGGCATAATTTCACCGCGCTCAACATTCCCGAAACCCATCCCGCGCGGGCGATGCACGACACTTTCTATTTCCCCGACAAGAATGCGGAAGGGCGCGACATGGTATTGCGCACCCACACATCGCCGGTGCAAATCCGAACCATGATGAACGAAGAGCCGCCGATCCGGATCATCGCGCCGGGGCGCGTGTATCGCAGCGACAGCGATGCAACGCACACGCCCATGTTCCACCAGATCGAGGGGCTGGTCATCGACCGCGGCATTCATATGGGGCATTTGAAATGGACGCTGGAGACTTTCCTCAAGGCCTATTTTGAACGCGACGACATCGTCCTGCGCCTGCGGCCGAGCTATTTCCCCTTCACCGAACCATCGGCAGAGGTCGACGTCGGCTATGCGCAGGAAAAAGGCCGCCGGATCGTCGGCGGATCGGGCGATGATGACGGCCATGCGTGGATGGAATTGCTTGGTAGCGGGATGGTGCATCCAAAAGTAATCGCCAATTGCGGACTCGATCCCAATGAATGGCAGGGCTTTGCCTTTGGCGTAGGGGTCGATCGGTTGGCTATGCTGAAATATGGCATGGACGATCTGCGCGCGTTTTTTGACGGCGATCTGCGCTGGCTAGCCCATTACGGGTTCGGCGCGCTCAATGTGCCGACGCTGAGCGGGGGGATTTCGGCATGAAGATCACCCTCGACTGGCTAAAAGCGCATCTCGAAACCGCCGCAGGTATCGACGAGGTCGTCGCCACGCTCAACCGCATCGGCCATGAGGTCGAGGGCGTCGACAATCCTGCCGAAAGGCTGGCCGGCTTTAGAATAGCGCGCGTCCTGACCGCCGGACCGCACCCGCAAGCCGACAAGCTGCAAGTGCTGAGCGTCGATGCCGGTGAGGGCCCGATGCAGGTGGTTTGCGGCGCACCCAATGCGCGCGCGGGCCTGGTCGGTGTGTTCGGCGCGCCCGGCGCGGTTGTGCCCTCCAACGGAATGGAACTAAAAGTCGCGGCGATCCGCGGCGTCGAATCGAACGGCATGATGTGCTCGGTACGTGAGCTGGAGCTGGGCGACGAGCATGACGGCATCATCGAACTGCCCGCCGATGCGCCCGTCGGCACGGCCTATGCCGACTATGCCGGTGCGAACGATCCGGTCATCGACATTTCGATCACTCCCAATCGGCAGGATTGCATGGGCGTGCGCGGAATCGCGCGCGACCTTGCCGCCGCTGGGCTGGGGAGGCTCAAGCCTCTGCTACCCCAACAGATAGGCGACACCGGCGCAGCTTATTCGCCGCTCGCAGATTCGCTGGCCGCGTTGACCGACGACACGACAATGCCGCCCTGCGCGGTTGATATTTGCATCGACGATCCCGAAGGCTGCCCCGCTTTTTGGGGGCGCACGATCAGTGGCGTGCGCAATGGCACCGCGCCCGACTGGATGCGACGTCGACTGGAAGCGGTCGGGCAGCGTTCGATCTCGGCGCTCGTCGACATCACCAACTTCATCATGCTTGATTTGGGGCGCCCAAGCCACGCCTATGACCTAGCTAAGCTGACGGGTGCCGTTACCGCTCGTCGCGCGCGTGACGGCGAAACCGTGAAAGCGCTGAATGGCAAGGAATATCAGCTCGACAGCGGTATGACCGTGATCGCCGACGACCGTGGTATCCACGATATTGCTGGCATTATGGGCGGCGAAGATTCGGGATGTTCCGGTGACACGACAGATATTCTTCTTGAAGTTGCCTATTTCACACCCGAACATATCGCGCTGACTGGCCAGAAACTGGGCCTAACCAGCGATGCCCGCACCCGTTTTGAACGCGGGGTCGATCCGGCCTTTCTGGACGAAGCAACCCTGATTTTGACCGCGCTTGTCGTCGCGCACTGCGGCGGCACGGCATCCCAAATAGCACGGGCAGGCTCACCCCCCGTCGAGCCGCGCATTATCCGCTATGACCCTGCATTGGTCGAAGGATTGGGCGGAGTCACCATCGCTCCAGACCGCCAGCAAGCGATCCTGCACGCGCTCGGCTTCGAAGTTGAGAACGGCGCTGTGTGGCAGATCAGCGTCCCGAGCTGGCGCCGCGACATGGACGGACCCGCCGATGTCGTCGAAGAAGTCACCCGAATCAACGGCTTTGACGCTATCGCGTCGATTCCTCTGCCCCGCCCCGATGGCGTGGCACACCCGACCGCGACTTCGGACCAGTTGCTCGAACGACGCGTACGGCGTGCCGCAGCAGCCTTGGGTTTCCACGAGGCGGTCACCTGGTCGTTCATCAGCGACAGCGAGGCCGCGCCCTTTGGCGGCGGCGCGTGGACGCTCGCCAACCCGATCAGCGAAGAGATGAAGGTCATGCGCCCGTCGCTTCTTCCCGGCCTGCTCGCCGCCACGCAGCGCAACCAGCATCGCGGCGCGACCAGCGTTCAACTGTTTGAAGTGGGCCGCCGCTATCTGACCGACGCCGAACATCCCACGCTGGCCATCGTCATGGCGGGCGACAAGAGCGCGCGCAGTTGGCAGACCGGCAAGTCCGCGCCCTTCACCGCCTTTGACGCCAAGGCTGCCGCGATCGCGCTACTCGAAGCTGCGGGCGCGCCCGGCGACAGGCTGCAAGTGATGGAGGCGGTCGCCGAGGGCCAGATATGGCACCCCGGCCAATCGGCAACATTGCGATTGGGACCGAAGATGGTGCTCGCCGAATTTGGTGCGCTGCACCCCGCACTGACGCGGCATTTCGATGTTGACGGTCCGGTGATGGCGCTGCAGATCTTTCTAGATGCGATTCCGGCCAAGCGCGCGAGCGGACCGGCGCGCGCCGCCTTCACCCCGCCCGCGCTGCAATCACTCACCCGTGATTTTGCCTTCCTGGCGCCCGAGGCGTTAAGCGCCGCCGATCTGGTTCGCGCAGTTCGCGGCGCCGACAAGGCCAGCATCGTCGACTCACGATTGTTCGACCGCTTCGCCGGTCAGGGCGTGCCCGAGGGCCAAGTCAGCCTGGCAGTCGAAATCACGCTGCAGCCCGGCGAGAAAAGCTTTACCGACGCCGAGCTGAAAGCGATTTCAGATAAGGTGGTCGCGGCAGCAGCGAAAGTCGGAGCGGTGTTGCGGGCGTGAGGGCGCCCCTCGCTCAATAGGGGAGCGCCGTCAACGTCAGGCAGTTTCAGTAACGTCGTCGCTCATTTCGGCCGCCTCTAGCAGCCTTTTCTCGAGCGTCCTGACTCGCGCGCCGCTGTCGAGTTTGCCGCCGAGCAGGTCGGTGACATAGAAAGTGTCGACCGCGCGTTCGCCATAAGTAGCGACATGGGCGCTGTGCACCGTCACCTTGGCCTGGAAGAGCGCATAAGCGAGCTGATAGAGTAACGCGGGGCGGTCCTGTGCGTTGACTTCGATCACCGTGAAACGGTTTGACGCCTTATTGTCTACATAGGCGTCGGGCGCGATGCTAAAGGCCTCCGCGCGGACGAGCGGCAGAGCCCTTGCTTCCAGCTTTGGCAGCAATTTCTGCCGGTTTGCCAAGGCATCTTCGATCGCGCGGTTCAGCCGTATAATCTGCTCATCTTCGGCAAAGGGGCGGCCTACCGGGTTTTGCACGAGGAAATTGTCGAGCGCTAACCCGTCGCGCGTGGTGTGGATCCGCGCGTCGATGATATTTCCGCCAGCAAGGTGGATGCCGCCGGCAATGCGATAAAATAGACCCGGGTGGTCAGCGGCGAGCACCATGACCAGCGTCGCGCCACGATCTTCGTCGGGAACGGCGGCAATGTGCAGCGGCTCGTTGCCCGCGCTCTGCATATGGATCAGGTTGGCGGCAATCACCTCGACGGGTTCGGCAATCCAATAGCTTTCGGGCATCCGCTTGGCGAGCTTGGCAAAGGCCGCTGGAGTAAAGTGCAACAGAGCTGCGGCATCCTCCTTCTTGGCCGCGATCCGCTGATCGCGGCCGCGTTGTTTATGGCCGAGGCGCAGCACTTCTTCGGCCGAATCATAAAGCTCGGTGAGCAGTTGACGCTTCCAGCTGTTCCACACGCCCGGACCGACCGCTCGAATGTCGACGACAGTGAGAACGAGCAACAGGCGCAAGCGCTCGGCGCTTTGCACGACACCGGTGTAATCGATGATCGTCTTGAAATCGGCTAGGTCACGTTTAAATGCGGTAGCCGACATCAAGAGATGGTGCCGCACAAGCCATGACACGGTTGCCGACTCGGCCTTGGTCAGGCCCAGCCGCGGACAGACCCGCAGCGCCAGTTCGGCGCCTAGCACGCTATGATCGCCGCCGCGCCCCTTGGCGATATCGTGGAGCAAAACGGCGCAGTAAATGACACGCCGCGAATGGATCTGTCCCATAATCTCGGTCGAAAGCGGATGGTCCTTTTCGAGCCGTCCCTGTTCAATATCGGAAAGCAGGCCGATGGCGCGAATCGTATGCTCATCGACGGTATAGTGGTGATACATGTCGAACTGCATCTGCGCGACAACGCGCCCGAAGTCGGGAACGAACCGCCCGAAAATTCCCGCCTCGTTCATCCAGCGCAAGACGGTTTCAGGATCGCGCGGGCTGGTGAGCACATCGAGGAACAATGCATTGGCGCGGTCAATCCGTCGCACCTTACCGTCGATCAGCTTGGCATCATGGCGCGCCTGCCGCATCGCTTGCGGATGGATTTCGAGACCATGTTTGTCGGCGAGCGCAAAGATTTCGACGAGCCTCACCGGGTCGTCCTGAAAGAAATCTTCGCTGGGGAGCGCGAGCCGCCCGCGATCGAGGACAAAACCGTTAAGCTTGCCTGGACGCCTCCGGATCGTGGGCAGAAAGCGGCGGCCGCGCGCTGCCATCTGATCATCAAGATGCGCCAGAAAAGTGCCGGTGAGATCGCCAACGCTTTTAGCGTGGAGAAAATAGAGCTGCATGAAGCGCTCGACCGCGCTTTTTCCCGGCCGCTCTGCAAACTGCATCCGCGCCGCGATTTCGCGCTGGAAATCAAATGTTAGCCGATCCTCTGCGCGCCCCGACAGAATATGGAGGTGACAGCGCACCGCGAGCAGGAAATTCTCGGCGCGGGCAAATTGGCGAAGCTCGCGCACGCTGAGCAAACCGGCGTCGACAAGCTCAGGGACAGTGCGAACGCGATGGATGAATTTGCCGATCCAGAACAGGGTGTGAAGATCGCGAAGCCCCCCTTTGCCTTCTTTGACATTGGGTTCGACGACATAGCGCGAATCGCCCATTTTCTTGTGCCGTTCGTCACGTTCGGCCAGCTTTTCAGCGACGAATGCGCGAGCGTTACCCGCCACCACTTCGGCGTCAAAGCGGGCGCCCGCCTCCTCATAAAGATCGCGATCGCCCCAAATGAATCGCGCCTCGAGCAGCGCGGTCCGGATGGTGAGATCATCCTTGGCCGCGCGGATCATTTCGTCGAGCGAGCGGGTGCTGTGCCCGACCTTCAGCCCCAAATCCCACAGCGTATAAAGTTGCGCTTCGATCACCTGTTCGGTCCAACTCGTCTGTTTGAACGGAGTCAGAAAACCGATATCAATGTCGCTGTGGGGCGCCATTTCAGCGCGGCCATAACCGCCCACCGCGATCAGCGTCAGCCGCTCGCCCGCCGATCGATTGCCCGATGGATAAAGATGATCGACGGTGAAGTCATGCGACAGGCGCACGATCTGGTCGATCAGAAAGGCGGTCGCGCTCGCCGCCAGCCGCCCCGACGACGAATGCTCGATCAACCGCCGTTCCACCTCCTCGCGCCCGGCGTCGAGTGCAGTCTTTAGCAAATCGACAAGGCCTCTGCGACGCGTTGCACTATCGTGACTGTCGGCCACTATCGCATCAAATTGTTCGGCCAACGCGCGGCGGTCGATAATTGCGCGGCGACGGTCGAGTGAATCAAACCGGCTACTCATGACGGCGCCTCGCCCAGCGCCTTGAGTCGATAAAGCGCCTCTAGCGCCTCGCGGGGCGCGAGGTCGTCGGGGTCGAGCGCGCCCAGCGCCTCGCGCAGTGCATCTTTTGTCGCTTCAGGCGCCTCGGCCAGCGTCGCGGCAAAAAGCGGCAAATCGTCGAGACCGGCCGCCAGACCGCCCGTTGCTGCTCGCCCTGCTTCCAACTTGGCGAGCACCGCTTCGGCACGCTTGACGACACGCGCGGGGACCCCCGCCAGCCGCGCAACGGCAAGTCCATAGCTGCGGTCGGCGGGACCATCGGCAAGCTCATGGAGGAGTACCAGATCGCCCTTCCATTCGCGCGCTCTGACGTGGTGGAGCGATAACGTATCGAGGCTTTCAGCGAGCCGCGTCAGTTCATGATAATGCGTGGCGAACAAACAGCGGCAACGGTTGTTCTCATGCACCGCCTCGACCACCGACCAGGCCAGCGCCAGCCCGTCATAAGTCGATGTGCCGCGCCCGACCTCGTCTAGAATAACAAATGAGCGTGGGGTCGCCTGCGCCAAAATTGCCGCGGTTTCGACCATTTCGACCATGAAAGTCGACCGCCCTCGCGCCAGATTGTCCGATGCGCCCACCCGGCTGAACAGGCGATCAACCAATCCGAGCCGCACCGACGCGGCTGGCACAAAGCCACCCGCCTGCGCGAGCACAATGATCAAAGCATTCTGGCGCAAAAAAGTCGACTTGCCACCCATATTGGGACCGGTCACCAGCCACAACCGGTCTGCTTCACACAGATCGACATCATTGGGAACAAAGCGGTCACCTGTCTTGGTCAGCGCTGCTTCGACCACGGGGTGCCGGCCGCCGACAACGGTAAGGCAGGGGTCGTCGGACAGATCTGGACGACACCAACCATGGCTCATCGCATGGTCAGCGAGCGCCGCCGCGACATCGATGCGCGCCAGCACATCGCAGCTTGCTGCAATCGCCTCGCGCCGCGCCACTGCAAGGCCGGTCAATTCCTCCAGATGCGCCGTCTCTGCCGCAAGCGCATGGCCGCCCGCCTGCATCACTCGCGCCGCAGCTTCATGCAGTGCAGGCGCGTTAAAGCGGACCACGCCGGCGAGCGTCTGGCGATGGGTGAAGCCAGAATCGGGCGCCATCAACGTATCGGCATGTTTGGCGCCAACCTCTACATGATAGCCAAGCACGCCATTGTGGCGAATTTTGAGCGTCGCAATTCCGGTCTTGTCGCGATAATCGGCCTCAAGCGCGGCAATGGCCTTGCGCCCGCCCGCCGCCGTCTCGCGGAGGGCATCAAGCGCCGCATCATAGCCTTCGGCGATATAACCTCCCTGCGCCGCGTCGACCGGCGGCGTAGCGATCAACGCACGGCTGAGTTCGTCAACGAGCGCACCATGGCCGTCGAGCTGCGGTAACAGTCGGGCGAGCAATGGCGGTATAGCATCACGCCGCGCCAGCCTTTCGCGCAAATGGCGTGCGCCGTCGAGCGCATCGCGCAACTGCGCCAGATCGCGCGGACCGCCGCGGCCCGCGACAAGGCGTCCAAGTGCGCGCGCCGCATCGGGGAGTGCACGCAACGAGGCGCGCAGATCTTCACGCCATAGCGACTCGCGTGCCAATGCATCAACAAGATCAAGCCGATCGATAATCGCCGCCTTGTCAGTGAGCGGGCTGGCAATGTCATCGGCGAGTAGCCGTGCGCCCGCCGCCGTCACGGTGCGGTCGATCGTCGCCAGCAAGCTGCCATCGCGCGCGCCAGACTGGGTGCGAACAAGCTCGAGACTTTCACGAGTAGCAGCGTCAATCGCCATGCGATCACCATGTTGATGACGAACCGGCGGTTGCAAAAAGATCGGCTGGCCGGTGCCGACATGGTCAAGATAAGCCGCGAGCGCGCCCATGGCAGCACATTCGCTGCGCGAGAATTGGCCAAAGCCGTCAAGCGTCTGAACGCCAAATAGCGACTCGAGGCGCTTTTGCCCCGCCGCACTGGCGAATTCGCTGTGCGGGCGTGAAGTGATCTGCGGCGCATTCCAACGTTCACAACCTTCGGCCTGATCGCTGACCAACAATTCCGATGGCGCCAAGCGGGCGAGTTCGGCATCAACTGACGCGCGAGGAACGGCCGATACTTCAAAGCGTCCGGTCGAAATGTCAGCCGCGGCAATCGCCACCTCGTCGGCGCTGCCAACCTCCGCCAGTGCCGCCAGACGGTTGGAACTACGTCCTTCGAGCAGCGCATCCTCGGTCAGCGTCCCGGCGGTTACAAAGCGGACAATATCGCGCGCGACCAGCGTCTTTGATCCTCCGCGTAACTTTGCTTCGGCAGGACTTTCTATTTGCTCGGCGATGGCAACCCTGTGTCCGGCGCGGATCAGGCGGGCCAAATAAGCCTCGGCGGCGTGGACGGGCACCCCGCACATCGGGACCGGCGCGCCGTCATATTCTCCGCGTGTGGTCAACGCTATGTCGAGCGTCGCCGACGCTGCCTTGGCGTCATCAAAGAAAAGTTCGAAAAAATCACCCATCCGATAAAAGAGAAGGCAATCGCCCGCCTTTTCCTTGAGCATCCAATATTGCACCATCATCGGCGTAGCCGTTGGTGTTTTTTTCCTGATAGCGGGGGCAGCAGCGGGCATGGGTCCTGATTAGAGATTGGTGGCCGCATAGCAAGTCGCGCGCCAGAAACATTCGCGGTTACAATTAGAAACGGCAGCGGCTAAACTCCATTTTTCAAGCTCAGGGCTTTGGGTGACATATTGGGGGAAGACGCGATGGACGGCAGCGACAAGGTACATTTTTCGGACCGCGAGGCATTGCTTTACCACGCGCATGGTCGCCCCGGAAAAATCGAAATTGTAGCGTCCAAGCCTATGGCGACCCAACGCGACCTCAGTCTGGCCTATTCGCCGGGCGTCGCTGTCCCTGTTCGCGCCATCGCCGAAGATCCAACCGCTGCTTATGATTATACGATCAAGGGCAATCTGGTTGCCGTCATTTCAAACGGCACCGCAATTCTAGGTCTCGGCAATCTGGGCGCACTGGCATCGAAGCCGGTCATGGAAGGCAAAGCGGTGCTGTTCAAACGCTTTGCCGACGTCGATTCGATCGATCTGGAAGTCGACACCGAAGATCCGCAGGCCTTTATCGATGCGGTCAGCCTGCTGGAGCCGAGTTTTGGCGGGATCAACCTTGAAGATATTGCGGCACCCAACTGCTTCATCATCGAGCAAGCGCTCAAAGAGAAAATGAACATTCCGGTGTTCCATGATGACCAGCATGGCACGGCTATCATCACCGCCGCTGGACTGATCAACGCTTGCTATCTCACCGGACGCGATCTCGCGACAGTCAAAGTCGTCGTCAATGGTGCCGGCGCGGCGGCCATCGCCTGTACCGCGCTGATGAAGGCGATGGGTGTTTCGCACGAAAATGTCACCATGTGCGACCGTAAGGGCGTCATTTATCAGGGCCGTACGGAGGGTATGGACCAGTGGAAGTCGGCCCATGCCATTCCGACGGAAGCGCGGACATTAGAAGAAGCGCTGAACGGAGCCGATGTGTTTCTGGGGCTGTCAGCGGCGGGCGCACTCAAGCCCGAGATGGTCATGGAGATGGCCAAGGCACCGATTATTTTTGCGATGGCCAATCCTGACCCGGAAATTTCGCCGCCCGATGCCCGGGCAGCCAGACCCGACGCGATCATTGCCACCGGTCGGTCAGACTATCCCAACCAGGTCAATAATGTGCTGTGCTTTCCCTTCATTTTTCGCGGCGCGCTCGATGTTCGCGCGACGGGAATCAATGAAGAGATGAAAATTGCTGCTGCGCAGGCAATCGCCGAACTGGCGCGGCAACAAGTGCCCGAGGAAGTGGCGGCGGCCTATGGCGGGAAAGCCGCCAGCTTCGGTCCTGAATATATTATCCCCTCTCCCTTTGATCCGCGCTTGATGGAAATTGTACCTGCCGCTGTGGCGCAGGCAGCAATGGATTCGGGTGTCGCGCAGAACCCGATTGACGACATGGACGCGTATCGCACCAGTTTGCGAGCACGGCTCAACCCGACGACATCGGTCCTGACACTCGCTTATGAAGCAGCGCGCGCAAATCCGCGTCGGGTCGTGTTTGCCGAGGGCGAGGAAGAGGTGGTGCTGCGCGCCGCCATCCAGTTCCGCGATGGCGGCTATGGTATTCCAGTGCTGGTCGGACGCGAATCGACGCGCGACAAATTGCGCGAGATGGGTGTCACCGACCCCGAATCCTTTGAAGTCCACAACAGCGCCAACAGCGACCATGTGCCGCAGATGGTCGAAATGTTGTACGAACGCCTGCAACGGCGCGGTTATCTACGCCGCGATGTCGAACGGATGGTCAATCGCGATCGCAATCTGTTCGCCGCCTTGTTGCTCAAGCTGGGACTAGGCGACGCGATGATAACGGGGGTCACGCGGACCTATGCCCAGACGCTGCGCGAAGTACGCCGCGTCATCGATCCGGTCGAAGGCAAGGTACCGTTCGGCATCCATGTTCTCGTGGGTCAGCACCACACGATTTTCATGGCCGACACCACGGTCAATGAACGTCCAACCGCGCAGCAACTGGCGCATATTGCTGAACGCACTGCATTGGTCGCCCGCCAAATGGGGCACGAACCGCGCGTCGCCTTTTTGTCCTATTCGACCTTTGGTAATCCGGCAGGTAATTGGCTGGAGAATATCCGCGATGCGGTTTCCATCCTCGACGAGCAAGGCGCCGAGTTTGAATATGAAGGCGAAATGGCGCCCGACGTCGCGCTGAACCCGACGGTCATGGCCAAATATCCGTTCTGCCGCCTGTCGGGCCCTGCCAATGTTTTGGTAATGCCCGGGCTGCAATCAGGCAATTTGTCGGCCAAGTTGCTCCGCGAACTCGGCGGCGGCGCAGTGCTGGGCCCGATGCTCGTCAATATGGAGCATAGTGTGCAGATCGCCACCATGGCATCGCCGGCATCAGAGCTGGTAACACTGGCAGTTCTGGCAGCGGGCGGAATCGCGCGCTAGATCTGGGGAATGGGGCCCGGTGCCGACGCCGCGGCCCCCAAGATTTTTACCCCCGATGCCTGATGCCGCCTTGCGCCGGACCAGCCTTGACCCTTCTTAAGCGAGAAGGACGTTAGGGCTGACCGCCGCCACCACCGCCGCCGGTACCCGCAGCACCAACGGTGCCGATGTTCCCGAAAATATCTTCAAAGAAGCTGCGATGACGGCCCAGCGTTTCGGTCTTGTCGCCTTCGGGGTGAATTTTGCTGACATGCTCAAGTCCGGTGCGATCAACCGCGGCGACATTGCCTGCCGGGTCAAAGCGGATACGCAACACCTGCTGATCCGTCGGGCGCGGATTGGCAAAAGCGAGCTGCCGCGTTTCGCGCGAAAAATAATACCATTCATTATCGCTGAACTGGCCGACAAAGGTCGGGCGACCGAGCGTCTTTTCAACCGATTCACGATTGTCGACACCGGGCGCAATCGCATTGGTCAGCACCGTATCAACAACATAGCCCTGACGCCCCTTGAGCTGGGCACAGCCGCTGACAGTCGCCGCAAGCAAAACTCCGGCAAAAATCAGGCGCAGGCGGGGGGCGGTAAAAACAGACTGGGGCATCGCCATATTCATTCTCCGTATCGCGGCGCGATTTCGTCCGGTCTGGACGCCCGCCCCGGCGGCCCTGACGGACCGCGCCGCTTGTGCCCGCCTCTTAACCGCAAGCGGGCCACGCATACAAGCCGGATATGCAGTGCCGAGCTGGCGCTACGCACCATCCGCCCCCTTTTCCAGCCGGTCTTTTGCGCCTAAGCGGTCGCCATGCTTTCATTTCGCAAATTATTTCGCTCCAACCCCGATCCCCGCGAAGCCCGCCGCCCCTTGTGGCAGGCCGTGGTGGCGGCAGCGCGCGCGCCGCATTGGTATGAAAAGGGACAAGTCCCCGATACGCTTGACGGACGGTTCGATATGGTGAGCCTCGTCCTCGCGCTGGTGCTGCATCGCATCGATGAAGATCCAGCGCATGCCCGCGCGGGGGTCGAACTGACCGAATTATTCGTTTCCGATATGGACGGACAAATGCGTCAGATCGGTTTTGGCGACATGGTAGTCGGTAAACAGATCGGCCGCATGGTCGGAGCATTGGGCGGGCGATTGGGAGCCTATAGCGCTGCCGATGGATCCCAAGAACTGCGTGAGGCGCTCATTCGCAACCTTTGGCGCGGCCATGCCCCTGGCGACGAGCCCGTCGCCATTGTCCTGGCGCAAGTCGCGGCACTGCGCGCGGCTCTTGCCGCTATGCCAGTTGCAGATCTGGTTGCCGTCGATGCGCTCCCCGAGATTGTGGCGTGAACGAAGCCGAGTTTAGCCATCGTATGACGCTAAGCGATGTAGCCCATGGTAAAAGGGTGATGCTGTCGGCCGACGCCGATGCGCGCGCCGCGATTGCGGCTCGCCTTGGCCTGATCGCGCTGGACCAGTTCGACGTTGAGGCCGAGGCACGCGCGATTGCTAGCGGTGTCGCCGCAACAGGACATGTGAAGGCCAAGGTTACTCAGCCTTGCGCCGCGACGGGACTGCCCGTTCCCGCGACCATCAACGAAAGTTTTGATTTGCGCTTTTTGCGCGACGTGCAGTCTGGCGAGGCCGTCGAAGAGGAAGAAATCGAAATCACTACCCAGGAATGCGACATATTGCCGCTCGACGGCGACGCGTTCGACCTTGGCGAAGCGGCAGTGCAGACTTTGTCACTGGCGCTCGACCCATTCCCTCGCCATCCCGACGCGGACCGCATTCTCGCCGAAAAAGGCGTGCTCAATGAGGGGCAAGCGGGACCCTTTGCGGCGCTGGCGGCGCTGCGTGATAGAAAGTCTAAATAGACAGCGGGCTTACTCGGGTTCGGCGGCGTCGGGCGCTTTCGCGCTGTCGTCATTGGGGTCGCTCTCGACCAGATCCGAAATGGCCGCACCGAGGTCATTGGGCGCCGCGGTAGGTTCAGTATCTTCGGCCGGCGCGGTGTCATCCTCCTCCCCGGCAGCAGCGGCAGCCGCTTTTTCTTCGCGTGACGGTGGCAAGGCTCCGCCCAGTGCTTTGGCTAGTCCGACCAGCTGCTCGCCAATCACATTATCGACTGCGGGGGCAATGTCTTCGACTTTGAGGCGCATATAGCCGCCGACAACATAGTCGAAGCGAAGCGCGCTGCCGGTAGGGGTTTCCTTGATCTGGATTGTCAGCGTGCCGGTCACCGCCTCGCTTTGCAGCGGACCCAGCGCGCCCGAGAGGCGCAGCATATGGCCCGGGTCGGCAAAGATGATGCGCGCATGCTGCACGCTTCCAAAGCTGCCATCGGGATGCGGAAGCTTTTCGCAAAAGCAGCCGCCCGCTTGCGAATCGAGCCAAAAATTATCCGCATTGCCCGACCAGCTATGCTCTTTAGACCACCATTTTTGCGGCATCCTCAGCATTTTCCAGACATCATCCGGACTTGCGGCGACCTGCGCCGTGTGTGCCACAGAAAAACCGAGCTCGCTCTGGTCGATGACCTTCGCCTGCGTCGATGGTGCAAACGTCGCCACGCCAAACCACGCGACTGCAGCAAAAAATCTGGCTGAAAGCATGATCCTGATCCCCCTTGCACCTGCATAACCGGCCCCGCCAGTGAAGGCTAGGCTGTGTTGCGCCGGTAGTCTGTCACAATGGGGCGCGGAAACTCTAGCGTGCGAGAACAGCCTCGATCGCGTCATTGACCTTGTCGATCGGTGCCATGCCGTCGACGCGCGTCACAATGTTACGGGCGTCATAGATGGGCAGAATCGGGGCGGTCTTTGCCCGATACTCGACCATGCGCGTACGCACGGTTTCCTCATTATCATCTGGGCGGCGTTTAAAGTCATGCCCGCCGCATTGATCACAAGTGCCGGCAACCTTCGGCATCTTGTAGCGGTCATGATAGCCCTCGCCGCAGGTGGCGCACGAAAAGCGACCGGTGATCCGGTCAACAAGCGCATCCTCTTCAACCTGCAACTCGATCACATGGTCAAGTTTGCGGCCGCGGGCGGCCAGAATTTCGTCAAGCGATGCCGCTTGTGCCGCGGTGCGTGGATAGCCGTCGAAAATGACCGAGGTATCAGGGCCAAGTTCGTCCAGACGCTCGCCAATCAGGCCAGAAACAATGTCATCTGATACCAGTTCGCCTGCGTCCATAACCGCTTTCGCGGCCAGTCCGGTAGGTGTTCCAGCCTTGACCGCCGCGCGCAGCATATCGCCGGTCGAGAGCTGGACCATGCCATGCTCGTCTTCCAGACGCGAAGCCTGCGTTCCCTTGCCCGCGCCTGGCGGACCCAGTAAAATTATATTCAGCGTCATTGCAGCCCCTGTTTCTCTGCCCTGCCGGTGGTTCGGTCGAAAATTAGCGTCTAGCGACGCCACCCTTCAGCTTCGCCTTTTTGATCAGATCACCATATTGATGCGCAAGCATATGGCTTTGAATCTGGGTGATCGTATCGATGGTCACATTGACGATGATGAGCAGGCTTGTGCCGCCGAGGCGGAAAGGCAGCCCCGATTGCGCGATGAAATATTCGGGTACCAGACAGATTAGTGCCAGATAAATCGCACCGATCACGGTGATGCGAGTGAGCACATGATCCAGATATGTGGCGGTATTCTTGCCCGGACGGATGCCCGGAATAAAGCCGTTCTGGCGTTTGAGATTGTCGGCCGTTTCTTCGGGGTTGAACACAACCGCGACATAGAAAAAGCAGAAGAAAATGATGCCTGCGCCGTAGAGCGCCATATAGAGAGGCTGTCCATGCGCGAGATATTGGTTGAGCGAGATCAGAAAATCGCCCCACGCCGATTCACCCGACACGCGGTTGCCGAGCATCTGGGTCACGGTTAGCGGCATCAGCAGAAGCGACGACGCAAAAATCGGCGGAATCACACCGGCGGTATTGACCTTGAGCGGCAAATGGCTGCGATCGGCCTGCATCCCGCCGCGCTGGGTCGCGCGCTTGGGATATTGGACTAGCACGCGGCGCTGGGCGCGCTCCATAAAGCTAATGAAAGCGATGATGGCAATCGCTCCGGCGAAAACCGCGACAACCACACCGCCGCCCATCGAACCTTCGCGGACCTGCGTAAACATCTGGGCAAAGCTACGCGGCAGCTGGGCGAGAATGCCCGCCATGATGATCAGCGACACGCCATTGCCGATCCCGCGGCTGGTGACCTGTTCGCCAAGCCACATCAGGAACAAGGTACCGCCGACGATGCTGATAACCGCCGCGATGCGGAACATCATGCCAGGGTCGACCACGGCGCCAATGCCTTGACTCTGCCCCAATGTTTCAAGACCAACGGCGATAAAATAGCCCTGGATGGCGGTCAGAAAAACCGTGCCATAGCGTGTATATTGGTTGAGTTTCTTGCGGCCACTTTCGCCCTCTTTCTTGAGAGCAGCGAGGCTGGGAGACAGGGCCGAAGCGAGCTGGACGACGATCGACGCGGTAATATAAGGCATGACGCCAAGCGCGATGATGCTCATCCGTTCGAGACTGCCGCCCGAAAAGGTGTTGAAAATATCGAGGATGCCGCCCGAAGCGGTCTGGCTATAAAGTCGCGCCAATGCCACTGGATCGACGCCAGGCAGCGGTACAAACGACAGAAAGCGAAAAACGATTAGCGCACCAATGGTGAACCAGATGCGACGCTTGAGTTCGGTCGCTTTGCCGAACTTTGAAAAATTGAGACTCGATGCAAGCTGATCGGCACGTGAGGCCATGATGATCTTTCCTCGGTGGCGGCCGCGCCCCCGGCGACCCGGCGTCTATGTGCGTTCGCGCAGGCCGAAGCGCAAGGGGAAAGGCCCAAATTTGCCAGAAGTGATATGCGGCAGGACCGGCACAACGCCGCCCCGCCGCACCATCAATTACTTCTTCGCGGCTGCTTCGGCCTTGCGCTTGGCTTTCTTGCCGTCGACCACAGCTTTGGGTTCGGGCAGTTCGACCTTACCGCCAGCCTTTTCTACTGCTGCAATCGCGCCTTTGGACGCGCCAGCCACAGCAAAGCTGACCTTGGTGGTCAATTCGCCCTTGGCGAGGAGGCGGACGCCATCCTTGCCACCACGGGCCAGACCGGCGGCTTTAAGCGCCGCATGATCGATGACCTTTTTGGCATCAAGCTTTTTGGCATCAATCAGTTTCTGGATCATGCCCAGATTGACGATGGCAAAATCCTTGCCGAAAATATTGTTAAAGCCGCGCTTTGGAATGCGCATGTGAAGCGGCATCTGGCCGCCTTCGAAGCCGTTGATAGCTACACCGCCGCGCGATTTCTGGCCCTTTTGGCCACGACCGGCGGTCTTGCCCTTGCCCGAGCCGATGCCGCGTCCGACGCGCATCCGGCCCTTGCGGGCACCATCATTGTCACGAATTTCGTTCAGTTTAATCGTCATTGCACTCGCTTTCGCTTTGTTCGCGCTTTTGAAAAATGGAATCGACTGGCGGGCTTTAGCCCTCGACAACCTTCACCATATGGGGAAGCTTGCGGATCATGCCGCGCACTTCCGGGGTGTCGACCAGTTCGACCTCGCGATGCATCTTGCCAAGGCCAAGCCCGGTCAAAATTGCACGCTGGCTCTTGGGACGACGGATCGGCGAACCGATCTGGCGAATCTTGATTTTCTTGTCAGCCATTTGCTTACTCCGTCACCGCAGCCGCTTCGGCCTCGGCGGCGCGATCGGATGCACCGCCACGCTTTATCAGGTCTGAAACCTTCTTGCCGCGACGCTGTGCCACCGATTTGGGGCTGGTCTGTTCACCCAGCGCCTCAAAGGTCGCGCGAATCATATTATAGGGGTTCGACGTGCCGTTCGATTTAGTCACCACATCGGCAACACCCAGGCTTTCGAACACGGCGCGCATCGGGCCACCGGCAATGATGCCGGTACCAGCAGGCGCCGAACGAACCGTCACCTTGCCAGCGCCGAAATGGCCGAGACCATCATGGTGCAGCGTGCGACCATCGCGCAGAGGAACGCGAATCATCGCCTTCTTGGCTGCCGCAGTTGCCTTTGAAATCGCCTCGGGCACTTCGCGTGCCTTGCCATGGCCGAAACCGGCACGGCCCTTGCCGTCACCAACAACAACCAGCGCAGCAAAGCCGAAACGCTTACCGCCCTTAACCGTTTTCGAGACGCGGTTGATGTGGACGAGCTTTTCAATCAGCTCTTCGCCACCATCATCGTCACGCTGACGATTGTCACGGCGGCCACGGCCACCATCACGTCCGCCACGTCCGCCATCGCGGCCACCGCCACCGCCGCCACGACCGCGACGCGGCGCTTGGCCAGTCACATCAGCATTGGTGGTTTGAGGTGCTAGGGTTGCTTCGGGCTGGTTTCCCTGACCCGTTGTTTTTTCGTCTGCCATCATCAAAACTCCAATCCGCCTTCGCGTGCTGCGTCGGCCAGCGCTTTGATGCGCCCGTGGAACAGGAAACCGCCACGGTCGAACACGACCTGCGTCACGCCCGCCTTTTTGGCGGCAGCGGCGAGGCGCTTGCCAACGTCAGCCGCAGCAGCGGCAGTAGCGCCAGCCTTGCCGCGCACATCCTTGTCCAGCGTCGAGGCGGCGGCGAGCGTTTGCCCGGCGGCGTCATCGATAAGCTGGGCATAAATATGCCGGCCCGAACGGTGCACTGAAAGCCGAGGACGGCCTGAAGCGCGTTGCCGCAAAGCGGTACGGACCCGCTGACGACGTTTTTGAAAGGTGGTAAGATGTGCCATGGCTTACTTCTTCTTGCCTTCTTTGCGGAAGATGTACTCGCCGCGATATTTGATGCCTTTGCCCTTATAGGGTTCTGGCTTGCGCCAGCGACGGATTTCCGCCGCGACCTGGCCGACTTGCTGCTTGTTAATGCCGCTGATTTCGATCGTCGTATTGTCCGGCGTCTTGATCTCGATACCGTCGGGAATAGCGAAATCGACATCATGGCTAAAACCAAGCTGAAGTTTCAGATTCTTGCCCTGCGAGTTCGCACGATAGCCAACGCCGTTGATTTCGAGCACCTTGGTAAAACCTTCGGTCACGCCCGTGATCAAATTCTGCACCAACGTCCGCTGCATGCCCCAAAAGGCGCGCGCCGACTTGCTGTCATTGGCGGGCTTGACCGAAATCTCGCCCTCCTTGACTTCATAGGCGATGTCTTCGGCGAGCTGGAGAGCCAGCGTGCCTTTGGGTCCCTTGACCGACAGCTCACCGCTTTCGATCGCGGCGGTAACGCCGCTGGGGATCGCCACTGCTTTCTTGCCAATGCGTGACATGATCAGAATACCTCCGCCAGCACTTCACCGCCGACATTATTCTCGCGGGCCTCGGCGTCCGAGAGAACGCCGCGCGGGGTCGACACAATCGTGATGCCCAGACCGTTGCGTACGATCGGCAATTCTTTCGATGCCGAATAGACGCGGCGGCCGGGTTTCGAGACACGCGCCACATGCTGAATGGCTGGCTGGCCTTCGAAATATTTCAGTTCGATGCGGATGCCCTTGTGCTGGCCCCGGGCGCCCAGTGCTTCTTCACTGTAACCACGGATATAGCCTTCACGCTGAAGCACATCGAGCACGCGGACACGCAGGGTAGAGGCCGGCGTCAAAACGCTGTCCTTCTTGGCCTGCTGGCCGTTACGGATGCGGGTGAGCATATCACCCAGAGGATCGGTCATTGCCATCTTGCGTATTCCTTACCAGCTCGACTTCACAACGCCGGGGATCAGGCCTTTGTTGGCCAGATCGCGCAGCTGAATGCGGCACAGCCGGAATTTGCGATAATATGCGCGCGGACGCCCGGTCAGCTCGCAACGATTGCGGATGCGGGTCGGGTTTCCGTTGCGCGGGACTTCCGCCATCTTGAGGCGCGCGATCAAACGCTCGCCCTCGTCGAGCGACTTGTCGTTCGCCTGTTGCTTCAACTTCGCATAACGACCGGCATATTTCTTCACCAGCTTCTTGCGACGTTCATTTTTGTTCACTGAACTCAGTTTCGCCATGACTTAAGTTCTCTTTCCTCTGGTTTGCACGGCCTGATCCCTGTCGGGGGTTCAGGCGGCTTCCTGTTCCGGGGCTTCGATCGGGAAGGGGAAGCCGAACAGCCGTAGCAGTTCGCGGGCTTCATCATCCGTACGGGCCGTTGTGGTCACGATCACATCCATGCCGCGCACCTGATCGATGCGGTCATAGTTGATTTCGGGGAAGATGATCTGTTCCTTCAGGCCCATGGCATAGTTGCCACGACCGTCGAAACTGGTCGCCGAAACCCCGCGAAAGTCGCGAATACGCGGCATCGCGATTGTGATCAGCCGATCGAGAAATTCATACATGCGTTCGCGGCGCAAGGTAACCTTGCAACCGATCGGCATGCCTTCGCGCAGCTTGAACTGTGCTATGGATTTCTTCGCTTTGGTCACGACGGGCTTTTGACCCGCGATCAGCTCCATCTCTGAAGCTGCCGTTTCGACCTTCTTCTTGTCCTGTGTCGCTTCGCCCACGCCCATATTAAGCGTGATCTTTTCGATACGAGGTACTTCCATCGCATTTTTGTAGCCGAACTTCTCGGTCATCGCTTTCACGATAACCTCGTCATAGCGACTCCGCATGCGGGGGGTGTAGTTATCAGCCATTGAGCGTCTCCCCGGACTTGACCGCCACACGGACTTTCTTGCCGTCCTTGCCGGTTTCAAAGCGCACGCGCGTCGCTTTGCCCGATTTGGGATCAGCGATGGCGACTTTGCTGACATACAGCGGCGCTTCGGACCGTTCGAGGCCCCCTTGCGGGTTGGCCTGAGTCGGCTTTTTGTGGCGGGTGATGATGTTGACACCAGCGACCACAACCTTGCCGTCTTTCGGCAGGCTCTGCGTCACTTCGCCTGTCTTGCCCTTGTCCTTGCCGGACAGGATGACGACGGTGTCGCCCTTTTTGATTTTTGCCATACCCATGATTACAGCACCTCCGGTGCCAGGCTGATGATCTTCATGAAACCACGACCGCGCAATTCACGCACGACGGGGCCAAAGATACGCGTGCCGATAGGCTCTTCGCTCTTGTTAACGAGCACAGCGGCGTTGGTGTCGAACCGGATGACCGAGCCATCGGCGCGGCGCACGTCCTTGCGGGTGCGCACGATGACGGCGCGATGCACGTCGCCCTTTTTGACCTTGCCGCGCGGCTGCGCTTCCTTGATCGACACGACGATAACATCGCCGACGCCAGCAACACGGCGCTTGGACCCGCCCAGCACCTTGATGCACTGGACGCGCTTGGCACCGCTGTTGTCAGCGACTTCCAATTGTGACTGCATCTGGATCATCGATGCACTTCCTTCTTCTTTGGCCTACCGGGCAACCCCGGCGGTTCCGTGAACTTGTGTCAGGCCTCTGCGGCGGCGGGTGCCGCTGCAGGGGCTGCGGCAGCTGGCTTGCTGTGGGTGTCGACCTTGTCGAGCACCTTCCAGGTTTTCAGCTTGGAGATCGGTTTCGTTTCTTCGATGCGAACCGTTTCCCCTGCCTTGAACGAATTGTCTTCGTCATGGGCATGATATTTCTTCGAGCGACGGATGATCTTGCCATAGAGCGGGTGCTTAACCTTCCGCTCGACCTTCACCACGACAGTCTTGTCGCCCTTGTCGGACACCACCGTGCCAGTCAGAATGCGCTTTGGCATGACAGCCTCCTTATTTCGCGGCCGAGCGAGTGCGCTCGGTCTGCTGCGTCTTGATGCGAGCGATCGAACGCCGCACTTCTTTGACGCGTGATGCTTTTTCCATCTGGCCAGTCGCCGCCTGGAAACGCAGGTTGAACGCTTCGCGCTTCAATTCGCCAAGCTGTTCGGCGAGCTGATCGTCGGTCTTGGTTTTGAAATCTTCGGTCTTGGACATGACCTCAACCCTCCAGATGCGAGGTGTCGCCGAGACGGGCAACAACCTTGGTCTTGATCGGCAGTTTCATCGCAGCCCGCTCGAACGCCAGCGCGGCCACGGGGCCAGGAACGCCGTCGAGTTCAAACAGGATACGACCCGGCTTTACCCGCGCTGCCCAGAATTCCGGCGCGCCCTTGCCCTTACCCATGCGGACTTCGGCAGGTTTCGACGACACGGGGACGTCAGGGAAGATACGGATCCACAAACGGCCCTGGCGCTTGATGGCGCGGCTGATCGCGCGGCGCGCCGCTTCGATCTGACGAGCGGTGATCCGCTCGGGTTCGAGCGCCTTCAGGCCATAAGAGCCGAAGTTGAGGTCAGTTCCGCCCTTGGCGAGCCCATGGATGCGGCCTTTGAAAGCCTTACGGAACTTGGTTTTTTTCGGTTGCAACATGTCAACAGTCCTTAGCGGCGGTCATCGCGCGCCGGGCGCACGCCCGACGTTTGCGCGTCCAGCATCAAGCGATCGGTTGCCATCGGGTCATGACCCAGAATCTCACCCTTGAAGATCCACACCTTGATTCCGCAAACACCATAAGCGGTGTGGGCGGTGCCTTCGGCGTAATCAACGTTGGCACGCAGCGTGTGCAGCGGAACACGGCCTTCGCGATACCATTCAGTCCGCGCGATTTCGGCACCGCCAAGACGACCCGCACAGTTGATGCGGATACCCTCAGCGCCCAAACGCATCGCCGACTGTACGGCGCGCTTCATAGCACGACGGAAGGCAACGCGGCGTTCGAGCTGATCCGCAATGCCTTGCGCGACGAGCTTGGCGTCGACTTCGGGCTTGCGAATTTCAACGATGTTCAACGACACGTCGCTGTTCGTCATCGCACCCAGTTGCTTGCGCAGCTTTTCAATGTCCGCACCCTTTTTGCCAATGATGACACCGGGGCGTGCAGCATAAACCGAAACGCGGCACAATTTGGCCGGGCGCTCGATAACAACCTTAGAGATCGCTGCCTGCGGAAGCTGCTTGAAGATGAAGTTGCGGATCTTCAGATCCTCGACCAGCATACGGCCATAGTCCTGCCCTTCGGCGAACCAGCGGCTGTCCCAGGTGCGGTTGACCTGCAGACGCAGACCGATCGGATTGCTCTTCTGGCCCATCTTACGCCTCTTCTTCTTGTTCTTGCACAACGATACGGATGCGGCTGAACGGCTTGACGATCCGGGTCGACTTGCCGCGACCGCGGGCATGCCAACGTTTCATCGAGATCGATTTGCCAACGCTCGCTTCCTTGATGACCAGCGCATCAACGTCGAGGTTATGGTTATTCTCTGCATTGGCGACCGCGCTTGCGAGCACCTTGCGAACGTCAACGGCCATCGCCTTCGTCGAGAAGGAGAGGACGTTCATCGCGTCTTCGACCTTGCGGCCACGGATCAATGCAGCGACGAGGCCCAGCTTCTGCGCAGAGCCACGGATCTGCGTGCCAACCGACAGCGCCTCATTATCTGCAACGCGACGAGGGGATTTTGCTTTGCCCATTACCGTTTGCCCTTCTTGTCAGACGCATGGCCGGGGAAGAAGCGGGTCGGCGCAAACTCGCCGAGCTTCATACCGACCATATCTTCGTTCACCGACACCGGCACAAACTTGCGACCGTTGTAGACGTTGAAGGTCAGCCCCACGAACTGAGGCAAAATGGTGGAGCGACGCGACCAGGTTTTGATCGGGGCGCTTTTGCCACCGTCCTGTGCCGTTTCCGCTTTCTTGAGCAGATGAAGATCCACGAAAGGACCCTTCCAGACCGAGCGAGCCATGGCTTACCTCTTCTTCTTCGCGTGACGCGACCGGATGATCATCTTGTCGGTCGATTTGTTCGAGCGGGTACGAGCACCCTTGGTCGGCTTGCCCCATGGCGTCACCGGATGGCGACCGCCCGAGGTCCGGCCTTCACCACCGCCGTGCGGGTGATCGACCGGGTTCTTTGCAACACCACGCGTCAGCGGGCGTTTGCCCGCCCAGCGGTTGCGCCCGGCTTTCGCCAGATTCTGGTTGCCATTGTCAGGGTTCGACACAGCGCCCACCGTGCCCATGCAATCGCCACGAATATAGCGTTGCTCACCCGAGTTCAGGCGAACGATGACAAGGCCACGGTCACGGCCAACAACCTGTGCATAGGTGCCAGCAGCGCGAGCGATTTGACCGCCCTTGCCGGGCTTCATCTCGATGTTGTGAACGATCGTGCCCACCGGCATCTGCGACAGTTCCATCGCATTGCCGGGCTTTACGTCAGTCTTTTTCGCAGCGAGCACCGTATCGCCAACCGCAAGCCGTTGCGGAGCGAGGATATAGGTGCGGGTGCCGTCTTCATAAGCAAGAAGCGCGATGAAAGCGGTGCGGTTGGGGTCATATTCCAAACGCTCTACCGTCGCGGCCATATCCCATTTACGACGTTTGAAGTCGATCATGCGATAGCTTTGCTTGTGACCACCACCGATACCACGCGAGGTCACATGACCCTTGTGGTTGCGGCCGCCGGTCTTGTGCTTGCCTTCGGTCAGACCCTTGACGGGCTTGCCCTTCCACAGGCTGGACCGATCAACGAGGATCAGACCGCGTTGTGCGGGGCTGGTCGGATTATAGGATTTGAGTGCCATTTTTTACTGCCTTCCCTGACCGTCAGACGCCTGAGGTCACGTCTATCGACTGGCCTTCGGCCAGACGGACGATCGCTTTTTTGACATCGCTGCGGGTGTAGGGCTTGCCCTTCCAACGCTTGGTCTTGCCTTTGGTGTTCAGCGTGTTGACGCTCACAACCTTGACATTGAACAGCGCCTCGACGGCGGCCTTGATGGCGGGCTTGGTTGCATCATTTGCAACCCGAAACACCACCGCGTTATTTTCGCTGAGCATGGTCGATTTTTCGGTGATCACTGGTGCCAGGACCACGTCATAATGCCGTGCATCTACGGTTGTTGCCTTAGCCATTGAAGCGTGCCTCCAGCTTTTCGACCGCTGCGCGGGTCAGGACCAGCGTGTCGGCGCGCAAAATGTCATAGACGTTGGCACCCATCGCCGGCATCGAGTTGATACCGATGAGGTTTGCCGACGCCATCGCGAAGCTTTCGTGCACCGCGTCGCCGTCGATGAACAGCGCCCGGTTGCCAAGTTCCAGCTTATCGAGCTTACCGGCCAGCGCCTTGGTCTTGGCATCCTTGAGCTCGAACGTATCGAGAACTACAATCTTGCCGCCCTTGGCCTTGTCCGACAGAGCCATTTTAAGGCCGAGCGTACGGATCTTCTTGTTCAGCGAGTGACCGAAGATGCGAGCACGCGGGCCATGTGCCTTACCGCCGCCGATAAAGATCGGGGCTGCACGATCGCCGTGACGGGCCGTACCGCCACCTTTTTGATTACCGAACTTCTTGCCGGTGCGGGCAACATCGCTGCGCTCGCGAGCGGCACGAGCCGGAGCGCGACGCTTTTCGAGCTGCCAGCTGACAACCCGGTGCAGGATGTCGGCGCGCGGATCGACACCGAAAACATCGTCGCTAAGTGTGATGTCTGCGCCGGCCTTGCCGTCTATGGATTGAACCTTGACCTTCATGATCAGGACTCCTGTGCGCCGTCGGTGGTGGCTGCATCGACCACGGTTTCTTCAACCGGGGTATCCGCAGGCGCATCCGCCGGGGCTTCTTGATTGGCGTTGGCCGCGGTCTTGACGCTGCCCGGATAGGGAGCTTCCGGATGACGCGGCAGCTTGACCGCATCGCGTACCATCAGCCAGCCACCCTTCGACCCGGGAACCGATCCCTTGACGAAAATGAGGCCGCGCTCGACGTCGGTGCGGACGATTTCGAGATTTTGCTGGGTGCGATTGCGTGCGCCCATATGGCCGGCCATCTTCTTGTTCTTGAAGACGCGGCCTGGATCCTGACGCTGACCGGTCGAACCATGTGCACGGTGACTGATCGAAACACCGTGCGTTGCACGCATACCGCCGAAACCCCAACGCTTCATCGCACCGGCAAAACCCTTGCCCTGCGTGACGCCCTGGATGTCGACAATCTGTCCGGCGACGAAATGGTCAGCCGAAAGCTCAGCGCCGACGTCCAGCGTGGCATCATCGGCCACGCGGAATTCAACCAGCTTTGCTTTTAGCTCGACTTCGGCCTTGCCAAAGATGCCGCGCTGCGGCTTGGCGACATTCTTCGCCTTCGCTGTGCCAGCACCCAATTGGACGGCCACATAGCCATCACGTTCTTTGTCGCGTACGGAAACGACCTGACAGCCTTCGAGGCTCAGCACGGTGACCGGCACATGCCGTCCATCGTCCTGAAACAGGCGGGTCATCCCCATTTTTTTCGCGATCACGCCAGTCCGCATGATCAAACTCCTCACAGAGGCCGGGCGGACCATTCCGCGCGGCTTGCCAGCCCAGATTGTGATGCTTCGCCCCGTCCGGGCTGAGGTGCCACCATCCCGAAGGAGCAGTGGCGAGACGGGGGACGCAGCCCGGTCAGAAATGCCTCCCGAAAGAAGCGACCGGCGGTATCCACCCTATCGTCGGTCCGGATCGCTCCGGACAATGCAAGCACCGAAGTGACTTGCCGATAGAGACTCCGGAGCAGGTCCGGAGCTTCGTTGGCCTAGGCCAACTTGATTTCTACGTTCACGCCCGCAGCAAGATCGAGCTTCATCAGCGCGTCAACCGTTTGCGGGGTGGGCTGCACGATGTCGAGCAACCGCTTGTGGGTGCGAACTTCGAACTGCTCGCGCGACTTTTTGTCGATGTGCGGGCCGCGGTTCACGGTAAATTTTTCTATGCGCGTTGGCAGCGGGATTGGACCGCGGATCAAAGCACCCGTGCGACGCGCCGTGTCGGCGATGTCGGTGGTGGCCTGATCGAGCACACGATGGTCGAAGGCCTTAAGGCGAATGCGGATGTTCTGCGTTTCCATGACTATTCCAGTCGAATCCCGTCTGACAATGCGAAAGAGCCGAAATGGACCGACCCGACTTTCCTGATGGAAGCCGGAACGACCATTAAAACTTCTAAAAACTGCGAGCCGCGCGAATCACTCTGACCCGTGCGGCTCGCGGCCTATATTACTTTGTGATGGTCGCCACAACCCCTGCGCCGACCGTGCGGCCACCTTCGCGAATTGCGAAGCGTAGACCCGGGTCCATGGCGATCGGAGCGATGAGCTTGACCGACAGCTGGACGTTGTCGCCCGGCATAACCATTTCCGTACCCTCGGGCAGGATGACTTCGCCGGTAACGTCCGTCGTGCGGAAGTAGAATTGCGGACGATAGTTCGCAAAGAACGGCGTGTGACGGCCGCCTTCATCCTTCGACAACACATAGACTTCCGAGGTGAATTCGGTGTGCGGGCTGATCGAGCCGGGCTTGCAGAGCACCTGGCCACGCTCAACTTCTTCACGACCAACGCCACGGATCAGCGCGCCGATGTTGTCGCCAGCCTGGCCCTGATCGAGCAGCTTACGGAACATTTCAACGCCGGTCACGACGGTTTTCTTGGTGTCCTTGATGCCGACGATTTCGACTTCTTCACCAACCTTGACGATGCCGGTCTCAACGCGGCCAGTCACAACCGTACCACGACCCGAGATCGAGAAAACGTCTTCGATCGGCATCAGGAAAGGCTTGTCGAGCGGACGCTCCGGCTGCGGGATCCAGCTGTCGACAGCTTCCATCAGCTTCAGAATGGCGTCCTTGCCGATGTTGTCGTCGCGGCCTTCGAGGGCGGCAAGAGCCGAGCCTGCGATGATCGGAATATTGTCGCCGTCGAAATCACGCTTCGAAAGTTCTTCGCGAATTTCCAGCTCAACCAGTTCGAGCAGTTCAGGATCGTCCAGCTGATCGACCTTGTTCAGGAAGACGACCATGGTCGGGACGCCGACCTGCTTGGCGAGCAGGATGTGCTCTTTGGTTTGGGGCATCGGGCCGTCAGCGGCCGACACAACCAGAATCGCGCCGTCCATCTGCGCCGCACCGGTGATCATGTTCTTCACATAGTCGGCGTGTCCCGGGCAATCGACGTGCGCATAGTGACGGGCAGCGGTTTCATATTCGACGTGTGCCGTCGAAATGGTGATGCCGCGCTCGCGCTCTTCGGGAGCTTTGTCGATGTTTGCGAAATCAACGGCGGTTCCGCCCGTCGTTTCAGCGAGCACCTTGGTGATCGCTGCAGTCAGCGAGGTCTTGCCATGGTCGACGTGACCGATGGTTCCGATGTTGCAGTGCGGCTTGTTCCGCTCAAATTTTGCCTTGGCCATGATATTAACCCTTGTCCTTCGTCTGGCGTGTTTAATTGCTCAGATATTACTCAGTCGGTACGACCGCCTGCTGAAACAGGCGCCGCCCTTAATCGGCTTTGTTGAAGAGGGCAAGCCCCACAGGGCGAAACTCTGTTCCGGCAACGCCGAAAAATGTTCCGCTCTGCGTGACCCTTATGCCATCTTTGCTTTCACTTCTTCGGCGACGCTCGTCGGCACTTCTTCATAATGCGAGAATTGCATCGAATAATTGGCGCGCCCCTGGCTGAAGCTGCGCAACTGATTCACATAACCGAACATGTTTGCCAGCGGCACCATCGCTTCGACGATCTGGGCGTTGCCCCGACTGTCAGTGCCCTGAATCTGGCCGCGACGGCTGTTGAGATCGCCGATCACGTCGCCCATGAAATCCTCGGGCGTCGTAACCTCGACCTTCATCACCGGCTCGAGAAGCTTGATGCCAGCCTTGGCCGCCACTTCGCGCATGGCGGCACGACCCGCGATTTCAAACGCCAGTGCCGACGAATCGACATCATGATAGGCGCCATCGGTCAGCTTGATCTCGAAATCGATGATCGGGAAACCGATCATATGACCATTTTCAGCCGATTCGCGCATGCCCTTTTCAACCGACGGGATATATTCGCGCGGAATATTGCCGCCCTTGATCTCGTCGCTGAAAACAATGCCCGAACCACGTTCGCCGGGCACAACCGTCACCTTGACGCGGCCGAACTGGCCCGAGCCACCCGACTGCTTCTTGTGGGTGTAATCGACGTCAACGGCTTTAGCGAGCGATTCGCGATATGCCACCTGCGGCGCACCAACATTGGCCTCAACCTTGAATTCGCGCTTCATACGATCAACGAGAATGTCGAGGTGAAGCTCGCCCATGCCCTTGATGATCGTCTGGCCCGATTCATGGTCAGTCGACACGCGGAAGCTGGGGTCTTCGGCAGCCAGACGGTTGAGCGCGATGCCCATACGCTCTTGGTCGGCCTTGGTCTTCGGTTCTACACTCAGCTCGATCACAGGATCAGGGAAGATCATGCGTTCAAGGATGATCGGCGCGTTCGACGCGCACAGCGTGTCACCCGTCGTCGTTTCCTTGAGACCCGCCAGCGCCACGATGTCACCCGCAAAGGCTTCGTCAATGTCTTCGCGGCTGTTGGCATGCATCAACAACATGCGGCCGATTTTTTCCTTCTTGTCCTTGACCGAGTTCAAATAGGTGCCCTTGGTCAGGGTGCCCGAATAGATGCGGGCGAAGGTCAGGCTGCCAACAAAGGGATCGTTCATGATCTTGAACGCCAGCAGCGACAGCGGGGCGTCATCCCTGGGTGGACGCGAATCCTTGGTCTCGCCGTCAAGCTTCAGACCTTCGACGTCAGGAATGTCGAGCGGCGACGGCATATAGTCGACCACCGCGTCGAGCAGCGGCTGAACGCCTTTGTTCTTGAACGCCGAGCCACAGCAGACGGGAACGAATGCATGGTTCAGCGTACCCTTGCGGATCAAACGCTTCAACGTCGCCACATCGGGCTCTTCGCCGCCCAGATAGGCTTCCATCACATCATCGTCTTGCTCGACAGCCATTTCGATAAGGTTGGTGCGATATTCGGCAGCCTTATCAACAAGATTAGCCGGGATATCTTCATAGAAAAATTCGGCGCCCAGCGCTTCGTCCTTCCAGATGATGGCGCGGCTGTTGACCAGATCGACAAGACCCTTGAGTTCAGCCTCGATCCCGATCGGGATGTAGAGCACGGCCGGACGCGCACCCAGACGATCAATGATCGACTGGACGCAATATTCGAAATTGGCGCCGGTGCGGTCGAGCTTGTTGATGAAGCACATCCGCGGCACGCCATAACGGTCGGCCTGACGCCACACGGTTTCCGACTGCGGCTCAACCCCGGCAACGCCATCGAAACAGGCGACCGCGCCGTCGAGCACGCGCAAGCTGCGCTCAACTTCAATCGTGAAGTCGACGTGCCCGGGGGTGTCGATGATGTTGATCCGGTGATCGTCCCAGAAGCAAGTCGTCGCAGCAGACGTGATCGTGATGCCGCGCTCTTGCTCTTGCTCCATCCAGTCCATTGTGGCGGCGCCGTCATGGACTTCGCCGATCTTGTAGGACTTGCCGGTGTAATAAAGAATGCGCTCGGTGGTCGTGGTCTTACCGGCGTCGATGTGCGCCATAATCCCGATGTTGCGATATTTGTCGAGCGGATGGCTGCGTGCCATGTCAGATTCCTTAAGTGCTTGGGGGGAAGTCGGGAGGACTTCCCCCAATATAGGAAGAAAATTTACCAGCGCGAGTCCCGCTCGGTCGCCACTACCAGCGCGAGCCGAACTCTGTCGCTGCTACCAGCGATAATGCGAGAAGGCACGGTTGGCTTCGGCCATCCGATGCGTATCTTCACGCTTCTTCACAGCGTTGCCACGATTGTTCGACGCGTCGAGCAGTTCACCCGACAGGCGCGCGGCCATTGTTGTTTCGCTGCGGTTGCGAGCAGCGGTGATCAGCCAGCGAATGGCGAGAGCCTGCGCACGATCGGGGCGAACCTCGACCGGCACCTGATAGGTCGCACCACCGACACGGCGGCTGCGCACTTCGATGTTCGGGCGGATATTCGCAAGCGCTTCATGAAAGACCGAAACCGGCTCTTTCTTGGCACGGGCTTCAACCGATTCCAAAGCACCATAAACGATGCCTTCGGCGGTCGATTTCTTTCCGTCCAGCATGACGCTGTTCATGAATTTTGACAGCACGGTATCACCGAAACGGGGATCCGGCAGGATTTCGCGACGTTCAGGACGACGACGACGAGCCATAGATAATTCCTCTTACAACAGCATCCCGGCGCATGAGCGACCTGGGATGATCAATTTCACCAGAAAAAGCGGCAGCCTTACTTCGGACGCTTGGCGCCGTACTTCGAACGGCTCTGCTTGCGGTCCTTCACACCCTGCGTATCGAGCACGCCGCGCAGGACGTGGTAGCGAACGCCGGGAAGATCGCGGACACGACCGCCACGGATCAGCACAACGCTATGTTCCTGGAGGTTGTGGCCTTCGCCGGGGATGTAGGAAATGACTTCGCGCGCATTGGTCAGGCGAACCTTGGCCACCTTACGCAATGCCGAGTTCGGCTTTTTCGGGGTCGTCGTATAGACACGGGTACAAACGCCACGCTTTTGCGGGTTTGCTTCCATCGCTGGAACCTTGGACTTCGCCTTTTGCGGAGTCCGGCCCTTGCGGACCAGCTGGTTGATCGTGGGCATGAATGCTTCACCTTAAAATGTTCGCCCATCAAAGCGAACGGTTACTCTACCGCGGTGGATGCAGCTCCGCCCCTGCTCCGCCAAAAAATCGGCAGAAAAGGGCGACCTTGTAACAGCAAAAGACCCCGGTTGATCCCATTTGATCCCCGGAGGCTCCATCCGCGCCAGCAATGTTCAAGCGCTGTTGTAACCAAAAGCGGCGGCAAAGCCCCGTTTCCAGTCGTGCGGGCCCCTACGCGCGATTCCCGTCACGGTCAAGGCCCGGGTAATTTTCTAACAAAAGAATCTTCGCGTCAAAAACCGAGGGTGAAGCGCACCGCACCGCCAATATCGGCAGGCATCGCCGCGATGTGGCCGGGGTCGTGCCGCCACCAGCTGTTCGCGGTCAGATCGCCTCCGAGAAAAGGGACGAGATAGCTGGCCTCAAGCGCCAATTCGCGCCCGGTAGGCGAAAGATTATAGGTGCGGGTGCCGAATTCGGCGGTACCGCTGGCGGCATCATAGGCAATCGGTAATGCGAGACCGAGTCCACCCGAGCTGACCCGCATGGGCTGTGACAGTCGCAGCGCGGCGCGATCGTCAGGGCGAACGACACCCGATTTACTAGCATCAATCGAAAAGGCGGCTGAAGTGAGCTGTCCGCCCGACACCAAACCGACGCGGTCGGGGCGCGTCCACATTTGTCGCCATGCCGCGCCCAACCGCCAACCATGCGACAAATCGGCGCGGATGCTGGCATCGGCGACCAAACTGGTAGCTCCGCCCGCTCCGAACAACGGGCCAAGCCGCGCGCCGAGCAGGCTGTTTGATTCGCGAAGTCGCGCCGCGCCTGCGGCCAGATGTGCTGGGCCAATTGCGCCGTCCCAAACGGCGCCAATCCATTGGTAACGGCTGTCCGAGCGGTCCTGTAACCTCTGCACAATATCCTGCTGCCACGTCGATCCACCGACCAAACCGTCCTCGGCGGTCAGGGTGACGGCCAGTCCATTGCCCAGATTGCGGCGCACCAGCGTCCCAAAGTGCGGACTGGAAGAAATGCCGATGCCCTCGCCAGCCGAATCGCTAACCAGCATCGCAACTCCGCGCTCGCCGCGCTCGCCCGCAGCCATCCCGCTAACGCTGCGGCCGGCTGCCACACCAACGCGGGTGTGTGCGTCCAAACGGGTGATGACCGATGCGGCCAGCGTTCGGGCGCGATCGGCATCACGCATCGTCAGAGCGGTAAGCGAATCGGGAACAAGACTAGTCCGTTCGGGCGCCGACGTGAACGACAGCGACATAGCGCCGGTCGCCGCACTTTGTTGACGGATAAAGCCGCTCAACGCGGCAAACAGTCGGCGTTGCGGCTGCCGCTGGACAAGCGCGTGCGAGAAATCAACCGCGAAAGCGCGCCCAAAACCGTCGGTCACCAATCCAACTGTGCCGCCCGTCGAACGCGTCCCCGCATCCCCCATTGGTCCGCCGAGCGTGCCGAGCGGCTGACCAAGACGTAGCGCCGTGCTGGTTCCGGCCAATGACGTTGCACCGACTGGCTGAAACGCGGCTGCAATATTTAATATGCCTTGGCCAAACACGGCATCGCGGCCCGCCGCACCGGCATCGCGCGCCGATTGATAGAGCAAGCTAACAATCTGTCGGCTCGATAGGGAGGGAAAAGCCTGTGCGAGTAACGCCACCGCACCGGCGATCTGGGGTGCCGAAAAACTGGTGCCATTGAGCAGAAAAACAAAGGTGCCGTCAGAACGAGACTCGGTTTTCAGCACGCCATTTTCATAAACACAGCACACGCCTTCGCCGAGCGCGGATAGGAAGTTGGCGGAAAAAATTCCTGCACGATTGCTGAAGCTTGAAAATGTGCCCTTATCATCTACCGAGCCGGCAAGGATGACCAAATCACCACCAGCCTCGAGCAGCCCTTGCCCAAAGCGCTCCGGGTTGGTCGGATCATTTCCGTTCGCGGTCGTGTCGCCTTCATTGCCTGCAGAGGCGACGATGATGACTCCCGCCGCGGTAGCGCGGGCTATTGCGGCGCGCAGCTGGGTCCCTGGCGGATCGCTACCGCCGAGGGAAATGTTGATAACCCGTGCACCGGCGTCGACAGCGCGGTCAACACCGGCGGCAATCGCATTTTCCGCAAAGCGACAGCCGCTTTCATCATCATTGGGATCTTCGGTGGCGCAGCTACCAGGCCGGTCGGCGCGCAACACCAGCAAATTCGCTTCAAAGGCTATACCAAAGGTGCCCTTACCGTCCTTTCCGCCGAGCAAAATCTGCGCGACATTGGTACCATGACCATCCTCTTGATCAATTCCGCGCGACCCTCCGACATCGGCAGACAAGGATGAAATGCGCCCGGCAAATTCGGGGCTGTCAATATCAATTCCGCTATCGATGACCGCCGCAAGAACATCTTTGCCAGTCGCTCCCGCCTGATAGGCGGTAATCGCGCCATGGTAGTTGACCCCGTCCGAACGCCGCGTTTCGGCCGTTGTAAAATCAAAACCGGTCGGTGGCGGGGGCGTCGGCGTTGGCGCAGGAGTGGGTGTCGGCGCCGGCGTCGGGGCAGGCGGGGGTGCGGCAATCGGGTTCGGCCTCGCCCCGCCGCCGCCGCAACCCGCGAGGGTGAGCGCCGCAAGGCTTGCACAGCCGGCAAGCCAAAGCCGCGATGATACTCCACGCCTGCCGTCGCCAATCCGATGCACGATCGCCCTTTCTTGTCAGCCGTGACGCAACGGAGTCTCCCTTGCGCGCACTGACCAAATCATAATGCGCAGCCTAAACGAGAACGCCTTGCCAAGCCGTGAATCAGTGCTGACGCCTTGTTCGTCGGCGGTCAAGCGGATAGGTCGCATCTATGCTCGCTTCCAAACTTGACCATATCGATTGTTGGATTTTTGATCTCGACAACACGCTTTATCCGCCATCGGCAGAGCTGTTCACGCTCATCGACGCGCGAATGGCGGCCTATATCATGCGCTTATTGAACTGCGATGCCGCCGAGGCGCGGCGGGTGCAGAAAAATTATTTCCACGACCATGGCACAACCATGGCAGGATTGATGGCGCACCATGGCGTCGAGCCCGAGGATTTTCTGGTCGACGTTCACGCCGTCAGTCTCGACCGGTTGCAGCCTTGTGCGCGATTGCGCAGCGGGCTTGAGCAGCTGCCGGGAAGACGACTGATCTTCACCAATGCCGATGCCGATTATGCCCAAAGGGTACTAGACGCACGCGGGATCGGTGATTTGTTCGAAGGGATCTGCGACATTCGCGCCACCGCCTATACCCCCAAGCCCGAAGCCACAGCCTATGACAGGATGATCGCGCGGCATAATGTCGACCCGACGCGTAGCCTGTTTGTCGAGGATATGGCCCGTAATTTGACGCCCGCCAAAGCGCTGGGGATGACGACACTGTGGCTGGACAACGGGTCCGAAAGTGGCCATCGCGACCACCAACCCGACAGGGTCGATTTTCGTGCGACCGACCTGGTCGACTGGCTTGAAACACTAGCATTACCTATGAGGACCATATGACCGCCGACTTGCAAGCCACCATCGATGCCGCCTGGGATGCGCGCGACAGTTTGACGATCAGCAGCACGGGCGTCGAACGCGATGCTGTCGACGCCGCGCTCGCCGGTCTGGATGACGGCAGTCTACGCGTCGCAAGCCGAGATTCTGATGGCCTTTGGCAAGTCAATCAATGGTTGAAAAAGGCCGTTCTTCTGTCCTTTCGTCTCAACGATATGACGCTGATCGAAGGCGGACCTGGCGGCGCACGGTGGTGGGACAAGGTCCCGTCCAAATTTGCCAATTGGGACGAGAATCGATTCCGCGAAGCCGGATTTCGAGCGGTCCCCGGTGCGGTTGTCCGGCAGGGCGCGCATATCGGCAAGGGCGCGGTGCTGATGCCCAGCTTTATCAACATCGGCGCACGCGTCGGCGAAGGCACGATGGTCGATACCTGGGCCACCGTCGGCAGCTGCGCGCAGATCGGCGCCAATGTCCATCTGTCAGGCGGGGCCGGAATTGGCGGCGTGCTCGAACCCTTGCAGGCCGGTCCAGTGGTCATCGAGGACGGTGCGTTCATTGGCGCGCGCGCCGAAGTTGCCGAAGGCGTGATCGTGCGCGAGGGCGCGGTGTTGTCGATGGGCGTTTATCTGGGGTCATCGACCAAGATCGTCGACCGTGCGACCGGAGAAATCTTCATGGGCGAAGTACCGCCCTTTGCCGTGGTCGTTCCGGGCGCGATGCCCGGCAAGCCGCTTCCCGACGGCAGCCCCGGCCCTTCACTTTATTGCGCGGTCATCGTCAAACGCGTCGATGCACGGACTCGTGCCAAGACGGGAATCAACGAACTGTTGCGCGACTGATCGACCGAGTTTGCTTTACCATCCTGACGCGCTCACAGGTCCTTCAAATAATAACGTTCCCGCGCCGTCAGGTCATCGGCAAGGTTATAGATGATCGGCTGACCGGTCGGAATTTCGAGGCTCGTGATATCGGCATCGCTGATCCCCGACAAATGTTTGACGAGCGCGCGCAAGCTGTTCCCATGCGCCGAGATCAAAATGGTCTTTCCGGCGCGCAATTCGGGCGCGATGACCGCCTCATAATAGGGCAGAACACGCGCAATTGTATCTTTCAGGCTTTCCGTATTCGGAATCGCAATCCCCGCGTAGCGTGGATCTTTTGACAGGTCATAGGGCGAGTCAGCGGCGAGCGGCGGCGGTGGTGTGTCAAAGCTGCGTCGCCAAATTTTGACCTGATCGTCGCCATGTTTGGCCGCTGTTTCGGCCTTGTCGAGCCCGGTCAGGCCACCATAATGCCGCTCGTTCAAGCGCCAGTCCTTGGTCACAGGCAACCATAGACGTCCCATTTCTTCGAGCGCCAGATTAAGTGTCTTGATCGCGCGCGTTTGCACAGAGGTAAAGCAGGTATCTGGCGCAATGCCCTTGTCGCGCATCAACGTGCCGGCGTCGCGGGCCTCTTCGACGCCCTTGGCGGTGACATCGACATCCCACCATCCGGTGAAGCGGTTTTCCAGATTCCATTGCGACTGGCCGTGACGAAGGAGGATGAGCGTGGGCATGACAATCCTGTTGGTTAGTGCGGGAACTGTCGTGGCCCATAGCGCGAACCCGCCGCAGGAGCGAGGGGGGACGGTCATGAATGTCGCATCTCTTGATTTCTTCGAAACGCTTCCCAGATTTATTCGGTCCGGTTGCCAATATTGGGACTGGATGGTTGCGGCCCATTTGGGCGCATCCTTTGACAATTCGCTTCAATGGAAGGAATGACCCATGCGAAATAGTTTTGACTGGACCCCCTATCGCCGCAGCACCGTCGGCTTTGACCGCTTGTTCGATTTTCTAGAAACCAGTGGATCTGGGGCGGAAAATTATCCTCCCTTTGATATCGAGAAAGTCGCCGACGAGCATTTCCGTATCACCCTCGCGGTGGCCGGATTCAAATCGGACGAAATCGATATAGTCGCGCAGCAGAATATGCTGACCGTATCGGGTCGCAAGGCTGCGGCAGCTGAGGGAGACACCCGACAATTGCTGTACAGCGGTATCGCTACCCGCGCCTTTGAACGCCGCTTTCAACTCGCCGACTTTGTCCGCGTTGCCGAGGCAGACCTCGCCGACGGGCTGTTGACGATCGAACTCGTGCGTGAAGTGCCAGAAGCTATGAAACCACAAAAGATCGCGATCGGCGCTGGCCAGCCAATGATCACAGACAAGAAAAAAGCCGCCTAACTGCCGACTGATAACGAGAGGAGGCGAGTCCCTTCGCCTCCTCTTAGAATCAGATCGAGCGCGACATAAAGCGGCTAAAAACATCCTCCTGATACTCGCCGAACGGCGCGCAATCGACGAAGCCGAACCGGCGATACAGGCTGATCGCCGATGCGAAGGATTCGCCGGAGCCGGTTTCAAGGCTAAGCCGCCTATATCCGCGTGATCGCGCTATGCTCAGAATATGATCGAGCATATGCGCTGCCACCCCGCGCCGCTGAAAGGCATCGACGGTCCGCATAGATTTGATTTCGCCATGCCTTGAATCGATCTGGCGGAGCGCTCCGCACCCCGCCAAATGCCCATGCTCGCGAATCGACCAAAAGCTGACATCCGCACCTTTCAATTCATCGAAATTCAGAAAATGGCAGCTTCCCGGCGGTGAGTTCGCCAACATGGCATCGAAATGCTGTTGAAGCAGTCCGCGAATGTCGGCCGTCGACAGATCATCAACCGCAATCTGCCAACCTTCCGTCACAAAAATTCGTTGAGCATTTCGATGCAGGCGTGCGCGAGCAATTTGCTGCGTTCGGGCGACCAGCCCTGCACCGAATCGGGCAGGTCGCGATTGTCCTTGAACGGCATTTCAAGCGTCATCGACACCGCGCCAAATCGCTCGGCAAGCTGGGTCGTAGACATCGACAAATTCGCTTTTCCAGGCGCGGTTTCCCCATATCCAAGCTCGGTCTGGAAATCGGGAGTATGTTCGGCCAACCGGTCACGGAAGGAAATAAAAGTCTTCAACTGGTCGGGCTTGATCGACGGAATGCCTTCGAACCCGGCCAGAAAGACGGCGGGAATGGCTTCGTCGCCGTGGATATCCATCGCCCAGTCGACGCCGCTGTCGTCCATCGCATTGCGCACGCACAACACTTCGGGGCTACGTTCAGCGCTGGGATTGTCCCATTCGCGATTGAGATTAACCCCGGCAAAATTGGTCCGCAAATGGCCGCGACGCGACCCATCGGGATTCATGTTGGGGACGATGTGGATTCGGCATTTTTGGCGGAGCGCCCGCGCGTGCGGATCGGCGGGATCGGTCAGCTTTTCTAGCGCCCCTTCCATCCACCATTCGGCCATGCTCTCACCAGGATGCTGGCGGGCATATAGCCAAAGCTGGGTTTCACCTTCACCCATTTCGAGGCAGTCAATTGGCTGCCCCTCGAGACTATCACCAAGGCAACGATAGGTCACACCTTCACATTCAGAGACCGAGGAAACCAGATCATGATGCCGCTCCATCGAATAGGGAGCAAAATAGGCGAGCCACAAGATCGGTGATTCGGCGGTGTGACAGATAGTCAACGCGCCGCCATCTTGCTTCGGATCATAGCTGGTGTCGAGACGGAACCAATGTTCGCGGTCGGTGCTAGCGCACACGGCATAGTCGGGCCAGCCTCCGGCAAAAGCCGAATCGGTCAAATCAGCGATGGTCAGCTCGAGTCTGTCGCCTACCTCACAGCTGACGCGGAAATGGAACCATTGATAGAAATCGGATTCCCGATCCTTACGAATCGACAGGCGGGCCTGTGTGCCCTTGATCCAGTCGACGACGATATTGCCACTATCAAAAGCGGCGTTGATGGTGATGCTCATGGGACGCTGATAGTGCGTCCGGATTCGCCAGGGAAGTCCTTGAATAAGGCTTCGGCCAATTTCGCTGCGGCCAGTGATGGTTGAGCGGCCGGCGCCTTGTTCGGAACTGCGGTTTCGGCGCGACCTTCCCACAAGGCTTGTCCGCTTGCAGCGTCATCGATCCGCACCATCAACTTGATGTCAGTCATTTCGCGCGCGCCGCCACCCAAATTGATGCCGATACCAAGGCCGACGCCCGACCGGTATCCACCAGTGGAGCCGCCCACGCCTACAGAAACCGGTGAACGGCTTCCACCGAGCAATCGCTCAACACGATGAAGCCCGATGCGAACACGCAGCGCCGCAGTGGATGTCCCATTGTCGCTCGCAGCGACGAGGCCCTGCAATTTCAACTGACGTTCGATCGCGACCCGATAGCTGTTCCATTCCAGTTCCGAAGGGATTGCCTCGGTGCTGCTACTCGTGTCGGTTAGCGGCGAAGCATCGACAACATAGGTCTTGCCTGCCGCCCAGCCGTTCACGGCGTCGGTGTGAAAACGGGTGACCGAAACCGGCGGAACCTGGGTAGCGCAGCCACCCAGTGCCAGAAATCCGACCGCAAGCGGTGCCACAAAGGCAGAAAAAATGCGTGTCATTCGCGCATCATGCGGCAGAATTGCGGCCTTGGCAATGAAAGGGGCGACCATGCTATCGCATGGCCGCCCTTCTGGTTTGGCCGATCAAAAATGATCAGCGATAGAAGATATGATTGTCGATCTGTGCGACCCGCGTCTTACCCCAACGCGGCGAGACATAGCGGGCATGAAAGAAGAGGGCGCCCGGTGCCTTGTTCTTCCAGCTGTTGGCGCGAGCAATCTGCGCAATCGCCAGCGCCCTAGCCCAAGGGCGGCCCGATTCGCGCAGTTTCGGCATCTTTCCGCCGCGAACAAAACTGAACTGGCTGCGCTGGGTGACGACACCGCAATAGCTGCTGGGATAGCGGCCTGATTCAGCGCGATTGATGATCACACGCGCAACCGCAAGCTGACCAGCCAGCGATTCACCGCGCGATTCGAAATAAACCGCGCCGGCAAGGCAGCGCAATTCGGAATCAATTTTGTCGGGCCGAGGCGTCGCGGCAACCAGTTCGGCCAGAGTGCTCGCCGTGATCGGAGCCTCTTCGGACTCAACAGTCCTGTCCGGCGTTTCCGCGCTGTCCAGCGATTCGTCAGAGTTCGCCTCGCCGGGATTTCCAAAATCAGTCGATCTTTGATTCGACTCATCCACCGAATCATCGGCGAGTGAGGGAAGCAAAGTGGGGACATTGGCGTCGATGCTAATGTCCGATGCGAAACCAGGTTCCGCAAGAACCAGCATGGATGCAGCAGTCAGTGCCACCGCTGCCGCACTGGCAACGCTCAAAATACGACTCATGATGTCTGTCAAAATTGCGGCCGATGAACCATTTTGCTTTCAGGCGGGGAGAGATTCATACGAACCGCCTGTGGTCATCATCCGTCTGCGTGTCCGAACTCTATACCGGGCCCTGGAAAAATTTTTCCTGAGGAACCCGCAGAACGACCTACGCGTTAATGATGAGCGCCACTTATTGTGCGCTGCAGCAAAGTCAAGTCAATTGCGCCCAATCGGCGACAAGCCGTGGCGCATCTGCGACATCCAGTTCAATAATCCAAAGATCGGGATCCGATTTTTGGCGCCGATTATAGTAAACGGTTGATTCGACTCCGTCTTTGATAACCGACGATCCAATATCTTCCCATATATAGTGGCCATCGGCGCTGAAACGACGCTCGAGTAAGGGGCCGGGTCCGTCGCGATCGCGGCACTGGATCAAAATTGTCCCCGATTGATCATCACCCGAGGCCAACACGGTTGCAAATCCACCCGCCGACTGGGTGTTACGTATCAGCAAATCAACAAGGAAACGGCTTGTCAGGCGCGCCATTGCCGCGCTCCGACCAGTCGCGGTTCAGGCCGCGTCACGAGCTTCGGAGTCGGCCAGCAAAGCGTAAAGCGCCTCGTCACTCTTGGCCCCGCGTAGGCGATCGGCCACCATCTCGTTTCGCAGCATTCGCGACACGCCGGCCAGCGCTTTCAGATGATCGGCTCCAGCATCGACCGGCGACAACAAGATGAACAACAGATCAACCGGCAGCCCGTCAACCGCTTGAAAGTCAATTGGTCGCTGCAACTGCAAAAACAGTCCGCGAACTCCCGTCAGATCAGGCAATTTAGCGTGTGGTAGGGCAATCCCGCGCCCGAATCCGGTGGAGCCGAGCCGCTCGCGCTCGAGCAAGGCTTCGCTTACCTCTCCTGAATCAAGACCCAGTGTACGGCTCGCCAGATCTCCCAAAAGCGGAAAAAGCGCCTTTTTGGAATCTATTGGCACATGGGCGCGCACCGTCGCCGGATAAAGGAGCTGGGATAGGTTCATGGTTTCGGTCAAATCAATTATACACCGGGGCTTTAACGCCCCGGTTAGCCAGCTGGCACAAAATATGGGTCTATCATTACCGCCCTGGGCATCGCGCTCCGAGCATGTTGGGCGCGGCCAATAGGGCGGATGAGAGACAAAATCCAGCCCCTATTGTGGTTCGACCCATCCAATCGTCCCGTCGCGCCGTCGATAGACCATATTATGGGCCGCGGTCTTGCTGTTGACGAACAACAAAGCATTGGTGTCGCGCAAATCGAGCATCATCACCGCATCGGAAACGCTGGAAGTGGGGATGTCGACCCGCGTTTCGGCGATAATTGCCGGGGAATCGCCCGCATCATCTTCGCCGCCACTGTCAAAGACGGTATAGCCTGCATTGTCCTGAATCTCGTCGACGAGGGGTGACATTTGATTGGGGCTGTGGCGATCTTTCAAGCGGCGCATATAGCGACGCAGTTGCTTTTCGATGCGCTCGGCCGCGCCTTCAAAGGCAACATGGGCGTCCTGGGCCTGACCATGCCCCTTGAGGACAAGACCCTGCATGACGTGCGCAACAATATCGCATTGAAAGCTGTCGTGCGGTCCTTTCCCAAAGGTGGCGTGGGCGCCGATCGCTCGAGAGAAATATTTGTCAGATATCGCGTTCATCCGATCCGACACATGCTCTTGCAGCGCTTCGCCGGTTTCAATCTGGTGACCAGAGACACGGATTTCCATTTACATTCTCCTACAAGGGCCGGCCGGTAACATCAGCGAGTTACCTTCACACGGTATCGAGCCACAGCGGCTGGTTCAGCCCTGCGACAAAATCATTATGGCGCGCAAGCTCGCTAGCCGAGGCCGCGTGCGGACGCGGTTCACGAAACGCGCGAGGTGGACGCACGGGGGCGATCGGCGCATCCTTTGCCGCATCGGTATCACTCGACGCGAGACCAAGTCCAATTTGTCGCCCGCCGGTCATTTCAATATAAAGATGCGCCAGCAGTTCGGCGTCGAGCAACGCACCATGCTTGATCCGGTGACTGCGGTCGATGCCGTAACGCACACACAATGCGTCCAGATTATGCTTGGCCCCCGGGTGCAGTTTGCGCGCCATTTGCACGGTGCAGCACATTCGCGCCGGATCAAGTGCTGGACGACCGATCCGCGCTAGCTCGGCATTGACGAAACCGAAGTCAAAGGCTGCATTATGCGCAACCAATGGGCAGTCGCCTAAAAATTCAAGCAACTCCTCGGCGCGCTCTCCAAACAGGGGTTTGTCCGACAGAAACCCTATGGATAGACCATGTACCGCCTCGGCCTCGGCTGGCATGTCGCGTTCGGGACAGAAATAGGCGTGAAAATTTTGTCCGGTTTCGCGGCGGTCCACCAATTCGATGCAACCGATTTCAACGAGGCGATGCCCGCTTTTGGGATCGAGTCCGGTCGTTTCTGTGTCGAAAATAATTTCTCTCATTGAACTAACAACATTGGCCTTATCGGCGGCGAAAACAAGAGGCGATCGAATGAATTTGGCGACGCGTGACGCTTTTCGGACGACCCGTATCAATGACAAAATCAGCCCGTGCGCGCTTAACCCGGTCAGGCACCTGCAAACGACGGATCGTCTTAAATTTGTCCGGCGTCATTCCGGGCCGCGCGAGGACCCGGCGGCGCTGCACCCAAAGCGGAGCCGAAACGACCGCAACCGCACCCACTTTGCGCGCACCACCCTTTTCAAACAGCAATGGAATGTCGAGTACAACAACGCGACGAGTCCGGTGGCGCTTTAGAAATTCGCGCTGCGCGCGCGCGACAGCAGGGTGGACCAAGGCCTCGAGCGCCGCAAGTTCTTGCGGATTGCCCAATACGGCCTGCCCTAAGTCTGCCCGGTTGACGCCGTTGGGACCGGTGGTGCCGGGGAAACGCGATTCGATGGACGCAACCAGCGCCCCCCCCCGCCCTTGCAAGCGATGCACCTCTGCGTCGGCGTCGAACACCGGCACACCTTCATCGATGAACATTTGGGCGACCGTCGATTTACCCATACCGATCGATCCGGTCAGTCCGATGACAAAGGGTCGCCTCAACCGCAGCCTCGAACGCTTAAAGGATTTCATGGGCTGAGCAGCGCGCGCAGCTCGTCTTCGCGATCATCCGGCGGATTAGCGCCGAAGAAAAGCTCAAACGCCAAGGCGGCCTGTCCGATCAGCATGTCGAGTCCGTCTATGGTCGCCAAACCACGCGCATCGGCCGCCTGCAACAAACGGGTTTCGCGCGGTACATAGACCAGATCATAAACGATGGCATCGTCGGGCAGGCCGCCAAGATCAAGATCGAGCGCAGGCTGGCCCGCCATGCCCAGACTACTGGCATTGATCAAAAGCGCCGCGGGGGGCAGTCGTCCATCGAGCGGAAGCGCGCTGCCTTTTAGCCCGAAGCGCGCGAGGAGTGCGCTCGCCTTGAGCACATTGCGATTGAGGATAGTAATAGGTCCGCACTCCATCCGCGCCAAGGCGAACAAGACCGCGCGCGCGGCGCCACCCGCGCCGACCACGGCAATTTCGCGACCCACAAAATCCTGTCCTGCAAGCGGTCCGAAAAAACCGCCTGCGTCGGTATTGGTGCCGCTAAGACTACCGTCGGGCGCGCGCAGGACAGTATTCATCGCTCCGATGCTAGCGCGTACCTCTCCCGGATCGGCGACCAGTTCGGCCACCGCCTGTTTGTGTGGCAGCGTGACGTTGCAACCCCGCCACGCCGGATCCTCTTTGCGCTCGGCCAGATAAGCTGGAAGCCCGGCCGCGGTCACATGATGCGCGCGATAGTCGCCATCGATGCCCAATGCGCCGAGCCAGAAGCGATGAATAAGCGGTGATTTGCTATGGCTGATCGGGTCGCCGATCACCTCGGCATAAGGGGCTGTAGCGCTCATCCTTCTAACTGCTTGCTACTTCGCAACCAGCCGAGCAACTCCAGCATGGGCATGCCAATGATTGTCCATGGATCACCCACTACTTTATCAAATAATTTCACACCGCTTCCTTCGATCGCATAACATCCGACCGTCCAGCGAATGACGTCCCATTCGCTATCAACATAGGCATCGATAAAGTCCGCTGACAAGGGCCGGACCCACAACTCGGCCTTTCCAATGGCTCGCCAGATCGGCGCGCCATCGCACGCAGCAACCGCGGCGCTATACAGCCGGTGACGTTGCCCTGAAAGTTGCGCCAACTGCGCACGCGCCATCATCGGATCGGCCGGTTTCGATAACATCGTGCCATCGTCGAGCGCGAGCGTCTGGTCGGCACCGATAACCGTCGCCCCGGGAAGGCGCCGCGATATTTTGACGGCTTTGGCCTCGGCAAGCGCATCGGCGATGTTGCGCGCGCTGTGGCCCGCGTCTTGGAGCGCTGCTGACAGTGCCTCTTCATCGACATGCGCGCTGACGGTTTCGAAAGTCAGCCCGGCATCGCGCATCATTGCTGCGCGGCCGCTGCTCTGCGAAGCAAGAACAAGCGTTGATGCCGTCATACCGTAGAACCGCGATCTTCGACCAGTTTGATCACCGCAGCCGCCGTTTCCTCGATAGAGCGACGGGTGACGTCGATAACCGGCCAGCCATTGTCGGCAAACATCCGCCGCGCATAGGCGATCTCGGCCTTTACCTGCGCATCGTTGACATAGGCCGTCTCGGGTGCCTGATTGAGCGACAAGAGCCGGTTGCGTCTGACTTGCACCAGCCGGTCGAGCCCCGTGGTCAGTCCAACAACCATTGGACGTTTAAGCGTGAACAGCGCCTGCGGCGGAGGTGATTCGGGGACGATAGGGATATTGGCGGTCTTGAATCCGCGGTTGGCAAGATAGATACTGGTCGGCGTCTTCGATGTACGCGATACGCCGGCAAGGACAATGTCGGCCTGTTCCCAATTGTCCCAGCCGATACCATCGTCATGTGCGACGGTGAACTGGATCGCCTCGACCCGCGCAAAATAGGCGGCATCGAGCACATGCTGACGGCCGGGGCGCGCCTTAGCCTCTTGCCCCAGCATCTGTGACAAAGCATCGGTCACCGCATCAAGGGCAGGAACAAGCGGCAGGTCGAGCGCCTTGGCCCGACGCTCCAGACTCAAGCGCAAATCGCCGTTGACTAGTGTGAACAGGATCATTCCGGGGCTGGCTTGCACTTCAGAAATGATGCGATCGAGGTGCGATTCTGATCGCACCATCGGCCAGAAATGACGCACCACTTCAACATCATCAAATTGTGCAATCGCCGCCTTGGCAATATTTTCCAGCGTTTCGCCAGTGGAATCAGATATAAGGTGAAGGTGAAGACGGCTCATCGCGACTATTATTCCGCTCCATGCTACCAAAAGGCAAGCAGCGATGCACAGAGGCATGCTGTGGATAAACATGTGGAAAATATCTGTGTGTTTCGGTCAGGGACAAAGCATCACCCGCCATGCAGATTCTAACCGGCGCCTTATCCACAGTCTGAACAATTCATCCCCAGGCTGTGCATAAGGCAGATAAGTTTCCACGACTCCGTGACCTTGATACCGCTGCAACGAGTCAAGCTGTTGGCAAAGCCGGCGCTGCCGCCTAAAGCCGCCTTTTCCGCACCCCCAACAAACCACCACAATATTTTTATAAATAGATATGGATAAAGAAAGAGCGGCCCCGATGGCGTCTCCCAAAAAGCTTATGGCGACCCTCTACGGAGTGAAGCAGGAGCGGCCAGCCCTATGGCTTATGCGACAAGCCGGGCGCTATTTGCCCGAGTATCGCGCGCTTCGGGAAACCAAAGGCGGATTCCTTGAACTTTGTTATGATAGTGAGTCGGCAGCTGAGGTGACGTTGCAGCCTATTCGCCGTTTTGGTTTCGACGCAGCTATCCTGTTTTCCGACATATTGGTCATCCCGCATGCGCTGGGCCAGAAATTATGGTTCGAGACCGGCGAAGGCCCGCGGCTGGCTCCGCCACTCGTTGACCATGCGTTAGCGGCGCTAGAAGCGGCGCCACAGCGGCTTGAACCTATTTATGCGACCGTGGAGCGTGTCGCGGCCTCTTTGCCTGCTGAGACCAGCTTCCTCGGCTTTGCTGGCAGTCCTTGGACCGTCGCCACCTATATGGTTGCTGGGCAAGGCTCTAAGGATCAATCCTCGGCAAGACGCCTGGCGCAAGGTGACCCCGAGGCTTTTAAATCGATCATCGATGCGATCACCGATCTGACGGTTGAATATCTGGCCGGGCAGATCGAAAATGGTGTTGAGGCGGTGCAATTGTTCGACAGCTGGGCCGGCAGTTTAAGCCCGGCGCAATTCGAACAATGGGTTGTCGCTCCCAATGCCAATATTGTTGCGCGTTTAAAGGCACTTCACCCTGATACACCGATTATAGGTTTTCCCAAAGGGGCAGGCGGAAAACTGGCAGCTTATGCTCGCGAAACCGGGGTCGATGCCATCGGACTCGATGAAACGGTCGATCCTGTTTGGGCCAATGCGGAATTGCCGGAAGGCTTGCCAGTTCAGGGTAATCTTGATCCGCTAGCATTGGTTGCGGGCGGCGCAGCGCTCGATGCTGCGATCGATCATATCCTTGCCGCATTCCCGACACGTCCCCATATCTTTAATCTTGGCCATGGGATCGTACCCGACACTCCTATTGCCCATGTCGAACATCTGGTCGGGCGCGTGCGGAACGGATGAACGAATCATGGATTGGACTGGCTTTCTGGGGGTAACGATGCTGTGGATCAAAGCGGCACATGTGATTTTCGTCATTTTCCTGATGGCTGGTTTTTTCATGATGCCGCGCTTTTTTGTCTATCATCAGGCGTGCGACGTCGGATCTGCTGAGGATAAATTGTGGATTGACCGCGAAGACCGACTGCGGCGGATTATCCTTAACCCGTCGCTTATAATCGTCTGGATATTGGGCCTTATGCTGGCATTTAACGGCCATTATTGGGGCGAGCCTTGGTTCATCGCCAAATTTCTATTAGTGATTGGGCTGTCCGGTTACCATGGCTGGATGATCGGTTATGCTAAAAAGCTGGCCAAGGGTCAGCGACCCATGAGCGAGAAGAGTTTGCGGCTGCTAAACGAGGTCCCTGGTGTTGTTGCTGCGATCATCATAATACTTGTAATTGTCCGCCCCTGAATAGCGTAGATCGTCGCACCCTGATTGACTTGGCCTCGCGGCAGCTATAGGGGCGCAATCAACCTGCTGGCAGGGTGTCGCGCCTTGGCGTCGATAGATCAAAACGGTCGTCCCCCGACCGGATCAGTGCCAGCCCTATTGATTTAGACGTAATTCCTGTTTCTTTCCCCATTATCATCCCGGAATCCACCCATGCATTTAAAAGACCTCAAAACCAAATCGCCCGCTCAGCTTGTTGAAATGGCGGAAGAATTGGGCGTTGAAGGCGCCTCAACCCTGCGCAAGCAAGACCTGATGTTCTCAATCCTCAAGGAACTTGCCGAAGAAGGCGAAGAGATTATTGGTGCAGGCACAATCGAAGTCTTGCCAGACAGTTTTGGATTTCTGCGCTCGTCGGAGGCCAATTATCTTGCTGGACCCGATGATATTTATATGTCGCCGAACCAAGTACGTAAATTTGGTCTCAGAACCGGCGATACTGTCGAAGGCGAAATCCGTGCGCCGCGCGATGGCGAGCGTTATTTTGCGCTGACCAAGCTGATTAGCGTCAATTTTGACGATCCCGATGTCGTCCGCCACCGCGTCAATTTTGACAATTTGACGCCTCTTTATCCTGACAGCAAGTTGTCGCTCGACACCCTTGACCCGACGGTCAAGGACAAGTCGGCGCGCGTTATCGATCTCGTTAGTCCGCAAGGCAAAGGGCAGCGTGCACTGATCGTGGCACCGCCGCGTACGGGTAAGACTGTGTTGCTTCAGAATATTGCCAAAGCAATCACTGACAATCATCCGGAAGTCTACTTGATCGTGCTGCTGGTCGATGAGCGCCCCGAAGAAGTCACCGATATGCAGCGTAGTGTTGTCGGCGAAGTGGTTTCCTCAACCTTTGACGAACCGGCAACACGTCACGTTCAAGTAGCTGAAATGGTTATAGAAAAGGCGAAAAGGCTAGTTGAGCATAAAAAGGATGTCGTTATCCTGCTTGATTCCATCACCCGTCTGGGCCGCGCCTATAACACCGTCGTCCCAAGCTCGGGCAAGGTGCTCACCGGCGGCGTCGATGCCAACGCGTTGCAACGTCCCAAGCGCTTCTTTGGTGCGGCGCGTAACATCGAGGAAGGGGGGTCGCTGTCGATCATCGCCACCGCGCTCATCGATACGGGCAGCCGCATGGACGAAGTAATTTTCGAAGAGTTCAAGGGCACCGGTAACAGTGAAATCGTCCTCGACCGCAAGGTCGCTGACAAGCGTATCTTCCCCGCGCTTGATGTCGGAAAGTCGGGTACGCGCAAAGAAGAATTGCTTGTCGAAAAGGACAAGCTTTCCAAAATGTGGGTGCTGCGCCGCATCCTTATGCAGATGGGGACGATCGACGCGATGGAATTCCTGCTCGACAAGATCAAGGATTCCAAAACCAACGAAGATTTCTTCGACAGCATGAACCAGTAACGCCGCGCCACGGAGAAGCTGTCGGCGTCGTCCGCATATTTCATCATCGCGGTGGAATTTGCCGCGCGCCTTGCTATCAATGACAGGATGCCGACGGCGGCTCTCGTTATGATCGCATATCGAGCTCTGGCTAAATTGGAGATATGGTGTGATTTTTGACGTGCTAGCCCAAGTCGCAACGGCCGCTGCCGGACTGGGCGGCCCCACTGAAATCTGGGGCCATATCGTCAATGATTTTTCGAACATCACTGAACCGGCGGCTTTTGCTACTTTCTTACAAGTGTTGATGATCGATCTGGTGCTGGCGGGCGACAATGCGATTGTCGTCGGTGCGCTGGCGGCCGGACTGCCCGCTGAACAGCGCAAAAAAGTGATTCTGATCGGTGTCCTTGCGGCGCTGGTGTTGCGGGTCATTTTTGCGCTGGTTGTGACCCAGTTGATGCAGATTGTCGGTTTGATTTTTGTTGGCGGATTATTGCTGATCTGGGTCTCGTGGAAAATGTGGCGCGAGCTTCGCCATACCGGTGAATTGGCCGGATCGCCGGAGATTGATGGTGACCATCATTCGGGACTGCGCTCGGCGAAAAGCTTTGCCGGAGCCGCCTGGGCCGTCGCGGTCGCCGATGTTTCGATGAGCCTCGACAATGTCCTTGGCGTCGCGGGGGCTGCGCGCGACCATCCTGGAATTTTGATCGTTGGGTTGATCTTTGCGGTCGCGTTAATGGGTCTCGCCGCGAATGTCATCGCGAAATATATCGAGCGATATCGGTGGATTGCCTATATCGGACTGGTCGTCATACTGTACGTCGCGGTGAAGATGATTGTTGACGGCTGGGTCGATCCGCACGTCGGTTTGGGTACCTTGCTGGGCTGAGGACCGGTTGCATCCTTGTCGCTTTTGCCTAAGCTGTTGTCTCAGGGCCGGCGAGCAACGACGAGGCGGAAATGAACCACCATATTTTGACGGCGCTTTTTATAGTGACGATGGCGTCCGGTTCAGCATGCGCTGAAGAAACGCCGGTGCAGCCAGCCGCGCAAACCTCCGCTAATGTTGAAGTTTTCGACCTCGCTAAAGGGTCGCGCCCGCACGACGCTGCGCCGGCGCCAGATGGCAAGATCTGGTATAGCGCACAACGTCAGGGTGCGCTTGGCGTTGTTGATCCATCGACCGGCGAGATTGAACAAATAGCGCTTGGTCCCGAGTCAGCGCCGCACGGTGTCATACAAGGTCCGGACGGGATGGCATGGATTACCGACGGTGGGCAGAATGCCATAGTTCGCTTTGATCCAACAACCCGCAAGCTCGACGTGTGGAAACTGCCTGAAGACACGGGTTATACCAATCTCAACACCGGTGCTTTCGATGGCAATGGTGACTATTGGTTCACCGGCCAGAACGGAGTTTACGGTCGTGTAGATCCTACCAGCGGGAAGGTAGATGTGTGGAAAGACCCCAAAGGGCGGGGTCCTTATGGTATCGCGACCGCGCCGGACGGGACGGTATGGTATGTATCTCTCGCTGGCAGTCACCTTGCACGAATCGATAACGTAACGGGTGCCATTGACGTGATAGAGCCGCCGACGCCCGGTGCCGGATTGCGCCGCATATGGGCAGACAGCAAGGGTGATTTGTGGATTTCAGGTTGGAACAGCGGCGAACTTTATCGTTACCGTCCCGCTGACAAGAGCTGGAAGACATGGCCGCTTCCAGGGGAAGCTCCCAAAGCCTATGCTGTGTATGTTGATGAGCGTGATCATGTCTGGGTCAGCGATTTTGCTGCCAATGCAACGCTCGATTTTGACCCCGTTGCTGAAAGTTGGGTAGCCTATCCGGGTAGCGCACCCAACGCTCAAGTGCGCCAGATATTAGGCCGCCCAGGCAAGATTTATCTGCCCGAGTCGAGGATCGACCGGATAATGGTCGTTACGACGACCGAATGACGCGCGCCGCGTCGGTAATGGCGGTACTAGCAGCGGGCATTGCGATACTCGTTGGATCCGTCGCTCCGGGCAAAGCGCCGACCAAGGCCCCAGCGGCTGGAGAACGTATCTTCCAACGGTGCTACAGCTGCCATAGTTTGAATAAGGGTGAACGCGGCCTCACCGGTCCGAACCTCGATCAAATCGTCGGTCGGCGCATCGCTTCTGACCCGGATTTCAACTATTCGCCCGCGTTTCGCCGATTTGCGGCGCGTGAAAAAGTCTGGACACGCACATTACTCGATCGCTTCATCGCCAATCCGCAGGAAGTGGTTCCGGGCAATGAAATGCAGTATTTCGGCCTGGATCGGGATGAAGAACGTGCAGCGCTCGTGGCCTATCTCTTCTCCGATCGCTAGCCCAGTCTACTTGAACAAGCCCCGATTGGGCCCATCTTCTATGCGTATGCCCCCACTTCATCTCACCAAAGTCGCGGTCGGTTGCGCGCATGTTGAAACCTTTGCGCGGCGAGTCGACAAGCGGGTTCGCGATGGCGTGTTGCGGGTACCGACACGGATGCGGCCCAAACGTATGGATGAACTGGTTGGCGGTTCGATTCACTGGATCATCAAACATCGCATCGTCGCGCGCCAACAGATTTTGCGCTTTGAGGACCGAAAGGACGGAAGAATCGACATCGTCTGTGCTGCAAAGGTGGAGATATTGCCCCCGACTCCCAAGCGCGCGCATCAGGGGTGGCGCTATTTGTCCGATACCGATGCGCCGGGGGGCTTAGTCGAAGCGAGCGGTGCCGGCGAATTGCCTCCACATCTTTATCGTGAACTTGCCGAACTCAAGCTGATCTAGGTTCTAACTATTGAGAATTTCAGTTGGCGGGACGGAAACTGTCAGCGCGCGCCATGGCCCAATAGCGGGCCGCGCTGGTGGATGCTGGATCGTCAATTAAAACGTTACGATCATAGAATTTATAGATGCGGTCGATCGAATCGGATCGTGTCGAGTTCAGCCGTTCTGACAGATGGTGCGGCTTGATGTCCCACGGCGTATTTAGACCCATCGCGCACGTAATATCCCATAAAGCGGAGACGGTCGCTGCCTGGAAATTCTCGACTCGCGCAGCTTTGTCCTCGATCACTAGCCCGCGCTGGCGACTGATATTCTGGGTGGCAACGCCGGTTGGACATTTATCAGTATGACATTGCAGCGACTGGACACAGCCAAGCGAGAACATGAAGGCGCGCGCTGCATTAGACCAGTCGGCGCCTAGTGCGGCGTTGTTTGCGAGGCCCGCCCCCGAATGGACCATACCCGAAGCGGCAAGTTTTATCTCCTCCTTAAGCCCGCATCCAACGAGGGCGTTGCGCACCAGAATCAACCCTTCGCGTAGCGGCATGCCAATGCGATTCGAAAATTCGACCGGCGCTGCGCCGGTTCCGCCTTCGCCGCCGTCGACGACAATATAGTCCAGCCGGATACCGCTTTCGAGCATCGCCTTCATCACCGCATAGACTTCGTGCGGTTGGCCAACGCAAAATTTGATTCCAACCGGCTTACCACCTGATAAATCGCGCAATTTCGCGGCCCATTCGAGCATTTCCAATGGATTGGAGAAGGCAGAATGTGTGGCAGGAGATATGCAGTCCTGCCCCTCTGGCACGCCGCGTGCCGCGGCAATTTCATGGGTAACCTTGCTAGCCGGTAACACCCCGCCGTGACCCGGCTTTGCTCCCTGACTCAATTTTATCTCGATCATGCGGACCTGATCGCTCTGTGCGGTATCGCTGAAGCGGTCGGGACTAAAATGGCCCTCGCTGTCGCGACATCCGAAATAGCCGCTGCCCACCTCCCATACTAGATCACCGTTATGCGATCGGTGGTAGCGGCTGAGGCCCCCTTCACCGGTATCATGATAGAAACCACCGTTTGCCGCGCCGAGGTTAAGGGCCTCGATCGCCTTGGCGCCGAGCGATCCAAAACTCATAGCCGAAATATTGAGCAAGGCGGCGCGATAAGGGGTCTTGCATTGGCTGCTGCCGACCTGAACGCGCTGGCTGCGGTCTGGGCTAGTCGATGGAGCCATGCTGTGCCCCATCCATTCATATTCATCGGAATAAACGTCCAGTTCGGTGCCAAAGGGATGGACATCAAGGTCCTTTTTGGCGCGTGCGTAAACAAGGCTTCGTTCGTTGCGCCCAAAGGGGCGACCATCGAGCGGGCTTTCGACGATATAGCTATAAAGAAAGGGCCGCAGCGCTTCGAACGTCCAGCGGACCCAAGCGAGCAACGGATAGTTGCGACGAAGCGAATGGCGCACTTGGACAAAGTCGTAGAGTGCAATGAGCAGCAATGGCACGCTGATAACCAGTGTCCAGCGGGCGGGCCACCAAAGTGCCCCGCCGAGCACAGCGAGCAGCAAAAGAATAAGTGCCAGAAACCGCGTCATTGCCAAATCCTCGCCGTTATGAAGCCTTCGCTTGCAGCATCGCTGCCATCTGTTCCCATAGCTTGTTGATCGCTTTGAGCGGGCGGACCATCACTTTGAAATCGCTGATTAATCCATCGTCATTCCAGCGGATAATATCGACGCCATTGATGTGAATATCATCGATGGTGCAGGTGAATTCCAGCATCGCTTCGCATTCGTCGACAATTTCGCGCACATAGGCAAAGCTGTCGCCGCCAAGTACTTTGCTCGCCGCGTGGAGATAGGCGAAGACCTTGTCACGGCCGACTTGCGGCGTGTGGACGACGGGCGAATGAAAAACGGCATCTTCGGCGAGCATGGCGCGTAACGCCTGCGGGTCGCCGCCCTTCGCCATATAGTCGTGCCAGGCGGCAATGCCCTTCGCGGCGCTCATGCGAGATGCTCAGCAAAGAAGACTTCAGTGCGCTCGTCGGCCAGATTGGCTCCGGCCTCGTCGCGGCGGTCACCGCTGGCCGCCGCAAAGCCGTGATCGAGTCCCACATAATCGTGGAGCGTGACTTTGGGGTGCGAGTCGAGACCTTCGTGTATCTTGGCCTGCGCTTCGGGACTGACGAAATGATCTGCTGTGGGTATATGAAGCATCAACGGGTGCGCGATGGCATGGCTTTCGCCCAGCATCTGATCAATCATCACGCCATAATAGCCAACCGAGGCGTGAATATCGGTGCGGGCTGCTGCCATATAAGCAAGCCGTCCGCCCAAACAGAAACCGACGCATCCGACCTTCGCCGCGCCCTCTTGATGGAGCCACCGAATCGCGGCTTCAATATCCTTGACGCCCTTATCGGCGTCATATTGCTGAAAATAACCAAAGGCTTCGTTAAGTTCATCCTCTATATCAGGGTCGAGTTCGACGCCCGGCGCGAAACGCCAGAAAATATCGGGAGCAATCGCCAGATAACCTTTTGCTGCCCAATCGTCGCACTTGGCGCGAATCCCCGCGTTAACCCCAAATATTTCAGGAATGACGATGATCGCCTTTGTTGCAGCAACATCGGGTCGCGCGACATAGGCGGGTATCTGCCCTTCGTCTGCTAGGGCAGAAATGAATGCGTTGGTCGCAGAGGATGCGGACATTAGCTGGGCTCCTGAAGCTTGCCAAAGGGGAAGGAAAGCGCGAAGCTAGCAGCAGCAAGGGGTTAGGCTCAAGCAGCAAGCGACGGGAGAAGCATTGTGAAATTTAATATAGAGGTCGATTGCACGCCAGAAGAGGCGCGGCGACTGTTCGGTCTTCCTGACCTTGAGCCGCTGCACGACATTTATCTGTCGCGGGTCAAAGAGTTGATGGCAAAAGGCATTACGCCCGACATGGTCGAAGGCATGGTCAAAAGCTGGGCCCCGATGGGCGAGGCAGGTCTGGGGTTGGTGCAGTCTTTGCTGGGACAATTTGGCGGCGGGATGATGGGTAGCGCGCGCAAGCCGAGCGAAAGCAGCGACGACAAGCCCGCGCGAGGACGCAAAAGCTGAGCTTCGACAGTGCAAATGACACTATTTTTGCGCTGTCGAGCGGGATGCCGCCGGCGGCGATTGCCGTTGTGCGGATCAGCGGCCCTGACGCTTGTAATGCTTTAGAGGCGCTCTGTGGTAAAGTTCCGCAGCCGCGCCGCGCCACATTAGCCACACTTAACCGACCCGCAGACGGGGCAGCGCTCGATCGCTCACTGATATTGTGGTTTCCCGGCCCCGAGACGGCAACCGGGGAAGATCTGGCCGAACTTCATTTGCATGGTGGCCGCGCCGTTGTAGCGGTGATTGAGGCGGTGTTGGCGGCGATGCCAGGATTGCGCCGCGCCGGGGCAGGGGAGTTCACCCGCCGCGCCTTTTCTAATGGCCGCATCGACTTGGCCGAAGCCGAGGGACTGGCCGACTTGCTCGCTGCCGAAACTGAAAGCCAGCGTGTACAGGCGCTCGGGATGGCGAGCGGCTATGTGTCGCGTGCGGTCGATCGTTGGCAGGCACAAATTTTGGCGTTGTCGGCAGGGGCGGAGGCTGAGCTGAATTTTGCTGATGAAGATGATGTAGAAGCTGGCGAAAGTGTCGCGCAGCATATGGTTGCGGGAATGACGGTTCTGGCGCACGACCTTTCTAGTTGGCTAGCGCAGCCTGCGGCGGAGACGATTAGTGAGGGGCTTTCGGTCGTGATTGCCGGTCCACCAAACGTCGGAAAATCTACCTTAATCAACGCATTGGCGCAACGTGAGTTGGCGATTGTATCGCCGATCGCAGGAACGACACGCGATGTGATCGAAACCCCGCTTGCGCTCGACGGGATTGCAATGCGCTTTTCGGATACCGCCGGATTGCGGGCCGAAGGTGCTGATGCGATCGAGACGATAGGGATCGACCGCGCACAGGCGGCGGTCGCCAAAGCTGATATTTTGCTGTGGCTGGGCGCTCCCGATGCTGCTCCCGATCATCCACATTGTTTGCGTATAGCCGCTCAGGTCGACCGATGGCGCGGCGATCCGGAGGCTGAAGCGGTGGCTGCACAGTCTGATCTGATATTATCAGCGGCAACTGGTGAAGGGATGGAGCGGCTGCATGCGGCAATTGTCACGCAGGCGCGCGCCTTACTGCCACGCGAAGGCGAAGCGGCGTTGCGCCGACGCCAGCGCGCGGCGTTGTCCGAGGCGATGGCATGGCTGGCGATTGAGCCTGAATCACGTGAGGCCGAGGACCTGATCCTCCTGGCCGAGCGCCTGCGGCTCGCGACCGTCGCACTTGACCGCATCACCGGTCGCGCCGGAGTTGAGGATATGCTCGATGCTTTGTTCGGTCGCTTCTGTATCGGGAAGTGATGTTCCACGTGAAACAACGACAGGCTTTGACGCCCCTGTACCAATCCACTAAAGGCCGCTCTCATCATGGACAGCAGCGCAACTTTTGATGTCATCGTCGTCGGCGGTGGGCATGCCGGAACCGAGGCCGCTGCCGCAGCGGCGCGGTTGGGTGCGCGGGTGGCATTGGTCAGTTTTGAACCCGAGAAGATCGGAGTTATGTCGTGTAACCCCGCAATTGGCGGGTTAGGCAAAGGTCATTTGATGCGCGAGGTCGATGCGCTTGATGGCTGGATGGCGCGCGCTGCTGACCGCGCGGCAATCCACTATCGGATGCTCAACAGCAGCAAGGGCGCGGCAGTGCAGGGACCCCGCATTCAGGCCGACCGATCGCTGTACCGCGAAGCTATTCAGAACTTTCTTGCAACCGAATCGGGCATCGTCACCATTGAAGGGGAAGCGGCGGCGCTGAGTTTTTCGGATGACGGATTGCGCGTCACCGGGCTGGAGCTTGGCGATGGGCGCAGACTTGCGACAGGCGCAGTGGTTCTGGCGACCGGGACATTTTTGGGAGGACGGCTGTTTCGCGGCGAAGAGCGCTTCGAGGGTGGCCGCATTGGCGAGGCAGGCGCAAGCCGTCTCGCCGCGCAGTTGCGTGCCGTCGACCTTCCGATGGCGCGGCTCAAGACAGGAACTCCGCCACGGCTGGACGGTCGTACGATCGATTGGTCGCGTCTTGAGGAGCAGCCGTCTGATGGAGGAAGCTGGACCTGTTCGCATTGGAATCAGAAGCGGACGGTGCCGCAGATTTTTTGTGCGATCACGCGCACCAATGCAGCATCGCATCAGATTATCGCCGATAATCTTCACCGATCACCGCTTTTCACCGGCGCGATAGGTGCGGCAGGCCCGCGTTATTGCCCTTCGATTGAAGATAAGATCCACCGCTTTGCCGATCGTGATGGGCACCAAGTTTTTTTGGAGCCCGAAGGGCTCGACACCCATCTCGTCTATCCCAATGGGATATCGACTTCGCTCCCTGCAGACGTCCAGCTCGCCATGTTGCGGACTATGGAGGGGCTGGAGACGGTTGAAATGGTCGTGCCGGGCTACGCAGTCGAATATGACCATATCGACCCTCGCGCACTCGATCGGACGCTGCAGTTGCGTGCGATTTGCGGCCTTTGGTGCGCTGGCCAAATCAACGGCACGACGGGATATGAAGAGGCGGCGGCGCAAGGGTTAGTCGCGGGCGCCAATGCGGCACTGGCGGTTCAAGGCAAGCCGCCGCTGATCCTAGATCGCGCGCATAGCTATATAGGGGTCATGGTCGATGATCTTGTATTGCAGGGCGTGAGCGAGCCCTATCGTATGCTCACCGCGCGCGCCGAATATCGCCTAAGGCTTCGTGCCGACAATGCTGCGACGCGTTTAACTCCGTTGGGAATGGAGTTGGGACTGGTGACGCCAGCGACGGCGCAACTTTTTGCCGAACAGCAAAGAGTGCGAGCGAATGCCGAAGCCAGCTTGAACGCGTCTGTCACCACCGCCGACTTTGCACGGCTGAATGTAGCGCTACCAGGGGATGGCGTCGCACGGACCCGGATTGAACTGTTACGGCTTCCCAGTGTCACACTGGAGAAGCTAATGCTTTTGGCGCCAGAGCTTATCGATGTGGACAAAACCATATTGAACGAAGTCGTCGAGGATGCCCATTATGCGCCTTATGTTGCACGACAAGAAGCCGAACTGCGTGCACTGGCGGCCAACGAGGCAATTGCTCTGGATCCTGCGCTTGATTTTATGGAGATCGGTGGGCTGTCACGCGAAATGGTCGAACGATTGACCAAGGCGCGACCTGAAACATTGGGGCAAGCGGCGCGGATCGACGGGGTTACACCCGCGGCGCTGACCGCTATCCTTGTTCACAGCCGACGTCGCGCCGCATGAGCGATGACGTCCTACCAAGTCTGGACGGGGAAGCCGCAGCCCGTGAATGGCTGGCCTCGCAATTCAATCCTACCGCACGGACGTGGGCGCAGCTGGAGCAATTTGCGAAGCTTCTGGTGACCGAGAATGACCAGCAGAATCTCATTGCCGCATCGACTGTTCCGCATTTTTGGGTTCGCCATATTGTCGATAGCGCACAGCTGCTGACATTTGACCGGCGCGATGGGGAGGGGGTCTGGCTTGACCTCGGGAGCGGTCCGGGGCTCCCGGGGCTGGTTGTCGCAATCTTGTCGGAGCGCAATGTCTGGCTGGTTGAATCACGCAAACGGCGCAGCGGATTTTTGAATGATGCCGTCGCGGCGCTTGAACTGGGTTCGCGGGTGCGTGTGGTGGAATCGCGGCTGGAAGCGCTCCCCACCCATCCGATGGCAACGATTAGTGCGCGCGCCTTTGCGCCGCTGGACAGGCTGATCAGCCTGTCGGCGCGCTTTTCCACCAAATCGACGCGCTGGTTGCTGCCAAAAGGACAAAATGCGGTTAAGGAACTGGCGTTGCTGCCGGCTTCGTGGCAGACATTGTTTCACGTGGAACAGAGCATCACCGACCCCGATAGCGCGATTTTGATCGGTCAGGGTGCGGTTCCGGGGCAGAAACGAGGAAAAAAATGATCCGCATAGCCGTGGCGAACCAAAAAGGCGGGGTCGGAAAAACTACAACTGCGATTAATTTGGCCACGGCTTTGGCCGCGACGGGCTGGCGGACATTGATCATTGACCTTGACCCGCAAGGCAATGCTTCGACAGGTCTGGGTATCGGCCATGCGGCGCGGACGCTGTCCAGCTACGAGTTGCTTCGCGGCGATGCCAATCTGGCCGAATGCGCGATCCCAACCGCGATTCCGCGCCTCGACATTGTTCCTGCGACGGTGGATCTGTCAGGAGCCGAGATTGAGCTGGTCGAGTTTTCTGACCGTCTCCATCGATTGCAAAATGCGCTAGCAACCGCCGAGGCGGGACAGTGGGATATTTGCTTGATCGATTGCCCGCCGTCGTTGGGGATGCTGACGCTCAACGCTTTGATTGCGGCCGAATCTTTAGTGGTTCCGCTGCAGTGCGAATTTTTCGCGCTTGAAGGGTTGAGCCAGTTGCTCACTACGGTGGAACGCGTGCGCGGGAAGTTTAATCCGCAGCTGTCGATCTTGGGGGTGGCATTGACTATGTTTGACCGCCGCAATCGGTTGACCGATCAAGTGTCCGACGATGTGCGCGAATGTCTGGGGCCCGTCGTCTTTTCCACCGTTATCCCGCGCAATGTACGCTTATCTGAAGCGCCGAGCCACGGCTTGCCGGCCCTGATTTACGATCATCGTTGCCCCGGGTCCCTTGCCTATATCGCGCTTGCACGCGAGATGATCGATCGGCTCCCGGGCATAAGGCAGGCTGCTTAAATGACGGAAAAAAGAGATATAAATGAAGGTGATCGGGCGACCAAAGAAGGCGTGACGGCGGCGCGGAAGCGGCCATCGGGGCTGGGGCGCGGGCTCAACGCTCTGTTCGGCGACGCAGCAATCGAAGCGCCAGTTTCAGGGCAGGGTGGCAGTGGAGCGACAACCGCCGATCATATCCAGCATGTCGACATCGGTTCTATCCATCCTCTGCCGGGTCAGCCGCGACGCCATTTTGACGAAACGACGATATCCGAGTTGGCGGCCTCGATTGGCTCGCGCGGAGTATTGCAACCGATCATAGTGCGGCGCGCGCCCGATGGTCAGGGATTTCAGCTGGTTGCGGGTGAACGCCGTTGGCGTGCGGCGCAACGGGCTGGGCTGCACCAGATACCGGCTTTGCTGCGGGATCTGGACGATGCCGCGACATACGAAATTGCGCTGGTGGAGAATATTCAGCGGCAGGACCTGAATGCCATTGAAGAAGCAGGTGCCTATCGGCGGCTGATCGACGATTATGGACATAGCCAGGACGCGATGGCTAAACTAGTTGGCAAGTCGCGCAGCCATATCGCCAATTTGCTGCGGCTGCTTGATCTGCCCGAGGCTGTGCAATCAATGGTCGTCGACGGCAGATTGTCCATGGGCCATGCGCGCGCGTTGATCGGTGCTGACGATGTTGAGGCGCTGGCGCAACGGGTCGTTAGGGACGGGCTATCGGTGCGCGCGGTCGAAGCGCTGGTGCGGGCGGACAAGCGACCCGAACGGGCGGAACGGCGGGCATCAGGCGGAGCCTCCCGTGATCCTGACATTGTGGCAGTGGAACGACATTTGTCAGAACTGTTGGGGATTGGCGTTGCCATTACCTATGCGGGAGGCGGGCGTGGGGCCCTGGCGCTGAAATTCGCCTCGCTCGACCAGCTGGATATGATTTGTCAGCGATTGAGCGGTGAAGCGATCTGAGGTCCGTGCTTAACGACTAGTTGATTCGGACCACGGTTTCGGTTGAATTTGTGTCATTGCGGGTCGGCAACGTTAACACTGGCCAGGATTCTGGGACATAGAATTCTACTTAAAACATTGTAATACATCATTTAAATGGCATTTTGGGACGTTAAGTCCTAACTCGCCATTAACTATGGTTGCACGCAAAGGCTGAACGACTGGTCACTTAAAAGCGATGGCGGATGGGGTGGGATTTCCATTCGCTTAATGTTTTTTGAGGGACCAATAATATGCGCAAATTTGGAATGAAGGGCGCCCTGGTTGGCGCCGTTGTCGCCGCACTGGCGATGGCTCCGGCGGCACAGGCCGCCACGGCGACGGGTACGGCCAAGGCGAAGATCCTTCGCCAGATCACGCTGACCAACACCAGCGACCTGCAATTTGCAACGATCATCAGCGGCGCCACTGCGTCGACGGTAGTCGTTTCGAATGCCGGCGCGGTAACCTGCGGTTCGAACCTGACTTGCACGGGCACGACCACTGCCGCGAATTTCAACATCCAGGGCACCAATAACGCCGTGGTTCTGGTCGGAGGTGACTCGACTGTCACGCTCAATGGATCGGTGAGCGGCACGATGAGTGCGGCACTGAGCTATTCGGCATCGTCGGTGACTTTGACTAACGGTCCGGGCACCGTGGGTGGTAGCTTTCAGGTCGGCGGCACACTGAGCGTGGGTGCAAACCAGGAAGCTGGCGATTATTCGGGCACGTTTAACGTGACTGCTAACTACCAATAAGTCCGTTCAAGGGCGACGATCCGCCTTTGACGGTCGTTGGATGAAATCGGGTCGCCAGGCTTTCTGCCTCGGCGACCCTTTTTCATGCCGGAACGTAAAAATGGGTGAAGCAAGTCTTAACGTGGCGGATATGGTTAGCAGATTATCAACCATATGAGCGCAACAGGGATGCGACCAATGGGGCAGCGTTCGTTGCCCCGCACCAACGATTGTGGGGATCGTATCCATGTACCGACTTTTTAAAAGCCTAACGCTATTTCTTTGTGCTGCACTCGCTGCTGCTCCAGCGCACGCGGCGGGTGATCTTCTCGTTGCGCCGACGCGGGTCGTGCTCGACGGATCACGCGGCACCGAAGTTGTCCTTAACAATATCGGATCAGAACCGGCGACTTATCGTATATCGCTTGAAATCAAGCGGATGACTGCCGCAGGCGGGCTCGATGACGTGGCCGAAGAGACTGTAAATCCTGTGGAGAAGGCGGCGCTCGATATGATCCGCTTTAGCCCGCGCCGCGTCGTGCTGCCTCCGAACCAACCGCAGGTCATCCGCGTCGGGGTACGAGTGCCCGATGGCACGCCGCCGGGTGAATATCGCGCCCATATGCTGTTCCGCGCTGTTCCCGATGCTATTCCGGCCGCTGCTCGCGCCACTGGGCAGACCAGCGGTGTCGCGATCTCCCTGACACCAATTTATGGCATCACCATTCCGGTGATTATCCGCGTCGGCGATCTGGGGGCCGAGGCGCATATCGGTAAAGCCTGGTTGAGCGACGAAAAGGGTGAGCCGGCGTTCAACTTTGATCTGACCCGCACCGGCACCCGTTCGGTCTATGGTGATATCGAAGTGACGCGTCCAGGCGTCGCCGAGCCGCTGCTACTTGCGCGTGGAATCGCAGTTTACCCTGAAGTTACAGACCGTAAGGTGTCGTTTCGAGTGCCGCCCGAGCTGGCGGAAACTCTTAAAGGACCGGTCCATATCCGCTATACCGAGGATCGCGAGTTTGGCGGCGGCACGATTGACGCGGCTGATCGGGTGGTGAACTGACGCGCGGGCGTAGAAACAACGTAGGCCGCCGCGATGCGCGCGTCCCTCAGTCGATGGCGGCTGGCACTCTTGGCCGGTCTGGCGCTAGTCGGGTCCGTTCCGACTAGCGCTGAAAGCGTTTCTTCGCCGACGGTTTCGGCGCCGACCGCGAACCTGGCAAAGGCGGGTTGGAAGGCCAATGCCGACGATAGCTGGCTGTTCGACCTGCGATCGGGACAATATCGACTTGGCGACGGGGTGCGTGGATATCAAACGCCGCAGGGTATTTGCGTCGACTTGGCTGATGTGGTGCTGGCGCTCGATTTGGCGGTGCGTGTCGACAAAAAGTTGCGCCGCGCAACGGGTTGGGTATTTGATGAACGCCGCAGCGTTCTGATTGACCGTGACACGAGCGAGGCGCGCGTTGGCAGCCGCAGTTTCGCCATCGCGCCGACCGCCATAAGCGATACGCCCGAGGGCTGGTGTGTGCAGGTTGCCACATTGTCCGAATGGTTGACCCTCCCCATCGTTCCCGACCTGTCCAACGCAGTTCTGCGAATTGAATCAAAGGACAAGCTTCCGTTTCAGCTTGCCGCTGAACGGCGCGCGCGCGCTGCGGGCCTGCGTCCACAGGTTCAGTTCGACCTTGCTAGCTTGCCGCAGGCGACGCGGCCCTATCAGACATGGCAGACACCATCGGTTGACGTCGTCGCCTCGACAGCCGCGGTATCCGACAAGCGCGGCGGGGCAAATTTTCAGGCGCGCTATGAGATATTTGCTGCTGGCGAGCTGCTTAACCACAGCTTCGACGCGCGGATGTCGTCTGACGACAAGGGGGTGCCCGATAGCTTGCGGATGCGCGCTTATCGCACCGATCCTGCTGGCAACTTGCTCGGCCCGTTGCACGCCACCCATTATGCGCTGGGCGATGTTAGTCTGCTTTCGACTGGACTGGTCTCCCAATCTGCCCCGGGACGCGGCGCCGTCCTGACCAATCGACCTGTTGAACGCCCGGACAGTTTTGACAAAACAGACTTTCGCGGTGACCTTCCGGCAGGATGGGATGCAGAGCTGTACCGCAACGGGCAATTGCTGGCATTTACCAGTCCCAATGCTGCTGGACGTTATGAATTTCTGGATATTCCGTTGCAATATGGCTCGAATCGCTTCGAGATCGTGCTGTATGGACCGCAAGGCCAGATCAGACGTGAAATAAGACAAATGCAAGTGGGGATGGACTCGATCCCTCCGCAGCAAACTTGGTATTGGGCCGGCTTTGCGCAGGAAAATGCCGACCTTCTCAACCTGAGTGGCGGACGGCCTGCGTACCGGCGGGGCTGGCGTGGAAGTGCGGGGATTGAGCGCGGACTCGATACGCGGACATCGATCGCCGTCTATGCGCATAGCCTGATGATCGAGAATATCCGGCGCACTTATGGCGAAGCTGCGCTGCGGCGTTCGATCGGCCCCACGCTGCTCGAAGTCGCGGGCGCTTATGCCAGCGACGGCGCCATTGCCGTACGCGCCAACTGGCTAGCCGCTTTTGGCGAAACCTACATCCGTGCCGATGCGATGCGCGGTTGGAATGGCTTTGTTTCGGACAGATTCATTAACAATGTGAATGGCTTGTACTCATTATCGCTCGATCAGTCGGTAAAATTGGGGCGCACGGTGTTGCCGCTTCATTTTGACGTGCGACAGATTGACCGCCAGTCAGGAATTTCCAGCCTCGAGGCGGCTGCCCGCGCGTCGGTTAGCTTTCGCGCAATGACCTTTACCGGCCAACTAGACTGGTCACGCTCCAAAGTGCCGGTGGGTCCCGATCCGCCCGACAATCTGACCGCATCGCTGCTTGCCAATGCCCGTATTGGACGCATTCGCCTGCGCGGCGAGGCGCGCTTTTCGCTGTCTGGGCAAAATGCCGATACGCGCATGACGGTGATCGGCGAATGGGCCGGTAAAGGCGACAGTGAGTGGCGCGCCGAGTTGGGTTATGACCGTGGACTTGACCGCTTTCGCGTCGGGCTGGGGCATAGTAAGCGATTCAAACGTTTCCAACTCAGCGCCTATGGCGAAGTCGCCAGCGATGGGTCGATCGCGGGTTCGCTTTCGATCGCGCTCAGTCTTGGTCCCAAACCGGCTGGCGGCTGGCGCGCATCGAGCGAAAAGCTCGCCAGTCGCGGCCAGGTAACTGCCGAGGTATGGATGGACGACAATGGCGACGGGATTCGTCAGTCGAACGAAGATGCGATGCCCGATGTGCCGCTGACTGCCGGAAACGCCTTTATCGAGGCGGCCACCAACGCGCAGGGGCGAGCGATGATTGACGGGCTGGAGCCGTTCCGCCCGGTGATGATTGGCATTGACGCGGGCAGCCTGCCCGACCCTTATGTTCAGCCCGCCTTGCCTGGCGTCGTTGTTACTCCGCGCCCCGGTGTGGCGATCCACGTCGCGCTGCCCATGGTCGCTGCGGGCGAAATTGACGGTGTGATGATCCGCGACGGCGGCAATCCGATTGAGGGACTGACGCTGGAGCTCGTCGATGCGGAGGGGCGGGTGCGCGCCACCACATTGACCGAGTTTGATGGATATTTCCTATTCGAAAGCGTGGCTTACGGCCGCTATACGGTGCGCATCAATCGGGATTCGGCGTCAATATTGCACCTCGATCCCGGCTTTCTGATGATTGCGCAGCCGGGCAAGTCACAGCCGCGGGTCAAACTCGGCACACTGGCGCTCAAACCGATCGCGCGCGGTTTAGCAAGCACGTCGGCGGTGCCAGAAGGCGGCCTCAGCGCCCGCGGCCCACCGGACCATGCTGGAGCGAGCGGTCTGCCATAGGTGCTTGTCGTGATGTGATGGATGTTGCGATGTTGGAAATAGAACGCAAAACAGGCATTATTAAACCCGTTCCAACGGGCTCCTACGGTTCCGGTGGGAGATCAATGAATATGTCTCTTCCGTAACAACAATTTACCCTTGCAAAACTACGCTCATCTTGACGCACGCGTCTTAGCAGACATGGTCTGATCCTGGCCGGCGCTGCTTCACCCATGCAGGCCTTCTAAGCTGGCAGAAAATCTTCAAAAAAGACCTGCTTTAACCCTGCTTTAACCATGATGTCCGAAAGGGGAAGGGAAGCTGTGACTGGCGCGGCCTAGAGGGACATATTTTATGGCGAATTCAGCAACCAGTGCGGATGTGGCCATCGTTGGTGCCGGTCCCGCCGGCCTGACCGCTGCCTATCTTTTGACCAAAGAAGGCTATTCGGTAACGGTGATCGAGAAGGATATGACTTACGTCGGCGGGATTAGCCGCACGGTCGAGCACGAGGGATTTCGCTTTGATATTGGCGGCCACCGCTTTTTTTCGAAAAGCGAAGAGGTTGTTGCGCTGTGGAACGAAATTTTGCCCGATGACTTCATCCAGCGTCCACGGATGAGCCGCATTTACTATGAGGGCAAATTCTACAGTTATCCGCTGCGCGCCTTTGAAGCTCTGTGGAACCTTGGCATATTTCGTTCGACGCTGTGCATGATTAGCTATGGTAAATCGAAACTTCTGCCCAACCGCGACGTTCGTAGCTTTGAAGACTGGACGATTAATCAGTTTGGCCGCAAACTTTATTCCATATTTTTCAAAACCTACACCGAAAAGGTGTGGGGAATGCCGTGCGATGAAATGTCGGCGGACTGGGCGGCGCAGCGCATAAAGGGGCTTAGCCTAGGCGCCGCCGTGATCGACGGGTTAAAGCGCAGCCTGGGACTGAACAAGCGTCCCAATGACGGGATGGCGAATAAGACCTTGCTCGAAACCTTTCGCTATCCGCGATTGGGACCGGGGATGATGTGGGATGCGGCGCGCGACAAGGTCGTCGCCGGCGGCAATCATGTGGTGATGGGCCATGCGCTCAAACAATTGACCCAAGACCAAAGAACGGGGCGCTGGCGGGTTACCGCCACCGATGCCAACGGCAAAGCCATGGTGATTGATGCGGAACATGTCGTTAGTTCAGCGCCGATGCGTGAGCTTGCCGCGCGTGTTCATCCATTGCCCAACTGTGCGCTCAATGCAGCTCCTCAACTGAAATATCGCGACTTTCTAACCGTAGCGCTCAAAATTCGGTCGGACGATCTTTTCCCCGACAACTGGATTTATATCCACGACGACAAGGTTCAGGTTGGACGGGTGCAGAATTTCCGCAGCTGGTCACCCGAAATGGTACCTGATCCAGCAATTGCCTGTGTCGGCCTCGAATATTTCTGTTTTGAAGGCGACGGGCTGTGGTCCTCGAGCGATGAAGATCTGATTGCGTTGGCAACGAAGGAAATGGCGATTTTAGGGCTGTGTAACCCTGACGATGTTGTCGGCGGGGCGGTAGTGCGGCAGGAAAAGGCCTATCCGGTTTATGATGATGACTATGCCTTGCATGTCGAAACGATGCGCGCCGAACTGGAGGCCAAGCATCCGACGTTGCACATGGTCGGGCGCAATGGCATGCACCGCTATAATAATCAGGACCATGCGATGATGACCGCGATGCTGACCGTGCGCAACATTATTGCAGGTGAGCGGATTTACGACATTTGGGGCGTCAACGAGGACGCCGAATATCATGAAAGCGGTACCGAAGGTGAGCAGGCGGCGCTGGCATCGGTCCGCGACGTGCCGGGCCGTATTGACAAGGTCGCCTGAGATGACGGCGGGCACGCTATGGCGGCGTGGCATCGCGCGGCTCCACCAAATCGTCTATTTGCGCTATGTCGGCGCAAGCGGCGCGGCGCTCGCCGCCGATATGGGCTTTTTCCTCGCGCTGCTCTCTGCGGGATGGAGCGCGGCGCTGGCATCGGCGATCAGCTATTCGACTGGAATCTCTGTTCACTGGCTGATTTCGACACGGCTCGTTTTTGGTGATGCGGCGAAAACCTCCGGCTCTGACCGCGCGCGCCAAAAGGCGTTGTTTCTGGGGTCAGCGCTCGCCGGGTTGGGGCTAACAGTCGCAATTGTGGCAATGGGCGACGCCTTGGGATTTGACGCCCGTATCGCCAAACTTGTGGCGATTTTCATAAGCTTTCAAACGACTTATGTTCTGCGCAAAACTATTGTTTTTGCGGTGCGCTGAGCAGCGATGGAGCGCACACCCGCTTTCACGTCTGCCCCGCGACCGTGGCGCAATGACCTGCTGTGGGTCTTGGGCATTGCACTTGCGGTGATCGTGGTGATGGTCACCCAGTCATGGGCGACGATACACACCATGGCATTTCGCGATGGTGATGATGCATTGCGTCTGGTGCAGGTGCGCGATCTGCTGGCGGGACAAAGCTGGTTCGACGTTAGCCAGCATCGCATCAATCCGCCAACCGGCGGTCTGATGCACTGGTCGAGGCTGATTGACGCGCAAATCGCGGGTCTGATCTTACTTCTGCGCCCGTTTATGGGGCCGATACTGGCTGAACAATGGGCGATTGCACTCTATCCGCCGCTGCTGCTGATTCCCCTTTTTGCGATGATTGCGCTGGTATTGCGCCGCCTGAGCGACGACGCGCGCATAGTGCCCATTGGCCTGATTCTGGCCGCAACGGGCGTTTCTTTCCTTCACTATTTTGTGCCGCTACGCATCGACCATCATAATTGGCAGGCGATCCTGTCGACAGCGATGCTGGCCATTACCCTTGGTGCATCGAACCGCCGCAATGGGCTGATCGGTGGGCTGGTTATGAGCCTACATCTTGCCGTGTCGCTGGAGGCGTTGCCCTATATATTTATTTTCGGCGGCGTTTTTGCCCTCGCCTGGCTACGCGACCGCGCCGCCGCGCCGCGACTTTTTGCCTATGTTGCAGGGCTTGCGATTTTCGCACCTTTGCTGTTGTTGGCGACGCGGGGTGTGGCGGGGGTGCGCGGTGACTGGTGCGATGCCTGGTCGGCGCCCTATCTGCTGGCGACCTTTTTTGCCGCATCGGTTTTGCTGGCCGGCAGCGTTCCTCTGCGCGATCGCGACGACTGGCGCTTGCGTCTTGGTGTGCTGGCGCTTGCGAGTATTGTGGGCGCGGCAGTGTTTGTCTGGCAGGGGCCGACGTGTCTCAAGGGACCGTTCGGGGCACTGGAGCCGCTGGTACGCCAATATTGGTATGTCAATGTGCTGGAGGGCCAGCCGGTGTTTCGCCAGCATCCCCAACAGATCGCGGTGTTGTTGGCGCCGTCGCTGGTCGGGCTACTGCTAACGCTACGGTGCTGGTGGAAATTGCCTGTCGGGCCGCTGCGCGCGCGCTGGGGCGATATGCTGTTGATTTTATTGGGTAGTGTGATGCTATCGATGCTGGTCGCGCGCACCACCGCTGTCACCCATATTTACACGCTCCCTGCGCTCGCCGTCACCGGTTGGGCGTTATGGCGTCATGCCCGTGCGCAATCGTCAGCGCTCGCGCGCATCACCGGGTCGCTCGCAGTATTGCTGATTGTTCCGCCGGTTCTGGGCGGGCTTTCCATGGCGGCGGCAGCGGTATTTGCGAAGCCGGTCAAGGAGAGCGGGCGTGCGCTGTCTGCCTGTCCGACGCGCGTCGATCTCGCGGGCTTGGCCGGGCAATCGCCAGGGCTGGTGCTGTCAGCGATCGACATTGGCCCGATGGTGCTCGCCTTTACTCCCCATGCGGTCGTTGCGACGGGCCATCATCGCAATCATATGGCGATGAACCAAGTGATCAGCAGCTTTGCAGCAGAGCCAGAGGTAGCCGAAACGATCGTGCGTTCAACCAAAGCGCAGTGGCTACTCGTTTGTCCTGAGCAACCCGAAATTGGCAATATTGCAAAGACGCGACCGCACAGCCTTGCAGCGATGCTGCGTGCCGGGCGGGCGCCAACCTGGTTGCAACCGGTAAAAATGTCCGCGGGCTCAGCGGCGCGCCTCTATCGCATTACTCCACGTAGAAATTAGGCGGGGCGGAAGCTCAGGGCGGTGCCGTTCATGCAATAGCGCTTGCCGGTCGGCTTTGGCCCATCGTTGAAAACATGACCCAGATGTCCGCCGCAGCGGCTGCAATGCACTTCGGTACGCGGGACGCCGATGGCATAGTCAGTGCTGGTAGCAATTCCGTCCTTGAGCGGTGCCCAGAAACTGGGCCAGCCGGTCCCGCTCTCAAACTTGGTTTTGCTGCTGTACAGCGGCAGTTTGCAGGCGGCGCACAAAAAGGTACCGGCGCGATGCTCGTCATTGAGTGCATTGCTGAACGGGCGTTCGGTCGCGGCATCGCGCAAAACTGCATATTGGGGCGCGGTCAGCCGCGATTTCCATTGTGCATCGGTGAGCCGCCAACCGGGTGCCGCTTTGGGCCGCGGGGCGGCGATTAGCACCGGGGCGATCAGCATGGCACCGCCAAATGCTGCACCGGCGAATAGGAAGCGACGGCTTATCATAGTTATCATACGCACGATCTGTGTGAAAAGTTACGCGGTACGTCGCAGCTTTTAATAGCGTTCGAGTTCAACCATCATCTTTTTATAGCCATGAACAAAGCTAGCGGGAACGCGTTCGGGCTCTTCGATCACATTCACCCGAAGGCGACGGCGCTGCATTTCTGAAATGAGCGCGGTAAGCTGTAATTCGGCAACCCGCGCTCCGACGCAACGATGGATGCCATACCCAAAGGCGAGATGGCGCCGGGCGTTTTCGCGGTCGACGATGATCTTGTCACCATCAGGAAAAACGCTTTCATCGCGATTGGCTGACGCATACCAGAGCGCGATTTTATCATGTTTTTTGATCTGGTGCCCGAACAGCTCTGTGTCTTCGGTTGCGGTGCGGCGCATATGCGCGAGCGGGGTTTGCCAGCGCAGGATTTCGTGCATCGCGTTGACCGCCAGATCATGGTCGTGGTTCTCCTCGAGCTTGCGCCGCTCGTCGGGAAACTGGCTGAGGCCATAGGCATAGGATGACATCGAATTGCGGGTCGTATCGTTGCCGCCGACGATCAGCAGCACCAGATTGCCCATAAACTCATGTTCGCTCATATGGCGCATTGCGTCGGATTGCAGCATGACAGAGATCAGGTCGTGCTCGCCCGGTTTTTTGGCCTTATTGTCCCATAATTCCTTGAATGCAGCACCCATTTCAAAGGCCGTGGCGAGGCGCGCCTGACGCTGTTCGAGCGTGTCTGCATTTTCAATATCGCCCAGAACGTCGGACCAATGGGTCAGTTTATGACGGTCTTCCCACGGGAAATCGAACAGGATAGCGAGCATCTGGGTCGTGAGATCGATCGACAATTTTTGGACCCAGTCGAACGGCTCTCCAACCGGTAGCTTGTCGAGGGCATCGCTGGTGCGCTTGAGCGTGTCGGCGCGAAGTCGCTCGGTCTCGGCGGGGCCGAAGGCGGGGGCGACGGTGCGTCGTTGAGCGCTATGTTGAGGCGGATCCATGGCGATGAACATCGGCATCGGAATCTCTCCCTCGCGCAAATGCTCGACCCCGTCACCCGCAACGGTGATGCCGCCCAATTCCCATGAGGAAGAGAAAATTTTGGGCAGCGCCTCGATATGCTGGATCGGCTTATAGGTTGTCACCGACCAATATGGACCGAATTTTGATTCGGGGCAGTAATAAATGGGATGTTCGGCGCGCAATTTAGCCATCGGTTCTTGCCAGCGATCCTCCGCCCACATTTCGGCGCGCGAAACGTCGAGCGGGTTGATGGTTTCGGGTTCGACACGGATTTGGGTGGCCATAGGAGCGTCCTTCCACAACAATATGCCCGCTCGCAAACGGCGGAGTTAAGTTGCAGAATGCCACTATTAACAGCTTTGTCAATGAAGCCGGGATCAACCCCGTATTTATTTCGACGGACGGTCCCGCCGACGCCAGAATTTCCAGCTGCTCTGGCCGCTTAGGACTCCAGATCGGAAAAGGCGGACCGATAGTGCGAGGACTAGCCCGACCCATAGCGCCTGCCAACCCAAAGCGATCAGGTGAATAGCGTGCGATTCGTCGCTTGCCGCGCGGGCGGCCATCGCCAGCGGCGACGAGAAGGGGAAAATCTGCGCAATTGTGGCGAGCGTTGATCCTGGCGCGCTTGCCGCAGCCGACGACAGGCTGAACACCCCGACCTGAAAGATGGTAATTGGCAGGCTGAGCATCTGGATTTCGCGCACCGTCCCCGCTTGCGCGCCAACGCCAAGAAATACTGCTCCAAGCAACAGAAAAGACATGATAAAATATAGAAAACTGATGATGATAAAAAAGTGCCATCCGGTTGCCGGGGTGGGAAGTGTGGCTAGCGGGCCAACCATCATCTGCTGCGCCTGCGCGCTATTTGCAGCCAAAGTAGCGGGATCGGCTTGCAGAGCAAAAATAGTCCCACCTGCCACAGCCATGACCGCCCAAAACAGGATGAACAAGGTTGCGACGCCAAGCATGCCGAGCAATTTGCCGAGGAACACGCTTTCAAGCGGAACCGCGGCAGCGAGGATCTCGATTACTTTGTTCCCTTTTTCCTCCGCCAGCGAGCTGACAGTTTGACCGGCGAGCAGTAAGGTTAGCAGAAAAATGACGAAAACTGCCCCAAAGCCAATCGATTGGCGGGCGGCGACGCTGGGGCCACTTCCTGCTAGCGCCTCAAACTTCGGTTTGACGACCGGAAGGGCGGTGGCACGGTCACGCGCGCGCAACGCCTCGGTCGCGAGCAGGGCCAGATAGCGGCCAGATGCGCTGTCCGACTTGCGCTCTATGATGCGCGGGGTGGCAAGCGGTCCGCTCATCACCGCATAGGTGTCATTGCCCTTTTCTTTGGCGATGGCTTTCGGGTCGCTGCCCTTGCTGCCCAAGATGCGTATTTCAAGTGTAGCGGGACGACTCGACCCGGCCAGCGCCTGACGCAAATTCGTATCGGCGGCGTGCAAAGCTTTGGCATCTGCCGGGTTGGCCACTGCAACGATACGTCCGGCCCCTCGCGCGCTGTCCGCAAGCTGCGAGGCGCCCACCCCGCCGGCTAGTGCCATGGCAACCATGAACAATGGGGCGAGAAGAAAGATGAAAAAGGTCGGTGTCGCGACAATTGACAGAAAATCTCGGCGCGCAACGACGAGCATACTGCGAAGAAAGGGGGTCATGTCAGCGCTTCCGCATCGGTGAGGTCAGCGCTCGCGTCATATCCGGCGTCTACCTGACGCACTATATGGACAAAGGCATCATGCAAGGCAGGACGCGCAATCGACAGCCCCGCGACTCCCAGGCCGCTGGCGGTGATCTTGCCGAGCAGGGATTCAACCCCGCTATCATCAATGGCGAATTGCCAGCCTTCGCCGACCCGTCGCGCCTCAGCGGGCAGGATCGCGGCCACGGCGGCACTGTCGTCGTTCTGACGTGGTGTATAGCGCACCTGCATGGGGAGCAGTGCGCGGGCGTCCTCGACAGTGCCTTCAAAGCGTCGTTTGGCGCCCGCGATTATCGCCAGTCGGTCGCACAGTCGTTCTGCATGTGCCATAACATGCGTTGAAAATAATATGGTCGCCCCGCGCGTCTGTTCGCGGCGCACCAGCATCTCCAGTCGCTCCTGATTGACCGGATCAAGCCCCGAAAAGGGTTCGTCGAGAACGATCAGATCGGGGGCGTGGACGATTGACCCAATGAGCTGAACCATTTGGGCCATGCCTTTGGATAATTTGCGGATTTTCTCGTCAACGACGCGATCGAGTCCGAGCTCGCTCATGAAGGTGGCTGCACGGCGGCGTCCCTCTGCCCAATCGAGTCCACGCAGCGCGCCCATGAAAGCAATCGCTTCGCGTGCTTTCATGCCGGGGTAGAGGCCACGTTCTTCCGGAAGATAGCCGATGCGATTCCTTACTGCTCGTGGCAGTTGGTCACCGAACAAGCGACTTTCGCCCTCATCGGGATCGATGACACCGAGCATCATGCGGATGCTGGTAGTCTTGCCCGCACCATTGGGGCCGAGTACGCCATAAATGCTGCCCACCGGCACCGCGAGCGACACGTCATCGACCGCTTTGTAGCTATCAAAATATTTGGAGAGGCCGCTTGCCTCGACGCAATAATCGGTCAAGCTGCTGTTCCTGTGTCCATTACCATCGGCTAGCCATGCGAAGAAATGGCGCGCGAAACAAGCGGAGAATTAACGGCTAATGGTTTCAGAAAGTTTGCCATCGTTGGAAGAAAGACTGCGCGACGCGGCGACCGGGCTGGGTTTTGCGGCTTGCGGTATTGCTGCCGCTGATGCCGCGCCACTGGCGGGCGCGCGTCTGCACCAATGGCTGGCCGAAGGCTGTCATGGCGGCATGATCTGGATGGAAGGCCGCGCCGAACAACGGGCATCGCCAAAAGGACTTTGGCCCGAAGTGCGGTCGGTCATCGCATTGGGGATGAGTTACGCGCCGACCCATGACCCGCTCGCGCTCGCCGAAGAACCCGATCGCGGACGGATTTCGGTTTATGCACAGGGTGCCGATTATCATGATGTCGTCAAAAAGGCGCTGAAGGCGCTGGCGCGCTGGTTGATTGCCGAAGTCCCCGATACTCAGCTCAAGGTGTTCGTCGATACCGCGCCGGTGATGGAAAAGCCGCTGGCCGAGGCCGCCGGGCTGGGCTGGCAGGGCAAGCATAGCAATCTGGTCAGCCGCGATCATGGCAGCTGGCTGTTTTTGGGTGCGATTTACACTACCCTTGACCTTGCTCCTGCGCAGCCGGGGCGCGATCGGTGTGGTAGCTGTTCGGCTTGCCAAACAGCATGCCCGACCGATGCTTTCCCTGCACCCTATCGGGTCGATGCGCGGCGCTGTATCTCTTATTTGACCATCGAACATGACGGCCCGATTCCAGAGGAGTTTCGCAAATCTATTGGCAACCGCATCTATGGCTGTGATGATTGTTTGGCGGTCTGTCCGTGGAACAAATTTGCTCAAAGCGCCGCTGCGAATCGCGCCTTTTTGCCGCGTGCCGAGCTGGTGGCACCTGCGCTCGCTGATCTATTGGCGCTCGATGACGCCGATTTTCGCCGCGTCTTTTCCGGTTCGCCGATCAAGCGCATCGGGCGTGGCCGTATGGTGCGCAATGCCGCGATCGCGGCAGGAAATAGCGGTGATGCGAGGTTGGAACCATTGCTGACAACCTTGGCCGGGGACGAAATTGCGATGGTCGCCGATGCGGCGCAATGGGCGCTCGATCAGTTAGCGTCGTAGCGCGTTGATGCAGCTTTCAACCTCGGCCGTGCGACCATCGGGGGTGCGGGCATCGGCATGGGTCGCGACCGCGTCGGATCCTTTGCGCTTGGCATAGAAATAGACGTCGAGAACGCAGGCCGCGCCAACAAATTGCAGCTTGCGTCCCGGACCGTCACTGACGTCAAGCCGCGCGGGCCCAAAGAGGCGGCTGACTGCTTCGGCAGAGCGGCCGGTTAGCGTGCTGTCATCGACGCCGCTGGGGTGCGTGGCCGGCGGCAGCTTTGCTGTGGACGTTCGCGGTGGCGGCGCACCAGCGGCGGCGCATCCGGCTAGGCTGGCGCCCAACAGGAATATAGTAATCAGGCGGGTGGGACGGGTCATGGCTGCTCGCAATTCAAGGTTGATTATTGGGGGCTTTGCCGGGACCAAAGGCCCCACGCAAATGGATCATGTGAACGGCCATAGCTGCGCCGAGCATCGGTGCCAATAAATTGGCGACGGGGACCAGAAAAGCTGCGGCAGACAGCGTGCCGAGCGCCCATCGCGATGCACGCCCAAGGGGTTGAGCGGCGGGGTGACGCGCCAGTACCATTGTCTCCAGATCGCGTCCGAGCAATATGGCGTTGACGGCCAGCGCCAGCAAAGGCGTTCCGATTCCGGTGACAAGCAGCAGGATATATAAAGGCAAGGCGAGCAGATTGCCTGCGATCAACCGCGCGATTGACGCGAGACCAAGGTTGATATTCCGTCGCCAGCCGACGTGAACCGCCCGCGCCGCCGTGGCGGGATAGTGGCGCCGCTCGACCTCGGTGACAATGGAGTCGGCGAACAGGCCGATGACAGCAATCGCGACCCCGCGAAACGCCAGCCAAGCGAGCACGACTAAAGCGAGCGCGACAAGCGCGCCAGCAGTATTGCCTGTGGCCAGCTGAAACCCTGGCCATTGGCCCAACGCCCAGCGTGCAGCAGTATAGAGCGCGCCGCCCGCAACCCCCATCACAAGCAAGGTTAGGGCAAGGCTTTGCGCCAGCAAGCGCAGCACATGAGGTCGCGGCAAATCGCCGAGCGCAAGAAAAAAGGCGGTGATGGCGCGCGTCATGATCTGCCACGATGCGTTGCACGGGTCAGCGGCGTCAAGCGCTATGCTTGCCTTGGCCCTTCGCTCTCCCTAAAGCCCGCACGACATTTTCTTGCTCGACTGGATTTTTATGACCAATGCCACCCGTTTTGACGTTGTCGCCATTGGCAACGCGATTGTCGATGTGATCGCGCGCGCCGACGATGCGCTGATTATCGCCGAGGGGTTGACCAAAGGCTCGATGCGTCTGATCGATGCGGACGAAGCCGAACGCCTTTATAGCGCGATGGGGCCGGCGGTGGAAATGTCGGGTGGTTCGGCGGCAAATACCTTAGCGGGCATGGCAGCGCTCGGTGAACGCTGTGCATTTATCGGGCAGGTGGCCGATGACCAGCTTGGCGCGGTGTTCAGCCATGATTTGCACGCGTTGGGTGTCGCTTATGAAACTCCGCCGCTCGCTGGTGGCGCCCCGACGGCGCGCTGCCTGATCCTTGTCACGCCCGACGGCCAGCGAACGATGAACACCTTTCTCGGCGCCAGTCATCTGCTCGAGCAGTCGATGATCGCAGAAGAGTGGATTGCCGATGCCGAAATCCTTTATCTTGAGGGTTATTTGTGGGATCCGCCGCTGTCGCGCGCGGCGATGCGGCGCGCGATTGAAGTGGCGCGGGGCGCAAAGCGCAAAGTTGCCTTCACCCTTTCCGATGCGTTCATCATCGATCGCCATGGCGATGATTTCCGCGCGCTGATCGCCGAAGGATTGTTCGACATATTGTTCGCAAATGAGGTCGAAATCTGCGTGCTAGCGGAAAATGAAAATTTCGAGGCTGCGGTCGCACAGGTCGCGGCGCAGGTGCCGCTGCTCGTCGTTACCCGCGGAGCCGGGGGCGCGATCGCGCTCGCAGGCGGTGAGCGCGCCCAAGTAGACGCCGAGCCCATCGACCACGTAGTCGACACCACCGGCGCCGGTGACCTTTTTGCTGCAGGCTTCTTGGCGGGCCATGCTGACGGTCGTTCGATGGTCGACTGCCTGACGATGGGCGCCGTTTGCGCACGCGAAATCATCGCCCAAGTTGGGCCGCGCGCGCAGACTGACCTGCCTGCAATTATCGCAGCGCGAATGGACGCATAGGAACTTAACCACACACAGCGCGTCGTACCTCCCATAGTATGAGGAGAATGGCATGACTGATGAGATTCACACGACCCGCGATCCCGATGGCGCAACTCACACCACGACGATCGTCGAACGCGATTCGAAGCGATCTGGCGGCGGCGTGGCGATGATGCTGATTTTGTTGGCTGTGATAGCGGTCGCGGCCTTTGTCGGTTTCCAGTTTTTGGCCAATGATCGGGTCGAAACCGGCGCTGTCACCGAGGCAGCCCAAAAGGTGGGCGATGCGGCGCAAAATGTCGGAGATGCGGCGCAAGACGCGAGTGATGCGGCGCAGGATAGCTTGAGAAATTGAGCCGCCGCGATTTAGGGTTTTGCGTCGGCGGCCGTAGGAGCATTGGTTTTTTTGCCGCTGGCGAATAGGGCACGGTCAGCGGGACCGAATCCGCGTGTCCAGATAAGCCAGCTGTAAATTCCGAGGATCAGCGGGACACCGATGAGCAGTTCGGCCCATTCTGGCACTTGAAAACTGCCCCAGCGGTGGGTCATGGCCCAGCCGAGCACAGTAGCCCCCGATATTGCCCAGACGAGCGCCCAGCGCATACTGTTGACGGGAGCATTGAGCAAATGCGCGAGCAGTCGCGCCTTGACCACTGAAGCAAATCCGAGCGCAATCATCAGCGCCATGGCAACGGCGGCTGCATAATATTCGGGCGGAAGCCCGCGGTACTGAGCGAATTTGATCAGGGCGACGCTGAGGATAGCTTGCAAAGCGAGGGTTGCGAGGCTTATCGCCAGATTACGATGGCGCGCGACGTAGACCAGCGCCGCTTCGCTGACGACAGCGGTTGCAGCGACTACTTCGGCGGCGAGCAAAAACGCGAGCGCGCCGGTGCCGCTGACAAAGGCGGGACCAACAAGCCCCATGACCGCTTCTCCCGGAATGCCCAGGGCAAGCGCGACGCCAGCTTGCGCCGCGATGATCCAGAATCCGACTTGGCTGACCTGTGCAGCCACCGCCGACAGACGCTTTTCAGCGAGATTGCGAGTGATGACCGGGCCGAGGATCGGTTCAAAACTGGTCTTGAGCTTTTGCGGCAATGACGCGACCTGCTGCGCCATATAGTAAATTCCATAGATGCTGGGTGAAGTGAACTGGCCGAGGATGAACAGGTCGAGCCGTCGCGTTCCCCATTCGATTGCATCGGCGGCGGCGAGCGGCAGGTTTCGGCGTGTCACCTCAATCAGCTTGGCAGGGTGCGGATACCACCCCACCGGGCTTCCATAATGACGCAGCATCGGCACCAGCGCGGTCGCAAATGTGGCGAGCATTGCTGCGACATAGGAAAGTATCAACCCCTCGCGCAGCGAATAAAAGGCAAAACCAAAAGCGGCAAAACTGATCACCCAAGGTTCAACGATTGACCGCGCCCGCACCGTCGCCCCGATGTCATAATGATAGGCGCAGGCGGCCAGTGCTATATCGGTGCCGGCAATCGCAAAAATGACGAGCGGCAAGTAACGATCAAATCCGGCAATGTGGCCGCCAGGAAACATGAACTGGGGAAAGAGCATCAAGATTGTCGAGCCGAGCGTCGATGCGAGAAAGGCAACGAACATGCCATCCCACACGACCGTGCGAGGATCGGCATCGGGCGCGCTCAATTGCTCGGCCAACCCGCGCTTCAGCCCCAATGTAGCTAATTGCGCGACCAGTTCGACGACGAGCACCGCAAAGGCAAAACGGCCGACCGCCTCGGCCCCATACCAACGCCCGGCAAAATAGAGAAAGGGCAACCGCGCAACAAGACGCAGGATAAAGCCCAGAAAGTTGGTGCGCCCGCCCTTTGCCAGTGCGGCGGCGTCGGCATCGCCCGCAGAAATAGGAGGCGATGTCGCAGGCGCGCTTTGTGTGTCAGTCAAGCGTGGCGTTCCCTCTGATCCTCGCATGATGCGGTGTAACGTGGTGCAGACATGCTGACAATTGCCCCCCTTGCGGGGCCTGGACCATGATCATCGGATTTCGCGTTGCAAGGGCCGCGCAAGCAGCGCGCTAATTACGGCGTCGACACTCGCTTCGCCGGCAACCAGTTGGGCGACCGCAGATATGATCGGCATATCTATGCCTTCGTTTCGCGCAGCGGCGGCGATAACGGGCGCGCTAAAGGCGCCCTCGGCAATCGTACAGCGGTCAGCGAGCAAATCGGCAGCGGGCGTGCCATGCCCCAGACCTAGACCCAGCGCATAGTTGCGCGAATTGGCTGAAGTGCAGGTCAGTACAAGATCGCCTAGCCCGGCCAGACCGGCAAGCGTTTCGGCCTCCGCACCGCGCGCTATTCCATAACGGGTCATTTCGGCAAAGCCGCGGCTGATAAGAGCGGCGCGTGCGTTGAGGCCCAGGCCGGCCCCGTCGACAATGCCACAGCCGATGGCCAAAACATTCTTGACCGCGCCGCCGATTTCGGCGCCCATGACGTCGTGGCTGACATAGGGTCGGAAATGCGGTCGCGCGAGCGCCTGGGCTAGATCCTCAGCGAGTTTTATGTCTTCCGCCGCGAGAGTTACCGCAGTTGGTAGTGCGGCGGCAACCTCATGGGCAAAGGTCGGGCCAGACAAAATGGCACAAGCTCGTCCCGGCTGAACCTCATGTGCCATGTCAATCGGAAAGGCAAAACTGCCTTTCTCCATACCTTTGCTGCACAAGATGAGCGGTGCCTCGCCAGCGGGAAGCGCGGCGAGAATATCGCGCAGGAAGGGTACGGGGACGACGATTAGCAACGCATCGCAGCTGGTAAGGTCGGCCAAGTCGGTTGTTGCGCTGAGCGATTGGGACAGCGGGCAATCGGGCAGGAAAGTTGCGTTAATATGGTCTTGGTTGATCGCGGCAACGACCTCCGATTCGCGCGCCCAAAGGCGGACCGGTGCTCCGTCAGCCGCTAGCATCTGCGCCAGTGCGGTGCCCCATGCGCCTCCGCCGACCACACCGAAGTGAGAAAAACGTGCCGTCATGCCTTCACGCCCGCGCCGCGCACAAGCTCTGCTTCGGGATCCAGAGGCCATCGCGGACGCGCAGGAACCGAAAGCGCGTCGGTCAGCCCGGCAGCAAAGCGTTCGACACCCGCCCAAGCAATCATCGCGCCATTATCAGTACACAGCCACAATGGCGGCGCGACAAAGGGGCGGTGAAACTCACCAGCAAGATCACTGAGTGCGCTGCGAATTGCGCCATTGGCGGCGACGCCGCCCGCGACCACAAAGGTTGTCGCATCGGAGCTAGCCGCGAGCGCGATGCGGCTGCGGTCGGCGAGACAATCGACTACCGCCTGCTGAAACGAGGCGGCGAGGTCGGGCACGCTGTGCGCGCCGGTTGCGGCGGCACGTGCGACCGCGCTCTTGAGGCCGGCAAAGGAAAAATGCGGTTCGCGGCTACCCACTAGGGGGCGCGGAAGCGGAACGGCGCGGGGGTTGCCCTTGGCCGCGGCGCGTTCAACTTCTGGGCCTCCAGGATAGCCCAAATTCAATAATTTCGCGGTTTTATCAAAGGCCTCACCTGCTGCATCATCGATTGTAGTTGCAAGGCGGCGATAGACGCCGACCCCGCTTACGTGCAGCAACTGGCAATGCCCGCCTGACACTAGCAAGAGCAGATAGGGAAATTTCAGATCGGGCGCCGTAAGGCGCGGCGACAGCGCATGCCCCTCCAGATGATTCACCGCGATCAGGGGCTTGCCCGCCGAATGGGCAAGCGCTTTGCCAGTGACGAGCCCCACCATGACGCCGCCAATCAACCCCGGCCCTGCGGTTGCGGCAATGGCGTCGACCGCCGACAGCGATATTCCTGCATCGGCGAGCACGCCTTCGACCAATGGTGTAAGGCGTTCAACATGGGCGCGCGCCGCAATTTCGGGAACAACCCCGCCAAAGGGTTGATGTTCGGCCTCTTGGCCGGCGACACGATGCGCCAAAATGCGTCGGTTGCTGTCCACCAGCGCTGCTGCAGTTTCGTCGCAACTTGATTCAAGGCCAAGGATGAGTGTCATAATCTTGCTTTCTCCATACCCGCCCCTTTATCCACAGGGCAAGTCGCGCTAGCTGCAAGGAGATGACCAAGAAGAATGACCCTTCACCCGATCAGCCGCTTCGCCTTGGCACTCGGGCGTCGCCGTTGGCGATGGCGCAGGCTGAAATGGCCGCCGCGGCGCTGGTTCGCGTGCACGGATTGGCTGTGGGCTCGATCGACATCGTCGCGATGACTGCCACAGGCGACCGCATTCAGGATCGCGCGCTCGCCGAAGTCGGGGGCAAGGCGCTGTGGACGCGTGAATTGGACGCAGCGCTTGATGCTGGAGCCATCGATTTTGCGGTCCATTCGCTGAAAGATGTGGAAACTATTCGCGATCCCCGCTTTGCCGTGGCTGCAATGCTGGAGCGCGCTGATCCACGTGACCGGCTGGTGGTACGTGCCGACTGGGACGCCGCGACCATCTTTGACTTGCCGCAAGGCGCGCGATTCGGGACCAGCAGTCCTCGCCGTGCCGCGCAGGTGAAGCGACATCGGCCCGATCTGTCGATTGCCCTTTTGCGCGGCAATGTTGCGACGCGGCTGGGAAAGGTTGCAGGCGGGGATGTCGATGCGACATTGCTCGCCGCCGCCGGGCTCCATCGGCTCGGCATGGCTGATGTCGGGACGGCGCAGCCAATCGAGACCCTGCTACCTGCAGCATCGCAGGGTGCCATTGGCATCGAGTGTCGTACCGACGATGCGCGCATCCAGAGCCTGCTAGCGGCGGTCGATCATGCGCCGACGCGCGCGGCGGTGTTGGCTGAGCGCGCCTTTTTGGCGGCGCTGGGCGGCGATTGCCGTTCTCCCGTGGCAGCTCATGCGCGGTTACGGGATGGACGATTATGGCTGTCCGCCGAGATATTTTCCGAAGATGGTCATGATTGCGTAGCCGATGGCGCGATCATTTTAACCGAAATCGATGCCGCGCGACTTGCAGAACGGATGCTCGCAGTCAGTTCGGCGCCGATCCGCGCGCTTTTTTCTCCGTGAATCAGGCGCGACCTTTGATCATAACCCGGCCTTTGCCGGGGGGAGAGGCGAGTTTGCATCGCGCCCGTGACATGGGGATCGAGGCGCATCTTGTCCCGCTCTTTGCAGCGCAGGCGCTCGACTGGGCGCATGACGATGCCGATATCTATGATGGCCTGCTCCTGACCAGCGCGCAGGCACCGCGTCTCGGTGGCGGCGGGCTAGCCCATGTTCGAAATCTGCCCTGCTATGCGGTCGGCGAAGCTACGGCGGTCGCGGCGCGGGCGGCAGGATTGAATGTGGTGATGGTCGGCGATGCCGATGGTCAGTCATTGATTGACGCCATGACGGATAAACAAGGCACTAGGAAACAAAGAATTTTATGGCTTTGCGGGCGTGAACATAGCGCGCTTGCCGCCGGAACAGCGACACTGATCGCTCGTCCCTGTTATGCCGTGGATCCGGTGGAGCCGCCGTCTCGCTGGCACCAGATGATTTCCGCCCCGGCGGTGATGATGGCCCATTCGCCACGCGCCGCCGCTCATATGGCAACGCTGGCAGGTCAGTCGCGTGTTCATTTATCGCTGGTGGCGATCAGCGCGGCTGCTGCCGCCGCGGCTGGTGAGGGCTGGAATGGCTGTTTTGCGGCGTTGCAGCCCAATGATGCTGCAATGTTGGCACTGGCTTGCGCTTTGTGCCACAAGGATGGAAAATAGGGTCGTAAAAGAGTGAAATATGGCAATAGATAGCAGCGACAAGCCTGGGCGCGCCGAATCCGATAGCCGGTCGACGGGAACATCGACGCGGACGCTGATTATTGGCGCCGTCGTTTTGCTGATCATCGGTGTGATCGGTGGCGGCTGGGCGATGACGCGCTTGCTGGCGAATGACACCCCCAAGTCGGAACAGGTGGTTGATGCAGCGGCGGGAACTGACGCCGCGGCGGTGGCGGCGACTGATTCGGAGCAGGCAGGTGGCGCCAATGCATCGCGGCAGGCCCTGGTCGTGGCGCCGGTCGATGGCGCCAATGCACTGACCGTCCGGGTCGCCGAACTGGAGCAGCGTCTGTCGAGGATCACGCTGGAAGCTGAGTCCGTTTCGGGTAACGCTTCGCGCGCCGAGGGGCTTTTGGTGGCGTTTGCCGTACGGCGCGCGCTCGATCGCGGACTTTCGCTGGGCTATCTTGATGCCCAGTTGCGCCTGCGCTTTGGTGATGATCAACCCAATGCGGTCAAAACGATTATCGAAACGGCGCGTGATCCGATTACGCTGGAACAATTGCGTGCCCGGCTCGACGAACTGGCTCCGCAACTGGTGGGGCGAACCGAAGGAAACGGTAACCTGTGGACTGGTTTCAGACGCGAAATATCTGAATTGTTCGTGGTGCGCCCGGTCGGAACCTTATCGACACGGGCTTCCGAACGGCTCGACCGGGCGCGGCGTTATTTGAGCGGTGGTCAGGTCGACAAGGCCATCGAAGAGGTCGATGCCATGCCGGGTAAGGATGCGGCGAAGGACTGGCTGATCGACGCCCGCCGCTATCATGAGGCGCGCCGCGCGCTTGACCTCATCGAGACCGCCGCGATATTGGAGCCGCGCGACAGTCCGGCGGCGGCCTTGACTTCGAAAAAGACCAACAACCCGAGCTGACCGGATCTGTGCGGTCAGCTGCCGAATAGAAAGCCTGTCCCCGATGGCCCATGCCGATCCGCAGCGCACCGTGGCGCTCGACCCCTTTGATCCCTTTCTTCTCGACGCCCAGTTGAGCGATGAAGAGCGGATGGTGCGCGATACGACGCGCGCTTATGCTGAGGCAGAGCTGTTACCGCGAGTAACATCTGCCTTTCTGGATGAGCGGTTCGACCGCGAGATCATGACCGAAATGGGCGCGCTTGGTCTGCTCGGCGCAACAATTGCTCCCGAATATGGCGGCGCAGGCCTGAATTATGTCAGCTATGGACTGATCGCGCGCGAAGTTGAGCGCATCGATTCGGGCTATCGTTCAGCCTGTTCGGTGCAAAGCTCGCTCGTGATGCACCCGATCAATGCCTATGGAAGCGAAGAACAAAAACAACGATTCCTGCCCGGTTTGGCGAGTGGCGAATTGATTGGTTGCTTTGGTCTGACCGAGCCCGATGCGGGGAGCGACCCTGGGGGGATGCGGACCCGTGCCGAGAAAATCGAAGGCGGTTATCGTCTCAACGGCGCGAAAATGTGGATCACCAACGCGCCGATCGCTGATGTATTTGTCGTCTGGGCTAAGTCCGACGCGCATGACGGCGCGATACGCGGTTTCCTGCTCGAAAAGGGCATGAAGGGTCTTTCCGCACCCAAGATTGAGGGAAAAGTCAGCTTGCGCGCGTCGATCACCGGCGAGATTGTCATGGACGGCGTAACCGTGGGTGAAGATGCTCTGCTGCCGCATGTGTCGGGGCTCAAAGGCCCGTTCGGCTGCCTTAACCGAGCGCGCTACGGAATCGGCTGGGGCGCGATGGGCGCGGCCGAATTTTGCTATGAAGCGGCGCGCCAATATACGCTCGACCGCAAGCAATTTGGACGGCCGTTGGCGGCGAACCAGCTTGTGCAGCTCAAACTCGCCAATATGCTCACCGAAATCGCGCTGGGGCTGCAGGCTGCGCTTCGGGTTGGCCGGCTGATTGATGAAGACCATGTTTCGCCTGACATGATCAGCCTTATCAAACGCAACAATTGCGGCAAGGCGCTCGATATGGCGCGAGTCGCGCGCGACATGCACGGCGGCAACGGAATCTCGGCCGATTATCATGTCATCCGTCATGCGGTGAACCTGGAAACGGTGAACACCTATGAGGGGACGCACGACGTCCATGCGCTGATATTGGGCCGGGCGATTACCGGCATCAGCGCCTTTTCCTGAACCGAAAAGGGGCGCCGCAAACTGCGACGCCCCTCTTTGATCAGGAGAGACTGTCCCTTAGAATTTGATCGTGCCGGTGACAAACACCTGACGCGGGTTGCCATAAAATGCGGTCAGCGTGCCTTCTTTACCCAGCGACGGTTGGGGCAGCCCGTTCGCTCCCGGGATGATTGCGCCGGTCGTGGGGTTGGCAACGACGAAGGTGTAGCCCGATGTCTTATATTTCTTGTTCGTCAGATTCTTGCCGTGGATCCCGATGCTCCAATGGTCGCCGGGAGCACTATAGACCAGATTGGCATCCCACAGCGTAAAGCCCTTTTGATCGATATAGGGATTGGGGATTTCGAACTGATAGGTTTTGCTACGATAGGACAATGTCGTGCTGAAATTGATGTCGCCCTCGCCGACAGGTGTCGCATAGGCCAGCGTCGAGCTGGCGGTCCATTTCGGTGTGTTTTGCACCTGACGAAAATCAGCAACATCGGTGGGAACACCGCCGATGTTGGTGATGAACTTGTTATATTTTGCGTCGATAAAGCCAAGCGAACCCGAAAGGTTAAGCCGGTCGCCTACGGCAGCCAGATCGCGACCTAGACGGGCATTGGCTTCGAGTTCGACGCCCTTGAAGCTCGCCTTGCCGGCGTTGGACACGACGCCACAAAATGTGGTGACGGCGCCGACTTTACACGCGACCGAACCCGGGATCTGGACATCGGTGTAATCAGCATAGAAACCCGCAAGTGCGATATTGAGTGCGCCGTCGAGCAGGCGGCCTTTGTATCCGAGCTCATAGCTGTTGACCTGTTCGGGGCGGAAGCTCAGGAAAGACGCGATTTCGGCGTCGCTGCGAACGCCATCGCCATTGGTGTCGGGTGCGTTGACGCCGACCCCGCGTGGGTCGAACCCGCCGCCCTTGAAGCCCTGCGAATAGCTGACGTAGAAATTGGTATCAGCATTGGGCTGAAAGCTCAGCGACGCGCGCGGGGTAAATTTGTTGAAGCTGCGGCTGCCAGTGAAGTCGGTGCTGGGCGTGCCAAACAGGATGCCCGCGCCGCCAAAGGCGGGCGACCCACCACCCAGATAATTTTGCCGCAGGATTGAAGCAGTGCGCTTGTCCCAGGTATAACGCCCGCCCAGTGACAGGCTGAGCTTATCGGTGATATCATAGGAGAAGTCGCCGAACACAGCATAGGTCTCGGTGTCGACGTCGGCCTCGGTAAAGGCGGTGAAGCCGGCAAAAGTTGTGAACAAGCGCACATCAAACAGCGTGTCCGCGCTAGCGTCGAGGTAATAGAATCCAACCAGACCGTGGAGCCGCTCGCTTTCATATTGCAGCTGGAATTCCTGGCTGATCTGTTCGTTACGATAAAAGCCCGGAACATCGAGATCGACCGCTGGCAGCGCGTCGAAGTCGATTGGCGTCGCGGTATCGTCCTTGCGCCAGGCGCTGATCGACCGCAGCGTGAGATTGTCGCTGAGTTCGGCCGTCACATTCATCGACAGGCCATAAGCCTCGATTTCCTGTTTCGGATCATTGAGTCCGCCGCGGGTGTCGAACACATTGGACAGGACAGGTGCGCCCGAAGCAGCACCCGGAATCAGCCGGTGACCGCCGCGCGGGTTGCTCTTGTCTTTGGTATAGTCGCCCGAGATGCGGATAAGAACCGGTGCATCATAACCACCAAGTTCCACTGTGCCGCGCGCAGCCCAAAGATCCTTGTTGTAATTTTCGAGGCCGGTAGTCAGATTGTCGCCGAACCCGCCGCGTGATAGCCGGGCAACCGAAGCGCCGACGCGCAAAAGATCGTTGAGCGGCGCCGAAACGGTGAGGACGCCATCGGCCTGATTATAGCTGCCATAGGTGCCCTTTATCTTGAGCGAGAAATCCTGCGGCAGAGGTTTGGTGACATATTTGACCGCGCCGCCAATCGTGTTGCGGCCATAAAGCGTGCCTTGCGGGCCGCGCAGTATCTCGATCCGTTCCACATCATAAATGTCGAGGACGGCAGCTTGGGGACGGTTGAGGTAAACATCGTCGAGATAGATGCCGACGCCTTGTTCGAAACCCGACACCGGATCCTGTTGGCCGACGCCGCGGATAAAGGCCGAAAGCGTCGAATTGGTGCCTCGCGAAGCCTCGAGCGTCGTATTGGGAGTGGTTTGACCCAAGTCTGTGATGTCGAGCGCGCCGCTGCGTTGGAGCGCCTCACCCGAATAGGCGGTGACAGCAATTGGCACGTCTTGCAATGATTCTTCGCGGCGGCGGGCGGTCACGATGATCGTGCCGTCGCCATCATCCGAGCTGGCACTCTGCGCATCCTGCGCATAGGCGGCGGGCGCTGCGACAAACAGTCCAAGGGCACTGGATGCAAGGCAAGCAATCCGTAACGGGCGGGCAAAATGGCGCATGACGTATCTCCACACATGGGCGGCGATCCACCGGCCCTTCGTTATTATGACTTGGCTCTTGCCAAGCTGTGCGATGGCCAATAGTGAAAGGTGAACCAACTTTCAACTTATAAAGTGAATTCGCTATGAATTGCCGACAAGTGATGCGAAAATGCAACGGTGACACCCGACCAATGCTGGACTGTCGAAATAGTCGAGGTCATGGAGTCGGGGCTAAACCGTGCGTCGTTGAGGGGACGAAACGCCGATGAGCCAATCCAAATCCGCTTCGTCCGGCGATTCCAGCGCGGCCGCCAGTGGCAAGGTCCCTCGCACCGAGCGCGGCCGCCGCACTTTACGCAAATTGCTCGATGCGGCGGCGATTGAATTTGGTGATCGCGGCTTTCACGATGCTTCGATCAGCGGGATAACGCGACGCGCGGGGACGGCGCTGGGCAGTTTTTATACCTATTTCGATTCGAAGGAAGAGATCTTTCAGGGGCTCGTTCGCTATATGAGCGGGCAATTGCGCGATCATGTCACGCCTTTGGTGCAGGAGGCCCCTAACGAGATTGCCGCAGAACGGATCGGTCTGGAATCCTTTCTGGACTTTGTTCGCCAGCATAAGGAAATTTATCGTATTATCGACGAGGCCGAATTCGTCGATTACGCCGCCTATCGCGAACATTATGAAACCACGGTCGACCGCATCCGTCAAAGGTTGGAGGCCGGTGCCAAACGCGGCGAAATTCGCCCCGACGTCGGCGAAATCCATGCCTGGGCCATCGGCGGGATGAATGTGTTTTTAGGCCTGCGTTATGGATTGTGGGACAATCACGCCGATATCAAGGAGGTCGCCCGCGTTGCCAATGACCTTATCACGCACGGATTGCTGACGGACAAGAACAAGCCGGAAACTTAGGCCGTCCTTCTCCGGCTGAGCAGAAAAATCGCATGCTCTGCGCGCCAGTTGGCGGCGGCGGCACTGGTTGGCCTGTCGCCCGACAGATACCAAGCGGCCTCGACATCTATTCCTTGCGAACGGACCAGCTCGCGAAAATCTTTCACGGTGACATGGTGGATATTGGGCGTTTCGTGCCAAGCGACAGGCAACAGCCGCGTCACCGGCATCCGCCCGCTCCACAGCAGCGCGAGCCGCACCCGCCAATGGGCAAAATTGGGGAAACTGACGAATGCGCGCGGTGCAACTCGCATCAGTTCGGCAACAATCAGGTCGGGTCGCTCAGTAGTCTGAAGTGTCTGGGATAATATTGCATAGTCAAAGGCGTCGTCGGGATAGTCAGCCAGATCGCGATTGGCGTCGCCCTGAATCACTGCCTGACCACGCGCCATGGCAGCGGTGACATTGTTGGGATCAATCTCTAACCCGCGCGCTTCAACATGCTTGTCATCGCGCAAGGCTGCCATCAGCGTGCCATCGCCACAGCCGATGTCGAGAATGCGTGCGCCAGCGGGAACGGCTGCGGCGATGATGGCCAGATCAGGACGCAGAGCCATTCCTAACCCCCTGCTGCCAAAAAGCCCGCAACAAGCTTGTCGAGATCGGGCACGTCGAGGAGAAAGCTGTCATGGCCAAAAGGCGCCGACAGTTCGACAAAGCTCGCAGACGCGCCGACGCTCTGCAGCGCCTGAACAATGCGGCGCGATTCTGCGGTGGGATAGAGCCAGTCAGTGTCAAAACTCACAAGTGCGAAACGCACATCGCGCGACGCGGCGAAGGCACCGCCAAGCCGCCCGTCGTGCGGATCGGCAAGGTCAAAATAATCCATTGCGCGGGTGATATACAGATAGGCATTGGCGTCGAACCGGTCCGAAAAAGCAAGTCCTTGATGGCGCAAATAGGATTCGACCTGAAAATCGGCGTCAAAACCAAAGCTCTTGATATCGCGCGCCTGCAAGCGCCGTCCAAATTTTTGGGTTAGCCCTTCTTCGGACAAATAGGTGATGTGCGCGGCCATGCGGGCGACCGCCAGCCCTTTGGCGGGCGTGCGCTTGCTGGTATAATAGCTTCCGTCTTGCCAATCGGGATCAGCCATTACAGCCTGTCGTCCGACCTCATGAAAGGCAATGTTTTGGGCTGAATGGCGCGCAGCGCTGGCGATGATGATCGCCGAGGCCAACCGATCGGGATAATGGGCAGCCCAGACCAGCGCCTGCATCCCGCCCATCGACCCACCGACGACGGCATGAAGTCGTGAAATATCCAGATGATCCAGCAACATGACCTGCGCCCGCACCATGTCGGCAATCGTGATGACGGGAAAGCGCATCCCATAGGGGTTGCCAGTCGCGGGGTCGTTGCTGGCAGGGCCGCTCGACCCCATGCAACTGCCCAGCACATTGGCGCAGAGAACAAAATAACGGTCAGTATCGATAGGTTTGCCTGGCCCTACCATACGCGCCCACCAACCCGGCTTGCCAGTGCCGGGATGTGCGCTTGCCACATATTGATCGCCCGTAAGCGCGTGGCAAATTAAGATCGCGTTCGACCGGTCACCATTCAAAGTGCCATAGCTTTCATAACCGATAGTCACCTCTGACAGCGCCTGCCCGCAGTCGAGCGGCAGCGGCGATGCGATCGTTACGCCCTTGTGGCGGATTTTGTGCAATGCGGTGGCCATGGCTGAGCGGGGCTAAGCGGCGCGCTCGCGGCTGTCAACGCGAAGCGCTACAGGCTGGACACAGCGCCGCCATTCGTTAAACGCCGCCGTATGACTGACAAGATCCCCATGTTGAGCCCCAAGCCGTGGATTAGCGGCATTGCCCCATATGTACCCGGAAAGTCTAGCGGTGCGGACGGCCGCCCGCTGGTCAAGCTCAGCGCCAATGAAAATCCACTAGGCACCGGAACCGCTGCGCGCGAGGCGTTTCGGGCTGCTGCAGACGATCTGGCGCGTTATCCCGACCCTGGTGCGGCGGCGCTGCGGCAGGCGATTGCCGATAAATATGGGCTTGATCCGGCACGGGTGATTTATGGCACCGGATCGGACGAACTGCTCCATCTGGCCGCGAGTGCCTATGCCGGGCCGGGTGATGAGGTGCTTTATGTTCGGTACGGTTTCGTCGTTTACGAGATTGCGGCTCGTCGCGTCGGCGCGGTCCCGGTCGAGGCCGATGACCGCGACTATGCGACTGACGTCGATGCGCTGCTCGCCGCTGTAACCGACAAGACGCGCGTGGTTTATCTGGCTAATCCGAACAACCCCACCGGCACGCTGGCGTCACGCGAAGAGGTGGCGCGGCTCCACGCTGGCCTTCCAGCCGATGTCTTGTTTGTGCTTGACCAGGCTTATGCCGAATATCTCGATCCGCAGGACGATGACGGCGGACTCGCGCTCGCTGCCCAGGCCCCCAATGTGCTGATCACGCGCACTTTTTCAAAGATTCACGGCCTTGCCGCCGAACGTATTGGTTGGGGCTATGCCAGCGCCGAGGTGATTGACGCCCTACACCGTATCCGCGCGCCCTTTAACGTCACCCGTTGCGGCCAGGCCGCTGCGATTGCGGCGATTGATGACGATGCGTTTGTGGATAAGAGCCGCGCGCACAACAAACAGTGGCGCGAATGGTTGACGCAGGAGCTGGGAGCGCTCGGCAATTGCGGCGTGCGCGTGATTCCCTCGGCGGCGAATTTCGTGCTCGTTTTATTCGAGGGTCCTGCCTCGGCAGAGGCGGTGAATCTGGCGTTGATGGACGCGGGTTATATTGTGCGCTGGCTGCCCAGCCAGGGCCTGCCAAACGCGCTGCGCGTTACCATTGGCTCCGAAGCCGAAACGCGCGGAGTCGCGGCAGCGATTCGCGCAGCCGTCGGTGATTGATCCTGTATGGGACATGATATCAAGCGGTTGGCGGTTATCGGGCTGGGACTGATCGGTTCGTCGATTGCCCGCGCCGTGGCCGCGCAACTGCCTGATGTTGCGGTGACAGGCTTTGATGCCGATCCGGCGGTTCGCGAAACGGCGCGGCGGATCGGGCTGTGCGATATGGCTGATGAAGCGGTGGCGGCAGTCGCCGATGCCGATCTAGTCATCTTGGCGGTGCCAGTTGGCGCCATGGCGTCAGCTGCGCAAGCGATCGCCAGCAAATTGTCTCAAAAGACGCTGATTTCAGACGTTGGCTCGTCGAAAGCAGGGGTGGCTTCTGTGCTGGCCCGCGAATTACCGGGTCATATTATCATCCCCGCCCATCCAGTGGCGGGAACTGAAAATAGCGGCCCCGAAGCTGGCTTCGCCAGCCTTTTTGATGGCCGCTGGTGCATTTTGACTCCTGCCTCTGACGCACCTGTTGATGCGGTAGCCACACTCACGAGCTTCTGGGAGGCGCTGGGCGCCAAGGTCGAGACGATGGAGGCCGCGCATCATGATATGGTGCTCGCGCTCACCAGCCATTTGCCGCATCTCATCGCATATACAATCGTTGGCACCGCCAGCGAGCTGGAAGAAGTCACTGAAAGCGAAGTCATCAAATATTCGGCGGGCGGTTTTCGCGATTTCACCCGCATTGCAGCGAGCGATCCGGTAATGTGGCGCGATGTATTCCTGGCCAATAGGGATGCAGTGCTGGCGACGTTGCAGCGTTTCAACGAGGATTTGACCGTGTTGCAACAGGCGATCCGTCGCGGTGATGGTGACAAGCTGGAAGACTGGTTTACGCGCACGCGGACTATCCGCCGCTCGATTATCGCCGAAGGGCAGGACGATCCTGCCCCCGATTTCGGTCGCAAACACTGATAATAGGTCGCCCGCTTTTGACATAGAGCGGGAGTTGAGCCCTAGTCGATGGTCGGGGTCGCGTCGGCCAGCAATGCTTCAGGCGGGTTCAGTGCGTTGATGGCGGCGCGGACGCGGGCCTCTGCTTCGTCGCGGGGCAGGCCAGGGGGAATGGTTTCACCAACGCGATAGGTTATGGTGCCAGACCATTTGACCCATTTGTGTGGCGGATAGGTTGGCCCCGAATTGACCGCGACGGGAATAACCGGAACTTTGAGCATGCGATAAAGGCCGGCAAATCCGGCGCGCAGGCCTGGCGCCTCGCCATGAGGGACGCGGGTTCCTTCGGCAAAAAGGCACAAGGGACGACCCTTGTCGAGCGCGGCGCGGGCGTTGGCCAGCATGGTGCGCATCGCCGCCGAACCGCCGTCGCGATTGACCGGGATCAAACCGTAAAAGCGCGCGGCCTGTCCCCACACCGGTATCGAAAACAATTCTTCCTTAGCGAACACCGCTGGATGTTTAAACAGCCATGGCTGTTCAATCGTCTCGAACGCAGATTCATGCTTGAACACGTAAAGCACAGGAATATCGGGCATTTCTCCCTCGATCACGATGTGCTGACCGAGCAGGAATCTACACGCTTGACGGTGCACCCATGCCCAGCTGCGAACAAAAAAGACCGTTCCTCTGTGCGAAATCGGCAGCGCGATTACCCCGCCGATTGAGCTGATGCTGCTCATCAGGACAAAGACGGTCCAGAACAGGATCGACCGGATCAACGCGACGCTATATTTCATGATTCAGGACGCATCATAGACCCAGAAGGCCACCGGCCAGGCCCGCGAGATATTTATGATATTCGCGAAATAAAGTGCTGAGTGACGGCTGGCTGCGTACCGCATCGGGCAAGAGAGTCACCTTGTCACCGAGTGCGCGCTTTATTTCATATTCAGCACGCCGCATGTGCCAGTCGGTCGTGATAAGCCGGATGCTGCGATAGTTGCGCCGCGCAACCCATGTTGCCACTTCGGTGGCATTCGAACGCGTATCTTCGGCCTCGAAACCCAGCGCTATGCAGCAATCGAACAGGCGCATCGGTCGATGATATTCGGCGGCGAGTTCGCGGGGCTTCACATCCTTGTCGACGCCGCTGATCAGCAATCGCTTGGCATCACCCGCCTCTAGCCGTTCGAGCGCGCGGTCGATGCGACCCGGTCCTCCGGTGAGCACGACAATCGCGTCGGTCTTGGCCGGAGCGGCTGGCAGGGGGAGCAGTAGGGCGAACCAGGCAAAGCCCAACACCCACGCCAGGAAAATAAGAGAAATCAGGCGTTTGATCATAAAATCTTCTTGAGCGCGGCGAGTAGCGTTAGCCGCGCGGTGAGCGCTGCAAGCGCGATAGCCAATAGCGGCAGCGCCAGCAAGAGCAGCCAGCCGCCTGCGCCGAGCGTGGCGGTTGCGGCCAGCCCTGACGTGACGCTCGACATTTGCCAACCGATCAAAAGCAGGAGCAGTCCGCCGGTGATAGTGCCTAACGCGATGCCATACGCCGTGTCGATGGCGATGCGACGCTGGAACAGCCGCGTAATCTGGCGGTCGGTAGCGCCTATAAGGTGGAGCATTTCAATCGTCGCAAAATGGGTGCCGAGCGCGGCACGCGCAGTCATAATGACGATGGCGCCGCTCGCCAGTGTCATCAGCACGACCATGGCAACTGCAATCCATGAGAGCGACCGGATCAGCCGTTCCACCGGTCCCAGCCATTCGGCATGCGGAATCACGCGAGCGCCTGGCGCCTCTGCGTCTACAAGTGTCTGGAGTCGCGCCAGATGATTGCCGCGTTCACCGCCCACCAAATCAATATCGATTAGGGCTGGCAGCGGCAGCGATTTGAGCACCGGGTCATCGCCACCCGAACCCCCGAACCATTGCCCAAGGGTCGCCAGCAACTCTTCCTGCCCGACCGAGCGCGCGGAGCGGACATAAGGTTCGCTAGCAGCCTTCCGGCGCAGGCGGCTGGCCTGATCAGAGCGGGTTTCGGGATTGGCAGTGATAATCTGCACCGTCACCCGCCCGGCTATGGCGCTGCCAATATTGGCAGCCGAATGCCGTAAGGTGACACCGGCGGCAGCGGCGAGCAGGGTGAGCATCATCAGTACCGCCATAACCCACGGTGTCGGACCGGACAGCCGGCGGTCGGGGAGCAAGCGGCGGTGTTGGACGGGAACGCGCGGAATAATCATCACTAGTTCCGGTTGGCGGGGGGGTAGCGCAGCGCCCCAGTGGGATCGGCAAGACGGCCCTTTTCCAACCGCATCATTTGCGCTTTGTCGATCCGGCTGATCAAATGAATGTCATGGGTTGCGACGACAACGGTCGTGCCGAGCCTGTTGAGCGCCTCAAATAATCCCAACAGCCGCATTGCCATTTCTGGATCGACGTTGCCCGTGGGCTCGTCGGCGACCAGCAACTGTGGCCGCGCAATCACCGCGCGGGCGATCGCGACGCGCTGCTGTTCACCACCTGACAGGGTTGCCGGTCGGGCATGGGCCCGGTCGTTAAGCCCGATCCAGCTCAACATCTCACCCACAGGCCCTGCTAGATCCTCTTCGCTGACTCCCGCGATGCGCAGCGGCAGCGCTATATTGTCGCGCGCGCTTAAGTGCGGAATCAAACGGAAATCCTGAAACACCACACCAATGCGGCGGCGAAAGCCAGGCATCCGGTGGCGCGGCATCGCCACCAGATCTTCGCCGAATAGGCGCACGATACCGCGGCTGGGTCTCTGCGCGAGATAGAGCATTTTCAACAGCGACGTTTTGCCCGCGCCCGATGGGCCGGTCAGGAAATAAAAGCTGCCCGGTTGCAAGTTAAAGCTGACATCGCTCAGCACTTCGGCATCGGGGCCATAGCGCAGTCCGACCCGATCAAATTCGACCATCGCACCGCCCGCTCGCGTGAATCCTGTCTCGCTCATGACGCCACGCCCGAGGAACAATGCTGAACCGGACGCCGCGGCGCAAAGGGTAGAACTGAGGCCATAGATGCGGCTCTTGCACGCTTGCCGGACAAGGTAAAGACGGTTGCCAATGCGTAAATGTTCAATGGTCGACGTACAGGCGTTACGCAGCGCTTGCCAGCGCAGCGTGATGCGTGTTTAGAGGAGCCCCATGATCCTCGCCTGCCCATCTTGTCACACCCGCTATGTCGTGCCGGATACCGCCATTGGGGCCAATGGTCGTACGGTGCGCTGCGCCAATTGCAGTCACAGCTGGTTTCAGGAGCCTGTAGCGGCACCGCGGGCCGCGCCGAGCATCGCTGCCGAACCGTTGGCGCCTTCGCCAACGCCAGCGACCGTGCCGGCTCCGGTGTCGGCGTCCGTGCCGCCGACCTCGGCGCCTTCCGTAGATTCTGCGTCTGCTCGTTCGATTGCTTCTGAACCGGAACGCGCAGCTGAACCGGCGGTCGTCGCGCCTCCGCCCGAAGCTTTTGCTGCGGCGCCTGAAGAGCCCTCGCCTCCCCCTGAGACCGAGGCGCCGCTTCCGTTTCGCCGCGCGCGCCGAAATCCGGCTCGACGTTGGACGATTATTGCGACAATCGCCGCCAGCCTAATGATTGCGGCTACAGCGGGACTATATTATTTTGGGCTGCCAAGCTGGGCCGCCGGACTGGGCTTCCCCGGGATGACGAGCGAGCCCGATCTGGTAATCGAATTGCCGCCCAATCAGGATCATCGCGAGCTGGCCGACGGCACAATTTACTTTGCGGCATCGGGCGTGATCATCAACCCAACCGATCGTGAACAGCGCGTGCCACCGATCCTTGCCGAATTGCGCGATGCACAGGGGACCATTGTCTATAGCTGGACGATCAAGCCACCGGTGCGCGTGTTGCCGCCCAATGAAAAGGTCAATTTCAGCGAGGCCAAGCTCGATATCCCGCGCCGCGCTACCCAGTTGACGGTTAGCTGGGCGCTTCCACGCGGCTGACGGCTTGTCCGACATAGATAGCCAGCGTCGCAACCTCGGCTACATCAAAGCGCAAACCCAATTTGCTCCGCCGCCACAGAATATCGTCGGTGCTACGTGCCCATTCGTGGGTGATAAGATAATCGACTTCGGCAGCGGTCAATCCATGTCCGAAATCGTCCCCCAAACCGGCCCAGCTTTGATTATCGGCCAGCCATTGCGTCATCGCGGTGCCATAGCTGCGGAATAATCGCGCCATAACTGTGGGCGGAACAAAGGGGTAGCGCGCCGCCAATGCCTTGCGGGTAGTTGCGATGGCCCCAAGGCTGAAATCGCCGCCAGGCAAGGCCTCGCTTCGGGTCCAGCCGCTGCGGCTATCATCGACAATATCCGAAAGTCGGGCCAGCGCATCCTCAGCGAGATGACGGTAAGTAGTGATTTTACCCCCGAAAATTGTCAGTATCGGGGCCTGCCCATCGACATCGTCGCGCTCGATGGCATAGCCGCGCGTTGCCGCCTCGGGCTTGCCTGAGCCATCGTCGATCAACGGGCGCACTCCGGCATAGGTCCACACCACATCTTCGACCCGGACTGGCTCGACAAAATAGTCCGAGGCTGCGGCGCATAAATAGGCGATTTCCGCATCGCTTGCTCGGACATGTGCCAGATCGCCATGATGATCAGCGTCGGTGGTACCGATCAGGGTAAAATCCTCCTCATAGGGAATGGCAAAGAAAATTCGGCCATCGTCATTCTGGCCGAAATAAGCGCGCTCATGCTCGGTCTTGCGCGGCACAACGATATGCGATCCGCGAACCAGCCGCGACCCCAACTTATGGCCAACTTTAGCTTGCTCGAGCAGGTCGAGTACAGATGGCCCTGCTGCATTGACGACGCTGCGCGCTTTCAGTTCCCGCTCGCTGCCGTCTGGCCGGGTCAAGGTCAGATGCCACAGTCCGCCGACCCGCTCCATCTGCGTGACGTCATGGCGCGTCAAAATCGTTGCGCCATGGTACGCGGCCGAAACAGCATTAAGCGCGACTAGCCGTGCATCATCGACCCAACAATCGCTATATTCGAAGGCTTTGGTGAATTTGGGCTTGAGCGATTTGCCAGCCACATCGCGTCGTAGGTCAAGCGAGCTTGTGGGCGGCAGGCGTTTGCGTCCGCCAATATGGTCGTACAGAAAGAGGCCGATGCGAACGAGCCAGCGCGGGCGAGCACCGGGCTTGTCAGGCAAGACAAAGCGCATCGGCCGGATGATGTGCGGGGCGATGGCCCAAAGGCGCTCGCGCTCAATCAGTGATTCACGGACCAGCGCAAATTCATAATGCTCGAGATAGCGCAGCCCCCCATGAATTAGCTTGGTCGAGGCCGAAGAGGTTCCTTGTGCCAGGTCAAAGCGCTCGACCAGTGCTACCGCCGCGCCGCGGCCGGCTGCATCACGTGCAATGCCCGCGCCATTGACGCCGCCACCAATGACGACAAGATCGAAAAGTGATTCCTCGCTCATAAGATCAGCGCCGCCGCTAGGCCCAGCACAAAGCTGGTCAGGGTAGCGACCATTACCGGCGCAAAGCTTCGCCACCCCTGATCGAGAAGCAAGTGTAGCCGCGCTTTCATCGCGGTCGCAACAATTGCAAGCAGCAACAGCGCTTGCGCCACACTAGTCGCGCCTTCGCGAACCGACACCGGCAGCACGACTAGAGAATTCAGCGCCGCGATCGCAAGGAAGCCTGTAATGAACCAGGGCAGGCGCAGCGGAATCCGCGATGTTGACAGTTTTTCACCCGATTGACGGCCAAGCCAAAGCGCGACGAGCATCAGCATCGGCGCAAGTAGCGCGACGCGGGTCAGTTTGACGATAGTGGCAACCTCACCTGCCTCGGGGGAGAAGGAAAACCCACCGCCAATTGCCTGGGCGACGTCATGGATGGACGCGCCGATCAGGAACCCGGCTTGCGTGTTGGTCATCCCCAGCTGGGCTGCGAGCACCGGATAGACGGTCATCGCCAGCGCGCTAGCGATGGTGATGCCGACCAGCACCATCGTAAAGCGCGCCTGATCGACGCGCTTTTCGCCGATTAGGGAGTAGAGTGCCAGCGCGGCAGACGCCCCGCAAATGGCGGTTGCGCCGCCCGCCAGCAGAGCGGGATAACGATCTTGCCCAAACCAGCGTGCAGTCCCGACGGTGATCGCCATGACCGCGATCATGATGCCGATCAGCATGGCGAAGGGCAACGGACCCAGATCGATTAGCTGTCCGGCAGTGATGCGCGCACCGACCAGCACGATGCCGATCCGCAACGCCGTTTGTGACATCAGATCGAGACCGGCGTGGGTGCGAGGATCTTGCGATATAAAGCTAAGAGACAGGCCGATGAGTAGCCCCATCAACACTAGCGGCGCGGCATATTGGTCGGCGAGCCATGCTGCGGCGAGTGCCGCGGCCCCGGTGACCAGCATTCCGGGCAGGTAGTCGCGCCAGCGGTGTCGTGTCGGCGGGCTCGCTTCCAGCTGCATCTCGCCGTAAAGATCGGCGGCCATCGGCCAATTTGCTTCGGACAACTTCACCGCTGGACCCCCTTGTTGAATCGCCGTCGTCGGCTTGGCACGAAGTGCGGCTAGCGCGCAATGGATTGGTCCTTTGTATCGGAAGTTTGATTATGCAGTCCGAATCCGTTGACCGATGCTATCGCGTCAGGCTAGGCACGCGCTGGAAGCATCCGTAGCTCAGCTGGATAGAGTGTCGCCCTCCGAAGGCGAAGGTCACAGGTTCGAATCCTGTCGGGTGCACCAAACAGTCTCTAAGCATTTGAGATAATTGGATAATGCTAAGCCTTACTGGGATTTCGGCGGACTTTCGCGGCTGTATCGCGTGCGCCGCCGTTCGGGCGAAGACAGAGACTCAGAAAAATAGCCCTAATCGACGCTAGAAGCGACTGCTCTCTCCGCCCGGGTTGGAGATTGGCCACGCCAGTAGTTTTGGCACCCCTTGCGCAACCCCAAATGTGGGAAATTGGGCGGATTCCCGGCTGTCTGCAATTGGCGGTCGGATCATGAAAAGCCGTCGTTCGGCAAACGACGAAGATCCGCCACTTCGCCAATGGTCGATGCGTGGGCAAGGTGTCGGGGCCGGGAGTGGTGAGGAGTACCGACGCATCGTGCAGTTCGGCATGGTCGCCACTATATCGTTCTCCCGTGTCTCGATCCCGAAGCCGGCTGGCCCGGAACCTCTTATTCGCAAGGCGCGATGGAATATTCAGTATCAGCGTCTGCTATCTCCACTCACCTCACTTGTAGTTGGGTTCTCGTTTCTCAAGAAACGCTGCGACCCCCTCCATCGCGTCGGCTTCCATCATGTTTTGCGCCATGACTTCGGACGCGAGGCGGTAGGCGTCGCTGCGCGTGCGTCCCTGCTGCGCGTAGAAAAGTGATTTGCCGTGCCGAAGCGCGGAAGGGCTTTTCGCTTCGATCTCGCACACAAGCTTGCTTACCCGATCATCGAGTTGATCATCGGGTACAGCGTCGTTCACCAGCCCCCAATCTGCTGCCGTCGCCGCATCGATAAAACCCCCGGTCGCAAGCATTTCGAACGCGCGTTTTGGCGCAACATTGCGCGATAGTGCGACCGCCGGTGTCGAACAAAAAAGTCCGACGTTTATACCGGACACCGCAAAACGCGCGGCGTGCGACGCAATGGCGAGGTCGCAACTCGCAACCAACTGGCAGCCGGCGGCCGTAGCAATACCATGCACGCGGGCGATGACGGGTACCGGCAAGCCGGTAATCGCTTCCATGACCACCGAGCAGTGCGCGAAGAGTTGGCGGTAATAGTCCAGTGTTGGCGTAGCGAGCATTTGCCGCAGGTCGTGCCCGGTACAGAAGGCTTTGCCGGCCCCGGACAGGACAACACATCGGACCGAGGCGTCATGCCGGATGGCCGTGAGTTCGCGCTCAAGTGCGGTCAGCAGTTCTTCTGAAAGCGCGTTGAATCGTGCTGGCCGGTTGAGGCATAGATCGACCCGTCCGCCCGTCCGGGTTACGACCACCAAATGTTCGGGGCTTTCCTGAGCTGTCATATAATGCTCCTGTCGTGCACGATCACGTCGACGGTGACCGAATTGTCTATGAACCAATTATGGCCGCCGCGCTCACTCCGCGATAGAGCGTCAATAGATAGGCACAAAAAGTGACGAGCCATGCAGTCAGCGCTATCCAATAAAATGCTGTGGCCAGAAATGTAAGAAAGTGAAAATCTATCGCGCGTCCCATTTGATGTGTACTGACTGTGTACATTCTGAGTGGGAAAGCAGCGTGGGACTGCAAAAGATGACGCTGCAGAAAAAATGAGTGCTGCTGCCCGTCAATCCCAGTTTGATCAACTTTTGCTATGACAAATCCTCTGGCGACAGCGTCACGATAAGATCGACAAAAGCCTTCACGGATATTTGTTCAATCCAACGCATGCGGTGCGCAAACGGCTTTTCATATCCTGCAAAAACCGTCATTCCTTCCATTGATGCAGATATAAAAAGCGCGACAGATTCACATTGATCGGGAGATAGCGCCGGATTGATTTCGGCAATCAGCGGAATTAAAGGCCGTCGCGCACGTGCATAGAGGTCCTGCATCCGTTCCAGCACAAAATCATCATGGTTTGATAGCGCCCAAAGTTCGGGGAAAAAGCGTGTGGTTTTCTTGGTCCCAATATCTTCAAGTATGAGAATGCATATCTCCTCAAGACGGGAAGTGGCAGACGCACCCTCCTCATGGGCGATCGCGTCAAATTCGATTTCATAGCTGCTGATAACCGCATCCAGAAGTTCGCGGACCAAGTCTTCCTTGGCCGGAAAATAATAAGTCAAATTGCCGAGCTTCATTCCGCAGGCGGCCGCGACTCGACGCATGCTGACAGAGCGATACCCTTCCTCAATCAGCAAATTTAGTGCGGCGCGGAGGATCTGTTCATAGACGTCACGCCCCTTCTCATAGCCGCCAGCACGCTCCTGAATCGCCAGGTCCGGCACGATAAACTTGTTTGAAAAGGTCCTTTTCATAATAACTTAGTACGCTCCGTTCTGAGATAAAACATTTCGGACACTTGACCAATTTAGTACGCTTGACAAATCTTGTACACCCGTTCTATTTTTAAGGGAGAGCAAAGTGATGGAGGGCACACTCCATGCAAAAAAGATGGGATGGATGGATGAGGGTAAAAGGTTTCTCGGTCGTCATGTCGGTGATACTTTTGTCATCTGTAAGTGCGTTCGCTCAACCCGCAAACTCCCCTCCCCCGCTTCCCGAAGAGACCATCCCGAACGTCGAAGTTCTTCCGTCCCAATATCCAGCCAGCTGGATCATGGTGCATGACTTCAACTTCAATGCGCTGATTGATGGCAGGGGGGTGGTCGTTGATACGTCTTCGCCCGAGAGTCCTGTCAAGGGCATGGTAGAAATAGCCCAGTTTGGTAATGTCCTGCTGCCTAGCACAAAGCCTGTCATATATACAGCCGGAACCTATTATTCGCGCCTGACTCGCGGCGTGCGAACCGACGTCATCACAATCTGGGATAAAGCAACGCTGCTGCCCAAGGGCGAGATCATTCTGCCAGGTGGCAAGCGCCAGCAGCAAGTGACGTATAAGAACACGTTTCAGTTCACCAACAACGAAAAATGGGCGCTGGTTTCCAACTTCACGCCCGGGCAATCGATTACCGTCGTCGATCTGGAAAATCGCAAAGTTCTTTCGGATATAGACCTGCCGGGTTGCACGTTGATCTATCCGACGGGTGAACGAGGGTTCAGCACCTTCTGCGCCGATGGCACTGTATCCACCTTGCAGTTGGCCGCAGACGGAACATTGGCATCGACCGAAACGACAGAGCCGATTCTTGATATTGATGCGCAGCCTTTGTTTGGCATGCCCGCGATGGTTGGCAAGACCGCGTGGTTCGTTTCCTATCATGGCCAATTGCGCGGATTTAATTTCTCGGGTCCGGTGGCAAAGCCGCTCCCCGATACATTCTCTGTCGGAACCGCCGAGGGTGGAAGTCCCGAATGGCGCCCCGGTGGCTGGCAAGTGATTGCGAGTGATGCCGTTGGCAGACTTTATGTTCTGATGAGCCCCGAAGGAACCGAGGGCAGCCACAAAAATGGCGGCACCGAAGTATGGGTTGTTGACCCCGAAACCAAAGCCCGTGTTGCCCGCATCCCGATAAAAGGCGTCGGGATCGCGATCGAAGTCACCCGCGAGGACGCGCCGCATCTGGTCGTCGCAAGGGCCGATTCCATTCTCGACGTCTATGACGCTAAAAGCGGGACTTTCGTCCGCACGCTGGGCCAAGTCGCATTCAATCCGCAAACGATGTCGGTGTTTAAATGATGGTCGAAATGACCTTATTTCTGGCGTCAGTTCTGATCCTGTCCGCGCTGCACAAACTGATGCAACCCGCGCGGATGGCCCAGGCGCTAACCAAGCTTAGCGGCGTGCCCTCAGGACTTGCATCTTCCGCTCTATTGGGCTTGGCGTCGGTTGAATTCCTGACTGGCCTCGCGCTTGTCTTTCCGCAGTCGCGCATGGTCGGGGCCATCATCGCCGCCATGATCTGGTCCACTTACGGCGCCGCCCTTGGCCGCAAATTCGGCACCTCGCTCGATTGTGGTTGCGATTTTGCTGCGCGAGAAAAGCCGATTGGCCTGTTCGCCCTTGGCCGCGCCTTTGGCCTGTCCTTGATGGCCATTTTGGCCACGCAAATACCGCTTTCTCCCCTGTCCATCATCACGCCCTTCGCCACTCTGGCCCTGCTCGCTCTTTATCTGGCGATGAGTGAATTGGCGGCCATTCCCTCGTTCAAAAAAGGCAGCATCCGATGATCGTTACGTCTCAGATATTATTGTGGATCGCCGTCGTTGTTCTGGCTGTTCTGGTCGCCGCATTGGCGCGGCAAGTGGGCATCCTACACGAACGCATCGCTCCCGCCGGAGCGTTGACCCTGCATCAAAAGGTCAATGTAGGCGACATTCCTACCAAGATGGACGTGATGACGCTGGATGGTGAGAAACTGACCGTCGGCGGAAAACGCAATGGTCGTAGCCAGTTGCTGTTCTTTACTTCGCCCGACTGCCCCATTTGCAAGTCGCTCATGCCCGTCTTCAAAGCATCGGTGCGGTCAGAACGCTCCTGGCTTGATGCCATTCTTGTCAGCGACGGCGATGAGCCGACGCAACGGCGGATGGTGATGGAGCATGATCTGGCGGGCCAACCCTTTGTCCTGTCAGAGTCGCTGGGTCGGGCCTTTGGCGTCGCCAAGCTCCCCTATGCTGTACTGATCGACGGCGACGGCAAGGTGGCATCGCTGGGCCTCGTCAACACGCGCGAACATTTGGAAAGCCTTTTTGAGGCCAAAGAACATGACGTCGCATCCTTACAGGAATTTTTAAAGCGCCGCGAAGGGGAGGCTTGATATGGCCCAATGGGACAAACTGACTGAAAAAATGGCGCGCGGTGTTGCGCGCGGAACATCGCGGCGCAGCTTGTTGGCTTGGATCGGGGGCGCCGTCACAGGCGCTGCGATCATTCCGGTTCTGCCCGTTTCGCGCGCCTATGCCTCAAGCGGAGGTGCGCATGGCGGTGAGTCTGGCCGTCCGCCGGTAACGTCGGGAAATCCTCAAGATCCGGGCGATAGAACCCAATGCGACTATTGGCGCTATTGCGCGATTGACGGCTTTTTATGCACCTGTTGTGGGGGCTCCGTCAGCTCTTGCCCGCCGGGCACCGAAATGTCGCCAATCACATGGATCGGCACCTGCACCAATCCAGCTGACGGTCGGGCCTATGTCATCAGCTATAATGACTGCTGCGGCGCGTCGTCGTGCGGGCATTGTCTATGCAACCGTAACGAGGGCGATCGCCCTCCAGTACGACCGCAATCTAACAACGATTATAACTGGTGCCTGGGCACCGAAAGCAGCGTCTATAATTGCTCCACCGCCGTCCTTATCGGCGTTGCGGTTGACCCCCGCTAAAATCATGAAACCCGCTGCTCTTTCTTTGATTTGGTCGGCTGCATATTGGCCACAACGGCTATTGCAGCGGGCGGAGACAAGGCCGCGATGCCCGGCGTCGAACGGCCTGACAGGGCGCATAGTGATTACATGCTGAAATGTCAGGGATGCCATCGTCAGGATGGTAGCGGCGACGATTTTACCAATCCACCCATGAAAGATGTGTTGGCCAAATTCCTGCACGTCGAAGGTGGACGGGAATTTCTGGTGCGCGTCCCCGGTGTGTCGACATCCGATTTGGACGATGAGCGGCTGACCGACGTGTTGAACTGGTCGTTGTACAGGTTCGACCCCGGCCACATGCCCGCAGATTTCAAGCCTTATACCACAAGGGAGGTCTCAGAACTGAGACGAAGACCACTGCGCACCGAAAGAGTGACCATCAGGCAAGCCCTGATCAACAAAATGCCAAAATAAAACAACGAAAAACCTTTGGGAGGGTAAATTGAACAACAAATCCAAGTATAAAAGCACCATATTTCGCGGTGCCCTGCTGCTGCTGACGGCTAGCGCAAGCTCCTATGCCGTTGCACAGGACGCGCCCGACGCCGCTTCTGCCGGGGCTCCGGACGAGATTATTGTGACCGCCAACAAACGGTCCGAAAATCTGCAAAATGTCTCCATCTCCATTTCGGCGGTCACGGGGGACGCGCTTGAAAAGGGACGGACAACGCAGGTCGATGAACTTGTTTCCAAAGTACCCAATCTGCAACTGACGTCGACCGTTGGCGACAATACGCCAATCTTCGCTCTACGCGGCGTGTCGCTGAACGACTATAGCCTCAACCAGTCGGGGCCGGTCGCCACCTATTATGACGAAGTTTATAAGGGCAATTTCGCGCTGTACGGCATCGCACTGTACGATCTTGAACGCGTTGAAGTGCTGCGCGGACCACAGGGCACACTTTACGGCAAAAACACCACGGGCGGTGCAGTCAATCTGATTAGCCGGGCACCAAAGCTGGGCGAAACTTCGGGTTATCGAACGCCGGCTATGGGAATTATAACCGCATCGATTTGAACGGTGCCCTCAATGTGCCGCTCGGACAAAGTGCGGCCCTGCGTGTCGCGGGGACATTTGCCAGAGCCGATGGCTGGTTCAAAAACACTCTGCCAGGCAAGCCCGATTTGGGCGGCACACGCGAATATGGTGTGCGCGCTGCGCTTTATGTCGAACCGTCCGATAGGGTCAATTTTACCCTGCGCGCATCCACCAGCTATCAAAATCCGCGCAATTACGGTATTTTCGCACAGCCGGCGGCCGTTAATCGGGCCGGGTTCAGCAACCGTCAAATTGCCGCCAACGAAACATCAAGGCGCCGCGCCCGTACGTATTCGGTCTCGCTCACTGGCAAATTTGACCTATCTGACTCCCCTCTCACTCACCAGCATCACATCGTGGGACAAGGGCAATCTGAATTTCATCGAAGATACCGACGGCCAAGCCATAGCCCTTTTAGAAATCCCCTATGCCGACCGGGCCACGCAATTTGCACAAGATCTTCGCATAACCAGTGACTTTAGCGGACCGTTCAACTTCATTCTTGGCGGCTATTATAATCGCGAAAAGGTTTTCAACGCCTCGACGTTCAAGATCGCCCAAGACGTTGCCAGCGGCGGCGATGTCAATGGCGACGGCTTTGTAACCGATGCTGATTGTCTGGCAACGACCGCGGGTGAAGCCTGCCAGTTCGGAAATAGTTTCGACCAGATCAAGACCAGGATGCCAACTGAATACCGATGCCAGCTTTGATCTGTCCGACAGCTTCAAGTTAAAGGGCGGTCTACGGTTTACGCATGACACAGGCAAACAGCCGGATTTATTGCCGAACAAATTGGCCCGTCGGGCGCCGTTCTGGGGACCACAATCCCGACGCGGCAACCCCGCTAAGCTATAGTATCAACAATTTGTCGGGTAAGGTGGGTTTCGATTTCAAGGTTTCCCGTGATAACTTGCTCTACTTTACCTACAGCCGCGACTTTTGTGCGCCGAGCTTTAACGCGCAAGCCTTTTTTGATCCTTCAGAGTCTGAACGTGGCGGCGGCGGAAAAAGTTGATTCGTTCGAAATCGGTTCAAAGAATAAATTTGCTCATCGCGTGGTCACGCTGAACATGGCGGCCTTTTATTATAAATATCGCAATCAGCAATTTATCAATATTGACCCGGCAACGAGGGGGCCGAAACTCTGCTGAACATTCCTAAATCCCGTATATTGGGAGGTGAGGCAGAATTGACCGTGCGACCAACAGACGGCTTTACCCTTCGCGGCAGCCTGGGTTTGCTCGATGCAAAAATTCAGCAGGGCATCGTGAGCGGCGTCAATGTCGCCGGGAACAAGTTGACGAACGGCCCGGCGATGACAGCCAATGCCGGATTTGACGCCACCTTGTTCGATGGTGCTGCAGGGCATCAATGCCAGCGCCGATATCGCCTATACTTCC
>CAWJNG010000004.1:0-34326 GCA_963844225.1 uncultured Alphaproteobacteria bacterium | reverse complement strand
GCATTACGCCCGTCTGCGACGAGGCGCGGATGATATTTTCGGTCCCCGGTAGCGGCGGCAGGGGTTCGGGCGGCGGGGAGCTCAGCTTGTCGGCGAACAGCATCCGACCCGGCCCCAGCTTGTACAAGATTTCCGGCAGCAATTCCTCGCCGAACACGAAGCAACCTTCGCTGCGGCCCAGTTTGCCCTGTGTCGAAATCAGCGACGGTTCGGCGTACCAGGCGCCATGTACGACGATGGCACGCATGTCGGCGTTGCTATTGTCCGCCTCCAGCCCGTCGAGCCGCATCGAAGACCCATTCTGGCCCCAATAATAATCGCTGGTGCGATACGCCCCGCGCGATGTGGCGAGCGAACCTGGTGTGTTGGAAAAACGTTTGAGCCAGCCGTCATGCTGCGGATCGGACCCGCGGCCATGGGTGACGGGAAAGCGGTCGATTTTGCCTGCGACCATATCAATCAGCATGAAGCGCGGTTGCGACGAAGGCAGACCGAAATCGACAATGCCGACGCGGTCAGTCTGGACGATGGCGTGGCCTTGCCGGGCAAGCTGTTGGCGCGCGACAGCCAGATAATCGACCGGCGGCGAAACGGGCGCGAAAATCGCCCCAAAATCCTGCGCGCGCACCGGCAACGCGGCCAGCACCCCGCCCAGTCCGATGGCACTCAAAATCGATCGACGATATATTGGCGTCGTTCCCCGCATTGCAAACCCTCGCGCCGCGGCTGCGGCTTTGTCATATTCTGCCGCTTAGATTAAGATTATGCCAACGTTTTTCTAGACCGGGCTGCGGGAAAGCGTGGCTCAAATGGCTTGAGCCGAGGAAAATGCGACCTGCCCGCTGGCTTAATATTTGAAACGGAGCGTGAAGCGCGCATTGGTCGGCGCTCCGGTCGAAATATTATTGTCATTGTGTGCGACGGGGAAATAGCGTTCGCCGAGCAGGTTTTCGACATTGATTTGGGCATCGAATTGATCGCTCAACTGGACGAACACAGCAGCATCAACGCGGGTATAGGATGGCAGTTCAACCGCATTGCTGATCGACGTAAAGCTGCGCGACTGATGATAGACCCCCATTCCAAAACCAATGCGATTGTCAATGTCATAGCGATTCCACAGCGACAATTGGTGACGCGGAACCTGGGCGACGCGGCGGCCCGCAGGGGCAGAGCTGGTCGTTTCGCTAATCTTAGCGTCGGTATAGCCGTAGCCAAGGGCCGCCTGCCATTGCGGCATGATTTTGCCGGTCAGTGACAGTTCAAACCCCTTGGAACGCTGCGCCCCTGTGAGCACCGTCGTTCCCGCCACCGGTCCGGGTGCTCGCGTGTTGGTGCGGTCGAGCTGGAATATGGCGGCGGTCACGGTCAGATTTGGCAGTATGTTCCATTTGGCGCCAACCTCATAATTATCGAACTCTTCCGGTTTGAGCGCAGCATTGGTAGCATCAAGGCTACTGAACTGGTCACCCGATTGCGGCAGATAGGATTTGCTGTAGCTGACATAAAGGCTGGCCGCGGCCGTCGGTTTGAGCACAAGACCGATACGCGGAGACCAGAGGCCGTCATCACGGCCGGTGGCGTCGCCGCCAAACTCGTCGAAGGCGTCGATTTCAAACCGGTCATAGCGAAGTCCGGCGATCAGATCGGCCCATTGGGTTATTCCGATCTGGTCCTGAACATAGATGGACAGTTGATCGACCTGGGTCGTGTTGAGCCGATTGCCGTCGCCGGTCGGTCCGGCGACAAAGATTGGATCCGGCAGCATCGGGTTGGCGGTAAGAGCGATCGTCCGATTGCGGCTCGCCGAATTCAGATTGCCGTCGAAGAAACCGTTGACCCGCTCATTGCGCGTGTCCTGTCGGGTGATTTCCGCGCCGATCAACAGGACGTGCGATACAGGACCGGTATCGCCCCGCCATTCGAGGTTTATCTGACCGACCGCGGTCTCGCGATCGGTCAGATTGCGATAGGCTTGCACATCTAAGGTCGACGTCGCGCTCACCGGGCTTGCGACAAAGGCGTTTGTATAGTTTTTGCCGTAGTCACCCCATAGCCCCTGCGCCGAAATGGTCAGCCCGTCGGTTAGTTCAGCTTCGCCGCGAAAGCGCAATATATCGCCGTTGAACCGTGTTTCATTGACCCCGGGAACACCAAAGAAAATATCGCGATAACCGGTCAACGGGGTCGCCGGATTGGCGAGACTGCCGGCGAAATTCGCCGGGACACCCCTGTCGACGACACGGTCGTCCTCGACATGTTCATATCCGATCTGAAGGCGAACCGTTTCGCCGAGGGCAAAGCCTGCCACCGGATTAACCGCCCAGCGATTGCCCGAAAAAGAGTCGCGATGATTTTGCAATTCCTCGCCAAAAGCGAGGATACGCAGACCCCCATTGGCGCCCAGCCCAAAATTGGCATCGCCCGATACCGACCAGGCGCCAAATGTGTCGACACCGGCGTCGGCGGAAAATCCCTTTTCACCAACCATAGCGCCCTTGCTGATCCGGTTGACGACACCGCCGCCGCCGCCGCGGCCAAAGATCATCGCATTTGATCCTTTGTGGATCTCGACACGGTCAACATTATAGAAACTGCGGAAATATTGGACATCGTCGCGCAGCCCGTCGACGAAAAAGTCAGCCGTGCTATTGTTCCCGCGCAACGTAATCTGGTCGCGGTGTCCTTCGCCCTGTCCCGCCGACACGCCGGGAACCAGTCGCACAAGCGCAGACATTGACCGGATCGCCTGATCATCGAGTTGTTCGCGTGTAACGACGCTGATTGACTGCGGCACATCAAGGATCGGGGTTTCGGTCTTGGTACCCGTCGTCGTTAGGATTGTGCGATAACCATCGCGCTTGCCCGTCACGATAATCTCGCGTCCATGATCAGCTGCCACTGCGGCGTTTTGTGCCAGTTCGCTCCCGTTCACCGCCGCCGGAAATTCTCCTTGCGGTGCAGCCAAAACCAAGGATGATGAAGATAGGGTAGCGGCAAAAAGCGCGAAGTGCGAAACAGCCGAAAAGCGCATGAAATAAATTTCTTTCTAAACAGGACAGGTGTCGTGCGAGTGTCACTAATGAGAAGCGTTCGCAAGTGCAAGATGCAAATTAGTCGCAAAAGCAAAGTTTCGACGACACTTGTCGCCTCCTACCCGCTGAGATAAGAAGATTCCTATGAAAGCAACGATCTGGCATAATCCCGCCTGTGGCACGTCGCGCAAGACGCTCGCCATCCTTTCCGAAACGCCCGGCATCGACGTCATGGTGGTCGAATATCTCAAATCGCCCTACACCGCCGACAAATTGCGCCAGCTTTTCACCGACGCTGGCGTGACGGCCAAAGAGGCGCTGCGCCTACGCGGTACCGATGCAGAAGAGCTAGGTCTGCCCGACGCCAGCGAAGACGCGATCATCGCAGCGATGGTTGCTAACCCCGCCTATGTAAATCGCCCATTCGTCGAAACCGAAAAGGGCGTCCGCTTCTGCCGCCCGCAGGATGTCGTGCGCGAGATTATTTGAGCGTCGGTCTAGCGCTCGGACGCCGGCTCGATCTGTGAGACGGCAACCTTAATCAGCATAGGCTTGTATCAGGTCATAGAAATAATCACGGCCGACATATAGCGATCTCGCCTCAATCCGTTCATCGAGCCCATGGACTCCGTTTCCGTCAGGGTCCCCCCATGATCCTGGAATGCCATAAGTGGGGATACCGACTGCGCCCAGAAAGGTCGCGTCCGTATAACCGTTCGACATCACCGGAACGACCGGCACGCCTGGAAAATATTTGGCGGCCAATTGTTTGATCGGCCCGATCACTTTGGGATCGAGTGGAGGGGCCGGCGGGCTGGGCCTAAGAGGCGAGAGTGTTGTGATCGTCACGCCTTGACCGTCGACAATCCGCGCGAGCTCGCCGCGTATTGCCTCGACCGAATGGCCAGGGAATATTCGGCAGTTGACGAACGCGCCGGCGCGCTGTGCCAGCGCGTTGCGCGCGTGACCGCCGTCAAGCATCGTCGCGACGCAGGTCGTACGAAGGTTGGAATGGAGGAAGGGGTCGCTGTTGACGATAGCTTCGGACGTTTTGTCGGCCGGATTTGCAGCCAGTTTGACCATGGCCGAACCTATTTCATCTCCGCGGCCAGCTCCGGCCTCGCGAAAATAGGTGCGCGTGGTATCGCTCATTTCCAACGGAAATTCATGCGCTTCAACGTTCACCAGCGCATGTGCGAGTTGGTAAATGGCGTTGTCCGGCCTCGGAACGGAACTATGTCCGCCTTCATTTCGCGTTTCGAGGCGATATGTCGCAAAGGTCTTTTCGCCAACTTGAACCGTTTGTTCGACAAGCTTGCCCTTGCCGTCGGTTGTTCCCCCTCCGCCCTCGTTCAGAGCGAATTCGGCATCAATAAGATCGCGTTCATTTGCTGCCAGCCATTCGACTCCGTTAAACGCACCATTTGTTTCCTCGCCGCACGTCAGCGCGATTTTGATCGTCCGCCGGGGCTTGTAACCGGTCTTTTGGAAGCGGATCAGCGTGTCGACCATTGTGGCGGCCATTGCCTTGTTATCGGCCGTGCCGCGCCCATAGAAATACCCGTTTTCTTCTACCAGAACGAACGGATCGCGGACCCAGTCCTCACGCTTTGCTTCGACCACGTCGATATGAGCGATAGCGAGAATTGGCTGAAGGGCCTGCGAGGATCCTGGATAAATCGCAACAAGGCCACCCTCTTTTGGATGAGCGGGATCGGCGAACAGGGTAATCTGGCTATCCGGCAATCCGGCTGACTTAAGGCGCGCCGCCATCCTCTCAGCTGCAAGTGTACAACTGCCGCCGCCCAGAGTGGTGTTGGTCTCGACCAGCTCCTTGTAAAGCTCCCGAAATGCTAATTGATCGGACCGAAGCGGCGTTTGCGCGGCAACGGCCTGGCAAAAAAGCGACGAGGTTATGAAAAAAGCAATTGGTCCCAGAACCCCAATTTTTGATCGCATGCCCTTATCCTCCCCCGGTTTCCATCCCGATGCTACATGTTTCAAATAACAATGAAAGCTGATTGACCGCGCCTGGTATGTTTGAGGTCGTGCACGGCCTGGCTTTAGCCTGCCTCTATCCGTCCCCGCGCCACCCGAAAACGCGTCACGGCCCCCGGCATGCCGTCGAACAGCGCCGCCTCGGTCCCGGTCAACCACGCTTGCCCACCCTGCCCCGCCACCCGCTCGTAGAGCGCGCCGCGCCGCAGCGGGTCGAGGTGCGCGGCAACTTCATCGAGTAGCAGGACCGGGCGGTCGCCGCGCAATCGTGCGACGCAATCGCTATGCGCAAGGATCAACGAGAGCAGCATCGCTTTTTGCTCGCCGGTCGAACAACGCGCCGCAGCGCGGCCCGATGCGCCATGCACCGCATGCAAATCATCGCGGTGTGGGCCAAAGGTAGCGCGTCCCGCCGCCGCATCGACCCGGCGGCGCTGCTTGAGCCCGGTCTGGAGCGCTTCCGGCGTCATCGGTGCATCGCGTGCGTCGCCCTGCATATCCACGAGAGTGAGATGAGGCTTGGCAAAGGGCGCGTCGGGCAAGGTCGCCAGCTCCTCGCTTAGCGCCGCCACCGTACGCAATCGCGCGCTATCGACCGCCGCGCCATGTTCGCCAATTTGGCTCTCGAGGCTGTCGAGCCATGTATCATCGGCGTTTCCTGGTTCGGCAAGCAATTTGCCCCGCGCGCGCAGGGCCGCTTCCAGCCGGCTACTATGCCGCGCATGGCCCGGCTCTAGCGCGAGCACGAGGCGATCAAGAAAGCGCCGCCGGTTGCCTGCCGCCTCGACGAACAAGCGATCCATCGCAGGGGTGAGCCACAGTATAGAAAGCCAGTCCCCTAGCGTCGCCGCTGCCGCAGCGCTGCCATTGACGCGCACCAGACGCCGGCCAGGATGTCCGGTCTCGGTTCCGGTGCCGATAGCGACGGGCGGCAGGTCCGCGCCCGCCTGCACTTCGGCAAAGATGGTAAAGCCCCCTGCCGCTTTATCGCGCACCATATCGGCAAGCGGCGCACGGCGCAGCCCGCGACCGGGCGCGAGCAGCGATACCGCCTCGAGGATGTTGGTCTTACCCGCGCCATTATCGCCAAACAATGCGACCAGACCTGGCGCCGCGGTCAGCTCGGCACCGGCATGGTTGCGAAAATCGGTCAGCGAAAGGCGAAGCAAGGACATAGGTCTTGTCGCCTAGCCGAGCCCCACCGGCTTCACCAGACCCTGCGCACAACAGATGCTTAAACATAAATTCCAATCAATGGTATTTTTTTCACTTTGGTGGTAATTTTTCCATTGGCATTTTATGCAAAAAATCAAAAAACCGCGGTTAACCGCCAATGAATGAAATTGGCACGGTCCCTGCAATGTATTGGGCATCGGTCGGATGGCCCGAACCGAAGCAACTGAAAGGACTTATATCATGGCACATTTCAACATTGACGCATTCCGCAGCTATGCAATCGCCGCCGTCGCTTCGCTATATTGCTCGGTCATGCTTCTCGCCGCTACCGGCGTTAACAGTGCGGAACTCGGCCGGCTGGTCATCTGACCAGCCGCCCACACTTCCCCGGAATTTTCCGACGTAACCTGTGACAGGGCGTCGGCTCAGAAAGGACTATAATGAAACAGGGTTTTCGTAAAAATCGACAAAATGGCGTGATATTCGGCGTGTGCGCCGGCATGTCGGACCAGTTCGGTTTTGACCTGCTCTGGACGCGCGTCGCCTTTGTCGGCTTGACGCTGCTCGGCTTCGGCCTGCCGCTGCTGCTCTATCTGATCGTAGCAGTCCTCGCCAAATAGCCCGAGCTGGACCGGAAGCACCGCAAGCGCCGCTCCCCCTTTTCCCAACAAAAAGGCCCGCCGGGTTTTCCGACGGGCCTTTTGTCTAGCCAAAGAATAAGCGCGCGTGTCGCTTAGGCTTCGCTATCACCTTCGGGGCGATCATCGACCGCGACTTCGTCACCGCCCGATGCGCTACCTTGAACGGCGCCCAGCGGGTCGTCGCCCATCGCGGCTTCGGGCCCCTGCGCCAATTCGGCTTTATGCTCTTCCTCGGCCGTCGTCGGTGCAATCAAATGTTCCTGATTGGCTGCCCGCATCGCCGCACGTAGCGCCGCATCCTTGCTCGAAGCGGTCACGCGCGCCCGGTTCATCGCCGCGCCGGTTCCGGCGGGGATGAGACGGCCCACGATCACATTTTCCTTGAGCCCGATAAGCGAGTCGACCTTGCCCTGCACCGACGCTTCGGTGAGCACGCGGGTCGTTTCCTGGAACGAAGCCGCCGAGACAAAGCTGCGCGTTTGCAGGCTCGCCTTGGTGATGCCCAGCAAGACAGGGCGCCCTTCGGCACGCTTGCCATTTTTGGGCAGCTTGGCGTTATATTCCATCATTTCCAGATAATCGAGCTGCTCACCCGGCAGCAGCGTAGTGTCGCCGCCCGCAGTGATTTCAACCTTCTGCAACATCTGGCGTACGATCACTTCGATATGCTTATCGTTGATCTTCACGCCCTGCAGACGATAGACTTCCTGGATTTCCGCGACCAGATATTCGGCCAAAGCCTCGACACCCATGACGTCCAAAATGTCATGCGGGTTCGGCGAACCGCTGATCAGCGCATCGCCGCGCTTGACCTGATCGCCTTCCTGCACTTCCAAAACCTTGGACTTGGGAATCAGATATTCGATCGTGTCGCCTTCTTCGGGGACAATCGCAATCTTGCGCTTCGCCTTGTAATCCTTGACGAATTCAATGCGGCCGCTGATCTTTGCGATCACGCTATTGTCTTTGGGGATGCGGGCTTCGAACAGCTCGGCCACCCGCGGCAGACCGCCGGTGATGTCGCGCGTTTTCGACGCTTCGCGGCTGACGCGGGCGAGAACGTCACCCGCCTGAACCGTTTGGCCATCCTCGACCGACAACATCGTACCGACTGCCAGCAGATAGCGTGCAGCTTCACCCGACTCATCGTCGAGCAAGGTCAGGCGCGGTTGCAGATCTTCCTTCTTGCTGCGACCGGCAGCACGATATTCGATCACGACGCGCTGGGCGATGCCCGTCGCTTCGTCGACCTGTTCGATCATGGTCAGCGTATCTTGCAGATCCTGATATTTTACCACGCCCTGCTTTTCGGTGATGAGCGGCATTGTGAACGGATCCCATTCGGCAACCCGGTCGCCCTTCTTCACCTTGGCACCGTCCTTGTGGAGGATGTGCGCACCATAAGGCAGCTTGTGCGACGCGCGTTCGCGGCCTTCGCTGTCGATGATGGCCACTTCACCCGAACGCGCCAGCGCCAAACGACGGCCACGCTGGTCGACGATCGTCGCCATGTCACGATATTCGATCGTACCGTCCGAAATCGCTTCAACATTCGATTGCTCGTTAACCTGCGCCGCGCCGCCGATGTGGAAGGTCCGCATCGTTAGCTGGGTACCCGGCTCGCCAATCGACTGTGCTGCGATAACGCCAACTGCTTCACCGATGTTCACCGGCGTACCGCGGGCCAGATCGCGGCCATAGCATTTGCCGCATACACCCAGCACCGATTCACAAACCAGCGGCGAGCGGATCTTGACCGCCTGCACTTCGGCATCTTCGATCCGCGCCGTTGTCGGCTCGTCAAGCAAAGTACCGACCGGAGCGATGACATTGCCATCCTTGTCGGTCACATCTTCCAGCGTGGTGCGGCCCAAAATGCGCTCACCTAGCGAGGCAATGGTCGAACCGCCCTGAATGATCGCGCGCATTTCCATGCCGCGCGTCGTTCCGCAATCTTCCTCGATCACGACGCAATCTTGGCTGACGTCGACAAGACGGCGGGTCAGATAGCCCGAGTTTGCTGTCTTGAGCGCCGTATCGGCCAGACCCTTACGGGCGCCGTGGGTCGAGTTGAAATATTCAAGAACGGTCAGACCTTCCTTGAAGTTCGAGATGATCGGCGTTTCGATGATCTCGCCCGACGGTTTGGCCATCAGGCCGCGCATACCGGCAAGCTGCTTCATCTGCGCCTGGCTACCACGCGCACCGGAGTGAGCCATCATGTAGATGGAGTTGATCGGCTTCAGCCGGCCCGTGTCGGGATCCTTTGGCTCCGCGCGAATTTCGTCCATCATCGCGTTGGCAACCTTGTCGCCGCACTGTGACCAGGCGTCGATGGCTTTATTATATTTTTCCTGCTGCGTGATCAGGCCGTCCTGATATTGCTGCTCGAAATCTTTCACCAACGCGCGGGTGTCGTCGACGGTCTTTTCCTTCGACGCCGGAATGATCATGTCATCCTTGCCAAAGCTGATGCCAGCCATGAACGCGTGGCGGAACCCGAGCGCCATGATAGCGTCGGCAAACAGCACGGTTTCCTTCTGGCCGGTGTGACGATAGACCTGATCGATCACGTCACCGATTTCCTTTTTCGTCAGCAAACGATTGACGACGTCAAAGGGAACGGTGTGCGATTTGGGCAGGCATTCGGCTATCAGCATGCGTCCCGGGGTCGTTTCAAAACGCTTGAAATATTGCTTCCCCTTTTCATCGGTCTGCGGGATGCGGCTGATCACCTTGCTGTGCAGCGTGACTGCACCGACGAAGAGAGCCTGATGCACTTCAGCCATATCGGCCAGCAACATGCCTTCGCCAGGCTCGCCGGGGCGTTCCATCGACAGATAATAGAGACCCAACACCATATCCTGCGACGGAACGATGATCGGCTTGCCGTTCGCGGGGCTAAGGATGTTGTTGGTCGACATCATCAGCACGCGACATTCCAGCTGCGCCTCAAGGCTCAGCGGAACGTGGACAGCCATTTGGTCACCGTCAAAGTCGGCGTTAAAGGCCGAGCAGACCAGCGGGTGAAGCTGGATTGCCTTGCCTTCGATCAGGACAGGTTCGAACGCCTGGATGCCCAGACGGTGAAGCGTCGGAGCGCGGTTCAGCATAACCGGATGCTCGCGGATCACCTCGTCGAGGATGTCCCAAACTTCCTTGCGTTCTTTCTCAACCCACTTTTTCGCCTGCTTCAGGGTCATGGACAGACCCTTGGCGTCGAGGCGTGCATAGATGAACGGCTTGAACAGCTCGAGTGCCATCTTCTTGGGAAGACCGCACTGGTGCAGTTTGAGCTCAGGGCCGGTCACGATGACCGAACGACCCGAGTAATCAACGCGCTTGCCGAGCAGGTTCTGACGGAAACGGCCCTGTTTGCCCTTCAGCATGTCGGACAGCGATTTCAACGGACGCTTGTTCGCACCCGTGATCGTGCGGCCACGGCGGCCGTTATCGAACAGCGCGTCGACCGATTCCTGCAACATACGCTTTTCGTTGCGGACGATGATGTCCGGCGCGCGCAGTTCCATCAGGCGCTTCAAACGATTGTTGCGGTTGATCACGCGGCGATACAGATCGTTGAGATCGGATGTCGCAAAACGGCCACCATCGAGCGGCACCAGCGGGCGCAGCTCGGGCGGGATGACCGGAACGACTTGCAGGATCATCCACTCGGGACGGTTACCTGAATCGATGAACGATTCCACGACCTTCAGACGCTTGATGATCTTCTTGGGCTTCAGTTCCGACTTGGTCGTCGCCAGATCTTCCATCAGGTCGGCGCGTTCGGTCTGCAGGTCGAGCTGTTCCAGCAGGACGCGGATTGCTTCAGCACCGATACCGGCACTAAAGGCGTCTTCGCCATATTCATCCTGCGCGTCGAGCAGTTCGTCTTCGGTCAACAGCTGCATCTTCTCAAGCGGCGTCAGGCCAGGCTCAAGAACGATATAGGCTTCAAAATAGAGCACGCGCTCGAGCTGCTTGAGCTGCATGTCGAGGAGCAGGCCGATGCGCGACGGCAGCGACTTCAAGAACCAGATATGCGCGACGGGGGCGGCGAGTTCGATATGCCCCATTCGCTCGCGGCGAACCTTGGTCACTGTGACTTCGACACCGCATTTTTCGCAGACGATGCCCTTGTATTTCATGCGCTTATACTTGCCGCACAGGCATTCATAATCCTTGATCGGGCCAAAGATGCGCGCGCAGAACAGGCCATCACGCTCTGGCTTGAACGTCCGGTAGTTGATGGTCTCGGGCTTCTTGATCTCGCCGAACGACCACGACCGGATGCGTTCCGGGCTGGCGATGCCGATTTTGATCATGTCGAACGTCTCGGGCTTAGTGACCGGGTTCATGAAGTTGGTAAGTTGGTTCATGTCACACTCCAATTCCCCTCCCGCAAAGGGAGGGGAGGAAAATTATTCGGCAGCGGCGGGAAGAGCGTCAGGGTCTTCGTCAGCAAAGGACGATAACTCGACATTCAGGCCCAGTGACCGCATTTCCTTGACCAGCACGTTAAAGCTCTCGGGAATACCGGCCTCGAAGGTGTCGTCACCCTTGACGATCGCCTCGTAAACCTTCGTTCGTCCGATCACGTCATCGGACTTCACGGTCAGCATTTCCTGCAACGTATAGGCTGCGCCATAAGCTTGCAGCGCCCACACTTCCATTTCACCGAAGCGCTGGCCACCGAACTGCGCCTTACCGCCCAGCGGCTGCTGGGTGACGAGGCTATAGGGTCCGATCGAACGGGCGTGGATCTTGTCGTCCACCAAGTGATGCAGTTTCAGCATATAGATGTAGCCGACAGTCACCTTACGGTCGAACATGTCACCGGTGCGGCCGTCGAAAAGATCGGACTGACCCGATTCATCCAACCCCGCGAGCGACAGCATCGCCGAAACATCGGCTTCCTTGGCGCCATCGAATACCGGTGTCGCAAAGGGCACACCGACGCGCAGATTGCCCGCCAGTTCGCAGATGCTCTCGGCACTGCGGCTCTTGATGTCGTCGGTATATTTGTCGCCATAGACGTGGACCAGCGCATCGCGCACCGCGGTTGGCATTTCGCCGCCCTCGGCATCGGGATTGGCGTCGCGCCAATTATCCAGTGCCTCGGTCACCCGCTTGCCCAGCCCGCGAGAGGCCCAGCCAAGGTGGGTTTCCAAAATCTGTCCGACGTTCATACGGCTCGGCACGCCTAACGGGTTGAGCACGATATCGACAGGCGTTCCGTCTTCGAGGAACGGCATGTCCTCCTGCGGCAACATGCGGCTGATAACACCCTTGTTGCCGTGACGACCGGCCATTTTATCGCCCGGTTGCAGCTTGCGCTTCACCGCGACGAAGACCTTGACCATCTTGAGCACGCCCGGCGCCAATTCGTCGCCACGCTGCAGCTTTTCGACGCGATCTTCATATTTCGCGGTGATCAGCTTTACGGCATCATCATATTGCGCCTTCACAGCTTCCAGCGCAGTCTGGACATTATCCTCGACCACGGCCAGTTTCCACCAGTCGACACGGTCCATCTCGGCCAGCATCTCTTCGGTAACGGTTTCGCCCTTCTTCATGCCCTTGGGAACGGCGCTGGTGGTCTGACCGACCAGCAATTCCTTCAAGCTCGAGAAAGTCGCGCGGTTCAAAATGGCGCGTTCGTCATCGGCGTCCTGTTTCAGCCGCTCGATTTCCTCACGTTCGATCGCAATCGCGCGTTCGTCCTTGTCGATACCATGACGGTTAAAGACGCGGACTTCGACGACCGTTCCCGACACGCCCGGCGGCAGACGCAATGACGTATCACGCACGTCGCTGGCCTTTTCACCAAAAATGGCACGCAGCAATTTCTCTTCCGGCGTCATCGGGCTTTCGCCCTTGGGCGTGATCTTACCAGCGAGAATGTCGCCAGGGCCAACTTCGGCTCCAATATAGACAATGCCCGCCTCGTCGAGGTTGCGTAGCGCTTCCTCGCCGACATTCGGAATATCGCGGGTGATATCTTCGGGACCGAGCCGCGTGTCGCGGGCGGTGACTTCAAATTCCTCGATGTGGATCGAGGTGAAGACGTCATCCTTCACGATGCGTTCGGAAATGAGGATACTATCCTCATAATTATAACCATTCCAGGGCATGAAAGCGACGAGCACATTCTTGCCCAGCGCCAGTTCGCCCAATTCGGTCGAGGGGCCGTCGGCGATGATGTCGCCGGTGTTGACAACATCGCCAACCTTTACCAGCGGACGCTGGTTGATGCAGGTGTTCTGGTTCGACCGCTGGAATTTTTGCAGGCGATAAATGTCGACGCCCGACTTGCCGGGCTCGACCAGATCGGTGGCGCGGATCACGATACGGGTCGCATCGACCTGATCAATGACACCGCCGCGACGAGCGCCGATTGCCGCCCCGGAATCGCGCGCCACTGTTTCTTCCATGCCAGTGCCGACGACAGGCGCTTCGGCGCGCAGCAACGGTACAGCCTGACGCTGCATGTTCGATCCCATCAATGCGCGGTTGGCGTCATCATTTTCCAGGAAGGGAATGAGCGACGCTGCAACCGAAACCAGCTGTTTCGGCGACACGTCCATCAAAGTGATCTGCCCCTTTGGCGCCATCAGGAATTCACCAGCTTCACGAGCCGAGATCAGCTCTTCGACAAAGCTGCCATCCTTGTTCAGATCGGCGTTGGCCTGCGCCACGGTGTGCTTTTGCTCTTCCATCGCCGACAGATAGACGACATCGGTCGTCACCTTGCCGTCGACGATCTTGCGGTACGGCGTTTCAATAAAGCCATATTTATTCACCCGCGCAAAGGTTGCGAGGCTGTTGATCAAGCCGATGTTCGGGCCTTCAGGCGTTTCAATCGGGCAGATACGGCCGTAATGGGTCGGGTGAACGTCGCGGACTTCGAAGCCCGCCCGCTCACGCGTCAAGCCGCCCGGGCCAAGCGCCGACACGCGGCGCTTGTGGGTAACTTCCGACAAGGGGTTGGTCTGATCCATAAATTGCGACAGTTGTGACGACCCGAAAAATTCGCGCACCGCAGCTACCGCAGGCTTGGCATTGATAAGGTCATTCGGCATCACCGTCGACACATCAACCGAGCTCATCCGCTCCTTGACCGCACGCTCCATGCGCAGCAGGCCGACGCGATACTGGTTTTCCAGCAGCTCGCCTACCGAGCGCACACGACGGTTACCAAGATTATCGATATCGTCGATTTCGCCCTTGCCGTCCTTCAGGTTCACAAGTTCCTGAACGACTGCCAAAATATCTTCTGACCGCAGCGTCGTTACCGTGTCATCGACATCCATGCCCAGGCGCATGTTCAGCTTGACGCGACCCACAGCCGACAGATCGTAACGCTCGCTGTCAAAGAACAGGCCTTCGAACAAAGCTTCGGCAGTTTCGCGCGTCGGCGGTTCGCCCGGGCGCATAACGCGATAAATATCGGATAGCGCCTGATCGCGATCTTCGGCCTTGTCGGCTTTCAGCGTGTTGCGGATCCACGGACCGGTATTGTTATGGTCAATGTCGAGCAGCACCAACTTGTCAATGCCTGCCCCGTCGATCAATTCCAGATTTTCAGCGGTCACTTCATCGCCCGCTTCGATGTAAATCTCGCCCGTCTTGTCGTTGACCAGATCATAGGCCGAATAGCGGCCAAAGATTTCCTCGGTCGGAATGAGGAGCGTATCGAGACCGTCCTTAGCCGCTTTGCTGGCAAGCCGCGGGCTGATCTTGTGACCGGCGGCGAACACAACTTCGCCGGTCTTGGCATCGACAACGTCGAATGCCGGCTTCGCGCCGCGCCAATTTTCGATCATGAACGGAATTTTCCATCCGCTCTCGGCGCGCTCAAAGACCAGACGGTCATAAAAGAAATTGAGGATTTCTTCGCCCGACATGCCCAGCGCATACAGAAGGCTGGTCACCGGCAGCTTGCGCTTACGGTCGATACGGACGTTTACGATATCCTTGGCATCAAATTCGAAGTCGAGCCACGAACCACGATATGGAATGACGCGCGCTGCGAAAAGGAACTTGCCCGACGAGTGGGTCTTGCCGCGATCATGGTCGAACAATACACCCGGCGAACGGTGCATCTGCGACACGATAACGCGCTCGGTTCCGTTGACAAAGAACGTGCCATTGCCCGTCATCAGGGGCATGTCGCCCATGTAAACGTCCTGCTCCTTGATATCGAGCACCGAACGGGTGTCGGTTTCGCTGTCGACCTCAAAGACGATCAGACGCAACGTAACTTTCATAGGAGCGGCATAAGTTATCCCGCGCTGGCGACATTCGTCGACATCATATTTGGGCGGTTCCAGCTCATAGTGAACAAAGTCTAGCTCGGCCGTGCCGGCAAAATCGCGGATCGGGAACACGCTGCGCAGCGTCTTTTCCAAACCGGACACATATCCGATGCTGGGGTCCGACCGCAGGAATTGTTCATAGGATTCGCGCTGCACCTCAATCAGGTTGGGCATCTCCACCGCTTCGTGGATATTGCCGAACAATTTGCGGATACGCTTGCTCGCGGTTGCTTCGAGGGCTTTGCCCACCGACTTCGCCTTGGTTGCCATGAGTGTGTTTCTCGCCTGTAAAAACGTCAGAAATTCTTATCTCGGGCGCATCGACGCGAAAAAAGCCGCAGGCAACCGTTGCCGGTTTACCGCAGCTTCCTAACGCCTGTCGAATTCCATGCCGTCCTATCCGTACAGCCCACTGCGCAACGGCAGGCTCTATCTCGGACGGTTGGGGTGTGAAGCGGCATATAGGATTGGGAGCGTGCGCTGTCAATTGACGAAGCTGCGCAATCAGTCAGCGCATCGGTCGTTAGGTTAAATTCACCTTTTGCCTCGGTTCGTCGTACGTGAGCAACGGTTCGGCACTATTTCGTTAGCCATCCATGCTTTTGGCGGGTTGAGGGCATGTCCGTTCAATTCCAAATTTTACATGGAGAAAATATTCGATGCGACAATTCGCAAGCTTTTTGACGTCCCTCTCTCTTGGCATGGCCGTGGCCATTGTCTCCCCTGCAATGGCACAGACCAGCAATCAGGCGGAAGCCAAGGTTAACCTTGCGCCAGGAACGGTGGTTTATGATTCTGAAGGTGTCGAAATCGGAAAAATTTCGTCTGCATCCGGTCCCAATGTGGCCGTGGCAATGGCCGGAAACCGCTCGGTCACGCTTCCCGGTAGCTCTTTCGGTGCAACCGACAAGGGTCCCGCCATCACGATCACGCTCGCCCAGTTGACCGCAGCGGTCGATAAAATGGCAGCTGACCAGAAAGCGGCGGTTGTTGCCGCCTTGCAGCCAGGAGCCGATGTTCGCAGCGCTGGCGGCATTGCCATTGTCGGAAAGATCAAACTTGCCGACGCCGATGGCGCGGTTGTGACGACACCCGCTGGTGACGTGCGGCTGCCGCATGCGGCATTCTTTATGTCGGATGCAGGTCTTGCGACCAGCTTTACGGCAGAGCAGTTCACGTCAGCGGTGGCAGAAGCCAAAGCGGCGGCTGTTGCTGACGCAAATGCAGCAAATGCTGCCGCTTCCGCCGAAACTGCGACCGAAGCCACTGCAGACGCCACACACTAGCTAAGGAAGGCGTGAGGGCCGTTTTGCCCTCATGCCGCCTTATGCCGCCAGACGCAGACGATTTCTGCCCTCATCTTTGGCGAGATAGAGCGCCTTGTCGGCGCGGTGGAGCAGCTCTTCGATCGCAGTTTCGCCATCGAAATGGGCCAACCCGACACTGACGGTCACTTTTGGCAGCCCGTCTGCGCCCTGATGCTGCGTTTCAATGGCCTTGCGCACATGTTCGGCAGTTTCTGTTGCTGCGTTGGCATTGTCGCCCCGCAAGACACAGACAAATTCTTCGCCTCCGAAACGGCCAACCATATCGCCGTCGCGTAGCGACGCCGCAGCGCGGGCCGCGACGCGTCGAATGACATCGTCGCCGACCGCATGGCCATAGCTGTCATTGACCTGCTTGAAATGATCGATGTCAATGATGGCGACCGCCAGCGGTGCAGAAGAGGATCGCGCCATGATCATCGCCTCGGCCAATACGGCCAGAGTATGCCGGCGGTTGGGAAGCCCGGTGAGCATATCGGTATTCGCCGCCTTCTCCGCCGTAATTCGCGCCGCATGCAGATTTTGGGCATCTTCGACGGTTTGGGTCACATCCTGAATGCTGCCGAAAATGGCAATGCTTTTGCCCCTCCGGTTCTTTTCGATCGACCCGTGGGATTTGACGTGCCGCACCTGTCCGTCCGTCCGGATGATCCGGCCGGTGAAAGTAAAGGGTTTGCCTGTCCGGTGCGCCTCGCGCAACTCTGCGCCAATGCGGTCGCGATCTTCGGGAGCATAATAATCCAGGCTTTGTTTGACGCTCATCGGTTCGCCTGGGGATAAGCCGTGAATGCGATAGCTTTGGTCCGACCAGTAAATTTTCCACTCGATCAAATCGACCCGCCAATGGCCGACGAGTGCTGCTGCCTCGGCCTGCAGCAACCAGCGATTACTTTGGGCCAACCCCTTGGTCAGACGCTGTTGAATCACCAGCATGGCGGCAAGCGGCAAAGCGGAGAACAACATCGTCACCAGATAGAATTGCAAGAACAGGATGACCGTCCTTTGTCCGCCCTCAACCATCAAGGACAGGCCAAATGAATGGCCGGTCAACAGCGACCCGATAACCGCGACAATCAGGATGCTCGTTGCCGCACCAAAGGGACCGAGGCGATAGGTTGCGCCCACGACTCCGACAAAAGGCAAGAACAAAAGCGGGAATTGCGACTGGCTGAATGTGGCGACCGAAATCATGCCCACGCTCGTCAAAATTGCGACCGATTCGATTTTCATGGAAAGCGACAGGTTGGCCAGCGCTCCCGACCGGAACAGACGGCCGAGCATTACAATGGGCGGCGTCACGATAAAAATGCCCAGCCCGACGGTTGTGAACCATGATAGAAAGAATTCGGCATTTTCGCCTACCAGCAGGGTCGCCAACCCGGCGGCGGCGAGCGTAGCGATCACCGCCGAAAGACAGAAATTACCAACCGACCGCGGCACCATGAACGATAATTGTCCGGGTTCGCGCCGCCGGATAAGGGTAAAAGCGATGACGGCTTCAAACACATTGGCCAGCGTAAACGCCAAAGCTTCGGCAAGGGAAACACCGCCCAACCAGTTTGCCGCTGTGCTGGCCACCGCCATCAAGGCAAAGGCCGCCGCGCGCGCGCGGCTTGGCATCAACAGCAGCATTCCCAGAAAATATCCGCTCGGCGGCCAAATAGCAGCGATGCTGTTCTCGCCTTTGGTGGCATAGAGCGACACGATAGCGAGCAGGAAATAGCCCAGAGATGTCGCAAACACCCACAAGGGCGCTTCGATCCGGTTAATCCAAGCACGTATCATGGATCAAACCATGGCAGAAACTCCCGAACAAACTGCTAATATTGCGCGATTAATCCCGGCTCGTCCAAAGTTTATCTTTGCCAGGGAATATTCAGCCGTCAGTGTCGAAAGTCAGGCCGATAACATCGGCGATTTTTTTCTCGTCCCAGCTGATCCGGCCGTCGAGTAGCAGCATCGCCAATCCGTGCACCAGCGACCAGGCGTGAAGTGCCGCCGCTTCCTGATTCGGGCTGGCGGGTAGCACCGATTCTACCCCGCGGCGAAGCAGGCGATAGGCCAAATCCTGCTGGTCGGCGGCATCGGCCGCGGCCCGGTCTGGAATGCACCGGGTAAAGGTTAGTCGGAACAGCGCCGGATGGTCATGGGCAAATCGGACATAGGCGATACCCGTCGCACGGAATCCGTCGCGCCCGCCGCCCGATGCCTCCCAGGCCTTTGACTGCCGTTCGCCAAGCTGTTTGAGCCCCTCGCCTGCCAGCGCATCGAGAAGCGCTTCCTTGTCGGGGAAATGCCTGTACAGCGCCGTCGCGCTGACCCCGACATCGCGCGCCAGCGCACGCAATCCCAGGTCAGCCTGCGCATCCGCGTCAAGCCGCGCCAGCCCCGCCGCCAGTACCGACGCACGCAAGTCACCATGATGATAGGCGCGTTCCTGTCCGCTCATCGCGACGCCCTGTATGGCATCATCATTTATGTTGACACTGTTATCATTATTCGCCATGTTTACACCATAAACATGGAACTTCCCTTCGCGCAACCCGCCCTGCGCGGAACCTTTGCCAATTTCCAGCCAGGAGCACCATCATGGCCAGTGCCGTCGAAACCCTCATCCGCGGAGCCGTTACCAAAGGCATCACCAAAGTTGCCGACTTTAACCGCAAACGCCTCCCGCGTCCGACCGACGCGCATCCCTATCTGACCGGCATCCACACGCCGATGACCGAAGAACTAACGCTCGAATCGCTGCGTGTCGAAGGCAGCATTCCTGCCGCGCTCGACGGCCGCTATTTGCGCAACGGCCCGAACCCGGCCAAAACGCCGGATCCAGCCAGTTATCATTGGTTCACCGGTGCCGGCATGGTCCACGGCGTCCGAATTCAGGGCGGATCGGCTGACTGGTATCGCAATCGTTGGGTGCGCGGCAGCGAAGCTTGCGCGTTTCTCAACGAACCGCTGCCCCCTGGCCCCCGCATCGAGCGCTCCGATGCCCCAAACACCAATGTTGTAGGTCTCGCGGGCCGGACCTTCGCTATAGTCGAGGCGGGCGGAAAGCCCGTCGAGCTGAACGACATGCTCGACACCATAGCCCATAATCCTTTCGATGGCACGCTTGAGGGGCCTTATACCGCCCATCCACACTATGACCCGCTGACCGGCGAAACCCACGCCATCACTTATGATGCAACAAAGCCCGATCGTGTTTATCATGTCGTGCTCGACGCCGACGGGCATGTAATCCGTGAACTAGCCATTCCGGTGAGCGATGGCCCATCGATACATGACTGTGCCCTCACCGAAAATTATGTGCTCGTCCTCGACCTGCCGGTTACCTTCTCCATGAAGATGTTGATTTCAGGGTTTTCATTCCCCTATCACTGGAATGAAAATCACCCCGCACGGGTCGGCCTGTTGCCGCGCAATGGCACCGCCGACGCGATCATCTGGGTGCCTATCAATCCCTGCTACGTCTTCCATCCTGCCAACGCCTTTGAAACCGAGGACGGCAAAGTCATCGTCGACGTTGTCGCGCACGACACCATGTTCGATCGCTCGACGCGCGGTCCCGACAGCGAAAAGTCGCGAATGGAACGCTGGACGCTCGATCCGGTAGCGCGCACGTCAGTGCGGTCGGTAATTCACGATCAAGCGCAGGAATTCCCGCGCTATGACGAGCGGCTGACCACCCGCCCCTATCGCTATATCTACAGCGTCGCGGTGCCTGATCAGGGCAGCGTGGAAATGGAGGTGGCAGGCACCGCGCTGTTTCGCCACGATCTGGAAGCGGGCAGCACTTTGGTCCGCGATTTTGGCACGGGGCGGCACCCTGGCGAATTTGTTTTTGTCCCCCGCGCCCCATCGGGCGCAGAAGATGATGGCTGGTTGATCGGGCTTGTCGTCGACATGACAAAGCAAACGACCGAGCTTACCATTCTGAATGCCGATGATTTTCAGGGACCGGCGCAAGCCGTCATCCACCTGCCCCACCGTATTCCGCCGGGCTTTCACGGCAACTGGGTCCCGGCCTGACTTCTTCGGGGCGGATGCGACAGGATCGCGTCCGCCTCTATTTCCAATCATTGCAAATTGGGCGGAACTATAGAAATTATAGTTTATTTATATGGAGTTGGGCTGGTTACTTCGCCAGTGAAAAACGGGGCAATCGACGCCTGCGGCTAATTCAACATGTCCCTCGACGCTAACGCTTCATCGTGAAACCCCCCTCATGACTGAAGCAAAGTCCCAAACTGCGCGTTTAGCCTTCACTATGACAAAAAAATCGCATCTCTCTCGCCCCGCCGCAAGCGCGATTGCCGCGTTTCTGGCCCTTTCAACTTCTGCGCTTGGAGCGCAGACGACAGCAACTGACGTCGCTCCTGTCCCCACTGTGAGTGACGATGCGCCGCAGATCAGAATGACACCCCCCGTCATTGTGCCCGATGTGCCTGTTGAACCCGCCACCACATCGCCAATCTTGACCGAAACCAGCATGAACAGCGAAACAGTCGCGCCGCCGATTGTTACAATTCCGCAACCGCGTGCGAAGTCGAATGTGAAGCACGAACCCAAGCTAAGATCCAACCCCCGCTCAGCCCAGATGATCGCTTCGTCGAATGAAATGCCGACCGAACCGTCAGCTGTGCCGCCCGCTACAGTCCCGAATATCAGCAGTCCGACTGTGACCGCCCCCGCAAGCCTCCCCCCTGCAGCACATAATGATATGGCTGTGAATGACGACACGGCGATAATGTGGGGTCTATTGGGAGGAGGCGCGGCCTTGCTGCTCGTCGGTGGGGCTGGATTTGCAGCCATGCGCCGTCGACGCACAGCGCGTCCAATCGTAGGACCGATTGAAACCGGAATGATGGACACACCATCATTAGCCTATGCGCCCATTGAACCCCAGGGCCATGAAACAGGCAACCCTATTACGCCCCGAGCGAGGCCCTCGCTTGCCGCCGGTCCGAAAGGCACCATGGGACGCCATGAGGCCGCCGCAATTGCGGGACCGACACCTGATAACCCGTTCCTTACCCTCAAAAAGCGCTTGACGCATGCGCGCTTTTACGACCGCATGGAAAGAATGGAGCAGGAAACAACGGCAACCCAGACAATGCGCAAACCCACCAATGCCTGGGAAATTGCCAAGCGTTCCGACACTGCGCCCGAGGTCGAACAAGTGGTTCGTCGTCCCGGCCGCCGCCCCTTCTTTCCCGCACAGATGCGCCCGGGCTATTCGGGCAACTAATTCCCGATAAAAAAAGGGCGACACCGTGAGGTGCCGCCCTTTTATTTTGCTGACCGACCGGATTACCCAGTCGCGTCCAACCGAATTACTTCAGTTCGACGGTCGCGCCAACAGCTTCGAGACGCTTCTTGAGCTCTTCTGCTTCGGCTTTGTTGACGCCTTCCTTGACGGCCTTCGGCGCGCCTTCGACGAGCGCCTTGGCTTCGCCCAGACCCAAACCGGTGATCGCACGAACTTCCTTAATCGCGTTGATCTTGTTGCCGCCGTCACCCGTCAGGATAACGTCAAATTCGGTCTGCTCTTCAGCAGCCGGGCCAGCAGCAGCTGCAGCCGGAGCCGCAGCAACAGCAGCAGCAGCCGAAACGCCCCATTTTTCTTCGAGCATCTTCGACAGGTCGGCAGCTTCAAGGACAGTCAGTTCCGACAGTTGATCAACGATCTTTGCAAGATCAGCCATGTTCATTCTCCATAAAATCCGGACTTGGTCCGGCGTAAAGTTTAACTTAGTTCGAAATTACGCTGCTTCTTTGGCGGCATATGCGCCAAATACCCGCGCCAACTGACCCGCCGGGGCTGCGACGATTTGCGCAACCTTGGTGGCCGGAGCCTGCACCAGACCGATGATCTTGGCACGCAGCTCGTCAAGCGAGGGCAGCGAAGCAAGCGCCTTAACGCCTTCAACGTCGAGGACCACATCCCCCATGCCGCCACCAACGATTTCAAGTTTGTTGTTGGTCTTGGCAAATTCCACGGCAATTTTCGCCGCCGCCACCGGATCGGTGGAGGTCGCAAGCGCCGTGGGGCCGGTCAGCAGATCGCTGATCGCGGTGTAGGATGTGCCGTCGAGCGCGATTTTGACAAGACGGTTCTTCGTGACGCGAAAATCCGCTCCTGCATCGCGCATTTGCTGGCGCAGCACCGTCGATTGAGCGACGGTCAAACCCAGATTGCGGACGACCACAACCGAGGCAGCTGATGCCAGCGTAGCGTTCAGCGAGGATACGGCTTCGGCCTTTTCCGTACGATCCATGCCTATACTCCACTCTGTGCCCGGAGCTGCACGCGCAAACGCGCACCGCCGGGCGGCTAACACACGTGAATGCTGACACGAGCCAAGGCCCGCCTGCCATTCACGCAACGATGTCCGAAGGGGTCGGTCAAGCCGCGACACCTGATGCACAGGCGGGCGACCGATAAAGACTGTTCCCCGTCTCGGCTGGAAATTAAGAAGGGCATATTCCCTTCACCAACTGTCTCGGACGGAATTACAAAGGCCAAAGCCCTTGCAATGCGGAGCTGCCAATAGCGCGTGCGACAGCGAAGTCAAGCGGTGTGGCCACAGATTTCAGCCAGTATCGGCACGCGAAAGACGGTAATTTCAATGCTTTTTGTGCAAACTGAAATTCCTGGTCCACACGGGTTCCGGAAGGTCGAGCGTCTAAACCGCCGGTACATCCCGCTTTTCGCTGAGCGATTGACCCATCGCAGCCATGCGGCGGATGGCTTCGTAAATTTCATCATCGCTTGTCCGGGGATTAATCGTGCAAAAACGCAAAGCAGGCCGTCCCTTGAGCACAGTGGACGTTGCCAAAGCATAGCCGTCGGCCATCATCGCTTCGACAATCTGACCCTGCAACCTGTCCACGGCCGCGACTTCCCATCCTTCGGGTCGATAGCGAAAGCAAATTACACCTAGCCGCGCGGGTGTAATAACCTCCCATTCGGGTGCCCCGTCTACCAGGGCGGTCTCGGTCGTTTCAGCAAGCGCGATGCCACGCGCGATGGCTGCCCGAAACTTGTCGAGTCCAAAAACCTGTAGCGACATCCAGAGCTTCAGTGCCCGGAAAGATCGCGTGAGTTGGATGCCATAATTGCCAAAGTTCACTTCCTCTGACACGCCCTCAGTGTCGCGTAAATATTCAGGCATGACCTGAAATGTGTCGCGCAACAGCGCCTGATCCCGGACCAGCACACAACCGGTCTCGAACGACTGGAAAAGCCATTTATGCGGATCGAGCGACAGCGAGTCGGCAAGACCGAGGCCTTGGAGCAACGGCTTGCCTTTTTCGGTGAGCACAGCAGGGGCGCCATACGCGCCATCGACATGCAACCACATGGCCTCGCGCCCGCACAGCGCGGACAGTTGTGGTAGCGGATCGACCGCCCCGCTATTGGTGGTGCCGGCATTTGCGATTATGCAAAAGGGGCGACGACCGGCAGCGCGATCTTGCGTCACAGCCGCTTCCAGATTTTTCATATCGAGCTGAAAATCGGCGTCGCTGGGCAGCACCCTAATCTGGTCAGCGGCAAATCCAAGTACCCGCAATGCGCGTGCCACCGACGAGTGGGTCTGGTCGCTCGTATAGGCGACCGATCCTGCAATTTTGTCGTCCAGGATTGCATTGCGAGCGACCGCCAGCCCTGTCAGATTGGCCATGGATCCACCGCTGACAAATAACCCGCCAGCCGTCTCGGGCATTGCGCAAATCTGGCGTAACCAGTCTACAACGATCAGCTCTATCTGGGCTGGCCCTGATCCTGCAAACCAGGTTCCGGAAAAACTGTTGAACCCGGTGGCAAGCGTTTCCGCCATCACGCTGACGAAATTGCTGGGTCCGGGCACAAAAGAAAAAAAGCGCGGATGATCGACGTGCAGCATATTAGCAAACACATCGCGCTGAAGGCGGTCGAGCAATGCCATTGGATCGCCAGGGCCGTGGGGCACGGGCTCGCGCAACAAGGCTTCTAACTCGCCTCGCCCTGCCTTGCGCCCGATGGGGCCGTCATGCTGCTCTTCGACATGGCCAACCAACAGATCGATGACCCTATAACCAAAGGCCCGCATTTCCTCGCTGGACAATTGCAACGCGTCGCGTTCGCTCATCGCTCATCCTTTACAATAACAATGACGTTGCAACGCGCCCTGCCCCGCGAAACCCTTTGTGCACGCGTTATCTCGCCCAATATCCCTCGATCGCCTCGGCGAGCTTTGCATCGCGTTCCGACAATCCGTCGCAGTCATGTGTGGTCAGCGTGATGTCGACGCGATTATAAACATTCGACCATTCGGGGTGGTGATCCATTTTTTCGGCGACAATCGCGACGCTAGCCATAAAGCCAAAAGCGGTTACGAAGTCGGGGAATTTAAACTGGCGAGAGATCGCATCACGCGCGCTATCGTGCGTCCAGTCAGGGAATCGCGCCAAAAGGGCGGTGCGCTCATTATCGTCGAGTTTTTTTACCATCGCGCGCTCTTCCTTTCGGTGCTGGTTTTCACGGCTTGTCCGCCATAAGGGTGGAAGCGATGAGCGACAAGTCTGCCATAAATTCAGAGGCTGCCCGCCTATGGGCGGGAACCGCGCCCGACAGCGACACGCTGTTCGCGATAGCCGAGACGGCTCTGGCCACCCTGCCCCCCGTTTTCAAGCCGCATGTCGCCGACGTCGTCCTGTCGATCGAGGACTATGCCTGTGACGCGCTGCTGCAATCGCTCGGCATCGACCATCCCTATCAACTGAGCGGCCTGTACGAAGGCCGCCCGCTGACCGAACGCAGCATCGAGGCAAGCGGCGGCATGCCCGACCGCGTGACTCTATACCGCATCCCCTTGCTGCTCGAATGGATCGAAGGCGGTGAACGGCTCGAAACGCTGGTGCGCCATGTGCTAATTCACGAGATTGGGCATCATTTCGGATTTTCCGACGATGATATGCATGCGTTAGAGGAAATGAGTTGAGCGCCTTGTTGCAGCTTGATGACGTCGCTTGCATTCGCGGCGAGCGGATGCTGTTCGAGCGGCTGTCGCTAGAGATTGGCTGCGGCGCAGCGCTGTGGTTGCGCGGGCCCAACGGGGTCGGCAAGTCGAGCCTGATCCGGTTGGCAGCTGGACTGTTGCAACCGGCGGCGGGCACAGTGACGCGCAGCGGACCCTGCGCGCTGATCGACGAAGCATCGGCGCTTGACCCTGAACTACCGCTCGCGCGGGCGCTGGCTTTTTGGGCGGCAGTTGATGGCGTCGAAGCTGACACGGTGATGGCCGCGATGGCAGCGATGGCGCTAACAGCGCTTCATGAAGTGCCGGTGGCGATGCTGTCGACCGGACAGCGTAAACGCGCAGGGGTTGCCCGGGTCATCGCGAGCGCATCGCCGCTATGGCTGCTCGACGAGCCTGCCAATGGACTCGACGATGCGGCGCGGGCTCGGCTGGTAACCGCGATCGCGGCGCATCGGGCGGACGGCGGGGCCGTGCTGCTCGCATCGCACCAATCGCTTGGCCTCGACAATTTGGATGAGCTCGACATGGGAGCGATGGCATGAGCGCGCTCTCAGCCCTGTTCTGGCGCGATTTGCGGCGCGCATGGGGCAGCGGCGCGCTGTGGTTGCCGATACTCTTCTTCCTGCTCGTCGCTACCGCCTTTCCGTTCGCGGTCGGTCCCGACGCGCCGTTGCTGGAACGTACCGGCGGCGGGATGGTGTGGGTGGCAGCGCTTCTCGCAGCGCTATTGCCAATCGACCGGCTGGTGCGGCCCGACAAGGATGCAGGCGTCCTTGATCAGCTGGCGGTGCGGGGCATCGCCGATGAGGCGATTGCGGCGGTCAAGATCGCCGCGCATGCCTTGGCCTTTGGATTGCCCTTGTTGCTGGCTCTGTTGCCCGCAGCAGCGCTGCTCGCACAGGATGGCGCACGCGTAGCCGTGCTAGGGGTAGGGCTTGCCATAGCAATACCTGCGCTTGCGTCGCTCGCGGTGCTCAGCGCTGCGCTGACCGCGGGGCTGCGCGGTGGCAATGCGATTGGCGGACTGCTGGTGCTCCCGCTGGCAGTACCGCTCTTGATTTTTGGCGCCGGAATGCTCGAACCGGCGGGGCGCGGTGCAGTTCAGCTCCTCGGCGCGACAAGTTTGTTGCTTACTGCCATCGGACCGTTCGCTGCCGGCGGCGCGATGCGGGCGTTGCGGGAATAGTTTATTGCCCGCCTTGAGGGGAGCGGGCAATTGTGATGGCGCCGCTACGATCAACATTTGACTGCATCATGGGTAGCCGGGTGGTCTAGCGTGTGATTCGTAAAACTGATCTGAGCGACTGCTTTTAGAATTTTCTGCTTGTGGCGGGAACGTCTGAAACAAGCGGCGAGCACACGCCCAATTTAAGGAATTGAACTACCGATTTTCGGATATTCTATCCAACCACTTGTTACTATTTACAAAAAAGTCATGATGCGACAACGACGAATATTATGAAATTGATAGCTTCTTGACTGGCTCGCCGCCAAAAATCTGCTCTTGTCGTCGAAGAGATGACAAAATAGTGGGGACATTGGCGTCAACCGAGACCAGCTTCTGAAGGCTCCGCACACAAGAACTTCTCTCGCAAGACAAGCAGAGCGATTACGTCCTGTTCTCAACGCGAATTGCAGCGAATGGGTGGAAGGCACAAATAAAAGGCGCCGCCGGCTCCAACACCGGCGACGCCTTCGAACTCCAGCCGGAAAATCGCTCAGGCGTAAGTAACAGAGCGTCTTTGTGTCGTCTTCTTGTTCCGCATCGTGGCTCCTATGGCCATAAAGCCGAGGAGCATCAACGCCCAAGTGGCAGGCTCAGGAACCGCACCGGCGCCAATCTTCGCGAAGGTCGTAAGCGAGTTTCCGCCGGCTGTCAGATTAACGCTGAATGTGTTGTTGACATTAGGGTCAAAGCCTAGCCCTGCCCAATTCAGTCGAAAGCTATTCTGCACAGCACCACTGTCGTTGATCTCGTTATCATTACCTGCGAAAAACGGGTTATAGCTAAAGGAAGATCCCGAAAGAATGTTCGTTATCGTTATCAATGATCCGCTGGTATCGCCCAGAATGCTCCAGTCAAAACTGACTGGGTCAGTGCCCAGGGCAAAGCTGTAAACACCGTTCGCATCGCTGGCCGGGGCCCTAAAAAAAGTTTGGTGGAAACGAAGTGCCAGCTCGTCGGCATTTGAACTCAGCACCGCAGCGTTGGCAGGGCTATAATTATTACCAGACCCAAATGCGAATTGTCCTGTCGGGGCTGAGTTATAGACAGTTGTGGTAGCCGTCGCCGGTGTCGCCACGGCAAGCGCGCCAAGCACCATAGTTGTAGTAAGTAACCTCATTTATTCGACTCCCCGTGCCCTAGATTGTTAACAACAGTTTAATAAGCACAGATCTTTGAAAGTCAAAATGCACATGGCTCGACAAAGCTGTCCCAATTTGAGACATGATGGGTTTTTCTGAGTAATGGGCTACAAATGCGAGCCTTGCTATTGAGTGCTGTCAGTATAGCTTCGATCAGCGCAACCACATCTTGATGGCGCCGAATTCAGACCATGAGGTTTTACCACTTTGCCAAGGCGGCCGAGCGGCAACTTAGCCCCCTAAAGCCCGCTTAGCCAATGACGCCGCACGATTGATAATGTCGGTCGACAGTTTGCCTGCGACCGAAGTTCTCGCGCTAGGTTCGACGGATCGACGCCCAGCTGGCGAGCGGTCTCGCGGCAGCGCGCAGGGCCGTTGCTGAGCATAACCAATCCCTACGCCTGTTGCCACCTCTGGTGTTGTTAGATCAAAAATGAAAGCTGTCCGTCGGCTTCTGATCCACTAGCAGACGCCACGGCCTGGATAACGCCACGGATTTCCGATCCAACTTGTATGTGAAAGGCATCGCGTCCATAGACCCAAAATCACCGCAAAAAGAGTTCAGCAATTGGTCCCACAGACGCCGATAGCGCCTGCTTGGCGACAAGAGCACCTTCGGCTTGCAGTTGAGGCCGCGTGTGTCGCTCTTTGGGCATGGCAGGTTGATGGCGACCGTTTCGAAATGGATGAACGCGCTTTTGAACTTTGGGGCATCCCTTGGGTGGATAGTAAGGTCAGCTTCGAAGAACTTTCGAAAAATATCCATCCGGCTGATCTGGACCGAGTGCGCGCCGCTTTTTCCGCGACCCGATCAGTCGCGGGCTCTTATGAGATCGACTTTCGCATCTGCCTTGGCGACGAGATCCGCTGGATTTCAGCCCGAGGACAAGGTGCCGATTTGGGCATCGTTGACGGAGTAATGTTCGGCATCTTTCTCGACGTCACCGGTCGCAAGCAAGCCGAAGAAGGAAACGAGCTTCTTGCAGGCGAAATGAGCCATCGGGTCAAAAATCTGCTCGCCATTGCGGGCAGCCTCACGCAGCTCTCGGGACGTTCCGCTAAGTCCGTAGAGGACATGACGGGCGATCTTATGATGCGCATTATGGCACTAGGCCGAGCCCACGACTTGGTCCGTCCTATTCCAGCTAAACAGGGAGAGGCAGCTTTACTAGGCGACCTGATTTCAATCCTCTTGGCGCCATATGATGAAACAGCAGCCTTCTCGGGAAAAATTCGTGTCGCTGTTGCACGGATGGGCATCGGAGAGCGGTCAGCGACCGCGCTTGCCATGGTAGTTCACGAACTGGCGACAAACTCCGCTAAATATGGGGCGCTTTCTTGTGCTTCAGGATTGCTCGATGTGTCCAGTACACTCGAAGGCGAAGACATTTGCTTGATTTGGGCAGAGTCTGGTGGGCCCGTCATTGGCGAAGAGCCAATACTAAAGGGCTTCGGAAGTCAGCTTTGCGCCCGCACTGTCGCAGGGCCCTTAGGAGGCAGTCTCAAATACGACTGGCAGGAGAGCGGGCTCGTAGTCACGGTGCGAATGGCCCAAGATCGCCTTGCGGCCTGAGCCAACGGGGACGTGTTGCGATGACCCGTTGAACCCGCCACCCCATTCCGGCCGTTCGCAGCCGATCTGGATGCAATGACTGGAAACGACCCAAAAGCGGAAGGCAAAGGCCTTAACGGATCCCTTTGGCTTGCCCACCATCAACGCTAAGCGCCACGCCCGTAACCCAAGTTGCTCGCTCTGAAACCAACCACACGGCGGCGTCGGCCACTTCCTCAGGCACTCCCAGTCTACCGAACGGGATGCTCGCTCTGGCCATTTCGTAAAAAGCCGGATTGTGTTCGCGCATCATTTCCCAAACCCCGCCGGGGAACTCTGTCGATCCGGGGAGGATCGCGTTAACGCGTATCCCGTTCACAGCTTCGACCACGGCCAATTTCTTGGCATAGGCATTAAGCGCAGCTTTGACAGATGTGTAAGCGAAATCCGCGCCTGGAGTGGCTTCTATGCCGGAGCCTGATGATACGAACAAGATCGATCCCGACCTCTGCTCGCGCATTTTGGGTATTGCTGCCTCTACAAGCCTCACGGCTCCAAGAAGATCCACAGAAAGGCACGCATCCCAGTCTGACCTGTCTGGACCAATTGAGAGTGCAGACGCGTTGCTTACAACTATATCTACCCGTCCAAAATGTTCGAATGTCTGTGCCATCAGATCCTTGACCGACTTGTCGTCGGATAAATCGCACACAAGTGAAAGCACCTCTCCACCCGCTGACTGTATCTCCCTTTCCGCAGTCAAAAGTGCATCTTCACCTCGGGCAGCGATTACCACCTTGGCGCCTTCGTCAGCCAAGCCTTTGGCTATAGCCAATCCGATGCCGCGGCTGGCGCCGCCGACCACCGCCACTTTCCCAGAAATTCGCAGGTCCATGCTCGTCCCTTCACAAGCTAGGATTTAATTGAAAAATGCCTAACTGTCTCCTGTTTATCTGCCGGATGACGGCTATCCATCTGTGGACGCCCCAAAAGACGCAAGAAGTTTTTGGAGGTAGTGCACGTAGTCGGATGCTGCCATCTGTCCGGCCTCTGATGCAGCATCAGAGGCTGCGGGCCCGTAATCGAGCTGTCACTATGCCCCTCTTAGAGGTGGGCTTTAGGCTTAAATAAAAAGGGCCGGGGTTTCCCCGGCCCTTTCGCATAATCGGTATCGTTTAGGATTAAGCGCCGAGATCGGCGGTATCAACCTTCACGCCCGGGCCCATCGACGACGACAGGGCGACCTTGCGGACATATTTGCCCTTGGCGCCTGCCGGCTTGGCCTTAACGATCGCATCAACAAAGGCATCGAAATTTTGGCGGAGCTTTTCTTCGCCAAACGACAGTTTGCCGATGCCGGCATGGATGATTCCAGCCTTTTCGACGCGGAATTCGATCTGTCCGCCCTTGGCGGCTTTCACAGCTTCAGCGACGTTCGGGGTAACGGTGCCCAGCTTGGGGTTTGGCATCAGGCCCTTGGGACCCAGAACCTTACCCAAACGGCCAACGATGCCCATCATGTCGGGCGTCGCAATGACGCGGCCGTAGTCAAGGTTTCCAGCCTGCATCTCTTCCATCAGGTCTTCGGCCCCAACCTTGTCAGCGCCAGCTTTCAGCGCTTCCTCAGCTTTGTCGCCGCGTGCAAACACGGCAACCTTGACGTCTTTGCCGGTTCCGGCGGGCAGCGTCACAACACCGCGGACCATCTGGTCGGCGTGGCGCGGGTCGACACCCAGGTTCATCGCAACTTCCAAAGTCTCGTCAAACTTGGTCGACGACAGGTCACGAACGGTCTTGATTGCCACGTCCACAGCGTAAAGCTTCAGCGCGTCAACCTTGCCCTCAAGGGCTTTCTGCTTTTTGGTCAGCTTTGCCATCGGTTCAGCCCTCCGTCACTTCAAGACCCATCGAACGAGCACTGCCCTCGATGATCTTGGTTGCTTGGTCGAGGTCATTGGCGTTGAGATCTTTCATCTTGATCTCGGCAATGGCGGTGAGTTTCGAACGGGCAATCTTGCCGCCGCTGATCTTGCCGGGTTCTTTCGATCCCGATTTGAGATTGGCAGCTTTCTTGATCAGATAAGAGGCAGGCGGCGTCTTGGTGACGAACGAAAAGCTCTTGTCGGCGAAGACGGTGATGATCGTCGGCGTCGGTGTGCCCTTGTCGATCCCGTCGGTCGCGGCGTTGAACGCTTTACAAAATTCCATGATGTTTACACCGCGTTGGCCGAGTGCCGGCCCGAGCGGCGGCGAGGGGTTTGCGGTCCCTGCCGGTACTTGCAGCTTGATATAGCCGCTAATCTTCTTGGCCATGATGGCCTCCTGTTCTTTCTGTTGAACCCTTGAAAACAAGGGTCCTCAAAATAAGCGGTCCAGCAGAAGACCGAAGCCTTCCTCCCGCGCGGAATCACGCCCGTATCTGACGCGAAGGCGCGCCTTTAACGAGAATGAACTTGTGTCGCAAGGCTTTTGGGGCCTCGCAGGCAGAGGAAACGACCCGTCGAGCCGTCACTTCATCCGTTCGACCTGTTCGAAGTCGAGCTCGACCGGGGTGGCGCGACCAAAGATCGATACCGACACCTTGACGCGAGCCTTTTCGAAATCGAGCTCCTCAACCAGCCCGTTGAAGCTGGCGAAAGGACCGTCGAGCACCTTGACCTGATCACCGATTTCATAATCGACGCGAATTTCCTGCTTCGGACGGGCTGCAGCTTCTTCCTTGCTGTTAAGAATACGCGCAGCTTCGGCTTCGGTAATCGGTTGGGGCTTGCCCATCGACCCAAGGAAGCCGGTCACTTTCGGCGTATTCTTGACCAGATGATAGACATCGTCAGTCATCGTCAGCTTGGCGAGGACATAGCCGGGGAAGAATTTGCGTTCGGCCTGAACCTTCTTGCCGCGCTTGACCTCGGTCACGGTTTCGGTGGGAACCTCGACCGATTCAACGAGCGGGGTCAGCCCCATACGCTCTGCCTCTGCGACGACCGAATTGCGCACCTTGTTCTCGAAGCCCGAATAGGCGTGTATGATGTACCAGCGCGCCATAATCTCTATCTATCCCGTCCCTGAAATTTCTAACCGGCGAGTGACGTCAGCCAGCGCACAATGGCACTGAATACCGTATCAATCCCGACGAAGAACAGCGCCAAAAGCACCGTCATAATCAACACCATGATCGTCGTCTGCATCGTTTCGCGGCCCGTTGGCCACACGATCTTCTTGGCTTCGTCCTTCACCTGATTGATGAATTGCCCCGGGCTGGTCTTGGCCATGATGATCGTCCAATCCTGTTTGCGTAAGTTACGCCGTCCAAATGGGTCGCCGCCTGCGCCGCGTCAAGCGGCCTTTCAGGCAATAATCCGCCCACCCCTCCCGAACAATTCGGCGAAAGGCGGAGAATAGCGGCACATCTGTCCGAATGGAGCGGCCTTTAGCCATGTGCAATGCCGATTGCAAGTCATAGAGGGGCGGCGGGACGCGGGATCGGGCGGACGATGGCGAACGCTGGTTCACGAACAATCTGCAGTAGCAGGACGACCATAAGTCCCCAGGCGAGCGCCGGCATGATCGCAAAAATCAGATGAACCGGGCCCGCCGATTGCCGGGCGTTGGCGGGGTCAAAACCCATCCAGTCGAGCAAGACATAGCTGATAGCAATCGCCGTCGCGACACCAAATTTCTGCATCAGGTTGACGATCGCGAATAAAAAAGCCGTGCGGTCGCGAAGACAGCGCGCTCGGTCTTGGGGGATGAGGTCAGACAACATCGCATAGGCAAAAAGCGCACCGACGAACCCGCTGCCAAGCACCATCGCAAAGATCATCGCCTGAACCAGGCCGGTCGGCGGGATCACAAGGGAAGCCAGTAAAGCGGTCGATACAAAGCTGCCCATTGCGATCAGCATCAACGGTTTGCCGAAACGGCGCGCAAGCTGGGTCCAGATCGGGACTGCAATAGCCCCCCCAACAAAGCTGCTGAACAGGATGAGCGCGCTTTGCCCATCGAGCCCCAGCACGGCGTCGGCAAAATAGACAAACAAGGCGGTCAGCGACCCGAAGGCAAAGCTGTTGCAAAAATGGATTCCGAACAACAACATCAAGGGTTTGAAAGTCAGCGATGCCTTGATTTCCGCGCGCCAGCCAATTCCCGGCGCCGCCCCCACGGGGCGCGACGGCAGCCGCCGCAACGCTAGCAACGCCAGTGGAACCGTCAGCAACACGAGGCTAGAATAAGCCAATATCCGGCCCTGCAAATCGAGCCCCGGGATTAACTGCTGCGCCACCGCGGGCGCCGCAAAGGCTGCGAGGAAAACGCCTTTGGAATACCAGTCGCGCGCGCCAAACAACCGCGCGCTTTCATCGGGATTGCCGACGAGCGCTGCCCCCCATGACAGCTGCGCCACATCATAAAGGCTGTAACTGGAATAAAAGAGCAGGAGCACCGGCAGCAGCGCCAAAAAGGGCAATCGATCCCCCACCATAAGGATGACCAGCAACAGCATCAGCAAAGGAATTATGCCGCGCATCATCCACCGCCGATGCGCGCCGGTGCGAGTATCGACACGGTCGATCATCGATCCGATCAGCGGATCAATGATGCCGTCCCAAATCGTCGTCAGCGAAAACAGCACCCCCACCAATGCCACCGGAATCGCCCCGCCAGCCGCGATATAGGGCGGTAAATAGACGCTGAAGGGAAGGCTGAACATCACGCTGGGGCCAGCGGTCACAGCAAAAGCGGCGACGGTTTTTTTGCCAAGCACCCCACGCAAAACCGTGTTGCCATGGGGCCGCGATGCCCTGTCCGATTCGTCGCCATCGCGTGCTCCCGTCACTAAAACGGGAGCATCCAGTTATTTACATTGATGTCAACGACAACTGGTGCGCGA
>CAWJNG010000003.1:0-171552 GCA_963844225.1 uncultured Alphaproteobacteria bacterium | reverse complement strand
TAAAAGACTGCGATTGGATGAAAGCACGCACCTGACGCTCCCGATCCAAAATTGATCGAGCAATGATCAAGTCACCCGCTATCTAATGATTAAGCTACGATTGGAGGCGCGCGGTGATTCACGATGGTGTTATGATAAGCGACCACAAGCCATGTGCCGTTAGACTTCTCGAAGACTTGGAGCAAACGTGTTTCAAGCCGGCCCTCTGGATCGAGCGGCCAGACCGCGGGAGGATCGGTGAACTCGCTCACGTGCACGATTGTCTCAACGAATGCGGTATTTTCTGACAGTTGCCGAAGAGTGTCGATCGTCTGACTCATCTTCGAACCCTTGAAGAACCCACCGAATATGAACTTGTGTTGACGATCGAACACCAGTTTGCCTGACATGCTCTGCCCTTGGACATTAGTAGCCAGAAAGCCAGTCGCCATATGCTTTGAAAATCCAGCCGCGTCCCCGCGTGTCCAAGCGTCGTCCTGATCCATGAGTATTGCCCGAATTTCTCGGTCATCTGCTTCGTTCATAAATATTCGCCCCCCATCAATTGGCACAGAAAATGTCTCAACATGTGGTGCCAACATTACGCCGAAATCCCTACCATCTTGAAAGTCGCATTCGGTATGCGCGACTAAGACGCCAACTTGCGCTTGCGCCGCACTTCGACTTGGGTTGTGACATGTCTAGCGATCGCTCATAATCGATGACAATATGAGTCACATGATAATCAAGCTGCCGGCACCGCTCTTCCAACGCGCCCATGAGCAACATCGGCGTGCGGTATGAGGCTCGAATATTCAGGCATTCCCGCGCCGGAATGTGACACCAAGGGCGCCAATAATGCGGCTGATCAGAAATAGCTGATCAGAAATAGGAGGCAGTTAGTTTCTGGCTTCGCTTTGACCGCATGGCCCACTGACACATCCGAATCCAAGATGCATCAACACCCAAATCACGGGTTCAGCCACGGCCGCCACTTGGTCGAATTTAAAATTGACTCCAAAGCGACCATTGCCAGTTGAAGTTATCGAGGGGGTTGCATAGCCAGCGCCATTTGCCGAACGAGCTGCGCTGAGAAAGGATATGCCAAGACTAGTCGTGACATCGTTGACGACTTGAGCCCCCGACACCCAGATTATTGTTGCAACAGTTCAGAAAAATTCCGAATTTTGGCCACAGACGTTCACGTCATTTCCGTGGGAACGGAATTATTCACCGGACGTATAATCTGGAGAGTCATCAAGACGAAGGAAAAACGCGTGAAGCATCCGGTCGTGTCGCGGGAAGAATGGCTGACTGCGCGCAAAGCGCATCTCGTAAAAGAGCGAGCGATGTTTCACGAGTTGGACATTCTGCGCGCAGAGCGACGAAACCTGCCTTGGGTAAAGGTTGAGAAAGACTATCAATTCACTAGTCCCAAGGGAGAGCGCGCACTCAGCGAACTTTTTGACGACCGCAGCCAACTTGCAGTCTATCATTTCATGCTTGCGCCTGGTTCGGACCACATTTGCAAGGGCTGCTCGTTTCTGGCCGATCATATCGATGCTGCGCGGCAACATTTTGAACATGCCGATCTAGCGTTTGCAGCGATCTCGCGGGCCCCGATTTCTCAGATCGAAGGCGCAAAGGCCCGTATGGGGTGGACGTTCCCGTGGGTCTCTTCGCATGGAAGTGACTTCAACTTCGACTTTGGCGTTTCCTTCACTCCTGAAGATCTCTCATCCGGCCGGGCCATTTACAATTACGGAACGGTGATAAAAAACAGTGAGGAAATGTTCGGCACTAGCATTTTTGTGAAGGACGGCGACGGCACGGTCTTCCACAGTTACTCGACTTATCATCGAGGCGTCGAAATGCTGATGGGCGCCTTGATGTGGCTTGATCTCGTTCCCAAAGGACGCAACGAAGCCGAAGGAACTCATAGCTGGGTGAAACTTCACGACGAATATTGACGTTGGACGTGTCACGCCCGTCGCCCCCCGCCAACGCGGATCGATATTTCGCAACTCGATCGTCATTTACATGTAGGGATTTGGTAGCGGAGGAGGGACTTGAACCCCCGACACCCGGATTATGATTCCGGTGCTCTAACCAGCTGAGCTACTCCGCCCCGAAAGGCCGCCGCTTTGGGCGAGCCGCGCCTATAGATAGGCGGCGCGGTGCGGTCAATAACCCGCGGTCAAACTGTTAGCGATTGCTGCGGAATTTCCGTTCGAACGCGGATTTCCCACGGACCGCCGCGATAATGATGAGCGGCGAGACCAGTGATGGCTAACGGACGCGCCTCGAAGTTGGCGGCTAATGTGGCGTGGAGCGTTCTGGCAGCGATAGACGTTACTTTGTTCTGGACGGTGATGTGCAGTCGGGGTGTGCCCTTATCCTGCACCGATAGGGACCCCGTGAACCAATCGGCGATGCGCGCGCGGATTGCAAGGAGGTCGGGGCTGTGGATGCGAAAGGCGGTGCCGCGCCCTAGCGAGATGACATCGATGAGCATCGATTGCGGTGGGGAATCAGCGACGACCGCTTTGATCAGTCGGTCAAGCTCGGCAAGGCAACTTGGCGGCAGCTGGTGAAAGAGAGTAATATGCGCCGCCACCTGATTGCGCGAAGGTGGGTAATGGGCGCTTCGCAAGACGTTAAAGTGGCGCTGGTCAGCCGCGCCCATCATCGCCGTCACGATGATGGGCGCGAGCCCGTCGGGCCGGATCAGGGGGGACAAATCCAGCCCGGCGATCGTCAGGCGGCCTTGGCCAAAACGCCGGTGTACGGGTTTGCCTTCACCCATTCGAGAGCCTTTTCGGGCGTCGATTCGCCATAGGGATCGCTGTCACTGCCATCATCATTAATCCCCGGTTCGATGAACATCTGGACGATGACGCCGTCATCTACGATTGCGGTGTAACGCCAGCTGCGCATTCCAAAGCCAAGATGATCCTTGTTGATGAGCATGCCCATGCGACGGGTAAAGGCACCCGACCCGTCGGGAAGCATCTTGACCTTGTCGACGCCTAGATGCTTGGCCCAGTTGAACATGACAAAGGCGTCATTGACGCTGATGCAGTGGACATCAGCTACGTCAGCAGCCACGAAATCATCATAGAGGCGCTCAAAACCAGGGCACTGCTCGTTCGAGCAAGTCGGAGTATACGCACCGGGCAGGCCAAACAATACATGGCGACCCTTGGCAAAGTGCGCGCCGGTGTTGACATCTTGCCAGCGGAACGGGTTGGGGCCTTCGACATTTTCGTCACGGACGCGGGTATGGAGCGTGACGGCGGGAACGGGTTGGTTGATCATTGGGAGATAGTCCTCACTTGGTTGCGTTACATGTCTTCTACGCGCGAAATGCTTAATCGCTCCAATGGAGTGTATCGCTGAGTTTAATCGATTTTATCAATCTAAGGAGATGGGACATTGTTAACAGGTATTTCCCACTGAAGTGGAGCCCCTGCGCAGGGCCCTGCGTCGGCAATTGATGCCCCTCTCGGCAATTCCCTGATCAGCTGTGGTTTGCGAATTCCAATCCTCCCGTTTGCATCGCAGCCTCAATACGCGCCCTAACTCATTACAATATTTATGCTTCTGTTAGAGGGAGGCGTGCCGTATTTCCTCGCCAATAGGCCGGCGGCATAACTTACTGCTGATAAATGGAGAGGATAGGCGCGCCCCTTATGGGGTGACGCGCGGCCGCCCACAGTTGGCCCAAAATTTGCGCAAAGCATCAGCAACTGTCTCGGGTCGCTCGGCAACCGCCCAATGGCCCGCGCCTTTCACTATGTGCAGCGACACCGACCATTTGGCGGCGAAACGTCGCGCCACCGAAATATCGACATATGGATCGCCCTCCCCCCAAATCAGTGCACCATTGATTGGGAGCCTGTTGAGGTCGCACGCCCAATCATGGCTGAAATTCAACCCGTTGGCCGAGCGATAGAGACGCAAAATCGCGCGGCGCTTATCTTTGCCAATCCATTGCGCCGCCTCCTCGCTGGCAATGTCAGCGGGCATACCTTGCTCGACAAGCGATTTAGCCAACGGTCCCGGACGACTGAGCGCCATGAAAATTTCGCCAAGAATCGCCGTGTTCCAGATGCGCGCGATACGATGGCCGCGATAATCGGCATCAATGACGGCGTTGGAAACACACCAACTGCGGATCAGGTCAGGGCGCAGCATTGTTACGCGTTGGGCGATGATCGCGCCCCAGTCATGACCGACAATGTCAATCGGGCCATGCTGAGCGGCGAGCGCCTCGACTTCTGCAGCTGCCCAGTCGGCATAGGCCTCTTTGGTCGCGGCAAAACCGGCGGGCAACGGTGCGGTGAAGCCTGGAAGCGCAGGGACGGCGACAGGCGTATCGCCAAGATCGAGTGCTGAGATGAGTGGCCGCCAAATGGAAGGACTGTCGGGCACGCCGTGCAAGAAGAGTTTCGCGGTTGTCACATTTCCCCTCGCTCGCGCCTCAATGCATACCATTTCTGCACATTGGCGTCATGCTCCGCAAGACTTCGTGAAAAAATATGCCCGCCATCACCCTTTGCTACGAAATAGAGATAGTCATGGCCTTCGGGGTTGAGGACGGCGGCGATCGACGCGCGGCCTGGGTTTGCGATTGGGCCCTTGGGAAGGCCGATCATGCTGTAAGTGTTATAGTCGTTTACCGCTTGAATCTCTGACCGCTTAATGCGCCGGCCAAGCGGTTTGCCTTTAGTAATCGGATAGATGATCGTCGGATCCGCCTGTAGCCGCATGCCGACCGCAAGGCGGTTGGTGTAGACGCCCGCAACGCGTTTGCGCTCGGACGGCAATGCCGTTTCTTTCTCGACAATCGACGCAAGTGTCAGCGCCTCATTGCGGTCTTTAACCCCGGCGCGCGGGCTGCGTTTCTTCCATTGAGCGTCGAAATACTTGTCCATCGCCGCCTGCATCCGCGCGACCATTTTGGCGCGGCTGTCTCCGGTGGTGAAAGCATAGGTGTCAGGCAGAAGACTACCCTCAGGAGGTACCGCGACATCTCCGGTCAGTCGATTTTCCGCCATCAGCCGGTCCCAGACCATAACCGACGGCATGCCTTCGGGGATTGTGACAAAGCGTTGGATCGTCTTGCCAGATTGCAAGAGTTTAAGCACGTCGCCCGTATCCATTCCCGCAGAAATTTTATACTCGCCGGGTTTAATCGGTGCATCAGAGCCAAAGAAGCGCGCCTCACGGACAAATCCGGAGGCGGACGATACCGCACCAGCCTTTTCCAATATCTCGCCCGCCTTGGCGATACTGGACCCCGATGGGATGACGACAACGCTATCGTGCTTTGCCCCGCCAGAGCATGCCGCGAGGAGGAGGGCGAGGAATAAAATCGTCAGCCAGCGGATCACGGTCAATTCCTAACTGCGCGCCATTCCCGCGACTGCGGGAAGATTAATCTTCTATAGCCTTCACAATCAAGCTTGCGTTGGTACCGCCAAAACCGAAACTGTTGTTCAGAGCCGCGCGCACCTGCCGCTTGCGCGCGGTGTGCGGGACAAGATCGACGCCCTCGGTGCCCTCGTCAGGATCGTCGAGGTTGAGTGTCGGCGGCACAATTTGGTCGCGTATAGAAAGAATGCAGAAAATCGTCTCGACCGCCCCCGCTCCGCCGAGCAAATGGCCGATTGCTGATTTGGTCGAGCTCATCGACATCCCGCCAATAGCGTCGCCGAACAGCCGCTTGACTGCCCCTAGCTCGATAGTGTCGGCCATCGTCGATGTACCATGTGCATTGACATAATCGATGTCGGCCGCGGTCATGCCCGCTTTTTTGAGCGCCATCTCCATTGACCTAAATGCGCCTGATCCTTCGGGGTGCGGTGCGGTGACATGATAAGCATCGCCCGACAGACCATAACCGACAACTTCGGCATAGATCTTGGCGCCGCGCGCTTTGGCATGTTCATATTCTTCAAGTACTACGACACCTGCGCCTTCACCCATCACAAACCCGTCGCGACCCTTGTCATAGGGCCGGCTGGCCTTTTCTGGGGCGTCGTTGCTGCTCATGTTCAAGGCACGCGCCTGAGCAAATCCGGCAATGCCGATAGGACAAATGGTTGCTTCTGCCCCGCCCGCGAGCATGATGTCAGCATCATCATCGCGGATCATCCGCGCCGCGTCGCCAATCGAATGCGCACCGGTCGAACAGGCTGTAACGACAGCATGGTTGGGGCCTTGCAGACCATATTTTATGCTTACCTGGCCCGAGATCAGATTGATCAGGCGACCGTGGACGAAATGTGGGCTCACACGGCCCGGTCCCTTTTCGGCGAGCAATAAGCTTTCGCTTTCGATGCCTGGCAATCCTCCGATGCCCGATCCGATGGAACAACCGGCCCGCAGTTTCATTGCGTCCGACATACCCTCCAGCCCGGCATCTTCGATCGCCTGCCCGGCGGCATCGATGCCGAAAATGATGAAGGGATCGACCTGGCGTTGCACCTTATGATCAACACGCTTGGCGGGGTCGAAACCATATTCATGGTCTGCACCCTTAACCTCACAGGCAATGGTGCATTTCTGGTCTGACGCATCGAAATGAGTAATCTGACCAGCACCCGATTTTCCAGCGAGGATGTTGGCCCAACAGGTTTCCACATCGGCGCCCAGCGGCGTCACCAAACCCAAACCTGTCACCACAACGCGGCGCATATACATTCCTCTCGTCCATCACCCGACTGCCGGGTTCTGCCATATAGGCTCGCAAAGACCCAAGAAAAAGGCTTCCCGGTCACAGCGCGCAAGCGGACCGTGACCGGGAAGCCGGAATCTCTAGGGGCAGCGCGGTTGACCGCCCCGTCCGGCGGTGCCGGACAGAACAGCCTTAGCCCTTGTTCGCGTCGATATAGTCGATAGCATCCTTGACCGTACCGATCTTTTCGGCCGCATCATCGGGAATTTCGACGCCAAATTCTTCTTCGAACGCCATCACCAGTTCAACAATATCAAGGCTGTCTGCGCCCAGGTCGTCGATGAAGCTCGCTTCTTCGGTGACCTTGTCGGCTTCGACGCCCAGATGCTCGACGACAATCTTTTTTACCTTTTCGGCCGAATCGCTCATGCGCAGTTCCTTTTCTGACTAAGCCGTTAATGTTGGTGTTGCCCTAGTGTGCAGCGACGAAGCTGACAAGAGGGCTACGCAGCCTGTGATAGCGACAATTTTCATTCCGGCGGCACTCTTATCCGCTTGAACCAACCCTGTTGGCACGGTGAGACGATGTCAAGATGGCGGCGTTGAACCGGACACGCCGGTTTCGCGCAATGCGGCTGCTGCGCGTTTGATAACCGTCGGAGTAATCATGAATTGCTGCAGCACCGTTTCAGGGTCCGCATCGCGCGGCTGTTTGGTGTAACCGAGCAAACGCGCCCAAAGCTTCTTCGCTTCGCCCATATTACCTTTGCGGGCAAAAACAATGGACCGCACCATCAGGTATTGCGGCTCCATATTGCTCGGCGAAGGCATGCGATTAAGAATAGCCAATGCCTCGTCATTCTCTCCACGCTCCGAAAGCATGAAAGCCAGGGTCACAGCAGGTACACCGGCATGGGTGTCATCCAGCCACAAAGACCGGCGGAGCAAGGCTTCCCCCTTCTCTATGTGTCCGCAAGCCGCTTCAAACAGCCCGAAATAACCGACCATGTCGGCATCGAGCGGATTGCGATCGATCGCCATCTCGCCCAGCGAAATCCCTTGCTCGCAGTTCCTCATATAAAATTTAGCTCGCGCTAGCGCGAACAGGCCCGCAGCCGTATTAGAGCCCGCCTCATTTGCACGGGTTGCCAAATCCTGCGCCTCTACAAAGGCTCTATTCCCGGCCAGGCTCGACCGTAGCGGCTGCCAGTCTCCAAAGCGCAGGAGCGACAGTGCGCTGAGCAATTCCACATTGGCCGGTTCGCGCTGCAGCGAGATACGTAGGCATTGAGTAACCGGGGTGGCAATCTCCGGTCTACGCATTTGCCGAAGACGATTAAATTGCGCAAAGCACGGAAAACCTGGCGAAAAATTTCGAGGTTCGCGATTCACCTGATCCTGAACGATGATTCCATAGTCACCCGCAATTTTCGAAATTGCAGGTTCTATCGGGCCAAATGCGGGCACCTCTTCACGCTTTATCTGAATCTGTTGTGACCAGATTGTCCGCTCATCGGCAACCCGGTTGAGCACAATGGTCACATCGACAGGTCCATTTACCGTCAAAACAATGGATGAATCCAGCCGGTAATCGGGTCGAAGATTTGTTGTTCCCTCATCCTTTGTCGCAGCGCTTAGCAACCGGATCGCGCCAAATCGACGAAGACCATCGCGCAATTTTGCTTCGAGTCCACGGGACAAGGCCATGCTGACGCTCGAATTGCCTGCGACTGGCGTGCTAATTTCTATAAGAGGTTCTTGCACCAACGCCTTGCTGATCGGTGATTCAGGCGATTGGTTAAGCCACCACGCGGCCAATGCTAATAACGCGACAAGCGCAAGTAACACAATCGCAGCCTTGATAGCTGTCATGCCGCGATACACTGACGTCATGCTGCCGTCCGTACGACCAGCGTTAGTCTTGGATGATGGAACGGCACCGGGGACAGAACTCGACGCGCTTGCGGATTTCGACTCCGAAGATTCAGAATCGAGGTCTGTATCGAGTTGCTGGACGATAATCTCGTAGCTGCCGTGCGGGACCCGCAGGCGAAATGTCCCTTGGTTCTCGGCATAGTAACGGTCGAGCAAATTGCGCAGCCGTCCAACCATAACCCGCGGATAGCTGTCCACGGCGGGATCGAAATCGGCATTGCGGCCCAAAGCCTCTGTCGCGATGGCATAAGCCTTGGGCGCGCCCTTTCCGCCCTTCAGATGATGGTCGACCAAATATTGTAACAGGCGCGACAGCACCGGAGACCGCTGAAAAAACGAGGACGCAAGCAGGCGATCGCGCTCTTGCGCGACAATGACGTCACGGCCGTTTTCTTCCTGCGTAGCCATTGTTTTCGGAGACTTTTCCTATTGGGGAGGCGTGGCACAATAGGGGAATAATGTGCCGGTTTCAAATTTCGATATGATATATACAGATGGTAGCAGAATGCTCGCAGAACACCACCTTCCAAACCGAGGCGAAGGAAATTATTCGCCCCAAAACCTACCCAAAAGGCTATGAAACAAGGTTAATTTTGCGTTATCAAAATGTTACAACCCGTGACGTGACCCGATGTAACTCACGCCCACCGCCATTTCGTGCCATTTAATATCCATCGCATCACTCCTGAAGTGCCGCGGTGTGGTTTGGGCTTGTGCTCGGGCCGCTGAGACAAAGCCGAAAATGCGACTGGGCGAAGCTGGTCCCGAGCCCGACCGTATTTCATTCGGCTTTATGAATTGAGACCTGCCGGGTGGGGAAATACCCCACCATTATCCCACCTGGCAGGTCCGCTCATCGTCCGACTTACGACCAGTGAATGTGATCGGCGGCAGAAAAAGGCGTATCCTGCCTGCGTCGCTGTCGAAAGGCGCGCGCATGCTTGACCGGCCAAAAAACACTGTCCCGCACCGGCATAATATTGCATATATTATATCGAACTGTTTGACCCTGATATGGGTTTTGTTTCCGGCAATTGCCTCTGCGAAAACTGCACCCCACACGCCGAACACCGCGCTTCACAGTCGAGAGGTTGGCCGCGTCACCGCACGAATCATCCGCCCCGCCATTCTTCGCAAAGGCAAGGTAGACCAAAGCGATTACCGGGTGACGGTAAGCCGCACGGGCGACTGTCAAAATGCGGCAAAGCGTCTGGAAACGCCTTGCCGCCTGATTGTCGTCAACTTTCAATAGATAGGTGCAAGGCGATCAGGTTTTGGCAGGCACGGCCGAATCGGATGGCGGAGTGATATCCTTGGGACCACATTCGCCTTTGCGCTCGCTCTGGATGCGCATGACCATACTGCCTTCGGGACTACCGTCAGCCTTTTGCGCGTCGATCGACATGGTAATATCCTGCGAGAGGGCGCCGCTGGTCCCCGCCGCCGTCATCTTCATTACCTTGCCGTCCTTGCCTTTGCAGGTTGCGGAAAAGTCGATTTTCTTGCCGTTAACGGCCTGTTTGTCAAATGTGCAATCCTCGCCGCGCGTACCCATGTCGGACAACTTTTTTTCCATGTCTTCCTTGGCTGCCGCTTCGGGGGTCAGGCACACGGTCATACCGCTGAGCATAGAGAACATCTGTTGCATCTGTTCCTTGTCGCCGGGTTTGACGTCGCTACCTTCTAGTTTGACGATATCGATTTTCTGCGACCAACTGCCCGGCTGGCGTTGTTCCGGCGGGCTATTCGCGGTGACTGCTTTAGCGCCCGCATCGGCGCCAGCGCCAGCAGCATCCTTCGCCTTGTCGCCGCAACCGGCGAGCATCAGGCTACTGGCTGCTGCCAGCAAAATCATCTTTTTCATGTCTATCCCCTGTGGGTTATGATTGTGAACCGCCCCCATCCTGCCCATATTACTCTTGATGGCAATTCAGATTCGCACTTCGCTCGACGAAATCGACACCAGCGGCGAATATGTCCCGCACCGCCCCAACCGACCGGATAAGGTTGAGGGCGGCAAAAAATTTGAGCTGGTGAGCGAATATGAACCCGCAGGCGACCAGCCGACCGCGATCCGCGAATTGGTCGATACCGCGCTGGCTGGTGAACGTGATCAGGTGCTGTTAGGCGTCACCGGATCGGGCAAAACGTTCACGATGGCAAAAATGATTGAGGCACTGCAGCGCCCAGCTCTCATCCTAGCCCCCAACAAGATCCTTGCCGCCCAATTATATGGTGAGTTCAAAAGCTTCTTTCCCAACAATGCGGTCGAGTATTTTGTCAGCTATTATGATTATTACCAGCCCGAGGCCTATGTCCCTCGCTCTGACACCTATATCGAAAAGGAATCGAGCGTAAACGAAGCCATTGACCGGATGCGCCATTCAGCCACGCGCTCGCTGCTCGAACGCGATGATGTGATCATTGTCGCATCGGTGTCTTGCCTTTATGGTATTGGGTCAGTCGAGACCTATTCCGCGATGATATTCGACCTCAAAAAGGGACAGGTCGCCGACAGTCGTGAGATCATCCGCAAGCTCGTCGCGCTCCAGTATAAGCGCAATGACCAAGCGTTTGCGCGCGGCAATTTTCGCGTGCGCGGTGACAGTTTGGAAATCTTCCCGTCGCATTATGAAGATATGGCGTGGCGGGTCAGCTTCTTTGGCGACGAAATTGAGGAAATCACCGAATTCGATCCGCTGACGGGCAAAAAAATTGCCAACCTCAATAATATCCGCATTTACGCCAATTCGCACTATGTGACGCCGGGGCCCACCCTCAAACAGGCGACCGAGGCAATCAAGCATGAGCTAGGCGAGCGACTAAAGGAGTTGGAGGCCGAGGGCAAGCTGCTCGAACATCAACGCCTCGAGCAACGCACCCATTTCGATCTGGAGATGATTGCCGCCACCGGGAGCTGCGCGGGAATCGAGAATTACAGCCGCTTTCTTACTGGCCGCCTGCCCGGCGAACCACCGCCAACCCTGTTCGAATATCTGCCCGACAATGCCTTATTGTTCGTCGACGAAAGCCATCAGACAGTGCCGCAGATCGGGGCGATGTCAAAAGGGGATTTGCGACGCAAAATTACGCTCGCCGAATATGGATTCCGCCTGCCGTCATGTATCGATAACCGCCCATTGCGCTTTGCCGAATGGGACGTCATGCGACCACAAACGGTTAGCGTATCGGCGACCCCGGGGACGTGGGAGATGGAGCGGACGCAGGGTGTATTCGCCGAACAAATTATCCGTCCTACCGGACTTATCGATCCGCCGGTCGAGATCAAACCGGTCGAGGAGCAAGTCGACGATCTTATCAATGAAGCGAAAATCACTGCCGCAGCTGGTTATCGCACACTCGTCACCACTCTGACCAAACGCATGGCCGAGGATCTGACAGAATTCCTTCACGAGGCGGGGCTGAAGGTCCGCTATATGCACAGCGATGTCGAAACACTTGAACGAATTGAGATTATCCGCGACCTGCGGCTCGGGGCGTTTGACGTGCTGGTCGGGATCAACTTGCTGCGCGAAGGGCTCGACATTCCTGAATGTGGACTGGTCGCGATTCTTGATGCCGACAAGGAGGGCTTTTTGCGCAGCGAAACCAGTTTGGTCCAGACCATCGGTCGCGCCGCACGCAATGTCGATGGCCGTGTTATCCTTTATGCCGACCGCATCACCGGCAGCATGGAGCGCGCGCTGCGCGAAACCGACCGCCGCCGCGAAAAGCAAGAAGCCTATAATATCGAACATGGCATTACGCCAACGACGATCAAGCGCAACATCGGCGACATCATCGCCCATGTCGCCTCCAAGGACAGCGTTACGGTCGATCTTGGCGATGACAAGCCTGCGCACATGGTCGGACACAATCTGCGCGCCTATATTCAGGATCTGGAAAAAAGGATGCGCGACGCCGCCGCCGATCTGGAATTCGAAGAGGCAGGCCGCCTTCGCGACGAGATCCGCAAGCTGGAGGCCGACGAACTCGGCCTCGCTACAGACCAACAAGTCGCGCCAAGGATCGGGCGCTCGAACGAAGGCAAACCCGGTACGCGCAAAGGACGCTTCGGCAAGCAGAGCAAGACCAAGTGGGGGCGGTAATGTCCGTGAATTCACGGCCTACCTCATGCGGCGCGCTTCGACAAAGCAACTGAACTTGCCGACGGACGCCCTTGCTGCGTTGCCGGATCCTCCTTAGGGTTCGCTCCAAATCCGGGAGACAAATTCAATGAAAAAACTGGCTATTGCCGCGCTGGCGCTTGCATCCGCCATGCCCATGATGCTGTACGCAAAAGAGACACCGACCACTGAAGCCAAGGCAGCAGATGAAAAGCACGCCGACTATGAGCCGCAAGTCCATACGACAAAGCTGTCGGGCACCTTCGGGGGTCAGCGCATCGACTATTCGGCTACAATCGGCGAAACCATCCTGAAGAATAAAGAGGATGTGCCCGAAGCTGCAATCGTCACCACTGCTTATATAAAGGAACCGCGCGACAAGAATCGCCCCGTGACCTTTTTGTTCAATGGCGGCCCAGGATCGGGCACCGTCTGGTTGATGATGGGGGCATTCGGTCCTAAGCGCGTTGCAATTCCAGGCAACGGAACCGACGACGGGGCTCCGCCCTATCCGCTGGTTGATAATCCCGATGCCCTGCTTGATGCCACCGACATCGTTTTTATCGATCCACCGGGCACTGGATTTTCGCACCTAATCGGCAAGGCCGACCCCAAGGATTATTACGGCGTCACCCAAGATGCCAAAGCGGTAGCAACGGTGATCCGGCGCTGGCTCAACGACAATGGCCGTTGGAACAGTCCCAAATATCTGGGCGGCGAAAGCTATGGTACAACTCGGTCCGCCGCGGTTGCCAACCAGTTGATGAATGTGACCTATAATGATGTCGGGCTAAACGGTATCATTCTTGTTTCGACCGTGCTTGATTTTGCCGCCGGGTCGGACGCACCGGGCAATGAATTATCCTATATCACCAATCTGCCGTCGATGGCCACGACCGCCTATTATCACCACAAAGCCAGCGCCTCGTCGGCTGAAGACATTGCCGAAGAGGCCCGAAAGTGGGCAATTGGCCCCTATGCATCGGCGCTGTTGAAAGGGCAAAAACTGCAAGGCGAGGAGCGGGCCAAAATCCGCAGCGAACTCGCTCACTTTACCGGGCTTAGCGAAAGCTATCTGGAAAGCGCCGATCTACGTGTTTCGCCCGACCGCTTTTACAAGCAATTGTTGCGCGATCAGGGGCTGACCGTCGGGCGGCTCGATTCACGCTATACGGGCAAGGATTATGATAATGCGGGCGAAAGCCCCGACAACGACCCCAGTTTTTACGGTATCGATGCAGCCTATACCGCAGCCGTCAACAGCTGGGAGCGCGACACTTTGGGGTTTAAGACCGACCGCGAATATCAGTCGATTAGTGATATCGGAAGTCAATGGGATTGGCGTATCGGTGGTCGAGATAGCAACGCATATTTGAACGTCGCCCCATATATAGGTCAGGCTTTACGCGAAAATTCTGGCCTGCGTGTGTTGGTCGCGCAGGGCTATTATGACTTTGCGACGCCCTTTTTTGCCGCGGAATATTCGCTGACACGAACAGGTATCCCGCAGGACCGCATCCAATATCATTATTATCAGGCGGGCCACATGATGTATATTCACGACGAAGACCGTCATAAATTGTCGCAGGATATCCGCGCCTTCATCCGCGCTCGCTGAAGTATCGTGCAAGCAGCCTGGGGGGCAGCCCTCGAGCCTCGTCGAGGACTAGCGCAGCACGCCCGCTTTGACTTGGCGCTGTGCATAGAGCCAAAGCGCGATCGCGATGGCGGCGATGAGCAACGTAAAATAGATAGGAAAGGCACCAAATAAATCGGTCGCCTTCACAGGTGCTACCCCGAATTGATAGAGACTACTGATCGCGAGACCCAACAGAGACAAAATGAACGCTATCACCGCATAGCGGCTGCGCATCAGCAACAGAACCGACCCAGCAAACGCACCCCAAACGCCAAAGGCCCAACTGACATTGGCCCATAGCGGAAAGCTATCGAAAAAACCGAGTTGTTCAGCCGAAAACCCCGCCAAATAGCTCTCATTGTGCAGCTTAGACATCGTGTAGTCCATAATACCAAAGCTGTTCCAAAGTAGGGACAGAACCCCGACGATCCACAGATGCGCGGGTGTTTGATTGCTAGTCGTCATATTGTCTCACTCCCCCAAATGATGAAGTCAGATTATCATGCTTTACCGTTACGACAAGCCCGTCATTCCTGATCGAGCCAGCGCGTTTCGACTATAGCGGACATCGCTTCGACCAGCGTCGTTTTGTGTACAACAAATCACGTCCAACCCCTTGGCAAAGCATGAGCAAGCCGCAATAGGCAGGATATGTGTGTTATTGCGCTTGCCTGGAAGGCTCATCCCGAATGGCCGCTGGTCCTGATCGGCAACCGGGATGAACTTCACGAACGGCCAAGTGCGTCACTGACGGCGTGGGACGATGATAGCGGCATCCTTGCCGGACGCGATCTGAAAGCGGGTGGAACATGGCTGGGAGTCCAACCCCAACAACGGCGGATAGTCGTTGTCACCAATATACGCGGAACCTTGCCCGATCCGGTCAAGGAGTCGCGCGGCCAGTTGGTACTCGACCTCCTGCGCGGCGACGGACGCTTTGCCAATCCGGTGGCGAGCGACCTCGACCAGTTCAATGCCTTCAACCTGATCAGCATCACCGGTGATCAAGCGGCGGGGCTAACTAATCGCCCCGCACCGCGCTGTGACACCATTGAAGCCGGTTTGCATGCGCTGGCAAACGAGCCTACCGACGCGCCGTGCCCGCGAGCAGAACGCCTGAAATCTGCGTTGCGCGAAGCAATTGGCCAGCCGGACTTTGCACCGGACAAGGCTATGCAACTGCTCGCAGCCGACGATGATCCCGCACTATTTCTGAATGGCGAGACCTATGGCACGCGGGCATCGACGCTGGTGGCGGTCGACAACAAAGGGCGCGGGCTAATCTTGGAGCGGGGATATGAAAAGGACGGTCGTCCCATTGGAACAACCGCCCTTCCCTTTTCATTCGCCTAGCGTCGCCTTATTTCGGTGCGAGCACCATCAGCATTTGCCGACCTTCGGTGCGCGGATGCGCTTCGACCTTGGCGATTTCTGACGTCAGTTCAGCGACGCGTTGCAGCACGTTGAGACCAAGCTGAGTGTGGCTCATTTCACGGCCGCGAAAACGCATGGTCATTTTGACCTTGTCGCCGACTTCAAGAAAATCAAATACCTTGCGCATCTTCACATCAAAATCATGATCGTCGATGTTCGGACGCATCTTGATCTCTTTAATTTCCTGAGTCTTTTGGCTCTTGCGCGCGGCGTTTGCCTTTTTCTGCGCTTCATATTTGAATTTGCCAACGTCGAGAAATTTGCACACCGGCGGATCGGCATTCGGAGAGACTTCAACCAAATCCAACCCCACTCCAGCCGCTTGTTCAATCGCTTCGGCTGTCAGCATTACGCCCAGATTCTCGCCTTCCTCGTCGATAACTCGAACTTTAGGTGAAGCGATGAATTCATTGTAACGGGGACCGTTCTTGGGCGGCATAGGCGCTAGCGAACGGCGAGTTGAGGGCGGGGGTATAGCGGATTCTCCTGAAATTAAGGACACATGGCGACTGGCGCCCGCAGGACGCCTTTATAAGACCCATATAGTGACGCAAAGCTGCACGTAAAGGCCAGCCGTCGCATCATGATAACAGTTTTCATCTGACTGTGGTTGCAATGCCACGCTTTGCGCCTGTCACCATTTGGTCGGAGCGGCATCAATGACACGAAAACCGCCTGCCCCCACTTCGCTTACCTCGAGCGCACGCTCTGCTATCCCACGATTGCTGAACCGGAAAATACCATCAATGCCGCCAAAGCCATCCTTCGCCATCAATTGGCTCACCGGGAAATTGGTTCCCGGTTTCCAATCGCGCGCGATACGCACTGTCAACAGCACCGAGTCATAGCCGAGGCTCGATAGGCGATAGGGCGCCTTTCCATAGCGCGACCGGTATTTACCGGCGAGCTGGCCATATAGCCCGTCCGAAACACTGGCGAACCAGGCGCCGCGCATGACAGGGCTGCTGCCCAAAACTGCATCGGTGTTCCACAATTCGGTACCCAGTATCTGCGGCGACCCTGCCCCTTTTATCACCGGCACCGCGCGAACCGCATTCCCGCCGACATCAGCGATCAACACTGCATCAATGTCAGGTGTATTGGCAATTCGCCGCGCCGCACCGCTCAACGCTGTTGCCGACCGGTCATAAGACTCAACTGCAACAATCGTTCCGCCGACTTCTGCTACTGCGGCACGAAACGCCGCCAGCGATCGCTCACCATAAATATTCTTCGGGACCAATGCGCCAAATTTTTGATGCCCTTTGCTGCGTGCATAGCTGACCACGCGCTCAACCGACTGACCCGGAACAAAGCCCATTATGAAAACGCCATTGCCCGCTACACTGCTGTCGTTCGAGAAGCTTAGCACCGGAACTTTGGCGGCGCGTGCAATTGGGGCGACTGCCGTCACATTTTCGCTGAGCAGCGGGCCGAGAATCAGCTTATTCCCGTCGGCCACCGCCTGTCGTGCAGCTGCTGCTGCGCCAAGCGTGGTGTCATAAGTGGTGATGCGCACCCGTTCGGTCCGCGAATCGAGCAAGGCGAGCGTCACCGCATTAGCGATCGAGGTTCCGACGTCGGCATTCGGACCGGTTTGCGGAACCAACAAAGCAACCCGATGCCGATCCGTATCCGTCGGCAATCCTGGTTGAACTGTAGTTTCAGGCGGCCTGTCAGGTGGTGCTTGCGTGGCTGGGCCTCCGGCTTTTGGCACCAATTGGCACGCCGCGAGCATCCCAGCGAAGACCAATGTTCCCAGCACGCGCATCAATTGTCGCCAACCCTGCGCATTGTTTTGGCGCTTGGCGGCAGTTTCTGCCATTTTCAACGCCATGCCAGATTCGCCCATCACAGATTCTCCCTTGCCCGGTCTCTATATCGTTGCCACGCCCATCGGCAACCTTGGAGACATTACCCGACGCGCCATAGCGGTGCTAGCACGCGCCGACGTGATTGCGGCCGAGGACACTCGCGTCACTGCAAAGCTACTCAAGCATCTGGGACTGCGCGTTCCGCTTATACCCTATCATGACCATAGCGATGCGCGGGTGCGCAAAGGCCTTATCGACCGGATGGAGGGTGAAGTTGTCGCTTTGGTGTCCGATGCCGGAACACCGTTGATATCCGATCCGGGATACAAACTGGTGCGCGACGCGCGAGCGGCGGGGCGCGCGGTCACCACCCTGCCCGGCCCCTGCGCCGCGATTGCCGCGATGACGCTGGCGGGATTGCCCACCGACCGCTTTCTGTTTGCCGGCTTCCTACCAGCCAAGGCAAAAGCGCGCGCCGACGCGATCGTTGAACTAGGCGCGGTCAGAGCGACATTGGTTTTCTATGAAAGCGGGCCGCGGCTCGGCGCGACCCTGACCGCACTGGCGGATGAACTAGGCGAGCGCGACGCGGCGGTTGCCCGCGAGATCAGTAAGATTTACGAAGAATGTGTCACAGGATCACTGGTCACACTCGCGAGGCGCTATGCCGATGCCCCGCCCAAGGGGGAGATTGTTATCATCATTGCCCCACCCGGCGAAAAGCAGCCCGAAACGGGCGATGAGGCGACAATCGATGCAGCGCTGATCAAGGCCATGGCCGACCGCCCCGTCGCACAGGCGGCCAAAGCGGTTGCCAAACAATTTGGTCTCGACCGCCACGATATTTACGCTCGCGCTCTCGCCCTCAAAGTGCGCGGATGACGCGCGCGGCTTATTTCGCATGCGCTGTACTGCGGTGGCCGCCGGAATGCTGGCGCCGCGCTATGCAACGCCCGACAATGACCAGCCAGTTGAGGTGATACGCCTTGCGCCGCGCTGCTTGTCACGCCATCTGGTCCATGATTAGCAGCCGTGACGGCGCCTAAAGGAGAGCAAGACAATGACCCTGCGCGTTGCGGTGCAAATGGATCCGATGGATGGCATCAATATCATCGGAGATAGTAGTTTCGCACTAATGCTGGGCGCACAGGCGCGTGGCTTTGCGATTTTCCACTATGATGTCCGCGACCTGACATGGGAGGCGGGCAAACTGACAACGCCCGCGCATCCGGTACATGACCTGATACGCGAAGAGGGCGCATATTATCGCTTTGGAGATCGCACCACCCTCGATCTCGCAACAGATGTTGACGTCGTGATGATGCGGCAGGACCCGCCTTTCGACCTTGGGTACCTGACCGGCACCTGGCTGCTTGAGCGGATTGGCGATCAGACATTGGTGGTCAACGACCCTGCGGCGGTGCGCGACGCGCCTGAGAAAGTTTTCGTGCTCGACTTCCCGCAGTTTATGCCGCCGACAATGGTCACGCGCAGTCTGGATGCGGTGAAGGATTTCCAGACGCGCCATGGTGCGGTGGTCATCAAGCCACTGCATGGCAATGGCGGCAAGGCGGTGTTCAAAATTGACGCCGACGGCGGCAATCTAGGTGCGCTGGTAGAATTGTTCGGCCAAGTGTGGCCCGAGCCCTTCATGGTCCAACAGTTTCTTCCAAGCGTCAGTGCGGGAGACAAGCGCATTGTTTTGATCGACGGCGAGGTTGCTGGGGCGATCAACCGTAAGCCCGGAGAAGGTGAATTCCGTTCAAATCTGGCCGTTGGCGGCTTTGCGGAGGCGGCCGAATTGACAAGGCGCGAGGCGGAAATCTGTGCCGTACTTGGCCCCGCGCTCAAAGACCGCGGGCTGATCTTCGTCGGCATAGATGTCATCGGAGGCGAATGGTTAACCGAAATCAACGTCACTTCACCGACCGGGATTGTCGCCATCGACACTTTCAACGGCACCGATACTGTCGGAATGATCTGGGATGCGATCGAGCGGCGACTGAGCGAACGGCGCTAGCGGCCGTTATTCAGCGCGCGGGTGTGCGGTGCGGTAAATATCGAGCAAATGGGCGGCATCGACAGCAGTGTAAACTTGCGTCGAGGCGAGGCTCGCATGGCCGAGCAATTCCTGCAAACTGCGTAAATCGGCGCCTCCCGCAAGCAAATGGGTCGCAAAACTGTGGCGCAACGCATGCGGGGTCGTGCGTTCGGGCAGCCCGAGTGCACGGCGGGCGCGGCGCACACTGGCCCGAATCACTCCGGACGCAAGAGGGCCGCCACGAGCCCCACAAAACAGCGGCGCTGCACCAGCCAACGGATAGGGGCAGGCCTCGACATAACGCGCCACCGCTTTGGCGACAGCGGGCAGGATAGGAACGACGCGCGTTTTGCCGCGCTTACCCGTTACGCGAAGCGTCTCCCCCAATGGCAGCACCTCCCCCTTTAGACCCAGCGCCTCACCAATTCTTAGTCCCGCGCCATAGAGCATCAATAGCAGCGCAAAATCGCGCGCACCAACCCAGGTTTCGCGGGCATTCGCCTCGACATCCTGAGCTAAGGCGAGCGCTTCCTTCGGGGCGACTGGACGCGGCAGTCCCTTCTTCACCCGGGGTCCCCGCAATTGCGGTACGCTTGAATCGGGGCCACGAACAAAACGTAGAAAACCCCGCAGCGCCGAGAGTTCGCGAGCCGCTGAAGCGTTGCCCAACCCCTCGCTGCGGCGAGTGGCGAGGAAGGCGCGCAGATCATTGGCACTCAATTCGCGTAACATAGCCGGATCGACCGCGCCGCCATGATGGCGCGAAAGAAAATCGCAAAACCGCTCGGCGGTCGCCAGATAGGCACGACGCGTATGCTCGGACCGACGTTTTTCATGCGTCAGTTGGGCATCCCAGTCGCGGATCAAATCTTGCGGCAAGTCCACTCCTCAAAACCGTTCATGACGCGAAACAGATTAATGCGTTTTAACCACATCGGAAAGTATCGAGTTCGAGCAGCAGGATGCCGGCATCGGTAACGCTGAGCCGGTCGTCCGCGTGCGCCATCAGCCCCTGTCCAACGAGCCGCGCCACCGCTTCTGCGTCGAGAAACTCGCATCGCTGCAGTCCGCTACGCGCTTCGACCCTCGTGAGGTCAATGCCCTCAGCAAGCCGCAGGCCCATCAACATCGCCTCTGTGGCACGTTCGTGAGCGGGCAGATCGGCCTCGACCTTCAAGCCATGGCCATTGCGCTCAACCGCATTCATCCAATTTTCGGGCTTCTTGTGGCGCTCAGTTGCTTGCGCCAAGCGTCGACCGTGCGCGCCCGGACCGATCCCTGCATAATCACCATAGCGCCAATAGATAAGATTATGCCGGCTTTCCTGTCCCGTGGCGGCGTGGTTCGACACTTCATAGGCGGGAAGTCCGGCAGCGGAAGTCTGGGCACGCGTCGCTTCAAACAGATCGGCGGCGGCATCGCCATCGGGTATGACCAATTCACCCTTCGCCGCCAGCGTCGCGAAGCGTGTGCCAGGCTCGATGGTGAGTTGATAGAGCGAAAGATGATCGGTGCCGAATGTCAGCGCCTGCCCTAGCTCCGCCTCCCACGCCGCGAGCGACTGGCCGGGACGCGCATAAATCAGGTCAAAACTGACGCGAGCAAAATGCGATTGCGCAGTCCTGATCGCTTGGCGCGCCTCGTCGTCGCTGTGCGCGCGACCAAGAAATTCAAGCGCTTGGGGATCAAAGCTTTGGACACCAATCGACACGCGATTGACGCCGACACTTGCGAGCGCGGCAAAATTGGCAACTTCGACCGAATTGGGGTTGGCCTCCAAACTAATCTCGCAATCGATAGTCAGCCCCCACAAACGGTCGGCCTCTGCGATCAACGCCGCGACAGTCGCGGGTGGCATCAGACTGGGCGTGCCACCGCCAAAGAATATCGAACCAACGCGTCGGTCGGGCAATAAGACCGCCTCATGCGCCATATCAGCCAGCAAAGCCGCGCGCCACGCCGCCTGATTGACGCCTTCGCGGACATGGCTGTTAAAATCGCAATAGGGGCATTTTGATACGCAAAACGGCCAATGGATATAAAGGGCAAGCGGCTCGCTGCCTTCCCCCAAGCGCGAGGAGGCGAGCGCGGACATCTTTCTGGCCTTAGCGATCGTCACAGTCGCTCCCCTAGCACCTCCCGCAATTGGGCCGGTAATTAGAATACTCCCGCCACCAGCTTCGCAAACGCATCGGCGCGATGGCTGATCGCATGCTTAACTTCCGGGCTAATTTCTGCAAAAGTCAGCGACTGGCCTGCTGGAACAAATACCGGATCGTAACCAAATCCCAATCTACCCCGCGGGGGCCAGATCAGGCTACCTCGAACCCGACCCTCGAACACCTCTGCATGACCGTCGGGCCACGCTAGCGCAAGAGTGCAGATGAAATGGGCGCTGCGGTCCACATCAGGCCCTTGTTCGGCAAGCAATCCCTCGACCTTGCCCATCGCCATATACCAGTCGCGACCCGCCTCGCCCTCAAACGCCTGTCGCTCGGCCCAGTCGGCGGTATAAACGCCAGGACGACCATCCAGCGCGTCGACGCAAAGCCCGCTGTCGTCGGCGAGTGCCGGAAAACCCGAGGCCGAAGCGCTGGCATGTGCCTTTAGCAATGCGTTCTCAACAAAGGTCGAACCAGTCTCTTCCGGTTCAGGCAGTCCCAGATCACCCGCTGACACTGGTTCAATACCGAACGGTTCCAGCAGGGCTCGAATCTCGCGCACCTTGCCCGTATTATGGCTGGCGATCACGAGGTTGCCAGGTAAGAGTCTGCGGGCCAATTTACCGCCCTACAGCCCTATCCTGCGCCGCGAAAATTTCGCCGCAGCCGATGCGGGCGAGACGCAACAGGCGTAAAAGGCCTTCTTCGTCGTAAGTTGCGCCTTCGGCGCTTGCCTGCACTTCGACCATACGGCCAGCTCCTGTCAGGACAAAATTGGCGTCGGCCTCGGCGTTTGAATCCTCGTCATAATCGAGGTCGAGTACCGGATTGCCCTTGAAAATGCCGCACGAAATCGCGCCGACCTTATCTTCGATCGGGTCTTCAGTGATCAGCTTGTCAGCAAGCAATTTGTCGATCGCGAGGCGCAGCGCGACCCACGCGCCCGAGATAGAGGCCGTGCGGGTTCCCCCATCGGCCTGAATCACGTCGCAATCGAGCACAATTTGGCGCTCACCGAGCTTTTTCATGTCAACTACAGCACGCAAGCTTCGCCCGATAAGTCGCTGAATTTCCTGAGTCCGCCCCGATTGCTTGCCGCGCGCCGCTTCGCGGTTGCCACGTGTGTGGGTGGCGCGGGGCAGCATGCCATACTCAGCTGTTACCCAGCCCGCGCCCTTGCCGCGCATCCAGCCGGGCACTTTTTCATCGACGCTGGCGGTAACCAGCACCTTCGTGTTGCCAAAGCTTACCAATACCGATCCCTCGGCGTGCATGGTGAAGGCGGTTTCGATGGTAATGGGACGCATTTGGTCGGGCGCGCGGCCAGATGGGCGCATGGGAGACTCTCCTTGGAAATGATGATGCGGCGCTTAGCGGGAGGACGAGAAATAGGCCAGCCCCTCCGCGCTTGCCCAGCGCGTTCCGAGTCCCTACCTTCTCCCTATGGCAACGGCACCAATCAGCGAAATGACCATGCGCGCACGCGACGTGTTCCGGCTCGTCGTTGATGCCTATCTCGACACCGGGCAGCCGGTTGCTTCGCGGACTCTGTCGAAATTTTCGTCGCTCAACCTGTCGCCCGCCTCGATTCGCAACGTTATGCAGGATCTGGAAGAGATGGGCCTGCTCGCTAGCCCGCACACGAGCGCGGGACGTTTGCCGACCGAACAGGGGCTGCGGCTTTTTGTCGACGGAATGATGCAGGTGGCGGAGCCATCGGCGGAGGATCGCGCGCAAATCGAGGCGAGCCTTCACGACGCAGGACCGATCGAAACTGCGCTTTCGCAGGCGACGGCAGCTTTATCGGGCCTGTCCGCCTGCGCGGGCCTGGTCCTTGTGCCCAAGCATGAGCGTGTGCTTAAGCAGCTCGCCTTTGTCCCTCTATCCCCCGAACAAGCGCTAGTCGTGCTGGTCGCCAGCGACGGCGCGGTGGAAAATCGCGTTATTGCTGTGCCGGCTGGCCTCAACCCCTCGGCATTGGTCGAGGCAGGCAATTATATCAGCGCAACCCTGTCGGGCCTGACGCTGGGCGAAGCAATGGCACGGGTTCGCCACGAAATAGAGGCCGAGCGCATCGCCATCGATCGTGCAGCGCAAGATCTGGTCAGCCGTGGATTAGCGATCTGGTCTTCCGACGGCGCCGACCGCCCTGTCCTCATTGTGCGGGGGCAAGCGAATCTTCTCGACGACAGCGCGGTTGGCGATCTCGACCGGGTGCGTCAATTGCTCGACGAACTCGAGTCCAAACAGGATATTGCCGGTTTGCTCGATAGTGCGCGCGAAGGCAGCGCGACACGAATTTTTATTGGCTCAGAGAATAAACTCTTTTCGCTTTCGGGCTCTTCCGTGATAGCGGCACCCTATCACGGCAGCGACGGGCGTATGGTCGGTGTGGTGGGCGTAATTGGCCCGACACGCTTGAACTATGCTCGCATCGTTCCCATGGTTGATTTCACTGCACAATCACTCTCCAAATTGATACGATAGGCTTATGACTAACACCCCAGATAATGACACGCCGGCTCAGGATGAACTGGCCCCCGAAACCCGCGCAACCGAAGGCGCCGAAGCCCCTACGGCCGAAGCAGAGATCGCCAAGTTGAACGAACAGTTGGCTACAGTGCAGCAGGACCTGCTCTATGCACGCGCGGACACGCAAAATGTCCGTCGCCGCGCTGATAAGGAAATAGCCGACGCGCACGCCTATGCTGCAACTAAATTTGCGCGTGACATTTTGTCGGTCGCCGACAATCTGGGTCGCGCACTGGCCGCGCTCTCCGATGAACAGCGCGCTGATGAATTGATCAAACCGCTGATTACGGGTCTGGAAGCCACCGAACGCGAACTACTGAGCATTTTCGAACGCCACGGCATCACCCGCATTGCCGCCATCGGCCTGCCACTCGACCCGAATCAACATCAGGCGATGGTCGAAATTCCTAGCGACAAGGAAGCTGGCACGATCGTGCAAGAAATGCAGGCCGGTTATATGATGAAGGACCGCCTGCTCCGCCCCGCAATGGTAGGCGTGGCAAAGGCGGGCTAATTGCCTCTCCCTCTCCCCTATCAGGAGAGGGAGCAAATCATGCTGCCTTGCGAATTTTCGCTAGCTTTTTCAAAACCATATCGCGCTTAAGCCGTGACAGATGGTCGATGAAGAGAATGCCCTCCAGATGGTCATGCTCGTGCTGGATGCACGTCGCCATCATGCCGGTCATGCGTTCTTGATGGGGCGTGCCCTCGGCATCCTGCCAGTCAACGGTAACTTCGGCCGGGCGGGAAATGTCAGCATATTGTTCGGGGACCGACAGGCAGCCTTCCGAGTAGACGCTATGCTCGTCGCTCTCGTCGGAAAAAATGGGATTGATGAACACGCGAGGCATACGGATCACCGCCTCGCCCTTTTCGTCGTCGGGATCGGGTTCCTGAAGATCAATGACCAGCAAGCGCAGCGGCTGCCCCACCTGAATCGCTGCCAGCCCGATACCGGGGGCTTCGTACATCGTCTCGAACATATCGGCGATCAGCTGTTTCAGCTTATCGTCGAACGATTCAACCGGCTTCGAAATCACGCGCAACCGCGGGTCGGGGGTCTCTATGATGGGTAAGATGGCCATGAGGCTCAGGTATGAACTCGCGCGCCCGTCGTCAACCCACCGGTCTTCGCGCCCTGAGCGCCTGCGCCAATGTCCCCTCGTCCAGATAATCCAGCTCGCCACCGACCGGCAGGCCGTGCGCGAGCTGGGTCAGCCGCACCGGCAGATCTTCGAGGCGCTCGGCCAGATAATGTGCCGTTGTTTGCCCCTCCAGCGTGGCATTCATGGCCAGCACGACTTCGTCGATGCCGCCGGCCGTGACGCGCGCGACGAGAGCATCAATACTCAAATCTTGGGGGCGGATACCTTCCAGCGCTGACAATCGTCCGCCAAGGACATGATATTTGCCGGGGAACAGCCGCGACCGGTCGAGCGCCCACAGGTCCGACACATCTTCAACTACACACAAACTTCGCTGGTCACGGCGTACGTCGGAACATATCCCGCACGGATCGACCGTGTCGACATTGCCGCACAGCCCGCACGTTACCAGCCGTTCGGCCACTGCCTCCATCGCGGCGAGCAGCGGAGTAAAGGCGGTTTCGCGCTTTTTGATGAGGTGCAGCACCGCGCGCCGCGCCGATCGCGGACCAAGGCCGGGGAGCCTCGCCAGTTGCTGCACCAATGCTTCGATGTCTTGCGATGCCATGACTAATGGTCTTAAGCGGCGCGAAGGAAATGACAATGCGCATCATCTTTATGGGAACGCCCCCCTTTGCGGTGCCGACGCTCGCCGCGCTGGTCGCGGCGGGGCATGATGTGTGTGCCGTTTACACCCAACCTCCCCGCCCCGCGCATCGCGGCAAGAAATTGCAGCGAAGCGCGGTGCATGACTGGGCCGAGTTGCACGGGTTGACTGTTCTCACACCAAAAAGCCTCAAAAACCCTGAAGCGCAGGCGGACTTTGCCGCATTGAACGCCGATGTGGCCGTGGTTGCTGCATATGGACTGATTCTGCCGCAGCCCATCCTCGATGCGCCATATCTTGGATGTCTGAACGTCCATGGGTCCATACTGCCTCGCTGGCGTGGGGCGGCGCCGGTGCAGCGAGCGATATTGGCGGGCGACGCTGAAACGGGCGTGTCGATCATGCAGATGGATGCTGGACTCGACACCGGCGACATACGGCTAATCGGCCGAATACCGATAGCGGGTAAAACAGCCGGTGAGCTGACCGAAGAGTTGGCGACGTTGGGATCAGGGTTGATGGTCGATGTGCTGGGCGACCTTAATGCCTTTCCGCGTGAGGCGCAGAACAATGACGGTGCAATTTATGCGCCCAAAATTGACAAGAGCGAGGCGCGGATTGATTTTCTGTTGAGCGCAGTGCAGGTCGAACGACAGGTCCGCGCCTTTAGACCAATGCCGGGGGCTTTTTTCGAACTCGATGGCGAGCGATACAAGTTACTGGCGTGCGAAATCGTACATCCTGCCGACACCGTCGCGGGTGCGACCCCCGGCGTCACGCTGGACGATATGCTCTGCATTGCTTGCAACCCCGGCGCGGTGCGCGTGACCCGTATCCAGCGCGCCGGAAAGCCCGCTATGGACGCCGTCGACATGCTGCGCGGACGACCTATTGCAAAGGGAACTCGGCTGGAATGACGCGTTTCGCCCTCACGATCGAATTTGACGGTCGCCCCTATATGGGATGGCAGCGACAGCCGCACGGGCCAAGCGTACAGCAAACGATCGAGGAAGCCATCACGCGCTTCACCGGTGAAAATGTCACGGTGCTCAGCGCCGGGCGCACCGATGCTGGCGTCCACGCTATCGCGATGCGCGCGCATGTCGACATTAGGAAGCCGATGACACCGTTCAAGCTGACCGAGGCGCTCAACGCCAGGCTGCGCCCCGCCCCCATCGCGGTGTTGGCAGCAGAGGTCGTTCCCGATGACTGGCACGCCCGCTTCACTTGCGTCGGGCGCGCGTATGAATATCGCATCGTCAACCGCCGCGCACCGCTCACCTGGGACAAAGGACTATCGTGGCAGATCTCGAAATCTCTTGATGCCGATGCGATGCACGACGCTGCCCAAATGCTGGTCGGTCTGCACGACTTCAACACGTTTCGTTCGGCGCATTGTCAGTCGAAAAGCTCGGTCAAGACGCTCGACAAGTTGAGCGTCAGCCGTCAGGGCGATGAATTGATTATCGAGGCCGCAGCGCGTAGTTTCCTGCATCATCAGGTGCGGTCGATGGTCGGCTGTTTGTCCTATGTCGGCCGCGGCAAATGGACTGCGGCGGATTTGCGTGCAGCGCTGAAAGCTGCCGACCGCAACGCGCTCGGACTCAATGCTCCGCCTGACGGACTTTATTTCGTCGCCGCAACCTATCCCTGAATCAAAAAGGGCGGTCCTTTCGAAACCGCCCTTTTTTGCATGACGTCGGTGAGCTTAAGTCACTTTTTCCACATAATAGAGCGGCGCATGTTCATTGAGGATTTCGAGGATCTTGGCCTGCGCCGTCTTCTCGTCGCTTTCCTCCATGGCACCCAGTTCGCGCGCAAGGCGGCTGGACGCGGCTTCAAAGATCTGGCGTTCCGAATAACTTTGCTCGGGCTGATCATCGGCGCGGAACAGGTCGCGAGTCACTTCGGCAATCGACACTAGGTCACCCGAATTGATTTTGGCTTCATATTCCTGCGCGCGGCGCGACCACATAGTACGCTTGACCTTCGGCTTGGTGGTCAAGACCTGCAGTGCTTCCTTCAACGTCTTGTCCGACGACAATTTGCGCATTCCGACGCCTTCGGCCTTGTTTGTCGGCACGCGGAGGGTCATTTTCTCTTTTTCAAAGCGCAGCACATAAAGTTCAAGCTGCATCCCTGCGATTTCGGACTTTTGCAACTCAATCACACGGCCAACGCCATGCTTGGGATAGACAACATAATCACCGACTTCGAACAAAAGCGTACTCGCAGACATGCAAAATCCTTTCTGATCACCTGCCATCGGGCGGATAAGCGCAAAATCTCAATGACTGCCGACCCGAGGGGCCGGATCGCATCAGCATTGGGCGGCGCATGCCTGTCACAGTGGCAAGAGATTGGGCTCCATTGGAACGCGGGCAGCAGGTCCTCGCCGGATGGCAAAAGGTAACAAACTGTCTGCGCGTTGATAACATTATAACAGAGTCGCAATAAAAATGCCACCCCGCGCGCAATCGCGTGGGTTGTTCGGTTGACGGACAAGTCAAGTCACTCCACGCTCGCGCAATATTCCAGATGGGGAGCGAGTAATGCAGGGTCAATGCTGGTGGGTTACGGGCGCCTCTTCGGGAATTGGTGCGGCCCTAGCGCGCGCGCTTTCGGCTCGCGGCGCCAAGCTGATTCTGTCGGGACGTAACCTTCCAGCGCTCGAAGGCATTGCCGCGGACTGCGCAACCGAATCGTTGATCCTACCCTTCGAGGCCACCGATTATGCGGCCATACCGGCACTCGTCGCAAAAGGCTGGGGGTGGCAGGGACGGATAGACGGGCTGGTCAACAATGCCGGCATCTCGCAGCGTAGCCTTGCAATTGAGACAGAGTTTGCAGTCTATCAGCAAGTCATCGCGGTCGACCTGCTTGCTCCAATCGCATTGACGCAGACGCTGCTGCCTAAAATGATCGACGCAGGCGGCGGCCAGATTATCGCAATTTCCAGCGTCGCCGGCATCGCAGGAGTCCCTCTACGCAGCGCCTACTGCGCTGCCAAACATGGCATCATCGGTTACCATGACAGCGTCCGCGCCGAGAATGAGCATTTGGGGCTGAAAATTCTGGTCGTCGCGCCGGGGTCGGTGCGCACCAACGTTAGTCGCAACGCCCTTAACGCCGACGGAAGCGTGCGCGGGAAAAGCGACGCTGCAATTGACAACGGCTTGTCGCCCGATTTCGCAGCGGCCGAAATGCTGGCAGCTGTGGACGCCGGTTCGCGCGAGTTAGTTATCGCCGGAGAGATGGAAGCGAGTATCGCGGCGCTTCGCCGCAGCGACCCTGACGCGCTGTTCGATCGTATGAACGCCATGGTACAGGCCGGCTATGCCGCGCAGATGAAGGCAGGCCGCGACGACTGAATTGACAAAAGGCGCAGTAAAGGCCCCGCCGGATCGCTCCGACGGGGCTTTTTCAGTTATCCAAAGTCTGGAGCGATATTATACCGCCCCGTGGGCCAGTGCCGCGAGGAGCAAGAGTGCCACGATATTGGTGATCTTGATCATCGGGTTGACTGCCGGACCAGCGGTATCCTTGTATGGATCACCCACTGTATCGCCGGTCACCGCGGCCTTATGGGCCTCGCTGCCCTTGCCGCCATGGTTGCCGTCTTCGATGTATTTTTTGGCATTATCCCATGCGCCACCGCCCGATGTCATCGAAATGGCGACAAATAGGCCGCCGACAATCACACCCAACAGCAATGCACCCAATGCGGCAAAGGCCGAAGCCTGATCCGCCACAGCGTTGATCACATAATAGACCACAATCGGGGTCAGCACGGGGAGCAGCGACGGGATAATCATTTCCTTGATCGCCGCTTTGGTAACGAGGTCGACGGTGCGCGCGTAGTCGGGCTTTGACTTGTAAGTCATGATGCCCGGATCATTGGCGAACTGGTCGCGAACATCCTTGACCACTTCTCCTGCGGCACGGCCCACGGCGGTCATGCCCATCGCACCAAAGAGGTACGGTAGCAGCGCGCCGAGTAACAATCCGACAATTACATATGGGTTTTCGAGGCTGAAGTTAACCGTCAGGTCGGGAAAGAATTCCCGCAGATCGCTGGTATAAGCTGCGAACAAAACCAGCGCGGCTAGACCTGCCGAACCAATGGCATAGCCCTTGGTGACGGCCTTTGTCGTGTTGCCCACTGCGTCGAGCGCGTCGGTCTTTTCCCGAACGCTATCGTCAAGACCAGCCATTTCGGCGATGCCACCGGCATTGTCAGTAACAGGACCATAAGCATCAAGCGCAACGACCATGCCGGCGAGTGCCAGCATCGCGGTTGCCGCAAACGCAATCCCGATCAGCCCTGCAAGTTGATAAGCGATAATGATACCCGCGCAGATCACCAGCGTCGGCAGGGCCGTGGACTCGAGACTGATCGCCAACCCCTGAATGACGTTGGTGCCGTGGCCCGTTTCCGATGCCTTGGCGATGCTACGCACCGGACGATAGTTGGTGCCGGTGTAATATTCGGTGATCCATATGATCAAGCCGGTGATGGCCAGACCCAGAAACGAGCAATAGAAAAGCGTCGTTCCAGAGAAAGATCTTTCGATACCCAGGACCGAATAGCTCATCATCGTGCCCATATCACCGATGGTATATTGGATCGCGAACCAGATCGCCGGGATCGACGTGATCGCGGTAACAAGGAAACCCTTATACATCGCGCCCATAATATTGGTGCCATTGCCCAGACGGACAAAATATGTCCCCAGGATAGAAGTGAGCACACAGACGCCGCCAATCATAAGCGGCAGGCTCATCATCGGGACCAGATTTACAGCACCCTTCATCAACAAGGCAATTAACACCATCGTCGCACCAACAGTGACGACATAGGTTTCGAACAAGTCAGCGGCCATACCGGCGCAATCGCCGACATTGTCACCGACATTATCGGCGATAACGGCGGGGTTTCGTGGGTCATCCTCGGGGATGCCAGCTTCGACCTTGCCAACCAGATCGGCACCGACGTCAGCAGCTTTGGTAAAGATACCGCCGCCCAGACGCGCGAAGATTGAAATCAGCGATGCTCCAAAAGCTAGGGCAACGAGGGCATCCACCACCGTGCGATCATCACCGCCGACAGTAAATCCGCCGGGACCGGTGAGATACCAAAAGAAGCCTGCAATCGCGAGCAAGGCCAGACCAGCGACCAGCATGCCGGTTATTGCACCGGCGCGGAAAGCCATGGTCAGCCCGGCCTGAAGCCCCGTCTGCGCGGCCGCAGCCGTGCGGACATTCGCCTTCACCGAAATATTCATGCCAACAAAGCCGGCAACGCCTGACAAAACGGCGCCTAGCACAAAGCCTGTGGCCGAAATCGCCCCAAGAAATAGCGCCACAAGAATGGCCACAACAACGCCAACGATCGCAATGGTGCGATATTGGCGGGCGAGATAGGCCTTGGCGCCTTCTTGGATAGCTGCTGCAATTTCCTGCATTTTTTCGTTACCAGCCGAGGCGCTGAGCACCTGACGTGAGGTAACAAAACCGTAGAGCACGGCGATAAGGCCGCACGCTATCGCGATCATAACCGGATTCATGTATGGATTCCTTCCCCTTGGACGGGGCGAATTCCAGCCCGAAATAATGCGCGTCCGACTTTTTTGCCGGATCGCCGTCTCTCTGGCGCGACCGCCCCTAGTTGTGCGCAGGTTATGGAAAGAAACATCGCGAAGGGCAAGGCTGGTTTTTCAAGCCTGTATCGACGCTAATGTGTAAAGCCCAACCGATCAGGAATCGCGACCGCATTGCCGCAATGGGTCAGGGCCAGCCCCGTGCCCTCATCAACCGACCCGATCAGGCTCACCGCCACACCCAATCGTTCACCGATTTTGCGGATTGCTGGGCTCATCGACGCGCGGGCGGCGAAGAGCAATTGATAGTCGTCACCGGCGGTCGCGGCGGCCATGCGGGTCGCCAGCTTGTCGCGCCGAATCGTCAATGTTGCAAAAGAGAGCGGAACCGTTTCTATCGAAATAGCCAAACGGCAATGACTTGCGGCGGCCATACGCTTCGCATCGATGAGCAAGCCGTCAGAAACATCCATCATTGCATGGACATGACACGCAACGGCCTGACCAAAGGCCAGTTGCGGTTGCGGCCTAGCATAGGCCGCACGATGCGAATCCAGCCCGTTGGCTCCATCGCGCCGTGTCTCCAACCCAATTCCGGCGTCGCCGATACTGCCCGTCACCCATAGCTGATCGCCCGGCATTGCTCCGCTGCGACTTGGTGCGCCACCAAGAGGTGCGCGGCCAATGGCAGTCAAACCAAAGCATCGCGGCGCATGAAGGGGCAATCGCACCGTATCGCCGCCGAGCAATGCAACATCAAAATGACGCAGTACCTCGGCAAGCCCGTCGACGAAGCCCGCATCCCAATCCGGATGACCTGACAGACCATATCCCATCAGCACGCCCAGCGGCGCCGCGCCCTTCGCGGCCAGATCGGACAGGTTCACGGCAACAAGCTTCCACGCGACATCAGCAGGGGTGTCGTCGGCGAGAAAGTGAATACCCTCGACGATCATGTCATGCGTGAGGACTAGATCGTTCAGAACAGCGGCGTCATCCAAAAGGCCGCGCGCGGCAGGATGGGAAGCAAGAGCGCGAAGGCGGGCGATAAAGTCAGCTTCGCCTTCCCCCGTCATTTTTCGCTCCGCGCGTCCTTGCCAATGGCGTCGAGCAACCCGTTGGTAAAACCGGCTTCGCGCGCATCGAAAAATGCTTTGGCTACGTCTACATACTCGCTGACCACAGCTCCGACCGGCACATCATGCCGCGCGATCAGTTCATAGCATCCGGCGCGCAAAATCGCCTTCATCGTCCGGTCGAGGCGTCCCATCGTCCAGCCGCTCGCCAGACGCGCGACGATAGCGGCGTCGATTTCGGCAGCGCGAGCCGTGACACCTTCGACAATATCATCGAAAAAGGCGACATCAGCGTCGGCATATTCGGCGTCTTCGATAATCGCGCCGATGCGGTGTTGATGAAACTCGTGCAACAATTTGGCGAGCGCGGTGCCCTCCATCTCTTGTTGGTACAAGGCCTGCACGGCAGCGAGCCGGGCGGCGGAGCGGGATTGGGCGCGTTTGTTCATGGATTTGATTTCACTTTAATCGCTGACTGACCGAAAGCGCGTGCGCGGGCAAGCCTTCTGCGCGCGCCAGCGCAACGGCAGCGGGCCCGATGGCCCGCAGCGCTGCTTGGTCAAGCGCAAGGAAGCTGGTGCGTTTCATAAAGTCGGTCACCGACAATCCACTTGAAAAGCGGGCGCGTCGGCCGGTCGGCAGGACATGATTGGGACCGGCAACATAGTCGCCAATAGCTTCAGGGGTGTGGCGACCGAGGAAGACCGACCCTGCGTGACGCACCTTCGCAAACAGCACGGCGGCTTCTTGTGCGTCAACCGCCAGCTCCAGATGCTCGGGAGCTAGCCGGTCACACAGGGGTATTGCGTCGGCCAGTGTCTCTACAAGGATAATCGCGCCATTGCCGGCCCAACTCGCCGCCATGGTTTCGGCGGTGGAAAGCGTCGGGATGATCGCATCAACCGCGGCCGCGACCGCATCCGCGAAACCATGATCGCTAGTGAATAAGATGGACTGGCTAGTCGGATCATGTTCGGCCTGACTTAGCAGGTCGGCGGCGATAATGTACGGGTCGTTGGCGCTATCTGCGACGACAACAATTTCGCTGGGCCCGGCGACCATATCGATGCCAACCATGCCATAGAGCTGGCGCTTGGCCTCTGCCACCCACGCATTACCAGGGCCCGTGATAACATCGACTGGCGCGATGCGATCGGTGCCAAAGGCGAGCGCGGCGATGGCTTGCGCCCCGCCAATGCGCCATATCTCGTCGATCCCGACCAGTGCCGCCGCCGCCAACACCAGCGGATTGATGGTGCCATTTGGTGTTGGCGTCACCATGACAAGGCGCTCCACACCCGCGACCTGCGCTGGAATAGCGTTCATCAGCAGCGATGAGGGATAGGCGGCGCGACCACCCGGGACATAGAGCCCTGCAGCATCGACCGCATTCCAGCGGCTTCCTAGCCGCGCGCCGGAGGAGTCGAGGATTTCGCTGTCTTGGGGGCGCTGACCTTCGTGGAAAGTGCGGATGCGAGTGGCTGCCAGCTCGAGCGCAGCTCGTAAATCGGGATCGAGTGCGGCCAAGGCAGCGGCGCAATCAGCTGGGTTGATCTGCCAGCCCTCGACATCAAGATCGAAACCATCAAACCGCTGGGTTAGTTCTGCAACCGCCACGTCACCACGCGCCCGCACATCGGCCAGCATAGTCGCGACATTGCGCGACACATCGCCATCGCTACTGCGCCTTGCGCCGACGAGCGCATCAAAGACTGGCTCGAAATCGGGCGCGCGGAAATCAAGCCGCAGCATGACCCGTGCCATTCGGATTCTGTCCTACCGCCATACGAAAATGCTCGACCAGTGCAGGCACCTCTGCCGATCGCAATTTGAACGCCGCGCGATTAACGATCAGCCGCGCCGAAACCTGACTCAGCACCATTTGCTCTTCTAGAGCATTCTCGATTAGCGTCCGCCCCGATGACACTAGATCGACGATGTGCGATGCTAGGCCCAGCTTGGGCGCAATTTCCATCGCACCATTGAGCTTGATGCACTCAGCCTGAATCCCCTGCCCCCCAAACCAGCGGCGGGTGGTGCCGGGATATTTGGTTGCGACGCGAATATGGCTGTCGCGCACACCTGGCAAAGCGCTGCCCACTGGCCCGGCCAGCGATAATCGACAAGCGCCAATACCAAGGTCCACTGGCGCATAAAGCTCGCTATAGGCGAATTCGTCGATGACGTCGGAGCCGACAATTCCCAACTGCGCTGCGCCGTGCGCCACGAAGGTCGCGACATCAAATGCACGAACACGGATTAGCGAGATATGCGGATGGTTTGTCCCGAAAACCAGCGCCCGACTGGACGTATCGAAAAAATCGGCGGCAGGTTCAATGCCGACTCTCGCCAGCAGCGGCAGCGCCTCGTCGAGTATCCGTCCTTTGGGGATGGCAAAGATGATGGGTTCAGGCATAATCGAGGCGGCACATAGGGTCGGACGAGGAAAAGGGCAACATGAGCAAGCGCTATGACTTTATCGACATGAACGCTAGCGGCCGCGAAGCCGTCCGCACAGCCTTTGCCAATCAGGTCCTTTATTGCCAGCATAATGATGCGCCAATCACCGCGCGGGTCGTCGCTGCGCTGGCGACGCTGCTTAACAATCCGGCCACCCTTTTCATGCAGAAAATTGCCGATTGGCAGGGCGCGCCGTTAGCCGACGCCCTGCCCTTGCGTGCGGCGGGCGGATTGCATGCACTCTATCTTGCTGGCGCCGCGCCCGAACTGGCTCCGCTTTATGCGGGTGCGGACGGCATTGCCGACACCGTCATCGTCGGCGCGGCCATCGCTGCACATGAGGCGTCGCTGCTCCCCTGGTTAGACGGGCCTCCCCAAACCAACGAAGCGGGACGCTCGGCCAATTTCATCGCTGCAATGCTATGGCTCGCTGATCAGGGCCTCCCCGCATGCTTTGAATGCCTAGAGATTGGATCTAGCGCTGGAATCAACCTGATGCTCGACCGTTATCATTATGATCTGGCAGGGGTTGAGGTCGGCCCTGATCCGGGTGAGATGGCGTTCACACCCAACTGGCAAGGCGCGCCGCCGCCGCACCATAGAATCACTTTCGCCAGTCTGAAAGGCTGCGACGTAGCACCGGTGGATCTTACTGACCCCATACAGGCGCTGCATCTGAAGGCTTATATTTGGCCCGAGCACAAAATCCGCTTTGAGCGCATGGAGGCGGCGATTGCAGCAGCCACGAAGCAACGCCCCGATCTAGTCTTCAGCACCGCGGCCGATTTTGTCGAGACCGAGCTAGCCCACCGGCAGGAAGCCGGAACAACCCGCGTGCTTATGCACTCGATAGTCTGGCAATATATCCCTGCCGATCAGCAGGCGCGGATAATAGCGGCGATGGAAGCCGCAGGAGCTCAAGCCACTATCGAACGGCCATTGGCATGGATCGCGCTAGAGGCGAACCGGACCCTTCATCACCATGAACTGGAACTGAGGACCTGGCCAGGCGGGGGCGCACCCGTCAAACTAGCGCGGGCGCATGCCCATGGTGCGTGGGTGCAGTGGGATCCGACTTAGCGCAGCAAGCCTAAATGCCAAACAGCTTTGCCAGCGATTTTTCGAGCATGAAAAATTGCCAAATCAGACGGCCATGATCGCGGCGCCCGCTTTGATGTGCGGCGACAATTCGTTCAACTTCGCCCATGTCGAACCAGCCGCTACGCGCCAACGTCGACGATCGGGTCAGCCCGCGCGCAGCTTCGCCCAGTTGTCCGCGAAACCATTTTGACACCGGTGTAACAAAACCCATTTTTGGCCGATATAATATGTCCGGCGGTAGATAAGGCTCCATGGCCTGTTTCAATATCGCTTTGCCGGTGCTTCCCTTGACCCGCATCGACGCGGGCAAACTCGCGGCAAATTCCACCAGACGATAATCGAGCAGCGGCTCGCGCGCTTCCAGGCTCACCGCCATGCTCATCCGGTCGGTCTTCGTCAAAATATCGCCAGGCAGCCAGATCATCAAGTCGGCATATTGTGCTCGGTCGAGCGGCTCACATGCGGGAGCATCTGCCATCGCCTTTACATAACGCGCCTCGGCCACATGATCGCCCAGTGCATGTTTGGCCGCATCATTGAATAATCGTGCGCGCTGGTCCGGACCAGTGACACTCACCGCTTCGGCATAACCTTCGGCTCCACTTTTCGACAGGCTCGACAGCGTCGCACGCGCACGCAGCGGGCGCGGCGCCCAGTCCATCTGCGGCCAAGCCTTTGCCAGTGGGCCCAAAATATTGCGGCGCAAGACCTCAGGAATCATTGACCGTATCCGCTCTTCCTGATGCTGGAACACCAGACGACGATAACCGGCAAAGGCCTCGTCCGCGCCGTCACCCGACAACGCGACGGTCACATTTTCTCGCGCCAGCTCGCAGACGCGAAAAGTCGGTAGGGCGCTGGCGTCCGCAAAAGGTTCGTCAAACTGGTCGGCAATCCGATCGACCAGCGCAAAATCATCTGCAGCGACGACGCGCATCCGATGGTCGGTCGCAAACCGCTCGGCCATCGCTTGCGCATAAGCGGTTTCGTCGAGCGAGGCTTCGTCAAAGCCGATGGTGCACGTATGCACTGCCTTGCGGCTCGCCTCAGCCATCAGCGCTACCACGCTGCTGCTATCGACCCCGCCAGACAAAAAGGCCCCCAAGGGCACATCGGCGACCATGCGATCGGTCACGGCCTGACGCAAAAGATGGGTCAGATGCTCGGCGGCCTCACCCTCGCTGGCGCGAATCCGTTGCGAAAAATCGGGCTGCCACCAGCGTCGCGGCGCAACCCAGCCTTTGCCGCGCTCCAGCAACAGAAAATGGCCTGCCGCCAACTTGTCGACACCGGCAATTATACAAGTATCATCGGGAACATAACCGAGCGCAAAATAATCTTCGACCGCGGACAGATTTGCATCTTTCCGTAGCAATGGATGGCGCAGCAGTCCTTTAAGCTCAGATGCGAAAGCCAGCGACCCATCCGATAACCGCGCAAAATGCAGCGGCTTGACACCCAACCTGTCGCGCGCAAGGAACAGGCAACCACGTTGTCGATCGTGGAGGGCGAAGGCAAACATGCCGTTGAGACGCGATAGGCAATCAACACCCCATTGCCGCCAGGCTGCTAAAATCACCTCGGTATCACCGCTGGTACGAAAGCGATGGCCGCGCTCTTCCAATTCGGTGCGCAACTCGCGGAAATTATAAATTTCTCCGTTATAGCTGAGCGTGACGTCGCCATCGTCGCTCGCCATTGGCTGCGGGCTACCGTCGATGTCGATGATGGACAGCCGCAAATGACCCAGCCCGATGCCGGGGGCGGTCCACACGCCAGTGCCGTCTGGCCCGCGATGCTGCATCGGGTCAAGCATGGCACGCAACCGGGCGGGATCGACCGGCTTAGCCGTTTCCAAATGAAAGATACCCGCAATACCGCACATCACGCGGTCCCTATCGCAATTTCAGCGACTGGTCAGCCAAAGCTTTTGCTCCGCCCGCATCTGCCACAAACGCCGCTACGCCATCGAGCCCGCCCGCATCAACTTCGCTCGATACCACCAGCGCTAGCGCCCGCGGATCACCGCCAAGCAGCCGCGCCTTTAGCCCCAAAAGCTTAACGGTGCGCGGATCACCAGTGATTTGCCCGTCGACCCAATACCAGGTGGCAGCATCGCGCTGCACCGGCCCGGGGTGGAACAATCGTTCGGCCTTGCCTCCCGCCAGAGGTGGCAGGGCGGCGCTCCACGTCCATTTGCTGTCAGGATCGACTGCCCCCTGACCATAACCCACTATCTCTCGCCCCTCATCCTGCCGCGCATAGGCGGCCACACCAACATCGACGCGCTGACCGTGATCATTGGAAAAGTGGCGCACCACCATTTGATCCGCGCCGTCAAAGCGCGGTTGCCAAGCCAGCACGGGAGCATCAATCAGTTGCCATCCGCTCGGTGCGTTCAGCGTCAGGCTGGCGGGTAATGCCCCTGCCCGCGCACCGGCCACATTGCTCCACATCGAGTAGGCCAACATCACCGTCAATCCGGCGGCGGCAGCCACCGGCCAGGGCGCGATGCGCCGTGCCGGCACGGCCAGCTCGCTAACATCAATGGCTTCATCATTGGCCGGACGGTCAAACCAGCGTTTTGCAACCAGCATCACCGCCAGCAACACAAGCCCAAAGAATATCCAGCCATAGAAAACATGATCGAACCCCGACGCCGATTCGACGCCGCGCCACTGCGCCACTGCAATGGTCGCATAGGCGCGCAACGCATTGGCAATCACGGTTGCGACGAGTGCCAGCCCAACGAAAACAAATCGTCGCCTCCAACTTCGGAAACATAAATGCGCCGCGAATACCGAATAAGCGAGCATGGCGATCAAGAATTTGACCCCCGAGCAGGCCTCGGCCACCTCAAAAAAACCACCCGGTGTGGTGATAAAAACGCCCTCGATATGGGCGGGAATCCCCGACACGCCCAGCAACACCATGCTCAACCTAGCGGTCACCGTTTGCAACAAGGGCACCATCTCTTCGCCAAAGGGGATGAGCAGCAGCCCATAAGCTAGAGGGAACAATAAAGCGCGCGCGACTTGCGGTCCCAACAAGGCCAGCAGCGATGATTGCAGCATCAGAATAACACCAAGTTGACGGAACAGAGCCACCCCCGCCGCATCGCCGACTAGCCAGACTAAGCCGCTCCCGGCCAGCGCCGCGACGCCGGGCCACCAAGCGGTTGGGTTCAATGTCCGCAACTGGGGCAAGCGAAGGCTGATCAGCCAGCCGATCATCGGCAACATCAACAAGCAATGATTATAAGTTGAGCTGTTCCACCAGATATCAACCATGTCCGCAAAGTCACCGAAAAACAGCGTGAATATCGCAAGACACAGCAGACCGAACCCTGCAAGATGCGCCTGCCATTTCGTCCATTGGCGCGGCCGCGCCCAGCTATGCAGCGCCGCCATCATGTTTTCAGCCCCAGCAAAGGCCCAAGCGGCGCCAATCGCGCACCCCAGCCGTAGCGGTCAACCATCCTCTGCCGCGCCGCGCGCCCCATTGCCGCCGCCGAGTCATCATCGTCCAGCAACCGCACCACCGCAGCTGCCATGTCTTCGGCACGATCAGCAACAAGCAGATGCTCGCCATGCGTGGCGTCAATGCCTTCGGCAGCGGGCGCACTCGCCACTACCGGTCGCGCCATCGCCAGCGCTTCGAGCAATTTATTCTGAATTCCACGCGCCAAAAGCAGCGGCGCGACGATAACATCCCCCGACGCCAGCCACGGACGAATATCAGGCACCTCGCCCGTCACCATCACACCCGGCAAATTGGCCAGCGCACGCACCTCATGCGTCGGGGCACGCCCGACAATCGCAAAGCGCGTTTGCGGATGCTGCTTGCGGATCAGCGGCAATATGTCGCGCGCGAACCAGCCCACAGCCTCGACATTGGGCTGATAATCCATCTGCCCTGTCATCACCATCAAAGGCCCATCCCCCTGCCCGACCGGCGTAAAATCGGTCGCGGGGTCGAATTTATCGGTATTGATGCCATTTTCCAGCACCTCTACCCGCCCGTTACCCTGCTTGCACTGGCGGCGGAACAACATGGCCTCGGCCTCGCTCACCAACAGGCTGGCGTCGGCGCGCGCCGCGATCCGGCATTCGAACTGCGCCAGCAACCGCGCCTCACGCGCATAAATCCATCTCATCGGCCAACGTTTCTTCTGGTCGGCGTAGGTCGCAAATTTGGCCGAAATCGACGTCGACAAAATCCATGATGACGGGGCCGTCAAAGTCCGCCTTGTCAGGCAAATATTGACCCATTTGGCCCGAAAAAGCGACGATATGGCTGATCGCACCGTCACGGACCAACTGCTCGACGTGTCGCGTGATTTTTGCGCTATGGAAAAGCCAGGGGGACATCGCCTCATCGCGCAGCATCGCTTGCGCAACCGCAATCGGTCGCACCTTGCGTCGCCGTTCGAGTAGCAATGTCTTGCACAATGGTTCCAGCTTAGCCCGCGCCTCACGCTCATCGTCGGCATTATCGACCAAGGCTGCAACATGGACATCGCCCAGCTTCGCAAGCGCCTCTACCATATGCCAGCTGCGGATACGGTCGCCGCGATCGGGCGGCCAGGGCGCGCGGTGCGCCAGAAATAATATGTCAGGCATCAACCGAGCCCGCGCGCGATTGGCGGCCCGATACGATTAGCGACCCATAGCGGCAGCTTTTTCCACAGGTCGACCTGCAACCGATATTTGGCGCTGGTCGGATTGGTATCGCGCGGCACCTCTCCCGGCGCGAGCCAGCGCGCATATACGAGAGGTTGCGGCTCAAAGCCCCAATTTTTCTTGTAGCTGTGCGGACCGGTTCCCAGCTTTGAACGGCCAAAATCAAACTGCGTGCATCCACGCGCACGGGCATGCCCCATCAGCGCGAAATACATCAGTTCATTAGCACGCAACCTCCGCGCTTCGGTCAGTCCACCACCCCAATAGGGCATTACCGACCCGCGCCAATACAGACTCAGAACACTCGCCACGGCGCGGCCGTCCTGACGCACCGTCAAAATGTCGGCGTCCTCGCCGAAAGCGTCGAGCACGGCGTCAAACAGCGACTTGGGAAACACCGGCGTGCCCAGATTGCGTACGCTGGTCGCATAGACATGATAATGGTCGCCGCGTTCCGCCGGCCCAGTGCCTGTCGTCACGGTCAGGTCGCTTGCCAGCGCCTTGCGAACTTCGGCGCGTTGCTTGCGCGGAATTGCAAGCAGTTCGGCATCATCATCAACCGCCAGGTCGCGCTCAAAACCGGCATAGGTGCCTTCCTCACGGAGCCACCCAGGCGCTGTAGGCAACCAGCTTCCGCGTAGCTCAATCGAAGGCACCGCCACTTCACCCGCATAAGCCGTCGCCGAGTTGGCAAGCGCTATCGCCGCCTCGTCGCTATCGGCAAGCAAACCGCCTCCCACCGCGAAGCCGCTAGATACAAGGGCATCACCGAACAGACGCGACCGGATATGATGAAGCGCAAGCAAGCCAACCAAACGCCCCTCAGCGTCGCGCGCGCCCAAAACATATAATTTATGCCCCGTCGCACGCGCTACTGCTTCGCACCAAATGCGGCTGTGAAACGGTGTCGCGTCAGCATGGCTCGCGACATAGAAGTCCCACTCGGCCGCATCGCAAAGCGGCGCAATGTTCAAACGTGTAGGGACCGCAGTTTTCAAGGATGACGGAGAATTCATGCCACCTGAACCCAATCGGTCGCGCGCTGCTGTTGCGCAAGCAGCAATTCATCGGCGCGCGTCCAGTCAAAATCAAACAGCAGATGTTGCAACTTGTCAGCCATCCGCGACAAGCCGCTATAATGACGTATTTTTGACCGGAACGGCGCATTGGCGACACGCGGCTGGCCGGGGTCAATCTCCCATGGGTGGAAATAGAGGATTGCCGGATGGCCTTCGCCATTCATCCGCGCCACCGCCCAGCGCGTGAAGCCGTAAGGCAGCATTCGCATAAAGCCACCACCGCCTGCCGCGAGCGTTCGTCCGGCAAAGCGCGCCGTCGTAACCGGCCATTCAACCAGATCGCTGCCGAGCACCGGTCGCCACGCATGACGCGGGCTTTCGGGCCATCCATAATGGTCGTGCACCACCGGCGCGACACTGCTCGAATAGGCATAGCCTTGCTCGGCCAAAATCGGATGAGCCCATGGCGTGCGATGGTCGATCGAGAAGCTGGGCGCGCGGTAGCCGCGCACCGCAATGCCGCCCAGATCCTCCAGAATCGCTCGCGATTTTTTGAGGTCGGCGGCAAATTGATCGGCTGTCATCGCGAACACCCGCTGATGATCATAGCCATGGCTCGCCAGTTCATGGCCCGCTGCGACTATACGATGGATCAATTGAGGATAGCGTTCTGCGACCCAACCCAGCGTGAAGAACGTAGCCTTGACCCGGGCATCGGCAAAAATCTGCAAAACCGCATCACAATTGGCCTCGACACGGCATTCAAGGCGCGGCCAGTCGTCGCGGCTGATCGTGCGCTCAAAAGCGCCGACCTGAAACCAATCTTCGACATCGACCGACAGGCCGTTTTGCATGCGTCTTCACCTTCATCACCACGGCTACCGGACCGGGCATCAGCCGTCAGGCCGCCCAATTCCGTGCCGAGGGAGCATTGGCCGGATCGCGTTCGACCCAATCGATCAACAAATCAAGCACGCGACGCAGCGCCGCATCCTGATCGGTAATCCGCGCCTCAAGCCCCGCAATCTGACGTTCGAGTGCAATCAGTTGCGCGTCTTGATCAGATGAAACCGATTTTTCGACGGAAAGAGTTTCATCCGCTTGCTCAACACCAACAGCGTCACCATTGCCAGTGCCGATGCCGGGCGGTGCAATGGGCGGCAGATCGTGTGCGGTATCCTCGGCAGCCATCGTTTCAGAAGCCGTCTGCGATGTTGTGACATTGGCGTCAGACACCGCTGGCACGGACAGGTCCAGCACGTCATCATCATCGGCATGAAGTTGCGCGGCGACGAGCGAGCGCGCTGCGACAAAAGAATCTGATGCAAAGGACGGTGGTAGAACGTCCTCCTCTTCCTCTTCGCCGTCGCCCTCCTCGGCATAGGGAAAGGCTTGCGCCAACGCCGACGTGTTCAACGGCGGCAAATCCTCACCATCGTCGGAAGCGGTGAACGCATATGATTCTGCTTCGTCGTGTAAATCGCTCTCTGCGAGATCGACCGACGGGGTAGACATATCCAGCTTCTCTGCGTCGATAGCTTTGGCCGGTGCGGGCCATTGCAACGGCTCTTCTTCAACAATCGGGAAGGTTTCAGCAGGCGCGTCCTCGGCTACTTCTTCAGCAACCAATTCTTCAATAGCAGGTTCAGGCACCGCAGCCACAATGGCATCGGCGACAGGTTCCGGGGCCTCTGGAACGGTGGCGAAAATCTCTGTCGCTTCGGGCGCGTCGTCAACAGACGGCGGAGCAATTGGCATGACATCCTCGCCGCGATCGGCGGCCGCTTCTTCGACAACGGCACGCACATGGTCACCGGTAATCCGATTCAGTTGCTCAACCGCCCCGAACAGCAAAAGGCGGCTGACCAGCACGTTCAGCTTGCGCGGAACGCCGTCGGAATGATCGTAAATCTCTTCAATGGCATCGGGGCTAAAGCTGGGATTGCCGTCCCAACCAACTTTGCCCAGTCGATGTTCGATATAAGGCTCGATTTCTTCTGGCTCCATTGGTTCCAGATGATGGGTCGCAATCACACGCTGGCGCAATTGTTCCAGCGTCGGAGATTGGAACAGAGTCTGACGGAATTCGGGCTGGCCAAGTAGGAAAATCTGTAGCAGCGAATGGCCGCCAAGCTGGAAATTCGATAACATGCGAAGTTCTTCAAGCGCTGAAATTGACAGATTCTGACCTTCGTCGACAATCAGCAACGTCCGACGTCCGGCGCGCGCTTGTTCGCGCAGATATTGTTCGATTCCGCGAAGCAGTTCCGCCTTGCTCAGCCCGTCCCATTCCAGTTGGAACTGTTCGGCTACCAGCCGCAAAAGATCATCGCCCTCGACCTGCGTCGACACAAGTTTGACCGCGGTCAGCCGATTGGGGTCGATGGTGTTCATCAAATGGCCGACCAACGTGGTTTTGCCCGCGCCGATGTCGCCAGTGATGACGATAAAGCCTTCACCCTGCGCCAGACCATAACCGAGATAGGACATGGCTTTACGGTGCGTCCCGCTTTCAAAATAGAAAAAGGGATCAGGCGTCAGTTGAAAGGGGCGTCCGGTTAAACCGTAAAATTGATCATACATTGTCAAATTCCCTTTTGGGGTCAGAACGAATAGCGCAAGCCAACGATCGCCGATCCAATCAGTTGGCTGTTGAATCCGTCTTGGTCGAAACTGTTGATACTCGCGGCCGCCGTTCCGGTCAGGCTGCGCCAGAAACGGCGCGAATAGGCCGCAGTTGCGCCCGCCGACTGGACATTGGCCGCACCCGGCGATCCATTGTCGAAATAATTGACATAGCCCGACAGGCTAAGATCTGAATCCTGGTCAAGCTGGCGCGCAGCCGACACGAAGAGATAATAATTCTCATCGGTTATACCGTTCAGACCTGCCAAAACAGAAAGGCCAGGGGCCAATAGACGGCGCTGATCATAGCCAAGGCCGACGCCATAGTGCCAACTGCCGAACCGCGACGAGTAAATCGCCTGCACGCCGCGACTGCGGAACTGGGCGCTGGTCGCGCTGGCCAACGCAGGATTAAGGCACCCACCGCCATCCTGACCAAAGACACAGCCGTTGATATCGCCGTCGAGCGGATTGCGGGTGGCGTCAAATTGAGTCGGCAGAGCGGCAAGTCCGCTAGACAACTGTCTGCCGAAACTGGATATTCCGTCATAGACGCCAACCTGGACCATCGTTGCGTGATCGGGACGATAGCTGAACGATCCGGTATAGATTGTATCGCCATAGCGGCGGCCAACCTTCGCAGTCAGTGACGTGCGGCGGCTGGGTTGCCACATCACACCGGCATCCCAGATCAGCCCGTCGGTATCAAATGCCAATTGGCGTGGGCTGTTGCTGTCGGTGACAAATCGTCCGTTGGCGTCGCGGACAGGAAAGCCTCCGGCATCGACGAGCGCATCGCGCTGGCTGAGTTGAATTTTCTCATAGCCAATGCCGCCGAGCAGAGCGAGATTATGGCCAACCGGCACCGTCACATCGGCGCGGGCGTATTTGCCTTCATAACGCTGATCGAGCGAGCTTGTGTCTTCGCGCTCATAACCACCCGACACCTGCCAACCGAAAGGCAAGTCGCCGGGCCGCTGCCCGACACTCGCCCAGGCGACATGGTTGGTTGAACTGTCAAAAACGCCCTGACCCACAGCGCCCGGCGCGACGATCGCAGGGGTTTCGACATCGACCTTGTTATACCCGAAGCGATAGCCTGCTCCGACATCAAGTCCGCCAATCCGCTGCGTCAGCGTCGGACCGGCGTAAACCGAATAGACATTGGCGACATTGGTCGCATCGCCAATGATCAGACCGTTTGCCGCGCCCTGTCCATCGGCGCGCGCGCGGCTGGCGAGCGCACCGGCTTCAAGATTTAAACCGGGGGCGGCCCGGACGCGCCCTCGTGCGACGCCACTGATAATATCCTGATCACCCAGCCCGCCCGTTTCACCAAAACGATGCTCATAGCGCACAGAGGCGGCAAGTTCGGCACTGCGGGTGACAACATTGGCATCCACCCCGACCGCAGCCGATGAATAAGTCAGCACATCGCCGCCATTTTTAAGATCGGCCGTCAAGACCTGCCCGACTTCCAAATAGGGTGTTACATTAACCTGACGCCGCTGCTTGCGCTCGTTGCGGCGCTCCGCGCGTCGCTCACTGCGGCCGGGCTCATCGGTTGAGGAGCGCGCTGACGCGCTGCCTCCACCCCCAGAAACATTGTCGTCGCTGAGTAGTTGAGCGTGCGCATGGGTGGCTGTTCCCGCCAGCAAGAGCGCCGCAAACGTCGCCGCTGGACGCATGAACCTGTAAGTTGGATTAGGCGTCATATGTCGCCTCCTTGTCCATAGTAAGTGCCGAAGCGGCGACCGCCCGGCGAATATTTGACGCCGTTCAAAAGTAGCTGGATATGCGGGCAGGCGCCCATCAGCCCGATGGCGTCGCGAAGCGCGGACTCCATCGTTTCGTCGGCGCGCACCACCATTATCAGCTGACCGACATGGCCCGCGAGAACGGCGGCGGGTGAAGCCGCAAGAACAGGCGGCGAATCGAGAATGAGGATCCGGCCCGGCGCACCCTGCTCCAGCTGGGCAAGCAAAGTTTCGGTGCGGGCCGAGGCCAGCAATTCGGTATCGTGCAGGTGCTGCGTGCCGGCCGGCATCACTTTCAAACCCGCAATATCAGTCTGGATCAGGCAGTCGCCCAACGGCAGGCGCGGATCGGCGAGCGCATCCATCAGGCCCGGACCATCCTTCAACCCCAGCGTGCTCAGCACGCTCGGCTTGGCAATATCGGCATCGATGAGCAACACATCATAATCAGCCTCGACGGCGAGACTCAGCGCCAAATTAACCGCTGAGAATGTCTTGCCCTCGCCTGGATTGGCTGACCCGATCAGCAGACGGTTACCGCGGGGCACCACGGTGCGATTGCCCGCCCCCGAAAAATTGCGGATTATCTCGCGTTTGACGATGCGGTATTCCTCGGCGATTCCGGTAACCGGTGCGCCGGGGACAACCATGCCCAGTTCGGACAGGCGTTCACGGTCAATCTTGCCCTGCCGTGACGGAACAATCGCCGGCGCAGCTTTCGCAATGGTCTTGCTGGCCGAAGGCTTAATCGTGGGCGCCGCCTCGACGGCATCTTCGATCGTTTCCACGACAGGCGCGGGGTCAACTTCGGGCGATTTCTTAGCTTTGGATTTGCGCTCAGGTTCAAGCGGCAGGCTCGATACATCAATAGTCGGTGCATTGGAAACCGGGTCAACACCAAACATATCGGCGGCGCGTTCGAGAAGCGAAGGACGCTTGACGGGGCGATGTTGATTCATGTCTTATCCCCTCAGGCGACCATGCCGCGCTGGACAAATTCGGCGATCAATAGGAGCGCGTAGAGGGCGACCAGGGCGCCGCCGCCGCTCGCAAGCCAGACCAGTTTTTTGCGCCGTTCGACATGTCGCGCCGGCGTCACAACTTCGGTAATCGACCCGACAACGGGCAAGCCGCTGGCCCGTTCCAGCCGCTGCGCCGTGGCATAGCTGACGCGCACTTGCGCCAGCCCAAAGGCAACGCCGATACCGCCCCCGATTCCAGCGAGCAGCACGATAGTCAGGAACAACGGTCGATTGGGCGCTGACGGACTGGTTGGCTTGGTTGGCGGGTCAATGAGGTCGATTTTGATCGCGTCGGTTTCGGTTTCCATCTGGCCGCGCAATCGGATCTGCTCGCGCTGGGCGAGCATTTTGTCATACTGGGTTTTCAATGCCGTATATTGGCCGGTGATCCGGTCATACTCGGCAGCAACCCCCGGCTCCTGAATTTGCTTGGCAGTAATATCGTTGATTTCGGCTTGCAGCTGCGCCTTGCGCGCGCTCAGCGCGCCCACGGTGGCCTGACGCTCGGCTCGCATTGCGTTCAACGTTGCATAGGCCGGATTCGTTGTCGTGCTGCCGCTGTTGCCACTTCCTTCGCGTGCCGCTTGCGCCTTTAGCGATGCAATCTGGTTCTTAAGCGCAACGACATCAGGATGCGCATCGGTCAATCCGCGTGAGCGCATCGCCGTCAATTCGTTCATTGCGCCAGCCAATTGTTGCCGTGCGACGCCGCTGCCGGTGGCATTCAAACCCGGCACCGCGATGCTCTGCGGAGTCGACGCCATCTGGCCATTGGCCGCAGCCAGCGCGCCTTGCGCTGCGGCAAGCTGCGTTTCGATACCGCTCAATTCGGTGCGCGCACGCTCTATCCGTTGTCCCGGCGAACCATTTGGCCCGCCAATCAAACCGATGTTCTGAGCCTCAAAGGCTGTACGCCGTGCTTCAACTTCGCTCAGCGCTTTTTGGCGATCAGCCAGCTGGGCATCAAGAAATTTCAATCCTTCGCGGGCGTTCAGACGACCACCCCGCAGTTGCTCATCGCGGAACACCGTAATCAGACTGTCGACAACGCCGCTCGCCAGCCTAGCATTCTCGGCATCCGACAGGCTGCTGACACCGATACTCGACGTTAGTTCAAAAATATTGTCCTGCTGCGGAACGACTTTGATGTTTTTTTGCAGCATGGCGACAGCGCTGGCTTTGTCGCGATCGCTCGCACCGGCAGGAACTAAACCAGTGGTAACTGCAACCTTTTCTAGATTGCGCGCGCTGGTCAGCGTTTCACGGATTTGGTCGATGCGTTGACGGTTAGAATAGGGGCTCGATTGGGCGGTGTCGGGCAGAATTTCGTTAATATCGACCAACAGCCGTGCCCGCGAATCATAGCGGTTGGGGATCGACGCAATCGCAAGCCAGCCGAGGACGCAAATCCCCCATGCGACCGCCAGCACAATCCAGCGACGTGTCCACACGCTGTGCAATGCTACCCGAAATTCGTCGTAAAGGCCGTTCATAAGATTGGGATATTCCTCGACAAGAGCAAATGAGGCTGGTTAGGCATCGATCAGAACATGCTTTCGGGAATGATGATCACGTCGCCTGGTTGCAGCCGGACATTCGCCTGAATGTCGCCGCGTTTAATCAAATCGTTGAGTCGCAATGCATATTCATGCTGCTTGCCCGTCCCCTTCTCATAGCGGACTAGTCGCGCCTTGTTGCCGGCGGCATATTCGGACAATCCGCCGACTGCGATCATCGCATCGAGCACCGTCATATTGGCGCGATAAGGGATCGACGCAGGCTTTTCGGTCGCTCCAACAACGCGGATCTGCTGCGAAAAAGTGCTGTTAAAGCTGGTAACAATGACGCTGACGATGGGATCATTCACATATTGGCCCAGCGCCAGCTTGATATCCTGCTGCAACATTGTTGCGGTCTTGCCCACAGCGGGCATGTCAGTAATCAGCGGCATGGTAATGCGGCCATCGGGGCGCACCTGAATTTTTCCGCCCAGATCCGGATTGCGCCAGACGAAGATCGTTAATTCGTCAAGCGGGCCAATGACATATTCCTCGCCCGGACCTTCCTGATTCGAAACAAAATTGGCGCTGGGAAGCTGAGGGCCTTTGCTGGCCCCGCCGACACAACCGGTCATGGCAAAGCTCGCAATGCCGCAGACAAGGGCGGCTCGGGCAGCGCGAAGCAGGGGGGAAGCAGCCATATCAATTCAACCTTTCGTACGTCGACTGGCCGCCACGACACGATGTGCGCGCCGCTTAGCCATTACGTCAGGCTCAGCGATGACCGAAAAGGGTGAAGATAGGGTTAGTATTGAGCCCGTTGCGGCACCTTAGGGCGATATTTGTGCCTTATTGATACAGCTGTTCAGGGCGTGTCAGACGAGCTTCTCTTGCGCGGGTCCCTGCCCCAAGAAACTCGCCGGACTGGCCGTCGCGCCATAGGCTCCGGCCTGGAAGATCGCGATCAGGTCGCCCACATCGGCATGCGGCAACTCCACTTGATCGCCCAGCCGGTCGAGCGGAGTGCACAGACAGCCGACAACCGACACCTGCTCGCTGGCCTGACCGCCAAAATTATTCGCAACTGCAATGGGATAGTTGCGCCGAATGACGGTACCGAAATTGCCGCTCGCAGCCAGTTGGTGATGCAAGCCGCCGTCGGTGACGAGGAATGTCTCGCCATGGCTAGTCTTGCGGTCGACGATGCGGGTCAGATAGACCCCCGCCTCGGCCACCAGCCAGCGCCCCAATTCCATCGCGAAGGCACTGTCTTTCAGGATCGACGCACGGTTGGCCAATGTTTCGGCCAGTTCGGCCCCCACCGCGGCCACATCGACAGCGCAGTCCCCCGGAAAATAGGGCACCCCGATTCCGCCGCCCACATTAACCATGGGCGGTGTTGCACCTATGTCCTTTGCCAGCGCACCCGCCAACGCCACCGTCTGACGCTGCGTGTCTCCAATCGCTTCGGCGCTCAGCGCCTGCGATCCGGCGAAAATGTGAAAACCCTGCCAGTTTGCTCCGGCCGCCAGCAACTCCCGGACCAACGCCGGAACTGCATCGGCATCGATGCCAAAGGGCTTCGCCCCGCCGCCCATCTTCATCCCCGAGCCTTTGAGATCGAAGCTGGGATTGACGCGCACCGCCAGCCGCGGCGTGATACCCAGCCGCCCGCCAATCGCCAGCGCACGATCGGCCTCGCCTGCCGATTCCAGATTTATCGTCACCCCCGCGCGGATTGCCGCCTCCAGCTCGCGCTCGCGCTTGCCGGGACCGGCAAAGCTGATGTGCTGCGCCGCCATCCCGCTCGCCAATGCCTGCGCCAATTCGCCGCCCGATGCGACGTCGAGCCCGTCGACATGCCCGGCCATCACCGCCAGCAACGGCGCGAAGGGGTTGGCCTTGATGGCGTAATGCAGTTCGACACTATCAGGCATCGCGGCGCGCCATTCGGCGATCCGCGCGATCAATTGCGCCTGGTCATAAACGAACAAGGGCGTATCGCCTGCCCGATCGGCAAGGGCATCAGCGCGCTGCCCACCGATCAACAACATACCGTCGGCATCGGCGCAATAATCGGGAGGAATCGGGCCGTGAGGTTTCATGCCGCTTCCTCGCACTCATCCCAACTTGCCGCAATCGCCACACGATCGAGCTTGCCATTGGGATTACGTGGTAGACTGTCGCGCCAGTCTATGGTGCGCGGCTGCATGAAATTGGGCAGCGATTTGCGCAAATTGTTCGCCAGTGCTTCGCGATGCTCTTCCCCATCATTACCGCGCACGATCAAGATTATCGCCGCCCCCAGCCGCGCATCGGCTATCCCGAACGCCACCGCTTCGCTGACCAGCCCCGAGGCAATCGCTGCATCCTCAATCTCGCTCGGGCTGACGCGATTTCCCGCTGTCTTGATCATCGCGTCGTCGCGTCCGACAAAATAGAGCAGGCCTTGCGCATCGCGGCGAACCGTATCGCCCGACCACACCGCCATGCCGCCCATCTGCGAGGCGGCGGGGGCCGGTTTGAAACGCAGCGCTGTCCGCTCGGCATCCTGCCAATAGCCCTGCGCGACCAGAGGCCCGCAATGGACCAGCTCGCCCGGTTCGTCATCGGCGCAAATTGTGCCGTCAGGACGGCACACCAAAATCTCGACATGGGGAATCGCGCGCCCCATCGATGTCGGATGCGCCGCAACCAAAGCGGGGTCGAGATAGGTCGAGCGAAACGCCTCGGTCAGCCCGTACATCGGTACAATCGCCGCCGCCGGAAATGCCTCCTCCAGTTGACCGATTAGCGCTGGCGTCAAAGCTCCGCCGCTGTTTGTCAGCCGCGTGAGCATAATAGCCGTTTCGGGTGGCCATTGGCTCTCGACCAGTTGCACCCACAAAGGCGGCACGCCCGCAATCGTCGTCGCACGATGGCGCGCAACGGCTTTGATGACGTCTCGCGTGGTCAGATAATCGACCGGCGCCACCGCCGCGCCCGCATGCCAGGTCGACAGCAGCTGGTTCTGGCCATAATCGAAACTAAGCGGAAGGACGGCCAACACGCGGTCATCGGTCTGTAATTTCAAATATGTGGCGACGCTTTCGGCCCCCAGCCACAAATTGGCATGGCTCAGCACCACGCCCTTGGGCCGTCCCGTCGATCCGCTGGTATATAGGATCGCGGCCAGATCATCGGGCCGTGCCTTGGACGGCGGCAACTGGACAGCGCCACCATCAATCACCGTCTCTGCCTCGGCCAGATCAACCACCGTGGCGTCACCGGAAAATTCATCGGCCAGCATTGCCGCCCGCGCGCCATTGGTCAGCAGAAGCTTTGCACCGCTATCGGTCAGTATATGCGCGACCTGCGCGCCCTTCAGCAATGGATTGACCGGCACATGGATGAGACCAGCGCGCGCCGCAGCCAGCGGCATCATACACGCCAGTCGCGTCTTGGCGCTCCAGCTTGCAACACGCGCTCCGGGCGTTCCCACCTGTTTCAGCAACCAGGCCGCCAGTCGGCCAACTCCGGCATCCAATTCTCCAAAACTCATCACCTTGTCACCGATCAACAGCGCAGGTGCGTCCGCCTCGCCGCACAAGGCAAGATGGTCGATCGGTCGCGACACGGGGATTAGGTCTTTGGTCATAGGCTGTTAGGAGTCCGGTGTTAGAGGGCCTGTCTATGCATGGGAACGGTGAAGATCACGCTAATGATAGCAACGCGCTGCCCACAATGGCCAGCGCTGCGGGTCCCGCATCGCCTTTTGACCGCGCCTCATGGTTCGACCTTCTTTACGCGCATGTCTTTGCCGGACAGAAACGCATCAACGCATCAGGAACCGCTGGCGAGGCCAGCGCATGGCTGCCGCTAGTGGAAACAGCATCGGGCGCCATTCAGGGGCTGACCAACTGGTACAGTTTTTCGATCCGTTCGCTTTACGACAAGGCCCTCTCAGCCACAGACCGTGAGGCAGCGCTCGATGATCTCGCGCGCCAGTTGCGCGGACAGGCGGCGCGGCTGACGCTATATCCCGTGCCCGATCATGACGGGTCGAAAACAGAGTTGGTGAGTGCCCTGCGCGCTGCGGGCTGGTGGGTCATTGCGACGCCGGCGGGCGATCGCCACTGGCTTGACCTCGGCGACATGGACCATGATCAATGGTGGGCCAGCCGCCCCGGCGCGCTCCGTAACACCGTGACACGCAAAGCAAAAAAAGGTGTCGTCGACATCGAATTACTGACAAGCTTCGACGCCGCCACATGGGATGCCTATGAAGAAATTTATGGCGCAAGCTGGAAGCCCGAAGAGGGCAACCCCGCACTTCTGCGCGCCTTTGCCGAGGCCGAGGGCGCGGCCGGACGCCTACGCTTGGGCCTCGCGCGGATTGCGGGCGCCCCCGTGGCGGCGCAGTTCTGGACGGTCGAGGACGGCACCGCCTTCATCCACAAGCTTGCGCATGTCGAGGACAGCCTCAAAGCCTCTCCCGGCACGCTCTTATCCGCCGCGCTGTTCCGCCATGCTATTGTCAAAGATGGCGTCCAGCGCATTGATTTCGGGACCGGAAATGATCGTTATAAACGCGACTGGATGAACCGCCATGATCCGCTTTGGCGACTAGAGGCTTTCAATCCGGCGCGCATCGCGGCATGGGGGCCCGCATTAAAGGCCTATGTCCGGTACCTGCGCCGGCCAGCTTCTGACGGGGAATAAGGGTGAGCGACGAGAAACTCAGCGTCGATGCGATATTGCGCGCGCTGTTGGCCGACATATTGGGCTTGGGCGAAGACCGCGCCGCCGCCTTGTCCGAAGACAGCGGCCTGTTCGGTGCCTTGCCCGAATTTGACTCGATGGCAGTCGCTACCGTTCTCACCGAAATGGAAGACCGGCTGGACATCATCATAGATGACGACGAGATCGATGGCGAAATATTTGAAACTTATGGACATTTGCTGGCATTTTCGCTGCGCAAAGCGACCAACTGACACCAGGCTGACACCGCATGGGCGAGCAACTTTTTCGGGTCCTTCCCAAAGACGCCAGCCCCGCGCGCGCCACCGTCCTGATTGTCCCGCCGCTGTTTGAAGAGGCCAACCGCACCCGCCGCACTCTGGTGCTGGCGATGCGCGCCCTCGCGGCACAAGGCTTTGCCGCCATTCTCCCCGATCTCCCCGGCCAGAATGAGAGTCTGGTTCCGCTCGAATCGGTCGATCTCGACCAATGGCGCAGCGCGCTCGCCGATTGCGCGGCGACCTTGCCGACCCCTGTCCTCGTCGCGTCGGTGCGCGGTGGCTGCTTGATCGACGATTGGGTCAATGCGGCCGCTTTCTGGCGCCTCGCTCCCGTTGGCGGCGCATCGCTGCTCCGCACGCTGCTGCGCGCCCGTGTCGCGTCGGATCGCGAATCGGGTATTGAATCGAGCATCGACAGTCTGAAGAAATTCGCCGTCGAGGCTCCACTCCTGCTCGCAGGTAATCCGCTATCTCCGGCGATGGTTACGCAGCTTGGCGAAGCCGATGTCGCAGCCGTGGCACCTTTGCGCAGCATTTCGTTGAACAGCGGCAAGGACCACATTTCCGGTACGCCACTATGGCTGCGCGCCGAACCCGGCGAAGATCAAGCCATGGGCGATGCCATCGCCGCCGACATTATCGAATGGAGCCTGTCATGCGGCGCCATCTGACCTTTGCCTGCAACGCCGCGGCCCTCGCCGCCACGCTCGACGAAGCGTCCGGCACCACCGGCCTGCTCATCGTATCGGGCGGCAATGAAATCCGCAGCGGCGCGCATCGCGGTATGGCGACACTCGCCGCGCGCATAGCCGCAGCGGGCCACCCCGTTTTTCGGTTCGACCGGCGCGGCATTGGCGACAGCGAGGGAGCGAATTCTGGCTACCCCGGCAGCCGCGAGGATATTTTGGCAGCCATTGTGGCCTTTCGCGCGGCATTCCCGCAGCTCAAACGGTTGATCGCCTTTGGCAATTGCGATGCCGCTTCGGCGCTGTTGCTCCACCAACCGCTCGATCTCAACGGACTTATCCTCGCCAATCCTTGGGTTTATGACGATGAATCCCACGATACCGATGGCGATGATCCAAGCTCCGCTCTGCCCCCTGCCTCGGCGATACGTGCACGCTATTGGGCGCGGCTCAAGGACCCCAAAAACCTGCTACGGCTGGTCAAAGGCGATGTTGATCTGCGCAAACTGGCGCGCGGACTGTCGGCGCTCGGCAAGAAAAAGCCTCCTCCCGCCGACGATAGCCTCGCTGCACATCTTCATACCGCTTTCACCGCGCTGCCCTATCCCGCGACCATATTACTGGCGAGCGGCGATAGAACTGCCATGGCTTTTGCCGAACAATGGGAAAGCCCCGAATGGGCCGCTCTCAGCGACCGCCATTCGGTCCTCCGCCTCGATAGCTCCTCACACAGCTTTGCTGGTAAGGATGCCGATTGGCTGGCGGATCAGATCACCGCCGCCCTCAAATAACAAAAGCTACGCGTAGAGCCGCCGAGAGTGCCTTAGGCCATCACGCTTTCGCGATACTCTGCCTCGGCTAGAAAACGCTCGGCATCCAGCGCCGCCATGCAGCCCATGCCCGCCGCAGTCACCGCCTGACGATAGACCTTGTCCGATACATCGCCCGCCGCAAACACGCCGGGGATCAAGGTCAGCGATGTGCCCGGTGTCACCGGCAAATAACCGTCGCTATCCAGCGGCAGCTTGCCGACGAATAATTCGGTCGAGGGGCTATGGCCGATCGCGACAAAGCCGCCGTCGGTCGGCTCATGGCTGGCTTCGCCGGTTTCGGTATCGATCAGGTCGACACCGATCAACCCAGCCGTCCCCTCACCGCCTACAAAACGCTCGACCTGCTTGTTCCAGATCACCTTGATCTTAGGATTGGCAAACAATCGGTCCTGCAAGATCTTTTCGGCACGCAGACTATCGCGGCGGTGAATCAGAGTCACATCGTCGCTGTGGTTAGTCAGATATAGTGCTTCCTCGACCGCTGTATTACCGCCGCCGATGACCACGACCTTCCTGCCGCGATAGAAAAATCCATCACAGGTCGCACAGGCTGAGACGCCCTTGCCGCCAAGTTCCTGTTCGCCCGGTACGCCGAGCCATTTCGCCTGAGCGCCCGTCGCTATCACCAATGTTTCCGCCATGTACACATCGCCGCCATCGCCCGTGATGCGGAACGGCCGCTTTGACATATCGACATCGACAATCGTGTCCCAGATCATCAAAGTGCCGACATGCGTCGCCTGGGCAGTCATCTGCTCCATCAACCACGGGCCCTGTACGACCTCGGCAAATCCGGGATAGTTTTCGACATCGGTGGTGATGGTCAACTGGCCGCCGGGTTGCAGCCCCTGCACGACGATAGGCTTCATTCCCGCGCGCGCCGCATAAATGGCGGCCGACAGGCCGGCGGGACCGGAGCCAAGGATAAGCATTTTGGTGTGGTGTGTGGTGGGCATAACAATCTTTCGTGACGCGGACAGGCTAAATGGGTGTTGCCAACCGCGCTAGCAAGGGTCAGGCTGCATTCCAAGGGGAGAGAGTCATGGCAAACTGGTGGGAACGACATGCTGTTCCACGTCTGATCAAATGTGCCTGTTCGCAGGGACAGATTATGAAGGTGCGCAGCAAAGTTGTGCCGCAGGCATCGGGTCATGTGCTTGAATTGGGCTGCGGCGGCGGCATCAATATGGGATTTTATGATCCAGCACGGATCAACAGCTTCACCGGCCTCGACCCCTCGCCTGAACTATTGGAAATGAGCCGTGCGTCGGCACAGGCGCACGGAATGACCGCCGATATTCGTGGCGGCATCGGAGAAGCGATGCCCTTTGACGATGCGCAGTTTGACACGGTTGTGACCACCTTCACCCTCTGCTCGGTGCAGGAACAGGCGGCGGTCCTGTCCGAAATCCGCCGCGTCCTCAAACCCGGCGGCACTGCGCTGTTCCTTGAACATGGGGCCGCGCCCGACGCGGGCGTTGCGCGGTGGCAGCGGCGAATTGAGCCGGTCTGGAAGCGAATTGGCGGCAACTGCCACCTGACCCGACCGATTAGCGACGCTTACGCCAATTCGGGATTTGCCGTCGACCGGCAGGGCGCAGACTATATACCCAAAACTCCCCGCCCCTTTGGCTGGGTTGAATATGGAACTGCGACGCGTGTGAATTAAAAGCGGGATGACATGAAAATAAGAGCCTGGTTAGCCACGACCCTTGCGTTGATTTGCCTGTTCCCAGGCACCGCCGACGCGCGCATGGTTGCGTTGATTATTGGCAACAGCGACTATGCAAACACCAGCCCCCTCACCAATCCAGCCAATGATATCCAAATTATCGCTGCGTCGGCTCATCAAGCCGGGTTTGACGATGTTACCGTGGCCTCTGATCTATCGGTCAATGAATTTCAGCTGGCCATGCGCGACTTTCGCGCTAAATCCGATGGTGCCGATGTCGCATTGGTTTATTTTGCCGGACACGGGATCGAGGCGCAGGGTAAAAACTGGCTGATTCCGGTCGATGCCGAACTCAAGGCCGACCTCGACCTGCCCTATGAAGCGATCAATCTCGACCGGGTGCTCGAATCCGTGTCTGGGGCGCAGATCCGCATCGTTATCCTTGACGCCTGCCGCAACAATCCCTTTGGTCGCACTTGGCGGTCGGGAACCCGGGCTGTGGCGCATGGTATGGCGAGCGTTGATGCCGATGACGTGCTCGTCATCTATGCAGCCGCACCGGGACAGACTGCCAGCGACGGCAAAGGCACCAACTCACCCTTCGCCCTTTCGCTAGCCAAAAGGCTACCTCAGCCCGACCTTCCTGTGCAATTGCTCGGCGGGTCAATCCGCGACGATGTGTTGGCGGCGACGGGTGGCAATCAGCGCCCCTTTGTTAGTGCCAGCATAACCGGAACGCCGGTTTATCTGGTTCCACGCGTCAAACTTGTCACCGCGCCGCCGCCAGCGGTTCCTTCTGGCAACCGGACCGCGCTGGAAGACATTATGTGGAAAGGCGCACTCGCCGAAAACAACGTGCGCGCGTTCAGTGCCTATCTCTCAGAATTTCCCGGCGGTCGATTTGCGGCCAAAGCCGGGGCCAATATCAGCCGTCTTCTTCAATCCCCCGTGTCCACCTCATCCGTCGCCACAACTATCGCAAATATGTCAGCTCCTGCCGCCCCCAGTGACGCAGCCGCGGTATCGCGGAAGTATATACTCTCCAACCTTCGCATCGAATGCCTTCGCGTGACGGGCAATATCCGGTTGGGTTTTCCTGATCAGCTTTTTCTCCGCTTCAACACTGGCGAACGCGTTCCGGCTGGAAAACGGGACGTCTACAAAGTGAAGAAGGGCGATAGCTGGCTCCTTGAACAACCTTTCGAATTCGACCAGCCTGCCAGTTTCCAGATCAAGGAATTTGACGATATTGGAGGCAGCGACCTGATTGGCACGATTTATGTCGGCGAAACAGCGGGCAGCTTCACCAAAATGCTCGACGGCGATAACAGCGATTATCGCGTCACCTATACATTGGCGGTGAAATAGCCGTATCTAATCTAACTGCGTTAGTCAGTCGGCTTCTTTTTTCACTTCGACCAGGCCGTGCCCGACGCTCACACGTTCATCAAATACAAAACAGCTACCGTGCCACCGGCTTTCGGCTTCGGGCACCTGTTCCAGATAGGCCAATATACCGCCCTTCAGATGCGCGACATCATCAACACCTTCGGAACGTAAAAAGGCGGTCGATTTCTCGCACCGAATGCCACCGGTGCAGAACATCGCAATTCGCTTTCCGGAAAAGCGCGGTGCATTGGTGCGCCACCAGTCGGGGAATTCGCCAAAGCTGCCTGTTTCGGGATTCACCGCCCCATCAAAACTACCATATTCGACTTCATAAGCGTTGCGCGTGTCGATAATGACAGTATCGGGATCGTCGATCAGCGCATTCCATTCATTGGGTGCGACGTAGCGCCCCACGTCGCGCGCGGGGTCGATCCCCGGCACCTTCAGTGTGACGATTTCCTTTTTCAATCGCACTTTCAGTCGCTGAAAGGGCGGAGCGCAGGCGGTCGACATTTTCACGTCGAGGTCAGCGCAGCCAGCCAATGCGCGGATATGACCGAGCACTGCGGCAATTCCCGATTCACTTCCGGCAATCGTGCCGTTGATGCCCTCAGCGGCGAGCAGTAGCGTCCCCTTGACCCCCTGCTCTGTACACAAGGCCAGCAACGCTTCACGCAGCTTGTCTGGATCGTCAAACGGAGCAAATTGATACAAGGCGGCAACGTGGAACATCTGCTATTTGTCAGCGGTGACGTTAACCGCGACCATATTGCCGGTAACGGTGGGCCGTTTGGGACGCTTGGCGACGGCAATCACCAAGCCCACCAAAGCAACTGCCCCGCCGGCCATCGACAAGAGTGCCCAGTGGTAGTTTTCAACGACCGTCGAAAATCCCATCGCGATAATCGGGATCAACACGCTAGACCAAGCGGCTTGTCCCGGCCCAACCTGCCGAATAATGTTGAAATAGAGCGGAAAAGTCACGGCGCTGGCAATAACGCCCAAATAAAGCACCCCGCCCATATAGGGCAAGGTCGTCTCAATAACCGGTGGCCCGGTCGTCACCCATGCGAAAAGAGCATCAAACAGCGCGCCGAATAGCATCGCCCAAGCGATCATCACCACCATCGATTGCGCGCGCGCGATACGTGTGCCCTGCATGACATTGGCGACCGAGGCGCTCAACACACCCGACAATGTAAATCCGATTCCGACGAGCACTGCCGCTGGCCCCAATGACGCCTCCCGATATTCGTGCAATATCATCAGCCCGACCCCGCCAATCGCGATTGCCGCGCCGGAGAGAAATCGGCTTTCGAGCGGCGTCTTGAGAAAGACGCGCCCCATCAACGTATTCGGCACAATCAATAGCGCGAAGAGCACCGCCACCAACCCCGAAGTGATGTGCTGCTCCGCGCGATAGACAAAGTTGAAATTGAGCGCGAACTGCGCGATCCCCAACAAGGCTGCGAAGCCCCAGCCGATGCCGCTCAACCGCAGATGCTCGCCCCGCCATATCGCGTACAAAAACATTGCCGAGGCTGCGACGGCGAAACGGTATGTCACCGACCAGCTAGGTGGAACCACGCCCAATTGTCCGGTGATAACGATCCAGGTCGATCCCCAGATCAGCGTCACGAGCAGGAAAGGTAGAAAGATGCGCGGAGATAAGAGGCTTGGCTGTTCGGTCATAGCGCCGCGATAGCCGCCGCTAACGGTGCCACCGCAGCCGCATCTTGATCCCAACTAACGACCAGCCGCGCTGCGTCGTCACCCCAACCATAAAAGTCAAACCCACCGGCATGAAGGCGAGCCGCTTCTGCTTTGCTCATGCGCACGAACAGCTCATTGGCCTGAACCGGGTACATCAGCCGCTCGCCACAAGCCGAAGCCAGCGCGGCTGCGCCTGCATTGGCCGCGCGCGCGTTGGTCAGCCACAAGTCATTGTCGAGCATCGCCAAAATCTGCGCCGCAACAAAGCGCCCCTTGCTCAGTAAATGGCCACCGCGTTTTTTGAGTTCGCGCACGCCTGCCCCGCCGCTACCACCGAAAAACACCAAGGCTTCGGCCATCATCGCGCCATTCTTGGTAAATCCAAACGATAGCGCATCAACCCCTGCCCGCCACGTGACATCGGCGGGCGCACAACCGACATGCGCAATGGCATTGGCAAATCGCGCGCCGTCCATATGCAGTTTCAGCCCATGACTCTTTGCGAGATGGCCAATCGTTTGGACTTCGTCCGGAGTCCAGGCGAGCCCGTATTCCGACGCATTGGTGATACTGATCGCCGCGGGCTGCACCTGGTGCACATCGTTGCGAATCGATGCGATCCGCGTTTCTAGTTCTGCCGCGTCAATTTTGGCTCCCGCCCCGCTCAACAACATTAGTTTGGCCCCGCCGGAGTAAAATCCCGGCGCGCCGCATTCATCGACCTCGATATGCGCTTCTTCGTGGCACAACACACCTTGCCAAGGCCGCGAGAAATGGGCGAGCGCGATGCTGTTTGCTGCGGTTCCGGTCCCAATCCAAAGCGCCTCACAGGATGTTTCGAACAGCGTAGAGAATGCCGCATCGAGCGATTGGCTCAATGCATCACCATCATAGGCGGTATCGACATTATTCGCAGTCGCCAAAGCCTCCATAACTTTAGGATGGACGGTGGCGGCGTTGTCAGAAAAAAATCGCTGAGTGGACATAAGCTGCAAATGCCCGCGCTATTGATCAAATGCAACGGGGCTCAGAAAGTAACGGTGAACTCAGTCCTAAAACAATCGTGTTAGCATATAAAAGACTGCAGCCACTGCCGCGCTAGCAGGGATCGTGATGAACCATGCGACAACAACATTACTGGCGACGCCCCACCGCACGGCCGAGGCACGACGTGCTACACCGGCACCGATGATACTGCCGGTAATCGTGTGTGTGGTTGAAACCGGGATGCCGAGCAAAGAGGCAATGAAGACCATGATCGACCCACCCAGCGAGGCGCTGAAACCCTGATGCTGCGACAATTTGGTAATGCGTCCGCCCATTGTCTCGATAATCCGCCAGCCTCCCGACAAGGTGCCGAGAGCTATGGCAACATAACAACTTATCGCGACCCAATGTGGAATGTGGAATTCGCCGCCAAGATAACCGGTCGAATAAAGCAGGACGGTGATGATCCCCATCGTCTTTTGCGCGTCATTAAGGCCGTGGCTGATCGAATATGCCGCCGACGAAAAGAGGTGAAGCGTGCGAAAGCTTTTTTCTGCGCGTATGGCGGTGGCGCGCCGCAGCGCCCAACTGCTAGCCAACATAATCAGCATCGCGAGTAACATACCGAGCATGGGAGACAAAAAGATCGCAACGACGGTCTTGTTCAGCCCGTTCCACTGGATGCCTTCTATGCCCGCATGGGCTACACCCGCACCCACAATGCCCCCGACTAATGCATGGCTGGACGAGCTCGGAATGCCCTTCAGCCAAGTGACAATATTCCAGAACGTCGCCCCGACTAGCGCGCCAAACACCACGGCGGGAGTCACCAGATCCTTGTCGATCAGGCCTTTTCCTATGGTTTCGGCGACCTTGTGAAGCTGCGGAAAACTGATCGTTAGAAAATAAGCGGCAAAGTTGAAGAAGGCGGCGAAGGCGACGGCTTGCATCGGCCGCAAAAGTCGGGTCGCGACAACAGTGGCAATGCTATTTGCGGCATCATGCATGCCATTGAGGAAATCAAAGGCCAGCGCCAGTCCGATAAGCCCGACAAGTAGAGGAAAAGCCAGTTCATGCATTGGTCAGCGCGCAATCACGCGTGATCGATCACGAGACCGTCAATCTCGTTTGCGACATCCTCGAACCGATCGACGACGCGTTCAAGATGGCTGTAAAGTTCACGGTAAATCAGGAATTTGGTTGTATCTTTATGCCCATATTCCTTGAACAATTTCCTTAGTCCCGCAGCATGAATTTCGTCCGCATGTCCCTCCATCCGAACCAGTCGCTCGGTCAGTTCATGCAGCCGCCCGCCGTTGGCCCCGATTTTGCGGAGCAATGGCAACGCCTCGGCCGTTAACCGTGCCGCATCGACGATAATGCCCGCCATGTCGCGCATTTCGGGTTCGAACTCGCGCACATCATACAGGTCGATTGCGCCAACGGTTTTCTGCATTTCGTCGAGCGCATCATCCATCGAGGCGATAAGGTCGGTAATCGCGCTGCGGTCGAACGGCGTCAAGAAGGTTCGGCGGACGGTCTGTAACACTTCACGCGTGATGGCATCGGCGTCATGCTCGCGCTCGACCACCTCCTGGATATGGTCTGCCCATCCATCGCCTCCTTGCAACAGGCGCGACAGGGCGCCGGCGCCAGCGACCAGCGTTGCAGCATGACTTTCAAATAGTTCAAAGAAATTGCCCTGTTGCGGCAGCAGGCGCTGAAACCAACCAAACATCCAACTCACCCCCGTTTTATCCGCAACATTTTCAACAAGACCACGCGGCTTGGCAGCCGCCCGAAAACCCGTATCGCCAAAGGATCGAATCAGCGCCTGTAAATCAGGCTCATCAACCGCTGACGCAGCTTCGTCAAAGGGGAACCAGCGCCGCTCGCGCTCGTCCATTTCCTTCCACACGGCCAATTCGTCGGTGACTGCAAGCGGAAACACCTCGACATCGAGTATGACCGATGCGCCGTTAGCACGGCGCTTACGATAGTGATAACTGCCAACCGGAGTCGGGCAGACCGCGCCGATGACCCCCGCTTCTTCTTCCGCCTCAATCGCAGCCGCAGCATGGCGAGAATGGCCCGATAAAGGGTTGCCCTTGGGTATCACCCAGCGCTTTGATTCGCGCGACGTGATGAGCATGATCTCGGTAGGCCCGTCCTGACCACGACCTGCAAAACGATAGGGTAGAACAGCTATTTGCCGCAAAATACTGTCCCTCCCCTATATTTCATTCGCGCCACGCAGTCCAAATACTGCTCTTGAGCGGATTATTGCAAACGCATGGCGTCTCTATGACGCTTTTTTGACAGCGGCAATGCCCACCAGTTTAAGGGCCTGCTTTCCGTAAACGTCAATTCGATTGCAAAATGCAACGCGGTTGGTAAGCTCTCCTCCAATAATTATGAATGGGAGACGTTATGATGGCGAGCATGGCGACCATAGATCGGTCCGCAATCGAGGGCGCGGCCCGCGTCGATCAGGATGTGTTAATCGTGGGCGCAGGCATTTCGGGGATCGGCATGGCTGTGCATTTGCAAAAAAATTGCCCCGACAAGAGTTTCGCACTGGTCGAAAGACGTGCCAACCTGGGCGGTACCTGGGACTTGTTCCGCTACCCCGGCATCCGGTCGGATAGCGACATGCATACGCTGGGCTTTATTTTCGAACCGTGGCGCGAACAAAAAGCCATCGCAGACGGGCCATCGATCCTAAAATATCTGAACAAAATTACCGACGACCGGGGTTTGCGCAAGCATATCAAGCTCAATCGGAAGGTCATCTCGGCCGACTGGGACACACCCACCGCCCGCTGGACCGTGACGTTGGAGGATGAGACGGGCCTGCAGACGACAACGACGGCTCGATTTCTGTACATGGGATCGGGCTATTATGACTATGATCAGGGCTATAATCCCGATTTCACCGGCCGCGATAATTTTGCCGGACAGATTGTGCACCCGCAATTTTGGCCGAAGGATCTCGACGTCAGCGGCAAACGCGTCGTTGTGATCGGGTCGGGCGCGACAGCGGTGACGCTGGTGCCCTCACTGACGGAAAAGGGCGATGGCAAAGGGGCAGCCCATGTCACGATGCTGCAGCGCACGCCAACCTATTATTTCATCCGCCCCGCAGAGGACAAGTTCGCGAATTTCCTGCGCAAGATACTGCCTGATGCCCTCGCCTATCGTTTCACGCGCTTCAAAAATGTCCGCTTACAAAATTATGCTTTCAAAAAGGCGCGAGCAGAGCCGAAAAAAATGAAGGAAATGCTGACCAACAAGATCAAGGAAGATCTGGGCGACAAATATGACGAAAAGGCCTTTTCACCACCCTATAATCCATGGGAGCAACGATTATGCCTTGTGCCCGATAGCGATTTCTTCGTGGCAATCCGTGACGGTCAGGCAGACGTTGTAACCGACCATATCGAGAAGTTCGATGCAACCGGAATCAAACTAAAATCGGGTCAACATCTCGACGCGGACATCATCGTAACTGCAACCGGATTAAAGCTCGCGGTGGCCGGAAAAGTGGCGTTCAAAGTTGATGGCAAGGCCGTCACATGGCACGATCATTTCTATTATAAGGGATGCATGTTCTCAGACATTCCTAATATGGCCGTGGTGTTCGGCTATCTGAACGCAAGTTGGACTCTCAAATCCGATGTCGTATCGGGCTATGTCTGTCGTTTGCTCAATGAAATGGACGCCAAGGGGTCCGACTATGTGGTTGCTTCACCCGCCGGCCCGCTGGAGCAGGAGGAATTGTTTGATTTCTCGTCAGGCTATATCCAGCGTTCGATAAACAGCTTACCGCGCAACAGTGTAACAGCCCCTTGGCGGTTGAATCAGGATTATCTGAAAGATCGAATCATCATGCTGCAACATCCAGTCGATGATGGCGTGATCGCGTTCAAGCATGCCGCCGGCGGGGCCAGCAAAGACATGGAGCCGGAACTGGAAGCCGCCGAGTAAAACAGACGGATCCCCCCGTGCGCCGCAAGTGGGCGCGCAACCAAGGTGTAGCAATGCGGGGAATCGACAAAGTTTCCGTCTGCGACTAGCAAACGGCGCATGACTGATTATTCCACATTGATCCAACCAGACAAAGGGCAAGAGGCCCACGCCATCCACCTTGTAGACAAGAACAGCTATGATGGATGGCTGAGCAGCCGCAGCGCGCGAGATCGCGCAGCACTGGCCGCTGTCGATTTCAAACCCAAAGCTTATGCACACGCGATATTGCCGGGCGACGACCCCGATGCCTGGTCAATCGTAACCTGCGTTGCCAATATCGATAGCCTGTCGAGTTGGTGCCTGGCCAAGCTGGGCACAGTGCTTCCCGAGGGCCGTTATCGGCTCGCTCACGACCGCCAGCCCGGGAAGGCGCTGTTCGGCTGGATGAGCGGACAATATCGTTTCGATCACTATCGCTCCAAGGCCGATCCGCATGCTCCGCGCGTCCTACTGACCAGCGATGTTGGTGCGATTGCTCCCATGATTGCCGAAGTCCGCGGCGTTGCACTCGTTCGCAACCTCGTCAACACGCCTGCCGCAGATATGGGACCCGCCGCGCTCGAACGACAAGCGGCCGACATTGCCAAAGCAAATGGAGGCAAGCTGACCGTCACTAAGGGCGAAGCGCTTGAGCAAGGTTATCCCATGATTCACGCCGTCGGGCGCGCCGCAGCCAAACATCATGCTCCGCGGCTTATCGAAATCAATTGGGGGCAGGATACGCACCCGCGGATAGCCATTGTCGGTAAAGGCATCAGCTTCGACAGCGGCGGGCTCGACGTCAAATCGGCGGCGGGCATGCGTTTGATGAAGAAAGACATGGGCGGCAGCGCCCATGCGCTAGCGCTGGCCGAACTGGTGATGGCGGCGGGACTGCCGGTTCGGCTTCATTGCCTTGTCGCGGCGGCAGAAAATGCGATTTCAGGCGATGCCTTTCGCCCCGGCGATGTATTGACCAGCCGGCTCGGCCTGACCGTCGAGATCAGCAACACCGATGCCGAGGGCCGGCTCGTACTTGGCGATGCGCTCGCCAGAGCCTGTGAAGAAGAGCCTGCTCTGATCATCGATTTCGCAACGCTTACCGGCGCCGCGCGCGTAGCGCTGGGTCCCGATCTTCCCGCCTTGTTTGCTACTGACGATGATCTGGCATCGGATTTGCTAGCGTGCGGCATCGAGCGCGATGATCCACTATGGCGTATGCCGTTATGGGAGGCCTATGCCGATCTGCTGGAAACCGACATTGCTGACCTAGGCAATGCCGGCTCGAGCCCGTTTGCCGGGACGATTACGGCTGCTCTTTTCCTCAAACGCTTTGTGACATCGGGCACGCCTTGGGCGCATCTCGACACCTTTGCATGGCAACCAACGGCCAAGCCAGGACGCCCCAAGGGCGGCGAAGCACTGGGGCTGCGCGCGGCATGGGCCATGTTGCAGGCGCGATATGGCCGTAGCGGGAAGGCCTGAACATCCTTGATAATGACCGCAGGGCTGGTCTAATGCCGCGCGATTGTCAGCCGTTGGGGCGGCCACGACGTAACAGGATAAATATGTGACAGTAAAGCAAGGCGATAGCGTGGTTACTGCCCCCATCCGTATGGGTCGCCCCGGTATCGTCGGGTCGGGACGGGACCGTTTTGGCCTCTCAGGAACCTCCTTTGACTACGATCCACGCATAGTGGCCATCCGTCCCGATCTTGCTGATATTGCGGTCGCAGGCCAACATTTCGCCCCGCATTATGCTGCGCCGATGATGCGAAGCTGTGTCTTGGCAGCTTCGCCTTTACGGGCAGAACCCAAAGTGGACGCCGAGCAGCGTAGTGAACTGCTGTTCGGTGAGGGCTTTGCCTTGCTCGACCTGACCGGTGGTTGGGCGTGGGGATATTGCCTTGCCGATCATTATGTCGGCTATTTAGCTGCCGATGCCCTGGGCGCACCGATTGCCCCCACCCACCGCGTGCGCGTCGCCGAAGCGATGCTCCATTCAACGCCCGACGCAAAGAGCAGCGGCTCTGCCGCCATTCCTTTCGGCGCTTTGGTTATGGGCACCCCAGATGGGGAGTGGGTGGAAACGGCGCACGGCTGGCTGATGGCGGACAGTGTCGAAGACGCAGACACCTGCCACGACGACCCTGCCGCGTTGGCCGAGTTTATGATTGGGGTACCCTATATCTGGGGCGGTCGAACGCCGAACGGGGTCGACTGCTCGGGGTTAGTTCAGCTAGCATGGGGCGCCGCTGGCATTGCGTTGCCGCGCGATAGTGACCTGCAGCTGTCGTCACTTAGTCCCGACACAGACGTCGATCCCGACAAGCTGCAACGAGGTGATCTCGTCTTTATCCCTGGCCATGTCGGCATAATGGCTGACGCCGCGATTATCGTTCATGCCAGCAGCTACTGGATGGAAGTGAAAGCAGAACCACTCGTCGACCTGATTGCGCGATCGATCGCCGAGGGCAATGACCCGCCGGTTAGCGGCTATAAGCGGCCCAAATAACCAATGGCACACAGCATCTTCATCGATGGAGCGGCAGGAACGACCGGCCTAGAAATCGCTGAGCGGCTGCGAGAGCGGAGCGAATTTGCGCTTATCACACTGCCCGATTCAGAACGCAAAGATCCTTCGCGCCGCTCTGAGGCGCTAAACAGCGCCGATTTTGTGATCCTGTGTCTGCCAGATGCCGCAGCGGTCGAGGCGGTAGCGCTGGTCAAAAATCCGGCGGTGCGGATTATCGATGCGTCGAGCGCGCACCGTGTCGCATCCAACTGGACCTATGGATTTCCCGAATTGCGCGACGGACAACGCAACGCAATTGCGAAATCCAAGCGCGTCAGCAATCCGGGTTGTTATCCTACAGGCTTCCTTGCGCTGGTCGCACCATTGGTCGCTGCCGGATTGGTGGCACGAGAATCGCGGCTTAGCGTCAATGCAGTGTCGGGCTATTCGGGGGGCGGCAAAGAATTGATCGCGCGCTTTACGGCCTCACCCGATATCGGGTTTCGCAGTTATGGCCTGCAAATGGGCCACAAACATGTACCCGAGATGACTCAAGGCGCCGAACTCCTCTATCCACCGCTGTTCGCGCCGGCCGTCGTGCCGGTTTATCGCGGCATGCTTGTCGAAGTCCCTCTGGGCTTTGGTGTCCCTACCGCGGACGCAATTTTTGACAGATTATTACGCCATTTTGACGGATCGCCTGTCGTCAGCGTGCGCCGCGATAGCGAAGGCACGACGACTAGCGAATTGCTGTTGTCAGACAAGGACGAAGCCACTGATCATATGGAGTTGATGCTGTTTACCGATGCCACAGCGACGCAGATTCGGCTGATCGCGCGGCTCGACAATCTGGGCAAGGGCGCCAGCGGCGCCTGCGTGCAAAATCTGAATATTATGGCCGGGCTGGACGAAACCACGGGCCTGCGCCTTTGACGATGCGCGCTTTAGTGAACGGTATCGAGAATATCGTCGATCGATAGATAGGTTATCAGCCGCTCAATCTGCCGCCAACGCGCAAAATGCAGGTGGTTGCCCAAAAGGCGATATTGCTCGGCGCGCGCGGCGGCGGCAAAGCCCGCTTCGTCACCATGCTGATGGATCAGCTGGTTTGCATCGTCAACCGCGGCGCGGTCAGAAAGAAAAGGGGCTGGCAACATGGATGGTGTGGTCCTTTAAACGCCCTCCCCCTCTAATGCGCGCCGATGATCACCCTGTTCCCAATGGTGATGAACACTTGGGTAAGGTTAATCACCCGCCCGACCATATTAACCCTTTCCACCATCACTTTCGCCCCTTTGCCACTGCGCAAAGCCGGTGTAGACAGGTGACATGCGCACGATACTCAAATTCACCGCCTTTGCCCTTTTTCTGCTGATAATAGCGGCCGGCATCACTTTATACGCAATGTCGCGTCCCGACACTGCACGCTTTTCGACCGCAGAGCTTAGCGGCAGGGTGCCGGTTATGGCCAGCCAACGGGCCGAAACAATTCCGACAATGAATGTACCGGAGGCGACGGGTTGGGCCGCGGGCCAGACCCCGCATGCTGCCGCGAACCTGACAGTCGCACGCTTTGCCGAGGGTCTGGAACATCCACGCAAGATGCTGGTACTGCCCAATGGCGACGTGTTGGTCGCAGAAACTGAAAGTCCGCCACGCGATTCATCAGGAATCGAGGGCATGATTATGAAAAACCTGATGGACAAGGGCGGAGCCGGCGGCAAGTCGGCGAACCGCATCACCCTGCTTCGCGATGCCAATGGCGACGGAAAGGCAGAAGTTAAAACGGCCTATATCACCGGCCTCAACTCGCCCTATGGCATGGCACTAGTCGGCGACACGCTGTACGTTGCCAACACCGATGCGCTTCTCGCTTTCCCTTATAAAGCCGATGAAACGACCATGTCCGGCAAACCGGTCAAGATTGTCGACTTGCCCGCTGCGGGGACCAACCGGCACTGGACAAAACCCATGGTCGCCAACGCCGACGGCACGCGACTTTATATTGGCGTCGGCTCGGACAGCAACATTGGCGAGTTCGGCCCGGCCCGTGAAGTCAGGCGCGCGCGGATTATGGAAGTGAGGCCCAAGCAAAACTACATCCGGACCTTTGCGTCGGGGATTCGCAATCCGTCAGGTTTGGCTTATAATCCGGCAACCGGTGATTTATGGGCAGTCGTCAATGAACGCGACATGCTGGGCAGCGATCTGGTCCCCGACTATCTGGCTCATATCGACGAAGGTGATTTCTTTGGCTGGCCTTGGTACTATTGGGGCGGCTATATCGACCCGCGCGTCGCTCCGGAGGCTGAAGATCGCCGTGAATATGTGCGCCGACCCGAATATGGACTAGGCGCCCATGTCGCACCATTGGGGATGACCTTTACCCAAGGGCTGGACCTTGGCGATGCATGGTCCAATGGCGTATTGATCGCGCGCCACGGATCGTGGAACCGCAAGCCGGCTTCGGGATATGATGTCGTGTTCGTCAAATTCGGGGCCAATGGCCGGCCAAGCGACGCGCTGCCGCTGTCTTTCCTCGATGGCTTTCTGGCCAAAGATGATAAGACCACGCTGGGGCGTCCCGCCGACGTGCAAGTTGCCAAGGATGGTAGCGCATTGGTGGCCGACGATAGCGGCGGCATCATCTGGCGGGTGAGTATGAAGAGAAATTAAATCCGCGCGCCCCCCTCACTGGGAGAGAAACGGGGCCAGCTAGACCCGCATCGGCATCAGAACATAGAGCGCAGGACTCTTTTCGCTTTCACGGATCAACGTCGGTGCGTTAGCGTCGGCCAGATGCAATTCGACCTTGTCGCTGTCAATTTGTCCCAAAATATCAGACAAATAACGGGCATTAAAGCCAATTTCCATCGAGTCGCTGGAATAAGCGGCCGCAACTTCTTCAGCCGCAGTGCCATTTTCGGGACTGGTCACGCTCAGCGTTATGCGGTCGCTATCCAGACTGACCTTCACCGCACGCGTTTTCTCGCTGGCGATAGTCGAAACGCGGTCGACGCCCTGATACAAAGCTTTGGGATCAACGGTGAGCAACTTGTCATTCGCGGTCGGGATGACGCGACTATAATCAGGGAATGTGCCGTCAATAAGTTTCGATGTCAGCACCGCCTGATTGAGCGTAAAGCGAATTTTGGAGGCGGAGAGGCTGATCTCGACATTGCCTTCGGCCTCGTCGAGAAGTTTGCGAATCTCGCTAATACATTTGCGCGGGACGATGACGTCGGGCATCGCCGCCGCACCGTCGGGCTGGGTGACGGTATAGCGCGCCAACCGATGGCCGTCGGTCGCCGCCGCCTTTAGCACCGGTCCGCTGGCGTCCTCGGCAACATGGAAGAAGATGCCGTTTAGATAGTAGCGCGTTTCTTCGGTCGAAATGGCAAAGCGCGTCTTGTCGATAATTTGCATCAATTCTGCGACTGGCAGTTCAAAGCTGGTCGGCAGGTCGCCCTCGGCGATGACAGGAAAATCATCGCGCGGTAATGTTGGGAGATTGAAGTTCGACCGACCGGCCTTGATCTGCATTTTGCCATCAGCGGCGTTCAGGCTGACTTCGGACCCTTCGGGTAATTTGCGAGCGATTTCGAACAAAGTGTGCGCGGACACGGTTGTCGTCCCCGCGGTTTCGACCTTTGCTGCAATCGTCTCGACGACCTGCAAATCAAGGTCGGTAGCCATCAGTTTGAGTTGACCCGACGCATCCGCTTCGATCAGCACGTTCGACAAAATTGGTATGGTGTTACGCCGTTCAACAACCGACTGGACATGGCCCAGACTTTTCAACAGCACCGCGCGTTCAATCGTCGCTTTCATCTTCGTCAGCCGTCCCTGTGCTTCTTTGCGGGAGAAGTCCCTGAAAGAAGGGGATGCGGTTGCCGGTGCGGCACTCCGATTCCCTCCTCAAAAATAGATCACCTTCCTTAACGTACGCGCCGTGGTAGGCAAGCCATGCTTGCAAATCTGGCACATTCGCGCAATCGCTGTTTGATGCGTCGCTTCCCTTTCTTTCTGACCATTTTAGCGCTTCTCCCGTCAGCGGCCAGCGCAGCACAGCGCGACGCTCTGGGCGTTTTTGACAGTTGGGGTGCCTTTCGCGATCCGGCGACACCGCGCTGTTATGCCATTGCAAGACCCGATGCCACTATAGGCACACCGCGGGTGAAGGGATTTGCAACTGTCGGATATTGGCCGAAATCGCGGCTACGCGGGCAGTTTTACGTCCGGCTAAGTAAGGCACGCAGTCTCGCATCCGAGCTGCGTCTGACCATTGGTAGTCGCCGCTTTATCCTGACCGGCAATGGCATCCACGGCTGGGCAAGCGGCCCGCGCATGGACGCTGCGATTGTCGCGGCAATGCGGTCGAGCCCGAGCATGAGCGTCGAGAGCGTTGCGGCCAGCGGCGGCGCTATCGCAGACACCTATAAGCTGCGCGGCGCAGCGACGGCGATAGATGCCGCTGCACTAGGATGCGCGACTCTGCGTTAAGGTGTGCGTGAGACATGGCCTTTATCGCCGTAATTATAACCGGATAAGTTGGCGTCGGATATTGCAGAAAGAGGAAATATGTTTCCCCAAGATTTTGCAGGAAAAGCGGGCGGCTTAGGCAAGCGAACAATTACCATTGATTGCGATATACGGACAATATCTGATAAACTTCCAAGCCCGCGCCAGCATGGACGCTCTGGGTAAATTCGTTCAGACACTGTTGTTTGTCCGTTATGTCGAAATGCGCAGAAGTCATTCGCTTTAACAACAGCGGTCGCAGTCACCATTAAGAATGGCAGCCGCTTCTCGACGCGAGGGTCAAAGTAACGGTGCAGGCGTTGCAGCCTGACCTTCGTAGCAATGTTTTCGACGCGCTAGTCGACACGCAAATTTTTTCTGATGGGGGATCAAAATCGCAGTGCAGGCATGCTGCAATGCAACCTTGAAGATGTTGCAACGGCAACGCCAGATTGCGCCCGCCCTACTTCCCGCCTATAGGCGCGTCCATCATGCAAATTCCTGGCCATATTGACCCCGTGACGACGGGCCTAGTCCCGCCGCGTGGCGGCAACCGCATCGACTTGGTAGGCCTAAGCCGCGAGGTGATTGGCGGGGTGCTGGCAGATGCCGGGCTCGATGCCAAAGCGGCAAAGCTGCGCGCCAAGCAGATCTGGCACTGGATCTATCACCGCGGCGTCACCGATTTTGAGGCAATGACAGACATCGCCAAGACGATGCGACCTTGGCTGACCGACCGTTTTATAATCGGCCGCCCCACTGTGCGCACCGCCCAGGTATCCACCGATGGCACACGCAAATGGCTGCTCGCTGCATCCGACGGGCAAGAATATGAGATGGTATTCATTCCCGACGCCGACCGGGGAACGCTTTGTGTGTCGAGCCAGGTCGGCTGTACGCTCAATTGCCGATTCTGCCACACTGGCACCATGCGGCTCGTTCGCAATCTGTCGGCGGGCGAGATCGTCGGACAGGTCATGCTTGCACGCGATGAGCTAGGTGAATGGCCGAATGGTACAATGGCAGGTTTCGGCCCCGACCCTGATGAAGCAGACGACGAAACTGATGAAGGCGGTAATTACACGGCCGACGGCCGGATGCTCACGAACATCGTGATGATGGGCATGGGCGAACCGCTGTATAATTTCGAAGAGGTCAAGAGCGCGCTTCAGATTGTCATGAACCGCGAAGGACTGGGCCTGTCACGCCGTCGCATCACTTTGTCGACGAGCGGCGTGGTGCCAATGATGCGGCGCGCAAGCGAGGAAATCGGCGTCAATCTGGCTGTGTCTCTCCACGCGGTGACCAAGGAAGTTCGCGACGAAATAGTCCCGCTCAATCGCAAATATGGCATCGACGAATTGCTGCAGGCCTGTGCCGATTATCCGCGTTCGAGCAATTCGCGTCGCATCACCTTTGAATATGTGATGCTCAAGGACAAGAATGACAGCGACGCCGATGCAAGGGAATTGGTGCGGCTAATCAAGCATTATCGCCTGCCTGCAAAGGTCAACCTGATCCCCTTCAATCCATGGCCCGGTGCGATGTATGAATGTTCGACGCCCGAGCGCATACGCGCATTCAGCAACATCATCTTCGGCTTGGGCATCAGCGCGCCGATCCGCACGCCAAGGGGACGGGATATCATGGCGGCGTGCGGACAGCTAAAAAGCGCCTCGACAAAGCCGACACGCGCCGAGCTTGATCGGATTGCCGAGGAAAAGCAGGCCGCTCTGGGTTGACCGCTCAACCTGTGTTGCCAAAACAACACAGCAATTAAAATAATTGTCACTGATATTTTTCGTTCATTGCACAGCAAGATGGCAACGCCATTTATGCGCGTGGACCGACGTCAAAGGCGCGGTCCGATTCAATGAAAAGGAAGAACAGATGAACAAGTTCGCAATTGCAGCAGCTCTCCTCGCTGCCGGGCTCTCCACACCCGCACTCGCCGCTGAAGGCGAAACCCACGTCGAAGTACGCGGCGGTTATATTTGGGGTAATGGTATCGACGAAGCGACCGCCGGCATCGCCGGTGGATATGACCTCAATCTGGGCGACAAGGCATTTGCCGGCGCCGAGATCGCTGGTGACAAAGTGCTTCAGGATGGAGCCAACGTCCAGTTTTCAGCCGGTGGTCGTGCGGGTGCCCGCATCGGCGCCAATGGAAAGCTATACGCCAACGCTGGTTACACCTTCGGCGACATCGATGATCCCTATATCGGTGCTGGCTATCAGCATAAGTTCGGCCAGAACGTCTATGGCAAGGTCGAGTATCGCCATCAGTTCATCAACAACTTTGGCGATTTCAACACCGTGGCGGCCGGCATCGGTATTGCCTTTTAATCGTTAATCGAACGATTCTGGTACGGAAAAGGGCGGCCCTTCAGGGTCGCCCTTTTTTCATGACTTGCCGGGTAGTTCATCCTCGACCAATGGCGCCAGCGCCTTTGCCATCACCTTCACACCCTCAGCGTTGGGGTGGATATCATCGTCAAGCTGCAGTCCCGGCTCAGTTGCCACCCCGTCCAGAATGAAGGGATAAAGCGAAGTGCCATATTTGGTCGCCAGTTCGGGAAAGATGGGGTTAAACGCCGCGGCATAGTCTGCCCCCATATTGGGCGACGCAAGCATACCCGTAAGCAGTACCTTGATCTTGCGGCGCTGAAGATTGGCGAGCATCGCATCCAGATTGGCGCGCGTCTGATCTGGACTAATCCCGCGCAACATGTCGTTGCCGCCCAGTCCGAGCACGAGCAACGCGGGCTTTTGCTTTGTCGAATCGAGTACAAAGTCCAACCGTGCGCGGCCTGCGGCAGTCGTATCGCCCGAAACACCAGCATTTTGCACCCGAACAGCGACGCCATCAGCCGCAAGAGCGGCCTGAAGCTGCGGAGCCAGACCTTCCTTCGGTCCAAGCCGGTAGCCCGCATAAAGACTGTCGCCAAAAGCAATGACAAGCGGTGCATCGGCCGGGATCGCCGTTTCCGGGAGCTCCACTTCCCGATCGTCGGTCGAAACATGCGGCTTATCTGCCGAACCACACGCCGCCAGCGGTTGGCAAAGCGACAGGGTGCAACCATATATGAGGGCACTACGCCATCCGGCCTTGTTCATTCCAAAGGGTCCTTCCTTGACCGATTCCATTCGACCGACGCCCCAAGTGGCGCCCGCCCCGGCCATTGATGCCCATAATGTGACGCTGACTTTGGGCAGCGACAAGGCCCCTGTCGATATTTTGCGCGGCGTTGATCTGAAGGTGGAGGTTGGAGAGTCGGTCGCGCTTCTGGGCCCATCGGGATCCGGTAAAAGCTCGCTGATGGCGGTTCTGGCAGGATTAGAGCAAGCAAGCGGTGGCAGCATCCGGATCGCTGGGCTCGATTTTGGCACGATGAACGAGGATGAACTGGCGCGCGCGCGGCGCGGGCGTATCGGTATTGTATTGCAGGCCTTCCACCTGTTGCCCACGATGACAGCGCTGGAAAATGTCGCGGTTCCGCTGGAACTCGCGGGGATTGCCGAACCTTTCCATCGCGCCGAAGCAGAATTGACTGCTGTCGGTTTGGGCCACCGGCTAACCCACTATCCGGCGCAATTGTCGGGCGGAGAACAACAGCGGGTGGCAATAGCGCGCGCCATGGCAAGCGCACCCGCCATATTGTTTGCCGATGAACCCACTGGAAACCTCGACACGGCCACCGGCCAAGCAATTATCGAACTGCTGTTCGCCCGCCGCAAATCGCTGGGAGCAACCTTGCTGATCATCACCCATGATCCGGCACTGGCGGCGTTGTGCGATCGCGTGCTGGAAATGCATGACGGCCGGATCAGCGAAACCCTCGCTGCGTGAACAAGGCACGGCTTGCTCTTCCTGCCCTCTGGCGTATTGCGCGGCGTGATCTGGCGGCGCGGATTCGCGGGCTTCGGCTGTTGGCCGTCTGCCTGTTTCTGGGCGTTGCAACGCTGGCCGCCATTGGCAGTCTGACAAGTGGCATCACCGACGAACTATCGCGGCGCGGTCAGACGATCCTTGGCGGCGATATTGAGTTCAGCCTGCCGCAGCGCGAGGCGAATGACGCCGAACTCAGCGCATTCCAAAAAGCAGGCATGACGTCGTCAACTGTACGGATGCGCGCCATGGCGAATGCGCCCGCCGGCGATGCCCTTTTGTCCGAGCTCAAAGCGGTTGATAACTCCTACCCGCTTTATGGCTTTATGCGCCTCGACAGCGGGGCGCGTAAAGGCTCGCCGCCTTCAGGTAGCATCTGGATTGCACCGGACCTATCTTCGCGACTTGACCTGAAAGTCGGTGGTCAGGTGAAATTTGGCGAAAAATCGTTCCGGATCGATGGCATTATTGCCGAAGAGCCCGACCGACTGGGCGAAGGATTTGCTTTAGGGCCGGTCGCCATCATCGGCATGGACGATTTGCCGGCGACCAAATTGATTCAGCCGGGCAGCCTGTTTGAGAGCAAATATCGTATCAAATTGCCCGCCACCGCCGATCCTGACACGGTCGGCGAGAATTTGACCGCCGCTTTCCCCGACGCCGGATGGGACATCACCGACCGCAGCAATGGCGCGCCCGGTACGCGGCGCTTTATCGAGCGCATGGGACAATTCCTATCGCTGGTAGGGTTGGCTGCACTGGTCATCGCCGGCATCGGCGTGGGCAATGGGGTCGCCAGCTATTTGGCAGGCAAGCGCCACGGTCTTGCCACGCTGAAAGTGCTCGGCGCCGACAGCGCAACGCTATTACGCATTTACGGGCTGCAAATATTGGCGGTGGCGGCGATGTCGATCACCGCCGGTTTAATTGTCGGCAGTCTCGCTCCGTCGATTATCGCGGCGATTGCGGGCGACGTTTTGCCGGTCAAGCCTGGGCTGGCGCTCTATCCGCTGCCGCTGGCTGTCAGCGCCGCCTATGGCTTGCTTATCGCCATCGCTTTTGCCCTGCCCCCGCTGGCCGCGACGCGGCATGTCCCCGCCGCGGGCCTCTATCGCGCGACCCTCGACGCCCCGCCGCGCATTGACAAAAAAACCACGCTGGTTGTGGTGTTGGCACTTGCCGCGATTGTCGCGCTCGCGGTCGGAACCGCTCGCGACCCACTGTTCGCACTCAGCTTTATCGGCGCAGCGGTTGCCCTGTTGCTCCTTCTTGTTGCCTTGTCGTGGCTTATCCGCCGCATCGCCAGCCGGTTGCCGCGTCCACGCCGCCCCTTGCTACGCCTTGCCCTCGCCAATTTGCACCGTCCGGGTGCCGCGACGGGCGCGCTAGTGGTGGCTTTGGGTCTGGGGCTGACACTTTTCGTAACGCTGGCCGCAATCCAGACGAGCATCACTGCCGAAATCGGCCGCACCGTTCCACAGCGCGCGCCGAGCTTCTTTGTTCTCGACATTCCGCGCCCTGGCGCAGCGGAATTTCGCAAAATGGTTACAGACGCCGCACCCGACGCTCAGTTGAACCTCATTCCCGCGCTACGCGGCAGCATCACCGAATTTGCCGGAAAGCGAGTCGCTGAACTCGAAACCCTGCCCGAAGGCGCGTGGGTGCTACGCGGCGATCGCGGGCTGACCTATAGCGCTGATCTGCCCAATGGCAGCACGCTGACCGCTGGAAAATGGTGGGCCAAGAATTATGCCGGACCTCCGCTGGTTAGTGTCGAGGCAGAAGTTGCCGCCACTCTGGGCCTGCGTATCGGCGACACGCTGACCGTCAATGTGCTGGGGGTCGAGGTACAGGCGAAAGTCGCATCGTTCCGCACTGTAGAGTGGGACAATTTCGGTCTCAACTATGTGCTCGTCTTTTCACCCGGCAGCTTTGACGCCGCGCCGCATAATATGGTCGCGACGGTCGCAGTTCCACCCGCTGCCGAGGCAAGCCTTGCACGCAGCATCCCGCGCGCCTTTCCATCGTCGTCGCTCATCGCTGTCCGCGATGTCGTGAGCCAGGTGACGACCCTGCTCACCCAGATGAGCCGCGCGATTGCCGCCGCCGCCAGCATCGCCATTTTGGCGGGTATCGCGGTGCTGATCGGTGCGATTGCGGCCAGCCGTCAGCGACGGGTGTATGACAGCGTGATCCTGAAGCTGCTGGGTGCGACGCGAGGGCAGATTTTGGGCGCGCAGGGGCTGGAATATGCCGTGCTGGCGGCGATCCTTGCCGCGCTGGCACTTGGCCTCGGGCTGGCGGCCGCGCGCTATGTCGTGGTCAGCCTGTTCGAATTCACCTTTGCGCCCGACCCTATGACGGTCGGCATGACTTTGGTCGGCGGCGCAGGACTGGCGTTCTTTATCGGCATTGCGGGGAGTTGGCCGGTTTTGACCGCGCGACCTGCGGCGGCACTGCGCGATCTGTAGCGCAGCAGACGGAAACTAGCTGATCATGCGGATGATGGCTGACAACCCCGCCAGCCCCAGCACAATAGCGACGATCGTCTGCCAAACCGACGCGGGCACTTTGCCGAACGCCATGCCGCCAACATAATTGCCAAGCCACATAGGCAAGAACAGGATGAGCGACAGCAAAGCGAGGCGTAGCGAGGCGATGCCTACGAACCATGCCGCCAGCGTTCCCGCCGTGGCAGTGCCGAAAAAAATTAGCAACATCGACGCGCGGGCGACCTTTGGCGCTAGCGAACGTCGCATGTAAAACGGTACCACCGGCGGCCCCGGCATCGCTGCAAACCCGTTGAGAACCCCCGCTGCAATTCCGGTTCCGGCCACCGCGACACGTCCTGGCCGATGCCCCTCAGGCTGTTTGGGAAGCAAAACGGCAACAAATGCACCCACGGCGATGATCGTAATCATCAACCGCGCCACATCGGGTGCGATTGCATTGAGCGCCAGCATGCCAATCGGCGTCGTCACCATAGCGATTAGCCCGATAGGAACCGCCGTGGTGCGGTCAGCATCGGCGAGGATAAACTTGATGCCAACAGGACCGATCAGAAGTTGCAGGAAGATACCCAGTACGACCGCTTGTTCGGGCGGAATGATCATGCCCAGGAGCGGCACCAAAATAATCGCCATGCCAAATCCGGTAAGCCCACGCACGAAAGCGGCAGCAAAAGTCATCGTGGCCGCCCCGAACAGGAGCAACGGCGATATGTCAGCAATCAGATCGAGCAAGCCACTCAAGCGCTGCGCAAGTCGGGCGGAACAGCCTCTTCATTGAGCATCGCAAGCGCGTCGGCGAGCAGCATGATGCGCTGGCCATCGCGCCCCAATGTCCGGATCGCAACTGTGCCTTCATCGGCTTCGCGTTTACCAACAACGAACAGGTGGGGAACTTTGGCAAGGCTATGTTCGCGAACCTTATAATTGATCTTTTCGTTGCGAACATCGAGTTCAGCACGGATCCCCGCTTTTTCAAGCGTCTTCATAACCTCGGCGGCATATTGATCGGCATCGCTCACAATCGTTGCGACCACCGCCTGCACCGGCGCCAGCCAAGTCGGGAACCGGCCCGCATGATGTTCAATCAAAATCCCGATAAATCGCTCAAACGTTCCCAATATGGCGCGGTGAAGCATGACCGGACGATGGCGCGCACCATCCTCGCCGACATAGCTGGCGTCGAGCCGTTGGGGGAGCACGGTATCGGCCTGAATCGTCCCGACTTGCCACGTCCGGCCGATCGCATCGGTCAGGTGAAATTCAAGTTTGGGCGCGTAAAATGCTCCCTCACCTGGCAATTCTTCCCAACCATACTCCTCGGACGCGCGGCCTGCGGCTTCGACGGCCTCACGCAAAATCTGTTCCGACTTGTCCCACTCCGCGTCGCTGCCGTACCGCTGTTCGGGGCGCAGCGCCAATTTGATCGCATAGCTTTCAAAACCAAGGTCACGATAAACACTGTCGAGCAAGTCGCAGAAATCAACAATTTCGGAAATCAGCTGATCTTCGCGGCAGAATATATGCGCGTCGTCCTGGGTGAACTGGCGCACCCTCATGATGCCGTGGAGGGCCCCATGCGGTTCGTTTCGATGACAGCAGCCAAATTCGGCCATACGGATCGGTAGGTCGCGATAGCTTTTGATGCCCTGACGAAAAACCAACACATGCGCGGGACAGTTCATGGGCTTGAGCGCCATCAGATCGCCTCCACCAGACAACACCGGCGCGTCATCATCAACCGAAGGTATCTCGTCGGGAACGACAAACATATTCTCGCGATATTTACCCCAATGGCCAGACTGTTCCCATTGCCGCGAATCCATCAATTGAGGCGTTTTGACCTCAGCATAGTCAGCCGCGTCGAGGCGGCGGCGCATATACGCCTCGAGCGTCCGCCACAGACGAAAACCCTTGGCGTGCCAGAACACCGACCCTTGAGCTTCGGGTTGCAAGTGGAACAAGTCCATGTCTTGCCCGATCTTGCGATGATCGCGCTTCGCAGCTTCTTCTAATCGGACCAGATGCTCTGCCAGTTGCTTCTTGTTGAGCCAGCCAGTGCCGTAGATGCGGCTGAGCTGAGCATTTTTCTGATCGCCGCGCCAGTAGGCACCCGACACACGCGTCAATTTGAACGCCGCAGCGTCCAGCTTTCCGGTCGACGCCAGATGCGGGCCACGACACATGTCCATCCAGCCGTCGCCGCTGCGATAAACAGTCAGTTCCTCACCTTCTGGCAATTCGGCGGCCCATTCGGCCTTGAACGTCTCGCCATCGGTCTGCCATTTAGCGATCAGCTTGTCGCGCTCCCATACTTCGCGGTTGAGCGGCAGGTCAGCTGCGATGATGCGACGCATCTCCTCTTCGATCAGCGGCAGCTCATCATCGCGGAACGGGCCATGTTCGGCCGTCGGCGCGAAATCATAATAAAAACCATCGCTCGTCGACGGACCAAAGGTGATTTGCGTGCCTGGAAAGATGTTTTGCACTGCCTCGGCCAGCACATGCGCGAAATCGTGGCGCGCGAGTTCAAGTGCGTCGGCCTCGTCACGGCTCGTCACCAGCGCCAGTGTCGTATCACTGTCGAGCGGGCGCATGATATCGCGCAATTCGCCACCGACGCGCGCCGCAAGCGCCGCCTTGGCAAGACCTGGGCCGATATCGGCGGCGATCTGTGCCGGGGTAGTGCCGCGCGCGACATCTCTGGCTGAGCCATCGGGAAGCGTGACGCGGATCATCTGGGACATCCAAAAACGGCCTTTTCCAAGCAAAATATCAGCGTCCCTTTGCCAGCCATGTTGCGCCGCCGCAAGGGGGCGCATGACGCGGAGACAGACAAGTTCGCTGGTCATTATGACAATGACGCTTGACAAGTACATGCAAGCGATGTCAATGTTCCTTTACTTATTCACAAGGAGGCTTGACATGGAAGAGAATATCATACGCAATCAAAAGCGCGCGCTCGGCTTATGGGCGGTTGCCTTTCTAGGCAGTATGCTCGCAATGGGGATATTTCTGACATCGACCCATTATGACTCAAAACCATGGGGCCAGGCGTTGATGTTGCTCCCCATGATCCTAATAATTCCCATGGTCAGGACAAGCGAGCGGCTACAGGCGCACAAGGGCTGCGCGTCACCGGTCGTCGTGCGGTACAACCGGCGCATGCTGGGAGTCAGTTTTGCCTATGTGATCGGCCTGTTTGCCGCGACTCTCATTTTCAAGAATTACGAGCTCAACGCATTGCAGGCGGCGTTGCTTTCGCTGCTGCCAACGCTGCCTGTTTTGGGAATGATCTGGGCCATGGGCCGCTATCTGATCGAGGAGACCGATGAATATCTGCGCAACCGGACGGTAAATGCGTCGCTGATCGCGACCGGCTTTCTGCTCGCGGTAGCGACTTTCTGGGGCTTTCTTGCCAATTTCGATGTCGTGCGTCCTACCTCCGGCTGGGCCGCCGTGCCGGTTTGGTGCGTTGGACTTGGGCTCGCAGGGGTGATCAACAAAGTGCGCGGCGCATGAAAAACCGGCTGAAAGTTCTGCGCGCCGAACGCGACTGGAGCCAAAGTGACCTTGCTGAGAAACTAGCGGTATCGCGCCAGTCCGTGAACGCCATCGAGACAGGCAAATATGACCCCTCGCTCCCACTCGCCTTTCGTATTTCCGATCTATTTGACATGCCGATCGAAGAAATCTTCCTTAAGGACTAAAGCAATGATGAAACGCGTCTGTCTTGCCGCCGGTTTCGCAATTGCGGCCGTTATTCTGGCCAGCCCGTCCTCTGCAACCGCGGTCCGGACAAGCCAAGCAAGGGCCGCCTGTCCGACCGGTCTCGTCGAGGGCAAGCGCATCACAATCATAGTTGAGGGCGACGGGCCAGATGTGGTGCTCATCCCCGGCTTGTCGTCACCGCGCGCCGTATGGGATGAGACAGCGGCGCAGATGAAGGGACATTATCGCCTTCACCTTGTTCAGATACGCGGCTTTGGTGGCGGTGATCCCGGGATTAATGCCGACGGGCCGGTGCTGGAGCCGATGATGCTAGAGGTCGCCGATTATATTGACGATTGCATCACCGATCAAGGTCGCCCCGCACCCGCAATTATTGGCCATTCTCTTGGCGGTCTCACCGCGATGATGATCGCAGCACGCGTGCCGCAAGAGGTTGGCAAGTTGATGGTCGTCGACGCCTTGCCCTTCATCGGGACGTTGTTCGGGCCCACCGCGACAGTCGAATTGATCGAGCCCCAAGCGATGGCACAACAAAAGGCTTTTGCCGCCAGGGACAATGCCGAAGCCGACGACCGCACTTTGCAAATCATGTCGGCCACCGACGCCGGCCGCGAACAGGTCAAAGCATGGACGCGCGATGCAAACGCAAAGGTCTCAGCGCAGCTTTTCTATGACGATATGACCACAGATCTGCGCCCCGAAATTGGTGCGATCAGCGCGCCGCTAACGATGCTCTATCCGGTCGATGCGAGTGTCATACCCCCCGAACGGGTCGATGAAATGTACAAAGGCGCCTTTGCCAACGCCAAGACCGCAACGCTGCAACGCATCGATGACAGTCGCCATTTCATCATGCTGGACCAACCCGAAAAATTTGCCGCTGCGGTGGCGAAATTTCTGGGTAAGTGACAAGAATAACGCCGCTCCCCGGCTCTGCTGCCCTTGCTTGCTCCAGTCACGCTCGCTAGGGCAGCAGCAGCTTTGGAGGGCCACAATGTTTCACCGCTTATTTGTCGACCATCCGCGCAGTGTCGATGAAAATTACATCGAACATTTCGGCGTCGCATCGCGCTTTGGCGTGACGATGATCTGGGGTGGATTGTGCGCTCTGGTTCATGCCGTAGTCCCCGGCTGGTGCATCACCACCGGGAGCGACACGATCGTCCGGCTCAACCGTATCATGGTTGAGCAGCGTCGCGCCAAAGGCCAAGCGGCAACCCAGATGAGCACCGTTGACTGGGTAATTTAACCACTATGGGCGAAACCGACGCCCTCCTATTTATGGACCGAAGCGACCGCCCGCGCTTGGCCTATCGCCATGCTGCAGGACGCGGCCCAACGATTGTCTTCTTGCCCGGATATATGTCCGACATGGAAGGCGCGAAGGCGACTGCGTTGTTCGATTGGGCCGTCGCCGAAGGGCGCGCGTGTCTGTTGCTCGATTATGCCGGATGCGGTCGATCGGATGGCTTGTTTGCAGAACAGTCATTGGTCGACTGGCGCAACGATGTAATTGATTTAATCGACGATCGCGTCGGAAGCCCCGTGATACTGGTCGGATCGTCGATGGGCGGGTGGCTGATGCTACTCGTTGCGCTGGCGCTGACAAATAGCGACGCCCCGCAACGGGTGGCAGGATTGGTAGGCATCGCCGCCGCACCCGATTTCACCGACTGGGGTTTCAGCGCTAGCGATAAGGCAATCATTGCCACCGAAGGTCTGCTCGCAGAAGTAACCCCCTATAGCGACCAGCCCTATGTCACCACCTTGAAGTTTTGGGAGTCCGGCCAAGTCAATCGACTTCTTGATTCTGCCATTCCCTTGCGCTGCCCCGTCCGCCTTTTGCACGGGCAGGAAGACGGGGATGTGCCTCCCGACATCAGTTTACGGCTCGCCGCCGCGCTGGAGAGCGATAATGTGCGAGTGACCTTGATCAAGGGTGGCGACCACCGATTGTCCCGCGAAGACGACATCGCGCTTCTGATTGAGGTAGTGGCGCAGATGCTCGCGACAAGATAAGATGCGGGCATGACCCATTTTCTTCACTGCATGGTCCGCATAACGGATCCCGACGCCACCATCGCCTTTTTCAACCTTATTGGACTCGAGGAAGTCCGCCGGGTTGATGTAGAGCAAGGCCGTTTTACCCTCATTTTCCTCGCTTGCCTTGGGCAAGCAGATATAGCCGAGGTCGAGCTGACATATAATTGGCCCGCGGAAGATGGCAGCGCTCCCGAGGCGTATGACGGCGGGCGGAATTTCGGCCACCTCGCCTACCGGGTCGACAATATTTACGAGACGTGCCAGCGGCTCATGGATGCCGGCGTGACGATCAACCGACCGCCGCGCGATGGCCATATGGCCTTCATTCGTTCGCCCGATGGTATTTCAATCGAGCTTCTACAGGATGGCAATTTGCCGCCGCAGGAACCCTGGGCCTCGATGCCCAATGTCGGTGAATGGTAACAGCCCAGTTGCACAGCAATTGGAATCAAGGTCGACATCCATCAGTTACGTCTAATGTGTGAGGTCGCAAAGAAAGGAGATCATCATGGGCAAGCTCGATATCATCCGCATCCCCGTCCTCAGCGACAATTATGTCTGGTTGGTCCATGACAGCGATAGCGGAGAGACAATGGTCGTCGATCCTGCCGTTGCCGAGCCTGTGATGGAAGAGGCTGACCGACGTGGCTGGCCGATCACCGCAATTTGGAACACGCATTGGCATCCCGATCACACCGGCGGCAATGCCGGCATAAAGGCCAAAACCGGATGCGAAATTATCGCTCCAGCCGCCGAACGTGAACGCATCCCGACCGCCGACCGGCTGGTCAGCGAAGGTGATATAGTAAAACTCGGCGCGCATAGTTCAACGGTGCTGGAAGTTCCGGCACACACGTCGGGTCATATCGCCTATCATTTTGCCGATGAGCATGTGATTTTTGTTGGCGACACCATGTTCGCGATGGGCTGCGGCCGACTGTTCGAGGGCACCGCCGAGCAAATGTATGCCAACATGCAGCGGCTAGGCGAACTCGACGATGCGACTCAAGTCTATTGCGCACACGAGTATACGCTGTCGAATGCTCGCTTCGCGATCACGGTCGATCCGGACAATGTGGCACTGGCCGCGCGATTGAAGGCGGTTGAAATTGACCGGGCAAAGGGCATTGCAACGGTGCCCACTACCATCGCGGCGGAACGCGCTACCAACCCCTTTTTGCGGGCCTGCAGCGCTGCGGAACTGGGCCGCATTCGCGCATTGAAGGATGCGGCCTGACAGCCTGCAATGCCGCAAGGCTTCAGCAGCCATTCATTAGGAGCCCTTATGTTTCATACCCTTGCGAGGAGCAAAATCATGGCAAAGCTGAACCTTCTTCGTGCCGCGGCGCTAATGGCCGCGGCTGCGCCATTGCTAGCCAATTGTGCCCCAACCGGTACGGGCGCGGCGGGTGCGGCGGCCCTGACACCCAAACAGACGAAAATGCTGGAAAAACAACTGGCCGACAAAGTGCCGGGCAAGCCAGTGCACTGCATCACCAACACCCAGAATTTCAGCACGATCCGCGTCTCAGATGACATCCTCTTGTATCGCTCGTCGGGACGACTGGTTTATCGCAACGACTTGAAAGGCAGCTGCGCCGGCCTAGCGCGCGACAGCGACATCATGGTCGTACGGCAATTTGGATCACAAACTTGTGAAGGCGATTTTTTTCACCTTGTCGACCGCTCAAGCGGCATGCGCGGACCGACCTGCGTCTTTGGCGAATTCGTCCCCTATCGCAAGCCGGCGGGGGACGCGGGCTGACCCTGACTCAGCGATGGGCGGGGTCCGGTTTGCACCGAGAGCTCCTTCGGGTCGCCACCCCGCCTGTTACCCCCGATACAAGGCGGAAATCCTGTCGGCATACACCTCTTTCAACACGTGACGACGAATTTTCATCGACGGGGTCATCTGCTCATTCTCGATGGTGAAGGCTTCATCTGCAAAAGCGTATTTGCGGACTTTTTCAATCACCGATAGCTGGCCATTCACCCGGTCGATCGCTGCGCGCACAGCGGCGCGAAACTTGTCATGCTCGCTGAGTAACTTCATGTCCTTGGGCAGCCCTTGGGCCTCGGCCCATTCATTTGCCCATTCGGGATCCGGGACGATGATCGCCACGATGTGCGGTCGCTTGTCACCATAAACCATCGCTTGCAGAATTTCGGGCTGAAGCGTCAGCATCCCTTCGACGCGTTGCGGCGAGACATTGTCGCCCTTGTCGTTGACAATCAGGTCCTTCTTGCGGTCGGTGATAACGACACGCCCGGCTTCGTCGATATGGCCGATGTCCCCGGTGTGCAGCCAGCCGTTGATCAGCACCCGCTCGGTCTCGGTTTCGTTTCGCCAATACCCCAGCATCACCAACTCGCCACGCACGCAAATCTCGCCATCATCTGCAATTCGCACTTCAGTATTTTTAAGCGGCGGTCCAACCGTGTCCATTTTAATGCCCGCCGACGGGCGGTTGCAGCTGATGACCGGTCCCGCCTCGGTCTGGCCATAGCCCTGAAGCAAGGTCAGACCGATCGAATGGAAAAACACTCCAATTTCAGGGTTGAGCGGCGCGCCGCCCGACACCAGGGCCTTCAGCCGACCGCCAAAGCGCTGGTTGATCTTTGGTCGGAATAATTTGCCCAGCAGCAAGTCAATCGGACGGTCCAGCAGTCCCAGCCCTTGCTCATAGTCCTTTTCGCCTACGCGTAGCGCCTGGTTCAGCATCCAATTCGCCATCTTGCCCTGCTTCTCAACGGCCTTGATCATGCGTGCGCGGATCACCTCGAACAGGCGCGGGACGACGACCATGATGGTCGGACGCACTTCCTCAATATTGCTAACTAGTTTCTCCAGACTTTCGGCATAAAATATCTGCCCACCAAGCCCGATAGGCAGAAACTGGCCACCCGAATGTTCATAAGCATGGCTGAGCGGCAAGAAGGACAAGAACACTTCGTCCTCCCATCCGAAATCCTCGGCAATCACTGTGGCTGCACCTTCGACATTGTGCAGGATGGCGCCATGCGGCTGCATCACCCCGCGCGGTGCGCCGCCGGTGCCGCTCGTATAGATGAGGCACGCCAGATCGTGACGCTTAAGATCGGCAATCGCGGTCCGGCAAGTTTCCAGATATTGCGCGCCATCGCTGACCAGTTGCGACCAGTCGACAACATTAACATTGCCCTGTTGCCCGACGCGCAACAATTCCATCGTCACCACCAGTTCGACACTGGATCTCAACACAGCGGGCATCAGGCTTCGCGCCAGTTTGGCGGTCGACACGATCACCGCGCGCGCACCACTGTTGTTGAGGATATGCTGATGGTCGCGTTCGGTGTTGGTCACATAGGTGGGTACTGTGACACATCCCGCCGCCATGATCGCCAGATCGGCAATACACCATTCGGGCCGGTTTTCCGACACAAGCAGCACCCGATCGCCTTTGTGCATTCCCAAATCGCGCAGATGATGCGCTAGCGCGGCGACTTGTTCAGCAACTACGCGCCAGCTTTGCGATTGCCAGCAGCGATCAATCTTTCGTGAAAGAAAAGGAGAATCGCCATTCTGATCGGCGCGGGCGAAAAACATGGCGACCAGATTGTCGAAATGCTCGACGGTGCGAACCTCCGCCGGCTGGCGATTAATGGTCATAACCAAAGCCTTTCCAGGCAAACAATTGAGCGGAAGCTGAGCGTAGGCACCTTATTCGTCCAGCGCATTTCCCGGGCTGCGCGGGTCGGCGGCACCGTGCCAGCCAGTTGGTGTGCGCTCTATAGCGTTTACCTTTGATCCGAAATCGGACGTTCGGATCGGTTGATTGAACACCGATGATTGCGCGGAAATTTTCCGTCCCATGGCATTATCCTCAATAATCGCGCCGTCATCGGTGAAAAAGATATTGGGCAACGCAATTGCCTGATCGACCGGCAAGCCCCAATCGAGCACGCCAATTAATGTCTTCGCCACATGCATGATGATGCGCTTTCCGCCGGCCGAGCCAAGCGCCAATATGACCTTACCATCAGGACCATAGACGATTGTGGGCGACATGGAGGAGAGCGGCCTCTTATTTGCTTCCACGCGATTAGCGACAGGCCTTCCATCCTTTTCGGGGGCAAAGGAGAAGTCGGTGAGTTCGTTGTTTAGGATGTAACCATTGGCAATCAGATGACTGCCAAAAAGCGATTCCACCGTCGAAGTCATGGTGGCCACATTGCCGTCGCTATCAACTGCGACGAAATGGGTGGTGCCATGTTCGTTGACTGGTCCTGGTGCCGTGCGGGGCTCGGCGCCCGGAGGCTTGCCCGCCGGATAGGATTTAGCGACACCGAAAGGAGAAATCAGGTTTCGGCGCTGAGCCAGATATTGCTTATCGAGCAATCCAGTGACCGGCACATCGACAAAGTCGCTGTCGCCCAAATATTCGCTGCGGTCGGCATAGGCGAGTTGCATCGCTTCTGCGATCAGGTGCCAGCTCATCACGCTGTCCTTACCCATCGCTTTCATATCATATGCCTCGATCATCCCGAGAATGCCGAGTACGGTCGTGGCGCCCGACGACGGCGGACCCATGCCGCAGACTTTGTAGACGCGATAGGTGCTGCAAACGGCCGGGCGTTCCTTGGCCTGATAAGCTCTCAGGTCGGTCAGCGTCATTTTTGATTGATTGCGCGGCGCGGTGGTCACGGCTTTGACAATCGTCGCTGCATTGCTACCGGAATAAAAGCTATCCGCGCCATTGGCTGCAACTTCGCGCAACAGCTTGGCATAAGCTGGGTTTTTTATGATCGTGCCGACGGGCGCAGGTTCGCCATCGACATAATAGAGAGCGCGCACGTCCGGAAAATCCTTCCAGACGGGTCGGACCAACTGCATATATTTATTCAGAATCGGGGTGACAGCGTAGCCGCGTTCAGCCAGTTTGATCGCCGGTTGGAACAGGTCGGCCCATGGCAGCTTGCCCCAGCGTTTGTGCGTTTCCTCGAGCAAGCGCACATTACCTGGAACGCCGACGGACAGCCCCCCCGGTACAACGTCCATAAAACCGCGTGGCTGGCCATCCGGCCCGACAAAGCGTTGCGGTGTAGCCGCAGCAGGAGCCTTTTCGCGACCATCGATGGTCGAGATGATATTTGTCTTCGCATCATGGTAAAGCAGGAAGCCGCCGCCGCCGATGCCGCTCGATTGCGGCTCGACTAGAGTCAGCACCAGCATCATCGCCATCGCGGCATCGGCGGCCGACCCGCCTTCACGCAAGATTTCGCGCCCAGCTTCGGTAGCACGCGGGTCAGCCGAGGTGGCTACCCCTTGCGCGCTGACAAGAGTTGGAAGGATGAGGAAGAAGAGGGCGAAGAAGCTGAGGACTCGTTTAAACATAACGGCGACATTGGCGCGCTGATCGCCTCAGCGCAAGCCCGTCAATCATCCGCTCCGATTGCGTCGGCCACCCTTACGAAGCCATCCCGACGCGCCAGACTTTCAAGACCTCGCGCAATGCGCGCCGCAAGGCCCGGGCCTGCAAAAACCATTGCCGAATAAATTTGTACCAAACTAGCTCCCGCACGGATGCGGTTCCACGCATCCTCCGCCGAACTGACCCCGCCCACGGCGATCAGCGGCAGCGTGCCTCCACTGGCGCGACGAAAATCGGCCAGTCGCTGCTGCGCCAGATCGCGCAATGGCGCCCCTGAAAGCCCCCCCGCTTCCTGCGCGTGACGCGAGCTCAAATCGGGTCGGCTGATAGTAGTGTTGGCCACGATAAGTCCGCCAAGCTTTGCATCCATCGCAACCCCGACAATATCGTCAATATCGGCGGGCGTAAGGTCGGGCGCCACTTTCAAAAACACCGGCTTTGCCGTTGAACTGGGCTGTGCCGCCGCAACCGCATCGAGCAAAGATATGAGCGCATCCTTGTCTTGCAACGCGCGCAACCCCGGGGTGTTCGGCGAGCTGATGTTGACCGCCAGATAATCCGCAAACGGATCCATCGCCGCAGCGCCTGTTGCATAATCGGCGATGCGATCGGCGCTATCCTTATTGGCCCCGATATTTACGCCCAGCGGTGTGACCAACCCGCGAGCACGCAACGCCTTTATACGCGCCGCAGCAGAGACTTGACCCCCATTGTTGAACCCCAGCCGGTTAATCACCGCCTTGTCCTCTACCAGCCGGAACAAGCGCGGACGTGGATTGCCCGATTGTGCCAATGGTGTCAGCGTTCCCACCTCTACAAAGCCAAAGCCAAAATGCGGCATGATATGCGGAACGCGCCCGTCCTTATCAAATCCGGGCGCGAGGCCGACCGGATTGGGAAATTCAAGACCGGCGACGCGGCTCGCCAGCATCGGACTGGTCATCGCACGGTGCGCACAGGGTAATAATTCCAGAGCCGACAGCGTCAGATTATGAGCGGCTTCGGCATCACTGGCGTGGACGAGCGGGCGGACGAGCGCATAGGCGACATCAGCGGTTGAGGCGAGGAACGACATGCCCCGCCATTGCGCTGACCAGAGGGCTATGGCAAGTCATGGCCCACAGAAAAATCGGGAGAAAATCGTGTCGTACATCCGTTTAGCCGTCAAATTGTCCGCCAGCCTGCTGGTCCTGTCCGCCACCGGATGCACCTCGACAGCGATGCAGAATGCACCAGCTCCCCTGCCCGCCACGACCGACGCCCCGCAACCCGACACCACAGCTCCGGCTGGAGCGGGACTAAACGAATTTTTCCAGAATTATGACGCTGCACAGCTGTCGCTATCCCCCCAATCCAAAGCCTATCGCGGCATTCGCGATAGCGACTATGGCCAGTGGAACGACGTGTCCGACGCCGCTGCCGTTAATCGCGAAAAGTTGCAACAGGCCAGCGCCGCAGCGATGCGTACTGCCTATAATCCCAAGACGATGTCGACCGAGGACGCGCTGTCATTTGATCTGTTCGACGCCGATGCCAAGCAATCAGCGCGCCTGTTCCGGTTCCGCGATCATCGTTATATTTTCGATCAAATGAATGGCGCGCAGAGCCGCATGCCTGCTTTTCTGATCAACATCCATCGCGTTTCTGATGATAGTGAAGCGCAGGCCTATATCAGTCGTATCGAGGGGATGGGACCGGTCATACGCGAACTAGGCACCGAGGCCGAACGCCGCGCCAGTGCGGGCATGGGGCCGCCCAAATGGGTCTATGCCCATGTCTTGTCCGACATCGACAATCTGATCGGCAGCGACGGCAAGGTCGAAAGTAATGCCGTGGTCGTCGATTTTGATGCCAAGGTGGACGCACTGACCCTGCCCGAGGATCGCAAGGCCGATCTAAAGAAGGCGGCGCGCGATGCGTGGCTGACCAGCGCGGTTCCTGGCTATCGTGACTTGAGAGTGCGGATGACGAGGATGCAGGCGCAGGCATCAACCGATGACGGCGTATGGCGGATGCCCGGCGGCGCAGCCTATTATCAGGCGCTGCTCGCAGATTATACCTCTACCGATCTGTCGGCGGCGCAAATCCACAAGTTGGGTCTCGAACAGGTCGATCGAATTCACGGCGAAATGCGCAAAATCATGGCACAGGTCGGGTTCAAAGGGACGCTAGGCGAGTTTTTCGTCCACCTACGCACCGATCCGCAATATTTTTACAAAAGTCGCGAGGCTTATCTGGCCGATGTCGCCACCAAGGTCACGGCCATGGAGGCCAAGCTGCCCGACTATTTCGGTACGTTACCTAAAGCCCCTCTCAAGATAAAGGCCGTCGAGGCATTTCGCGAAAAATCGGCGGGCAAAGCCTTTTACCAGTCACCGTCGCCCGATGGGTCCCGGCCCGGCACTTATTATGTAAATCTTTATAATCTGCGGGACATGTCCAAAACCGAACTTGAAGCGCTCGTCTACCATGAGGGCGTTCCGGGGCATCATTTGCAGCGGACAATCCAGACAGAGATGAAGGACCTGCCACCCTTCCGCCGCTTTGGCGGTTTTACCGCTTATACCGAGGGTTGGGGCCTTTATGCTGAGCAATTAGGCAAGGACATGGGGTTCTATCAAGATCCGTACAGCGATTTTGGACGATTGGGCATGGAGTTGTGGCGGGCGTGCCGGTTGGTGGTCGATACAGGCATTCACGACAAGCGTTGGACCCGAGAACAGGCGATATCCTATCTGAAAACCAATACCCCGAACCCTGAAGGCGACATTCGCAAGGCGATTGAGCGCTATATTGTCTATCCGGGCCAAGCGACCGCCTACATGATCGGCAAGCTAAAAATAATGGAATTGCGCGACCGGGCCCAAAGGGTTTTGGGCGATAAATTCGACATTCGCGCATTCCACGATGTTGTCTTGTCGGGAGGGCCAGTTCCTTTAGACATATTGGAACGCAGAGTCGACGACTGGATCGCCGCTCAACAAGGCTAGGTTTCGTACAAATGCAGTCTTGACGCGCTCGCATAAAAAGCGAATATTTTTGCCAATAGACAATACAGTTAACAAACTGTGGGGAATGGTCGCACAATGTCGGACGGTCCAACGACTCCTAGCGAGCCGGACGGTATGATTCCGTTTGAGCTGAAATATTTTTTGCCCGATCCTGATTTGGCGGAAATGGTATCGACATATTATTTTGCGAGCATCAACGTCACACCGTTTGAAGAATATGAGCGCGCAGACCGTCCGCAATTTCGTGTCATGTCCAATCCCGATGGTGCATATATCTTCGCCGATGGTCATCGTATCGCCGCATGGCGTGCGACCATCATCGGACCCACTAGTGGACGCGTCCGCGCCATCGCCAACAGCCCATCAAAACTTTTTGGTTTTGGCTTGATGCCAGCGGGGTGGGCTACGCTGATGGGTCCGGAGGCAGACAATCTGACCGATCGCGCTATTAATGCCGAAGATCTGTTCGGGGACTGGATCAATGAAGTGGTCGATCGATTGATGGACGCCGAAAATGCCGAAGAGAAGCTGATCATGGGCAATAATTTCGTCCGGGAGATGCTTAATAAGAATGAACCGGCTCCAATCTGGTTCACCCGCACAGTCGATCAATGGCTGACTAAAAGCCTGTCGCCGGAAATTGCCGATCTGGTTAGCGCAACGGGCATGTCAATCCGGTCGGTCGAGCGGATGACAAAGCGATTTTATGGCCTTCCTCCCCGGATGCTGGCCCGCAAATATCGCGCCGTACGCGCCGCCGCCGCATTGGCGCGCGGAGAAAAGCTGGACCCCGCCGAGTTGGGCGATGCCTTTTACGACCAGTCGCACCTAATACGCGAGATAAAGCGCTTTGCCGGCGCAACTCCGGGTCAGCTTGCGTCACCAACCCTTTATACGCAGGCAACGTCACAGGGGCGCAAGGATATGGCCGGAAAAGTCAGCCCACTGGTTTCGGACACCTAGGCCGCAAGCTGCCAGCATTAATTCTATATCCTTCAGCATCAGGGGTTTATCCATAGGTCGATTTGGCGCTTTCATCCAATAACGAATCATCCACAGCGCATAGTTCAGACTTGCGACCCAGAAGAGCTCGTCCTCCTTGGAGGACTGAGATCTTCATCTTGGCACCCATTTGGCCCCCGGCCAGATGGGTGCCTTTTTTTTCGCAATATCCACTGCGCGAATAGGCTACCCTTGCACCACCTGCGCCCTTCGCCTACATAAGTGGAAGGATTTGGTCCAATTAGAGGCCGATCGCCCCATTTCGCAGGAGAGTGCTGATGCGCTTGTCCAATCTTGCCGATTATGCCGTGGTGTTGATGAGCGCCGCCGCCCGTCAATGCGGGTCGGTGCCGATCCACGCTGGCATGCTAGCTGAGCAGACCGGAATACCGGGTCCGACAGCTCAGAAACTGGTCAGCACGCTGGCTCGGGCAGACTTGCTGGTCGCTTCACGCGGCACTGGCGGCGGCGTCCGCCTTGCGCGCCCGGCGGCCTCGATCAGCATTGCCGACATCATCGAAGCGGTCGAAGGGCCGATTGCCCTCACCTCTTGCGTCGAGGAGGGGCGCCACGACTGCGCTCTCGAAGGCAGCTGCCAAGTCCAGCCGCATTTGGGCGTCGTCAACGCGGCGGTTCGTGCCGCTCTCGAAGAAATCAGCCTGGCAAACCTGGCCGCCACCCCTGCAAAGATGGGAACCGCAGTCCTGTCACCATCACCCTTGCCGCAAACAGCCTCCGCATTGGCGAGGGCGACGAGTTAGAGATATGACCGATAGCACCGACACCCCCGTAAAAGATCAGGCCGCGCACGATGCCGCCTTGAGCGTTGCCGACTATGAACATGGTTGGTCGTCCGAAATTGAACAGGATTTTGCACCCAAGGGCCTGTCGGAAGATACGGTGCGCTTTATCTCTGCCAAGAAGGACGAGCCTCAATGGATGCTCGACTGGCGGCTCAAAGCCTATCGCCACTGGCTTACGATGACCCCGCCCGATTGGGCTAAGCTCAACGTGCCGCCGATCGATTATCAGGACGCTTATTATTTCGCGGCGCCCAAGATGAAGGAGAAGATCGGCAGCTTGGACGAGGTCGATCCCGAGATCCTGCGCGTGTATGAAAAGCTCGGCATACCGATCGAAGAGCAGAAAGTGCTCGCCGGGGTCGAAGGCGCACGAAAAGTTGCAGTCGACGCCGTATTCGACAGCGTCAGCGTCGCCACCACCTTTCGGGCCGAGCTGGAACGCGCCGGTGTTATCTTTCGCTCGATTAGCGAAGCCATCCGCGAATATCCGGAGTTGGTAAAAAAATGGCTCGGCAAGGTGGTGCCGATGCAGGACAATTATTTCGCCACATTAAATTGTGCCGTCTTCAGTGACGGGACCTTCGTCTACATCCCGGAGGGCGTGCGCTGTCCGATGGAATTATCGACTTATTTCCGCATCAATGCCGAAAATACGGGCCAGTTTGAACGCACTCTAATCATCGCCGACAAAGGCTCGCATGTCAGCTATCTCGAAGGCTGCACTGCTCCGATGCGCGATGAAAATCAGCTTCATGCCGCAGTGGTCGAACTAATCGCATTGGACGACGCCGAGATTAAATATTCGACCGTGCAAAACTGGTATCCCGGCAATGCCGAAGGACTGGGCGGCATCTATAATTTCGTGACCAAGCGCGCGCTGTGTCAGGGTAAGCGCAGCAAGGTGAGCTGGACGCAAGTCGAAACCGGAAGCGCGATCACTTGGAAATACCCCAGCTGCGTGCTGAACGGCGAAGACAGCGTTGGCGAATTTTATTCGGTCGCGGTCACCAATAATTATCAGCAGGCCGACACTGGCACGAAGATGATCCACAACGCCAAAGGCACCCGGTCGACTATCGTGTCAAAAGGGATCAGCGCAGGCAAATCGAACAACACTTACCGCGGTATCGTTCGCGTCGCCCCGACGGCAGAATGCGTGCGCAACTTCACCCAATGCGATAGCCTCCTACTCGGCGACCAATGCGGCGCGCATACCGTACCCTATATCGAAGTCCGCAACCCGTCGGCACAGGTCGAACATGAAGCAACGACAAGCAAGATCAGCGACGACCAGCTTTTCTATGCGATGCAACGCGGCCTCGACGCGGAGGAATCGGTGGCGTTAATCGTCAATGGCTTTGCAAAAGAGGTGCTGCAGCAACTCCCGATGGAATTTGCCGTCGAGGCGCAGAAATTGCTGGGGATTAGTTTGGAAGGAAGCGTGGGATGACCAGCTCCATGTCCACCGTTCGGAAACTTAGGACTTAATATGCTTGAAATAAAAAACCTCCACGCATCGGTCGCTGACAAACCGATACTCAAAGGCTTGTCGCTCACCCTCAACGCGGGAGAAATCCACGCGATCATGGGTCCGAATGGCGCGGGCAAGTCGACGTTGTCGTACGTCCTTGGCGGGCGGCCCGGTTATGACGTGACCGCTGGGTCGGTGACGTTCAACGGGCAAGACCTGCTCGCCCTCGAACCGCATGATCGCGCGGCAACGGGCCTCTTTCTTGGCTTCCAATATCCGGTCGAGATTCCCGGCGTATCGAACGTCCAGTTTCTGCGCGAGGCGCTCAATTCGCAGCGCAAGCGGCGCGGCGAAGATCCGTTGACGGGCGGCGAGTTTCTGAAGGTAGCACGCGAGAAAGCGGCGCTTCTGAAAATGGATATGGAAATGCTCAAGCGGCCGGTGAATGTCGGCTTTTCGGGTGGGGAAAAAAAGCGCAACGAGATGGTACAGATGGGGATTTTAAACCCCGCTGTTGCGATCCTCGACGAGACCGATAGCGGCCTCGACATTGATGCGCTGCGTATAGTCGGTGACGGCATCAACAGCATCATGCGCGCGCCCGACAAGGCGGTGTTGCTCATCACTCATTACCAACGCCTGCTCGACTACGTGAAGCCTGATTTCGTCCATGTCCTCGATGGAGGCCGCATAACGCGCACCGGCGGCCCCGAACTGGCCCTAGAGTTGGAAGAATATGGTTATGCTCAGGTGCCTGCCTAATGAACTCTGTCGCCCTCCCCACTCGCCGCGATGAAGCGTGGCGCTACGCCGATATCGAAGCTGTAACGGCGGCATGGCCGCTACCTGCGCCCGAAAACATCATCGTGCCGGCGGGCAGCACGTTCACGCGCGCCATTATGCAGGAGTGCGGCGGCATTCAGCAGATTGAAATGAGCCTTGGCAAGGGGGCGGTCGCTGCTCTCCATATCCTGAACATCGGCGGCGATTATGGACGAATCGAGCTGACCATTACGCTGCACGAGGGGGCGGATTTGACACTCGGCGCCGTGCAGATCGGCGGCGAGAACCAGAATCTTGAGGTTATCACCACCGTCACCCATGCTGAACCCGGAGCAACATCAAAGCAAGTGGTACGGTCGGTGCTCAGCGGCACCGCGACCGGCACCTATTTGGGCAAGGTCGCGGTCGCACGCGATGCGCAACAGACCGATAGCGCACAGGATGTGAAAGCGATGCTCCTCAATCGCAGTGCCACCGCCAATGCCAAGCCCGAACTCGAAATCTTCGCCGACGATGTCAAATGTGCCCACGGTTGCGCGATTGGTGAGTTGGACCCGATGGGACTTTATTATCTGCAATCGCGCGGAATCCCCCCCAGCGAGGCAAAAAAGCTGATGCTGCAAGCCTTTGTCGCGGGCGTGTTCGACGGTGCAAAGGATGCGGAGCGGTTGCAGGAACTGGCGCTGACGAAGCTTGGGGAATTGGTCTAATGGAAGCAGCCAATGCCAAGCCCGAAGCTTTGGCGCGCTGGGAGAATGAAGGCGGGCGCGTTGGCGTGCAGCCGCTTCGCGCCGACTTCCCTGGCCTCGCCAACGACTGGCACTATCTCGACACTGCCGCGACATCGCAAAAGCCGCAAGCCGTAATCGATGCCACCGTCAAGGCGATGGGACGCGATTATGCGACCGTACATCGCGGCGTCTATCAACGATCGGCCAACATGACGCTGGCTTATGAGGCTGCACGACGGCGGGTAGCACAGTTTATTGGCGGCCAAGAAGATGAGGTCGTTTTCGTTCGCGGCGCGAGCGAGGGGATTAATCTGGTCGCGCAAAGCTGGGGCGATTCCAATCTCAAACAAGGTGACCGCATCCTGCTGTCAACGCTGGAGCATCACAGCAATATCGTCCCGTGGCAGTTGCTGGCCGAACGGACCGGCGCCATCATAGACGTCTGCCCACTAACAGAAGACGGCTGCATAGACCTCGATGCAGCCGAAACCATGACAACCCCGGCGCACAAACTTGTCGCGCTGGCTCATGTGTCGAACGTGCTGGGATCGACGCTCGACGTTCGCCGCGCCGCCGATTTGGCGCATAAAGTTGGCGCGAAATTGCTGATCGACGGCTGTCAGGCGGTGCCGAGGCTCACCGTTGACGTCGCCACGCTCGATTGCGACTTTTACGTCTTTTCGGGTCACAAGCTTTACGGCCCCACCGGCATCGGCATATTGTGGGCGCGCAAAGATTTACTCGACGCAATGCCGCCGTGGCAGGGGGGCGGGTCGATGATCGACCGTGTAACGTTTGAACGCACCACCTATGCCCCCGCACCGCAACGCTTTGAGGCGGGAACACCGGCGATCGTCGAAGCCCTCGGGCTGGCGGCGGCGATCGAATATGTCAGCGCCGTCGGTCTCGACGCCATTCATACCCATGAAACCGCGCTAGTTGCCGAGCTTCGCGAAGCCTTGGGGCGCAAGAATAGTATCACGCTATTTGGCCCTGCCGACAGTGCGGGAATCGTCAGTTTTGCTATGGCAGGGGTTCACCCCCACGACATCGGCACTATCTTGGACGAAAGCGGGGTCGCTATCCGCGCCGGACATCATTGTGCACAGCCTTTGATGGACCATCTGGGCGTTCCCGCGACCGCGCGTGCAAGTTTTGGACTTTATAGCAACAGCGACGATGTTGCGGCCCTGATCGAAGGGCTGGCGCGCGTCGAAAGGATTTTCGGATGAACGAGGAACGCACGATCAGGGTAGAAGAAGTCGAAGCCGTCGACGCCCCCCCCAAGGCGCGCGTCGACGATATGGAAAGCGCGCCCGACAAGCTTGAACGCAAGCGCGACTATCTCGAGGGTTTCCTAGCCGCCAAACCAGCCGCCGTTTCGTCCGGTGCTGTCGGCAGCGATCTGTATGAAGCGGTCGTGAATTCGCTCAAGGACATTTTCGACCCGGAAATTCCGGTGAATATCTATGATCTTGGCCTAATCTATAATGTCGAGGTCGACGAAGGCCATGTCGTCGTCACCATGACGCTGACAACCCCGCATTGCCCTGTGGCGGAATCCATGCCCGCCGAGGTTGAACTGCGCGTCGGTGCGGTCCCGGGCGTCGGCGATGCCGAGGTCAATCTGGTCTGGGATCCGCCCTGGTCACCCGACAATATGAGCGATGAGGCGCGGCTAGAGCTGGGGATGTTGTGATGAGCGAAACCAAAACCCGCGAGCGACCCGCCGCAATCACACTCACCGCCGATGCCGAGGCACGCATTGCCGAATTGATGGCGGCTGCACCCCACGACGCGATTGGCGTCAAATTATCGACCCCACGCCGGGGTTGTTCGGGACTCGCTTACTCGGTCGATTATGTAACCGAAGAGGAGAAATTCGACGAGAAGATCGAGACCCCCGGCGGCGTATTTTACGTCGATGGCGGATCCGTGCTCTATTTGATTGGCAGCATCATGGACTGGGTCGTCGACGATTTCGCCGCTGGCTTCACCTTTGAAAATCCCAACGCCAAGGGCGCTTGCGGTTGCGGCGAGAGTTTCACCGTCTAGGACCTGCGCAATATGCGCGGCAATTGCAGTCTCCCTGTGGGGCTCCTATAACGTGAAGATGCTCCGTAACTGCCTGTCGGCTGCCCATTTCTCGCTTTCATTGCTCATCGCTGCCACCTTGGCCGCTTGCGGATCACCGACAAACCAGCGTGCGCCGCTGGTGCTGGCCGCATCGAGCTTGCAAGAGGCGCTGAGCGCCGTTGCTGATGCCTGGACGGCGGATGGTCACGCCCGTCCCGTCATCGCCTTTGCCGCATCGTCCTCCCTGGCCCGACAAATTGAGAATGGCGCGCCCGCCGACATTTTTCTCTCCGCTGACGAGTCATGGATGGACGTGGTCGAAGCGAAAAACCTGCTCAAGTCCGGAACACGCTCTGATCTGCTTACGAACGAACTGGTTCTGATAGCCCCGAAGACCAGCGCTGCCAAAGTTTCGTTTACCGAATCGGACAACCTTTCGGCTGCGCTTGGCAAACGACGCTTGGCAATTGCCGATCCCGATGCAGTGCCGGCGGGACGATATGCAAAGACGGCCCTGCAACATTTGGGAGTATGGGACAGCATTAAAGAAAGGTTGGCTCCCGCCGAGAATGTCCGCGCCGCACTCGCGCTTGTCGAGCGAGACGCAGCCCCCTTTGGAATCGTTTATTCGACCGATGCCATGGCGTCGAATAAGGTTCGCGTTGTGGCGACCTTCCCCGAACACAGCCACCCGCCGATCCGCTATCCGGTGGCAGTATTGCGCACTGCAACCCATGCTGACACGGATGGCTTTCGCGCTTATTTGGCATCGCCGCACGCACGGCGAATTTTCGCGCGCTACGGCTTCGCGACATTGCCATGATCGGGCCTCTCTCGGCCGCAGAATGGGCAATCGTGGGCCTTTCGCTCAAAGTCAGCCTAGTCGCGATCATCTCGACGATGCCGGTCGCCTATGGGCTGGCGCTGATCCTCGCGCGGCCTCGGTTTCGCGGCAAGCTGCTCATCGACGCTCTCGTCCATTTGCCGCTGGTCGTTCCTCCCGTTGTGACCGGCTGGCTGTTGCTAATCCTATTGGGACAGCAAGGGTTTTTGGGGCGGTGGCTATATGACAGCTTTGGCATTGTTCTGCTTTTCCGCTGGACCGGTGCGGCGGTTGCAGCCGCGATAATGGCGCTCCCGCTAATGGTTCGCGCCATGCGCTTATCAATCGAAGCAGTCGATCAAAAGCTCGTCGGTGCGGCGCGCACGCTTGGCGCAAGTCGCTGGTACGCTTTTTGGCGCATCACACTACCGCTTAGCTTGCCGGGAATATTAGCCGGTGCCGTTCTCGGCTTTGCTCGGTCCATCGGCGAATTTGGCGCAACGATTACCTTTGTTTCGAACATTCCGGGCGAAACTCAAACATTGCCACTCGCCATATATGCCAAGTTGCAGGTACCCGGGGCTGAAGGCGATGTGACACGGCTCGCTGTCTTGTCAGTGATCTTGTCGATTGGGGCGTTGTTACTGTCCGAGTGGTTAGTCCGTCGGTCGGGTGAAAGGCAGCGTCATGTCCTTTGACATCGACATCCAGCTTCGGATCGGGACGCATACAGTGGCCCTACAAGCCCGATCCACCGCCCGGCTGACCGCGCTCAGCGGGCCGTCTGGTGTCGGCAAGACAAGCATCCTCAATATGATCGCAGGCCTGTTGCATCCTGATCACGGGCATATCCGGGTCGCTGGTGACTTGTTGTTCGACGCCGCATCTCGCGTAAACCTTCCTCCCGAACAGCGCCGCGCCGGCTATGTATTTCAGGATGATCGGCTCTTTCCGCATTTGCGGGTTGCCGCAAACCTCGCCTTTGGCGAGCGCTTGTCGCAGCCGCAGAATCGCTGGATCACACAGGATGAAGTGACAGATTTGCTGGGCATCGGTCATTTGCGCGATCGCTGGCCAGTTTCGCTATCTGGCGGCGAAGCGCGGCGGGTTGCGATCGGTCGCGCGCTCCTCTCTGCCCCGCGATTCTTGTTACTCGACGAACCGCTGACATCGCTCGATGCCGAGCGCAGCGATGAGATATTGGCGGTGATAGAGCGGATTCGCGACGAATTGGCGATTCCCATCCTCTATGTCAGCCATCAGCGTAGCGAGGTGACGCGCCTTACCGACACTGTCTTGGCGCTGCCTCAGGTACCGCAAAAAGTAGTGTAGGGTTCAAAGTCTGCGGGCGGCGGCGCAGCATAATCCGTCCATTCGCTGCGTTCAACATAAGGGGCTTGCACGACCGCTAGCAACTGCCGGAATGCCGTCAATTCGCCCGCCTCGGCGGCGACAAGCGCCTGCTCGACCTGATGGTTGCGGGGAATATAAAGCGGATTGACCTGATCCATCGCCGCTGCCCGATCCATAGGATTAATCAACTCGCGCTCCAATTGTTTCCACCAGGAGGCAACCCATGGCGCCAGCGCGTCGGGCGTCGGCAGAAGCGCGTTCAGAGCACTCGCGTCACCGCGAAGCAAAGTCGCCAATGCGCGAAAGAACAGCGTGTAATCGAGATTATATTGTTCTAGTTGATCGATAAGGCCGTCGACCAGCTCCGCATCGGCGTCATCGGCCGCGACCAAACCTAGTTTGCTCCGCATCACCGCAAACCAGTGCGCTCGGAACCGCGGCGTAATGTCCGCCACCATCGTCTTGGCCGCCTCTACATCATCAGGGTTCGCTGCATGGATGACGGGCAGCAACGCCTCCGCAAAGCGCGCCATATTCCACTGCATGATTTCGGGCTGGCGTCCAAAAGCATAGCGCCCGTTCGCGTCAATTGAGCTGAACACAGTTTCGACCGCAAAGCCGTCCATGAAGGCACAGGGGCCATAGTCGATCGTTTCACCGCTAATGGCGACATTGTCGGTGTTCATTACACCATGGACAAAACCGACCGATAGCCAGGACGCTACCAAAGCACACTGACGTTCGATCACCTGATCAAGTAAAGCCATATAAGGCTTAGGCGCGTCTGCAATTTCCGGAAAATGCCTTGCAATGCTGTAATCGGCCAACTGGGTGAGATGGCCCACGCCGAAATGCGCCGCAAAGAATTGAAAGGTGCCGACGCGGATATGGCTCTTGGCTATCCGTGTCAGCACCGCGCCAGGATGATTCCTTTCGCGCTGCACCCGCTCACCGGTCGCCACCGCGGCGAGCGATCGGGTGGTTGCGATGTTCAGAGCCGCCATCGCTTCGGATACCAGATATTCGCGAAGGACAGGACCGATCGCAGCCTTGCCATCGCCATTTCGCGAAAAAGGCGTCGGCCCAGACCCTTTGAGCTGAACGTCATAGCGTTCGCCATTAGGCGTGACGATTTCGCCAAGCAACAACGCTCGCCCATCACCCAACTGCGACGAGAAATGCCCAAACTGGTGACCGGCATAGGCCAGCGCCAGCGGATTGGCCCCAGCCGGCACCTCAGCGCCCGAAAAGAGCCGCGCCAACTGCGCATCGGACGTCTCGGCTAGATCGAGGCCCAGCCTTTCGGCGAGTGCTTGATTAAAGATGAGCAGTGCTGGTTGCGGCGGAATGGTGGCATCCACCGAGGCGTAAAAACCCTCCATGTCGCGAAAGAAACTATTATCGAACATCATCTGCATGCACCCGCTCCTAGACCAACACACTTCGGGGGTGGGTGGTCAGAATGCAAGCATTGGCTATAACAGCAAAAACAATCTCAGCTGCCGTGCCGTCAGTTGAACGCATGCGTTTATTTGCATCTCACAATTTCGGTCACCGGGTACAGAAAAGGTTGGATCTTCGCTTATTTTGCCGAACAGGCCGACCGGAAGCGCCTATCGCTCTGGCGCATGGCGTATCGGATATGGTATGACCCGCTATCGAAATATTAGGTCTCACATAAAACTGCCGAAACGCCGCTCATATGAAATGCTGATCGTTGGCGCATTTCTGCTCGGAAGTTGCGGACAGAACGCAGCCCTCCTCTTTACAGAAGACGACCAAGACCGAATTGACGTTGCGGACGCAAACGCGCGCAATGCGATAGCCCGCATCAACGAACTAGAAGGTCGGGTCGAGGAATTGGAGCAATTACATAGCGCCAATATCGACACCTTGCAGGTGAAGTAAACCGTTGCTGATTCTCGCATTTTGGTGATTCACCGACAGCACATATGAAGGATCAATCCCTGGACGATCGATGCTGAAGGGACCTACCGGTCTTTTGTAGAAAATGAGTTCGCCAGCCTTCGAAATAATCGTCAAATTACAACAGGCTAATTGAGGTGGTGGTGCCCCTGGCCGGACTCGAACCAGCACATCTTTCGATACCGCATTTTGAGTGGGGCGAGACTTCCGTATCATCTTGATAACATTATATAATTCTTGGCACAACTGAAAACTGTGTAAGGTTTTGTGTAAGTCTACCGTCTGCTTCGCGCCCAATTGTCGCCGTTACCCTGATCGAAAATTGTGCCTGATAGCAGCCATTCCACGCGCGCTACTTACTCGAGCTCGAATGGCAACAACTGGGTGGATTACTGACATACCGCTTACGGAACTAGGGCAGCTTAATCGGATAGTTCGTCAAACTGCTCTTTCGGCAGCAGTGCGTTGCACATCTTCAAGAATTTGGATGGCCCGACGCCCCATCGATTCCGGAACAAACACATGATCGTGATGGTAGGCCGAGATAATATTGCAGGGAATGCCTTCTTCAGCGAGCGCAGTAGCGACGACCGCGGTGAGACCGACGCCATCAAGAGCAGAAAACACTTCCAACACGATTCTGCACATAGGTGTCGATAAATCGAAACCGCACTTGGATGCCTCTGCTTCGCTCAGAACAAGGGAAGTTCCTTCATCTTCCCGAAAGGTCGCTAAGCTGCCAGATGCCGCTGCAGTTATGATTTCAGCGTCATCCGTCGAACAGAAAAAATAGGAACCATCCCTTAGGACCGGCGTCATTCCGGCAAGCATTGCTTGCTGCTCGCGAACCAGATTTTTATCCTGCGTCATTTTGACCTTAGCATATAAGAATAGACAAACGTGTCCCGGAATAACGGATCAAACTCAGGCAGTGAATTCGATAATGTTGGCGAGAATATGAACCACAACCCCTGATATCGGCGCTTTAGTGAGCGGACAAGACCCTGTCCATACAACGACTGAAACGGGATGCAGATCGCAGGGATGCCGAGATTGTAATGACTCAGAAAGGACAGACTTGGAATTTCGCTGAATCAAGCAACGACCTCGGCATCGGCCCGCTTGATTTGTTTGTGGTCGTCTTCGATCAGGCCTCGCTTCCAATAGCTTGAAATATAAAGCCGATCTGGGCCCAATTCGTGTTCAAAGCGCAGATATTGGCGAAGTAACTTCATTGCCTCAAACTCACACGCGACCCAAGCATAAGCCAAATCGTCTATGGCGTTCATTTTTCCAATGGCTTCGGGCAGCAGCAAAGGTTGCCCGCCGAGATCGGCTTCAACGATCCAATGGATTGTGACGCCGCCGGGTTTGGTGAGACCTTGCTCGTCTTCAGCATCACGAATGAGGATGAAAGCATCCCCTGTTGCATCTTTCGGCAGGTTTTCAAGATTTACGGAAATCGCCGGAAGTGCTGTCATATCTCCGACTAACAGAAAGGGGCCGCGGCCTGCCGGCAACGGCTTCGCCGCGCCGGGACCACCGACCTTGATCGTATCACCCGGTTGCACATTAATGGCCCAGTTCGTGGCAGGGCCACACTTTCCGCTAGACCCATGCAAGGCGAAATCCACATCTATACCATTCTCAGACTGGCTCCGTATGGTATAGGTTCGCACCGAAGGTTTGCTACCTTTGGCTCCAGGTAACATGAGCTTAATATAGCCACCACTCTGACCACTCGGAAAGCTTGCGAAACCTTCACCGCCCAGAATGATCCGATGCAGATTAGGTGTGATCCGAACGCTATCTATAACGGTCAGAATATGCGGTTCAGGTCGAGTCATGTTTATACCTTTTCTGTAAGTCTGTTGCGTTACGAGCATACGCGGAAATCCAGCCTTTAAGCTACTCGCTGCGAGCTGCTTTCGATTGAGGTCGACGGAGCAACCCGCGAGAAAACCGATATGTCTCCAACACAAGAAGCGGCGCGAAGTTGATGATAGCTGGGCCGATGTTTTCATGCACCAGAAGCCAATGCGCGAGCGTCATAACGGCGGCAGGATACACAAGACGCTGCAGAGTTTTCCAACTTCGACCTAGAGCTTTTACCGACATATTGTTTGAAGTCAGCGCCATCGGGACAAATATAAGAAATGCCAACCAACCGGTCCAGATGCCCACCTTCTGGGCATCAGCCCAGATAACTCCGGCATCACCAAGGTCGACTATATAATACAGTGCATGCAGAAAAGCATAAGCGAACGCAGCTACGCCCAGATAGCGACGGCGTTTAAGCAGCCACCCAATCGCGCGCGTTTTTGGCAGCAGCATCCGAAGCGGTGTCAGCATCATGGCCACTATCATAAACCGAGCTGAAAATTCACCGGTCGGGTGCAGCAGCGCTTCCAGGTTAGCGCCGGTAAGCGCAGAATAAAGAAGCCAGATCCCCGGCAAACTTATGAGCGCCCAAAATGAAGCAGGATAATCCCAGACTTTCTTGATCATTTCATATGTTCCTTAACTTGCCGACTGGTTTACGATCATCTTCGAAATCGTTTCAATCGTGCAAACGACTTCATCACATTTCCGTGCATCAAGTGCATCAGGATGGGGCGGCGCGAAGCGGCCGACATCATTGTCGAAATATTGGCCGGAAGCGCCTGCGAATTCCCCCGATACAGCTGCTCGGCTCAGGATATCCGCACCGATGCCGATATCCTTGCCAGTAGCGCCATAGGCATCCTTCACCATTTTTGTGCCCAGCATTGATCCGGGATTGACCGCGACAATTACCGGACCATCGGATACCGTTGTTTGCGCCATCGCGCGTGTCCACATGGTCATCGCCAGTTTGCTTTGCGCATAGGCTGCGCCATCGGAGAGGTGTGCATTACCCGCCAGTGCATCTAAATCGACTGGAGACTGCGCGGCGGACGAAAGATTGATCACCCGGCCCGATGCTCCCAACAGCGGTAAGAGCTTCTTCGTCAGCAGATAAGGCGCTATCGCATTTACGGCGAAGCGCAGATCCAGTCCTTCGGAGGTCTGCGTGTTCGGCGCGCCAAAAACTCCGGCATTGTTGATCAGCACATCGAGCTTGGCGTGCTTGTTCGACACCGCTGCCGCGAGCGCTTCTACGTCGGTCATATAAGACAGATCGGCAATGTAAGTTTCAATAGCTCTCACACCCGGCAATCCGGAAAGCTGTTTCTCCGCAGCCGCCAGCTTGTCCTGATTGCGCCCGTGCAGCAGGATATGGTGGCCCGACTGGGCAAGCATCTTGGCTGTTTCAAGCCCGATGCCATCGGTTGAGCCGGTGATGAGGATGGTCATGGTCATGTTTCAATTTATCCGTTAGTGGCGACAAAAGAGTCGGTTCTCGGGCTTTGTGTCATTGGCCAATCGACCGAAAATATTCTCCCCAGTCTTGATGCTGCCGGCCCGCCGCCGCTTCGAAATCGCTGTGATTGTCGTTCGCTCCCATCCGAATGCCTTCATAAATGCCCGCGATTACCGTGCCCAAAAATTCTCCAAGCTCGTCGATCCGTTCCTTGCGATAGTCGCTTACCAACATTGGCTGATACGTGAGCTGGGTGCCGAACGCCTGATTCAGATAGTCTGCCAGTTGCACCTGGGTAATGGGTTCACCGTGCAGATTGTAGGTTTGACCGTTGTGGCTTGGCGCAATGGCCATTTGCGCATAGGCAAGGCCAAGTTCCGGGCGGGTGGTGTAGCCACATTTTGTATCGCCAGCGCAATTCGAGATTGCACCGCGCTCTTTGTATCTTTCAATATACTCCACGTCCGGTTCGATATAAATGCCGTTGCGACCGATTGCCCAGTCCATTCCGCTAGCGTGTATATCTGCTTCGGTCTGGCGATTGCTTTGCACAACGGGAGAAAAATCCGTACCTTCTTCAGCGCCCTGTATGCTGGTGTAGACGATCTTGCTTACACCAACGCTGCTGGCCGCTTCGATAACATTCCGGTGCTGCCCGACACGTTCATCTGGCGGAGCCATTCCCGAAACAAGGACCAAAGTATCGACGCCAGACAAAGACTGCGTCAATTGCTCGCGGTCACCATAGTCACCCGGGCGAACTTCGATGCCCAAATCCTTGGCGTTTTCAGGAGTGCGGGCAAGGCCCAATATGTTGGCTCCGCTATTTAATGCGATGAGTGCCTTGGCGATTTCTGCTCCCAGATGACCTGAGACGGCTGTTATGGCGATAGACATAGTTTGTTGGTCCAATTGTTGGCGGTTATGCTGCTTTTAGTTTGCGATATTGCCGCATGACTTTTGTTCCGAGGCGCATGATCCAACCAGGGACCTTCGGTAGCCATTCGGCAACTGCGCGCGTGTAGGATGGTCGTTTTTCCAGTCGCGCCGCCCAGATTGCGATCCCGGGATAAGGACTGAAATCGAAACCGAGCATTTTGAACAGCACATATTGCGGTAGCCACGCAATATCCGCTAAGCTCAGCGTATCTCCGACCAGGTAGGCGTGGTCCTTCAGGCGGATTTCCATTCGCTGGAATACATCAACCAGCATCTGACGTGCCGTCTCAATCTCTTTATCTGTAAATCCGTCCAGCGATTTTTCGTGAAAGGCGACAAGCGTTTTGTCTGGTTGAATTTCGGCATATTGCGCCATGTCGGAACGTTTCTTCGTTGCCCCGCCGATGCTGCCATAAACCCAGGTCTTGATCGCCTTAACATGCAAGGATACCGCCAGATCAATCCAGTCCTTGGCTTCTGCTGCAAGGGACGGATCGGATGAAAGCAACGGGGGTTCGGCGAACTTTTCTTCCAGATAGTAAAGTATATCATTCGATTCAGTCACGATAACGCCATCATGAACGATCGCTGGCACAAGTCCTTTTGGATTGATCGCCAGATACCACGGTTCAAGATTTTCCTGACGGCCAAGATTGATTTCATGCGAGACCCAATCCAACCCTTTCTCCTCTAGCATGAGACGCACACGCATGGAGCAGTTCGATATGCCTGCATGGTAGAGATGGATGCCGTTGAGCGACTTTATTTCGGGATTTTCAGTAGAAAGTATAGGCATGATTGTTCACCTTTTATCTATGCAATTCAGTGAGGTGAGATGGCTCATTATTTGCTGAGCCGGTCTCGTTTCAATATTGCTTCAAATGCCGTAACGGCTTCACTGCTCCCCTGTGCTTGCAGAATTTCTCAGCTCTGCGGCACTGGTCAGAAGATAGTTCCGTCCGGTTGCCGTCAGTAAATTCTCGGCAATATTGGTCAGCGCGTCGGCCTTGATGATCTTTGGCTCTGCCGCCTGGGGATCAAGCGCGATCAGGAAATCGCTTAATTGCGCGGCCCATTGCGCATCGCCAGATACAAGCGCGTCACGGGCATTGGCAAGCAACGCTTCTTTCCCGCCTGCCAGTGTTGCCATGCGCTCCGCTTCGGCCATAGGTGGGAGCGAGAAGAGATTTGTCGGATTGCCGTCGAACCAGCCAAGGTAGCCACTGAAAATCGCGCGAACGGCCCATTCCACATTGCCATAATATTCACGCAGATAGGGGCGCGATGCCAACTGGTCGGGCAATTTGACATAGGCTACCAGTTCGTCGGGCGTAAGGCCCTTGTTGATCCCTTCGACCGTTTTGTCGAACACAAAATCTATCGCATCACGGTAGTCGGTTAGCGCGCCGGTGGCGGCTTCCTTCCCGATGATTGGTCTTGTGTGACCGGGAACGACATGATCCGGGCCCTCCTGAAGCATCAGGTCGGTTGTTGCAGCCCAGGCCTGAATGTCACGATAGGGTGTGCCACGGATGGCATAGAGATTAGGCCATGACGCATAGAAATTGTCACCGGTGAACACCACTTTTTGCTCAGGCAGCCAGACGTAGAGACCATCATCAGTCTCACCGGGCGCTACGACAAGTTCAATATTGACGCCCGCAATATTGATAGCTTTGCGTGGCTCCGAAAAGGTGTCCGTTGGCGCAACCGACTGATTTTCGGTAAACGCACCATCTTCTTTTGCCGGATAGAAGGGAAGCGCAACGCCGTTATTGATGCGCTGCTCCGGTGGCAAGCGGAAGCCGCCTTGCTTCGCGCCGCGCGCGTTCTGAATGGTCAGCCCGGCAGAAGTAAACGCTTCCCCTTCGGAACCGAAATTTGCCCGCGCCCAGACTTGGGGACTGCCGTCAGCTGTAAATGCTGCCGCGCCGCCCGTGTGATCGCCGTGACCATGGGTGAAAATCACGCCGACAATGGGAAGACTGCTTATCTTGCGAAACTCGGCAAGAGCCTCCTCGGCGTGACTACGCGACATACCGGTATCGACGATGATTAGACCTGTTTCGCCGACAATCATTGAGATGTTGGCAGGTGAAATGCCAACAGCGGTGTATACGCCATCGGCAACCTTCACGATGTCGCGTTGCAGTTCTACGCTTTGCTCTTTGAGCTCCTGCGTGGCCTCACTGTCCTTTGCTATTGCTAATTGCGGTGACGCCATGCTGATTGTGGATGCTAGGAGCAATGCGCTTCCTAGTTTAGAGCCTTTCCTCTTCAACATTTTATATCTCCTCTCATTGCAGTCCGTATTGGAATTTTACTTCGAAGCGTCTGTGCTCAAACCTCAGTCAGGATGTCAGAAGTCGGCAAGCGTGATTTGGGGAGCTTGGCGTTATAATCGGCCTGCTCGTCACTATATCCGAGTGCGACAACGACAAGGCTTGAGTAACCCATTTCGCGCAGCCCGAATTCTTCGTCGAGCAGCTTCGTCTCGATACCTTCCATTGGGGTGGCGTCGATACGGAGCGTGGCGACGCCGAGGAGGAATTGTCCGATATTGAGATAGACCTGTTTGTCCATCCAATGCTGGACGTCCTTCATGTCCTGCTTGTGCAGATTGACAAACATACTGCGTCCGCCGTGCATTTGCGCGCGGAAGGTCTCTACATCAGCACCAAAACGACCGTCCTTTTCTTCCTGATCGAGCACTTTAGTCAGAAAATCTTCCTCGACCGCTAGGCGGCTGGCGAAGACGACAACATGCGAAGCGTTGATAATGTTAGGGCTGTTGAAAGGATAAATCCGATCGGTCGATTTCGCGACACGCTTTTTGCCTTCTTCGGTCGAGGCAAGAATAAAATGCCACGGCTGGATATTGGTGCTAGATGGGCTGTAGCGTAGCAGTTCCTTCATCTTTTCGACCTTTTCAGCCGGTATTTTTTGGCTGGAGTCATATGCCTTCGTGGTGTGGCGATGTTTGGCGAAATGGACGATGTCGAAATTTCCGTCCAATGCTCCCGATGGTTCTGCTATCATATCGGCGGTGTTGTTGGAGCTAGTCTGTGCGTCGGTTAAAAGTGTCATGATGCGGGTTCCTTTGTTTGGTTGTCCCCAGCATAACAATTTTGATATTGTAGACTATCGCGTCATTTCAAAAATAATTATCCCGATATTCCAAATAATAAAATCATAGCAACGCCCCGTAGCGATCTTGGTTGGTCTTGATAATCCGCTGCTGGAAAAAGTCGAGAAACGCCTTCACCCGCGCAGGCATCACGCGGCCTGGCGGGCGCACTGCCCAGATATTCGTTTCGCGCGTGACTTTATAGTCTGGCATCACATGGACGAGCTGACCTGACAGAAGATGGGGCCCGACATGCCACAGCGCCGCCTGTCCGATGCCGAGGCCCGCCCGCACCAATTCGCTCATCGCCTCACCATGATTCACCGTCACCGGACCGCTGACCGGAAATTGATGCTGTTTTCCGTCTGGCCCGATCAGAGACCAACTTCGCGTAGATCCGAGCGGCAAACAGGCATGGCTAGCCAAATCAGCCGGTGAGTGCGGCGCGCCCTCCCGCTCCAGATAATCAGGTGAAGCTACGAGCCATTCAGGGCTTGCATCAATCTTTTGCGCCAGCAGGGTCGAGGGCGCGAGTTCGCCAATCCGAAAGGCGACCTCATAGCCTTGTTCGACAATATCAACTACCATGTCCGACAAATTGAGATCGAGCGTCACATCGGGATGCTGATTTAGAAACTCCGGCACGAACGGCACGATATGTTCGCGCCCGAACGTCGCCGAGGCCGTCACTCGGAGCAACCCCGATGCCGATGTTGCGGCATTCGATAACACCTGCCGCGCTTCTTCGGCATTATCGATTATCCGTTTGGCATGATCAAGAAACACATCACCGTCGGGCGTTAGCGATACCGAACGCGTGGTCCGATTGAGAAGCTTCACGCCGAGATTAGCCTCAAGCGCCTGCATCCGCTGTGTCGCGTTCGTCGGCGACAGATTAAACTCGGCCCCGGCGCGGCCCATCGCCCCAAGCGCCGCCACGCGGACGAAAAGTTCGAGGCTTTTGAGATCGAAGGACAATAATTTTCTCAGATATTTACTAGCAAACTCTAGATTACATCGGTTTTGCATTTCTGTCACGGTGAACGAACCGACAGTTTTTATCAAAAGCATCGACTTACTACGAATTCCGCTTCTGGGGCGGTAGCCGAAGGTCCGCTTTCCACCGCCTAGCATCCAATAGCGGACAGTCCGCAAACGATGGAACTGTGAGCCAAGCAGACGACGCACAGTCCAAATTTGTTCGACCGGCAGCGAATATCCATTATTTCACCTATGTGCTGGCGCCTGACGGACAAAAGTCCAGCCAACTCCCGTCCCCGACGCATGCCTTTTGTCTCCTGCTGCCCATTTCTGTTCAGGCAAATGCCCGGCAAGAGCGACGTCAAATCTGCGACGGGGATGTTATTTTGCGTGGCTGCCGCTATGGAATGAAGCCGCTCACAAACATAGTTTGGTGAAACATGTTCAGTGTCAATTCGCGCTACTATTCGACAATATAATAGTCGATAATCACTTGGTCGGGATGGCGGGTTCCTCGCGCCACGAAGATTGATCGCTCCATCCAGTCAAGCTTGCCCGCAGAAACACGAAACTGCGGCGATGTTCGAAAATAGTAGAGCGATGGATCGACATCTTCTCCATTGGAAATACGATCAATAATTTCGGGCGTGGCGAAACGCACACCTGGGTTGGTAATTTCTACTACCGTGCCGTCAGCGGCTTTCAGGAAATAGCGCGCCAATATCTTGGTTAGGCCCCCAGGCATGATCGTTTGCCAATCGCCGCCGCCGGGAAGGATGACTCCTTGCAGTTTCGGTCCAAAAACCTTGCCGCCCGTAATAGCGATAAAGCGGCGGCGACCGCCATCGCTTTCGCCTTGTTCAATTGCCGGAGCCACTTCGACCTCTACCGAGAATGCATAGCTGAGGGTTGGCGGGGGAGCAGCGGGGCCAGAGCCTGCCTCCGGAGAAGTCGCTCCAATGCCGATAAAGAGCGCTGCAAATCCAAAAATGGAAATCTGTAGGCGGCTCATAACTTTCCTCCTGATTTAATCACGGCGCCAGTTCACTCTGTTTCGTCCCGAAAGGCAGCAATCGCTGCTTCCGCCCCGCGCGCCAACAGCGCAATATCGGTCGTGACCGCCAGCATGCTGGCCCCGGCTTTCTTATATTTTAGTGCCATATCCCGGTCGAGCGTCATCACCCCTGCAGCGCAGCCTCCGGCGACAATTGATTTTATCGCATCCGTAACAGCGGCATGGACGTCAGGATGCGCTGGCTGGCCGAGATAGCCCATGTCAGCCGCAAGATCGGCGGGACCGACGAAGATGGCATCCACCCCGTCTAGCGACGCCAGTTGATCGATAATGGCCAAGCCTGCGCGGCTTTCAACCTGCAGGACGAGACAGATTTCATCGGCGGCCTTGTGCAGATAATCAGGGATGCGGTTCCACCTGCTGACACGCGCCAAGCCGGCGCCGACACCTCGTGTTCCCTCCGGAGGATAGCGAGTTGCAGCGACAATGGCTTGCGCTTGCTCGACGCTTTCGATCATCGGCACAAGTAGCGAGCGTGCGCCTATATCGAGATAATGTTTGATACCTGTGCGGTTGTCGTCTGCCAATCGGACCAGCGCTTCGATCGGATAAGGTGCAACTGCCTGAAGCTGCTGCAAGATCGATGGCAGCGTGTTTGGCGCATGTTCACCGTCGAAAACCAGAAAGTCAAACCCTGAGCCGGCACATATTTCGGCCGAATAGGGACTCGCAAGCGCCTGCCACAGACCATATTGGGTTTTATGGCCAAGATTATTTTTGAAATTGTTCACGTGAAGCGTGTCCTTATCTGCCCAAGTGGACCGTAATCTGCACAAAAAACATCGCCCTTGGCAATATTAACCGGCGCCGTGAACGATCCTCCCAGCACAATCTGACCCGGCTCGAGTCCGACTTCATGCACAGCCAGCTTGTTGGCAAGCCAGGCGACTCCGGTCGCCGGATGGCCCAGCACTGCCGCAGAAACGCCCGATTCCTCTATTCCCTCATTCTGGTGCAGCACTGCGCAGGCCCAACGCCAGTCCGTCGCTTCCGGTGGGTGACGTTTATCTCCCAGAACAATCGCGGCATTGGCGGCGTTGTCCGAAATGGTATCCAGCACCGTGCGGGTGGCGCCGGTTTCCGCATCGACTCGCTCGATACGGGCATCGATAATCTCCAGTGCAGGCACGACATATTCGGTCGCTGCCAGCACCATCTCCGGGGTGATGTCCGGCCCGATCAACTGTTGTTTCAATATGAAAGCAAGCTCGACCTCGACGCGCGGTACGATAAACCGGTCAAACGGCAGATCATCGCCTGTGCGAAAAAGCATGTCGTCCAGCAAAACGCCATGATCAGGCTCGGTGATATTGGCAGCCCGCTGCATTGCGCGGCTGGTGAGGCCGATTTTATGGCCAATCACATTGCGCCCGCGCTTTAATTTGAGATCGACCCATGCCTGCTGGACAGCATAGCCATCTGCAAAGGTCATATCGGGATAGCGAAGCGAAACTTGTCGCACCGGCTTGCGCGTTCGCTCCGCCTCGTCCAGTTCTACCGCGAGTGCGGAAATGGTTGCTGTGCCGAGTGCCATCATATTGCTCCCGCGTTGATATAGGCCGTCTTTACGCTGGTGAAAAATTCGGCAGCATAGCTACCCTGTTCACGCGAACCATAGCTGGACGCTTTTCTACCCCCAAAGGCGACATGATAGTCCACGCCTGCGGTTGGCAGATTGACCATTACCATGCCTGCCTCTGCGTGGCGGCGGAAATGCCCTGCATGGGCCAGAGACGTCGTACAGATCCCGGCACAAAGCCCGAATTTGGTGTCATTGGCCACGGCAAGAGCCTCTTCGTAGCCGGCAACGCGGATCACCGCAGCGACCGGACCAAATACTTCCTCGCGGGCGATCCGCATGCCGTTATCACATCCGGTAAACAGTGCAGGCGAGAGATAATGGCCCGGAGTTGCGCCTTTCACCGGATTACCGCCGACTTCCAATGTCGCACCTTCTGCCTTGGCGATTTCGATATAATCAATATCAGCAGCCAGCTGGCGCGAATCCACAACTGGGCCGATCGTGGTTTCGGCAGCCCTGGCATCACCCACGACTTGTCTCTGGACTGCCTGCTTGAGCGCAGCAACAAAACGATCGTGAATGCCCCCGGTTACAATTAGTCGTGAAGAAGCCGTGCAACGCTGACCCGTAGCGAAATAGGAACCGTCAAGCGCGCATTGCACGGCCACTCCCAGATCTGCATCATCCAGCACCACAAGCGGGTTTTTGCCGCCCATTTCGAGCTGGACTTTGGTGCCGCTTGCTGCTGCCTTGGCCAGAATGCCGTTGCCGACCGGTTCCGATCCGGTAAAGCTGACCGCATCAATGCCTCGCAAAAGGGCGTCACCGATCATGGACCCGCGCCCCATCACGAGATTGAAGACACCCGCCGGAATGCCGGAACGATGAATGATATCTGCCAGTGCCCAGGCACAGCCCGGAACCAGTTCTGCGGGCTTGAACACGACACAATTTCCATAGGCCAAGGCCGGCGCGATTTTCCAGGCCGGGATTGCAATCGGAAAGTTCCACGGGGTAATCAGCGTTATAACACCAACCGGTTCGCGAGTGACATCAACCTCCACGCCGGGACGAACCGATGAGAATTTCTGACCGCCCTGACGCACGGCTTCGCCTGCAAAGAAACGGAAAATATTACCGGCGCGGACGACTTCGCCTTTGGCTTCGCACAGCGTTTTGCCTTCTTCCCGAGCCAGCAAATCTGCGAGTTCGTCACTGCGCGCAAATATCTCCTGCCCGATCCTGTCGAGCGCTTCGCAACGGTCCTGAACTGATCCACAAGACCAGGCGGGAAAAGCCTCGCGTGCTGCCTGAATGGCCGCAACAACATCTTCAGTTGCGCCTAGCGCGTATTCACCGATGGTATCATCAGTATCGGACGGGTTCACATTGAGAATGGCATCGCTACCGTCGAGCCATTCTCCTCCCACGAGATTGCCAAACCTTCTCACGTGACGAGTTTGCCGGGATTAAGTATCTGCTTCGGATCCAGCGCGGCTTTGACCGCACGCATCAAGCTGCGCTCGACCGGGTCGCGATAGCGGTCTGCCTCATCCCGGCGAAGCGTACCAAGCCCATGCTCGGCCGAAATCGAGCCGTTAAACTCATCTACAATGTCGTGAACAATCTGGTTGATGCCGTCTTGGTAACCATAGAATTTATTCTGGTCGCCGCCTTTTTCAGAAATGAAATCATAGTGGATATTGCCATCGCCAAGGTGTCCGAAGACAATGAAACGAATATCCGGCCAGCCAGCAGCAACGGCGGCATCCGCCTTGTCCAGAAATTCTGGTATGGCTGAAATCGGCACTGAGAGATCATGTTTTATGGACTTGCCGCCCTTGGCCATGGCCTCTGCAATGCGCTCGCGCAGCGCCCAGAATGCTCTGGCTTGCGTCAGCGAAGTGGCGACGGCACCATCGGTGATGATGTCCTTCTCGAACGCTTCTTCTAACAGAGCCTGTAACTGGTCTTGCGCGGCTTCTTCGGACTGCAGATCGGTCAATTCTACAAGCACATACCATGGCCCACGCGTTTCCACCGGGCGTCTGGCATCATCGAATTTGTCGAGTACGATTTCCAGACAGTTTTCGGAGAAAAACTCGAATCCGGTAACAGAGCTGTCGAGCCGGCTGCGGGCTATGGAAAATAGCTCCAACGCCTTTGCTGGTGATTCCAGACTGATGATACTGGTTGTTTTAGCGGCCGGCTTCGGGAAAAGTTTGATAACCGCGCCGGTGATAATCCCGAGGGTTCCCTCCGACCCAATGAACAGATCGCGCAGATCATATCCGGCATTGTCCTTGCGCAGGCCTTTCAGTCCGTGCCAGATATCACCCGATGCTGTTACAACTTCCAACCCCAGACACAGATCGCGGACATTGCCGTAGCGCAATACAGCGGTACCACCGGCGTTGGTCGCCAGATTGCCGCCGATTGTGCAGCTTCCTTCAGCCGCTAGGCTAAGCGGGAAAAGGCGGTCGTGACTATCCGCAATTTCCTGGACATTTTGCAAGATGCACCCTGCATCCAGGGTCAGCGTATTATTGACGACATCTACCGCACGCACCTTGTTCATGCGCGCTAGCGAAATGACCAAAGCGAGGCCAGACTTGTCCGGCGTCCCCCCTCCAGCCATGCCCGTATTGCCGCCTTGTGGCACGATCGGAACAGCATTTTCTGCGCACCAGCGGACCACGGCGGCAACATCCTGAGTGCTGTTGGGTTGCGCGACTGCCAGCGCGTTGCCCGTTTGCATCTTTCCCCAGTCAGTCAAAAAGGGAGCCATATCGTCTGGCTGCGTTAGCAATCGCCCTTGAAAAGACTGCTCAAGAACCGTCAGATCGACTGCCATATTCAGTCCTTTGCAGCAGCGCGGTAATTGGCCTTCAAGTCTTCGCGAACTCGCCCGTCAAAGCCAAGGGCGACACGCTGAACTTCCGGAGTGTCCATCGGTGGATGACCAACGCCGTCGGCGCGCGGTTTGGGCGCGGATTCGACCGAAACTTTCAACCGTCCGAGATTGCTGATTTCGACTTCCACGGTATCACCGACGTCGAGCGAGCGCGAGTGGGCAGGCGTTCCCGTCATGATAATATCGCCCGGCATCAACGTGATGTAGCGGGCAATATCTGCAATAATATAGTTTGCTTCCCAAATCAGCTCTTCACCGACATTCGCTTCCTGCACCATCAGACCATTGCGATAGGTGCAAAGCGTGCTTTGCCGTGGATCGACTCCGGAAACAATCCCCGGACCGATTGGACAATAGCCGTCCATGCCCTTTACACGCAACATCGAACCCTGATCGGTGTCGCGAAAATCCTGCGCGCCCATGTCAAGCACAGGGGCGAAACCCGCAATGCAGTCCCAGGCCTCATCGAGCGAAACATTGCGCGTCTGGCGACCGATGATGGCCCCGACCTCGCCTTCATAATTCAGGTATTTTGTGCCGTCATATTTCAGCAATGTGCCATTATGACCGTTCGCTGCGGTCGGTGGCTTGGTAAAATATGTCGGGTTTTCAGTCGGGCGCGGCTGGTTGCGTGTTTCCATACTGCGCGAGACATAGGTGATATGCGCGCCGATAATCTTGGTCGGCTGGCAGGGAGGAAGGTGGATTAACGCTGCCGGATCAACCAGACGGCCGTCATCGAGAAGCAGTCCCTCGTCGACCATCGTCCCCCAATATGCGCTTCCCTTCAGCATGACGCGGCGGCGTTCTACCCGCGGACCGTCGAATACGCTCATTGTTCATCCCCAAACCAGATATGGATATTGCCAGTACCCCGGGCATTTTCATACTCGGATAATACCTCGCCTTTCGCGCGGCATTCGCTTCCACCCATTGCCCCAACCATCTGGAGATAATGGCCGCCCAGACCCTCCCAAGGGATCTTAGCATAGACGGTAGGAAAACGTTCAAGGATGATGTCGTGGCGGCCTTGTTCAAACAGTTTCACGGCCTCCATGTCGCTCTCGATATTTTCCTGACTGGAAATATTCTGTGCGTCAAAGATACGAGGGCTTGTCCGCACCCAATCGATCTTGTTGAATTTGTGGCTCAGGGCGCCCGACGCAAGCAGGACCACACGCTTCCCGCTGCGACGGATAGCCTCACCTACGACTTCGCCCATTTGCAGAAAGTGATGGCTTTCACAATTCTGGCAGTTGCTTGCAGTTAAGACGGGTTCGGTCAGTTCGAGCTTCTTCACCAGATTGATTGTCGCATAATGCTGCGGCAGCGCAGGATCCTTGATCGACATTGCCATAACGTCCCGTTCTTCAGCAACTTGGTGGATCAGGTCGGCGAACTCCGGTGCCCCGCTATAATCATAAGGAACACCATGAAGATACCAAGGCATCTCGTCCGACATATAATTCCCGCTATAGCCCTCGGCGCCGGCGAGCAGATGATAGCCGGTAGTGAACCAGTGGGTGTCAAAGATCATGACAATATCGGGCTTCGCGGCATCGATTTTTGCGCGCAGTCTGCGAAACCCTTCAATCAGATCGGAATCGCGCCCTGCACCGTCCTCAAGCCGGAATTCATCAGTTTGCATGAGTCCGGGGTGATGCGATACAATCGCCGCGCCGACAATTTTTCCTGTATCTGTCATCGATGAGCAAAGCTCGGTTTAAACGGTGATGCGGGGATTATGATGTCCTTGATATCAGAGAAGAATTCAAAACTATAGTCGCCGCCCTCTCGGCCGATACCCGACTGGCCTCGTCCACCAAAGGGAGCCGCAAGATCGCGAATGCCAAAGCTGTTGATCCAGATAAATCCAGTTCTCACCCGCTCGGCAACCGCTTGTGCATGGTCCTGTTCGCCAAAACAGACACCGCCGAGACCATAAACAGTATCATTGGCAAGCGCGATAGCCTCATCATCATCCTTGAAGCTCTGCAACACCAGAACCGGTCCAAAAACCTCTTCCTGAACAATCTCGCTATCCTGGGCGACATCGGTCAGCATCGTCGGCTGCCAATAGAGCGGACCGAAAACATCTGGCTCTCCGCCCCACAACACCGTGGCACCTGCGGCTTTGGCACGCTCGACATAGCCCCTGATCTTGTCCAGTTGCCGCGGATGGATGATCGGGCCGATTTCGGTAGCGGGATCGCGCGGGTCGCCGATCACCAGATTTTCAACAACCGCCCGCATTTTTTCGACAAAGGCATCACGCACATTTTCATGCACCAGGAAACGCGTTCCGGCGAGACAAACCTGCGTTGCATTGCGATATTGCAAGGCTGCAGTCGCCGCTGCGATATCGAGGTCGGCATCTTCCAACACTATAAAAGGAGATTTTCCGCCAAGCTCGAGGCTGCAGGGCACTAGTTTTTCCGCCGCCACTTTGGCTATGATCTTAGCCGTTGGCACGCTGCCGGTAAAAGAAATACGGGCCAGACGTTTGTCCGCGACAAGCGCAGCTCCTGTCGACGCGCCCAATCCCTGAACTACATTGAAGACCCCGGCAGGTAGACCAGCCGCATGGGCAGCCTCTGCCAGCAGAGACGCACCGATTGGCGCCCATTCGGGTGGCTTGATCACCACAGTGTTTCCAGCCGCAAGGGCCGGTCCCGCTTTCCAGGTACAAAGCATCATCGGCGAGTTCCACGGCGTGATAATCGCGCAGACCCCAGCCGGGTCATAGCGGATCAAATGCTGTGCCTGCTTGGTTTCCAGCGTCTTGTCCTGCAGCGTCAAAGCTGCCTCCGCGAACCAGCTGATATTGAGCGCAGAGCGCGGAATTATTCCGTGCAGAAGGCGCGACAGCAGCACTCCCGCATCGCGCGATTCCACCTGCGCGAACGCATCGGCGCGCGCCAGAATTTCCTCCGAAAAGCGTTTGAGATAAGGCAACCGGCCTTCAGCGCCCAGCGCTGCCCAGTCAGGAAACGCATTCGCCGCAGCTGTAACGGCTGCACCGACGTCTTCACTGGAGGCGGCCGGCATCTGCCCCAGCACTTCGAGATCAATCGGCGAAAAAACTTCAAATGGTTCTCCGTCGGAACGCCATTTCCCATTGATGTAGTGGGCAGCGCGAACATGATGTCCGGCGATTTCGAATTTTCTGTTTTCTGTCGACATTCCCAAGGTCTGCCCAACGGAGATTATAAAGTCAATACGATTAATGTTGATTATTATCATTGTTTGAGACACAATGAATTCATCGAGCCGCTAGCGGTGACGTTCGGAAAGTTTTCCTGCAATTGCGGTCTTTCTCCGGTACGAATGCATAATCAGAACCACAAAGAAATAGTGGTCAGAGGGGGGAATAGTGAATCAAAAGAAAAGTGTGAACATCGCCGACATTCTGGATGATGGGGAATGGGGTGGCATCCAGAAGTCCGTCGTCATCCTCGTAGCGTTGACGATCATATTTGACGGATTTGACAATCAGGCGATTGGTTTCGCAATTCCCGCGCTCAGCAAGGACTGGGGTATAGCCCCGCAAGATTTCAAATCAGTTGCTGCCATGGGCCTGATCGGCATGACCATTGGCACCGCAATCGCGGGTTTTCTGGGTGATCTTTTTGGCCGGCGGTTTGCGTTGATCGGCAGTGTCTTTCTGTTCGGCTTTTTCACAATGACCACAGTGTTTGCGACGGACCTGACATCGCTCACGATTTTAAGGTTCCTGGCTGGTCTCGGTCTAGGGGGGGCGATGCCGAACGCAACAGCAATGGCCGCAGAATTCAGCCCGCTGCGAAACCGACCGATGGCCGTCACCTTGACGATCGTTTGCGTGCCATTGGGCGGCCTCCTGGGAGGATTGATCGCAGCGCAGGTTTTACCGGAATATGGCTGGCAGGCCTTGTTTCTGGTTGCAGGCTCAGCGCCGTTGCTGCTCAGCGTCTATCTGTTCTTCAAGCTACCCGAATCGCCACGCTATCTGGCTAAGAAGCCGAAGAAGGAAGCGTCGTTACGACACCTTCTTTCGCGAATGGGCCGGGATATTCCCGAGGACGTGGAAATTTATGATCCTGATCAGGAAAAGGTTCAAAGTGTCGGCCTTCGGCCGCTCTTCGCACCCGCATTGCTTCGCGACACCCTTGGTCTATGGGCTTCGTTCTTCCTGTGCCTGATCGCCATTTATACCGTTTTCAGCTGGATACCCGCCACGCTCGCCCAGGCAGGCTTTGACCAGAGAATGTCCAGCCTCGGCCTGGCCGGTTTCAACTTCGGCGGTGTTGCCGGTGCTGTTGGCGCGGCCTGGGCCATTTCAAAGGTTGGCTCGCGTGCAGTGATGTTGCCTTTGTCGCTCATAGGCGTAGTGATCGCCGGCGCAGTCGCCGTGATCGGAATCGAACAGATGAGTGGCACGATGTTGATCGGGATGCTGGCTATTCTGGGGCTGGCGGTCAATGGCGTACAAACTACAATGTTTGCCCTTGCCGCCCATGTTTACCCCAGCATGGTCCGCGCGTCCGGCGTCGGTGCCGCATTGGCATTCGGCCGGATCGGCGCCATATTGAGCGCATATATCGGTGCCGCGGTGCTGGCGAGCGGTGGTGGCGGCAAATTCTTCGCTGTTTTGGCTGTGGCGATGGCGGGCACGTTCCTTGCCCTTGCAGTGGTCCGCAACCATGTGCCGAAACCGATGCCGCTCGAGGCGCGCTAAGTGCGACAGGAAATATTATGAGAAAGGAAATATTATGAGAATCGCTATTGTCGGCGCTGGCGCGATTGGCGGATGGATTGGCGCAAAACTGGCCGCTGCCGGTGACGATGTTTCCTTTCTGGCGCGCGGAGAAACACTGGAAGCTCTCCAGCGCCGCGGTATTGGCCTGCAAGAAGACGAGGAGACTCGTTTTCACGACTGCAAGGCAACCGGCAATTCAGAAGGAATTGGCGTGCAGGATGTCCTGATCATTGCCGTAAAAGCACAAGCATTGCCGGATCTGGCGCCATCTCTCGCCAGCATGATTGGCTCCAGCACGCTGGTCGTGCCGATGCTCAACGGCGTACCCTGGTGGTTCATGGATGACGCGATGCCACTGACATCAATCGACCCTGATGCAACAATTGCCAAGGCCATTGCGCGCCCGAATATTCTTGGCTGTGTCGTCCACGCCGCAGCCACGTCGCCGGAAAAAGGCATCAGCCAACTGCATTTTTGTGACCGAATAATATTGGGCGAACCCGATGGAACAATGACAGCGCGACTGGGTGGGTTGCGCGATCATTTTGAAAAAGCCGGAATCACGGCTGAGGCCTCTTCTGATGTCCGATCGGAAATCTGGTTCAAACTATGGGGCAATATGACGATGAATCCCATGTCTGCGCTGACACTGGCAACGATGGACAAATTGCTCGACGATGTTTTTGTGCGTGAACTTGCCATGTCAGCGATGGAGGAAGCAAGGCAGATCGGAGAGAGGATCGGTTGTCCGATAAGCCAGTCGGGTGAGGAACGCATGCAGATAACCCGCAAATTGGGTGCCTTCAAAACCTCGATGCTGCAGGATGTTGAGGCCGGCAAATCGTTAGAGCTCGACGCGTTGCTGGCTGCTCCGATCGAGATCGCGGATAAGCTTGAAATAGACGTCCCGGTCCTGCGTGGGCTTTTTGGCCTTGCTAGGGTGATGGCTCGTTCACGCGGACTCTATTGAAACCAACCCACTTTCACATCCGGCTACACAGTGAGAAATTGCCTCACCGTTCTAATGCCGAATTGGCGACATCGGCAAAGCGTTTATGCAAATGCTCAGCAAAAGCGTTGGCTATATCGGTCTTCGGCCGGTTGGCAGAAGCATAAAGCATGACATAGCGGGTGAATTCCGGGTCGATCACCTGCCGCATCTCGAGACCGAATGTCTTGGCCATCGGCGCAACATAGGCGGGGCACAAAGTCACTCCCAGATTGGCGGCCGCTACACCGAGCGCGGTGGAAATATTGTCGAACACCTGTCCGGCAACAATCTGCTCGTCGTCAGGAATGCCGGCCATCGCCTGTTCAATGATACGTTCGTGATCATGCCCACCGGTATGGAACCGGACACCGCGCAAATCGCGCCACTTCAAGATTTTCTTTGCCGCCAATGGATGTTCCGGGGAAAGCCAGACAACCCATTTGCTCGGCATCAATTCCTCGGCGATCACCGCATCGTCCGTTGCACGATCAGGGCCGATTGCGAGATCGGCTTCGCCCTGCGCCACCCTTTCTCCCAGCCATTCCACACCCGTTTCAATAATGACGATCTCGGATTCAGGATGCAGGACTTTGAATTCTGCCATCAAAGGCGGCAAAATGGCGCTGGCTATAACCATCGGGGCGGCAACACGAATAGTCCCGTTGGACTGGTTTCCCAGACTTTCGGCCACCCTTTCCAGACTGCGGTGTTGACGATTGAACGCAAGCGCAGTCGGCAGAAACAGTCGTCCGGCATTGTTAAGTACAACCCGACGAGTGCTGCGTTCGAACAAGCGTGCGTCAACGATATTTTCCAGTTCGGCAATCAAGCTGCTCACAGCCGATGTAGTCAGGTCCAACCGATGTGCGGCGGCGGTAAAGCTGTTGCACTCTGCCACGCTCACAAAAGCTTCAATCTGGCGGGAACTGATACGCGATTTCGACATGCGCTCTCTTTATCAAGAAATATCTAATAATCAATGGTGCAATCGGATGCGTTTGTTCGTCAATCTGTTGGCAAGGAAGGAGTTTTTCGTAAAGCAATGTCTCTCTTGCGGCTGCTGTGAAAACTCAAATTGCAGCCAGAGGATGATTGGCCATAGAGTTCGCATCGGCCGGACACGGGCGAATAAGGAGTTCGCTCGTGTCCGGCTTCAGCAAGGGGCCTAGAATTGGAAGCGCGCCCCGACCCGGAAATAGCGGCCGACCAGATCATGGACGCTATTGGAAACTCCAAGGCTGTCGAGCGTTGGCCCTGACGGCAAGGGAGCTCGCGGCGCCTGCAAATCAAACAGATTGTCGACACTGCCGTAGATTTCGACCTCTCCGTCTCCCACGGGAATGGACTGCGCCAAGGTGAGGTCAAAATAATTGACCGAACTTACGGTGTTGTCGTCAACATCTACTCCTGAAACCCAGTCGGCATTCAAAACGTCAATCTTGCTTATTTTATAACATCGACTTGTAATATTGTTTAGCGCAACAGATGCTTCTGCACCTTGCCCGAAGCGGTCCGCGGAATGCTATCCGTCACCACGATGGTTTTTGGTATCTTGAAACGTGCCAGACGTTTCTGGCAATGCGCCATCACGGCTTCGCCAGTGATACTCTTCCCAGCGACAGGTATGATAAACGCCTGTCCCGACTCTCCCCAGAGTTCATCCGGAATACCGATCACCGCGCATTCGGCTACCTCTGCCAGCTCGGCGATTGCGGCCTCGACTTCCGCAGGATAGACATTCTCGCCGCCCGATATGAACATGTCCTTCTTGCGATCAACCAGATAATAATAGCCATCTTCATCGCGCCGGGCGGCATCGCCGGTTTTGAACCAGCCGCTTTCAAAAGCCTGAGCAGTTGTTTCGGGCTGATTCCAATAGCCTTTGGTGACACTCGCACCACATACCCATAATTCCCCGACTTCTCCCGCGGGAAGATTTTCGCCCGCATCGTTCACAATGCGGGCTTCTAACGCAAAAAACGGCAGACCGATGGAACCGGCTTTTTCTTTCAAAATTGTGGTGTCTGCGACGGGCATTCCAAAGTTTGAACAGGTCTCGGTCATCCCGAACCCGTCGGACATCGCTATGCCGGCATCAACAAAGCGTGCGATCTGCGCAGCCGGATTGGGGGCACCCCCGGTAGCATAAACCTGCAAGTGCTTCAGCCGTTCCGGATCGAAACCGGGCTGATTCCAGAGCATCTGTGCCATTTGCGGAACCGAGAAATAGTGGGTGATGCCCAGTGCCGGATCGCTTAGCCGCTCAAACGTCAACTCAGGTTCAAACCCTTTTGAAACAAGCAATGTTCCGCCCGAGAGGATCGGTGTACGGGAATTTGCGAACAGGCCAGCAGTGTGAAACAGCGGCATGTCGCAAAGGAAGATACTGTCCTGTGCAACTCCGTTGCCCAGCAGAAAATTAGTTGCGCCCCAATAGGCATTTTCCTCACTGATCATCACACCCTTGGGTGTACCACTGGTGCCGGAAGTGTAGAGCAACGTCGATGGTGCATCCCACGACTGTCGAGCGGAAGCAGGCAGTGGATCGATCGCAAAATCCTCTGTCAATCTTTCCAGCGCGCTCAGTTCATATTGTGCACCGGTAAAACCGGAAAACTGCTCATCGGACTCGGTGAACAATATTGCCGGGTCAGCATCTGCAAACAGAGCAGCAATTTCGGGAACTGCCAGCCGCCAGTTGAACGGAACAAAAATAGCACCTGCACGGATGCAGCCAAATTGCAGCAGGATCATGTCAGCGCTGTTTTTGGTAAGTGTAGCCACCCTCGCGCCCGACGCCGGACCAAGCCCGTCAACCAGCCACCGGGCGACCCTGTTGACCGCACGATCGAATTGAGCCCAGCTCCATCGCCTGTCGGTCGCAAGATCAACCAGCGCTAACGCGCGGCCCCGCGCCAGTCCATGAGTAGCAACGCAATCACGCATCGGCCTAGCTTTTCACCTTGTCCTTGTCATAGGCTCCAAGCCCGGGCTTATATTGCTTTTCATCGATGAACTGCCGCGTCGCTTCTTTCCGGCCTTCGCTATCGAAACTGTTGGCGGCTTCCTGCGTCCGGATCAGATAATCTTCGGCATTGTCATAAGTCATTTCGCGCACACGGCGGACCGACCATTTTGTTGCGCGTAGCGCCGTCGCATTTTTGGCCAGCAGGACATTGGCAACTTCAGTCACCCGCGCTTCCAACTGTTCTGCCGGAACCGCTTCGTTCACCAGACCCTGTTGCGCGGCCTCCACACCGGTCAGATTTTCGCCCATCATCGCGTGGTACATAGCGTTACGGAATGACAATAGTTCAACCGCTACTTTCGAAGCACCGCCGCCTGGCAAGATGCCCCAGTTGATCTCGGAAAGGCCAAATTGCGCATCCTCTGCCGCGAAGGCGAGGTCGCACGAAAAAAGCGGGCCGTAGCCGCCGCCGAAACACCAGCCATTGACCATTGCAATGGTCGGCTTTTCGTACCAGCGCAGGCGTTCCCACCAGCCATAGGCTTCCCGCTGGGCACCGCGAATGGCACTCAGGCCCTTCTCTTCATTTTCGCGAAAATATTCCTTGAGATCCATGCCCGCAGACCAGGCATCGCCTTCGCCCGAGAGTACCAGCAAACCTACATCGTCCCGAAATTCGAGATCCTCGATTACCCGCTTCATTTGCCGGTTGAGCTTGGGGCTCATGCAATTGCGCTTCTCCGGCCGGTTGAATTTCACCCATGCAATCCGGTCTTTGACTTCTACCGAAACGGTGTCTTCTTCGCTGCGTTCGCTCATCATAATTCTCCTGATTAAATGGGGTAATGTCCGGGCTGGGTTTCAACCGTGATCCAGCGTAATTGGGTGAAGCTGTCGATCCCGGCCTTGCCACCGAAGCGGCCATAGCCAGACGCGCCGACACCGCCGAAGGGCATCTGGGCTTCGTCATGCACCGTCGGGCCGTTAACATGACATATGCCCGATTTGATCTGACGAGCAATGCTCAAGCCGCGGGCCGTATCGCGCGTGAACACCGCAGCGCTCAGTCCATATTCGCTATCGTTGGCAATGCGAATGGCGTCGGCCTCGTCCTTGGCGCGGATCAGGGCAACTACCGGACCGAAACTTTCCTCGCGGTAAATATTCATCTTGTCGGTTACGTCGTCCAAGACCGTTGCCGGCATCACAACGCTCTCACCCTTGCCGCCCGAGAGCAGTTTTGCGCCTTTGCCTACCGCATCATCGATCAGGCTGTTGACATGGTCGACCGTCTTTTGGTCCACGACCGCGCCCAGGGGCGTGTTGCCTTCCCGCGGATCGCCTGCCGCCATGCTTTTGGCCTTGGCAGAGAATTTCTCGGCAAACTGATCGGCAATCGCTTCAACGACGACAATACGCTCTGTCGACATGCAAATCTGCCCCTGATTCATGAATGCACCGAAGGCAGCGGCCTTGACCGCTTCATCAAGATCAGCATCTTCCAGCACGATCAGCGGAGCCTTGCCACCCAGTTCCAGAACGCAGGGTTTGAGATGTTCGGCGGCGCGTTTGGCGATGATTTTCCCAACGCTGGTGGAGCCGGTAAAGTTGATATGCTTGACCTGCGGTGCGTCAATCAGCGCGCCCACGACTTCAGCGGCATCTTCGGGCGCATTGGTCACCACGTTGACGACACCTTCCGGAAAACCTGCTTCTGCAAATGCTTCGATAATCAGTTCATGCGTATGCGGACTAATTTCCGATGCCTTGAGGATCACACTATTGCCGCACGCAAGCGGCACCGCAATCGCGCGTACCCCGAGAATGATCGGCGCATTCCATGGGGCGATGCCCAAGATAACCCCCAAAGGTTCTCGCAAAGCCATCGACAGACAGCCTGGCTTGTCCGATGGGATAACTTCACCGCCTATCTGGGTGGTTATGGACGCCGCTTCCCGAACGATCCCGACCGCCAGCCCCAGGTTGAACATCGCCCAGCCGGCGGTAGCGCCTATTTCGGACTTCATGGCATCTACAAATTCATCCTGCCTTGCTTCCAGAGCGTCAGCGGCTTTCATCAAAATTGCGCGACGCGCATTCGGGCCCATAGCCGCCCATGCCGGAAAGGCTCTCGCGGCTGCCTCTGCGATTGCTGGCATATCCGAAGCCTGCATCGCGGCTGCAGTTGAAGCGGTTTCACCGGTCAAAGGATTCTTGCGCTCAAAATACATCGATTCTCTCCTTATTATTATGAGTCATAGCAATCTTTATTGCTATGTTCAATAGCATTTGTTAAGAGACAATATGAAAGATATTCTCGTCAATCTTCCGGGCTATGCATTGCGCCGGGCATCCGCCGCCATGCTGTCAGATTTATCGACGGCCCTGGAGCCACTAAATCTGCGACCGACCGATGCATCAGCGCTCGTTCTAATTGGAGGAAATTCCGGCACAACGCCTAGCAGTCTGGGTCGTGCGCTTGGTATACAGCGCGCGAATATGGTCCCGCTAATCGCCCGACTGGAAGAGCTCGATCTGGTCGACCGCACGGCTCTGGATGGTCGCTCATACGGCCTCAATTTAACCGAACTGGGCAAACGGCGATGTCTCGCCGTTCAAGAAATCTTCGAAACACATGAAGAACGACTTTTGCAGCGTATACCGTCAGAACATCGCGCGCATTTCCTACCGGCCTTGCGGGCACTGTGGCAGGGATGAGCCGTCTTACATCATCGCATTTCGGTTCCAGAACCGACGGCAGATTGAAGCATTGAATCACATTGTAGACTGACCGGGCAAGATTCACATTAATTATGCCCTACGGCGATGCGCAAATTACTCGCACAATTCCTATGCTTCATAACGGTTGTTAGAACAGCGCTAGAAACCTGATCAACGGATAACCCTGTAATCGGCAAGCGATTTCCGCCTGATAAATGGTTGACCTGGAGTCTTCTTCCCAAAACACCACTCACGCCATACCCAAGCAGGCATGAAGCTTTGCGCACTCCCCGTAGGGAACTGATTTCCAGTAAGCTGAACAAATGGTGAAGAAAGCGTTGTCGGAGCGAATGCTGGCTGCTGAGCTGGACGATCACCTGAAATCCGAGGCGGCGACCACTAGAGGAAATCGGCGTAACGGCACGTCGCAAAAGACGATGCTGACGGGTTCGTCGAAGGTAACGCTGGATATCCCGCGCGACCGTTCGGGTACGTTCGATTCGAAGCTGATCGCAAGATATCAGCGCCGGTTCCCGGACTTCGACGGCAAGATTATCTCGATGTACGCGCGGGGCATGACGGTTCGCGAGATCCGGGGGCATCTCGAGGAACTTTACGGCATCGACGTATCGCCGGACCTGATCTCGACGGTGACGGATGCCGTTCTGGAAACAGTGGCCGAGTGGCAGGGCCGCCCGCTCGATGCGTGCTATCCGCTGGTGTTCTTCGACGCGATCCGGGTCAAGATCCGTGATGAGGGGTTCGTCCGCAACAAGGCGGTGTATATCGCGCTCGGCATATTGCCCGACGGGACCAAAGACATCCTGGGCATCTGGATCGAGCAGACCGAAGGCGCCAAGTTCTGGATGCGGGTCATGAGCGAGCTCAAGAACCGCGGCGTCGCCGATATGCTGATCGCCGTCGTCGATGGGCTGAAGGGCTTCCCGGACGCCATCAACGCCGTGTTCCCGGAAACGGTGGTCCAAACGTGCGTGGTGCATCTGATCAGAAACAGCATGAGCTTCGCATCGTGGAAAGACCGCAAGTCGATCGCCCAGTCGCTCCGCAGCGTCTATCGCGCCGAAAATGCCGAGGCCGGCCTGGCGGCCCTGGAGGCGTTCGAAGAAGGGCATTGGGGACGGAAATACCCAGCGATCACGCAAAGTTGGCGGCGCCATTGGGATCAGGTCATCCCGTTTTTTGCGTTCAGTGAGGCTATCCGCCGGATCATCTATACAACAAATGCTATCGAGGCTTTGAACTCGAAGCTCAGACGCGCCGTTCGGACCCGTGGCCACTTCCCAGGTGACGATGCCGCGATGAAACTGCTATACCTCGTCCTCAATCATGCGGCGCAGGAGTGGAAACGGCCACCGCGTGAGTGGACCGAGGCAAAAACCCAGTTCGCCGTGATCTTCGGCGAAAGGTTCGTCATCTGATGACGATAATCGGCCTCGCGCACAAAACTTCTGACAGGCCCCTCGGCAAGAGAACACAATGAGGGCCAGACTTCATCAGAAACCGAACAAACAGACCGCGACAGATCACAACATCCGATCATTTTAACTCTTCCAACGAAGTGACCAATCACAGATGACAACAACATTTCAGCATACCTGCTTCAACCCCCTTCAGCTTTTGCCGCCTTCGCGGGCGGTACGTGCCGATCGACTACGAACGCTGCCGTGGATATTAGTGTTGCACTGATGCAGAGAACGGCGAAGAACGGCACCAAACTGCCTCGGCCCAGATCAATCAGCGTGCCGCCGAGGCCGCTGGCCGCGATCGCGCCGATCCGGCCCATGAAAATGCCAAAGCCAATACCCCCCGAGCGGCAGGATGGAGGATAGCCATTGGTCATTATCGCATATAAGCCGGCGATACCCCCGCTAAAGATTGCCGCGGCAACACCTATAAGTGTCATCACGAGGGCGCGGTAGCTTTCGCTTGGCCCCCGTGGCATAGTTTCAAGCACATAACCCAGCACGAGAAGCGTTATGAGCAAGCTCGCGCTAACAGCGCCCATAACTAGCCGAGAGCCGAAACGTTGGACTAGCAGGCCCGCAGCGATCGCGGCAGCGATGGAAGTCATTCCAGCGATAGATACCGCGTATGATGCATTTTCAAAGGTGAAACCTTTATCCGTCAGCATGGTGGTGGACCAGTTCAGGATCCCGTACGCGACCATTGTAGCCGCTGCGAAGCTGATGCCCACGCCTAGATTTAGTCTTAAATTGCTGCTGTCCAGGACGCCAATTGCAACCCCGTCCGTACCGGTGGCATTGCTCTCTGCGCTCAGTTGAACATCGCCATCCAGAACTTTGCGTGCAGCCTTTTGAGCTGCATCCACTTTGCCGCGCGCCATCAGGAACGATGGGCTGTCGCGCAACACGACAAGGATCAGGATCACTACCATTAAGGTGGCTAGGCCGAACACTACGAACGTGCCTCGCCAGCTATATGCATCAACAATCATCGGTGTAAGTGCGGCGGCGACAAGTCCACCCGCCGGCGTGCCGACCGAAAGCGTTGTCACTCCCACAGATCGCCAGCGATCAGGCAGCCACTCGCTGGCCAGAGCTATAGCATTGGCATAGGCCGACCCGAAGCCTAGCCCGCTGACCAACCGCAAGCCAGCCATCTGCCACACGTCATCTGCCTGACTGACCGCAACAGTAGACAGCGAGAAAATCAGCGCCGCAAGTGCCAGTGAAAAACGCCGACCGACCGCATCACCCAGCCAGCCGCCACCCCAGGAACCAAGTCCAAAGCCCACTAGCGCTGCGCTCATCGCAATTCCGAAGGTACCGCGATCAACCCCAAATTCCGGGATAATCTTGGGCGCGACGATACCGAGCAATTGCGCATCGGTTCCGTCGCACACGAGCACCAGCATGCAGATCGCGAAGGTGACCCATTGAAACGTCCGTATCGGCGCGCGCGAAACGGCCTCACTGAAGGGTATTGCCACCATTTTTTCTCTCCCGGCCGTTTGGCCTGTTATTCTTGAGTACCGTTTAAGGCTCTATTGGCCACCCGTCGCCCGTCCCATATGGTCGATCGAGTCGGACAGTCTGGATTTCCATTATCTGGCCGTCGACCACCTTGAAGAGCTCGCGAATGATGGTGTTGCGGGGCTGCGAGCGCATGTCGCTCGGCGGCATCACCATGCCGCTGATCGGGTTGACACTGCGACGATCACTTGTGGCGGGGGGCCCCTTGGGCGTCGATACCTCGATCACCATCTGTCCCAGCACCAGGCCCCGAGCTACATCCACGACAGGATAGGATCTGTTCGCTGTCCGATCCATGTATGTAAAGGGGCTGAAGGTGTTGCACGCGACCGGCATGAACACGGGATTGAGTGATGTTTGCACGCCATCCTCGAAGCGCCGGCAATCTGATGTGACGGGCACTGCGCTTCCGTCATGAATTTCAAGGCCTTCAAAGTAGCTATCGGCGATAGCAATGAGCGTTTCTCTGTCGCGACGCTGCGATTCCGGTAAAATGTAATTGAACAAGGGATTGGGAGATATGAGACCAGGCACACCATCAAGCCTTCTTTCGCCCAGAATCAGCTCGATTTCGCTCAACTTGTCTTGTTCGACCTTCAGTCGCAGAAACAATGTTCCCCGCAGTCCTTCTCCTTCTTCGGCGACGCCATAAAAGGCGACTTGCCCAGTTGAAGGATCAGCGACATATTGGTGAAAGGTGATTTCGTCGATTAGCGCCCAAGTCGGACCACCCGGAGCTTCAATCTCGCCGTTAACCGTAACCCGGACGTTGCTAGCCAAGATTAGGCTCGTTGGATCATGCGCGACGAGCGCTTCAAGGAATCGATCAGCATGTGAGATAAGGCACGCGCGGTCACATTGGGTGGTGGACTGGGTCGTTTCGCTTGGGACCGAGACAGTTGCAGTGGTGGACTGGGGCGTTTCGCTTGGGACCGAGACAGTTGCAAGAGTGAGCGCCGTGAAAACTGTGAGGGCTATCATCATAAATCCTATTCTTGTGAGGAGGCGGCACGCCTTCCTCTCATAACATCCAGGCTCCACCGCCCCGGGCCAGACACCATCAGATGCAGGAAGATAGAGGCTGATAGAATCGCCGGAACACCACCGTTATCTGCGGGTGATATGCTCAGAGGAGCGTGGAATGCGACGTAGATCACCGTCATCATGACAATCGAAATCAAGGCTGAAACCCTCGTCAGCAGGCCTACCAGAATCAGCGTTCCCAGAACGCACATCAGCAACGGCAGCAGGCCCGCAGTGGAGAACGGCCCGGGACTGATCACCGCCGCAAGCGATGGCAGGGCCTTAAACAGCATCATTGACGCAGAACTTACGCGCAGCACCATCGTCGTCCAAGCCGACCGATCACTGGCAGTGCTCATGGCTCGAACGCCAGAATGACGTTGCCAGCCGTTCCTTGCTGCATACCTATATAGCCGGACGTAACGAACAATCTGCCGTCTGCGATGGTCGCTCCGGCTTGACCAAGCGATCCGCCATGGGCTTCGATTCCGTTGATTGTTTGGTATGAACGCTTTGTATCGAACGACCAGACTAGCGCCCCGTCATCATTTATAGCGCGGATAATCCCGTCCCACCCGCCGCTAAAGATGACGCCGGGTATAGCAGTCGCCGGACCAATTTGCCCGCGCGGATCAGTGTCAAGCGCGGCTGTCCAGATTTTTCGCCCAGTTGCAAGGTCGAGTGCGGTGAGCCCGCCGCCAGCGCGCTGCAATGGATAATAGACATTTCGATCATCCGCGGCGCCGCCAAACAGCACCAAGCCATCGGCCGTAGGAGGCTCTCCTTCGAACAGAGGCGTGCGCCAAATTAGTTCACCATCGCGATCAGGATCCAGTGCGATCGCGATTCCGCCCTTGCCCGCGGCGACCAGAACGTCTCGGCCGTCTGACAATGTTCTCAGAATTGCGGAGCTTCCCCCAAAATCCCAATCCGGGCCCAACGTGGTCGGGCAATTCCCGCCAGCGACGGATTCGCGCGGGCATCCGAGCATAAACGAGTCATTTTCGAATTCCTGATGATGCCACACCAACGCACCGGTATCGAGCCTCAACGCCAAAATAGAATCGCTCGTCCTTGCCGCCACCGGCCCAAAGCTGTTCCCCGTCCCGACATAAAGGACACCTCGTTCGGGATCGATCGTTGGTGCATTCCATACGCTCGCGCCGGAAGGGCCCCAAAGCGACGTGCCTATTTGATTGGCGCCAATCCTTAGCAACGGTTCGGCAATCGTTTCGGTGCGCCAGACGAGCGCTCCCGTTCGTGCATTCAGCGCAACGACGTTTCCGCGTGATGTGCAGCAGGGGTATTCATCCCGCGCACCCTGAACTGTCTCTGTGGCAGTAAAGGGCAAGTAATAGCGCCCGTCAAAATAGGTGCCAGATCCGGTTGCCCGCATATTTCTCGCAGGCGCCTCTGTTTTCCAAATAAGGGTACCGCTTCCAGCTTCGACCGCGTAGGCGGTGCCCGTCACTGTAGTGAACAGCACAGCGGGCCGAGGAGTTGATGCCGTCCCCAAATCCACTGCTGTTGGCGCAGACCGGATACTCGCTTCGGCGTGAAACGACCAGTAAGCACAACCTGTCTCAGCATCTATTGAATAAAGCGCGGCATTGTCAGAACCAAAAAAGACTCGCCCCCATGCGACCGCCGGTTGAGAATACATATTGGCGGCGCCGGGGACACCAAAGGCCCATTTTAACTTGAGATCCGGGACCATTCCTGCCGACAATCCAGCCGCATCTTCCGCCTGGAACCGCGAGTTATTCGCGCTATTTCCCCATCCGCTCCAGCGAGCCTTGTCGGGGGTCAATGGAGTTGGTGAGGCGCATACACCCTGCTGCATCGCATTGACGTCAGTACCGGCTACGTCGACTAATTGGCGACCAGACAGCCACGTTGCGACGGCTCGTTTTTGCGGGTCAGAGAGTGATGCACCTTGATCCTGCATCTTGCCTGTTACCAGGGAGTCATAGATTCGCTCTGGCGGTAAACTGCGCAGAGTGGCGATGTTTGGTATCTGGCGGCCGCCCATGTTCATGCCTTGCTCGGTATGACATGCTGCGCAATTCTGATTGAATACCCCAATACCGGGTGGCGGTGCGATATGCGGGGTCCCTCCGCTCAATGTTGGCGGAGGCAGCTGCTGAGCATTGAGCGAACTGACGGCAAAGAGTGCCAGATAGGCGGCTGCAAGTGAAAAGGGTATACCGTGCTTCATCGCGTTACTCCGGTCGACTATTTGTAGGAACCGCATTATCAGCGAGCTAGGCGCGTGAGAGCGGCTTGAACCAGAACGTCATCCTCTCCGCGAAAACCCCCGCTGACGCCGATCGCACCAACGATTTGTCCATCGATGACGATCGGCTCGCCGCCAGCAACGGCCACCATGTCTCGGCCAAGTGTTAACATGGCAGGACCGCCGCGCGTAACCAAAGCACCAACATCACTGCTCTTCATGCCAAAATCCAAAGCAGTCTTCGCTTTGCGTTGGGCGACGTCAATTGTTCCGAGGGTCGCACCGTCGAGGCGCTGAAACGCGAGCAGATTGCCGCCGCTGTCGATTATCGCAATCGACGCCGTCCATCCGCGGCGAGCGGCCTCATCCACTGCGGCCTGAACCATCTTCCGCGCCCCAAGAGACCCGAGCGTGCTGCGAGTAATGATCGCATCCTCGGCCTCGTGGAATTGTCCGTCGGGCGCCGTTTGAACGGTTTGGGGGAGGGAGGGTTGTTGGGCGAATGCAGTGCCGCCCAAGGCAATGGCGCAAAACAGCGGGAAAATTCGACGCATTTATCTCTCTCCTGGAATTCAGTTCAAGTCCTAAATTTAGTTTTATATCAAACTCGATATGACTTAGTCAACAGTCTTGACAACGCAAAATTGGTAATATATTTAGTTTTACATCCAAGCATATTAAGAGAGAAGTCTGGGGGCATAAATTGATGGGCAGGAGCAGGATGATTTGGGTGTCAGCGCTCGTTGGCGCTGCTTTGCAGGCGACGCCGGTGGCTGCAAACGACAGCGATGCAATTCAACAATTGAACGTTCGCATTGCCCAGTTGGAGCAGCGCGCGCAGCGCCAAGAAGACCGCGAGGCTATTGAAAAGCTGACCCGCGCTTATGGCTATTACGTAGACAAGCAATTGTGGGATCAGATCGTTGATCTGTTTAGTTCCGACGCTCGGATCGAGATCGCTGGCCGTGGGGTTTATCGCGGGAAGTCTGGTGCTGATGAGATCTTTCGTCAAGTGATGGGCGGAGGGCAGATCGGGCTGCGCGACGGTGCTCTCTTCAATCACATGATCCTTCAGGGCATCGTGGATGTCAGCGAAGATGGGAATAGCGCCAATGGCCGATGGCGTGCCTTCGTCCAGCTTGGGCAGCATGAGCGGGTCGCTCTCTGGTCTGAGGGCACTTACGAGAACAGATACGTCAAGATCGGGGGTGTCTGGCAAATCGCGGACATGCACTTCTACGCAACTTATTACACGCCCTACGATCAAGGGTGGCGCGACGGTGCCCTGCCAAACAACGGGCCCAATGCGGCGTTTCCGCCAGATGAGCCGCAATCAGTTCAATATGACGTGTTTCCAGGCCATTATGTGCCGCCGTTCCACTACGACAATCCAGTGTCAGGGCGCCCGTGGAGCGAATCGGATTCTCGTCGATATTCGACCCAAGGGCAATCGCCGCCGCCGGCCCGACCTGCAACCGATCCGGAGCAGGGTATCTCGCAACCGTAGCTTGACTTTAGACCGTCCGCGCAAGTGGACGGTAGATTTTGAAAACAAATATTTATTCATTGCCAAAGAGCAAGAACAGGAGAGAGAATATGAAATACACTAAGAAGGCCAAGCTTTGCGCCTCATCTGCAATGGTAATCGCAGTTTTGATGGGCGCACCTGTCCATGCACAAAATGTTGGCCAAACCGATAGTAAGGAGGTTTCCGACCCCGCAATTATTGTGACGGCAACGCGCCGTTCCGAAACCACTCTGGAAGTTCCGATCAGTATTGCGGTTATGGGACAGGAGCAAATGGACAAACAAGGTGTCCGTTCGATGGATGATATCACACGCCTCACGCCAGGAGTGTCACAGGCGATATCTGCACAGACTGCCCGTCAAGGCGCGGTCCTGTCGATCCGAGGCATTTCGTCAGGAGCCGGTTCTGCCACGGTCGGTGTGTATATTGACGACACCCCAATCCAAGTCCGACCCGTCGCGGCCAACTCATCCAACCCCTATCCCAGGATTTTCGATATCGCCCGCGTTGAGATTCTTCGCGGCCCCCAAGGCACTTTGTTCGGTGCAGGATCGCAGGGCGGCACGGTTCGCTTCATCACGCCAACACCGGATTTGTACGATACTCAAATCTACGGTCGCAGCGAAATCAGTAGTACGGCCAACGGAGGTATAGGCGGGGAGGCGGGACTTGCTGTCGGGGTCCCTATCGTGGAAGGTAAACTCGCGATACGGGCTAGTGGCTGGTATCGCCATGAAGCGGGCTATGTCGATCGATACGACGTCCACAACAACAGTTTAGTGGATGAGGATTCCAACTCTGGAGATTATTTTTCCGGACGCGTCGCGCTCAATTGGCAGCCGACGGATACCCTGACAATCACTCCTTCGATCTTCTACCAAAACACAAAAGCGAACGATACAAGTCAATTTTTTGAGAATTTTTCGACCGAGAAAGATCTGCGAAACGGATTTCCGACCGCGCAGTACTCGCATGATCGCTTTATCCTGCCCGCGCTCCAAATGCAGTTGGATGTCGGAAAGGTGTCTCTCTTCTCCGCGACATCTTATCTTGATCGTAAGACAGATTCCGGTTTCGATTCCACCTATACCGACAATGCGACACTGGGAGGGTTTAGCCAACTACCCCCTCCAGCGCCTCTTGACAGTATCGTCGGGAACGGAACGATCGACGGGAGTGACCGCTTTTTCACCCAGGAAGTGCGTCTCCAAAGCAATGATACGACATCACCTTTCCGTTGGCTGATCGGTGCATATTATCAGAAAACAACGCAGACCGTGCTTTTCAACTCTATAAACCTCGGCATCGATGATTTGGTCCGTGCCAATCCCAGGTTCGCAGGGTTTGGGCCAAACCGCACGGGCAAAGATATATTCGGCGTCGATCCTTATCTGGACAAGTTTATCGTATACACCCAGAATGAAGCTCACGACGAACAAATTGCGGGCTTTGGCCAGGTCGATTTCGACATCACGCCAGAGCTGACGGTTACTGCTGGCATTCGCTACGCTAGGTCGACCTACACGACAGACAGCTTCCGGGCAGGAACCGTATTCCGGACTAATGGCACAACGAGTAGTCAGAGCCAGAGCGCTGACCCGATTACCCCGAAGTTTGGAGTGTCGTACAAGGCCAATGAAGATCTTATGCTTTATGCCAGCGTTGGAAAGGGTACCCGCATTGGCGGCACAGTCAACGCTCTACCGGCGTCATGCGCGGCCGATGCTGCCGCGATCGGACTTTCACTCGATTCCCGGCAGATTAATCCGGATTCGGTGTGGAGCTATGAGGTTGGGGCGAAGGGCAGTTTGTTCGACCGCATGCTCCAGTTCGAAGGCAGTGTTTATCGCGTCGACTGGACTGATATCCAGTCGGGTCTGAGACTTCCGAACTGCAATATTCCCACGACAGCAAATCTGGGGACTGCTCGCAGTCAGGGATTTGATCTTCAATTATCGGCAAGGCCGGTGGATAATTTGAATTTAACGGCAGGCATTGGCTACAATGATGCCGGGTTCACGACTACCTCGTTGGGTGCGGTGAATCCTGTAACAGGAGTGGCAGGTGTCTTGCGTTCCGCTGGCCAGCCCTTGGACACGCCGCCGTGGAGCCTTTCATTGTCTGGTGAATATACGGTGCCTGTTCAGGATGCAGATGCCTATTTGCGCAGTGACTTTCAGTACAGAAGTCATGACAATACACCGCTGGATATTGCTGCAGGTGCCGATCCCACAATCGGAAGGGCGCCAGCTCTAACGAATTTGGATTTACGCGCAGGTATTCGTCTCGACAATATCGATGCGTCGATCTTTGTCTCGAATGTGACCGATACGCGCCCACGTTTTGGAACGTATCGAAATACACTGTCTACGTCGATCTATAACAGCGTGACGGTGCGCCCTCGCACTGTGGGGCTTACTGTCACGTATCGAAACTAGACACCATCGAATGCAGTCATCCGAATTTTGTTGAATTTCTAAATACCGGAAGCAGACATGCCAAAACCCGTATCCGCCGACGATTTCAGATTGCTTGCACGGCGAAGAATGCCGCGCATAGCATTTGATTTTGTCGACGGTGGGGCTGGTACAGAAGCTGCCGTTAGACGGAACACGGCTGCATTCGAACGCCTAACGGTTCGGCCACGCGTCCTGCGCGACTGCGAGGTGCGATCGACCGCTACGACTCTCCTTGGCCAGACATACAGCGCGCCCATTGGTATAGCACCAATTGGGCTCGCAAACCTCGCCTGGCCAGGAACAGACATTGCCCTGGCGCGGCTCGGCGCTGAAAGTGCGCTGCCGTACGTGCTATCGACCGCGGCAACCACAAGCTTGGAAGATGCTTGTGCAGTAGCTGGCAACAAAATGTGGTTTCAGCTCTATGTCGGTCAGGATCGCGATATCGTGATGGACCTAGTAGTACGTGCGCGCACCGCAGGCGTGGACACGCTGATCGTCACTCTTGATGTCCCCACCCCGGGAAAACGTCTGCGCGATCTTCGCAATGGCTTCACGCTGCCGCTGCGCCTTTCTTTGCGTATGATGCTGGATGTTGCCAGTCATCCCCGGTGGGCGTTAGCGACGCTTCGTAATGGCGCGCCGCGATTTGCCAATCTTGAACGCTACAGCGCCGGCTCTAGCGCCGCATCTCTGGCGGAACTCATGGCCAGTCAGTCGACGGCTAGGCTCGACTATGCAATTCTGGCCGAACTCCGCGAGCATTGGCCCGGCAAGTTTTTGGTTAAAGGCTTGCTCCATCCCGACGATGCGGTGGCCGTCCGTGACCTTGGTGTCAACGGCATAATTGTGTCCAATCATGGCGGACGACAATTGGGTGCGGCGATAGCTTCTCTTGATGCGTTGCCGGCGATCCGCGCAGCTGTCGGCGAAGATTTCGCAGTGCTTCTTGATGGCGGGATACGCAGCGGAGAAGATGTTTTGCTCGCGCTCGCGTCCGGCGCGGATATGGTGTTGATTGGTCGCCCATTCGTGTGGTCCGTCGCCGCACGCGGCCCTAATGGACCTGCGGAATTCGCACGGATGCTGATTTTAGATATTGACCGCGGGCTCGCCCAGCTGGGTGTAGCATCCATCGACCAACTCCGTCGAGAACGAACCAATATGATGCTCCAGCGTGGACTAGAGGGTTTCCTATGAAAATTGTCATCTGTGGCGCAGGCGCGATGGGGACGTTGTTTGCAGGTCGGCTTGCGCTTGGCGGACATGACGTGACCATGATCGATGTCGACCAAGCGCGGTTGGACGCGATTAATGCTTCGGGGATTGAGGAAACAGGATCCTGTCCAGGGCATGCAGTCGTTACTGCCGGTCGTGCAGAGCAAATCAATTGCCGAGCAGATCTGTTGGTGATGTTCACCAAGGGTGCCCATACCGCGCAGGCCGCTGCCGCAGCCGAACATCTTCTTGCGGACGATGGTTACGCGCTGACGTTGCAAAATGGGCTCGGCAATGACGAGGCGATCGCAAAGATATTCGGCGCAGATCGGGTTTTGATCGGCATGACGACTTGGCCGGCGGACCTTGTTGATCATGGCCGCGTCGATGTGCACGGGGATGGTAGCATCCGCCTGTGGAGCATGGGCGATAAAGAGTGTGACGCTCTCCACCACGTTGCGGCGGCATTGAATGATGCGAAGCTATCATGCACGCTTGACCGTCGGGTCCGCGCGGCCATCTGGGAAAAGGTGATCTTTAACGCGGCCATGAACGGCACGGCTGCGTTGACCGGCATGACCGTTGGCCAAATGGGCGATTTCGCTCCAACCCATCAGCTTTTGACCGAAGTGATGGAAGAGGGAATAGCCGTTGCACAAGCGGTGGACATGGGGATCGATGCGCAATCCGTACGCGATACTGTCGCCTACGCTCTCGCTGAGCATCGCTTGCACAAACCCTCCATGCTGCATGATGTAGCCGCTGGCAGAATGAGCGAAGTCAAGACAATCTTGGGTCCACTCGTCAGTGAAGGCATCCGTCATGGTCTAGACGTCTCCCGTCTGGAAACCTGCGCGGCCCTGATCCGCGGCATCGACAAGCGGAATGAGCTTGCCAAAAAATCGACACTATAGTTTTGCGTACAACTAGTTTAATGATTACAAGCAATGGATTCAGGCGAGGCTGCCTTCAGAATGAGTTCTATCGGGGCGGGAGCCTGGGGAGATTTTAATGTACACGACTGCGACCGCATTCCTCGAGGCACTGGTTGAACAAGGGGTGGAATTTATTTTCGCCAATTTAGGCAGTGATCATCCCGGATTGGTGGAGGCGATATCCCAAGCCAAGAGTTGTGGGCGCACCATACCACAACTGATCACCTGCCCGAACGAAATGGTCGCGCTCAGCATGGCACATGGTTATGCCCAGATTAGCGGTACCGCCCAGGCCGTTGTAGTGCACGTGGAATGCGGTACACAGGCCTTGGCGGGAGCGGTGCACAATGCAGCAAAGGCGCGCGTGCCAGTTCTCATCTTCGCTGGCTCGTCTCCCTTCAGTCAAGAAGGAGAGATGGTTGGAAGTCGGAATGAATTCATCCAGTGGATCCAAGATGTGCACGACCAGCGTGGCCTCGTGAGAGGCTATATGCGATATGACAATGAGATCCGAAGCGGTGCAAATGTCAAGCAGTTAACTCACCGTGCCATGCAGTTCGCTAATAGCGATCCCAAGGGGCCAGTCTATCTGATGGCCGCGAGGGAAGTGCTCGAAGCAGAGACAAAGCCGGTAAGTATCGCGATGGAGCGATGGGGCGCGGTTCCTCCGCAGCCCATATCGCACGATGCGGCCTTAATGCTGGCAGAAAAGCTCTCGGCTGCAAAAAGGCCCCTGGTCGTCACTTCCTATCTAGGGCGTAAGCCGGAAGCTGTGAATGCTTTGATCAGTTTGTGCCGCCGTGTCGGCATCGGCGTTGTGGAATCTGTGCCGAGCTATGTTAACTTCCCGCATGACGACCCACTCTATCAGGGCAACCAGTGGAATCATCCGGTACAGAACAAGGCGCTCGCTGAAGCTGATATTGTGCTGGTGCTGGATAGTGACGTTCCTTGGATTCCCTTGCACAGCAAACCCGCCGACACGGCCGAGATCTATCATATCGATATCGATCCCTTGAAGGAGCAGATGCCGCTCTGGTATATCGGCGCGCATGCTAGCTACCGCGCTGACGCAACTACAGCGTTGTGCCAGATCGTGGACTGTCTCGAAAATATGGATGTCGACGAGATTGCAGTCACGCGCCGGGTTGATCATTGCACCGCTTTTTCCCAAGAGCGCCGCGCGCAATTACGGGTACGCGAACAAGAGAGTGAAGGAGTGTCGCTCCCCCATATAATGGCGGCCATTCGCACTCGTATTGATGAGAAGGCAATCGTATTGAATGAGGGAATCACGAACTATCCCGTTATTCATGATCATCTGGCACCGACTGTGCCCGGAACATTATTAGCCAGTGGTGGAGGATCGCTGGGCTGGAATGGCGGAGCCGCAATTGGCGTCAAGCTCGCTCGCCCTGATTCAACTGTCATCGCTATCACTGGTGACGGCTCCTACCTCTTTACAGTCCCGTCGAGCGTGCATTGGATTTCGCGCCGCTATGACGCACCCTTCATTCAAATTGTACTGAACAACCAAGGCTGGAATGCACCTCGGCAGTCGACGCTGGCCGTTCATCCAGACGGCTTCGCCAGTCGGGATGACGACTTGGGCGTGAGCTTCGAGCCATCTCCTGATTATGGCGGTATAGCTGCCGCGTCTGGCGGTGCCCTTGCACTGGTAATAGACCGACGAGACCAGGTTGAGCTTATTCTTGATCGCGCGCTTGCAACGCTGGCAGACGAGAGACGTAGCGTCGTGATCGAAGTAAAACTAAATTGATTAAGGATAACTGGGAGAGGAATCTAGGTGCTTGGAGAGGGATAGCACGCAGGGTTTATCGTCTAGCGTGCATGACCTTCAGAGCTATGCAATTACTGGTTAGGTGGCGTTACGAGATGTTTATGCACTTGCGAGGACCTTCTGTTGTCGGCGTCGACCGGCGAGTCAGGTTGCAAAGATATTACAGGATTGTGGGAGTAGAATTCTGACTAAATCATCTCGCCCTTCGGGAATCGGCCAACTGAAATTGCCCAAGGCGCAACTTTCATATTCGCGGACGTTGGATGACTTGCTTGGCTATCAGCTGCGCCGTGCGCAGGAGGCGTCGTTCAATGCCTTTGCTAAACGCGCCGGAGACAGCCACATCTGGCCGGGATGGTTTGCGCTCTTGACGATCATCCACGATAACCCAAATATAAACCAAACGGCACTCAGCGCTGCAAGCGGTCGCGACAAGTCGACGCTCAGCGCCTCGTTGCGTGAATTGAGCAAAGCTGGCCTGATTAATCGAGAGCGCGATCCAAGTGACGGTCGTAGCTATGAGCTTTCGCTGACGACGTTGGGGAAAGCCCAATTCAAGCAGTTGCATGCTCACGCCAGGTCCCATGATCGCCGGATCGACGAAATCGTTGGGCAAGAAAATAAACCGATATTGCTAGCAATCTTGAAAAATCTTGCGAAGGAACTAAGTCGTGAGTAGCTCAAAACGAAAGTCGTCAAATTGCTCAGTGCGTAGTCGGAGGAACTGTAGAGATCTGCAAGGCCTAACTTTCACGTATATTTGTCTGGTGACTTGATCAGGAATATCGGCAGAACATGCACGGCTCGGTGCCGATGGACAAGTTGTACGGCGCCTATTGAGCATTGCGCAAGCAATGGTGGCATTGCATTTCTGACTGATTCTACCTCATTAGATGTCGGCGCCACTTATGGGCGGGCTTACAACTGGCCGTATCAGCACCTCAGAATTTAGCGTCGCACGACGCAACGAAAGCCAATGTGGGAGGCGGGGCTGTCGATTGGCTGAGGGTGCCGCGCAGCAGGTCGGTATCGCTGGCAATAGTTGGCAGCACATAAGAATGAGCCACCCTTAAGCACTTTGCGGCCAATTGGTGAGCTCGGCGCCATACGGTCGACACTCTCCTGTTTGGTGGCGAATCGCGCTTTCGGCGAACAGCATTTGTTGGAACGTTCTGCAGTGACCGCACTGAACCAATCGTTCGTCCATTCCCAAACATTGCCAATCATATCGTAGAGACCGAAGCCGTTTGGGGGATAGGACTTAACTGGTGAGGTGAATTCATGGCCGGGTTCGGCTTGGTTTTTCCAGGGAAATTGACCGACCCACGTTTTTGCCATCTCGACGCCGTCAGGCCGAAATTCTTCGCCCCAAGCGAACTCGGCGCCAACGAGTCCACCGCGCGCCGCGAACTCCCATTCAGTTTCCGTCGGTAGATCCTTGCCCATCCAACGAGCGTAGGCAAGAGCATCGCCATAAGCTACTTGGACGACTGGGTGATCCATTTTCGAGTTAATGGACGATCCTTCCCCTTGAGGTTGTTTCCAATTGGCGCCACGTACAAAGTGCCACCAATTTGATGGATCGAGATCAACCGGGCCGGTCGTGGGAACAAAGACGGCGGATCCTGCCCAAGAAAATTCAGGTAACATCCCTGGGTAATCTCGCGGATCAGGTGGAATTTCAGCAAGTGTCCTGTAACCCGTGGCATCAATAAAGTTTGCGAACTCGGCATTGGTGACCGGATGGACATCAATCCAGAAGTCGCCGACGTTGGCCCGACGAATAGGAGCTTCTTCCGGATAATACCGTTCTGACCCCATCTGCAAGTCACCGCCACGCACGAGCTTCATTCCGGCAAACTTGCGCGCTTGTCGCGGCAAATTTTTAAGCGGTCTCTTCATCAACATTCTATTCCTGTCGAACGATCGCCGGTCTCGGCGGATCGAGGTTTCAAAGCAGCTAAGAATATCATCATATACTGCGGAAAGGCATATGGCCTCTCTATTTCACTTCATTGGCCCTTGCAGGGCTACTGAGGGCCTCTGTACCCTGTGAGCTAAGCTCGGGCATCCTTCGCGACATCATCGACCGCACTTTCGGCTTACGTATACCTAAAGGACTAACGTGGACGTTATGGTTTGATTTCAGTCACTGACCCAGTTCAGTGGGTCTGCTAACGTGAATTCTCACAGGTCCCATTTCTCCTTCAAAGCGGAACGGAAGTGAATAATCCGGGAGCAGAGGCGTACCGATATCTCGACCAACACCCGTATCTTCTTCAGGCCAAACACTCGGCATTGTGCGAGATAGTTGGCCCGACTGAACGATATCTCCGTCGACAGACAAATTAACAGTAGCGGGGGCCCCGCGGCCGCCGCCGTTAGGCGATATTTCAAGGCGAATGGTGTGATTGCCGGGGGGCAGTGCTTGGGGAGAGACAATGCGCGTTGCCTCGCCATCCAATGCTGTGGCTTTATAAATGAATGTGAGTCGACCATCGAATAGAAAGAGCCCCCAGCCTTCACCTTGGCCTCCCTGGCTGATGAGCGTTCCATTTGGCTCCGGGTCAACATAGCTTACGTCTACGCTCAAAGTCCAAGCTCGATTAAGCAAATAGGGAAAGCTCTGGTTGGGAATGCGTACTTCCGACCTAAAGAATTCGAATTGATCACGGCCATGGCTGACGTAGGGGCGCGTGGTCGGTGGCTGGCGGATGCGCATGTCATTATTCAGGGGTAGGACATGATTGGCGATCGCTGCCTCTTCGAAGCTCCGCTTCAGCCGCTCCAAATGATCCGGATATATGCTTGCCAGATCCGTCGATTGCGAGAAATCGGTGTCTAAATTGTACAGTTCCCAGCTGTAACTATCGGGCGATAAACCTGGAGCGCTCGGCGGAGTCGTCGATGCGATCCAACCGTCCTCATAATAGGCCCGGTTTCCAATCATTTCGTAGTATTGGCTGGTGTGTCTTGAGGGCGCGTCGGGCTCGTTAATTGTGTAGAGGAAGCTCACGCCGTCCAGTGGCTCCTGCTCGAAACCATCGACCACCGCAGGCTGCTCGATTCCCACAGCCTCATAGATTGTGGGAGCGACGTCGGTCACATGAAGATATTGGCTTCGGAGCCCCCCCTCATCCTCGATGTGTCCAGGCCAAGATACGACCAAACCATCGCGCGTTCCACCAAGATGCGATGCGATTGTTTTCATATAGGGGAACGGCGTGCTCATAAGCCACCCCCAACCGCCGGCATAACCACCGTTGGAATGTGGTCCTCCCATCTCGTCGAGGTTATCATAGATGTAGTCTAACGAGTAATCGCCGCCTCCGTTAAATGGGGCGCCAGCCAAAGAACCGTAACGTCTTCCATTCGTGGCGCCATTATCGCCATCAGCGTAGACAATTAGGGTGTTTTCATACTCTCCTGATCGCTTGAGCTCATCAACAACCCGTCCGAACTGGAAATCCCAGAAAGACAGGGTCGCGGCGAACACCTCCATCGATCTGGCCGCAACTGTCTTTTCTTTTGATGACAAAGATTCCCAGCTCGGAATGGATGCTGGCCGCGGTGTGATTATGGTGTCTTCAGGAACAACGCCGAGGGCTTTCATCCGTTCGAAACTCTCATCACGCATGGCGTCCCAGCCGCGATCAAATTGTCCCTTGAATCTATCAATCCACTCTTGCGGAGCCTGATGCGGGGAGTGCCCGCTTCCAGGCGCTAGATAGAGCAAAAATGGCCGCGCTGGGTCAGTGGAGTGCTGGGTTTGCAACCACTGGATTGCGTTGTCGGCTAAGTCTCTGTCCAGAATGTAGGATGGGTCGTTTGCTGGCGGTTCAATAATTTGCCGATCATCTACCAAAGCCGGAGCCCATTGATTGGTCATCGCACCGAGAAAGCCATAGAAATGGTCAAAGCCAAGACTGGTCGGCCAATGTTCATAAGGGCCAGTGGGTGTGATCTCCCAATCTGGGGTGACGTGCCATTTGCCGAGATAAGCCGTGCTGTAGCCATTCATTTGCAAGACTCGGCCAAGTGTTGCCGAGGACTGCGGAATGATTGAAGTATATCCGGGCTCGCCGATAGCGACGTCCCCGACACTGCCCATATTTACGCTGTGATGATTGCGCCCCGTTAGCAGGGCTGCTCGCGTTGCAGAACAAATCGAGGTAGTGTGGAAACGGTTGTAGCGCAGCCCTTGCGAAGCCAGTGCTTCGTAATTTGGGGTGGGGATGACACCTCCGAAGACACTGCTGGCGCCGATGCCAACGTCGTCGAGTAGCACTATCAGAATGTTGGGAGAACCGGGCCGAGCCGCTGGAGAGGCGGCATCGCGGGCGATCGACGGCAGCGGAGCTCGATCAGCCGCAGGCGCGCGCTCGGCTGCGCCGCGACCAATCGACGATTGTTGACCTTGAGCAAACGCAGGCGCGATCGCGAACGAACCGAACCCGGTGCAGATTACCGCGACTGCGGCTACGCTTGTTAGAAGTGAACGTTGCAAAATCATATTCCTCCCTTGGTACGTCCTCGGCCCAAATGCGGGTTTTGCCGCTCTTTGGTTGGCTCGCAACGATGGCATAATCTCGTCCATGCAAAGCGAGTTCTCGCCGAGCGACATTGTTTGACATAATACTAATTTGCGGTCAAGAACGCATAGTCTTGTCAAAGTGAATCCCGAAGTCATTCTGCCCGTGGAGAAGGAAAAAATGAAGCGCTCTCTAGAATGGTTTACGTGCGGATTGGGAGTCGCGTTGACGTTGAGGATGTCGATTAACTAACTCTACCAACATATTGGAGACGGTGGTGAAGAAAAAATATGATGTAATGTCACGGAGAGTGTTCACTAAGTATTTCTCTGCGTTAGCCGGTTGCTTCACGGCTTCTGCAACGGGCTCTATACTTACGGGTTGTGTTCGGACCGATATAGGGGCGTCAGCCGAAACTACTTTCCGGTTTCCACATGGAATTGCATCAGCCGACCCGCAACCTGATGCAATCATGTTGTGGACCCGTGTGGTATCTACTATTCATGACGATCCCGTTTCCGTTACATTACAAATTGCTGATGATCCTGATTTTCATTTGATCCGTATTGAAAAAGTATTGATCGCGTCCAAAGATACCGATCACACCGTGCGTATTTTTGTCGATGGCCTGCAGTCAGATCGATATTACCACTACCGATTCATTGCCCCTGATGGAACGAGGAGCGAAGATGGGCGAACAAGAACGGCACCTGCCGCAGATGCAGAGCGCAACCTCAACATTGCAGTATTTTCCTGTCAAAATTTTTACTCAGGCTTTTCGAATGCCTATCGCCGTCTGATAAATGACGATGCGATCGCTCCGCATGACCAGAAAATAGATGCTCTGGTTCACCTCGGCGATGTTATTTATGAATCTGCTATTTCAAGCTTTCCAGATCTCGACCTCAACGAAATCGATCTAGTCTATGACTCGGGTGAAAAACGCGGTTATGAAAAGTTGCCTTCGGGCGGTGAAATCAATGATCGAGGGTGGCCTCTTGCCATAACTCTAGATGATTATCGCTTTTTGTATAAAGCGATGCTGTCAGACCCCGATATGCGTGAGGCACGTGCTCGCTATCCATTTATTTATTGCTGGGATGACCATGAGTTATTGAACGATGCTTGGCAAAGCTATTCGCCGGCAGGCTCTATACAGGAACGGAAAGTAGCGGCTAATCAAGCTTGGTTTGAGTATATACCGGCGATCCTCGATCAAGCTCCAATTGGGCCGGGCGGACCATCTGCATCGCATGATTTCAATAATCCTAAAGTCGTTGACACACTCGCTGGAGACTTTGACGAGGATTATTTGGGTTTGGAACCAAATAATCTTTCAGCTATTCGCTCCCTCACAATTTATCGTAGTTTGAAATGGGGTCGCATGGCTGACCTTCTACTGGTTGACTTGCGAAGCTACCGGGGGCCGCGAGGCGTTCCCGATGAAATCCTGAACTCGCCCGGCATTCCATACCCCACTTCTCCCGTACCGACGGATCTGATCCGGACGGTCAACGCAGGACGAACTGCTGATAATGGAAATCCACCTGAAAAAATTCAATTTCAGGGAATTTGGTTTGACAACGAACGAAAGGACGCCCCCCGTAGCTCCATGCTTGGTGCCGAGCAAAAAGCCTGGCTGAAGAGGTCCATGGGCCGCAGCACGGCGCACTGGAAGGTTTTTTGCAACTCCACGCCTATGATGCGATTTGGCTTTGACACAATGTTTCGGGAGGGGGGCGCGAAAGACGGCATTTTATGGACCGATAGTTGGGACGGCTATCCTCTTGAACGCGAAGAAGTTGCTTCATTCGTTAAAGATTCAGGCATTACAAATATTGTGTCGCTAACTGGTGATCGGCATGCGCATTTCGCCGGATATATCCTAGACAGTTATTACGAAGCTAACGCCGCACGGGCAATGCCGGAATTTGCGGGCGCAGGTGTCAGCGCGACGTGTCGGGTTGGCGTACAACGGGTTTCGATGGAGCGAGATACAGATTTGGCACAACTTGTTTCGTTCGACGGCACTCAATTAGCAGACCAACAGAAAGTTGCTCCATCATTGAACGCGTGGCTCTTACACGGCGCAGCCGCCGCAAAAACTTTAAGCGAAACGGGAAACCAATCCCTCGCAATTGAAAAGAGTGTCGATTATGCCAACCCGCATTTATTATATGCTGACACCACGGCATATGGCTATTACATTGCCCGGTTTACCAAAGAGGAACTGAACGTCGAATTTGTGACGATCCCGGAGCCTATTGTCGATTATGGAAAGGCTGGTCCTCCAGTTATTCGCCGGGTCTCTTACACATTGCCAAAATGGGAACAAGGCGAGCTGCCTCAGATTTCGTTACCTCGAGTTGAAGGTCGATCACCCTTGATGGGTTTGCGCCTCTAATAAGTAAGCATAATATTAAATTAATTGGTTCGAAATTTACGTCATATCACAACCCATTAACAAGAAGTTCTCGGAAGGCCGTGGTGATGAAATTAATTTCTTATTTTGATTATCGAAATGCTGCAAAACGTAAGCTTCCTGCGCCAATATTTCACTATCTCGACGGTGCCGCAGATGATGAATGGTCATTCAAAAATAATAGCTCTGCTTTTGAAAAGTATATGTTCAACACCTCATATCTAAACGATGTTTCTTCAGTGAACATGAAAACAAAAATCCTTGGATGTGAGCTTGATGTGCCGGTGATACTCGCGCCAACTGGCATGACACGAATTTTTCATCATGAAAAAGAGATTGGTGCTGCAAAGGCCGCCAAAAAACATGGCCTTGGTTATGCGTTGTCAACCTTGTCAACGACAAGTATCGAAGATGTAGCAATATCAACCGATGGCCCCAAAATATTTCAGATTTATATCCACAAAGATCGATCGTTGACCGATGAGCTCATCGATCGGTGCAAGGCGGCGGGATATAAAGCGTTATGTTTGACTGTGGACACCGCAGTAGGTGGCAATAGGGAACGTGATGTTCGTTACGGCTTTACCATGCCACCAAAAATGACGCTGGCCAGCCTGTTTAGCTTTGCAATACGTCCACATTGGTCACTAAATTTCTTGCGGCATCCCGATATTCGCCTCGCGAACTTGATCGAACGAAATGACGATATCAGAAGCGGCAACCCCCTGCGTTTGATGGATTATGTGAATTCGCAATTTGACAGATCGGTTACGTGGGATGATGTCGGCAGATTCATTGACCGTTGGGGAGGCCCCTTCGCGATCAAAGGATTACAATCACCTGAAGACGCGAAAAAGGCACGTGAGATTGGCGCAAGCGCTATCATGATTTCCAACCATGGCGGAAGGCAACTGGATGCTACACCAGCACCCGTAGATTGCATCGCGCCTATCAGGGATGCCATCGGGGACGACTTAGAGCTCATTCTCGATGGCGGTGTCCGGCGGGGGAACCATGTTATAAAGGCATTGGCGCTTGGTGCGAATGCAGTATCGTTTGGGCGACCCTATTTATACGCATTGGCAGCGGGCGGACAGCGTGGGCTTGAGTCCTATCTCGATTTATTCGTAAAAGAAATTGAACGGAATCTGGCATTGATTGGATGCAACGATATAAGAAAATTAGATCATAGTTTCTTGGTTCAGTATGTAGACATGTAGGGACTTGCGAGACACCTTTTGATAATTCCAGTGATGGAAGGAGGTGTTTCGATGAGCAATCAAGATCAGCGCGAGGTGCAGCGCAAACTTAAGGTGCTGCTGCATGCTGAGCGAACTGGCCACGTAGCGAAGACCTGCCGCTATTTTGGCATTGGCCGGGCCAGCTTCTACAGATGGAAGTCAGCGTATGAGCGCGACGGTGAAGATGGACTGGTCAATGCCAAAACCATTCCTAAAAATCCGCCTAACCAGACCCCGTCGGAGGTGGCCGATAAAGTGCTTCACCTGCGGCGCAAATACCATCTCGGGCCCGAGCGGATCATGTGGTATCTGGCGCGCTATCACGGCATCAAAATATCCGATGCCACAATATACCGGATACTCAAACGCAATGGGGTGAACCGGTTACCGCGCGGCACTCGCCTGCGCAAAGTCCACACCAAACGTTACAACAAGCAGGTCCCGGGCCACCATATCCAGATGGACGTTAAATTCCTGACTTTCATTGGAAAGAAGGGCGAGAAGGTTCGCCGGTTCCAATATACCGCGATCGACGATGCGACGCGTGTGCGCGCGCTCAAGGTCTACAACAAACATACCCAAGCCAACGCGATCGACTTCGTCGATCACATCATCGACAAGTTCCCATTCCGGATACGAGAAATCAGGACCGATAATGGCCATGAGTTCCAAGCCAAGTTCCATTGGCATGTCGAAGACCTTGGGATCCGCCACGCTTATATCAAGCCAGGCACGCCCCAACTCAATGGCAAGGTCGAACGATCACACCGGTCCGATCAGCAGGAATTTTACCAGCTACTGAGCTACAAAGGCGACGTCGATCTGGTGGCCAAACTCGATCAATGGGAGCAGTTTTACAACTTCCACAGACCACACGGAGCCTTCAAAGGAAAAACACCTTATGAGGCGCTTCGAGAACGGCTATAATACCCAAAGACAATGTCTCGCCAGTCACTCGATGCTACAACTTACCCAACTGAGTGGGTCTGCTAACGTGAATTCTCACAGGTCCCATTTCTCCTTCAAAGCGGAACGGAAGTGAATACTCCGGGAGCAGGGAAGTGCCTGTATCGCGACCGATGCCCGTATCTTCTCCGCCTCGACCATTGGGCAAGGTGCGAGAGAGCTGTCCCGATTGGACGGTCTGGCCGTTCACATTCAAATTTACTGTCGCAGAACCTCCTCGGCCGGTTCCGCTGGGTGTTAGATCCATGCTGATGGTGTGCTCCCCAATCGCCAACGCTTGAGGAGAGGTGATGCGTGTTACCTGCTCATCCAAAACCGAGGTTCGGTAAACAAATATCGGTCGGCCATTAAATAGAAACAAACCCCACCCGCCATCTTGGCCTCCTTGGCTGATAAGCGTTCCGCTCGTGTCAGCATCGGCAATGCTTATATCCACGCTCAAGCTCCACCCTCCGAAGAGATTGGGAAAGCTCTGGTTGGGAATACGCACCTCAGACCTATAGAATTCGAAATCGCCACGGGCGTGGCTAACGTATGGACGAAGCGATGAAAGCGAGCGGTAGGTTAAATCGCTGGACAGTGGATAAACGTGATTGGCGATCGCTGCCTCTTCGAAGCTCTGCTTCAGCCGCTCCAAATGATCCGGATATATACTTGCCAGATCCGTCGACTGTGAGAAATCGGTGTCTAAATTGTACAGTTCCCAGCTGTAGCTATCGGGCGATAAGCCTGGATCCCTCGAAGGGGTTGTCGATGCAATCCAGCCGTCCTCATAGTAGGCTCGGTTCCCAAACATTTCGTAGTATTGTCTGGTGTGTCTTGAGAGTGCGTCGGGCTCGTCAATTGTGTAGAGGAAGCTCACGCCGTCCAGTGGCTCCTGCTCGAAACCATCGACCACCGCAGGCTGCTCGATTCCCACAGCCTCATAGATTGTGGGAGCGACGTCGGTCACATGAAGATATTGGCTTCGGAGCCCCCCTTCATCCTCGATGTGTCCAGGCCAAGATACGACCAAACCATCGCGCGTTCCACCAAGATGCGATGCGATTGTTTTCATATAGGGGAACGGCGTACTCGTAAGCCACCCCCAGCCACCAGCGTAAACACCTGAGGATTGCGGCCCGCCCATCTGATCGAGATGATCGTAAATGTATTCCAGCGGATAGTCGCCATTCGGACGGAAGGCCTTGCTATCCAGTGAGCCATAGCGACCGCCATCCGTGGCGCCATTATCGCCATCAGCGTAGACAATTAGGGTGTTTTCATACTCTCCTGATCGCTTGAGCTCATCAACAACCCGTCCGAACTGGAAATCCCAGAAAGACAGGGTCGCGGCGAACACCTCCATCGATCTGGCCGCAACTGTCTTTTCTTTTGATGACAAAGATTCCCAGCTCGGAATGGATGCTGGCCGCGGTGTGATTATGGTGTCTTCAGGAACAACGCCGAGGGCTTTCATCCGTTCGAAACTCTCATCACGCATGGCGTCCCAGCCGCGATCAAATTGTCCCTTGAATCTATCAATCCACTCTTGCGGAGCCTGATGCGGGGAGTGCCCGCTTCCAGGCGCTAGATAGAGCAAAAATGGCCGCGCTGGGTCAGTGGAGTGCTGGGTTTGCAACCACTGGATTGCGTTGTCGGCTAAGTCTCTGTCCAGAATGTAGGATGGGTCGTTTGCTGGCGGTTCAATAATTTGCCGATCATCTACCAAAGCCGGAGCCCATTGATTGGTCATCGCACCGAAAAAGCCATAGAAATGGTCAAAGCCAAGACTGGTCGGCCAATGTTCATAAGGGCCAGTGGGTGTGATCTCCCAATCTGGGGTGACGTGCCATTTGCCGAGATAAGCCGTGCTGTAGCCATTCATTTGCAAGACTTGGCCAAGTGTTGCCGAGGACTGCGGAATGATTGAAGTATATCCGGGCTCGCCGATAGCAAAGTTCTGGACAGTTCCCATATTTACGCTGTGATGATTGCGCCCCGTTAGCAGCGCTGCACGAGTAGAAGAGCAAATCGAGGTAGTGTGGAAACGGTTGTAGCGCAGCCCTTGCGAAGCCAGTGCTTCGTAATTTGGGGTGGGGATGACACCTCCGAAGACACTGCTGGCGCCGATGCCAACGTCGTCGAGTAGCACTATCAGAATGTTGGGAGAACCGGGCCGAGCCGCTGGAGAGGCGGCATCGCGGGCGATCGACGGCAGCGGAGCTCGATCAGCCGCAGGCGCGCGCTCGGCTGCGCCGCGACCAATCGACGATTGTTGACCTTGAGCAAACGCAGGCGCGATCGCGAACGGACCGAACCCGGCGCAGATTACCGCGACTGCGGCTACGCTTGTTAGAAGTGAACGTTGCAAAATCATATTCCTCCCTTGGTACGTCCTCGGCCCAAATGCGGGTTTTGCCGCTCTTTGGTTGGCTCGCAACGATGGCATAATCTCGTCCATGCAAAGCGAGTCTCGCCGAGCGATATTGTTTGACATAATACTAATTTGCGGTCAAGAACGCATAGTCTTGTCAAAGTGAATCCCGAAGTCATTCTGCCCGTGGAGAAGGAAAAAATGAAGCGCTCTCTAGAATGGTTTACGTGCGGATTGGGAGTCGCGTTGACGTTGGGGATGTCAGCTGCGGCAACTGGATCATCGTTTGCCGCGACCGCGGCCGGTACCGCGAGTGAGACACCAATTGGCGCGCCCGCTGGCTCGCTCGGTTCCCCGGCTATTCTCATGGCGCAAGCGCAACAATCCGGCGCGGCGCAGCAATCTGGCACGTCCGAACGGCAAAACATCCTGTTCATCGCGATCGACGATCTCAACGATTACATCGATACGCTTGGTGCTGATAGGCCGATCCATACTCCCAATATCACTGCACTGGCGCAGCGCGGCATGCTGTTCACCAATGCCTTTGCGCCGGGATCATCATGCACCCCGTCGCGTACGGCGATCCTGACGGGAATGAGTCCGTTCAACAGTGGTCTCTACAGCCACAATGTCGATTGGCGGGTGCACCCGCAGTTGCCCGATCTGGCCACACTGCCGCGCTATTTCCACGACAGTGGCTATGCAACTTTCGGCTCAGGCAAGCTTTTCCACGCACATAGCTACAATTACAGTGGCATGACAGAGACGAGCCCACTAACCACGCAAACAGCAACCGACGATCCGCTCGAAGAAAAAGTGTCCACAGTCGGCCGCGTTCATCCGCAAGCCGAAGCCAAAATTGTGGGGCCTGATGGCGCCATTCTACCCATAGGTGAGCAGGGGGAATATTGCTCGCGCGGATATGCCGTGATGCTGGGATATTGGGACGATCCGGAGAGAACGGCCGAAGCGATCGACTCTGAGGGCTGGATGCATTCAGGAGACCTCGGGACGATGGATGACCAAGGCTATGTTCGCATCACCGGTCGCATCAAAGATATGGTCATTCGCGGTGGGGAAAATATCTATCCTCGTGAAATCGAGGAATTTCTACTCACCCACCCTGCCATTTCCGATGTTCAAGTTTTTGGCGTCTCGGACCAGAAATATGGCGAACAAGTCTGCTCTTGGGTCATCACAAAGTCAGGGCATAATGTCTCGCCAGAGGATATACGCTCATTTTGTCAGGGCCAGATCGCCCATTTCAAGGTGCCGGCGCACATCAAAATTGTCGAAGCCTTCACGATGACCGTAACCGGAAAAGCCCAGAAATTTGAGATGCGTAAAACGATGGAGGCGGAATTGGCCACGTCTGACCGCACCGGGAAAAATTCAACCAAGGACGATAGCAATGCATAAGAAAACCACTCTTCTGATCGCAGCCTGTGGTGCCGCCGCGATGACCTTTGCCGCCTGCGGCTCTGAATCCAAAGATGCCAAGGTCGCCGATATAGGCGCAGCCAGCGGTCAACGTCGTCCCGCTGCCGCCCCTGCACCCTCTTCCATTGCGGCAGCGGCAATAAAAGATGCTGTGCGCACGCCTGACGTCGCCGCGACACCCATGGATGGCACAGCCATGATAAAGACGCCAGCCTCTGACGCCGCACCATCGCGGCCAAAAAAGGCGATAGTTGTCGCCATGGCTGCGACGGTTGAAGAAAATGTCAAGGCCACAGCGCGGAAGTCTACCGCCGCGCCTGCTGCAGCGAAGTCGGTTGTGGTCGCGCGACCCGCAGCCTTTGCCCAATGTGCCGTTTGTCATTCGGACAAAAAGGGGCAGAAATCAGTATTTGGTCCCAATCTTTACGGCATTGCGGGCACAAAGGCAGGCGAGATTCCCGGCTATAAATTCTCGGCGGCGATGACAGCATCAAATGTTATATGGAATCGCCAGAATCTTGATGCGTTTTTGACCGCCCCGCAATCGAAAGTGCCGGGCAACAAAATGTCGTTCAGCGGCGTAAAGGACGCGACCAAGAGAAAAGACATTGTCGACTATCTTTTGGGCCTGAAATAGGTCGCCCGCATATGTCACTCAAAAAATTCACTCCGCCAGCCCTGTCCGTCGTCAGATAAATTGAGACTGTTGGCAGTTTAAAACAGGTGAGTGTTTGGGTTCATCTGTTGGTTGATATTATGCGGCGATCTTGCGGTGATGCAAGCGCCTTTGCTCGATGGTTTTACGTTTGATCCTTTCTCGCTGTTTGATGATGGCTTCTGCTCTGCCGAAGTAGGCTCTGCAGGTGTGACGTTTTTCAGGCTCTCGTGATAGCGCTGGTGATTGTAGTGTTCGACGAACGCTTCGACCTGCGTTTCCAGATCGCCGGGGAGGTAATAATTCTCCAGCAGGATGCGGTTTTTCAGGGTCTGGTGCCAGCGCTCGATCTTGCCCTGCGTTTGCGGGTGGAACGGTGCACCGCGAACATGACGCATCTTCTTATCTGCCAGATAGTCAGCCAGTTCGCCCGCCACATAGCTGGGGCCGTTGTCGGACAGCAGGCGCGGCTTGTGCAGCACATGGGCCTGACCGCAGCCTGATGCCTCAAGAGCCAGTTCGAGCGTATCGGTTACATCTTCAGCCCGCATCGTCGTGCACAGCTTCCAAGCAATAATTTAGCGCTGTTCGTCGGTGAACGTCACCGCCAGCTCTCTGGGGCTCAGTTCATATCTGACCTTCCAAATGGCTCTTTGGAAAAGTCTCGACGATGCCGCCAGTGTACAGTAACCTCCCGTCTCGACTAATCGAAATAACCTCAACGTTATGCCCCATGACCTGGAGCTCGCTGGAGGGCTCTTTTCTCTCAGCCTCCATCCAAATCTTCTGCACTATTAAATCCCGCAACTTCGCCATATCCGAATAATCATAGGCGCAAAGCATCCCTTGAAAAAGCATGCTGGTTGCTGCGAATCCTTTTTGCCCTTCTGAATCAGACAATATCTTCTCGCTTTCGGTAAAATCACTTAAGTCGTTCTCAAGCAGATGTTTGACCATTGGAAAATCAGAGATGTCTTCAAATTTTTTTACATTATCTACCTCATTTAGAAGGTGATAGCCCAGCAGTAAGCGATCGCCCTTAAAAATCGTGTCGAGGAGACGCCCGGCGACGTAATCGTAGCCCTTGCTTTTTAAATCAGTAATGAAGAGTTCGCGTTTGCCGTTCAGCCGATTTTCTACAAGAAGCTTACACTCCTTCATTTCAATTTCGATCGCTACAGAAAATTCTTGACCTTGCTCCTTATCTAGACGTTCGGCTATTTCTAGATCGCGGAGAGATTCAGCGATTTGCATTGCACGTTCAAATGGGCCGTCATCGGGGAACCGGTGCATCAGCTTGGTCAATGACCAACTAAAACGCTCGGACTTCCATACACGCGCCAGCGCCTTGTCCGAATAATTGCCGATACGGTCCTGGTCACCTTGGGTGAAAAATCCGATGAGGGCTTCGGACAGGTAATACACATCCGAAACGGCGAGATTTAATCCTTTGGCTCCGGTAGGCGGCACGATATGAGCAGAATCACCCGCCAAGAGCAGACTTCCATGACGCATCGGTTCAAAGACGAAGCTCCGCAACGGCGCAATGCTGTTTTCAATCGATGGGCCACGTATGATGTTTGCTGCTGCCTCGGGGCCCAACCGGATAGCTAGTTCGTCCCATACACGCTCGTCAGACCAGTCCTCTATTTTCTCGGTCAGCGGCACGTCAATATAGTAGCGGCTGCGTGTGTTTGACCGCATGGATGCCAACGCGAAACTGCGTTCGTGATTGGCGTAGATTAGCTCGTGATTGCAAGGCGGTACATCCGCCAATATACCGAGCCAGCCAAATGGATAAATCCGCTCGCAGGACTTTCCAACATTCTCCGGAATTGCCTTCCGAGATGGGCCGTGGAAGCCGTCGCATCCGGCGATGAACCTTGCATCGATGCGATGCTCGGTGCCGCTTTTGACAAAGGTTAAATATGGCGAGTCGCCATCGATATCATGCAGCGCAACATCTGATGCTTCGTAGATTATTTCCAGATCGCGTTCGGGTGCGGCTTCCATCAAGTCGCGGGTGATTTCGGTTTGGCCATAAACCAACACATGGCTTCCAGTGAGTTTGCCAATATTGATATTTATCAACCGTTCGCCATCCGCGAGATTGAAACCGTCGTGTGGCAATCCCTCAGCCTTCATCCGCTGATCAAGGCCAAGGCGAGTCATAATATCCGTCGTTACGGTCTCCAGCACCCCCGCCCGGATGCGGCCCAACATATAGTCGGGTGTCTGGCGTTCTACGATAATGCAATCGACGCCTTCAGCGCGTAGCAAATGGCCCAATAGAAGTCCGGCAGGACCGGCCCCGATGATAGCAACTTACGTTTTCATGTCAGCTGCTGTTCAAGATCGTGGAGCACCTTGTAGCAAGGCAGCACCTGCGCAACGCTTGAATTGGGTTCACGCTCTTCGCGGATGGCGGCAATAAATTCACGGTCCTGCAATTCGATGCCGTTCATCGACACGTCTACTTGCGATACGTCAATCGGCTCTTCCTTGCCGTTCACGAGATCGTCATAGCGCGCGATATAGGTCCCGGTATCGCCGATATAGCGGAAGAATGTCCCCAGCGGCCCTTCATTGTTGAAACTCAGTGACAACGTACAAATCGCGCCGCTTTCTGCCTTTAGTTGGATGGACATATCCATCGCGATACCAAGGTCGGGATGGATCGGGCCCTGAACGGCATTTGCCTGGACAATTGGCCCGGCCTGATAGGCAAACAGGTCAACGGTATGCGCAGCGTGATGCCAGAGCAGATGATCGGTCCAGGACCGTGCTTCACCCTTGGCATTAATATTCTTGCGGCGGAAAAAATAGGTCTGCACATCCATTTGCTGGATGTTGAACGCGCCCTCGGCGATTTGATTGTGCACCCACTGATGCGACGGATTGAAGCGCCGGGTATGACCGACCATGCAGACAAGACCGGTTTCTTTCTGCTTGGCGATCACCGCTTCGCTGTCAGCCCAGCTATCAGCCAGCGGGATTTCCACCTGGACATGCTTGCCAGCCTCCATGGCCGAAATCGATTGAGCGGCGTGCATCTGGGTCGGAGTCGCCAATATCACCGCATCAACATCATCCCGCTCGAGCATTGCTTCATAATCGGTGGTGGCAAAGCCGACACCATATTTGTCCGCCATCGCCTGGGTCGGCTCCTGCCGCCGTCCGACCAAAGCGGTTACTTCCACGCCTTCGACATTTTTTAGGCCATCGAGATGTTTTTCACCAAAGGCGCCGCCGCCTGCGAGTGCGATTTTCATGAGAGAAACTCCTAAGATTTAATTGTCGGGTTCGAGCACGATATGCCCGATGGCCGTGTTGCTGCATGGGATGTGGTAATGCCGGTGCAGGCATTTGGTCTTTTTGCCGAGCGCACCCCGCATGATCAGCCACATAACCATTTCAATGCCTTCGCTGCCGGTTTCGCGCAGATATTCGATATGCGGGATATGTCGGGCCGCGTCGCTATCGCCTATCATCAGGTCGAGAAATCGATTGTCCCATTCTCGGTTGAGTAGGCCCGCGCGCGGTCCCTGAAGCTGATGGCTCATGCCGCCCGTTCCCCATATCTGCACATTCAGATCTTCGGGAAAACTTGCAACGGCGCGGGCGATTGCCTCGCCCAATGCCCAACAGCGATTGCCGGACGGTACCGGATAGGTAACCACATTCACCGCCAATGGCACGACTTTCACTGGCCATTTCGCTGGCTGATCGAACATCATCGAAAGCGGCACGGTGAGCCCGTGATCGACATCTATTTCGTTGATGATCGTCATGTCGAAATCGTCAAGGATCAGGCTCTGTGCGATATGCCAGCCAAGGTCTGCATGACCCTCGACATCGGGGACCGGACGCGGTCCCCAGCCTTCATCGGCTGGCTTGTATATCTCGCCGCAACCAATGGCAAAAGTGGGAATGATATTCGCGCCAAAGGCAGAGGCATGATCATTGTAGACCAGAATGACCACATCGGGTTTTTCGATCACTTCCCATTTGCGGGTCCATTCATAACCCCGGAAAATGGGGCCAAAATAATCATCTTGCGTTTTGCCCTGATCCACTGCGACACCAAGCAATGGAACGTGGCTGGAAGCAACGCCAGCCGTTATCCGTGCCATATCAATTGCCTTCCCTGATCGAACGATTGCCTTCAGGAGACCGTCCGCCGTTCATCATCATGTCGCGATATTCGGGGAAGGACATGTCAGTCATTGAGGACACCGCTTCGGCAAAACTCAGTCCGTCGGTGGAAAAAACCTTGGCGAGGAAATAGATATTGCCGCCGAGTTCCAGCATCCGGTTATAGTCGCGGTCGAGCACGGCCTGTTTCTGCTCCCCGGACATCGTCCAATTCGCCAGATAGGCCTTTTCATCGGCTTTCCAGCGGTCGCGGTTCTCGGCCTTCATCAGGCTCATGGCAAACTGGTTGAGATGATAACCCATGCGGGCACGCGCTGCCGTGAACACCCGTGTGCCGGGAATATCTTCAAACTCGGCGAGATATTCGTGAATGTCCTGTTTCACAGATTCCGTTCCTTCAACTGCGCATCCAATCGGGGATAGACACGGCGGGCGTTGCCTTCAAAAATCGCATGGCGTTCAGCGTCGGTCTGGTCGAGCGCATCGACATAGCGTTTGGTATCATCAAAATAGTGACCAGTTGTCGGATCAATTCCGCGTACCGCGCCGACCATTTCCGATCCGAAAAGGATATTCTTGTTCTCGATCACATCGGCGAGCAGGTTGATTCCGGGTTGGTGGTATACACAGGTATCGAAGAACACATTGTTCATCACATGCGTCGCCAGATCAGGCTGCTTCAACATATCCGCGAGTCCGCGATATCGCCCCCAGTGATAGGGTACGGCGCCGCCGCCATGGGGAATGATCAATCGCAATGTCGGAAAATCCCTGAACAGATCACCCTGGATCAACTGCATGAACGCAATGGTATCGGCGGCGATATAATAAGCGCCCGTCGCATGCATGGACGGATTACAACTGCCCGAGACATGGATCATTGCCGGGACGTCCAGTTCAACCATCTTTTCGTAGAACGGGTACCAGAATTTGTCGGTCAGGGGCGGATGCTCGAACTTGCCCCCACCGGGGTCGGGGTTCAGATTACAGCCGATAAAGCCCATGTCGACGCAGCGTTCTAGTTCCGCGATACTTGAAGTCATGTCGGCTTCAGGGGACTGTGGCAGCATGCAAACGCCAGCAAAGGTTTCGGGATAAAGTCCGACCACTCTTCCGATCAGATCATTGCAGACCTGCGCCCATTTTACCGCGACCGTCTGATCACCTACATGCGGAGCCATGGCAGAGGCGCGGGGAGAGAATATCGTCATGTCCGCGCCGCGTTCCTTGAGCAGCCGTAGCTGGTTCGATTCGATCGTTTCTCGAATCTCATCGTCGGAAATATCGGGATAGGGGGGAGCCTCTTCACTGGCCTTGAAGGCCGCCGTTTGCGCCTCGCGCCATTCGTCATGGGCTCTGGGCAGAACGGTATAATGGCCGTGGCAATCAATAATCATGGTCATTTGGCAATCGCCTTCAGTTTCGCATCCAGCCCTTGTGGAGGGGGATCGAGATTAAGGGCGCCAAGCGCTGCCTGCCTCACGACGGTTCCGCGCGTCAGCAATGGCGCGACACCCAGAGCTTCGAGTGTTTTGAGCGCTTCCGCCATTTCCGCAGAACGCCGGGTGCCGTGAACCAGCATCCGGTTGAGCCGGTAATCCGCTTGAGCAGACCAGTCATTGTTGAAGCTGCCCAGCACCTCATCGGTCACGCCGGCTTGCGCGCAGGCGATCAGGCATTCGGCGGTCAGCGCTTCTACGCCCTTGTACATGACGGAGCGCAGCATCTTGATCGTCGAGGCGCGGCCGATGTCATCGCCGACGATCCGGATATTTGTGAACCCGATCTCTGTAAGCACCTGCATCCCTTCGCTGGAATACGGTCCGGAAATCAGTAGGGGAACACTCATTTTTGCAGGATTAACCGGTGACATGATGGCAACATCGACATAGCGCCCGCCCGCCGCATTGATGATTTCGGCGGCGGCCCTTTTGGTATCCGGCGCGACCGAATTCATGTCGAAGAAAAGCGACCCGGCAGTCAATTTCTCTGCCGCATCCCGGGCTGCGGGAAGCGCCTGATCGGCGGTAACTACGCTGATCACATACCCGCCGTCCAGCAGTGCTTCCCGTGACGACGCGCAGCCGCAAACATTGTCTTCGACGTAGAGTTGCTGGAAATCTTGTACGTCGAACACCCGCGCACGCGACTGCCAGCCGCCCGCCCGTGCAAAAGTCCGTCCCGCTTCGCCATAACCGATAAGAGTTATCAATTGAACCATCGCTCGCAAGCTATCCTGAGCGTTACATCCACGCCAATTGGAAGCTTGAATCTGCTATAAGTTTTTGAGAATTCAATCTGATTTGGATACGGTTTCCAATATTGTGATAAACTTGGCTTGCATAGCTGTTGGTCGCCATTCTGTGCGTGTTGTCATCCCGATGTTCCGGATAAAGTCTTTGGGAATTTCCGTAATTTTGGTGAGCCATCCTGCTTCCAGTTCCACTGCCACCTGATCCGGCGACAAAAGTGTCAGGAAATCACTTTCAACCAATATCTGCCTTATCGTGATCACCGAACCACATGCTATCGGAACTTCCGGCAGCGCTATGGATCGTTCGGCAAACATTCGTTCCCATACGGCGCGCAGCGGCGTTCCAGTGGCTGGAATGATCCAGGGATAGCGGGCAAGCGCCGTGAGTGATGGCGAGCCTTTCAATGCCGGATGATTTTTGCGGCCAATCACGACCGGGCGATCTTCAAAAAGGCGTTGCTGGCAAAGATCAGGACCGGGCGAGGGATCACGCAGCGCACCGATCATCAGATCTATTTCCCCGTCTCTCAGCGGTTCGATCAGCTCGTGGAATGCGCCTTCGATAATGTGGATTCCCACCTCCGGTTGGTTGCGGTGAAAGGCGGCGATGGCCGCGGGCAAGATGCGCGCCCGCGACAAGGGCATGGCACCAATGGCGATCCGTCCGGTCTCGCGCCCGAGCAAAGCGGTCAACTCGCTGAGACCTGCCTCTAGTTCAGCCCGCGCCAGACGGAAACGGCGCAAGGTCCGCCTGCCTTGCTCAGTCAGCGCAACGCCCTTGCCGCGACGCTCGACGAGCGATTTTTTGAGTGCCACAGAAAGATCGCCAACCGCCCGGTGTAGCGATGGCTGCGCCAGCCCGGTGACTGCAGAGGCTTCAGAGTAGCTCCCGGCACTCGCGAGCACGATCAGTGCGCGGAGCTGCGTCATGGTGACGCGCGGGGATGCGATCTGGGCCAAAGCTGTTTCAATACGTGGAAAGAGCAAGTTTCCCGCCTCGGTTGCGATCATCCCGTCGGTTCTGCGCTCGAACAGGGGCTGCCCCAGTTGAGTTTCGAGTTTTGCTATTCCCTGTGTAATCGCGGGTTGACTGATATGGATGGCCTGCGCTGCTGCGGAAATGGTCCCCAAGCGCCCGATCGTGGCGGCCGCGCGCAGGTGGCGCAGGTTAAAATCCCAAATATCCATTATCGGTAGAATTAGCATATTATTATGCCTGTTGCATAGTTCCGACTTGCATGTCTGCGCGGAACCTTCGTAACCTTCGCCCGCAACAAGGAGCCCGGCCATGACAAATATCGTTGTCCAGAATATCAACCGTACCGACTTGGCGCTGGTCGACGGCCTCGGAAAATGCGGCGTCGCCACCGTGCACGAAGCACAGGGACGAACCGGACTGATGGCGAGCAATATGCGGCCAATCTACACAGGCGCGCGCATCGCCGGCAACGCGGTAACAATTTCTGCCGCGCCCGGCGATAACTGGATGGTGCATGTCGCGATCGAGCAATTGAAAGAAGGCGATATTCTGGTGCTAGAACCGACCAGTTCCTGCGAAGACGGCTATTTCGGCGATTTGCTCGCGACATCGGCGCAGGCGCGCGGTTGCCGCGGATTGATCATCAACGCAGGTGTCCGCGATGTCCGCGATCTGACAGAGATGAATTTCCCGGTCTGGTCGAAAGCGGTGTTCGCACAAGGGACCGTTAAAAATACACTTGGTTCCGTGAACATTCCGATCGTCTGTGCCGGTGCGGTAGTAAATCCCGGCGATGTCGTCGTCGCTGACGATGATGGGATCTGCGTCGTCCCCCGTGAACGGGCAGCCGATGTTCTGGAAAAAGCCCGGGTACGAGAAGCCAATGAGGAAGAGATGCGCCAGCGGCTCGCCGGTGGCGGACTGGGCCTCGACATGTACAAGATGCGCGAACGACTGGAGAAAGAAGGCTTGAAATATGTCTGATGGAACCCGCGTCATGTGGATGCGCGGCGGAACATCGAAAGGCGGCTATTTCCTGGCCGACGATTTGCCTGCCAATCGCGCAGAGCGCGACGCCTTTCTTCTGCGCGTGATGGGCTCGCCCGACGAACGACAGATAGACGGAATGGGCGGCGGCGATCCGCTGACCAGCAAGGTGGCGGTGATCCGGAAATCACAGCGCGCGGGCATCGACGCCGATTATCTCTTCCTGCAGGTCTTTGTTGACCAGGCGATCGTCAGCGATGCGCAGAATTGCGGGAATATTCTGGCCGGTGTAGGGCCCTTTGCCATCGAGCGGGGACTGGTGCCAGCGGATCAGGGCGAGACCAGAGTCACCATCTATATGGAAAACACCGGACAGATTGCCGTGGCAACGGTGCAAACACCCGATGGCCTGCCGACCTATGCCGGCACGGCACGGATCGACGGCGTGCCCGGTACGGCCGCTCCTGTCCCGCTGGCCTTCCGGGACACTGCCGGCTCGACTTGTGGCGCCTTGCTGCCAACCGGAAATGCGGTCGATATCATCAACGATGTGCCGTGCACCCTGATCGACAATGGCATGCCCTGCATCATCATCAAGGCTTCGGATGTCGGTGCCACCGGCTATGAAAGCCGTGATGAACTGGACGGGGCAGAAACCCTGAAGGCAACTATTGAAGCCATCCGTCTCGCCGCTGGCGAACGCATGAACCTCGGAGATGTGACCGAAAAATCGGTTCCCAAGATGATGCTGGTCGCTCCGCCCCGAAATGGGGGAGCGATCACCGTGCGCAGTTTCATTCCGCACCGCGCCCACGCCAGCGTGGGTGTCCTCGCCGCGGTGACGGTTGCGACGGCAGCCCTGATTGACGGTACACCTGCGGCCGAAGTCGCCAGCATTCCGGAGGGAAGCAGCAAGACGCTTTCGGTCGAGCATCCGACCGGCGAAACAACCTGCGTGATGGAAGTGGACAGTCAGGGCAATGTGACCAGCTCTGCCATGCTGCGCACCGCACGCAAACTGATGGACGGAATAATATTCGCATGACCGAGCGCATCACCAGCTGGCACCCCAACCCTTCTAAGCCGAAATATATCCCGCCCCCCGGCGCGGTGGATGCCCATTGCCATGTTTTCGGGCCGCAAGCCCAATTCCCGTTCAGCTCCAAGGCAAAATATCTCCCTGAAGATGCGGGACCGAACAAGCTGTTTGCGCTCCGGGATCATCTCGGCTTGTCCCGCAATGTGATCGTGCAGGCGAGCTGCCATGGAACCGATAACCGCGCGACACTTGATGCCATCAACAAATCCGCTGGCTTGGCGCGCGGAGTCGCGGTTGTTGATCCGGACATTGCGGACGCTGAGCTGGAAGAGCTTCATCAGGGCGGTATCCGTGGTGTCCGGTTCAATTTTCTCAAGCGTCTGGTCGACAATGCGCCGAAAGATAAATTTCTGGATGTGGCAGGCCGGTTGCCAAAGGACTGGCATGTCGTAATCTATTTCGAGGCGGACATATTGGAAGAGATGAAAGATTTCATTGCCCAAATCCCCGTCCCGGTTGTGATCGACCATATGGGCCGTCCCGACGTTAGCCAGGGGCCGGAAGGTCCCGACATGACCGCCTTCCGCGCGCTGCTCGACAGCCGCGAAGACATCTGGACAAAAGTGACTTGTCCTGACCGACTTGATGCAGCAGGACCACCTTATTCAAATTTTGTTGCAGCTGTTCGTCCGCTGGTCGAAGACTACCCAGAGCGAGTTCTATGGGGCACGGATTGGCCGCACCCCAATATGCAGGATATACTGCCGGATGATGGGCAGCTGGTGGAGATGATTCCTCAGATAGCAGTAACAGAATATCTACAACGCAAGTTATTGGTAGAAAACCCGATGGCCCTTTATTGGGCTGAGGATTGACAGCCGCGATTGTCGAAATCCATATCAAATCCCTAAATGAAATGGCGACGGCCGGCTTTTAAGTTCCCGTGCCTGCATTCGTTTTAAACAGATATTGCCAAGACTTATTTCTATGACCGCTTTATTGATGCCATTCGAACTCGAGTAAATAGTGAGCTTAGAATGGCGGCCATCAGGCATAATCTTTGACTGTGGTAATGACCGCAATTGGGCGCGAAGCGGACGTAAAATCGGACTGCGGGAAATGTCCGGAAATCGGGCGACGGCCGACTGGCAGCTTTGAGCCGGCTCTTAGCAATCAGGTGTTGATATTGGGCCACAAAAAAGGTGGTTTTGAGCCCATCCAGTTCTTGGATTTCGACGGGTAACGTGAGACATTCAGCGCTATTCCGTTGGCTGCTTACACAATAGGTTAAGTCTTGCTGATTACCAGCTTAGTTCCTTCGCAGATGCTGCAGATATCTTTTGAACGCCTATATCCGTTTTCTCCGGCCAGCTCACGTGTCTTATGATTGGCATGCTGACGGATTGACAAGTTCAGTTTTTCAGCAATGCAGTCGTCGCAAATGGGCTCCGGTGAAATACGCACGATCAATTTTTCTACATCCTCTAGTACCGTCATACCCAATTTACCTTCAGTTTAGTCCGCAGCATTTTTTGTATTTTTTGCCAGAGCCACAGCTGCAAGGATCGTTGCGCCCCACTTTCTTTCGCATTGCTTCCTTTGCCTGCAATGGATCATTGTCACGCCGCCATAGGTGCAAAATTTCAACTGCTTGGGGTAAGAAATCCGGTGCTTCTCCAATCAACCTGTCTATTTCAACTTGCGGAAGCGTGGACTTGCCCAGATTAATTTCACTAAGCATTGCAATACCGGCAATACCGGCAATACCGGCAATAGCCATGACAGCCGCCTCATCATCGCTACATGCCACAAGGTGCCAGCCTTTTGGTCGCAATTCCATCGCCTTGCTGAATCCATCTATCCATGTTTCCCAAAGAATCTCATCGCGGCGAGTATCGACGCCAAATAGGGGATGGTAGCCACCTTGTTGATCCAGTGTTGTGATAATTTGATTATAGTGACGCATCACTAAATCCACTAAAGTCTGAACCGATTAGAGGTCATCAAAAGCGGGAGAGGCATCTGCTCCGTCTCCACCCCATACCAGCTTCAACCAGTCGCCCGGCGACACCAACTCTGGGCTAACAATAATTCCAGCCAAATAGCCGTCCAGTTCCGCCATCAGCATACCTTCACCAGTCGGCAGATCGAGCAACAATTTGTCCAATTGCTGAATATATGAAGGCAACGAGTTCATGAACGCCAGTTTAGACAGTTTTGGAATGTTTGTTCAGCAAATTTGATTTGCCGCCCAATGTGGTCTTTCTTGATTGGCTCGGCCAGAAACAAAGCGCTAGCCACCTAGCGGACAACGGGGCCAATATCTTGAAACCTGTACGATAGAAGCTGAGACTGTCCAATATTCCCGAGCGGTAATGTATGACTCCGTTCTCTGCTTCTTTTCTATATATTTCCTGATCGGGAAATTTATTCTTGCATTTCAGTAAAACTTCAACTAGCTTCCCGAGCGGTAATATGGATAGCATCAAACTCGGGCAGATAGTGCGCAATGAACGCAAGGCGCAAGGGCTGCGGCAAGATGAGCTTGCTGCTGCCAGCGGCGTTGGTGTGCGCTTCATCGTCGATCTTGAAGCGGGCAAGCCAACGCTGCAACTCGAAAAGGCGCTTCTGGTTATGCGCACCCTCGGCTGTGTGATGACCATTGATTCCCCTGCGAGCGGGGCATGACAGGTGGACTCTCCGTCTGGTGGGATGGCCGCGTCACCGGATCGCTCCATCTCGACCAACATGGCGAGATGGAGTTCAGCTACGCGTCTGAATGGCTGGCCGATGCCAATGCCCCGGCGCTCTCCTTCTCGCTTCCTAAACGAGTAGAATCTTTCGGTCGCCGGGAATCTAGGCCATTTTTTGGCGGCATCCTTCCCGAAGAAGGGCAGCGTCACGCCATCGCCCGCGCGCTTGGGGTGTCGGCAGAAAATGAATTCAAGTTGTTGGAGTATCTCGGCGGCGAAGTGGCAGGCGCGCTCATGCTGCTGCCCGATGGAGATGTGCCGCAACCGCCAAGCGATCGCGCGCCGAACATATTAAGCGATGATCGCTTGTCAGCCCTGTTGGATCGCCTGCCTGTCCGGCCTATGCTGGCAGGTGAGGGCGGATTGCGGCTGTCGCTCGCGGGCGCGCAATCCAAACTGCCGGTGCTGCTGATTGATAGCAAAATTGCCTTGCCCGCGCCCGGTCAGCCGACGAGCCATATCCTCAAACCCCCAATCGCACGGTTTGAAGGCACAACCGAGAACGAATATTTCTGCATGACACTGGCCGCTGCAATCGGCCTTGATGTAGCGCCTGTCGAAATGCGAACAGTGGGCGGTCGTCCCTTTCTGCTCATCACGCGCTATGACCGGACACGAATTAACGATGGGCAATTGGTCCGCCTGCATCAGGAGGATTTTGCCCAAGCTCTTGGTATTCCGTCGCAACGTAAATATGCGAGCGAAGGTGGCCCAACCTTCAAGGATAGCTTCGCATTGTTGCGCCGTGCGGCGTCCCGCCCCGCGCGCGACATATTAAAGCTGCTTGATGCGGTGATCTTCAATCTGATTATCGGCAATGCTGACGCTCACTCCAAGAATTTCAGCTTACTGCATGCAGGCGGCGGGGTAACGCTTGCACCACTCTATGACCTGCTCTCAACCGTTGCCTATCCCGATCTCTCGGCTAAACTGGCGATGAAAATTGCCAAGAAGTCGACACTGGAAGAAATCCAGCCCCGCCACTGGGATGCGTTTGCAAACGATGTTGATCTTGCCGCGCCCTATATCCATCGCCGGGTCAAACAGCTTTGCGACGCAACACTTACCCAGATCGACAAGCCAGATAGCGAACTACGCAACCGCCTGCCAGATGACGCGAATTTTGCCTCGTTCTTTGATTTGATCCACGAGCGCGCATTAAAGCTTGCTGCCAAAGCGTGAGTGGCCGACTTGCATATATTCATATTGACCTGACAATAAGTTAGGGTTGGAAGCGAAGAGCGGTCAAATTAGCCACGAGTCCTTATGCATTTAGAAATCTGTGATTCCCTTTCAGATGGATACACTGCCATAAGAGAATTATATCATCAAAACAGTGGGTTAGAATATTTGACGCGCTACATATGGGCCTTTTTAGGGGATTTTTCGAACTCCACATTAAAATATGTATTATGTAGCATCGAGTGACTGGCGAGACATTGTCTTTGGGTATTATAGCCGTTCTCGAAGCGCCTCATAAGGTGTTTTTCCTTTGAAGGCTCCGTGTGGTCTGTGGAAGTTGTAGAACTGCTCCCATTGATCGAGTTTGGCCACCAGATCGACGTCGCCTTTGTAGCTCAGTAGCTGGTAAAATTCCTGCTGATCGGACCGGTGTGATCGTTCGACCTTGCCATTGAGTTGGGGCGTGCCTGGCTTGATATAAGCGTGGCGGATCCCAAGGTCTTCGACATGCCAATGGAACTTGGCTTGGAACTCATGGCCATTATCGGTCCTGATTTCTCGTATCCGGAATGGGAACTTGTCGATGATGTGATCGACGAAGTCGATCGCGTTGGCTTGGGTATGTTTGTTGTAGACCTTGAGCGCGCGCACACGCGTCGCATCGTCGATCGCGGTATATTGGAACCGGCGAACCTTCTCGCCCTTCTTTCCAATGAAAGTCAGGAATTTAACGTCCATCTGGATATGGTGGCCCGGAACCTGCTTGTTGTAACGTTTGGTGTGGACTTTGCGCAGGCGAGTGCCGCGCGGTAACCGGTTCACCCCATTGCGTTTGAGTATCCGGTATATTGTGGCATCGGATATTTTGATGCCGTGATAGCGCGCCAGATACCACATGATCCGCTCGGGCCCGAGATGGTATTTGCGCCGCAGGTGAAGCACTTTATCGGCCACCTCCGACGGGGTCTGGTTAGGCGGATTTTTAGGAATGGTTTTGGCATTGACCAGTCCATCTTCACCGTCGCGCTCATACGCTGACTTCCATCTGTAGAAGCTGGCCCGGCCAATGCCAAAATAGCGGCAGGTCTTCGCTACGTGGCCAGTTCGCTCAGCATGCAGCAGCACCTTAAGTTTGCGCTGCACCTCGCGCTGATCTTGATTGCTCATCGAAACACCTCCTTCCATCACTGGAATTATCAAAAGGTGTCTCGCGAGTTCCTACATGTCTACAG
>CAWJNG010000002.1:0-361544 GCA_963844225.1 uncultured Alphaproteobacteria bacterium | reverse complement strand
GACCCTGAGAGATGGGTAACGGATTGTACCTAAGACATAGGTGACAACCTGATGCCGAACGGGTTGTCGATAGTCTGCAGAGTTTTCTGCTCCAAGTCGATATATCCCAGATCATATTGCATGAAGCTGACGAGCCATATGCCGTCGTCGACTTCTTTTATGCCGAGCCGCTGTCCGGCGAGCGCGGTCGAGATATTGATTTTCTTGCGATACATGCACACGCGTCCACATGCGGTGACGAGGACGTCGCGGTCGTGGAAAGGATATTCGACTTCGGGGAGGCCGTCATAGGGCTTTGCCGAGGGGGAATAGACCTCGGCAGGCATTTTCATGTTGAGCGCCTCGTGCGGCCGTTCGTCGTTGAACTCGCTGACGAAAGCGTCGAACATTGCCTGCTGCTGGAGGAAGTTCGCGCCGGGCGGTCGGGCAGTATGTTGCTTGAGGGTCCGGTGCATGCGTTCATGCCTTCCATTTTCCTGTGGCCTGCCAGGCCTGATGCGTTCGATGGCAATGCCGAGCCGTAGCCACCAGACCGAGAGCTTCGAGAGATTATAGAGACCATTGGGAGATGCGAAGGGCACGCCGTTGTCGCTCCTGATGGCGTGCGGCAGGCCGCGCTCGGCGAAGAGCCGCGCAAAGGCTTCGATCGCCGGCTTCTCGCGCGTAGACTCAAGCGCTTCGCACTGAAGAATCATGCGCGAAGCCTGGTCTGTCACGGTCAGGGGGTAACAATATCGACGGTTGCCGAGCTTGAACTCGCCCTTGAAATCGGCGCACCACAGATCGTTGGGGCGCGTTGCTGTCGAAAGCGGTGTGCCTTGAGCCTTGCCGCGCCGCCTCTTGCGAGCCTGCTTCACCATCCCGTAGCGGTCGAGCACCGCGTGAACGGTGCTCTTGGCGGGGATCCTCACATCGCCTGCCAGCTTGCGCACCAATAGCTCGCGGATCTTCCTCGCGCCCCAGTGCGGCTTCTCCTTCCTCGCCGTCACGATCATCCGCTCGATCGGCTCGGGGAGCTGGTTGGCATAACGCACTGGCCGCCGCGAACGATCGGTGAGCCCCTCGAGGCCCTCCTCCTTGTAGCGGTTGAAAATTTTGTAGCCGGTCTTTCGGGATATCCCGAAAGACCGGCAAACGTCGCTCATGCCTTCTCCGTCGAGAATGCGGGCCACAAAGCGAAGACGTTCTTCCATCACCGAACACTCCTTCCAGGGCATCTCCACCTCCCGCCAAAGCGAAAAGTGTAACCCATGTGTCCGGTACAATCCGTCACCTATGTCTCGGGCCGCTCATTTCTAACATAGAAAAATCCCCTAACATATTGAACGGCAACGTTAAAATGGGTGTTCGAAAACCCGTTTTTCGGTCGTATGCCTCGATTGTTTTGAGGGAATGGCGCGCGCAGTTTGATGCGTCAGATCATGTTCTCCTAAGTTCGCCACCGAATAGCGGACATTCCCACCGGCATTCATTCATGGGTTTTTGACCAGCCGCGTCTCGGATCAAGGCCGCTCGCTTCCGCACTTCGTTTGTGCAGCTCCGCGCGCTTGTTCGCTGCGCTCAGCCTTTGATCCTCGCCTCCAACGTCAGGTCACGAGTCTCCCCATGAAGCCGAGGGAATTGTCCTTCGGTGGAAACCAAAGAGAACTGAAATGTCTGACACAAACTCAAACCGCCCGAGCCACCGTTTGTTCAACGTAACCGGTGATGGCGACAACGCCCGCTGGACTGACATCGGCGTCGCATGGGCAACCAAGGACGGCAAAGGTTTCACGCTCGCGCTCAATGCGATCCCCGTCAATGGCCGGATCGTCATGCGGATCATCGAGGAAAAGCCAGCTAACAAAAAGGGGAGCTAACGCTCCCCTTCGGGGCTTGTGGCCAGCGTCGTTATGGCGCTGGACCACGGCGGCCAAGCTCTTGCGCGATCATCGCGAGAAGCGATTGCGCCGATGCGATTTCCGCGTTGCTTGCCGTGACGGCGCGCGATGCATCTTGGAACAAGGCCGCGAGTTGAGCGGTGGATTTGGTCGCAAGATCGATGCGGTTGAGATTGAAGTTCATGATTTCCTCCTTTTGCTATGCGCCGCTCCTCATGAGCCGCGTTGAAGGACGGAAATCCGAGCGTGAAGATGATGCATCACCTGTGATCGGAACGAACGTGGAGAAGGCTGCAAACGCCTTGCATCCCGATCATTCACTCGTCGGATAGGTTCTGAAAACTTAGCGGCACATTGCGAATGCGCTGGTAACAGGAGCGAAAATCTAACGAAAAAATCTCCCCGAGCGATCACTCGACCCATGCGCCTGCATGGCTTTCCGATGTACATTCTATACACGGATAACCGCAAAAATGGAGAATTTAAGCGTTTACGATATACTATACTTTAGCGGTGAACTGGTATACGATGGATGCTTAAATTCACAAAAAGTGAGAAATTTAGCAGTTGGAATATATGTCACCCTCATTGCCGGAAGGCCGTCAACATCTGGTATCACTCGTGCGTCAATCCGGCGACGTGATCCATGTGGCCGATGCTGCGCGCATCCTAGGGGTGGATAGATCGCTTGCCGCGAAGAAGCTAGCGCGGTGGACAAAACAAGGTTGGTTTCGCCGCGTTGGACGCGGGGCATATCTGCCCGCGTCTTTGGACTCGCTTGAAAGCGAGCACGTCCTCGATGATCCTTGGGTTCTAGTGCCAGCTCTTTTTACGCCTGCCTATGTCGGCGGTAGAGCCGCAGCCCAACATTGGGATTTGACCGAGCAGATATTCAACGACGTTGTCGTCTTCACATCGAATGCCGTTCGCGACAAATCTCAAATCCGGCATGGCGTGCCGTTCACGATCACGCACATCGACGAGAGCCGAATGTTTGGCACCGTTTCGGTATGGCGCGGCAACAGCAAGGTGCTCGTATCCGATCCGCACCGAACAATCATTGATATGCTCAATGACCCGACGATTGGCGGCGGCATTCAGCAGGTATCCGATTGCCTTGCCGAGTATTTCAAACGGCCAGATCGAGACGATAAGAAGCTGATCGCTTATGCTGAAAAACTTGGCAACGGCGCGGTATTCAAGCGTCTGGGATTTTTGGTTGAAAGGCGTGAAGACGCGTCTGATCTAATGGCGGCTTGTGCTCAGCGATTGACCAAGGGCAATGCGCGCCTTGATCCCACGCTTGAATCGCCACGTCTCATTTCACGATGGAAATTATGGGTGCCGTCATTCTGGGTTGGCCGTCATGATTGATCGTCGCGAGATACTCGACATGGCGACACAAATGTCGCTGACCCCACACGTAGTCGAAAAGGACTACGTGCTTGGATGGATGCTTGCGGGCATCTCATCGCACCCGATCCTGCGCGAAACATGGGTGTTCAAAGGCGGAACTTGTCTGAAGAAATGCTACTTTGAAACCTATCGGTTTTCCGAAGACCTTGATTTCACATTGACCGATCCTGATCAGATCAATGAGGAATTCTTGAAAACAGCCTTCGCCGAAATTGGCGCATGGATTTATGAGCAAACAGGCATCGAAGTTCCAGCCGACAAGCAGAAGTTCGACATCTACAAAAACCCACGCGGCACGATTTCATGCGAAGGAAAAATCAAATATCGCGGGCCAGTGTCGCCGCGCGATATGCCAGGAATCAAACTCGACCTAACTGCCGTTGAACGGTTGGTTTTGCCGCCCGTGCGCGTTCCCGTTTTTCATCCATATACTGACACGCCAGAGCAGGGAATCGATGTTCTGTCGTATGCTTACGAAGAGGTGTTCGGTGAGAAAATCCGCGCGCTTGGCGAACGCACAAGACCGCGCGATCTATACGATGTCGTGAATCTATTCCGCAATGACGATGCACGACCATCACCGTCCGTGTTGCTCGACGTGCTCGGTCAGAAGTGCGAATTCAAAGGGATCAATGTTCCAACCTTGGCCGACCTTGAGCCGCACCGTCAGGAACTGATGGGGCTTTGGGACAACATGCTCGCGCATCAGCTTCCTGTTTTACCGCCATATGAATCGTTTTGGGACGAGCTTCCAAGTTTCTTTGATTGGATCAACGGCGGCGCGACACCAGCAATACCGTTGGCCTATGCAAATGATGGTAGCGAAACCGTACTTCGCGCTCGCAATCTTCGCCTACATGTTTCGGGCGCTGCCCAGACAATGATTGAGATTGTCCGCTTTGCGGCAGCGAACCGACTTTGCGTTGATCTTGAATACAAAAAACTGGATGGCAGCACTTCAAGACCACGCATTGAAGCGTATTCCTTACGCCGCACCGCCGACGGCAACATTTTGCTGCATGGCCTCGATGTGAATCAAAATGGCCCACGCAGTTATCGCATAGAGCGGATACGAAACGCGCGGGTTACAAACCAAACCTTCGTGCCGAAGTATGAGATCGAGCTTACACCGAAAGGGCCTGTTTCAGTTGCGCAATCGTCTGCGCGTGCAACGTCGTCTGCGTTTCGCGCGCAACCCGCAACGAGAGTGCATGCAGCACCTCGCAAGAAGGCCAGCAGCAGTTACCTTGCTAAACCCACGCACACCTATCAGTGCCCGATGTGCAGCAAAAAATTCAAACGTGAAAAATTCGATGCGAAGCTGAACTCGCACAAAAACCAGTGGGGGCAGCCTTGCTCCGGTCGCACAGGATTTCTTGTAAGCTAATCACTCACACTTAACCCAAATCCAACCAGACGGGTGCACCATTTTTCAACAACTCCAGTTACGTATGCGCGTTGCATTCGGGTGCATCATGGGCCATCCCTTGGGCCTTGGCGAAAGGGATATGCGTGACCGTGAAAGTCGAGACATTGCTGTTGTTTGGCGCGACGGGCGATCTGGCGCAGCGGATGCTGTTTCCATCGCTATTCAATCTGCATCTCGACGGCCTACTTGCCGATGGCATGACGATTATCGGGTCGGGACGCACCGAGATGGGCCGTGCCGAATTCCAGACGGTGGTGCGTCAGGGGCTGGTCGATCATCTTGCAGCCGAGCGGATCGAGGATGGCGCTATGGCCGCGTTCCTCGACCGCATCGACTATTGTCCGGTCGATGTCGGAGCAGGGACGGGATTTGCCGAGCTCGCCGAGTCGCTAGGATCACGCCGCGAAAGGGCGGTAGGCGTTTATCTGTCGACCCCGCCATCCTTGTTCGGGCCGATTGCCACGGGCCTGGCCGACGCGGGCATCGCCTGCGCCGATTGCCGTATCGCGATGGAAAAGCCCATCGGCCATGACCTAGCATCGTCGCGTGCAGTCAATGCCGCTGTCGGCGATGCTTTTGCCGAAGACCGCGTGTTCCGCATCGATCATTACCTAGGCAAGGAGACAGTGCAAAACCTGCTCGCGCTGCGCTTTGCCAATATGTTGTTCGAACCATTGTGGAACGCGCAGGCGATCGATCACGTCCAGATTACGGTAGCCGAAACGGTCGGTCTTGAAGGTCGGGTTTCCTATTATGACGGAATCGGCGCGCTGAAAGATATGGTGCAAAACCATATGCTGCAATTGTTGGCCATCATCGCGATGGAGCCGCCGTCGAGCGTCTCTTCGACCGCTGTGCGCGATGAAAAGGTCAAATTGCTGCGAAGCCTACGCCGCATGACCGCCGATGATGTGAAAGCCCATAGCGTCAAAGGCCAGTATAGCAGCGGCGCGGTCGGCGGGCAGGCTGTTACCGGCTATGCTGACGAGCTGGGCCAGCCGTCAAACACCGAGACTTTTGTCGCGATCAAGGCCTATATCGACAATTGGCGTTGGAAGGGCGTGCCCTTTTACCTGCGCACCGGAAAGCGGATGCCTGAGCGCAAATCCGAAGTGCTGATCCAGTTCAAGCCAGTACCGCACAATATTTTCGCGGGTGTCGGCGCGGGCAAACTCGACGCCAATATGATGATCATCAACCTTCAGCCCGAAGAGAATATTCGGGTCAAGGTGATGTCCAAACAACCGGGGCTCGACCGCGATGGGGTCAAGCTCAAGGAAGTCACCCTTGACGTCTCATTGTCGCACAGCTTTGCCGGCGAACGCCGCCGCATTGCGTATGAAAGGCTGCTCCTCGATTTTATCGAAGGCGACCAGACGCTGTTCGTGCGTCGCGATGAAGTTGAGGCGCAGTGGCAATGGATCGACGCGATTCGTGAGGCGTGGGACGTTGTCGACATGACACCGCAAAACTATACGGCGGGAAGCTGGGGACCGAGCGCTGCCATTGCGCTAATCGAACGCGACGGAGCAAGCTGGCATGACTGATCTTCACCCCGCCGTCGCGCGTGTCACTGCACGCATTATCAGCTGCAGCGCGCCGCGCCGCGCCGCTTACCTCGACCTGATGCAGCGCCAGCGTGACGCAGGCACCAATCGCGGTATGTTGTCGTGCGGCAATCTGGCGCATGGTTTTGCCGCAGCAGGCGAGGACAGGCCCGCCATCCGCGCCGGTGGTGAAATGAACATCGGCATCGTCACCGCCTATAACGATATGCTGTCGGCGCATCAGCCCTACGGCCGCTATCCCGAACAGATCAAGCTGTTCGCCCGCGAAGTCGGCGCAACCGCGCAAGTGGCCGGCGGCGTTCCGGCGATGTGTGACGGGGTGACGCAGGGCCAGGCGGGAATGGACCTGTCGCTGTTCAGCCGCGACAATATCGCGCAAGCCACCGCCATCGCCTTGAGCCATTCGATGTTTGAAGGCGTCGCCCTGCTGGGGATTTGCGACAAAATCGTCCCCGGCCTCCTCATCGGCGCGCTGCGCTTTGGCCATTTGCCCACCATATTGATTCCTGCCGGACCTATGCCCTCGGGGCTTGCCAACAAGGAAAAGCAGCGCGTTCGTCAGCTTTATGCCGAAGGCAAGGCGAGCCGGGATGAGATGCTGGAGGCCGAGGCGGCGAGCTATCATGGCGCGGGAACCTGCACTTTTTACGGGACCGCAAACTCGAACCAGATGATGATGGAACTCATGGGATTGCACATTCCGGGCAGCGCCTTTGTCAATCCGGGGACCAAATTGCGTCAGGCGCTGACCCGCGCGGCGACCCACCGCGTGGCGGCGATGGGTTGGGACGGCGGCGATTATCGCCCGCTCGCGCACTGCGTCGATGAAAAGGCAATCGTCAACGCCGTCATCGGCCTGCTTGCAACCGGCGGTTCGACCAATCATGCAATCCATATCCCAGCGATTGCGCGCGCGGCGGGGATTGTCATCGACTGGCAGGATTTCGAGGAGCTCAGCCATGCGGTTCCGCTGCTGGCGCGCGTCTATCCTAATGGATCGAGTGATGTGAACCAATTTCACGCAGCGGGCGGTATTGGCTTTGTCGTGCGCGAGTTGCTCGGGGCAGGGCTGCTCCACGGCGATATTCTTACCGTGGGTGGCAGCATGGCTGATTATGGCCGCGAACCTGTTGCGGATGAAAACGGGGTATCGTGGTACGACGCCCCCGCCCAAAGCCGCGACGATGCGATATTGCGTCCCGTAGCGGCACCCTTCTTGCCCGACGGCGGGATGCGGCTGCTCAAAGGCAATCTGGGCCGCGCGATTATCAAGACCAGCGCGGTGGCGGAGGACAGGTGGACGATCGAGGCGCCGTGTCGAATATTTACCGATCAGAATGACGTGTTGGCAGCATTCAAGGCGGGCGAGCTTGACCAGGATTGCGTCGTTGTTGTCCGCTTTCAGGGGCCGCGCGCCAATGGCATGCCCGAATTGCACAAGCTGACCCCCGCACTCGGCGTCTTGCAGGATAAGGGTTTGCGCGTTGCCTTGCTCACCGATGGCCGCATGTCGGGGGCGAGTGGCAAGGTGCCGGCGGTCATTCATCTTTCACCCGAAGCCTTGCCCGGCATTGATGGCGTCAGTGGTCCGCTCGCGCGATTGCGCGATGGCGACATGGTCCGCATATGCGCGCGTACCGGTGACGTCACCGCGCTCGTCGATGTTGCCGACTGGGAGGCTCGCGTCCCCGCTGCGGCCCCGCCGCCGCCCATGGGTGTGGGCCGTGAATTATTCGCATTGTTCCGCATTCACGCCGATGAGGCGGAGAAGGGCGGATCGGCAATGCTAGCCGCTATGGAGACAATCAGTTGAGCCAATCCATCGATCAGATCATGGCGCTTGCGCCGGTCATCCCTGTCATTGTCATCGAACGAGTCGAGGATGCCATACCAATGGCCCAGGCACTGGTTGCAGGCGGGCTCCCGGTGCTCGAGGTCACTCTACGCACGCCCGCTGCACTCGACGCCATCGCGGCGATGAAAACAGTGAAAGGCGCGATTGTCGGGGCAGGAACGGTGCTCGACCCCGCGATGCTGCGTAGCGCAATCCACGCCGGTAGCGAGTTCATCGTATCGCCCGGACTCACCGATAATCTGGGGCAGGCGGCGGTACGGTGCGGCATTCCCTTCCTGCCAGGTATTGCCAATGCGGGCGACATTATGCGCGGGATGGACTTGGGCCTTTCGCGCTTCAAATTCTTTCCTGCGGCCACTAGCGGCGGGATCCCCGCGCTCAAGGCGCTTGCCGGACCCTTCGGCCAGCTGCGATTCTGCCCCACCGGCGGAATCAGCGCCGCAACCGCGCCTGACTGGCTCGCGCTCGATGCTGTCCTGTGCGTCGGGGGTAGCTGGGTCGTGCCGTCGGGACCGCTTGATAAGGGTAAGGTAGAGGCTTTGGCGCGCGAAGCTGCCGCGCTTGGGCGCCATTGATATACGTGACATTAACTGCCACTGTGCTTTGCCAAAGCGGCGGGAAAGCCGCTGACAGGGAGGGCGCAGGTGCCACGGCCGCAACATCATCTAGAGGAAGTGCTCGCGTCAGAGCCCGGCGCGCATATCGCGGCGCTATTCGATTTCGACGGTACGATTATTTCTGGATATTCGGCGACTGCGATGTTGCGCGAAAAATTCCAGCGCCGCGAAATGTCGGTCGAGGAAATTGCCGAAACCGCACAGGTCATCGCGCAACACAGCCTCGGCAACATCGGCTTTTCGGGGCTGATGTCGGCTGCCGCCAAATTTATGAAGGGCGTTGAGGAAGCGAGTTTCAATCAGTTTGGCGAGGAACTTTACGCCAAACATATCGCCCGCAAGATCTACCCGGAAACGCGCGCGATTATCGAGGCGCATCAGGCCAAGGGGCATGTGGTCGCGATTATTTCGTCGGCGACCATCTATCAGATTGAACCCTCAGCCCGGGATCTTGGTATCGCCCACATAAAATGCAGCGCCTATGAGATCGAAGATGGAGTCTTTACCGGAGAGATTATCCGCCCGCTTTGTTTCGGTGAGGGAAAGGTGATCGCCGCCGAAGAGTTGGCCAAGGAATTCGGCTTCGATCTGGACGACAGCTTCTTCTACTCGGACAGTGACGACGATATTGAATTGCTGGAGCGTGTTGGCAAACCGCGACCGCTCAACCCAAATCTCAAACTCAAAGCCATCGCTGATGATCGCGGTTGGCCGGTGCAACGCTTTGAAAGCCGCGGCACGCCCGGCTGGACCGACTATGCGCGCACGATTTACGCGACCACCTCGCTGGTCGGGGCCTTTGCCGCTGGCCTTCCGATCTGGGCGCTCACCAGGTCAAAGCGAGAGGCGGCCAATTTCTCGACTGGCCTGTTCGGTGATTTTGCCACCGCGATCACTGGCGTCGACCTTGAGGTGGAAGGCGAGAAAAATCTGTGGGTTGCGCGCCCTTGCGTGTTTATCTTCAATCATCAAAGCAAAGCCGATGTGATGATAATGGCCAAGCTTATTCGCCGCGACATGGGCGGGGTGGCCAAGAAGGAAGTGAAGGACGTCCCCATCCTTGGTAAGCTGATGGAATGGGCTGGAACTGTATTTGTGGACCGCGCCGACGGCAAAAGCGCGATCAAAGCGATGGAGCCGCTGGTTGAGGCAATACAGGTCGATGGCAAGTCCATCTGCATTGCGCCCGAGGGCACACGTTCGCTCACGTCCAAACTCGAACCCTTTAAAAAAGGCGCGTTTCATCTTGCGATGCAGGCCGGGGTGCCAATCGTGCCGGTGGTCATTCACAATGCCACCGACGTTGCGCCCAAGAATGAATTTGTCATGCGTCCGGCCACGGTGCGCGTCACCGTCCTATCGCCGATTGATGTCAGTGGCTGGAGCATGCGAAAGCTCAACGCCCATGTTCGCGACGTGCGCAACATGTTCCTGCGCACGCTCGGCCAGCCAGAAGAGACAGTGGCGCAGTCGGTGGTGGCGACAACCGAAGTTGCACCGTCCGCACAAGCGCCCAAAAGCCCGCCCGCCAGAAAAGCCCCTGCCAAGAAAGCGGCAGCCAAGAAACCGCCCGGCAAAAAATCTGCGCCGCGCAAAGGAAAGGCTGCCTGATCGGTGGCAGAGGCAGCGACCAGCGCAGCGGTCGCAACCGCCGGTTCCGGGGCGGGCAACTGGCTCTACATTCTCGACATTCGTAACCGCGTCGAACGCGGTATCTTGCTCGACTGGATCAACACACCATCGAGCCAGATAGAGAGCGTCGATCCGCCCCAATCGATCAGCCTTCCGATTGCCGACAGCGATTCCGATCTTCCGCTCGAAGCGCTAGAGTCGCGATTGGATGGTCCGCCGTCGCAAATTGTCGTTCCGCTTCGCATTGCTTGGCGTATTCCGGATTTTGAACGCGCCCGTACGCTCCGATTCCGCCACCTCATCTTTGGCGACCCGCGCAATCCTGGATCGTTGCGCGCACGGTTCATCCTGATGCGCGACCCGCGCCGCGCCGAGGTGCTGATTGGTGAAGCGGCGACACTTGAACAATTGCGAGCGCGCTTTGCCGCCCAGACCGGCAGCGATGCCGCAGGCAAAGAAAAGCAGGAATTTGCCGGATTCGTGGCGCGGCAGGCAGGCCTTGCTCTCGATGTCGCCGAACGCGGCATTCGCGGCAGTCGCTACAAGGTTCCGCGTTTTGTTGCCGACGGGTTGCGCACTAGCCCTAAATTCCGCGCCGCGCTCGCCGATTTGTCGCGCGAGGCCGGTAAGCCGGTCGCTGATCTCTATCGTGAGGCTCGGCCTTATATGAAAGAGGTCATCGCCCGCCCTAGCGCGCTATTCCTCGATCTGCGCGCGCGGTTCGATCGCTTCATGTTCGGGCAGGGCTATGATGCCGAAATGCAGATTGACCGCGTCGAAGTTGAAAAATTGCGCGCGACCTTGCGCCAACATCCGACCTGTATCCTGTTCACCCACAAAACCTATATCGACGGCGCCACGCCCAGCCGACTGCTTTATGAAAATGATATGCCGATGCTCCACAGCTTTGGCGGCGCCAATTTGGACTTCGCGCTGGTTGGCACATTTTTTCGTCGCTCGGGCATGATCTTCATTCGCCGTTCGTTCCAGAATCTCCCCGTCTATAAGGCAGTGCTTCGCCACTATATCGCCTGGTTGCTCGATAAGCGGTTTCCTCTGTCATGGGCGTTTGAGGGGACCAGGTCGCGGCTCGGTAAGCTGATGCCGCCACGCTATGGATTGATGAAATATGTTCTCGATGCCGCCCATGCAACGGGGACCAAAGACGTTCACTTCGTGCCATTGGTTACAAGTTTCGACCTCATTCGCGATGTTGAGGAATATGCCGCCGAACAAACGGGGCGTACAAAAAAACCAGAATCGCTGGCGTGGTTCCTTGGCTATTTGCGTAGCTTGAAAGAACCGTCAGGACGCATCCGTATCGACATTGGCAATCCGGTAGTGATCGCGCAGGCGCCTGGCCCCGAGGACAAGCATGCGCTTGAGAAAATCGCTTTCGCTGTCGCCGTTGAGGCCAATCGCGTAACCCCGCTAACCGTGACATCTGTCATGTGCCTGATGTTGCTCGGCACCGCGCCGCGTGGGGCTACGGTGACAGAGCTCATAGCCACCATAACCCAGGTTATCCGCTGGGCACGCGAGCGTGACATTCGCCTCAGCCGCGAGCTGGAAGCCGGCGACAGCGACGAACTTGGCGCGACCGTCGACACACTCGTCGCCAGCGGCCTGCTCACCCGTTACGATCATGGCAGCGAACGAGTGTACAGCATCGACCCCGCCAAACATTCGATGGCCAGCTATTATCGCAACAGCATCGCGCATCATTTCCTCGACCGCGCGATGATCGAACTTGCCCTGTTTCAGTTGCGTGATACCGATTGCAATGATTGCAGCGCCGCCTTTTGGGCGTGTATCGACCGATTGCGCGACCTGTTTAAATTCGAATTTTTCTATCCCCCCCGCGAGGCGCATCATGCCGCGCTTGAGGCCGAACTGGCGCGCATCGACCCTCAATGGAAAAAACGGCTGGGTAGCGGTGATCGCGGTGTTGCCCAGCTTCTTCGCCGTTGCCAGCCGCTCGTCGGGCATGCCATTCTTTTGCCATTTGCAGAGGCCTATTCGGTCGTTGCCGACCTACTCGCACGCGAACCTCTGGGGCAAGACGTCGATGAAACTGCGCTGCTCGCCGCCGCGCTGACCGAGGGCAGGCAGGCCTTTTTGTTGCGCCGGATCAGCAGCGAGGCCGCTATCGGCAAATTGCTGTTTTCCAATGGGTTTTCTCTAATGCGCCATAGCGGACTAACCGGCGCGGCGACACCCGACATAGGATCGGCACGGCGACATTTACTACACGAACTGCGAGGTCTGGCGCATCAGATGGAATCGATGCGCCTTGCAACGCTTGCGCTGGCCGACCGGCTGGCGGATGAACAGGAGAGACGGGTATGATCAAGCAGTTGAGCGCACAGGACGCCCAGTTCCTCTATTTGCAGACATCGAACAATCTCACTCATATCATGGGTGTCTATATCTATGATCCGTCTACCGCGCCGGGTGGCAAGGTGCGCTTCACCGATATCATCCGTCATGTGGAAAGTCGCGCCAGCACATCACCGCTGTTCAAGCGCCGTCTCCACCGGCTGCCGCTCGACATGGACTACCCCTATTGGATTGAGGACGAACATTTCGATATCGAGGCGCACATGAGCCATGCGCGCCTGCCCGAACCCGGCGACTGGCGGCAATTTTGCATCGCCACCGCGCGCCATTTTTCCAAACCGATGGATATGAACCGCCCCTTGTGGGACATTTATGTCATCGAGGGGCTTGACCATATCCCCGGGATTGCGCCGGGCAGCTTTGCGATGCTCCATCGCGTCCATCATGCCGCGGTCGATGGCGCGTCGGGCGCCCATGCCTTCATCGCGATGAGCGACATCGACGCAAAGGGAACGCCTGCGATTGCTGAGCCGCCTCCAATGGAGGAACTGGGCGCGCCGCCGTCGAGCGTCGAGGCGTTGTCGAGGGCGTGGAGCGCGTCGTTGCAATCTCCGGTCAAATTCGTGAATGCGCTAATGAAAATGTCGCCCGCCATCCTGTCTGCGGCGCGAAAAACGGTGAGCGAGGGCGGAACGACCGCTGGGGTGCCCGAGACCCGCTTCAATGTGCCCGTTGGCCCACATAAAATGTTCGACGCCGCTATCTTTGCGCTCGCCGATTTTGCGATCATCCGCAAAAAGATTCCGGGCGCCACGGTTAATGATGTTGTGCTCACCACCTGTGGCGGCGCGCTACGCAAATATCTTGCCCACCATAAAGAACTGCCGAAGGAGAGCCTCGTCGCGGTTGCACCGATCAACTTGCGCGGCAAAGGGGGCAAGGCTGATGTGCCCGGCAATCAGGTGTCGGCGATGAGTGTGCCTATTCGCAGCGATATTGCCGATCCTCTCGAACGGCTCGCGGCGGTGCGCGACTATACGATCGAGGCAAAGGAGGCCAAGGCAGGGATCAGCGCGCGGGTTATGACCGATTTGTCACAACATATTCCCGGCGCAACGATGGCGGCGGTGGCGCGCATCCTGACCAATGAACGCTTTGCGGTGCGCCAGACCAATTTGTTCATCTCGAACGTCCCCGGCGCGCAGATTCCGCTCTATATGGCGGGGGCATTGCTCACCGACCAATTCGGCATGGCGCCGCTGGCAAATAATATGGGATTGTTCATCGCGACGCCGAGCTACAATGGCAAAATCAGCTTCTCGGTCATATCGGACCGCGCAATTATGCCTGATATCGCCTTTTTTCGTGAATGTATCGAGCAAAGCTTCGCCGAGTTGCTGGCAGCTACGCCTGCGTCAAGCTCCGCAAAAGCCGCTACGGCAAAGCCAAAGGCACAGAAAAAAGATGCTTCCAAGTCAAAGGCCAAGCCCAAAACAAGAGCAAAGACCAAAGCGAAACCGGTTGCCAAACGGAACCTAACCGGCAAGACCAAGGCAAAATAAACCATGTCTTGCAGGACCACCGCATGTTTTTCACTCCGACGCTAAGTTCCGAAAATGATCTTATGACCGCACTCGACTATAGCAAATGGTCCAAAGCCGCGCAGGCCCATGACAGCAAATCCGGCGCGCAGGCTTGGCGTGACAGCGACGAAAGCCGGCATTTTGATTATCGCGCCATCCGACAACGGCTTGAACGGTTGCAAGCGCTTGCTGCCGAGAATGATACCAAGGGGCAATTGTTCGTCCTCAACGAGGGCATTCATGGCAATATTGACGGGATGGGTCATGAACGGCTCTATTCCAAAGCGCGTTTTGGCACCAAAAAACTGATCGAGGCCTATGTGGCCGAGGTTGTGGCGGCGCTTCACAGCATTGCTGGATCGCGCGCCATTCCGCGCGAAGAAAAGCGCGACTTTTTTCGCCGTGCACAACATTGTTATGGGCGCTCGGCGTTATTGCTCAGCGGGTCGGGCTCATTCATGTATTTTCATGTCGGCGTGGTGAAGGCGTTATGGACCGAAGGCGTGTTGCCCAGCATCTTGTCGGGATCGAGCGGCGGATCGATCATCGCCGCCGTTGTTTGCACCCGCAAGGTTGACGATATTGGCCCCTATCTGGACAGTGCGACACTGGCTAATCCCGACACCAATACGGAGCGGCGCCGGTTGGCGTCTGATGAAGTGCGCGAGAGGCTCGCCGACATCATTCCCGACCTGACCTTTCAGGAGGCTTATGAGATCAGCGGGCGGCATCTCAACGTTTCTGTCGCGGCGGCCGAGAAATATCAAAATGGTCGACTGCTTAACGCTATCACTTCGCCCAACGTCCTGATCCGTGAAGCGGTGCTGGCATCCTGTGCTGTGCCCGGCGTATTTCCGCCCGTGACGCTGGCGGCGCGCAATGACAAGGGAAAGCGCGTCCCCTATCAGCCCGACCGGCGCTGGGTGGACGGGTCTGTCACGCATGACGTCCCGACAAAGCGGCTTGCCCGCCTCTATGGCGTCAACCATCATATCGTCAGCCAGGCCAACCCTATCGCGCTGCCTTTTGCCACCGATGCGCGTAAGCAAATGGCGCCAATCGAGGCGATCCAGCATGCTTCAATGTTGACATTCAAGGCCTGGCTCAACGCCAATATGATGATTTTTCAAAAACCGCTGGAAATGGTCCCGCCGCTCAATAGCCTCGCCAACATGGCGCGGTCGGTCATCAATCAGGATTATACCGGTGACATCAACATCGTCCGCCCGCCCAAATTCTGGTCGCCGTCCAAATTGTTAAGTGACCTGGGGCAGGCCGATATAGATGAGTTGATCGATACGGGGCAACGCACCGCCTGGCCCAAAGTGGAAATGGTGCGCACCCAGACGGCAATCAGTCGCGCGCTGGAAGCGATATTGTTCAAAATTGACAAATCTGGGGACGATGGTCCCGGCCATCGCGCACTGAAAAGACCGGTGCGCTGACGTTGACAGATGCCACCCTCATTTTGCCGCAAGGCTCAGCTGGTGAGGGCGCGCGAATTTACACGACACGCTGGCTCCCGGTCGGGAAGCCGCGCGCTATTGTCGTGTTGGCGCATGGCTATGCCGAGCACGCAGGTCGCTATGATCATGTCGCCCGCCGGCTGACCGACGCGGGCTATGCTGTCTATGCTGTAGATCATATCGGCCATGGCCGGTCGGACGGACAGGGAGGCTATGTCCCGCGCTTCTCGGCTTTCCTTGACGGGATGGACGCGCTGATAACGCTGGTCTTGATCAACCATGGCGATACGCCAAAGCTGCTAGTTGGCCATAGCATGGGCGGATTAATCTCAACCTTGTTGCTGATCAAGCGCGAGCAGGATTTTGTTGCCGCTGCGCTGTCTGGCCCCGCAATAGTGCCCGGCTCGCCGCCATCGAAACTGACAATCTGGATCAGTCGTTTCTTGTCGCGCTTCTTTCCCAAAATGGGTGTGATGGGGCTTGATGCCAATGGCGTCAGCCGCGATCCTGCAGTCGTCGCTGCCTATCTGGCTGATCCGCTGGTTTATACAGGCAAACTCAGCGCCCGGCTTGCGGCCGAATTTTTTGACGCAATGGCAGCAGCGCGCGATGGTGCGCCCATGATCACGCTGCCATTGCTGCTTCAGCATGGCGAGAAGGACAGCCTCGCCGCGCCCGAAGGCTCACAATTTCTATTCGACCATGTCGGGTCGACCGACAAGCGGCTCATCATTTATCCCGACCTTTTTCACGAAATTTACAACGAGCCGGAACGCGACCGCGTCTTAGACGATTTGCTCGCATGGTTCGACGCACATGTTGCGCCACAATAAGGGGCAAAGTCATGCAAGAATTGCTAATCTTCATTGCTGCATTTTTGATCTTTCTGTTTCTTATCTATTGGTTTTTCCCTGACCAGATCGTTGCCATGGGGCGCCAATGGCTCCGCCGACGCGGCAAGATGGTTGAAAAATATCTCACCATCGACGGGCGTGTGTGGCCTTATCTCGAAGGTGGTGATCCCGACGGCGTGCCGCTGGTGATGGTGCATGGCTTTGCGGGCGACAAGGATAATTGGGCGATGATCGCGCCCTATCTGACCGGGCATTTTCGTCTGATTGCGCCCGACTTGCCGGGGTTTGGCGAAAATGATCGCGATCCGAATCTGGCGTGGGATATCAGCAGTCAAACTGCACGGCTCAAGGATTTTCTCGACGCCATGGGGTTGGATGCGCCGCATCTTGGCGGCAACAGCATGGGCGGCTGGATCGCTTTACGCTTTGCTATCGAATATCCCGACCGCTTGAGATCGCTGACCTTGCTCAACAATGCCGGTGTCAACGGCGAACAGGAAAGCGACCTGCAGAAGCAGGCGGCGAACGAGGATTATAACCCGCTGATCATTACCGATCTCGACGACGCAGCGCGGTTGATGGCGATGGTCGTGCATAAGCCGCCATATGTCCCATCGCGCTTCAAGCCGGCACTTTTCGGCGAAACGCTGCGGCACCGCGACCTGCTCGACAAGATTTTCTGGGTCATCGCTACCGAAGGCCGCGATGCGCCGCTTAACGACGAACTATCGGCGGTCAAAGTGCCGACCCTTATCATCTGGGGTCGTCACGACCGGCTAATAGACGTCAGCTGCGTCGCCGAACTCAATGCGGGGATAGCAAATAGCGAGGCGCATATTCTGGAGCATGTCGGTCATGTTCCGATGGTCGAGGATCCAAAGGCGACTGCCGCCATCCAACGCGCCTTCCTTGCAAAGCACTGAAATTCTCGCCACTCTTCTTCACAAAGAAAAGGGGTAGGGATGCGATTGAAGGTTGGCTTGCTGGGCGGCGGCAGTTGGGGGACTACGGTTGCCTCTATTGTGACACGCAATGCGCCGATTACGATGTGGGCGCGCGATACCGACACAGTGGCCGCGATTAACACCGACCGCGAGAACCGAAAATATCTGCCCGGCATCAAACTGCCCGCATCGCTAATTGCTACTGACAATCTCGTTGATGCTGTCGCGGGCGCCGATGTGTTGGTTATGGGAGTTCCCTCGCACAGCTTTCGCGCTGTACTCGAAGCGGCGCGTTCGCACCTGCGCCCGTGGGTGCCGGTGATCAGCCTGACCAAAGGGCTGGAACTGTCGTCGGGCAAGCGGATGACCCAATTGATTGAGGAGATCCTTCCCGGTCATCCTGTCGGCGTCCTCACCGGACCCAATCTAGCGCGCGAGATTATGAGTGGGCAAGCAGCGGCAAGCGTCTTGTCTATGGAGGACGAGATTGTCGTCCGCGCGCTCCAGCCGGTTTTCCATTCGGGCCTGTTCCGTGTGTATACCAATACCGACCTGCTGGGTTGCGAGCTTGGCGGCGTGCTCAAGAATATCATCGCGATCGCGGTTGGCATGGGCGACGGTCTGGGGGCAGGCGACAACACACGCTCGGCGCTGATGACGCGCGGCTTGTCCGAAATTACCCGGTTGGGCGTTGCGATGGGCGGGCGGGCAGAGACATTCGCTGGACTCACCGGCATGGGCGATCTGATCGCCACCTGCACCAGCCCGCTCAGCCGCAATCGCCATGTCGGGGTCGAGTTGGGCAAGGGGCGCGCAATCGACGCTATCATCGCCGATATGCACATGGTGGCAGAGGGCGTCAAAAGCGCGCCGACGGTGATCGCGCTGGCCGAACATTATGGCATTGCGATGCCTATCGCGCGCGACGTGTTTGACGTGACACAGGGAAAGCGCGGCGCAAGCGAAGTGTTCCGCGGCCTGCTCCGCTCGTCGGTCGGTGATGAGGCCGACGCTGGATAAGCTGGCCGATCAGGGCAGGGTGGGCTTGTTCGACGCCCAGATTTGGAAAATGTGCGAAAATTAGGTCCAACCGGGATGAAAGCCGGCTCCTGGCTCGTTGTGCCCATGGAACCCACATCAACCAAGGAGGACGTTCGATGAAGAAATTTGCAACTTTCGCGCTGCTGTTAACCGCACCAGCGGCAGTTTTCGCTGGCACGATAGGCTATTCGGCACCCCCGGGATTTGAAATGCCGGAAATTCGTCGGACGCCGATTGCCGGCATCGAGAATAAATATTGGTTCAACTATCTCGCCGATGTGAACGAGGCGGACAAGGAATTGAACAGTGATTTGCGTCGGGCCTCGGATCGCGAAGACATGTGGCACGCCTGGGACGAATGGGCAAACGAACTGGTCGATGCCGATAAGGATTATGTAAAGAAGATGCGCAAAAAAGGCTATCGCGCTGGCCGCGTTACGGTCGGCTGAGCAAAAAACAATAGCATCGGATCACAATGTGGGCGGGGGCTGCAAGGCACCCGCCCCTATTTTACTTCCAGCCGTCCGCTTTTGCCGTGGCTTCCGCCTTCGCGTCGAGGGGGTCGCCGGCCATCATGTCTGCCGCTGCACGGACGAGGGCGCCCGAACTTGCCTGCCGATAATCACTCTGTGCTGTGCCACCAAGCGTCTGCTCCAGCTGCCACACGCCATCGGCGTGACAGCCAATGCCCTCGATAGTGGCGCTGTTAAATGTCCGGCAATAACGACCGTCGCCGGCTTTGAAGCTCAGCCCGATCCGCACCTTGGCGTCGACCGCCTGCGTCGATGCCAGCTGGGTGTCAAGCGCTGAGGCGAGCGGCCCCGATGCGATCAAGATGCCATTCTTGCTCGTCACGGGACCAGCCGATGTCCAGGGGCTGGTACCGATCGCGAGCCCGAGCACAAGCGAGGCCGCCATCGCTCCCCAATGTGCGGTGCTGAAGCGCGGGCGCGGCTTGGTAACTTGCTGTTTTTCCGCCAACCGGCTGGCAAAGCTAGTGTCGACCTTGACCGCGCCGCCCAGCAAGGCGACCAGTCGGTCGGGCAAGGGTTCGTCAATAATGGGGGCATAATGCGCCGCCAGCTTGTTTTTTAGCGCTTTGTGGCGTGCGATTTCGTTGGCCAGCGCTGCGTCGCTTGCCGCTGCATGCGCCAATCGCTTCGTCGCAACATCATCAAGCTCACCATCGACAAAGGCGGCGATAGTTGCTGCATCATAGGTCATGCCGCTTCTCCCAACATTTGCATCAAGCTTTCGCGTCCGCGCGCCAGCCGCGACGTGACGGTGCCGATCGGCACTTCCAATATTTCGGCAACTTCGCGATAGGCATAGCCTTCGACCAGGACGAGCAGCACCACTTCACGTTGTTCGTCGGGCAGGTTCGCCATGGCGGCGTCGACGTCGCCCAAACCAACTGCAGATTCCATCTCTTGCTGTCCGTCACCTGCAATTTGGACGATCTCATCGTCAATCACGGCATGCGGCCCGCGCCGCGCTGCGGCGCGACGATCATCTATCCACAAATTGCGCATGATACGATACATCCAGCTATCCAATCTTGTCCCGTCCTGCCACTGGTCGCGTGCGATTAATGCTCTTTCAATCGCGCCCTGACACAGGTCGTCTGCTTGCGTGGCATCGCGCGTCAAGCCGCGTGCGAAGCGCCGCAGTCTCGGCAGTAATTCCACCAGTTTCTGTTCAAATTGCACAGGCGTTAATTTCACCTCTGGGGAAGAAACGTCGTCATCCTATCGTTTCTTCCCTTAGATGATAATTATTTCTGCGCTTAGCGATGGGTCAACCGTTCATCCTGACCTCAGTTGATGCCGTTAAAAGGAGCATGAATGCGCCTCTTGTCAAAACTTATGGTCCTTTGTGGCCTTGCTCTTGTGATGGCACTTCCCGCCGCTGTCTCGGCGCAGCTGGGCGGTTTACCGCAAGTGCAAGTGCCCGATGTGGCGCGAACCTTGCCGGGTTTGTCGCCGGTGGATGTCCAACCCTTGATATCGAGTACAGAATCGCTGGCCGATTTGCGTCTCGACAGGATCACCGATTTTGTCCGCACCAATCGCGAAACGGTCGAGCTAGACCGTGCAGGGCAGCCGGCAGTGCGCGGCATATTGGTCGCATTGGGCGTCGATGACGCGATGATAGCCCGCGCGTCAAAAAAGGGCTTTGCCCTTATCGATCATGACCGGATCGACGGGCTGGATCTGGTCATTGCCCGCTTTCGCATACCCGAAAATTACACCCTCGCTCGCGCTCAGAAGCAACTCGTAAAATTGCTTCCTGATGCCCAGGTGGATGCCGATAACCTCTATTTTACCAGCGGTCCCGGCGGCGTTCTTCCTGGTGCCATTCTCGCCACATCGGCGGCGCCCAGCGGCGAGTCGCTGGGACTGATCGATGGCGGGGTCGCGGCGCACCCCTCGGTCGCCGGCCGCGTCGAACAGCGCGGATTCGCGCGCGGCGCGCCTGTTGCCAGTCGCCATGGCACCGCCGTTGCCTCGCTGATTATCGGGCGCGGATCGGTACGCGGTGCCGCACCTGGTTCGTCGCTACTCGCGGCTGATGTTTATGGTAAGGATCCGGCGGGCGGAAACGCCACTGCCATAGCGCGCGCGCTAGGCTGGCTTGCCCAACGCCGCGTGCCGGTTACGACGATCAGTCTTGTCGGCCCCGATAATAAATTGCTCAAGGCCGCTATTTCGCGCGCGCAAGGGCGCGGCATGTTGATCGTTGCGGCGGTCGGTAATGATGGCCCCGCCGCGCCGCCTTCTTTTCCCGCCTCCTATAAAGGCGTGCTCGCGGTGACCGGCGTCGATACCAAAGATCATGCGCTGCCGGAAGCGGGGCGTGCCACGCATGTCGATTTTGCCGCGCCTGGTGACGGCGTCCTGATGGCGACGGGCGCGAGCTCAACCGACCGGCTTCGCGGAACTTCCTTTGCAGCACCGCTCGTTGCCGGGCGGCTCGCGCATTATTATCCGGCACCCGCGATCGACAAAATCGAACCCGCCGTGCGGGCTTTGATCGCCGAGGCTCGCGATCTAGGAAAAAAGGGCCGCGATTCGCTCTATGGCTATGGCCTGATTTGTGCCGATTGTGCGATCCGATAACGCGCGCTCAATTTATTTTGGAATAAAACAGCCAGCTGCATCGTTTTCCAGACAAGCCCACAATTCAGGGCTTTCAGACATGGAGAATGATCATGACGAAATTTATACTCAGCTCAACCGCCATCGCACTCGCCTCGGCCATGGCCTTGGCCACCCCCGCCTCAGCACAGCTGCTTGGTGGCAGCGGTGGTCTTGGCGGAAATCTCGGCGGCACTTTGGGTGGTACACTCGGCGGCCCCCTTGGCAACCCGACTGATACAATCGGCAATACGACCGGCACTTTGGGTGGCACGGGTGACGTCACCGGTTCGGGACGTGGCAGCACGCATGTCGATTCGCGCAAGGGCCGTGTTCAGGGTTCGGGCAGCGGCAACGCCAGCGGCAATGGCTCGCTCAATGGTGCTGGTGATGTTGTCGGTAACACGCTCGGCGGTTCGGCCAACGGGTCGGCACAGGGATCGGGCAATGCTTCGGCCGATGCCCAATTGATCGGCACCGACGCAGTGGGCCAGACCGCGGGCAATGCCACAGGTCGCGTCCGCGATACCGCAGGCAATGCTATAGGCACCGCACGCGGCGTCGCTGGCTCGGCCCGCGATCAGGCAACCGGCCTAGCCGGACGTGGAGCCGCAACGGCAACGGGTGCCGCCTCAGGCGCTTCGGGGATGGCCAATGGCGCAGGCTCGGCAGCGGGCGGTGCAACTGGCATTTTCCAAGGCAGCCTCGGCCAGCTCGCCGCCCAAGGCAGCGGTGCCGCCAGCGGCAATGGCATGTTCGCCGTGGCTCCCGGAATGCCGATCACCGATCCGCGTGGTAAAGTCATCGGCTATGTCCAAACTGTCCAGCAGACGAGCTCGGGCGTAGTTCAAAATGTCACCGCCGAAGTCGGCAATCGCACAGCCACCCTGCCGGCATCCAGCTTTAATGGCTCAGGTGACGTTCTCGTTACCGGAATGACCAAGGGACAGCTGAAGAACGAGGCCAAACAGCAGGAAGCTGCCGCTCCGGCCAATCGCTAATCCAACATGTGAACGACCCGTCGGCAATCTGTCCTTTTGATTGCCGACACCTGGGGGAGCAAGACCGCATCACGCGAGCTTGCTCCCTCTTCTTTGTCTCAGCCCCGATCAATAACTGCGGGGAAGGCCCAACACATGTTCGGCGACATAGGAGAGGATCATATTGGTGCTGATCGGCGCGACCTGATAGAGGCGCGTCTCGCGGAACTTTCGCTCAATGTCATATTCAACGGCAAAGCCGAAGCCGCCATGGGTCTGGATGCACGCCTCGCCCGCCGCCCAACTTGCTTCGGCGGCGAGCATCTTGGCCATATTGGCTTCTTCGCCGCAATTCTCGCCCGCCTCATATTTGCGCAGACCTTCGTGAACCAGCAATTCAGCGGCGCGCATCTGGGCATAGGCGCGCGCAATGGGGAACTGGACACCTTGATTCTGTCCGATCGGGCGGCCAAACAACACCCTTTCTTTGGCATAGCGCGACGCTTTTTCGATAAACCACTTGGCGTCCCCGATACATTCGGCTGCGATCAATAATCGCTCGGCGTTCATCCCCGACAATATATAGCGAAAACCCTTGCCTTCCTCGCCAATCAAATTGGCGGCGGGAACACGCATATTGTCGAAGAATATCTCGGTCGTTGCATGGTTCATCATCGTTTCGATGGGGCGGATGGTGAGCCCGTTGCCAAGCGCCTCCTTCATATTGACGATGAACACCGACAATCCATCGGTCCGTTTGGCGGCTTCCTCCTTTGGGGTCGTGCGGGCGAGCAGGATCATCAAGTCGCTATGTTCGGCCCGGCTCGTCCACAGTTTTTGCCCATTGATGACATAATGATCGCCATCCTTTTGCGCGAAGGTCTTAAGGCTCAGTGTGTCCGTCCCGCTCGTCGGCTCGGTGACGCCAAAGGCTTGCAATCGCAGCTCGCCCGTTGCCACTCGGGGCAGGAATTCGGCCTTTTGCGCTTCGCTACCGTGACGCAAGACGGTCCCCATGACATAGATTTGGGCATGCACCGCGCCGCCGTTGCACCCGTTGCATTGAATCTCTTCAAGGATTGCGGCGGCTGCAGATATCGGCAATCCTGCTCCGCCATATTCTTCGGGAATTAACGCCGCAAGATAACCGGCTTGCCCCAGCGCTTCGACAAATTCGGACGGATAGGCACGTGCCTTGTCCTTCGCCTGCCAATAGGGGCCGGGAAAGCGAGCGCACAGCTTGGCCACTTCCGCGCGAATGTCGGAATAATGCTGCATCATGCCGCCTCGATGATCGCGGCGATCCCTTGACCGCCGCCAATGCACATGGTTTCCAGACCATAGCGCCCCCCGCGCCGCCGCATTTCGCGGGTCAGATTGGCAAGGATGCGTCCACCAGTTGCGCCGATGGGGTGTCCCAGCGAAATACCCGACCCGTTGACGTTCAAAATCTCGCGGCGGCTATCGGTATCGCTCCATCCCCAGCCTTTCAGAACCGCCAGCACCTGCGGCGCGAAAGCTTCATTTAATTCAACCAGATCAATATCGTCCCAGCTCAATCCGTTGCGTGCAAACAAGCGCTCGACGGCGGGGACTGGGCCAATACCCATGCGCGCCGGATCACATCCTGCAGCGGCCCAGCTGTGGAACCAGCCCATGGGTTCCAACCCCAGTTCGTCGAGCTTGTCCTCGGCGACCACCAAACAAGCGGCGGCAGCATCATTTTGCTGACTGGCATTGCCCGCCGTCACCACGCCGCCCTCCAGCGGGCGCAGCTTGCCCAAGCTTTCGGCGGTTGCGTCACCACGAAAACCCTCGTCGCGCGCGAACAAGATCGGATCGCCGCGCCGCTGCTTCACCGACACCGGCACCAGTTCGTCGTCAAACAGGCCAGCCTTCCACGCTTTGGCGGCCTTCTGATGGCTTTGCGCGGCATAGACATCGCACGCTTCGCGGCTGATATCATAATCCTTGGCTAGATTTTCGGCGGTTTCGATCATCCCCGAAATTACCCCGAACCGTTCGGCGGGTTGCGACATGACGCGGCCGCGCGTTAGTCGGTCGTGTAGAGTAACATTGCCTGCGCGCACACCGCCGCGCAGATCGGTCGAATAATGTTCGACGTTTGACATGCTTTCGACCCCGCCGGCGATTACCATGTCGGCCACTCCGGTTTGCACCATCATTGCCGCGTCGATCACAGCCTGCAGTCCCGATCCACAGCGTCGGTCAAGTTGATAGCCGGGAACCGAAATCGGCAATCCGGCGGCTAGCGCCGACCACCGCGCTATGCACGGCGCTTCGCCGTTGCCATAGCCCTGGGCAAAAATGACATCATCGACGCGCTCTGAATCGATGCCGGTACGGTCCACAAGCGCCCGAATGATCACGGCACCCAATTCGCCTGCCGTAACAGGTGCAAGGCTACCGAGGAACTTGCCCACGGGGGTGCGGATCGGCGAAACAATGGCGGCGCGGCGAAGCGTCATGATGAGTTCCTCTTCTCAGGCTTGGGCGATCAGCCCTTTGTCGTGAAGCTGTGCGACCTGTCCCGCTGACAGACCCAACAGTTTTTCCAGCACGGTGTCGGTATCGGCGCCCAATAACGGCGCCGGGCGAGGCGGTTCACGGTCGAGTTGCGGAATTGTCGCAAAGGCCCCGGCGGCGGGATAATGGGCGCCGCTAGGATTGGCAGTGTGACCGAATATCGGATTGTCCCCGACGAGCGTGCGATCGCGTGCAGCGTCGAGCATTGTTTGATAAGGGCCATAACATCCCCCGACGGCATCAAGTGCCGCGGCCAGCTCAGCATAATCGCGCGCGGCTATTTTGGTCTCGACCAGCGCGAACAGCGCGTCGCGGTGGATAAAGCGCAGTCCTTCGTCGGTGGTAAAGCTGACATTTTCCGCCGCCTCAATCGCTGCAACTTCGCTAGCAATATCGAGCACCTTGACCAGCCCTGCCCATTGGCGCTGCGTGATTGCCATCACCATCAATCTTATGTCATCGCGCGTCACAAAATCTCGCCCGAAGGCTCCGAACACTGCATTGCCCAACCGTTCGCGATTGGCACCGCCCAGCATCACCTCGGCCAAGCTGCCCAGATTGGCGACCGTGCCAATGGCGACATCGGACAAGGGGATTCGTACTTCTTGTCCCAATCCCGTAGCCTGCCGGTGGGCTATCGCAGCGAGCAATGCAAAGGCGGCATAGGAACCGGTCAGCAAATCCCATGCCGGCAGGACATGATTGACTGGATCGGGACCGGTGCCGGTCAGGTCGGGATAACCGACTGCGCTGTTGACTGTATAGTCGAGCGCGGGACCTCCATCGGCCATGCCCATCACCCGCACGGTAATCAGGTCGGCGCGCCCGGTGCGTAATTTTTCGTGCGCCATGAATCCCGATACCGGAAAATTGGTGATGCATTGCCCTGTCTTACGCACCAGTTCGGCAAGCAATTCGCGCCCCTGCGCCTCACTCAGATTGATCGCCACCGATTTTTTCGCGCGGTTGAGATTTTCCCAATAAAGGCTCCGGCCATTGTCTGCGATCGGCCAACGGCCATAATCGGGGCCGCCACCGATCTGATCGACGCGGATGACCTCGGCCCCCATTTGCGCCAGATACAGCCCCGCGGTTGGCGATGCGACAAAGGATGATGCCTCGATCACCGATAAGGCGGGGAGGAGATTATACATGCGCGCGCGTCCAGCGCTGCCTCATTTCAGCGCTTCGGCCAACAAGGTTTCGGCCTCCTTGCCTTGCCAATCCATTGCCCCGATAACCCGCCAGACTTCCTTGCCACTGGCGTCGTAAAAAATGGTGGTCGGTAGCGCGCTGTTCGCGGCGTCAAGCAGCTCATTTTGTGGATCAATAAAGGGCTGCAAAGTCGTCATCCCCGCCTTTTGAAACCAGGGGTCAACAATGGTGGCGCCCTGCAAATCTTGGGCAACCGCGAGCACGGTCATGCGGTCGCCCATATTCGCTGCCATATGGTCGAGTGTCGGCATCTCTGCGACGCAAGGAGCGCACCAGGTTGCCCAAAGATTCACGAGCAACGGCTTCCCGCGAAACTGTGTCAGCGTGACGTTGCTGTCGTCAGGGGCTTTGAAACTGACATCGGGGGCGTCTTTGCCCATGTGGCTGCGATCGACCAGATGATGAAATTTCTCGCCCGTTCCGACCGCTCCCGCTTCGGGGACCGAAACAATTGCTTTCCCTGCGGTGGCTTGCCCGTCCTGCTGCTTTTCCCTATCGCAGCCGGCGATCGTCGATCCGGCCACTATCAGAGTCAGGATTGCAAATTTACGGGTCGGGAAAAAACGGATGACGGATACTCCGGACAGTAACAGCATGTGGGGCGGACGCTTTGGTGGCGGTCCGGCGGCGATCATGCAAGAGATAAACGCCTCCATTCCGGTCGACAAACGGCTATGGGCCGAAGATATCACGGCTAGCCGCGCCCATGCCGCCATGCTGGGCGATGCTCGGATTATCAGCGCCGAAGATTCCGCAGCGATTGACAGCGGACTGGCCGAAATTGCGGATGAATTCGCCCGCGATGGCGTTCCCGTTGATCTTGCGCTCGAAGATATTCACATGACGGTTGAGGCGCGGCTGCGTGAGAAAATTGGCGACGCCGCGGGACGGCTCCATACCGCGCGGTCGCGCAACGACCAGGTTGCGACCGATTTCCGCCTCTGGACGCGCACCGCTATCGACCGCATCGACGACGGGCTCAAATCGATGCAGAGCGCGCTGCTCGCCCGCGCCGCTGAACATGCCGATAGCATCATGCCTGGCTTCACTCATCTTCAGGTCGCACAGCCGGTAACGCTGGGCCATCATCTGCTCGCCTATGTCGAAATGCTGGCGCGCGACCGTGGTCGCTTTCGCGATGCACGGCGGCGGCTAAACGAATCGCCCTTGGGTGCCGCCGCTTTGGCGGGGACCAGCTTTGCCATCGACCGCGACGTAACCACTGCGGCGCTGGGCTTTGACCGACCGATGGCGAATAGCCTCGATGCGGTTTCCGACCGCGACTTTGCGCTCGAATTTTGCGCTCACGCCGCTATCGCCGGGCTGCATCTTTCGCGCCTTGCCGAGGAAATTATCATTTGGGCTAGCCAGCCCTTTGGTTTCATCAGTCTGCCCGACGCTTGGTCGACAGGCAGCTCCATCATGCCGCAGAAGCGCAACCCGGACGCCGCCGAACTGGTGCGCGGGCGCGCGGCAATGTTGCTGGCATCGTTCCAGCGACTTGCGGTCATCCTCAAAGGACTTCCGCTGACTTACTCCAAGGATTTGCAAGACGATAAGGAGACTGTCTTTACCACCTTTGACGCACTGGCGCTCAGTATGGCGGCGATGACGGGCATGGTCGAAACGCTTGAATTTCGGACCGACCGGATGCGCGCTCTGGCCGCATCAGGTTATTCGACCGCGACCGATCTTGCCGATTGGTTGGTGCGCGAAGCAGGGCTTCCGTTCCGCGAGGCTCATCATGTCGTCGGTGCGTGCGTAAAGCGCGCCGAATCGCTCGGCGTCGATCTTCCGGAACTGCCTGCCGCCGATGCTGCCGCTATCCATGCTGCGATAACGCCAGAGGTTCTGGCGGCGCTGACGGTCGAAGCTTCGGTCGCCAGTCGCACCAGCTATGGCGGCACAGCGCCCGAACGAGTAAGACAAGCGATAGCGACACTGCGCGCCGGAATCGAGGATTAGGCTTATGGCTTTTCGACACAATATGATCGTGATGGCGGGCGGGTTGGCATTGGTTGCGGCGCTTGGCGCATGTGGCAAGCGCGAAGATCTGAAACCGCTCGCGAACCAATCGCCGCCGGTCGTGCCCGCAGGAGCCAGCCGTGCGCCGACCCCGACTGAATTGACGACCCCCAATGCGCAGGCGGTGCCAGCGCGCAGTGATGAGTTGCTCAAGCGTTCCGAGCAGCGCCCGCCCGACGATTTCGACCTGCCCCCACCCGGCTGAGGACTGAAAATTGGACCATTTTTCGCTTCGTGACGGCGTCCTCCACGCCGAAGATATTCCGCTGCCCCGCATTGCCGAAGAGGTCGGTACCCCCGTCTATGTTTATTCGCGCGCGACGCTGGAGCGTCACGCACAGGTGTTTCGCGATGCACTCGCCGATGTGCCGCGCAAACATCTGGCTTTTGCGGTTAAATCCAATCCCAACCTTGGCGTGCTGCGCGTTCTGGCGCGACAGGGCTATGGTGCAGATGTGGTATCGGGCGGAGAGCTGGAACGTGCTCTGGCATCGGGCATGGCACCCGCCGACATTGTCTTTTCGGGCGTCGGCAAAACGCGCGCAGAACTGGCACAGGGGCTTGACCGCGGTATAGGCCAGTTCAATATCGAACATGAACCCGAAGGCGTGGCGCTCGCCGCGATAGCGGCGGCGCGCGGCGTCAACGCAGAGGCGGTGCTGCGGGTAAATCCTGATGTCGATGCGGGCACTCACGCCAAAATCTCGACCGGTAAGGCAGAAAATAAGTTCGGCGTTGGCATCGACAGCGCGCCGGCGATATTCGAACGACTGGCCGCGTTGCCCGGCATGAACTTGCGCGGTGTTGCGCTCCATATCGGCAGCCAACTGACCAGCCTCGACCCGTTGGAAGCTGCCTTCATCCGCGTCGGCCGCCTCGTCGCCGAGCTGCGCGCTGCGGGCCATGCTATCACCCATGTCGACCTCGGTGGCGGTCTAGGCGTCCCATATAAAGCTGAGGATTGTCCGCCATCGCCCGCAGATTATGGCGCGATGGTCGCGCGCGTCACCCGCGATTGGGATGTGACGCTGATGTTCGAGCCTGGCCGCGTCATCGCAGGCAATTCGGGCGTCCTTCTGACCGAGGTTTTGTGGGTCAAACCTGGCGCGGCCAGCGATTTCGTTATCGTCGATGCCGCGATGAATGATCTGGCGCGCCCCGCGCTCTATGATGCGTGGCATGATTTCGTTGCGGTGCAACCGAGCGGGGACAAGATGACCGCTTCGGTTGTCGGGCCGGTGTGCGAAAGCGGCGACACCTTTGCCCGAGACCGCGTTATCGACCGCGTGGTCTCGGGTGATCTGGCCATATTCCGCACTGCCGGAGCCTATGGCGCGACGATGGCATCGACTTATAACAGCCGCAGCCTCGTGCCTGAAGTGCTTGTAGATGGCGACCGTTATACCAAGGTTGCTGATCGCATTGCCGCCTCGACCATTATGGCCGCTGAACGCGTCCCCGACTGGATCGACTGAGACCGCGCTGTTGCACCAGTTCCCTATCTTTTTGAACCTGCAAGGGCGAACGGTGGTGCTAGTCGGTACCGGTCCCGCTGCACAGGCAAAAGCGCGGCTGATTGAGCGGGCAGGCGGGCGCATCGTCACCGAGTGGGCGGTCGACGCCACCATTGCCTTCGTCGCGCTCGACGATGAAGCAGAGGCACGGACCGCCGCCGCCGCGCTGCGCACCCGCGGCTTGCTGGTCAATGTCGTAGATCGGCCCGAGCTGTGCGATTTCACCACCCCCGCAATCATTGACCGATCGCCCGTCACCATTGCAATCGGCACCGGTGGCGCGTCTGCGGGGCTTGCAAAGGCCGTTCGCCAACGCATCGAAGCGCTACTCCCGCCGCGGCTTGGCGCGCTGGCCCAGGCGTTGTTCGGCGCTCGCGAAGTGCTGCGCGCGCGCCACCCCGCCGCCGCGGACCGCCGCCGTGCGATTGACGAAGCGCTAGCAGCAGGTGGCGTGCTCGACCCGCTCGACCCTGCGGCCGCCGATCAGATGGCCAACTGGTTGGCCAGCGACACTGCCGCTAGGTCGCCCAATTCGAGTCTCATAACCATCAGGCTGCGTTCAACCGACCCCGACGACCTCAGCCTGCGCGAGGCGCGTCTATTGGGAGAGGCCGACCATATTTATCACAGTCCCAAAGTCCCCCCCGCCATACTGATCCGATCCCGCGCCGACGCCGAGCGCCATCCGGCCGCCGCGCCGCCAGCAGTTCCTGCGCCGGGATTGGCGCTTTGGTTGGACCTTAAGGCCTAACCCAGCGGGGTCTGTTTCTTGCGGCGGCGCATCAGCCAGGAATCGAGCGACCATTGATCCTCGTTTCGCATTGCGACGAGCAAGAGTGATCCGAATGCCATTGCAAGCGAGGGAAAGAACAAGAGCTGCGCATCTTCGCGGGCGAGCAGCCACACGCCGAGCGGGTCGAGCAGATATTTCCAGATCGACAGCGCGCCCGTCACCAGCACCACGGCCTGCGCGGGCAGGCTGACCTTGCGGAACAAGCCAAGCGCCACCAGTAGCCCGATGGTCAGTAAAGCCAGGCCCCAGCCCGTTTGCACCCATGACATCGCTCCTACGCCGCCATAATATTTGGCGCTGACATGCGCCCCGATCTCGGGCTTGCTCAGCCGAACCAGTCCCCACATGACGAGCAGCAACGCGGTCGCAACTCTTAGTCCGGCGAGCGAGAGGTTTTTCAGCATGGGGTGGGCTCCTGTGTTGCGTGGAAAAAATGATGATGCGGCGGGTTCGGTTCAAATGGTGATGAGGTTACAATGCGGCTGCCAGATGAGACTGTGCTGGCGTTGTGCATACAGCGTCTTTGCTCCTGCACACAAATCCCTTACACTATCGGTCGGTGCCATCCGCATGCCGGCTCTTTTCATTTGTCGATACCGCCGCCATTTCGCCGCTTCGCAGGATGGCGTCCCGGCAGCGCCTGCTGGTTTCGCAGGCCGAACCCTCGGCGCGCTGCGGGAAAAAGGGGGACCGAGGAGAAAGTCGCGCGCCCTTTGTGCCCTTTCGATCAAAATGGTGCGATGTATCGTTGCGCGCTCATGCTTGCTGACATGCTGGCTCACCCCTGCTAACGGGCGGCGATGACCGACCTTAGCCTTATCCGCAATTTCAGCATCATTGCCCATATCGACCATGGCAAATCGACGCTCGCCGACCGGTTGATTCAGTTCACCGGCGGGCTGACCGACCGTGAAATGTCGGCGCAAGTCCTTGATAATATGGACATAGAAAAAGAGCGGGGGATCACCATCAAGGCCCAGACCGTTCGCTTATCCTATCCTGCCAAGGACGGAAAAACATACCAGCTCAATCTGATGGACACGCCGGGGCATGTCGACTTCGCCTATGAAGTGTCGCGCAGCCTAGCGGCGTGCGAGGGCGCATTGCTGGTCGTCGATGCGGCGCAAGGGGTCGAGGCGCAGACACTTGCCAATGTCTATCAATCAATCGACCATGACCACGAAATCGTACCGGTTATCAACAAAATCGATCTGCCCGCCGCCGATGTCGACAAGGTGAAAGCAGAGATTGAGGATATCATCGGTCTGCCCGCCGATAACGCCATCTTGTCGAGCGCCAAGTCAGGGATCGGCATCGAGGAAACATTGGACGCCATCGTCGAGCGTATCCCGCCGCCCAATGGCGACGTCACCGCGCCGCTAACGGCGATGCTTGTCGACAGCTGGTACGATCCCTATCTGGGCGTCGTTATCCTGATCCGCGTTATCGATGGCGTGCTGAAAAAAGGACAACAAATCAAATTCATGCAGGCGGGGACCACCCATCTGATCGACCGTGTTGGCTGCTTTACTCCCAAACGGGAAGATCTGACCGAACTGGGCGCGGGCGAAATTGGCTTTATCACCGCGCAGATCAAGGATGTGGCTCAGGCGCGCGTCGGCGACACTGTGACCGATGCCAAACGGCCTGCGGCCAAAGCACTGCCCGGATTTAAAGAGGTACAGCCGGTGGTGTTCTGCGGCATGTTCCCGGTCGATGCCAATGACTTTGAAAAATTGCGCGAAAGCATCCAGAAACTGCGGCTTAACGATGCGTCTTTCAGCTTCGAAATGGAATCGAGCGCGGCGCTGGGCTTTGGTTTTCGCTGCGGTTTCCTCGGCCTTCTCCACCTGGAAATCATCCAGGAACGGTTGACCCGCGAATATGACCTCGACCTCATCACCACTGCGCCTTCGGTGGTGTATAAGCTGGCATTGGGCAAGACCAAGAATGAGGACGCCAAGTCCATCGAACTGCACAATCCAGCTGACATGCCCGACCCCAATCGCATCGAAGAGATTGAGGAGCCGTGGATCGAGGCGGTGATTTATGTCCCCGACGATTATCTGGGGTCGATCCTGAAGCTATGTCAGGATCGGCGCGGAGTGCAGAAGAATCTGACCTATGTCGGCGGACGTGCGCAAATCACATATGATTTGCCGCTCAATGAAGTGGTGTTTGATTTCTATGACCGGCTGAAAAGCATTTCACGCGGTTATGCGAGCTTTGACTATCACCAGATCGGCCATCGCGCCGGCGACCTCGTCAAGATGAGCATCCTCGTCAACAATGAACCCGTCGACGCGCTGAGCATGATTGTTCATCGCGGGACCGCCGAGACGCGTGGCCGCGGCATGGTCGAGCGTTTGAAAGACCTGATCCCGCGCCACATGTTCAAAATCCCGATTCAGGCGGCGATTGGCGGCAAAGTGATTGCTCGCGAAACCATCGCTGCGCTGCGCAAGGATGTGACCGCCAAATGCTATGGGGGCGACGCCAGCCGCAAGAAAAAGCTGCTCGAAAAGCAGAAAGAAGGCAAAAAGCGGATGCGCGAATATGGAAACGTCAATATTCCGCAAGAGGCATTTATCGCTGCTCTGCGGATGGGGGATGAGGGGTAATCCGGCTCGGCTGAAGCTGAACATTGACCTTCATAGCCGTTCATAATTGGTTCTGGCAGAAAGTTGGAATAGCGCATCATCGACACGGTCTTGGAGGGGTCCATGATGCGACCAGTGATTTTTCTTTCCGCGCTGTTGCTGCTCGGCGGCTGCAGTTCCATCAAGCCGGCCGAAATGCGGTTACCGGCGGGCATTGCCCAGAATACCATAATGGCCCCGATCAGCGGGATTGGCGGGGCGCGCCACGGGCGCTTCACCGCCGGCGCCTATTGCGGCCGTTTCGCGCGCTCTGCGCAGCGAGTGGCGATCTTTGACGCCTTAGTCAAAAATTACGGTACCAGCGAATTCAGCATCGAAGGGCCCGAAATCAGCGATATAATTGACGCGAGGTGTCGAATGGGGGAGCGCTTGATCGACCTCGGCGTGTTGGAGTTCAAGCCCAAGTCGATGGCCTATCGCTGCGAATTTCTCGCTGGCGGGCAGGCCTTTCCGGCGCGTTTCGAATTGCAGGAAGTGCATCGGCGCATAGGCGAGGCGCTAAGCCGCAATGAACGGCGGGGCGAGATCGCGTTGGGCGGCGAAACCGTACAGATGCGATCGGTCCACAAATTAGAGGGCACCCCCATCGCGACGGCGAATCCGATCGGTTATATTTTTGAACAATCGGGTCGCCCCGTCGGCGCGGTCGAACTCAACGGTCGTCCGCGCCTGTTCATCCCTCAAGGCACCGATCCAGGCCTCGCGCGTACATTGACAATCGCTGCGGTTACGCTCTCGCTGTTCTGGGACCCGGCGAACAGCGCGCTCGGCGACTAATCGGCGATGCAGCCTATTTGAGACTTTCGCCTGGATCGCGGCATTTCATCGCGATCACGCGCTGTTCCAAGCGGCTAGGTGAAGCTCCGGCACGTTTGCGTTCTTCATCAAGGCAGCGTTGTGATGGCGAGCGACGATCACGCGGGTTTGCAAGTTTGTCAAAGGCCAGAAGATCACGCAATTCTTGTTGCGACAACTGGTTGAGCGATTTGCGTCCTGATATCATTGCCTCATAGTTGGCGCGTGCCCGCTCGATCCGTGGATTGCTCAGCCCCTGCGCCGTCCCTGCTGAAGAGGCGGACAGCGCAATTATAAGTCCCAAAGACATGAAGCGGTGCATCATATATATTCTCCTTTCTTCTTTTTAGATCTGCGGCGGCCGATATAGGAATTCCTGCCGGTGGAAACGGTCGCGCGGAACTTGCTAATCAAAAAAAGGGCTAATTGCGGTCATATATATAATTTGGCGTCCAGCTTCCAAAAAGAAACGGGCGCCGGAATTTCTTCCGACGCCCTTGGTTCTGCCCTTTAGGGGAGGCAGACTTATTTCTTCTGGGTGTCGCCGACACCGGTTTCAGACGGAGCGATTTCGCCGTTGTCGTCCATGGCGTTGGCCTTTTCTTCGCCCATTTCCTCAACGCGATCGGCCTTGTTTTCCATCGCTTCCTTTGCCGGGCCGTCGGGCATGGCATCGGCTTGATTATCGATGGCTTCGGCCTGAGCTTCGGCATTGTCCTCGACCTTGTCGGCTGCCGGGCTTTGGCAAGCGCCAAGTGCGAGAGCAGAAGCGGTGGCAAGTGAAATATAGAATTTACGCATATTGAGTATCTCCCTTCGTGACTCGAGGGGGTAACGCAAGACCGGGCTGCATGGTTGCAAAATTTCTGCCGTGGACGCGGGCAGCCAGCTTCACGCCGGTGCGCCTTCAACGGCACCATGCTTTTGTAAAAAATGGCTGGATACCCTCATCGGATACCGATGATGAACGGAAGCTGAGTGAGATTTTTCTGCTAGTGTAGCGGCGACGAATTGTGGCTTCTATACGACGAAAGAGGCCGCTGCATGGCAACGACCTCTTTCGTTATGTCATCAAATCGGCGCGCTCAGAAACGTTGTTGGCGCTCGTACAGATCGCGATAATGCTGGATGCGCGTGACGCGCAATCCCGGCATACCGCTGCGGTCGATGGACCGCTGCCAGCTGGCAAATTCTTCCAGAGTTAGCGAATAGCGCTCACACACTTCATCGACGGTCAGCAATCCGCCGTTTACGGCCGCGACCACCTCTGCCTTGCGACGCACCACCCAGCGGGTCGTCGTTGCCGGCGGCAAAGAATCGACGGTCAATGGCTCCCCAAGAGGGCCGATGACCTGAGCGGGCCTGATTTTCTGGTTTTCAATCATAATCAATCCATATTCTCTTCATCGATACGGTCCGGTTGGCCCCCCAGATCCGGCTGTACGGGCAAGGTCTTCAACATCGGCTGAAACGCTCTGGTAAACGGGGTGTTCATATTTAGCCCGGCGTCGGACATGTCGCCCGATAGATCATAAAAGCGGGCAAGCCCTGCTGCAGTCGCGCATGCGGCGCGATGTCCCGAAAGAAGGCTGCGGCGTGCGGCGGGCAATGCACTCATCGCATTGGCTGCTTGCCATTCATTTACGCAACGCGCAGTCGGCGATGTCGCCTGACGTGCGCTGCAAACGGCCATGATGATATCAAAGCCGGGTTTTACCAGGCTGTCACCACCCAGAGCATTGGGGTTCATGGAAGAATCGAACTGCATGGCTTGCTTCTAGGCAGACAGGCCTAAGGGCACGTAAAGATGGGCTTCATTGGTCGTTAGCGAAGCTTAATTTTTGGCAATATTTGCGGGTAAGTTCCTCGCCAGGCGCGGCAATGCTGGCATTTTGCCATAACCGCGCCTAAGTCGCGCCCATGACCATGCTATTGGATTCCGCGGCCTCCCGCGCCCAGATCGATTTTCAGCTCGCCGCCCCTTTGCGTGCGCGGCGAATCATGGTCGCCATGTCGGGTGGAGTCGATTCGAGCGTCGTGGCAGCTTTAGCGGCGCAGTCAGGAGCCGAGGTGATCGGTGTTACGCTGCAGCTTTATGATCATGGCGCCAAGGCGAAACGGGTAGGCGCTTGCTGCGCAGGACAGGATATAAGCGATGCCCGCGCGGTCGCCGACCGGCTGGGGTTTGCCCATCATGTTTATGACCATGAAAGTCGTTTTCGCGACACGGTGATTGACCAGTTTGCCGATGAATATCTGGCCGGACGGACGCCTATTCCTTGTGTGCGGTGCAATATGGGGGTGAAGTTCACCGATCTGTTCGCGCTCGCCAAGGATTTAGGCGCTGATTGTCTGGCGACCGGCCATTATGTCCGCCGCATCATGGGCCGCGAGGGGGCCGAACTGCATCGAGCTATCGATCCGGCGCGCGACCAGAGCTATTTTCTGTTTGCGACAACGCAGGACCAACTCGATTTTCTACGCTTCCCGCTTGGCGGCCTGGAGAAGCCTGTGGTGCGTGAGATCGCCCATGGCCTCGGGCTGGGGGTGGCAGGAAAGCCCGATAGCCAAGACATTTGCTTCGTGCCCGATGGGGATTACGCATCGCTGGTCCGCAAGCTGCGCCCCGATGCAGACGACCAGGGCGATATCGTTCATATCGATGGAACCTTGTTGGGGCAGCACAAGGGACTGATCCACTATACCGTCGGGCAGCGTCGCGGCATTGATATCGGAGGGCAGGCCGAACCGCTATATGTCATACGCATCGATGCGCCGACGCGGCAGGTTATCGTCGGCCCGCGCCGCGCGCTCGCTGTCACCGCGGCGCGATTGACCGAACCCAACTGGCTGGCCAAGGTCGAAGATCGACCGGTGCTTGCCAAGGTGCGGAGTATGGCGCGGCCGGTTCCGGCGCGTCTGCATGGCGACATGCTTTGCTTTGATGCACCCGAATATGGTGTCGCGCCGGGTCAGGCGGCCGTTTTATACGATGCGCATGACAGTAGCCGCGTACTTGGCGGGGGCTGGATTGACGAAACGATGGGCGTTCCGATCTGACCACCAATTGACATTTCCGCCCAATAGTTCAGCCTGCTCCCCCAAGGTGGGAGAATGAAGATGATCAATTGGGTATTGCGCGGCGTCATTTTGTTGTGGGCGGCCTTTTTTGCCTTGCTGGCATTGCGCGGCATCATCAATCCTATCGTATTTCAGGACACATTCGGCATCGCAATCGACGGTTTTGCCGGCAATACGGTGCGCGCGGATTTGGGCAGCTTTTTTCTGGTCGCAGCCGGTGGTGCAGCACTCGGAGCGATCGTGCCCGGTTGGACGCGGGCTTTGCTGGTGCCTGCCGCATTATATGGCGTAGCCTTAATCTCGCGGCTTATCGGCCTTGCCAGCGGTGACCTTTTGTCTGGGGCAATCAGTCAGGCGATGATCATCGAAGCATTGACTGTCGCTCTAATGGTTGGAAGCTGGAGGATATTGTCGGGAGTCCAAAATATATCAGCTAGTGACACAAAGCCGTCTGAAACTTTGTAACTAAAGCACGGATATTTTCTTAACCACTAGCCCATTTTTTTGTGGTAACAGGATCTCCTCCACTGTTGGAGGCGCATGCTCGCGCGGGTCGCGCCGTAGAGTAGGGGCCATAGGATGCAGAAGGACAATGGAAACCGTGCCGACGGCGTTCGGCGAAAGGAAGAGCGACGCAAGAACGCTGATCCCGAGTATAAAGGGCCAGAGCGCCGAAGCGGTGACGATCGCCGTTCGGGCGACGACCGTCGCGACAAAAGCTAGGGCGGCACACTAGCCTTCATACTATTGTCGGATTAGGGTCCGGAGACGGCCGGGATGGAACCGCGCCGTGTGAAAGGACGCGCCTTCATGTCTCACGCTGACACGTCCAGCAACGAATTGCCGCTGCTGACCGTCGATATTGTTTCCGATGTCATGTGCCCTTGGTGCATCATTGGTTTTCGCAAATTCGAACAGGTGATGGAGCAATTTGCTGATCGGCTGCGCTTTCGCGTGCAATGGCACCCGTTTGAACTAAACCCGAACATGCCCCCCGAAGGACAGGATGCCACCGAGCATGTCATGCAGAAATATGGCATCACCGCCGAACAGAGCCGCGCCAATAGCAGTCAGATGAAGGCGATTGGCGAGGGGCTTGGCATTGCTTTTAATCGCGGTCCCGGTTTCCGCATGGCCAATAGTTTCGACGCCCACCGGCTGTTGACCTGGGCGGGCGCGATGGAAGCGCCCGATCAGCAGGAGGCGACGGGGGTTCAGACGGCGCTAAAACTTGCACTATTTGCCGCTCATTTTACCGACAACCTCGACATTAGCGATCATGACGTGCTGATCGATGTCGCCGCTTCGGTCGGGCTCGATCGCTCGCGAGCTGCAGCGATTCTGGCGGGCAATGAATTTGGCGATATGGTCCGCACCGAAGAGGCTTATTGGGCTGACAATGAGGTCACCGGCGTCCCCGCCTTCATCCTGAATGGCCGAATGATGATTCCCGGCGCGCAGGACGCCGAAGTGTTCGCGCGAGTGATCGAGAACAAGATTCTGGCCGACGCAGCCTAAAAGGGGTTAAGCGTATAGCCTTGTTGCTGGAGCAAAGCATTCGCGGTCATAGCCGACAGCGCAAGCTCGACACCGGGGAGCAAGTCAGCCTTGGCAACGTTCTGCGCAGCTGCGCTTTGCCCGCAAACGATAATGCGGACGCCCTGCTCTTTTAGCGCCGCGACAAGGGGCGCATTTGGATTGGTCGATCCCGGATATTTGCGGGCATAAGCTTCCGCGCTGCTGACATCGAAGACTGCCGCGCCGTGTACCACGATAGCCAGATGCTGATGATCGGCGGGGATGCCTGCCTCGGCGTGCATGTTGAGAAAACGTGCAGCGCCTTCGAGCGTGCGGTTGAGCGTCGATTCTGTTGCTGTTGATACATCAAAAGCAACGTGAAATTCGGTATCGGCGGCAAGTTTGACGTCGGCATCGGCGACGGTGGCAACCTTGCCAAAGGCCGGAATAACCGGACCGGGATGAAAGGCCGCCATCGGGTCGGGCGCTGGAGTCTCTTTAGCCAGAGCCGGCGAGGCGCAGCCGACTAGAAGCGCAAGCGGCATGAGGAAGCGGATTGTCGTCATCATTGTGGCATCCTGTATGATCTGAATAGGCCTTCTGCCTATTGCGGACCGAAGCTCGGCGCAAGGCAAGAGCCGCAATTCTGCAATTGTGCTGCCACTACAAAGCGGGCGTGTTGAGGTTTGGGTAAGCATCACATGGCACAAGACCCCGATGACCCGGACCCGCAACTTCTATCCCGCATATTCCGCGTTCACGCGCCAGGGCCGGAACCCGCGAAGCTTCCGCCGTTGGTTGACGCTGGTTATCGGCGGAGGCTTTGCAGGCACGCTGGCGGCATTGCAGCTGGTGCCGGGCGAGCGTGCAGACGCAGTGGTCGAACGCGCGATCCCGGCTTCTTCGACGGCTCCGGGCGATGAATTGCGCGCGCGCTTTAGCTTTTGTCACCGCGGCGGTGGAGTGAATTGCGTCGTCGACGGCGACACATTCTGGTTTCGCGGCGAAAAGATCAGGATCGCCGACATCGACACCCCCGAAACACATCCCGCGCGCTGTCCCGAGGAACAGGCGCTCGGCGATGCGGCCACGCGGCAGTTGCACGATTGGCTCAACGCCGGCGCATTCAGTCTCGAACTGATAGACCGCGATACTGACCGCTACGGCCGAAAGCTGCGCGTCGTGACGCGCGGCGGGAGCAGCGTGGGTGACTTGCTTGTCGGCCAGGGGCTGGCGCGCTGGTGGGAAGGGCGGCGGCGGCCCTGGTGCTAGGGCCAATCTTCGCGCCTTGAGCCTAATTTGCTGGCAAGTCGATGCCTAGACTGCGCCAAAGTTTCATGGATCCATCGTCCTGCTTTTTGAAGATTGCGATCCAGTTGCCGCGCTCTGTCGCCGGTCTTTTGGTGTCAGGGTCGGTATAGGTAAAGACATAGGCGGCTTGATATACGGCCATGTCGCCGGCCTTTGCGACGGTGATAGTGCCGTCGCTGACGGTCCAGTTCACCGCCGGATCTTCCATCTGCAGCTTCATTTCAGCTTCGTCGCCGGCCATCCCAGCGACCGGCGCGGCGCCATGGAACAGGCCGAGATAATCGGGTGCGTCATAGGAGGCCGCCTTGGCGGCGTCGTGCGCATTATAGGCGGCAACCACACCTTCTGCATTGGCTTTGACCGCGTCGGTAATTTTGGCCGTGTCGGTCGCCCCCGCCCCGCCACAAGCCGTTAGCGCGAGCAAGGCGGTGACGGCGACGAGCCTGGTGCTCAATATCGAAAATTTCAAAATCTCTCTCCCCCCGGATGGGTGCTTTGTCGGAGCGACGACGGATCGTGTCAATAAAGCATATATTCTCATAAGCGGGGAAAGGCGCGGGGCGTCAGCCCTGGATTGATATGGTCTTAGCCGGTCAACCGTTCGCAAACTTTAAGCGTTAGTTCGAATGACAAAACGGTGCGGCCGCCGGGATATTTGAACAGCGCGCCCAGTGACATAATGTTCGAGGCCAGTGGCGAAGCATGTGTCCAGTTTTCGCCCTGAGGCGCCGCCTATTCGGATGACGGTGTGTCGTCGATTGGCGGCGGCGGATAGGGAAGGGTCTGGCCATGGTCATAGCTCAGGCTTTCCAACATGCGGAAGTGGCCCTCGGTAGGGATCCACTGCCACAGGTTCATATAGCGCGCGCCGCCGACAAGGTCCCAGCGCGATTCCTTGTGATTCCATTCAAAAAAGACGTGCGACGCCTCTTCTAGCGCCCCCCAGTCGCCCATCGGGCGGATGATCCGCGACCCGGGAACAATTTCGCGGCGGTTGCGGTATCCCTCATGCGAGCCGCCGGGCCTGCGCGCTGCACATTCGCGGCGCGAGTCATTGACCATCTTGTCACGACCGGTCGCGAACAGCCCGTCCTTGTCGTGCACCATGCGGAAATTGGGCATCAGGATTTTTTCAAACACCGTCGGATCGCATTTTTCGAACGCACCATAGAAAAGCTGGGCGTCGCGCAATTCGATACGATGCTTCAGGTCATCGCCCGTTGGAATCGGCATCGGAGCCGATGCGGTAGGCGCAGACGTTGCGAGCATAGCAGCGAGGGCGGTGGCGGTCACAGACATGATGTTTCTCCCGAGGTGTATTATGTCAATCATACAGTTGAGCAGGAGAAGTGCAAGGGCGCGTGCGACATTTATTCTAATGTTCATACGCAACCAGACGGGGCAGCCCGCTCTTTGGCCTTGCACCTCACTTTGATGACGGCGGGTGAGGGGGCGCGGGCTGGCGATGCGCGGCAGCGCTGCTATTATGGGCCGCGATGAAGGACTGGAAACGGAATATTGTTGTGATCGGGCGGCTTCGGGCAAAACCGCTGATGGTGGGGCAGCTGCTGTGCGCGGTGCTGCTGGCGGGGCTGATCATGCGACAGGCGCGCGGGTTCAGCGTCGGGGAGATGGTCACCAACCTGTTGTTCTCCAATCTGGTGCTCACGGGGCTGATCCTGGCCACGGCCTATATATTGGTCGATTTTCATCGGACATGGCGCCAGCGCGACGCTTATATCACCCACGACGGCACCCGGCTCTATTGCGGGCGAGACACATCATGGCCGCTCGCCGCGATCCGCGACGTCATCATTGCGCGCAGCGAGCTGGGTATCATGTCGATACGGCTCGTCGTCGAGGATGATAGCGAGACGACGCGCGAGCTGGTGAAGCTCTATCTGCTGGAGGATTCGTCAGCCGCGGTGCTCGGCGGGGTGAAATTTGCGGTCGCGGGCGCACGAGGGTTTTCGGGTGCGGTCACGGTGAATTGATCGCAAGAAAAGATCGACCGCGCCCGATGACGGGCGGTCAGGGTTTTAGCCACTCATATAAATAGCCCGGGACCACACCCGCGTCGTCTATTTATCCGTTGCTCGCCTCAAACCGAAAATCCGCCAGCATTCCTGCGGTTCGATCCTGCCGACAATACCTTCTTGCCCTGCGCAGTCAGCGCATATTTGCCATCCTTTTCGGCGACCAGGTTCAGCGCGATGAGTTCGTCGCGCAAGGGGTCGGTGGGGAGCTGCGGGCGGCGGTTGGATAGGCCTTCCAGACAGGCGCGTTGGGGTTGGCTTAGGATGACCAGCTTTGGTTTCTTGTCGCTCATGCGCAGGGGCCTTTTATTGTTGGCGGCGGTGATTTTTGGGCCGCTTGATGGGGATTGGTTTGGGGCGGTTGGCGCGCTTCGCTGCGACCAACCCATAAAGCTGGCAAGTCTTGCTGCCCCTCCCGGTAGCGGGAGGGGCTTGGAGATTCATTCTGCAGCTACGCCGGCTTGTTTAAACATATCGTCGCCATCGGTGTCGTTGGTGACGACCTCTTCGATGCTCTTTTTCTTGCGATTGTCAAAGCTGGACCACACGGTGTTCCAGTCGCCGCGCGTCGCACCCTTTGAATATTCGGTGGCGCGGGTTTCAAAGAAGTTGGCGTGCTCGACACCGTTGAGAAGCGGGGCGAGCCACGGCAGAGGGTGTTCGTCGATCATATAAATCGGCTGGAATCCCAGCTGGCCAAGACGCCAGTCCGCAATGTAGCGGATGTAGCGCTTGATCTCCTTCGGCGTCATGCCCGGAACGGGGCCCTGTTCGAACGCGAGGTCGATGAAGGCATCCTCGAGGCGTACCGTTTTCTGACAGCAATCGATGATGTCTTCTTTCACCGCCTTGGTCAGGCAGCCGCGCTCGGCGCAAAAGGCGTGGAACAGCTTGATGATGCCTTCGCAATGCAGGCTTTCGTCGCGGATCGACCAGCTGATGATCTGGCCCATGCCCTTCATCTTGTTGAAACGCGGGAAGTTCATCAGCATGGCAAAGCTGGCGAACAGTTGCAGCCCTTCTGTAAAGCCGCCGAACATGGCGAGGGTGCGAGCGATGTCTTCGTCGCTGTCGACGCCAAAGGTGCCGAGATAATCATGCTTGGCACGCATCTCGTCATATTCGAGGAACATGCCATATTCGCTTTCGGGCATGCCGATGGTGTCGAGAAGGTGCGAATAAGCGGCGATGTGCACCGTTTCCATGTTGCTGAACGCGGTCAGCATCATCTTGACCTCGGTCGGTTTGAACACGCGGCCATATTTATCGTGGTAGCAATCCTGCACCTCGATATCGGCCTGGGTGAAGAAACGGAAAATCTGGGTCAGCAGATTGCGTTCATGGTCGGACAGCTTTTGCGCCCAGTCACGGCAATCTTCGCCCAGCGGCACTTCTTCGGGAACCCAGTGGATCTGTTGCTGCCGCTTCCAGAAATCAAACGCCCACGGATATTCAAAGGGCTTATAGGTTTTGCGGGATTCTGTAAGGGACATGGGTCGATCCTCGGGCTATAATGTCGTTATGCTGGTGAAGGCTGGCGCGCGGCTTATTGGCACGCCAGACATTCGTCATAGTCGGTCGTCGGCAATTCATATTTCGCCAGCTCGGCCGTGTTGTCGGCCTCTACGCCGCCGGCAAAGCCTGCGCGCTGCACCGACTTGCTGCGCAAATAATAAAGCGATTTGATGCCGAGTTCCCACGCACGATAGTGGAGCATGAGCAGGTCCCATTTCTCGACATCCGCGGGGATGAAGAGGTTCAGCGACTGCGCCTGGTCGATATAGGGCGTGCGGTCGGCGGAAAGTTCGAGCAGCCAGCGTTGATCGATTTCAAAGCTGGTCTTGTAACAATCCTTTTCGTCCTGCGTGAGGAAGTCGAGATGCTGGACGCTGCCGCCGCGTTCGAGAATCGAGTTCCAGATAGTGTCGCTGTTCTTGGCCTTGTCGACCAGCAGGCTTTCGAGGTGCGGGTTGCGGATCGAAAAACTGCCCGACAGCGTCTTGTGCGTATAGATGTTCGCGGGCACCGGTTCGATGCATGCGCTGGTGCCGCCACAGATGATGCTGATCGATGCGGTCGGTGCGATCGCCATCTTGCAGCTGAACCGTTCCATCACGCCCTGATCGGCGGCGTCAGGGCAGGGGCCGCGTTCGTTGGCAAGCAGCATCGAGGCCTGATCGACCTGCGCACGGATATGTTTGAAGATGCGCAGGTTGGACGATTTCGCCATCGCGCCCTCAAAGGGCAGGCCGCGGGCTTGTAAAAAACTATGGAAGCCCATGACGCCCAGTCCTACCGAGCGTTCGCGGCTGGCCGAATATTTGGCGCGGGCCATTTCGGGCGGTGCGCGGTCGATATAATCCTGCAACACATTGTCGAGCATGCGCATGACATCCTCGATGAACATCTTGTCGCCGTTCCACTCGTCCCATGTTTCGAGGTTGAGGCTGGAAAGGCAGCAGACCGCGGTGCGATCATTGCCCAGGTGATCGCGCCCCGTCGGGAGCGTGATTTCGCTGCACAGGTTCGAGGTCGAAACCTTCAGTCCCAGATCGCGGTGATGCTTGGGCATCATGCGGTTCACCTGGTCGATAAAGATGATGTAGGGTTCGCCAGTCGCGAGGCGGGTCTCTACTATCTTCTGGAATAGCGCACGTGCATTGACGGTGCTGCGGACGCTTTGGTCCTTGGGGCTCTTGAGGTCGAAATCAGCGCCGTCGCGGACGGCCTCCATAAACTCGTCGGTGATCAGGACGCCGTGGTGGAGATTGAGCGCCTTGCGGTTGAAATCGCCCGACGGTTTGCGAACCTCGAGAAACTCTTCAATTTCAGGATGGTTGACGTCGAGATAACAGGCAGCAGAGCCGCGACGCAGCGAGCCTTGGCTGATGGCCAGCGTCAAACTATCCATAACGCGAACAAAAGGAATGATTCCACTGGTTTTGCCATTCAGGCCAACAGGCTCACCGATGCCGCGCACCGCACCCCAATAGGTGCCAATCCCGCCGCCCCGGCTGGCAAGCCAAACATTCTCGTTCCACGTGCCGACAATGCCCTCAAGACTGTCATCGACCGAGTTGAGATAGCAACTGATCGGCAAGCCGCGCCCGGTGCCGCCGTTCGAGAGCACGGGTGTTGCGGGCATGAACCACAGTTTCGAGATATAATCATAAAGGCGCTGGGCATGATCTTGATCATCGGCATAGGCCGACGCGACTCGCGCGAACAAATCCTGATAGGATTCACCCGGCAGTAGATAACGATCCTGTAGCGTTTCCTTGCCGAAATCGGTGAGCAGGGCATCGCGACTGGAATCGATGACGATATTGAAACGACGAGCATGTACTTTGGGATCGCTGGCGTCTTCGTTGAGTTTCATCGCGGGGGTTTCGGCAGGTGCCGATTTGGGCACGCTTAACGTCTCTGCAGACGTTTCCGGCGATGCCTCTGTTTTGTCCAATTCTGCCGTAGCCACGTCGCTATTCTCCACCCGGTCCGTCTCGCGAAAATCCATTGTCTCTTCCCCGTTTGTCCTGATGCGCGCTGCGCATCTGTTCCTGTCTTGTTCGAACTCAGGGGCGAAACCCTAGCCTAGCAGTTTTATGCCGTCCGAGGGGACTCTATTTTTGGGCGCAAAAGGGTTTCACCCGAGCATCGACAGGATGAGCAACGGGATTCCGCAATTTACGGTCAAATACTATTTATTGGGTTTCCCCCTCGGTCGACCCACCACCTATAGTGCCACGTCGCGCCAGCGACGCAAGAGGGTAAATGACATATTAAGGACTCGGTTCGTCGCTATTCTGATTCGCCTCACCGCGCCGTGGGCGGTGCAAATGGCGCTAAGGCCAGAGATCCTGCGGGATAGCGGGCGATGGAAGGGAAGGGAGTGTTGCACACTCGCCGCGGCCAATATTTTTTTGTCGCTGCCCCTGTCCATATGCATGCCATTGTGCGTCGACACTGACACATGACATGCCCTGGCGCTGGGCGGGAGCTAAAACCGGGAGAGGTCGGCGGCCACCTCATGGAGCAAAGGGGCGGGCGCACTGCAGTCGCCCAAAAGAAAAGGCCCCGGCAATGCCGAGGCCTCTTTTAAATCTTATTGATCAATCAGATCAAGCGTTGCCGCCACCGCTACCGGTGCCGCCGCCGCCAACCCATCTCCAAAACCAACCCATAAGTTATCTCCTACAGTCACTGCGAAAGGAAGAGCAGTTAACACGCTGTATACCTTAATCTATAAGGTAAACCAAGCATTAACTTCAATCGTTAGGAGTCAGGCGAGCTTTTCAGATGAAATTGTGTTGAAATTATTGGTGAGTTCAGAAAATAATTGTGGCTTTCCAAGGAAATAGCCTTGGCCCACATCGCAGCCTAATCGGTGAAGAAGCGCCATTGTTTCGGCGTTTTCAATACCTTCGGCCACGGCCACGGCGTCGAGGCGATGCGCCAAATCGATGGTCGATTTGACGACTTCAAGATTTCGCGGCGAATCGCGCATGGTCATCACGAATCGTTTGTCGATCTTGATTTCGTCGGCTTCGATTTCGGTGAGATATTCAAGGTTTGACTGTCCGGTGCCGTAATCGTCAATCGACAACCGCATCCCCGCACGGCGGAGTTGGGCCAAGGTTTTGCGGGCCTGGGCGCTGTTTTCGATCTGTGCGGTCTCGGTAACCTCGATCGTCAACAATTCAGGGGGCAGATGGTGCGCGGTCAACATGACGCGGATAGTGCCGACTAGGTCGCTATGATCGAGCAAGGTCGCCGACATATTCACCGACATGCCAATGCGTTGGCCATGGGCATGGAGATGGGCGGCCGACCGGATTGCCTTGTCCATGACGAACAGGGTGAGACGATATATGTCGTGACTTTTTTCGGCCTGCGTGATGAATTCGTCGGGCGGGATAGGACCGCGGTCGGGATGCGTCCAGCGAGCCAGCGCTTCGACGCCTACCAAATTTTGCGTCGCGAGATCATATTGCGGTTGATAGGCGACCCAAATGTCGCCGCCCGCCATCGCGTCCTCGAGCTGCGAATGAAAATTCAGCTGCCAGCCGGCATCCTCTTTTTGGCGCGGTGCATATTTGGTCCAGAGCGAACGGTTGCGGATTGATTTTTCGGCCGCCACCAATGCTGCGGCAAGTCGCTGGGCATTCGATCCTTCAAATTCATCGTTGATACCAAACGCAATAGCGACATCGATGCGCTGCTCGCCGATCGTCAATGGTGCGTTGAATAGCGCCGCCAGGCCGGCCAAATGACTTTCGATCTGGCTGTGCTGATAATAGGGCACGAGCCAGGCAAAGGTGCCGTCAAGATCATGGTGCAATTGCGTGCTTCCCGACGCCAATTGCAGGCGCCTACTGACCTGTTCGACCAATTGCAGGCTGCCTTCGCCCGGCAGAAAGGCCGCCAAATCCTCGAAATTGACAAGCTTTGCAGCGATGACGGTATGACTGCCAAATGCCGGCTGGTTCCGGAGGCCTTCGAAATTGGGCAGGCCGGAGACCGGATTGTGTCGTTGCGCAGATGAGCGCCGCCGCTTGCTGGAAACGCAGAAACTTAAAGTTGCAGAAAAGAATATGGCTGGCCCGATGGACAAGCTGATAAGAAAATTGCTCAAAAACCATTTTGCAACGAACAGGATGACCAAATTGCATAATAGCATTGTCATGTACCACCGCTGCGTACGCGGCAGTAAAGTTATCGAAAGCAAAATGAGGGTCAGAAACAGAGGCGGAACCCATCCGATGTTTGACGGATTTCCTCGCCGCAGCGTTTCACCCGCGATCAGGTGAATATAGGCCCCGGGAACAAGATCATGGCCGGGGAAATAGTGGAGATCCTCCAAGCGCGATGCCGTCGGCGCAAAGATTACATCCTTGCCCGCGAGTTGTTTGGACCCGACATCGCCGTTCAACACATCGATTGCGCTATATTGTTTGATCGTGTGCGTGTCATAGGAGTAGTCGACGCGAAACGTCGAAGCTTTGGGGGCTGACTTGTTCGACAGAATCGCCGCAAAGCTAGGTAGCAAGCGGCCTTCAGCCTCGTACATTAGCGGGACACTCCAAACCTGCCAAAACTCATAATTCCACGCAATGCTCGCTTGCTGGGCTTGGTTGCCGAAAGCAGAATTGGGAAAAATAGTCACCACTCGATCACTGCCCGGTACTGTACGGGTAGACACCGCGAGAATGACGCGATTTCCCATATGTTCGACAGCTTTGGCAACTTCGCTAAGCCCGCCATTACTGTCTTGTTTCTGGTAGCTGAAGTCGATGAACAGCCGCTTGGCGCCGGCAGCATTGATTGCCTCGATCAAACGCGCATGGTCATGGCGTGAAAACTCGCCTGAATTTGATTGGGCTAGCGTTTTGTCATCGATGCCAACGACGACAATGTCTCCCGAAACCGGGCGATCTGCGAACCGTGCGAGTGCGGTTTCATACAGCCTGTCAATGGGTTCGCCCGCAACGGACAGCCCAGCAAGAATAGCAAGCAGCAGCGACAAGCCCAAGGCCCGCCAGCTCAGAATTATTCTGTTACGCAATCGTTGCACGCAAGCCTCCGGTCATTCCCGGATTGGCTTAGTCTTCTATGGTTATCATCGCGTTAACGATGATGGTGCCGAAGCCGGCAAATCGCACCAAAAGCAAGGGGTTCAGGCTAGTGCTGGTAGTGGCGGGAGCGCGTGATCGCCTGCCGTGGCGGCCGCCGCGAGTCCGTTCGCCGCGGGCACGATCTGCTCGAGGTAGAAGCGTGTTGAGGCGATTTTGGCTTGCAGAAAAACGCGATCGCCTTCGCCGCTGTCCAGCGCCGCTTGAGCCGCGCGATGTTCGATCGCCATCAACCAGCCGCAAGTCGCCGTCGACAACATGGTGAGGTAGGGATAGCTGCCCGCCAGCCGGTCGGGCGTATCGGCCTTTTCCAACGCGTCTGTGACGATGCAAACCGCCTCTGCCAGCCGCGCGAGTTCGGCAAAGCCCTTGGCTCCTTGTGCGATGTGGTCGAGCAGACTGCGCACCCCGTCGCCCCCTGCCATGCCGAGTTTGCGCCCGACCAAATCGGCGGCCTGAATGCCATTGGTGCCTTCGTAAATTGGTGCGATCCGCGCGTCGCGATAATGCTGGGCGGCGCCTGTTTCCTCGATAAAGCCCATTCCGCCATGCACCTGAATACCGATGCTAGCGACCTCGCAGCCAATGTCTGTACAATGCGCTTTGGCCAGCGGGATCAGAATTTCGGCGCGTAGCGCGGCGGCTTCGTCGCCGAGCTTGCCGAAGTCGACCTGCGCCGAGGCATAATAGATGAGTGCGCGTGCGGCCTCTGTTTGCGCGCGCATGTGCCACAACATACGTTTGACATCAGGGTGTTGGTCGATGGTGACGGGCGCGCGGTCGGCGCTGCCCGCCAGCGCGGACTGGATGCGCTCGGCGGCGAAGCGCTGTGCTTGCTGGGTCGCACGCTCGGCGATTTGGATACCCTGACAGCCGACCATCAGCCGCGCATTGTTCATCATCACGAACATAGCGCGCATTCCGCCCATTTCCGCACCGACGATCTCGCCGAGACAATCTTCATCCTCGCCATAGGCCATGACGCAAGTTGGCGAGGCGTGGATGCCCAGCTTATGTTCGATCGATACGCATTGGACGCCATTGCTGATCGTGGGTTTGCCGGCGCTGTCGAGGCGGTATTTGGGCACGACAAACAAAGAAATGCCGCGCGTTCCTGCGGGCGCGCCGGGGGTGCGGGCAAGGACGAGGTGGATGATATTGTCGGTGAGGTCATGCTCACCGAAGGTGATGAAGATTTTTTGGCCCTTGATCTTGTAGAGCCCCATATTGTCACCGCTCGTTACCGGTTCGGCGGTCGAACGCAGCGCGCCAACATCGCTGCCCGCGCTGGGTTCGGTGAGGTTCATCGTGCCATTCCATTCGCCCGACACCAGCTTGGGCAGCCAGCGTTGGCGCTGCTCTTCGGTGCCATAGGCGATCAACGCGTGGATAGCGCCGGGGGTCAGGATGTTGCACAGGGTAAAGCCCATGTCGGCTGTTCCCAAAGCCTCGATAATCACCGACGCCAGCGTGAAGGGCAGGCCTTGCCCGCCATAAGCGGTGGGACCATCGATGCTGCCCCAGCCCGCGTCGACAAAGGCCTTATACGCCTCCTTGAAACCCGGCGGCATTGTGACCCTGCCGTCGTGCCATTTTGGATTGTTGGTGTCGCCGACGCGGTTGAGCGGGGCATACACCTCGGCTGCAAAATCGCCAATTCCGGTGACTATCGCCTCGATCATATCGGGGGTTGCGTCGGCAAATCTGTCATGCGCCGCCATGTCGCCGATCCGCGCGATATGGTTGAGGACGAACAATTGTTCGGTCGTGGGCGGCGTATAGGTCATTCGGGTTCCCGACTTTTCTGATGATTCTGTGACGCACGGGGCTATAGCGCGGCATGGCTGGTGGCTCAAATGATGCGATGACGACCCAAGTGCTTTCATTCAGTGAGGGCGCGATAGCGCGCGCCGCGACATTGATTGCAGCGGGAGAGCCGGTCGCGGTGCCAACCGAGACGGTCTATGGACTCGCCGCCGATGCGTGCAATGCCGAGGCCGTGGCCCGCATCTATGATGCCAAGGGAAGGCCGGGCTTCAACCCGTTGATAGTCCATGTGCCAAACTTGCCTGCGGCGGAGACTCTGGGTGTCATTGGTAGCGGCGAGCGGGCGCTGGCAAAAGCGTTCTGGCCGGGGCCGCTGACGCTGGTTGTTCCGCGCACGCGCGATTGTCCGGTCGCGAGCATTGCCACGGCGGGGCTTGATACAATTGCGCTGCGCGTGCCTGGGCATCGTGCGATGCAGGCGCTATTACACGCTGCCGACGCCCCGTTGGCCGCTCCAAGCGCGAATGCGAGCGGGCGGATCAGCCCGACAAGTGCGGCGCATGTGCTAGCCAGCCTCAATGGCCGCATCGCGCTGGTGATCGATGACGGAGCATGCGCGGCGGGGGTCGAATCAACCATCGTGCGGGTGAAGTCGGGATGTATCGAAGTGTTGCGGCCGGGTCCTGTAACCGATGCGATGTTAGCCGATGCGAGCGGGCTGCCGGTTGTTGGCTGGCAGGGCGACACGATCAGCGCCCCGGGACAGATGGCGAGCCATTATGCACCGGGCAAGCCGTTGCGGTTGGGCGCCGACGATTTTGCGGCGGACGAATATGGTATCGGCTTTGGCGCTTTGGCGGGCGATTATCAGTTGAGCGCGGACTGCGATTTGGTCGCCGCCGCGGCGCAACTGTTCGATGCGCTGCATGCCGGCGATGCTAGCGCGAAGCCACGGATTGCGGTCGCGGCAATTCCTGCGCAAGGGCTGGGTAGGACGATCAACGACCGGCTGAACCGAGCAGCGGTTTAGGCTGCCGCAGCTTCGATGGGGACGGCGGGTGGTTTTTTGCGCGCCACCATAAGGCAGGCTATGACGATCAACCCCGCGCCGGCCAGCGTTGGAATCGTCACATGCTCTGCAAAGAAGAGCCAGCCGAAGAGCGCGGCCCAGATGAAGGCGCTATATTCGACTGTCACCAGTATCTGCGCCTCAGCCCGTGCATAGGCCCAACTGAGCATCAACAGCGAGACCACCGCAAGCCCTGCCGCGCCGAGTAGTGCAGGACTGTGGCCGGGCAAAGGGATGGTGGCCCACCAAGGGGCGAAGAGCATCATCACCATCGCGACGAACAGGTTTTGGAAAAAGGCAATCTCGAGCGGCTTGGCCATTTGGGCCTGCCGTCGCGCGAGGATCAGATTATAAGCATAGAGCAACGCCGAGAGAAAAATCGCGCCCGCCGCAAGCAAGGCTTCAAGGCTATGATCTTCACTGCCGATGCGTCCGCCGACAATAACAATCATGCCTGCAAGACCTAGCAGCGATGCGGTGATCGAGCGCGAACTGATCTGCTCGCCCAGAAACAGCGCCGCCATATAAAGGGTTATCAGCGGGGCGATGAACGACAGCGCAATCGCCTCTGCCATCGGCAGGCGCGCGAGACCCCAGAAAAAGGATAGCGCCATGCCGGCAACAAAGAGCGAGCGGATGAGGTGGATGCGCACCGCTGCACGCGCTGGCCATCGCTTGCGCATCGCGAAAAAGGCGATTCCGGTAAGGATAGTTCCTGCAACATTGCGCCACAGCACGGCGTTATAGGCACCAATATCGATCGACAGTCCCTTCATCAGCACATCCATCATCGAGTAGGTGCCGATGCCCAAAGTGGCGATCAGGACGGGGAGCACAGGGGAGGACGAATCACTCGACATGACCGATGCTTAGCCGAGAATTTTGAGGTTGGCATGGAGTGTTTGGACGGGGATGAAGCACTGGCGTACTCAAGCATGATAATGCCTGCTAGCGACCCAATTTGAGCCCTTTGATCAATCACGCATGCGCGATGAAATTGAGCAGGCGCCCTAGGGGATCGCGCACGAAAAACCTTTGCACGCCCCACGGTTCAGCCACCGGACCATATTCCACCTGATAGCCTGCTTCGGTGATGCGCCGATATGCTTCAGCAAGGTCATCAACTTCAATTGAGAGATCTGGTACGGGTGCCCCAGAACCGCCCTCGGAAGCAAAGCTGATTTGCGCCGTTGCACTCCCGTCACCGACAAATGTCATGATCCAGCCAAAATCCATCGCCAGCTTCATACCGAGAACATCCTCATAGAATGTCTTCGCCACATCCATTTTTTCGGTCGCGATGTTGGCGACGATACGCTTGACGATCATGTCACAACTCCATGGCGATGAGTTGGTTTACCCTCGACTATTTCTCTACGGCAGGAGTCTTTCCGCTTCCCGCTCGATTGCGCAGGCATGCGCAGTTTCACCCTTATTCCACATTATCGGTCGACCGGATGAAGGCGGCAACGTCGCTGCGAAAGGCTTTAAGCTGCGCGATGTTGACGTAGATCATGTGGCCCGAGGGGTAATAATGATAACTGATATTATCCTCGAGCGCGGCGGGCACGGGAAGATGCTGCAGTTCGTACCAGCCGGCGAAATAGGGGGTCGAGATGTCGTAATAACCGCCGCTGACCATCACCTTCAGCGTCGGATTCTGCTTCATCGCTACCGCGAGATCGGGAAGAAGGTTGGGAAGGGCAATGAGCGGCCGACCGGCACCCGGGGGCTGATGCTTATAATCCCAGCTGCCATAGACATCGAGACCGCCCTCATAATGTTTGCCGTCGCCATAATGGAGCGTGTCGCGGACGTAAGAATTAAGCGCCGCAGTATAGGCCGCGCTGATAGCGCTGCCTTGCGGATCATAGCTTGAAACCTTGCTGAGCGGATCGATTGTCGCGCCGGTAAAGCGTGTATCGAGGGTGCCGGTGGTCAGCCCCTTATCGGCGAGCAATTCTTTCTGGAACGCGCCATATTCGATGCGAAGATTGGTCTTGAGTAGATAGGCGACCGAGAGGCCGGTATAGGCGGACAGCTTGGCTGCTATCCCCTGCCGTTCCTTGTCCGTGAGCCGGTTCCCCTTGAGCAGCGCAACGGCATAATCCTGCGTTGCAAATTGTTCGACTTCGGCGAGGAAGGCTTTGAGCTCGGCGGGACGATGGGCCACACGATTGTGATACCAGGCGGTCGCGGCATAGGTGGGCAGTGATACAATATAGGGCATATCGACCCCTGGATTGACCTGTGGGTCATCGGGGACGAGATCCCAGTTCAAAATGTCGGAAAGCAAGATGACGCCGTTGAGGTCGATATCCTGCTTTTGTAGCGCCAGCGTCATCCCTGCCGCGCGCATCGTGCCATAGCTTTCGCCAAAAATATATTTGGGCGAGTTCCATCGGCTATATTTGGTCAGAAAATCGCGGATGAAGATAGTGAAGGCGTGAATGTCCTGATCGACGCCAAAGAAGGCCTTGTCCTTATCCTTGCCCGCGACGCGGCTGAAGCCGGCGCCGGGGGCATCAACGAAAACCAAATCAGATACATCCATCAGGCTCTGGTCATTGTTGATGATGCTATAAGGCGCGGCGGGATTGTGGCGGCCGTCGACGGTCTCGACGCGTACCGGACCGAAAGCCCCCATGTGCAGCCAGACGGTCGCCGAGCCGGGGCCTCCATTGAACAGGAAAGTAATCGGGCGCTTTGCCGAAGGCGCGCCATCCTTGAAATAAGCGGTGTAAAACATCGAGGCTTCGGGCTTCGGCCCGTCATGGGCATCTTTGGGCGCATCGAGGTCATCGGTGTCGGTCCAGCCGGCGGGATGCACGATGATCGTCCCCGCAACCGCTTGATAGGGAATCGCGGCACCATCAATGCTGACCGAACCCGTCGAGCGCACTTCACTCGGTTCAAACAAAGGCTTTGCAGGTTGGGAGGGGGAAGAGGCTATATGCGCTTCTTTCGACTGCGCCGCGGCGCAGCCGGTGAGGGCGAGCGCACATGCAGCGGCGGCTAATATTTTCATTGGTGACCCCATTTTTCGAAATAGTTGTAGATTGCATCTTCGCTACGGCTGGCGGCGTCGCGCCAGCTTGCTGCGTCGGACAGATTGAGCGGCGTCCCATCGGCATTGGCGATCACCACAGTCGGGGTGCCAACAATCGGCGCCACCTGAAAGCGCTTGGCGAGTTCGGCATTTTTGTCGCGTGCCTCGCCGACATCGATCCAGACAATTTCATAAAGCGGCTGAAGCATCGCCTGAAACCGCGCCGTCTCAAACCAACCGGCAAGCCCGCGACTATCGTGGCAATTGTCGAGCCCGAAGATCAGGATCACGCGCTTGTGCGCGGCGGTGGCACGCGCGAGAGCCGCATCGACTTCGGTCGCTGGGCTCGGCGCGGCGGTGAAGGGGCGCGCTTCGGGATGCGGAGGGGGCGTCGCGGCGCAGCCGCTGAGGCTGAAAGCGAGGATGGCGAACAAGAGCGAGCGGATCATGCGCGGAACGATAGCAGCGACGCTATGCGGGGCAAGGCCGGAAAGCCTGTCCATCACTTATTGCATGACGTTTCCGTCAACGTCAGTTAGCTTGATCGGATGAGCTGGAATAAAGAAGTCGAAGAGATCGCCCGCCGCCGCGAGATGGCGGAGAAAATGGGCGGCGAGGAAAAGGTCACGCGGCAGCATGGGCGTGGCAAGATGGACGCGCGGGCGCGACTGGCCGCGATTGTCGATGAGCGGAGCTTCCGCGAAATTGGCAAAATCGCCGGACGCGGCAGCTATGATGAGAAAGGCGAGCTGATCGATCTAGCAGCGTCCAATTTCATTTTCGGTCGCGCGAATATCGAGGGTAGACCGGTGGTTGCCAGCGCCGATGACTTTACCGTGCGTGGCGGCGCAGCCGATGCGGCTCTGCACCGTAAATTTGTCCAGTGCGAGGCTATGGCGCACGAATTGCGCCTGCCGCTGATACGCATGATCGATGGGACCGGCGGAGGGGGATCGGTCAAAACGCTGGAAGATATGGGCTATACCTATATCCCGCATGTTCCTGGTTGGGATCATATCATTACCAACCTCGACACCGTGCCGGTTGTTGCGCTGGCACTAGGGCCGACGGCTGGGCTGGGCGCAGCCCGGGTTGTCGCGAGCCATTACAGCATCATGGTGCGCGGATTGTCGCAGCTTTTCGCGGCGGGACCGGCAGTAGCAGCGGCGATTGGCGATACGCTCGACCGCGAGGAACTGGGCGGCAGCGATGTCCACACACGCAACGGTGTCGTCGATGAGGAGGTCGCGAGCGAGGCTGAGGCCTTTGTGACGGCGCGGCGGTTCCTGTCCTATCTGCCCAGTTCGATCCACGGCCGCGCCGCGCGGACAGCGTGTAGCGACCCCGTCGACCGGCGCGAAGAAGCACTATTGTCGATCGTCCCGCGCGAGCCGAAGCAGGTCTATTCAATGCGACGGATTTTGGAGGCCGTGGTTGACAAGGACAGCCTGTTTATCATGGGCGGACGCTGGGGGCAGGCGGCCATCACCGCCTTCGCGCGATTGGGCGGCTATCCGGTCGCGGTGCTGGCCAGCGACCCCGCTTTTCTTGGCGGATCATGGGACGCAAAAACGAGCGAGAAGGCCGAGCGATTTGTGAAACTGGCCGACCAGTTCCGGCTGCCCATCGTCCATCTGGTCGATAATCCGGGCTTCATGATAGGCGGCGAGGCTGAGCGGACGGGGACGATCCGTTATGGCGTGCAGGCAATGAACGCGATTTATCGCGCTACCGTTCCTCTGGCGTCAGTGGTGGTGCGCCGCGCCTACGGCATTGCGGGCAGCGCGATGAGCAATGCCGAGCGCTTTCAATATCGGTTCGCTTGGCCGTCGGGCGACTGGGGCAGCCTTCCCATCGAGGGCGGGGTCGAGGTCGCGTATAAAAGCGAGCTGGAAGCGGCCGAGGATCCCGCCGCCCATCTGGCCGCGATCCGCGAGCGGCTCAACCGTGTGCGTTCGCCGTTTCGAACCGCCGAGAAATTTGGAGTCGAGGATATTATCGACCCGCGCGATACACGGCCACTGCTGTGCGAATTCGCCGATCTGGCGTGGCGGACACTGATGTAAATGGCAAAATCAGACGCGCTATCGCGAGCTGCGAAGCGAAGACGCGATTGCTAACTTGCCGCTGATCGCTTGGAAAACCGGAAGAATGCATCGCAACGCTCGCAAGGAAGAATGACCCTTATAATATTGTTGACCTGTATTACACATGTGATACACCACCTGTTGGCAAGATAGGATTGGAGAAGGTTGATGGTTCGTACGTCGCGTGTGTTGCCTGCGCTTTTGCTTGCTGCGGCTCTTGTCGCCATACCGGTCATCGCGCCGCCCCCGGCACTGGCCGCGGATAAGGTGGAATCAGACGCAATTGCGGAGGGCTATGCGGCGCTACTCGAGCGCGACTATGTCTATCCTGAGGTTGGTCAGCGTTACGCTGCGGCGATTCGCGCGGCTATTGCTGCCGGGCGCTACGCGCCATTAAACGGCGAAGCGCTGGCGCAGGCGCTCGATGCCGATGTGGCCGCAATCGCGAAAGATGGCCATTTGCACGTGCGCCCACCCGAATCATCAACGCTACCGGGTGAGACTGCCCCTCTTCACCGGCCCGCCAAGGTGCCAATGGAACAAGCGGGCTGGATCGCGCCGGGAGTCGCTTTTGTTCGCTTTAACGTCTTTCCGCAGGACGAATCCGTAACCGCCGAGGCAGCCAAATTTGTCGCTGACCATGCTGACGCCAAGGCGATCATATTCGACATTCGTACCCATAACGGCGGCGGACTTGACCAGATGGACGTGATCTTTCCCTGGTTGTTCGCCGAGCCGACCCGGCTGGTCACGATGGCAACGCGCGCATCGGTCGACGCCCAGGGCGGCTCGCCAATCGACGGCCTGCCATCGATGCGCAAGGTCAAGGGCGACGACGGCATGGTGACGCGCGAACATTGGGCGACGCCAAATGATGATCCGCGGCTGCGCGATGCGAAAATCTACGTGCTGACATCGGGTGCGACGGCATCGGCAGCTGAGCATTTTTCGTTGGCGATGAAGCACACGGGGCGCGGGGTACTCATCGGAAGCGCGACTGCGGGGGCCAATCATTTCGGCGCTGGTGTCGATCTTGATGGCGGCTTTTATGCCTTCATCCCGGTGGGGCGCACCTATGATCCGCTGACCGGTAAGGACTGGGAGGGCGACGGAGTCCAGCCCGATATCGCCGTACCGCCTGGAGAGGCACTCGAGCGCGCCCTCACCGAACTGGGCATCGCAGCCGACGAAGCCAAGCGATTGTCTGATGCGCATCGGCCAAACTGGCCAATGGAACGGCGGCGGTCGCGCGCAGGGCGCTAACCGCCACAATTCATGTGACTATTTGCCGAGCGAAAAGCTCGTCGTTGCGAGATACTTCCATGTGCCACCACTACGCACCAGCGTTTCGGTGATGGCTTCCTTTTCACGATCGGGCTTGTCGGTGCCGCGCTGCGAGACGACAAGCGCCGTATAACTCACGACAGCCGTATTGCCGCTAAGCGCAATAGCGAGCGGTGTGATGTCATATTGCAACGTCTTGCTTTGGCTGTTGCCGAATTTTGCCCAACGAATGGAGGAATCCTTACCGCGCGGCGAGGGAAATTCGGCCGACCATGATAGCATTTGCGGGTCGGCATAGTCGGCGGGCCATTTGCCGTTTTGCGCGACATCGTCGACCCAGCTTTCCTCCACGACTTTCCACACAGCCGTCTGTTCGGGCGACCAGCTCGGCATTTGCGCGCTGGCTATTTGCGCCGTTCCCATAAAGAGTGTCGCCGCCGCCGAAGCGGCCCAAAACCTGTGATGCATGATTTGTCCCCTAGTGCTTGTAGCGGATCACCGTTGCCCAATATGGGTCATCGGCGGATCCCGAACTGCGGCCCGACGGGAGAAGAGCATGTTTCGCCTATGGTGACAAATAACCGGTCACTGCCGCAGCCAAGCGGTTAATAACGCCGCCCTATTTCAAAACAGGCAAATGTGGTGGTGGCCGCCTAAGGCGTTTCGGCCAGCTTTTTGAGCGAGTCGCCATCGACGCGCATCACCGTCCAACCGTCCACCAGTCGCGCGCCGAGCTTTTTGTAAAAGCCGATCGCGGGGTCGTTCCAGTCGAGCACGCACCATTCGAATCGCGCGCAATCGCGCTCGACGCACAGCGCGGCGAGATGCGACAGCAACGCCTTGCCTAGCCCCGAGCCGCGCGCTTCAGGGCGGACGAAAAGGTCTTCGAGGTAAATTCCGGGTTTTCCCTCGAAGGTCGAGAAATTGTGAAAGAAGAGCGCAAATCCTTGCGGCTTTCGGTCCAGCTCGCCGATGACGACTTCGCCATAGGGGCGAGCGCCGAACAGATTTTTACCGAGAGTGGTTTCGTTGAAATGAACCTCGCCCGCCAACTTTTCATATTCGGCAAGATCGCGGATCAATTGCGCAATCAGGGGCAGGTCGGCGGATGTTGCAGGGCGAATGGAGAGTGTCATGCTGCTTTCCCGTGGCGTACATCCATTGTTTGGCTCGTTCCTGCTTCGATCTCAGCCGCCTTGGCCTCGACTAGTTTGACGACGTGCGCGATCATGTCGGCGTCGGCGACATGATGGTCGGTTACGCCCGAGAGATAGACCATATGCTTGCCGTTGCCGCCGCCGGTGATGCCGATGTCGGTTTCGCGCGCTTCGCCGGGACCGTTAACGACGCAGCCGAGGACCGAGAGCGACATCGGGGTCTTGATGTGGCTGAGCGCGTCTTCGAGCGCTTGCACAGTGCGGATGACGTCGAAGCCCTGACGTGCGCAACTAGGGCAGGAGACGACGCGGACGCCGCGGGTGCGAAGGCCGAGGGATTTCAGGATTTCATATCCGACGCGCACTTCCTCTTCGGGTTCGGCGGAGAGCGACACGCGGATAGTGTCACCGATACCGGCCCAGAGCAGATTACCGATACCGAGCGCCGATTTGACGGTTCCGCCGATCAGTCCGCCGGCCTCGGTGATGCCCAAGTGCAGCGGACAGTCGATGGCGTCGGCAAGCTGGGCATAGGCTGCGACCGCGAGGAAGACGTCGCTCGCCTTTACCGCGACTTTATACGCGTGAAAGTCATGGTCTTGCAGAAGTTTGATATGGTCGAGCGCGCTTTCAACCAAGGCGTCGGGGCAGGGTTCGCCATATTTTTCGAGCAAATCCTTTTCGAGGCTTCCTGCGTTAACGCCGATGCGGATTGCGCATCCATTGGCCTTGGCGGCGCGGACAACTTCGCCCACGCGCTCGCTGCTGCCGATATTGCCGGGGTTGATGCGCAGGCAGGCGGCACCGGCATCGGCGGCTTCGAGCGCGCGTTTATAGTGAAAGTGGATGTCGGCTATGATGGGAATGCGGGCAGCGCGGACAATCTGGCCCAGCGCGGCGGTGCTGTCGGTGTCGGGGCAGGAAACGCGGATAAGGTCGGCCCCTGCCTCTTCGCAGCGGCGGATCTGGTCGATGGTGGCCACGGCATCGCTGGTCAGCGTGTTGGTCATCGTCTGGACGCTGATCGGTGCGCCGCCGCCGACAGGGACGGCGCCGACCATGATCTGGCGCGATTCGCGTCGTGCTATGTCGCGCCAGGGGCGCAGGCTGGGGTTGTGGTCGCTCATCGCTATTCAGTTTCCTGTGAGGGGTGAGCCGTTCTTAGCGGGCCGGTCGACACTTGGCAAAGCAGTTGCATGGGGGCAATCGTCCCGCCAAGAGTATTCCTCCCCGCAATCCCCAAGGATATCCCATGTTGCGATTGTATGCCGTTGCCTTGATCCTGGCCCCATTGATCATCGCTGCGCCCGTCGTAGCCCAAGAGGTGCCGACGGGCCCCGTGTCGGTGTCGGGCCGGGTTGATGTCGTGTCGGACTATCGCTTTCGCGGCGTGTCGGAGTCGGGCGGCGATGTCGCCGTGCAGCCGGTGATCACCCTTAGCCATGACAGCGGCTTTTATCTTGGTGCTTGGGCCTCGACCCTCGACGATAGCCCCGCCTTTGGCGAGGCCGAGGTCGATATTTTCGGCGGCTACGAGACCGAGATCGCGTCTGGAACGCGGCTCGACGTCGGGATGACCTATTATTGGTATCCCGGCGCCAAAAAGGCTTTCGGCCCTAGCGACTATGGCGAAGGATCAGTGCGGCTATCCTATCTGTTGGGTCCGGTTCAAGCGACGGGGACCGTTGCCTATGCATGGGATCAGGCCGCGCTCGGCAGCGACGACAGCGTCTATCTGAATCTAGGCCTGTCATCGGGGATCCCGAATACACCGGTGACGCTGGCGGCGTCGGTCGGCTACACCAACGGGGCGCTCGGGGCGTTTGCGCGCGGCGGTGACTATCTCGACTGGTCGTTAGGGGCGTCGGCGACCTTTGGTGTGGTCACCACAGGGATCAAATATGTTGATACCGACATTGCCAAGACCGGGGTGAAGGCGGTCGATAGACTGTCGGACCCGACGCTGCTTTTTTCGCTTGGCGTTTCCTTTTAGTTCAACGGGCAGTGTAATATTGTTTCAAACAACTGTGGGTTGAAGCAATGTCCTTGTTGCATAATTGTCACAACGTCACCTTTTAGCCCGAAAAGACGAGATTATTGTTGTGCGCCGCAACATAATCGCCAAGATGGTCCCATGCATGACCGGACTGGCCCAGATCGAGGCTGGCTGTCACGCAGCAGGCAGGGACGATCTTTTCACCTTTTTGGGGATCATCCATGAAAACTCTCTCCCGCGCATGCCTCGGCATGTTGCTCGCCGCTTCGGCCCTTCCTAGCGCCGCATATGCTCAAGATGAAACGACCGAGCCGGTCACCATTTCGGGCGGGGTGACGCTGGTTTCCGACTATCGTTTCCGCGGTTTCAGCCAAAGCAGCGAAGACCCCGCGATTCAGGGCACTATCAATCTCAATCACGAAAGCGGCCTCTATGTCGGGACCTGGGCGTCGAGCGTCAGCTTTGCCGGCAATACCGAAATTGACCTTTATGCCGGTTACAGCAAGGATCTTGGCGGGGTAACCGTCGACGGCGGGCTCCTCTATTATCTTTATCCGCAACATGGCGGGTCAGGGGCCGATTTCTTCGAGCCCTATCTAAACCTGTCGAGCGACATCGGCCCCGTCAACGCCAAGGTCGGTATCAACTATGCGTGGAAACAATCGGCGCTTGCCAATGTTCAGGATCCGGGCCGTCCGCTGGGCGACAAATCGGCGGCCACCTATGTTCATGGCGAACTGACGGCGAACATTCCTAACAGCCCGATCAGTCTTAACGCCCATGTGGGCCAAGCCTGGAGCGATGCATTTCCAGGTGGTTTTGATGGCAAGGTGTTCGACTATTCGGTCGGTGCCTCGGCATCCTATAAGATGCTGACCTTTGGCATCAGTTATGTGAATACCAATGAGCCGAAGGCGCTCGGCTTTAAGGATGCTGTCGGGGCTGATGGCGCGGTCATCTTTTCGCTCGGCGCATCATTCTAGCATCGCCAAGGGAGGCGGCCTCGGGGGGAGCCGCCTCGATTTTTTCGTCGTATAACAGCCGCTAAAGACAAAAACGCGGTCCTTCGGGCCGCGTTTTTTGTGCGTTCAACCGGTCGAAACCCGCTTGACCGAGTCGGTGAACTGTGTATTTCCATCGACGAATTGAGCCAGAAGGAGCGTTCAAATATGACCCAATCTGTTGCTGCTGCACCCGCGGTTCCTCGAAAGACTGAACGCAATCCGGGGTATAAACTCGCGATTGCGGTGTTGATTGCGGTGGCGCTGATGGTACCGCTGATGATGGTTTACGGGTTGGTGTGGGATCGCCAGCAGCAGGCCGAAACAGCGCAATCATCTATCGGACAGGGTTGGGGCGGACAACAGACGATTGGCGGACCGGTGATGGTCATACCTTATCGCACCACCGAAACCACGACCGTCAATGAAAATGGCAAGGATATTACGCGCACCGTCGCCAAAATCCGCGAGTTGTACCTGTCGCCGCAAGCGAACAAGGCTGACGTGGTGATAAAGCCGCAAAAGCGGAAAAAGGCAATTTACGAGACGGTCGTTTATGAATCGACCATCGGCGGACAGGCGAACTTTGTCTTGCCCGCCGATATTGCGCGTTTCGGCGTCAATCGGGACGCATTGATGCTCGACCGCGCCGAAGTGCGGTTGGGGATCAGCGACGCGCGCGGGCTCGTTGATGGCAACAGCGTGACGGTCAATGGCGCTGCGCTTGAGCTACAACCGGGCAAAGGGCTGCGCGCAACGGGAAACAGTGGCACTTATGCCTTTGTTGACTGGGCGGGCGGCGAGCCGCTGACCGTAGATTATAAAATCGGAGTGCGCGGCTTGGGTGATTTCCGCCTGATCCCGCGCGGCGTCGACACGCGCTGGACGGTCAAATCGAGCTGGCCCAACCCGAGTTTTGGTGGCGACTTTTTGCCCAAGCATAAAATTGGCGCCGACGGTTTCACCGCATCCTATGCCATTCCCAACCTCGCGCTGGGGCAAGCACAGGTGCTCACCAATGATTTGTCGCCGCCCAATGCCAGCGACTATCGCGCCAGCCAGCGCGGTGTTTATGAAGCGCCTGTGATGGTCGAATCGGCGGATGACGGCACATCGGGCGGCACCGCCAAAGCGGTCGCGATCAGCTTGATCGAACCGGTTGACCTTTACAGTCAGGTCGACCGTAGCATCAAATACGGCTTTCTGTTCATTGGCTTTACCTTTGTCGCCTTCTTGATGTTCGATGTGATCGCTGGCGCAAGGGTGGCGGCGGCGGAATATCTTTTAACCGGCATCGCGCTCACCTTGTTCTTTGTGCTGCTGCTTGCCTTTGCCGAGGTGATTGGTTTCATGCCTGCCTATCTAACGGCATCGGCGGCGATTATCGGTCTGCTGACATTTTACAGCGCGGCGGTGCTCAAAAGCTGGAAGCGCGCGCGCTTCCTCGCGGCGCTACTCATCGGACTATATGCCTTGCTGTATACGCTGCTCAATCTGGAAGCCTATGCCTTGCTGATTGGATCGGTGCTGATGTTCGTGGCGCTGGCCGGTGTGATGTATATGACCCGCAATGTAGATTGGAGCGGGGTGGGCAAGAAAGAGCCGGACACCGTTTGAGTCTTCAAACAGATTATGGGTCCCTGCCTTGGCAGGGGCCCATAGCGTTTTCACCGCCAGCGTAGATTGTCCGGCCCAAGATCGGCGAGACTTTTGGCTCCCATAAGCTTCATTCCGCGTTCCATTTCGGCGCGCAGCAGGCTAATGGCGCGCGCGACTCCGGCGTCGCCCGCCGCCGCTAGTGCATAAAGATAGAGCCGCCCGCCCGAACAGGCCTTCGCCCCCACCGATAACGCTTTGAGGACATGGGTGCCCCGGGTGATACCGCCGTCGCAAATGACCTCGATTTTATCCCCCACCGCATCGACAATTTCCGCGAGCGCATCAAAGGGTGCACGGCTTCCGTCCAACTGTCGTCCGCCATGGTTTGATACCATGATCGCGGTGGCGCCGATGTCGACCGCGCGGCGGGCATCCTCGACCGCCATAATGCCCTTCAAGGCAAAGGGGCCATCCCAATATTGGCGGATCGCCTCGGCGCGCTTCCAGTCGAGGCTTTGGTCGAGCATGGTGGTGAAGTAATCAGCGACCGATTTGGGGACGCTCGACCCTTCGCACACATGGGTGGCGAGATTGGGCAGGCTGAACTTTTCTCGCATCAGATAATCGAGTGTCCAGCGCGGCTTCATCGCGTAAGACAAGGTCGAGGCAGCGGTGAAGCGCGGCGGCGAGGTGAAGCCCGATCGTAAGCAGCGCTCGCGGTTTCCCCCCACAATCGTATCGACGGTCAGGGCAACGGCATCGAATTTGGCTGCCTTCGCCGCATCGAGCATGGCGCGGTTAAGCCCTTCGTCCTTGTGGACATACAGCTGGAACAACTTCGGCGCGTTCGACATGGAGCCTGCTTCGGCGAGGCTGATTGTCGCGAGGCTGCTGATACCCGCCATGGTTCCGGCATCGGCGGCCGAGCGCAGCACGGCGCGTTCGCCGCGCCAGTGAAACAGACGTTGCAGCGCGGTGGGCGCGAGGAAGAGCGGCATGGCAAGTTCGCGGCCAAACAATGTGGTGCGCATATCGATCAGTTCGACGCCGGCAAGAACGCGCGGGACAAGGTCGCAGTCGTCATAAGCGTTGCGGTTGCGACGGCGTGTGACTTCATCATCGGCGCCGCCGTCAATATAGTCGAACACCGGCCACGGCAGCCGCGCTCTTGCCAGACTACGAAAATCGTCGATATTGTGGCAATTAGTCAGGTGCATTTATAGCGTTCCGTTCGTTTCGAGCGAAGTGCGAAGGAGATTTCGACTGCGCTTGATGCGAACCTATTTGGGGGACAGTGCTTTTCATCAAAACACCGTTCGCGCCGCCACCGTGCCTTTGCTTGCATAGCTGAAGCGCGGTTCGACGGACAGGTCGTCATCTTGGATATGTGCAGCGACACGTTTGCCGACCGCCGGGCCATGCTTGAAGCCATGCCCCGAACCGCCGCCGACGAGCCAGACATGTTCCTGCCCGGGTAAACGGTCGATCAGAAAGTCGCCATTACTGCTATTTTCATATTGGCAGACGCGGCTGCCAAGCAGCGGCGCCTCGGTCAGCGCGGGGAATCGTTGCGCCAAATAGGCGCGCGCTTGCGAAATGCCTTGCGCGCTGATCTGTCGTTCAAGCGTGTCGGGGTCGATGCGCGGGCCATGGGCGTCGAACGCGAGTTTGAAACCCGCCCCTTCGAGATCGGGAATGCCATAAACGATGCGGCCTTGATTGAAGTCAGCCCATGTCGGAAGCTGCGGCGGCTCAAAGCGTGTGTCGCCCTGTCCAGCGCCGAAATGAAACACTTCTTGTCGCGTTGCGACGATCTTTCCGCCCAATTGCTGCGGAAAAAGTTCGGGGAGCCACGGACCGCAGGTATAAACCAGATGGGTCGCGGTGCCGCCGTCGGGCAGGGCATGTTTTTTGATCCGCTTGGCTGCCAGCGGTGCGGGCATGACCAGGGGTTCAACCGCAATTTGCGCGTCGGCGATCACCTCCTGGACCCCGCGCGCGGCGATCAGTGCGCCGCTGTCTTTTTCCAGGAATCCGGCCTCACCCTGAAAAAACTGGATCTGCCGCCATTTGCTTTGCAGCCAGCCGACATCGCCCTGTTCATGATCAATATGATTGGCACGCAGCCATTCCAGCGAATTGGCCATATAACTGTCGGTCGCGGGTGAGAACCAGAGGACGCCGGTGGGGTGAAAAATCGGGGCACTGGCGGTGGCCGACAGGGATTTCCAAAGGCCGAGCGATTCCTGTGCCATCGATGAATAAAGCGCATCGCCGCCATAGGAGAGGCGGATTACGCGGCTTTCGCCGCCCGATGACGCGCGCGCATTGCCCGCGCCATAGGCATCGAACAGCCGCACCGACATTCCCGAACGAACAAGGTGCCAGGCGGTCCATGCGCCGAAGACTCCGGCGCCGATAACCGCGACGTCAACATGCGCGATGAGCGGGCGAGCAGGTTTGCGCTTGCGTGAAGGGCGTTCCTTGCGCGCCGCCGCCGCTGTGGCGACCGGCAAAGCGGCAAGCGATCCTATCAACGCGCGACGAGTGGGCGTTAGCTTTCCCATGCGAACAAGGCTCTTCCGTTTCCTGTCAGCGCGGTGCGATCTTCTGCGCTGTCGAGTAGCCAGCATTCGCCCCCTCGCCATGGCCGACCTGCGATGGTTCCGCTGCCATCGATCGGGATAAACCAGATATGGCCTTCAATCCCCAAAGCGGGCATCGCGGCGAAATCTTCGCAATGCGCGTCGATCAGCGCGAATTTCGGCCCGTCGAGCAACCGGTCAATCCCGACGCTTAGCGGGGTGCGTATATTGGGGGTCAGGTAGGGGCCGGCGTCGGCGCATTGCATCGCCGCCGTCAGATGAAGCGGGCGCGAGCGGCCATAGTCATAGAGGCGATAGGTGATGTCGGAATATTGCTGCACCTCGATTAATATGATGCCACCGCCGATGGCATGGATGGTGCCCGGGGTGACGTGGAAATGATCGCCCGCCGCCACCGGCTTCCAGTCGATCAGCGCTTCGATGCTGCCATTTTGCGCTGCAGATCTTAGTCGGTCGGGGTCGACACGCTGCTCTAGACCAAGGCCAATGACGGCATCTGGCGCGGCGTCTAATATGACCCAGACCTCTTCCTTGCCCTGCGGCGCGCCGGCTGCGCGGGCTTGCGCATCATCGGGATGGACCTGCACCGACAAGCGCTCAGATGTGAACAGATATTTGATTAGCAGTGCAGGATCTGCGGTGCCGTCTGGAGTTTCGAACCAGATTTCGCCGATTTGTTCACCATCTGCGTCAAAGTTCGGCCCAATGTCGGTACGGCCCCAGGGCTTGGCGACGCGGCGCGGGTTCAGACGGGTTACGGCCACCGCGTCAATCGCCTCGCTTATAATAGCGATAGCCGCCAATCCAGGTTTCGCGCGGTGACATGCCGCGTATCTGGTCAGGCGTGGCGAGCATCGGGTCGCTATCGACGATTAGAAAATCGGCGCGCATTCCGGGCATCAGCGTTCCCAGCCGATCCTCGGCAAAGGCCGCATATGCAGCTGTGCGGGTAAAGCCGTCGAGCGCGGTTTCGCGATTGACCGTTTCTTCCGCTCGCCAGCCGCCAAATGGTTCGCCCTTGGCATCGGTGCGCGAAATCGCGACCGCTAGGCCGGGAAAAGGGTTGGCGCTTTCGACCGGAACGTCCGACCCAAAAGCCAGCCGCGCGCCCGCCTTTTGCAAGCTGCGCCATGCATAGGCGCCGGTCAGCCGGTCGGGACCAAGCCGTGCCTCTGCCATCAATCGATCGCTGGTCTGATGCACCGGTTGCATCGATGCGATGACACCATATTCAGCGAAACGCGGGATATCTGAGGGGTCGAGAATTTGGGCATGTTCGATGCGCCAGCGGCGGTCGCCAGGAAAATCGGAAGCCATGTCGGCAATCGCGTCGAGCACTTCGGCATTGGCTGCATCGCCAATGGCATGCACTGCGACCTGGAAATGGTCCATGGTGGCGCGCACCATCTTGTTACGCAGCGCTGATGAGGTGAGAAGTGGCAGGCCTTTCTGATCCGGCGCATCCGAATAGGGTTGTTTAAGCCACGCCCCGCGCGATCCGAGCGCTCCATCCATATAGAGCTTCACGCCGACCATACGCAGCCGGTCATCATAGAGCCACGGCGTGGGTTCGGACCCGGCGATAATCGCCATATTGTCGATGTCGCGGCCATAGGAGAGGATACGGACCGCGAGCTGGCGCTTGTCTCCCGCGCGGCGATACGCCTGCCACTCGGGCAGGGTGGTACCCATGTCGGCAATGCTGGTTATTCCCCATTTCAGCAGCTGTGCCTGCGCCTTGGCAAAAGCGCGGTCATAGTCGCGGCCAAAAAGCGGCGGTTTGGCGGTGTCGACCAGTGCGACCGCATTGTCGACAAAGACGCCGCTTGGCTTGGTGCCGTCCCTCTCTATCCGCCCTCCGGTGGGAGCCTTAGTGGCTGCGGTGATTTTGGCAGCTGCCATGGCGGCACTGTTCGCCCAGCCGGCATGGCCGTCGATACGATAGAGCCAGACCGGACGGTCGGACACGGCGCTATCCAAATCGGCGGCGGTGGGAAACCGGCCAAGGCCCCATTTCTCTTGATTCCACCCGCCGCCCAGGATCCATGGCATGTCCGGATTTTTGTCGGCATAGGCCTTGATCGCGGCGAGCGCCTCGGGCAGCGAGTTGGTCTGGCTGAGGTCGAGCTGCATTAGCTGGAACCCCAAGTCCATGACATGGCCATGCGCATCGAACATGCCTGGAATGAGGGTTCGGCCTTGCCCGTCCTCTTTGAAATCGGGGTGTTCGGGGCGCTTGTCCTTTCGGTCGAGCAGTTGCTTGACCTTGCCGCCGCTGTCGATGACGAGGCCTGTAAAGCGGATAAGTTTACCTTCTTTGTCGAGGGTGATGCCGTTGACATTGTCGACCAATGTGTCGGCAAACGCAGGGACGCAAAGTGCAACGGCGGCCAGAACAGTGAGAACTTGCCGGATCATTTCGGCAACCTTGTCACCAGCACGCTGGTATCGCTGCGTCCATGACCTGCCTTTTGCACATCGGCGTAAAATTGATCAACAATTGCCGCGACCGGAAGCGTCGCACCATTGCTGCGTGCTTCTTCGAGCGCGAGGCCGAGATCCTTGCGCATCCAGTCGACAGCAAAGCCAAAATCAAATTCATCCTTGGCCATCGTCGCCCAACGGTTGAGCATTTGCCAACTCGCCGCCGCACCGCCCGACACCGCCTCGAACACCTTGTCGGTATCGAGCTTGGAAGCTTGAGCAAAGCGCACCGCCTCCGACAGACCCTGAATGGTTCCGGCAATCGCGATCTGGTTGACCATCTTGGTCGTCTGACCCGCACCGGGGCCGCCGATATGGACCATGCGGGCTCCATAGGCGCGCATCACCGGCTCGGCAGCAGCATAGGCGGCCACGGTGCCGCCGCACATGATCGCCAACGTGCCAGCCTGCGCCCCGGATTCGCCGCCTGAAACGGGTGCATCGACGCTCATCAGGCCCAGCCCCGCAGCCTCGACCGACAATTGCCGCGCAATCCGGGCCGATACGGTGGTATGGTCGATGAATAGCGCGCCCTTGGGCATCGCCTTAAACGCGCCGTCGCGGCCCAATGTCACCTGCGCCAGATCATCGTCATTACCGACGCAGCTTATCACCACATCGGCGTCGGTCGCGGCTTGAGCCGGTGTCGCTGCGGCTTTGCCGCCATAGTGCGCGACCCACGCGTCGGCCCTCGCCCGCGTGCGGTTGAAGACGGTGAGCTGGTGTCCGGCCTTGGCAAGGTGGCCGGCCATCGGCCCGCCCATGACACCGGTACCGATAAAGGCGATGCGTTTCTTTTCGTCACTCATGGCCAAGGGTCATAACCATGGATTGCCCCGCGCGCCAGATGGGGCGTGCGCTCGCTCGCAATGTAGAATGAACCTCTTTCCCTTGTCGCTGCGAATGGCTACGGCCAAGCGAATATGGCTGATCAGGAAAACCCGCCCGCTGTTGCCGATTGTCCGGCGATCACCCTCGAGGATGTGCGCGCCGCCGCCGACCGGATTAGGGGCGCGGTTGTCCGCACCCCGACACTGCATTCACAAACCCTCTCCGAAATGGTCGGCGCAGAAGTGTGGCTGAAGTTCGAAAACCTGCAATTCACCGCTGCGTATAAGGAGCGCGGGGCGCTCAATGCGCTGTTGCAGATGGAAGCTAAGCAGCGCAGTCGCGGGGTCATCGCGGCCTCGGCAGGCAATCATGCACAGGGACTGGCTTATCATGGCAAGCGGTTGGGCGTGCCGGTGACCATCGTCATGCCCAAGACGACCCCGCAGGTAAAAGTCTACCAGACCGCGAGCCACGGCGCAGAGATTGTGCTGTTTGGTGAAAAATTCGACGATGCCTATGCTCATGCGCGCGAGTTGGAGGCCGAACGCTCGCTGACATTTGTTCATCCCTTCGATCATCCGCATACCGCCGCAGGGCAGGGGACGGTGGCGCTGGAAATGCTGGAAGACGTTCCCGAACTCGACACGCTGATCATCCCGATCGGTGGTGGCGGGCTACTCAGCGGAATGGGAACGGCGGCGCGCGGGATCAAGAAGGACATCCGTCTCGTCGGCGTGCAGGCCGAACTTTATCCCTCAATGTATGCCGAATTGAACGGCGTCGAAATGGCCTGCGAGGGCGACACGCTGGCCGAAGGCATCGCAGTTAAGGAGCCCGGCAACTATACGCGCAAAATCGTCGCTGCTCTGAACGACGATATCCTACTCGTCGCCGAACGTCATCTCGAGCGGGCGGTCAGCCTGCTGCTCCAGATCGAAAAAACGGTGGTCGAGGGCGCGGGTGCGGCTGGGCTTGCCGCATTGCTGGCGCATCCGGAGGAATTTGCGGGGCGCAAGGTGGGGTTGGTTCTGACCGGCGGCAATATCGACACACGGTTGCTCGCCAATGTGCTGCTGCGCGATCTGGCGCGCTCGGGGCGGCTGGCGCGGCTGCGCATCCGATTGCAGGATCGGCCCGGCGCCTTGTTCCATGTGATGAAGGTGTTCGACGAGCAACAGGTCAATATCGTCGAAATTTATCACCAGCGCATTTTTACGACTTTGCCCGCCAAGGGGCTGATCACCGACATTGAATGCGAAGCGCGTGACCGCGACCACCTCGACGCGCTCGTCGCCGCCCTGCGCGCGGCGGGCTATATGGTAACGACGGTCGAGCTTGCCTGAGGCGCGCAAAGTGCGGACGTTTGAACTGGAATTGATGGCAACCCCTGACACCATCGACGAGCTTGGCCATGTCAACAATGCGGTCTGGGTTCAATGGATTCAACAGGTTGCGACCGCGCATTGGGATGCGGTTGCGCCGGCCGCGCACAAGGACGCCTATGTCTGGGTCGTGGTGCGGCACGAGATTGACTATTTACGCGCTCTGGGTCCGAGCGAAAGTGTCGTCGGACGGACTTGGGTGGCGGACAAACCCCGTGGTGCCAAGTTCGACCGCCTTATGGAATTTACGGGCAGTGACGGCAAAGTGCATGTCCGCGTTCGCACCGTTTGGGCGCTGCTCGACAAGAAGAGCGGGCGCCCTTTGCGGGTGACGGAAGACATTGTCGCACCATTTATGGCTTGAGTGGCCTTCAGAAGCACGGCGCTGCGGTCTATAATTATCCCGCGATAAGTACGCCGCGATAGATGGGGTTTTCGAAGGCTTCGCCTGCTCCCATGGCAACACAAATTAACGGATCCTCGGCGACTTTGACCGAAAGCCCTGTTGCTTTTGCTATCGCTTGGTCCATGCGCCGCAGCAGCGCGCCGCCGCCCGTGAGCGTGATGCCTTCGTCGATGATGTCGGCGGATAGCTCGGGTGGTGTTTGTTCGAGCGCCATCATCACCGCGCCGATGATCTGCCCAACAGGCTCTGCCAAAGCGTCGGCGATTTCCGCCTCGGAAACGCGAACTTCGGCGGGGCGACCGTTCACAAGATCGCGCCCCTTTACACCGATAACCTCGCCCTTGCCGTCGGGCGCAACCGCGCAACCAATGGCCAGCTTGACGCGCTCGGCGGTCATTTCCCCGATCATCAGATTATGTTTGCGGCGGATATAAGAGGATATCATATCGTCCATCTTGTCGCCCCCGACGCGCACCGAATTGCTGTAGGCAATGCCGCTGAGCGACAGGATGGCAACTTCAGTTGTTCCCCCGCCAATATCGACGACCATCGCCCCCCGAGGTTCGGTAACCGGCATTCCCGCGCCGATGGCGGCGGCGAGCGATTCTTCGATCAACTGGACTCTGGCGGCCCCTGCATTGGAGGCGGCATCCCGAATGGCGCGGCGTTCGACCATTGTGGAGCTCGACGGAACACAAATGACGACGCTGTTGCCCTGACGAAAACGGCTGGGCCCGCCATGCGCCTTGTCGATGAAATGTTTGATCATTTGCTCGGCAACATCGATATCGGCGATGACCCCGTCGCGTAGCGGACGGATGGCTTGTATGTTGCTGGGTGTCTTGCCCATCATCGGCTTCGCTTCATTGCCGACAACCTTGACGCGCCGGACACCGTCGCGTGTTTCGAGCGCGACGACCGAGGGTTCGTTGAGCACAATGCCTTTGTCCCGGACATAAACGACGGTGTTTACGGTCCCCAAATCGATCGCCATGTCGTGCGAAGAAGACATAAATCTTTGAAATATATTCATATTATTGGGAAGCGCCTTTGTGAGTCGCGGGGTAGGGTGCTGGGCCGGTGCCTTGGCGTCATTCCCTGTAACCATGCGCTGCTTATGGCCATGACAAGGAAAGGCCCTTTGCCGTGGCAGCAGCGCGTCGGTTTCTCAGGCGTGAACAATAGGACCCCAGCGATTTCGCACAGAACAGCGCATGAGGGCCAAGATAGTTCCGTCGTCGCGCTATTTGCGGTGGACAGTTGCTGAGGATCGGCCGGATGATGGTCAGAAGCCGTCTTGGTCCCGAACGAGGCGGGAGATCAGCCTGTCGTCTTGGGAATCAACTTTAACAGTTCGCCCTTTTCGCCGTCGGACAGCAACCAGATTGTGCCATCATCGCGCACCTCGACCTCGCGGATGCGCTGACCCAACGCCCAGCGATCTGATTTGTGCAGCGTGTCACCGTCGATGGCCATGCGGATTAGACCCTGTCCTGAAAGTGCGCCGAGCAAAAGGCTGTTCTTCCACCCTGGATAAACATCACCGTCATACCAGATGAGCCCGGCCGGGGAGATGGAAGGATTCCACCACAGTTTTGGAGCGGTGAATTCGGGACGGGTCGCGTGGTCGGGTATATCTTTGCCATCATAATGAACACCGTTCGAAACGACCGGATAGCCATAATTTTCGCCGCGGGTGATGAGGTTGACCTCGTCGCCGCCCTTTGGTCCCATCTCTTGCTCCCACAATCGCCCCTTGCCGTCAAAGGCAATGCCGAGCAAATTGCGATGACCAAGCGACCAGATTTGCGCCGTGACACCGCCTTTGTCGGCAAAGGGGTTATCGACCGGAATGCTGCCATCGGCATTTAGCCGGATGACCTTGCCTAAATTTTTATCCATGTCTTGCGCAGGAGCGAATTTCTGTCGTTCGCCAGAGGTGATGAACAGATATTGGCCGTCAGGCGAAAAGGCGAGGCGGTGGGAATAATGGCCGCGTCCCTCCACTTTCGGGTCCTGTTTCCAGATAATTTGCAGGTCCTTGAGCGTCGGCGCCCCGCTTCGGTCAAGCGTGGCACGTCCGACCACCGCGCCGTAAGTGCCATCCCTCCCGCCCTCTGCCCAGCTGAGATAGATATGGTTCGTGGTGGCAAAATCTGGGGCAAGGATGACATCGCCGAGCCCGCCTTGGCCGCCATAGGCAACCGCAGGGACCCCAGTGACGTCGACTACCTCGCCGCCGTCCTCCCACAATTTCAGCGTACCTGCTTTTTCGGTGATCAACGCATAGGGCGAACCGGGAAGGAAGGTCATCGCCCACGGTTCGTTGAAATGGGCGATAGTTTCGAGCGTGAACGGCGCTTGGCTTAGCGGCGTCGCCGGCTGCGCGCCGCTGGTATCGATCAACTCAGTTTGGGCACCAGCCCCATCGCTGGCGGAGCAAGCCGCGATGAAAAGGGCAGGAGCAAGGGCTGCAGCGAATAGGGGATTCAACAGGCGCATATGTCCTCCGGGGGTTGTTCGGACAATAGTGCAGATTGCGGATATAAAAGTCGAGTGTCAGCCCGCCAGATCATCGTGGCGCGCCGCGATGGTTTCGACGCTGTCCATGATCGCTGCCATCGCGTCGCTGGCTGGCATGGTGTCTGACCGCGATTGAGCGAATTGGCCGCTTTCCATAATCTCTTCGAGTGCTTTGCGAGCTCGCGACACACGGCTTTTCATCGTGCCGAGCGCGCAGTCGCAAATTGTTGCAGCTTCTTCATATGACATGCCGCCCGCGCCGACGAGAATCAGGGCTTCGCGCTGATCTTCCGGCAATTCCATCAGGCCGCGCTGAAGGTCCGTGATCTGGCTACTATCCTCTTGCGCCGCTGGCGTCGCAAGCGTGCGCTCGACCATTTGCTCGTCATAGTCGCCGCGAAATTTGTTGCGGCGCATCTGCGACAGGAATGTGTTGCGCAGGATGACAAAGGTCCAGGCCTTAATCGACGTGCCGCGCTCGAACCGTTCGCGCGATGCCCAAGCCTTGACCATTGTATCTTGGGTCAAATCATCGGCAAGGTCGGGATTGCCCGACAGGCTGCGGCCATAGGCGCGAAGATGCGGGATGACATCGGCCAGCAATGTCTTGAATTCGCGATCCGATAACCGGTTGCCCGTATCGGTCTGAGATGCGACTTTCGCGTCTGTCATTCCTTTTCCATGGCCTTTGAATCGAGCTGCGACAAGAGATTGACCAACTTGTCGGGAAGCTTTTCAGTCAAAATCTGACCATAAACGCTGCGCAGCTTTGCCGTGATCGGGCTGGGGGCTTGTCGACCGGTCAGAGTGCGGTGCCAATTATCGCTGTCGGTTCCTGGAAAAGATGACAGTTTACGCCCCGATGGCGCTGCCTCTCCATTCTTTCTTTGGCTTGGTCTTCTGAGACTTGCCATCTTATCGGAAATTACGCGGTCCATAGACAGGCAACGACAGGCGAAGGGGCTAGTTCCCTCGATTGCAAAAAATGGCAGGAAAAGTGACGAAAATGCAACAGTATCCGAGCGGGGGGGATTGGGGCGACTGCCAGGTCCGCGCACCAGTAGGCGCATCTTTTCCACATAAGAAAGGCGACAAGCGTTAGTGTAGCTAGTCAGGCCGCGATGGGTTGGGGAACCGAGATCAGGCTCTGGCTGATTGCCGCGCGCACCATATTGTCGCGAAAGGGCTTCGAAATCAGAAATGCTGGTTCGACCCGGTCGCCGGTTAAAAGGCGTTCGGGAAAGGCGGTAATGAAAATGACGGGTACCGGCGAACTGTTCATAATGTCCTGCACTGCTTCGATCCCCGACGATCCGTCGGCGAGTTGAATATCGGCAAGAATCAGACCCGGCTGACGGTCGGCCACCGCAATCAGCGCGTCGCGGTGCGTTGCAGCGATGCCAGCGACGTCGTGCCCAAGGCTCCGGACGATTGATTCCAGCTCCATGGCAATCAGCAATTCATCTTCGATGATGAGGACCGAGGTCCGGGTTTCGCGTTCCAGATTGTCGACCGCTTCGGCCAGCAAGTCATCGACCGTGACAATGTTGGTACCGGTGATGATCGCAGCCTCGGCGTTGGTAAAGCCTTCAAGCGCAGTCAGCAGAAGCACCTGTCGTCCTAGCGGCGTAATGCGGGCAAGGCGCTGTTGCGCAGCGCGAACTTCTGGATCGTCGGAATCATCGTCGCCGCATTCGATATAGCTGGTTTCCCAAATGCGGTGGAAGGTCCGATAAAGGTCAATTCGCGTGCCATAGCCTTCGCCAAATTCCTCAGGCGCTGCGACGATGACTTCGAGAACAGTGTGGACAAATGCGTCGCCATGTTGCTGGCTACCGGTGAGCGCGCGCGCGTAGCGACGCAAAAATGGCAAATGACTGCGAATTTCTTCAGCGAATGACATGAAATCCCTCCCATATAAGTTATGACAACGCTCGGGATGAGGGTCTGGTTCCCACTCTTTATTGTCTGGCGAACGGGTGGGATAAAATGCATTGTGCAACTTGCTCCGCGCCCACGCGTAGCATTGGGGCGAAGGGGCGACGGCATATCTGCAAAGAAGCGGCGCCTGCTAAATCAAATTTGCTGATTGCCAAGCGTGAGCCCACTTTTTCACAAAGGCAATTCATGCCAAGATGGGTCAGGTGAGCGAGATGCACCAAAGCTTGGAGTAGGGATTTGACGGTGCGGACCTCAAAAGCGACTGCATGCGACGAAAGCGATGAGCTCAACGAGCGCCATCGGCTTCAAACGCTGCAGGAATATCAGCTACTGGATACCGATGCCGAACCGGCTTTCGACCGGATTACCAAGCTGGTTGCAGATTTGTTCGATGTACCGATTGCACTGGTATCGTTGGTCGATGATTGCCGTCAATGGTTCAAATCCGCGCACGGCTTACCGGTCCGCGAAACCGCGCGCGACATTAGTTTTTGTCAATTTGTTGTGTCCGGAAACAAGGCGCTGGTCGTTCCCGATACGCATGAAGACGAACAGTTTCGCGACAATCCGCTGGTAACGGGCGAGCCGTTTGCGCGTTTTTACGCCGGTGTCCCGCTTAAAGCCTATAATGGCGAAATATTGGGAACCTTGTGCATATTGGATAGCAAGCCGCGCGCAGTCCTCGAGCCGGACGAACTGGACCGATTGGCTGATTTCGCCGATATCATCATGGCCGAAGCCGAATTGCGCCGGGCGGTTGCCGAACGCGACACGGCCAAGTCGATGCTCGACCAAGCCCTGGATTTTTCGTCGGTGGCCATTTGGCAACTCGATACGCGGACCAATCATGTGGAATGGCAAGGCGCGTATGAGAAAATATGGGGCGCCGATAGCGGAGACGCGCTGGACAGTCGGAAAAGCGCTTTTGATCGCATGCATCCTGATGACCGCGAAGAGGTGGCTGCGCAACTTGATGCGGCGATCGCGGGCATAAAGCCCTTCGCCAACGAGTTCCGTATCCTCCACCCGCAACTGGGTTTGCGTTGGCTGGCGGGGCGCGCTGAATGGGGGGAGGGGGGCCGACAGCATATTCTGACCGGGGTCAATTATGATGTAACCGAGCAACATAGCCGTCAGGAATATGGCGACCTGTTGATGCGCGAATTGCACCACCGGATGCGCAATCTTTTCGCAACCGTTGGCGCCATCATTTCGCTCACCCGCCATTCCGCTCGCGATATTGATGATTATGCCGACCGGATCAGCAATCGTCTTGATGCCATGAACCGCGCTCAAAATGTGTTGTTGGGCGCTAATTTTATGACCGGATCAATCCACGCGCTCATGCGCGAAGTTGAAGCGGCCTTTCCGCGCATCCGTTGGTCCGGGCCTGACGTCGACCTGCCCGAGAATAGTATAGTCGCCATGGCTTTGCTGTTCAACGAACTGGCGACAAATGCCGCCAAATATGGCGCGCTGACCAGCGAAAGGGGGCAGGTCGACATCAGCTGGACGATCGACGGTCCGGACATCAGCCCGCGCGAATTCGCGCTGACCTGGACCGAGTCGGGCGGGGCAGTGCTGACCGGACCGCCAAAGCAGTCCAACTTCGGCACCTCGTTGATTGATCGCAGTGTGCGCAACAATCTGGGCGGCAGCATCGAGCGTCGCTGGGACCCGGAAGGACTGGTGTGCCATATCAGGCTTCCGGTGCGTTGGAAGACCAGCTGAATAGGCATTAATTGACGCGTTTCCAGACGACTGTTGCACAATATCAAGAAGCATCGGGCGGCGCGCGCGATATGCGGATAACCGAAATTTCCCCTTAGAAATAGATTGTGCCGTTGCCGAAGCTTTCGGGTTTTTTGCAAGGCGTGCAACGCGTGCTAATGCCCGCGCGTCTCATAGACATCCCCTTCAACCAATTGGAGTTCACCATGACGATTGCGCATCCTCCCCTCCCTTACGCTGCTGACGCACTGGCCCCGCATATCTCGGCTGATACGCTCAACACCCACCACGGCAAACATCACAAAGGCTATGTCGACAAGGTCAATAAGGCCGTCGAAGGCACCGATCTTGCCAGCAAGTCGCTCGAAGAGATCATCCATGCCGCAGAAGGCAATGGTGACAAAGGCTTGTTCAACAATGCCGCGCAGGCGTGGAACCATGGATTTTATTGGCACAGCCTTGCGCCCAAAGAATCAAAGCCGAATGGCGATCTGGCCGCGGCCATCGACCGCGATTTTGGTTCGCTCGAGGCCTTGAACGAGAAGTTGAAGGCGGTTGCAGGCGGACATTTCGGCTCGGGCTGGGCGTGGCTGGTTTCGCGCGACGGTAAATTGGACGTCACAGACACCCATGACGCAGGCACCGAACTCACCACCGGCATCAAGCCGCTGGTGGTGATCGACGTGTGGGAACATGCCTATTATCTTGACCGCAAAAATGAGCGGCCCAAATATGTTGCAGCTGCGGTTGATACGCTGCTGAACTGGGACTTCGCAGCTGAAAATTATGCGCGCGGCGACGTCTGGACCTATGGCGAATAATCGCTTTTAGGCAGAGCGAAGAATTCGCTTTTGATGCCTTTCGATGTGGCGGCGCTTATCCTATAGCGCCGCCATGTCTATCAGTCTGTTCGAACTGTTTAAAATTGGAGTCGGACCATCAAGTTCGCACACCGTCGGACCGATGGTGGCGGCTCGGCGCTTTGCGTTGTGGCTCGAGGATGCGAACCTGCTGGACCCGGCGGCGCACGTCGAGGTCGATCTTTATGGATCGCTAGCGCTGACCGGCCAGGGCCATGCCGCCGATACCGCGATTGTTGCGGGACTAGCGGGCGAGGTGCCGGCAACGACGAGTCTTGCAGCTATTCAGGCGCATTGGTCGCGTGCGCAAAGCGAGCAGATCATCGATCTGCTGCGACAAAAGAAAGTAACGTTCGATCCGCCGCGTGACCTGCATTTTCAGCGGCGCCAGCGCCAGCCCTTTCACAGCAATGCCTTGTCCTTTACCGCACGCGACAGCGACGGCGAAATCATAGCCAAGCGTATGTATTTTTCCATCGGCGGCGGCTTTGTCGTTGATCAAGATGAGGCGGGGCGCAACAGCCGCGGCGGCGAGGACGAGATTGATCTGCCCTATGCTTTCACCTCGGGCGCTGACCTGTTGGCCATGGGCGAAGCCTCTGGCCTGAGCTTCGCCGAAATGATGCTTGCCAATGAAGACATGCGGTTGCCGCGCGATGAGGTCGAGGCGGGAATCGATGCTGTCGCTGCTGCGATGGACGCTTCGATTGATGCAGGTTGCGGAAGCGAAGGAATTTTGCCCGGCGGGTTGGAGGTCAAGCGACGCGCACCGAAAATTGCCGCCGATATTCGCAGCCGACAGGACCAGGCGCTGGCCGAGCCGATGGCGTTGATGGACTGGATCAACCTGTGGGCGATGGCGGTGAACGAGGAGAATGCCGCGGGGGGCCGCGTTGTCACTGCGCCGACCAACGGCGCGGCGGGGATTATTCCTGCGGTCATCCGCTATTATCGGCGCTGTTATCGCGGCGATGCCGCAGGGGTGCGGACATTCCTGCTCACCGCTGCCGCGATTGGTGCGTTGTACAAGCGCAATGCCTCTATTTCGGGCGCCGAAGTCGGGTGTCAGGGCGAAGTAGGGGTCGCTTGCTCGATGGCGGCGGCGGGGTTGACGGCGGCGCTCGGCGGCAGCAATGGCCAGGTCGAAAATGCCGCCGAGATTGGCATGGAGCATAATCTGGGACTGACCTGCGATCCCATTGGCGGGTTGGTTCAAATCCCGTGTATCGAGCGCAACGCGATGGGCGCGATCAAGGCGATTGACGCCAGTCGCATTGCCATGATCGGCGATGGCACGCATATGGTCAGTCTCGACAAGGTAATCGCGACAATGATGCAGACCGGCCGCGACATGCGCGATAAATATAAGGAAACGTCGAAGGGCGGTCTTGCCGTCTCTGTTGTTGAATGCTGAAGAAAGGCTAGTCCATGAAGACCCGCGCTGCCGTCGCTTTTGAAGCGAAAAAGCCGCTCGAGATTGTCGAGCTTGACTTGGAAGGGCCCAAAGCTGGCGAAGTGCTGGTCGAGATTATGGCGACCGGCATTTGCCACACCGATGCCTATACGCTCGACGGGCTCGACAGCGAAGGCTTGTTCCCCAGCGTGTTGGGGCATGAAGGCGCAGGCATCGTGCGCGAGGTCGGGGCGGGGGTCACCAGCGTTGTGCCGGGCGACCATGTCATCCCGCTTTACACTCCCGAATGCGGGAAATGTAAAAGCTGTCTTTCGGGCAAAACCAATTTGTGTACCGCGATCCGCGCGACGCAAGGCAAAGGGCTGATGCCCGACGGGACAAGCCGCTTTTCCTATAAAGGGCAGATGATCCATCATTATATGGGCTGCTCGACTTTCTCGAATTTCACCGTGTTGCCCGAAATCGCGGTCGCCAAAATCCGCAAGGACGCACCGTTTCAGACGAGCTGCTACATCGGGTGCGGCGTCACCACCGGCGTCGGCGCGGTGACCAACACCGCCAAGGTCCAGCCGGGCGACAATGTCGTCGTGTTCGGACTGGGCGGCATCGGGCTCAACGTGCTGCAGGGCGCCAAGATGGCGGGCGCCAACATGATCGTCGGGGTCGACATCAACAATGATCGCGAAGAGTGGGGTAAAAAATTCGGGATGACCCATTTCGTCAATCCCAAGCAAGTCGATGATATTGTCGCGCACCTGGTCGCGCTGACCGATGGCGGGGCCGATTTTAGCTTTGATTGCACCGGCAATACGACGGTGATGCGCCAGGCATTGGAATGCTGCCACCGCGGCTGGGGTACCAGCATTATCATCGGGGTGGCCGAGGCGGGCAAGGAAATTTCCACCCGTCCGTTCCAGCTCGTCACCGGGCGCAACTGGCGAGGAACCGCATTTGGCGGCGCCAAGGGGCGCACCGACGTTCCCAAGATTGTTGACCTCTACATGGACGGTACAATCCAGATCGACCCGATGATCACCCATGTGCTTAGCCTCGACGAGATCAATAAAGGATTCGACCTGATGCATGCGGGCGAGAGCATCCGCAGCGTTGTAGTTTACTGAATTCGCAGATGGCCGCCGATTTTGTTCTGACCTTTTCTTGCGCCGATCGCGTCGGGATTGTCGCCGCCGTCACTGGTCTTTTGTCCGCTTGCGACGGCTTCATTCTCGATAGCCAGCAATATGCTGATCTTGGCAGCGGCCGCTTTTTTATGCGCGTTGCCTTTCGCGGGGCAGGCCCGCGTTTTCCGGTCGATTTGACCGCGATGCAAACTGCGTTCGCCCCGATCGCGGAGCGGTTTGCTTTGGACTGGCAACTGGCGGACGCGGCGGTCAAACCGCGCTTTGTCATCGCGGTGTCGCAAGCGAGTCATTGCCTTAACGATCTGCTCCATCGCTGGTCGACGGGCAATCTGGGGATCGATATCGTCGCGGTGGTGTCGAACCATGACCATGGGCGCCGGCTCGCCGAATGGCACGGCGTGCCCTTTCATCATTTGCCGGTGAGCGACGCCAATCGAGCTGACCAGGAAGCCGCGATCTTGAAGCTAATGGCAGCGGGCAGCGCCGATTATCTGGTGCTCGCGCGCTATATGCAGATTTTGTCGGCGGACATGACCGCGAAGCTGGCCGGGCGCTGCATCAACATTCATCACAGTTTCTTGCCGGGGTTCAAGGGCGCCAAACCCTATCACCGCGCGCAGGAGCGCGGGGTCAAGCTGATCGGCGCGACCGCGCACTTCGTTACCAGCGATCTCGACGAAGGACCGATCATCGAACAGGCGGTAGAGCGTGTCGATCATCGCGACAGCGCCGAAGATCTGGTCCGCACCGGCCGCGACGTCGAGGCGCAAGTGTTGGCAAGGGCGGTTCGCTGGGTCGCCGAGCAGCGGGTTTTGATCGATGGCCGCAAGACGGTGGTATTTCGCTGACGAAGCGGGCAATACTTCGGTATCGATTCGCAACGTAAAGGAGAAACCAATGTTCAGTCATGTGATGCTGGGCGCCGATGATGTCGACGCTTCCAAGAAATTCTACGACGCTACGCTCGGCGTGCTCGGCGCGAAGCCGGCAATTGTCGATGACAAAGGCCGTCTGATCTATTTGCACGGCGGCGGCGTGTTCCTGGTCACCAAGCCGATTGATGGCGCGCCGGCCAGTTGCGGCAATGGCAGCACCATCGGCTTTGCTGCTGAATCGGGTGAGCAGGCCGACGCATGGCACGCTGCCGGTCTGGCCGCAGGCGGCACCGCGATCGAAGATCCGCCGGGCATCCGCACCGGAGCAGCGGGCAGCCTTTACCTCGCCTATCTGCGCGATCCGGCGGGGAATAAAGTCTGCGCGATGCACCGCGTCAGCTGAGTCTGGAATTAGAATATGCGTGGCGAAGAGGGATTGCTGGACGATTTGAAAGCGCTGGCGATCCCTTTCGTCTCTCATGATCATGGCGCGGTGTTCACCGTGGCAGATAGCGACGCGGTGCATGCCGCTATGGCTGGCGCGCATACGAAAAACCTGTTTCTAAAAGATGCCGGTGGCCGCTTCTGGCTGGTCAGTGTGCCGTTCGACGCGCGCGTCGATTTAAAGGCGCTCCCCGCCGCCATCGGTTGCAGACGCATTAGCTTTGGTAAGGCTGGAGATATGGAACGCCTGCTGGGCGTGACGCCCGGATCGGTCACCCCGCTTGCGATGATCAATGCGCCGCCGGGCGAGGTAATGGTCGTCATCGACGCAGCGCTCGCCGATGCCGAGCAGGTCAATGTGCACCCGCTGCGCAATACCGCAACCATCGGGCTGGCAGGTACCGCATTGGTGGGCCTGCTGCGCCATTGGGGGCATGAAGCCGTGACGATATCGGTGCCGGTGCAGAGTGGCGGATAGGCTCCGGTTCAGTTGACTCTAGCTTCAAAACTAACCGTGAAACTGGGGTGGTTGGTACCGTTCGAGGCGGCCATGGTGCCCGATGGATTGATGCGAATTCCGCGCACATTGGGGTCAAATGTTCCTGACGGTGTGTAGGTATAGGGCGCGCCGCCTGATGGCTGGCTAGAAAAACGCACCGCGGTAGCGGGATTGAAGGCGACGAGCCCGCTGGGCGTCGTTCCGTCGGTAAACGTCACCGCTGGCGTGACCGAATAAGTCAGATTGGCGGGCAAGGCGTCGGCGATCACAATCGTGTTGATGTCGACCGGTGCATCGCCTTCGTTGGTGATGGTGATGGCGTAACGGACGCTTGCTCCAGGGATTGCTTTTGGATTGGACAAATTGACCCCGTCCGACAGCAGGGTAGAGGATTTGGTGATGCGGATGACGGCATTGGGGGAATCGCGGCTATTGGTAATCGTGCAGGTGACGACATCGCCGATATTGGGCGTGACATTGCTGTTGAGACTGGTCGGCAAGACCGTGCTTGAGCCGATATAGGCGTTGGTGCAGGCAAGGCCTTTGGTATAGCGCGCCAAATTGGTCGACCCCGCCGCGAGCTCGTCGATCTGATACGCCGTCGCCGCCGCGAGCTGGACAAAGCCTGTGCTGCCATTAGCGACTGTATTGCCGCTGCCTGTTGTTGTCGTGCTAGCGACGATGCTGGCCCCTTGTTTGATGCGGACATTGAACTGATCGGTCGGAAAAATGCGTCCAGATGCGGCCAGCGCCTTGGACAGTTTGAGGTGGGGGTAGGGAGCGTTGGTATAGATACACGAAATGATGTCGCCAAAGGACAGCGACCCGAAATCATAGCTCGTAGTAACAAGATTATTGGGCAGCACGGTCGGCGACCCCGCGGTCGCATTGGTACAGCTTAACGAGGCGCGATATTGCGAAAGAGTACCGATGCTGCCTGTCGCCATATTCTCGGTCAGCGAGATGGGAATGCCCGACGCGGTAGAAATAACGGCGGCGTTGAACGGGCCATTGCCGGTACCGGTTGTTGTACCTGTCGCCAGCACCTGTGCTGATGATGTCGAACGGATACTGAAGGTAAACTGATCGGCGGCATCGACTCGCGCGCCGACAATTTGCTTGGTCAATTTGATCGACGCAAAGCGCACGGCGAACATTACCCCCTGCAGGCCGCCGGCCTTTAGCGTCACTCCCACCGTCGTCGGCTTGTTCGACCCGACAATATAGGCGCCGATCGGGCTGGGCGTGTTATTGCCTGACTCGCGTAAGGTCGTGGTGCCTGCGCCGGTTATTGCCGGATAATTGTTGCCACTGATCGGTGCGACCGTATCGAGAATCGCCCACGCCGAGCCATTGGTCGTATATTCCAGATATTCAGCATTGTCGGTCGATTCCGCATCGGCGATGACAAAGGCATAGTCGTTGACGGTGGCAACGCCCGGCGGCGGCAAAACGGTGATGTTCGAAATCGCAAGCGTGACCGTCGAGTTGTTGGTCGTGGTGTAAAGAATCGGCTTACCGGGAATGCTGAGGAAGCTTGTGTTGCCAACAGCGGCCCCCGACCAGCTCGGCGCGGTTTGCGATACGAGCGCGGTCGCGGCGGTGCTCGTCGCCTTGACCTTGAAGGTCAGCGTTGACCCGTCGGCGAGATTGAACGAAAAATTCTGTCCTGCCCCCGACCGTGCGGTGGTGTCGTTGTAACTCGACAGGTCGAGCCAGCAATAGCTTTGCCAGCTGGACGGTGCGGCCCCTTGCGCGCCCGCAGCGGAACAGGTCGCGGCCTTTGCGCTGACCGACAAGAGCGCGCAGCAGGCAATGAGCATCGCTCCAAGCCCCCGAACCCAGCCGATCGAACCCTTCGCGTGCATGTTTGTCCGCTGTCCCCCGATCATCATGTCGACCGGTATATAGCGGGGTGTCACGCGCGCATCCACAGCGTTAATCACCTAGACGAAGCGGGCGCGCTTTTGCATCCTTGTGGTGCCTGCCTGCCGATAAAACACTGTCTTACGCCACCTCGCTGGGTTAGCGTGCGGCAACCATCACCCATAATATAGGCCAGTCATGACCCTCGAGACTCTCTCCGCCAATCGCAGTCATAACGGAACGCAGGGCGTGTATCGACACGCCAGCGACGCGACAGGCACCGATATGAACTTTGCCGTCTATGTTCCCGACCATGCGCCAGCGACAAAACTACCGGTGCTATGGTATTTGTCGGGTCTGACCTGCTCCCCTGCCAATGTCATGGAAAAGGGCGAGTATCGCGCGGCCTGTGCCGAGCATGGCATCATCTTTGTCGCCCCCGACACCAGCCCACGCGGCGTCGGGGTGCCCGACGATCCTGACGAGTCGTGGGATTTCGGTTTGGGTGCGGGATTTTATGTCGATGCGACCGAGGAGCCTTGGGCCGAGCATTATCAAATGGGCCGCTATATAGAGAGCGAGATGCCCGCGCTGATTGCGGAAAATTTTCCCGCAGACATGGACCGGCAGGCAATCAGCGGACATTCGATGGGTGGGCACGGGGCGCTGACGATTGCGCTGCGCAATGCGGGCCGCTTTCGCTCGGTTTCTGCCTTTTCCCCAATCGTTTCGCCGCTCGCCTGCCCTTGGGGTCACAAGGCGCTTGGCGGCTATTTGGGCCCGGATCGAACGGTGTGGCGTGACTATGACGCTTGCGCGCTGATCACCGATGGCGCGCGATTGCCCGCGCTGCTCGTCGATCAGGGTAGCGACGACGGGTTTCTCGCCGAACAGTTGAAACCCGAATTATTGGAGGCGGTGTGCGAAGCCGCTGGCCAGCCGCTGACGCTGCGGATGCAACCGGGCTATGATCACAGCTATTATTTCATCTCGACCTTCATGGCCGAGCATGTGGCGTGGCACGCCGAGCATTTGCGAGCATAGCGCCTAGGGGATCAACAAGCTCGATCCCGTTGTGCGCCCTGATTCAAGATCGATATGCGCGCGCGCGGCATCTTCTAGCGGATAACGCTGGCCGATGGTGATGCTAACCGCGCCGCTTTCGATCATCGCGAAAACGCGCGCTGCGCCTGCTGCACGTTCGGCGGGATCACGATAATAATCGAACAGGGTGGGGCGGGTCACAAATTGCGACCCGTGCTGCGCGAGAATGCCAAGATTGACATCGGTGACAGGGCCATCAGCATTGCCATAGCTCACAATCAATCCGCGCCGCGCCGTGGATTTGAGCGATACCGGCCATGTCGCCTTGCCGACGCCATCAAAGCTGACGCGCACGCCCGCGCCTTCGGTTAGCTCGCGAACCCGCGCGGCGACATCTTCGTCGCGATATCGCAAAATATGATCGGCTCCGGCCGCACGCGCGGCTTCGGCCTTTTCAACTGTGCTGACGGTGCCGATGACGGTCGCGCCGACGGCTTTTAGCCATTGGACGAGGATCAGCCCGACCCCGCCGGCGGCGGCATGGACGAGCACCGGCCACCCCGCCTCGACCCGTGCGCAGCGTTCGACCAGTGCTTCGACCGTGCAGGCCTTCAGCATCGCGGCAGCCGCAACTTCGTCGCTGATCGCATCGGGCAGCTTGAACAGTCCACCCGCGCCGACCAATCGGGCACTGGAATAGGCATTGCGTTCGGGGCCGAAGGTGGCGACCCGGTCTCCCGGGCAAAAAGCAGTTACGCCCTCTCCGACAGCCAATATTTCGCCCGCCGCCTCAAGGCCCAGACCGCTGGGCAGCGGGACCGGATAGGTGCCGTCGCGATGATAGGTGTCGATATAATTGAGCCCGACCGCGCTGTGGCGCAAAAGCACTTGCCCTGGACCGGGCGCGGCCACGGCAACATCGCGCCACTGGATCACCTCTGGTCCGCCCTGTTGATCGATAAAGGCTTCAACGGCTTTCATTCTTGCACTCCTTTGCAAGGATATTGGGCCGTCGAAGCCGGGCTCGCAAGGATATGCGTATTATTTTGCCGGACGGCGCGGCCCGCCTTTGCCGGCAAAGGGCTTGGCCTTATAGCGCGCTGGTTTGCCGCCGGGGCCGCCACCATAGCCGCCCGGTCCGCCGCGGCCGGGTGCGCGTCCTTGCGGGCGCGGGCCAGAGCGGTCGCTGGTGCCGAGTGTTTCACGCGGTAACGGCTTGCTGCCGCCACGACCGCGTTGCGGCGGTGGGCCGCCTTCGGTCGAGGGAACAATCGCGACGCCGCTGTCATCTTCGCCATCAGCGTTGGCGCTGCGCGTTACGGCTTCGGCAAAACGGTCGGCGATGGCGCGTGGGATGTTGAACATGGTTTCTTTGGGGCCAATGCGGATCGCACCGATTTCGCCCTTGGTCACATGACCACGACGGCATAAAAGCGGCAATATCCAGCGCGGATCGGCGTTTTGTTGGCGGCCGATGTTGATCTTGAACCACACGCTGTCTTCAAATCCGGCGCGCGGTTCGTCGCTGCGTTCGGGGCGCGGGGCGCGCTCGGGGCGGCCGCCGTCGGCGCGGTCACGGTCGCGAAAATCGCTGCGTTCGCGTCCGCGCGCGCTGTTGTCGATCAGATCTTCGGGGGGCGGCATCAAGGCGCGATGCGCGCGAACCAGCGAGGCGGCAATGTCTTCGGGGCTGCGTTCGGTAAGCAAGCGCGCACCAAGCTCGAGATCGTCGGCTTCATGCTCGACCGGGGCGAGCAGCTTTTCAATCAGCCGTTCCTGATCGCGCTTGCGAACATCGGCGGCGGTCGGTGCCTCCATCCATTCGGCCTGAATACGCGCCCCGCGCAACATGCCGTCGACGCGGCGGCGGCGCGGGTAGGGAACGATGATGACGGCGGTGCCTTTTTTGCCCGCGCGGCCTGTGCGCCCCGATCTGTGCTGCAAGGTTTCGGCGTCGCGGGGAATTTCGACATGAATGACCAGACTGAGCGTCGGCAGATCGATACCGCGCGCAGCGACATCGGTGGCGACGCAGACCCGTGCGCGGCGGTCGCGCAGCGCTTGCAGTGCAGAGTTGCGTTCATTCTGGCTGTGCTCGCCAGACAAGGCGACAGCAGCAAAGCCACGCTCGGTCAGGCTGGCATGAAGGCGGCGGACATTGTCGCGCGTGGCGCAAAACAGCATCGCGGTTTCAGCGTCGTGGAGGCGCAGCAGGTTCACCACCGCGCCTTCGATATCGGCCGGGGCGACGGTAATCGCCTGATAGCTAATGTCACCATGGCCACGGTCTTCGCCAACGGTCGAAATCCGCAGCGCGTCACGCTGATAGCGTTTTGCCATATTGGCGATTTGTTTGGGAATCGTCGCCGAAAACATAAGCGTGCGACGCGTTGCGGGAGTCGCGTCGAGGATTTCCTCGAGATCCTCGCGAAAGCCCATGTCGAGCATTTCATCGGCTTCGTCGAGGACTGCCACGCGCAGTGCGGTCAGGTCGAGAGCTCCCCGCTCGAGGTGATCGCGCAAGCGCCCGGGCGTGCCGACGACAATATGCACGCCTTGATTGAGCGAGCGTCGTTCCTTGCTGGCATCCATTCCGCCGACGCAGGTGGCGATGCGCGCGCCTGCTTTGGCATAAAGCCAGCTCAATTCGCGGCTCACTTGCAAAGCCAGTTCGCGGGTCGGGGCGATTATCAGCGCCAGCGGTGATGTCGCAAAGGGCATTTTGCCGTCTTCGAGCAGTTGCTCGCCCATGGCGATGCCAAAGGCGACGGTCTTGCCGGACCCGGTTTGCGCCGACACGACAAGGTCGCGTCCCAGGGCTTCGGGTTTTTGGACAGAGGCCTGAACCGGGGTGAATTCAGTATAGCCACGCGCAGAGATAGCCTCCGCAAGGAGGGCGGGAAGAGTTTCGAAGGACATTTTTTCTTCTTTGGTTTGGACGACATAGCGCCGCCGTTGTTGTTGCCTAGGGGCAGGGTCGCCGCGTCAATCCAGAGATGGCGAAACCTGTTCGACATGACGCGGAATGATAAGGCTATTTCCTAAATTGCCTGACCCGCCGCAACGCTGCTGGCCCAGGCCCATTGGAAATTATATCCACCTAGCCAGCCGGTGACGTCAACGGCTTCGCCGACCGCATACAGCCCTGGCACGCGTTTGGCTACCATCGTTTGCGAAGATAGCTCTGCGGTACTGATGCCGCCGGCCGTCACCTCAGCTTTTGCAAAGCCTTCGCTGCCATTGGGATTGAATGGCCAGCGCGCCAGCGTCTGCTCCATGGCGGTCAGACGGCGGTCGGTCTGCGCGCCAAGTTCTCCTGCGGCATCGAGGCGATCAAGCAAGGTTTCCGCGAGTCGGTCGGCAAGATGGGCCCCGAGCGTTGTACGTATCGTGGCGCGCGGACGGTCCTGCTTCGCCTGCACCAGCCAGCCTGGCTTGTTATCGGGTAAAAAGTCGATGTGAAGCGTATCGCCGCGCCGCCAATAGCTGCTGATTTGCAGAATGGCGGGACCAGATAGTCCGCGATGGGTGAACAACGCCGCTTCGCGAAAAGCGGCTTTGCCGCAGCGCGCGGTTACATCGGCGGCGACACCCGACAATTCGCGGAACAGCACATCTTCGCCGCCCAGCGTCAGCGGGACGAGCGCGGGGCGCGGCTCGACCACTTTCAGACCGAACTGGCGTGCCAGATCATAGGCAAATCCAGAGGCCCCCATTTTGGGAATCGATGGCCCGCCGGTAGCGATAACCAGCGCAGGAGCGGAAAGCTTCTGATCACCAAATTCGACGGTAAACTGACCATCGGCATGCGACACCGGCCCGACCGGGTGGCCCGTGCGGACATCGACCTGACCCTTGGCGGCTTCTTCGAGGAGCAGCCCGACAATCTGCCTGGCCGATCCGTCGCAGAATAATTGCCCGAGCGTTTTTTCGTGCCACGCGATGCCATAGCTGTCGACGAGCGCGATGAAATCGGCGGGTTGGTATCGCGCGAGCGCCGATTTGGCGAAATGCGGGTTCGCCGACAAAAAGCGGTCGGCCATAGTGTTGCGATTGGTGAAATTGCAGCGCCCGCCGCCCGAGATCAGGATTTTCTTGCCCACCGCATCGGCATGGTCGAGCAACACCACGCGCCGACCGCGCTGGCCCGCGACGGCCGCGCACATCAGGCCTGCCGCGCCGGCGCCCAGCACGATGGCGTCAAATTTGGGGATGAACATGAACGGACTCAGTGCAACTTGGCGATCGACAATTTGTCGGCTTTGGCGCGGGTCTTGACCGATTCCTCGCTGCGCATCAACGCCTTGGCGATGGATTTGAGCGGCATACCCTTTTTGGCCAATGTGTGGAGTTTATCCACCTCGTCGGTCCGCCAGGGCTGTTTGTGGCGTTCAAATTTTTCCTTCATGCCTGCACCTGCCCATCTTCTTCGACGCTCAAGATGTGAATAGCGTCTTCGACATTCTGAAATTCAACGGTTTCGCCTGCCTCTCCGCCCATCAGAGCGCGGCCCACGGGCGCGGTAAAGGCTATACTGCCTGCGCCCGGATCGGCTTCGTCCCCGCCCACAATCGTCAGGCAGCGCTCTTTGTCATTCAGGGTAAAGGTTACGCGGCTCCCGATCCCGACCGTTCCGTCGGCGGGGGGCGTGTGCACTTCGGCAGTTGTGTGCCGGGTGTGGAAATAGCGAAGTTTGCGCTGCAATTTTTTGCGCGCTTCTAAATCGTCTTCGGCTGCAATCAGTTTTTCCAGACGCGCAATTTCGTCGCCCAACAAGCGCAGCCCGCGCGGTGTCACCCAATTGGGGCCGACCGCAATGGGGATCTCGAATTCAGGTTCTTTATGGTCATCGTCGCTCTCGCGGCGAAAGGCTACGCTCATGGTCGGGCTTTCCGGTCGACAAAAGGGGGAGAATGGGCGCTTTGGCGCCAGCGGTCTAGCCTTATGGCGCGTGAAGGTGGCGACAAAATGGCGTTCTTGTTGCATTTCCTTGCCACTATTTCTTTGTGGGGGAGCGTAACCTATCGTCGGGGGGCTGCGAACCCAGTGTGATGCCATGTCTGCATCGAGAAATTTAAAGGAACCATTCCATGTCGAATACACTGAAAATGTCACTCGCCGCGAGCGCACTGATTGCCATGGCTACCGCCGCAACTGTCACGCCCGCTGCTGCCGCTGCCGGCGCCAAGGAAAAATGCTTTGGTATTGCGCTGAAGGGCAAGAATGATTGTGCCGCCGGTCCGGGTACCAGCTGCGCCGGCACCTCGACTGTCGATTATCAGGGTAATTCATGGAGCTATGTTGCCAAAGGCAGCTGCGAAAAAGTGGGCGGCACACTGACCGCGCATAAGGGCAACGCAAAGCCGGTTGCCAAAAAGTCTTGATTTAAGGTCAAATATGCCCCCCCGTCCGTTCCAGCAACTACCTTTCCGTGCCGGCTTTGGTTTGAAGCCATGCCATTATGCGGAAGTCCTGGAGGCAGTGGAACGGAATGTGGCGCCCGCCTGGGCCGAAGTTCACCCCCAGAACTATTTCGGCGCAGGCGGGCCTCCGCATCGCTGGCTGACCGCGATTGCCGAGCATCTGCCACTGAGTTTCCATTCAGTCGGCTTGTCGATGGGGTCAGCCGCAGGTGTAGATGATGACGAGTTGTCCGCGCTGTGTGCGCTCAATACACGTTATCAACCCGCGATGGTTTCTGACCATCTGAGCTGGAGCAACAGCGCCGAGGACAAGTTCCCCGATTTGCTCCCCATTCCCTATTCACATGCGGCGCTCGACCATTTTGCGGTTCAGCTCGATCGCGTCCAGTCGCGGCTGGGACGTCAAATTCTCGTCGAAAATCCTTCACGCTATCTAGCCTATGCCCAAGCGGACTGGTCCGAAGTCGATTTTCTGCACGAACTATGTCGGCGCAGCGGCTGCGGGCTGCTGCTCGATATCAACAATATTGAAGTGTCGGCCCATAATCTGGGCGGTGATGTTATCGCGTGGCTCGACGGCTTCGATCCGCAGTTGGTCGGCGAAGTCCATGTCGCGGGCCATGCGCGAAAGGCCGATGACGACGGAATTGAAGTCGCTATCGATGATCATGGGTCGCCGGTGCGGCCAAGCTGCTGGTCCTTGCTAGCCCGATTTTTGGAGCGCGCAGGGCCAAAGCCGGTGCTGGTCGAGTGGGATACCGACATTCCCTCCTTCGCCGTCCTCGCCGCCGAGGTGGCGACGGCAGATGCACTCATCGCCCAGGCGGTCGACGGAGTGCGCGTCAATGCTTGAGCAGGATCAGGCTGCCATTGCTGCGACTTTGCTGCATGGGCCCGCCCATTTGCCGGCATCGTTGTTCGACGGCGACAACGACGCCAAGCTCCGCGGGCTGAAAATTCACGCCAATACTATCTCGCATGCGCGCCTTGTCGCGTTGGAGGACACATTTCCCTGGACGCGCAGCCTGATGGGCGAAGCGCTGTTCAACCAATGGTCGCGCCGGTTTTTGGAGGCGGGCGGCGCAAAAGGGCGTGCGCCCGGACAGGTGGGGGAGGCATTTCCGGCCTTTCTGGAAGCATGTGATGATCCTGTGGCCGCTGATGTGGCAAGGGTCGAATGGGTGTGGCTTCAAAGCTATCATGCCGCTGACCAAGTGGCTCTGGCGCTTGCCGATCTTGCAGACATGAACGAGGCGAGCTTGCTCGCCTTGCCGGTGGCGTGCCATCCCGCGGCCATGGTTGTGTCTCTGACCTCGGCGGCGGCCTTGGCCATCGATCCGGCATTTTCCGGCGATTGTCGCGCCCTGCTTATCACACGCCCCGCAGCCGAGGTGCACATGGTGCCGGCTTCGGCTGTGGAGGCAGAAGCCCTGATGCTCGCAAAAAAATCGACGCCTCTTGGTAACCTCATTGCCCTGATGGCCGAACAGCATGATGAAGGCGCCGACGCAATCGGTTCCTTCATTGCAACAGGTGCATTGCGGAGGGCAGAAGGTTGAAGAAAATTATCGCGCTTTATGATCAGGGCGTTCGGTTGGTATCGGGCAAGATTCCCGAAGGACTGGCGCTTTTGCTGACCCGCCTGGCTCTTGCCGGCGTGTTCTGGCGTTCGGGGCAGACCAAGGTCGAGGACGGGACATGGTTTCAGATCAAGGAGTTTACCTATGATCTGTTCGCCAATGAATTTTCAGGGCTGCCGCTTGATCCGCAAATTGCGGTGCCGGTGACGAATTTTGCCGAACATTTTTTCCCGATGCTGTTGCTGTTTGGTATCGCGACCCGCTTTTCCGCAGGCGCATTGCTGGTGATGACTTTGGTCATCCAGATATTCGTATTCCCCGACGCCTGGTGGCCGGTGCATAGCCTGTGGGTTGCGATGGCCGGGATATTGATCGTGCGTGGCGGCGGGCTGTTTTCGGTTGATGCGATTATCGCCAAAGTTCGCTCCAAATGAGTGTCGACGAATTCTCGCTCTCCCAGCTGATGGTGGCGTCCCAGAGCGGGGATCGCGATGCTTATCGCGCCTTGCTGGGTGATTGCCGCAAATGGCTGGAACGTTATTTTGCGCGCCGTATCGCCCCGCATAGTGTCGATGATCTGGTGCAGGACACGTTGGTATCGCTTCACCGTAAACTGGCGACATGGGACAAGAGCCGCGCCTTTCTACCGTGGCTCGCGGCCATTGCGCGTTATCGCTGGATCGACATGCTGCGAAAACAGCGTGACGAGGCCGAGCTGCAGGACGGAGATGCGTCGGTCGAGGCCGAGGATGAAGCCGTCCATGCGCGGTTGAGCCTTGATCGCATGTTGAATCATCTGCCGCGCGGGCAGGCGCAGGCGATCACGCTGGTCAAAATAGAAGGCGCGTCGATCACAGAAGCCTCGCGTATCTGCGGGCAGAGCGAATCGCTGGTTAAAGTGAATATTCATCGCGGGTTGAAAAAGCTCGCGCAATTAGTTGAAAGTGACTGAAATGCGTAACCTTTCCATCGATAATCTGATCGACGGCCTTGCAGGCGAATTGCAGCCTGTGAAACCGCGCCGGACCGGCCGCGGATCGATCTGGGTCGGCCTCGGCTGGCTGGCGGGTGCTGTGGCGCTGATTTCAACATTGGGAATGCGCGCCGATCTGGCGAGCGGCCATGTGCACGCGATATCGCTCTTGTCCTTCTGGCTAATCGCCGGGGTCGCGATCGCCGCGACGTGGAGCGCGGTGCGTATGGGCATGCCCGGGGTCGGGCGTGATTATGGCGGCTGGCACTGGGCCGGAGTGGTGGCGCTCGCGCTGCCTTTGTCCGCTATCGGGTTGGCCTTGGGCGACAGCCAAGTCGCCATCGATGCTGCGGCCATGGATGCCGGCACACTCTGTCTGAGCCAGGGTGTGGTGTCGGGTCTAGGCGTTGGCGCGGCATTGTTCTTGTGGCTGCGTGGCGGAGCGCCGACTTCGCCGACCCGCGCGGGGCTGGTGATCGGCATAGCCGCCGGAGCAGCTGGCGCGACGATTGTTGCGCTGCATTGTCCTGTCGATAATATCATTCATATCACGCTGTGGCACGGGCTGTCCGTCGTGGTATCGGGGATTGTCGGCCGGTTGGCGCTGCCGCCATTTCTGCGCTGGTAGCCGTCGGCTAAAATTCACGCTGGACAGATCTCCCTTGCTGTATTATCTATATAGTACACAAGGGAGTTTCACGATGCGAAAATTGACATGGGCCATATTGCCAGCCGCTGCGGTCGCTTTGGCCGGGTGCAATTTCGACGGTTTTGAATCGTCCGATAAAAAGGCAGATGCTGGGCCCGCGACCAGCAAAAATTATGCGCTGGATGGCTTTTCGGGTGTTTCGCTGTCGACGGCTGATGATGTGATCATTCGCCGCGGTGATGCTTTTTCGGTTTCGGCGACCGGACCGCAAAATTACCTCGAAAAACTGGAAATTGATGTCGACGGCGCGATGCTGAGAATTCACGTCAAACATGATAGCTGGAATTTCGGCCGCCATAAACCTGCGAAGATTTCGGTCACGATGCCACTTTTGAATGTGGTCAAACTCTCAGGGTCGGGCGATATTGATGCCGATATGGCCGAGGGTGACGATGTGAAGGCATCACTCGCCGGTTCGGGCGATCTGAAGATCGCTATGGTGAAGGCCAAAAATCTGAAACTGAACCTTGCAGGATCGGGTGAGTTGGCGGTCGCTGGCGGCGAGGCGGCAACGGGTGACTATAGCATCACAGGCTCGGGTGACATTCATGCCGAAGCTGTGAAGCTTGGCGATCTCGACGTCTCGGTCACCGGTTCGGGGGATATTGATGCCCAGGCCATTGGAAAGGCCTCGATCCGCATCACCGGGTCGGGCGATGTCAAGGTCAAGGGCGGGGCAAGCTGCTCATCACGAAAAATGGGATCGGGCGACGTCACCTGTAGTTAACAAGCTGATGCTATAGCGCGGAGTGATGTAAAGGATTAGGACCGCGCCATGAGACTATTTACCCGATCTGTCCCGCTGTTCCTGGCGGCCTTATTGTCCAGCACTTTGGCTTCGGCTGCCGAAAAAAGCTATGGTCTAACCAGCTTTGATCGCATCATGGTTCAGGCCGATTATATTGTCGAAGTGACGACGCAATCGCCGGTCAATGCCGTGGCGATTGGCTCGCCGGAAGCCCTTGACCGTGTGGTCGTTGATTCCGACAATGGCACGCTGACGATCCGCAGTGAACAATTTGCCGGAGACGAGAACCGCAAAAAGCCACTTGGTCCGGTGACCATCCGCATCAACGCCACCCTGTTGCGCGAAGCCGCTGTGGCGGGTGCGGGGTCGCTATCGATCGACCGGATGAAGGGCGCGACGGTTGCTCTTGGTCTCCATGGTCCAGGACAGCTGACCGTGGGTGACATCAGCGCTGACCGGGTGAGCGTTGCGATGATCGGCAATGGCACTATGGTGCTGGGCGGCATCGCCAAACGCGGACAGATGATTTTATCGGGTGCAGGCAGTCTCGATGCGGGCAAATTGGTCGTGTCTGACCTTACGACTGACAGCGAGGGATCGGGCGACCATATTTTCAACGCGACGAAAACGGCAGCCGTCACAACGCGCGGCCTGGGCAAAACGGTAGTGCTTGGCAAGCCGAGCTGCACCGTGCGCAATGTCGGTAGCGGCTCGGTGATCTGCGGCCGCTAGGTTCATTGTTTACCCGCTGTCGAGCTGCACAGGCAGGATCAGCCCAGACCGTCCACCTTTTTGGACTGGCGAACGATCAAACTGGGGAACCAGCGCGCCATGCGAGCCAGACGTTTGGCCATTTTTCCGACTGTGACATGCACCTTGTTTCCATGCACGGCCTCCCATGCAGCTTCAGCGACGCGCTCGACAGGGACAATTTCAAAGCCGCTGGCGGCCAGCCGGTTGCGCGCGGGTTCGTTGCTATTGGCAGTTACCTGATCGAGCAGCGGCGTGTCGATAAAGCCAGGCATCAGCGATCGCACCTTGATGCCATATTTGGCAAATTCTATCTCCAGACCTTCGGTCAGACCGCGCACGGCAAATTTGGTCGCAGAGTAAATGGCAAGCCCCGCCACACCGTAAAATCCTGACGCGGAGCCGGTGTTGAGGATCGTCGAGCCCGGCGTTGCGCGCAGCATCGGCAGCGCGGCATAAACGCCGTTGACGACGCCGCCAAAGTTGATCGCGATCAACCGATCGGCCTCGGCCGGATCCATTTCGGCAAATTGCCCGCCGGTGCCGATGCCGGCATTGTTGAACAGAACATCAAGCCGCCCGCCGCTTGCTAAGGCAAAAGCTTCAAGTGCGCCCTTCCACTGATCGCGGTCGCGCACGTCCATGACATGGGTTGAGCTTTGCCCAGCGGGAAGCAGCGCGGCGCTTTCGTCGAGCCCTTGTTTATTCACATCGGCGAGCCCGACAAACCAGCCCGCGCGCGCGAAATGCTGTGCCACCGCGCGACCGATCCCCGACCCGCCGCCGCTGATGAAAATTGCCTTGGCTGCCATGTCCTGCTCCTCCTATTTGCTTTGTCGCGAGATCAGGCGAAGTTGACGTAAACGTCAAGCTTCAATCAATAGTTGGCAAATCGGGGGGCGGCTGTTTAGGACGGGATATGACTTTATTGCGCCGCCTGATCATCCTGTGTTCCTTGTGTTTTTTCTTGGCTTTGGCCCCGTTGGCCCACGCCGACGTGGTTATCAGCTTTTATAGCCACGACATGGGCGAACAATTTCCCCACGGCTTTGTGACGATGAAGGGTACGATCAACGCGACCGGTCAAACGGTCGATCACGCCTATGGCTTTACGGCCCAATCAGTCTCGCCGGCGATTTTGTTCGGGTCGGTCAAAGGCCATGTTAAGGCGCCCGAGCCGTCCTATATCGCTAAGAGCGACCGGCAATTTTCGGTGACCGTCAAAGATGCCGTCTATGCCCGGGTCATGGCAAAGGTGGCGTTCTGGCGCGACCATACCCAGCCCAGCTATAATCTTGGCAAGCGCAACTGCGTCCATTTTATCATGGAGATGGCCGAGGCGGTGGGCCTGAAGGTCAATCACAAGAGTAGATATTTCAAGAAGCCCAAGAGCTTTTTGCACGAGGTGGAAGGGCTTAATCCGGGCCTGAAATAGGGGTGAACTATGGCGATATTTGATGTGCTGTTCTTAATGGCGCTGTCTGCGCCCACCGACATTCCCGTGTCGCGTAATAAAGCCGACGTAACAGAATCAATGGCACCGGCCAATCATCCAGGAAGCTGGGTGACCAACGAGGATTATCCTGTCAGGGCAATTATCGAGGAGCGCGAAGGAATTTCCGGATTTTTATTGACGATCGATACAAAGGGTTTGCCAACCAATTGCACGATTACATCGAGCAGCGGGTCCGCCGATCTCGATGAGGCCACATGCCAGTTGTTGATGGCCCGCGCGCGCTTTACGCCCGGTCATGACGCTAAAGGAATGCCCACAGGGGGCACCTATTCGAACCGTATTCGCTGGCAAATTCCGAAGGACGAAGAGGGCGCCGATCTGGCTAATGAGGCGGGTTTCCAGATGGGGCCATTTGATAAATATCTTCCGCAGCCACCTTTTCCCACCAGCGAAACATTGGCGCTTGATCCGATTGCTGCCTATCCGAAAACTGCCTTGACGCATGGCGACGAAGGCCTGGTTGGCATGGCCTTGACCATCTCCGACACAGGATCGGTGACGGATTGCGTGGTTGCGCAAAGCAGCAATGCGAAAAGCCTCGATGAAGCGAGTTGCAAGCTGATGCGCGACAAGGCGAAGTTCAACCCTGCTTTGGATAGTAAGGGCGCGCCGACGGCAGGGACTATCGCGGTTAATTTCAATTGGATATTACCCGAAGCTCCACCCGATGCGGACGAGTCCAAACTGGCCGATGCCCTCAATGATTTGCCCGCACGCCGCCCCGCCTTTCCCATGAAGGAGCCGGGAAAGACGATTTTGTCGCTGACGGTGACGGCAGATGGCGCCATTGCGGACTGCCATTTCGATGGCGAGGGTGCCTTTGTTCCCCCCGACAAGACGATGGGGCCGTGTATGATGTTTGGCAAGGAAACCCGTTTCGCGCCGTTTCTTGACAAGGACGGCAAACCCGAAGCGCGGCATTTCATTCTGCGTACCGACCTTAGCGTTGATCCTGTCGACGCCAAGGCTTCGGTCGGTGGCAACTAGTGCTTAACCCTCCCCCTAGACGAAAGCGCCCATCCGCCCTATGTGCATAGCCGTGGAGCGGCACGGGGCTGCACCCTTGGATCATTGAGCGCGACTTGAGATTTATCCTCACTTTGCTGGCCCTTTTGACCGGTTTCGCCGGCGCTGACCGCGCCATGGCGGCTCCGACCCCGGCGGTTGCGTTCGGTTCGGTCATGGTGATGGCAGAAGCGGCGACCCAAGCTGGCGATGCCGACAAGGCAAAACACCCCTCCCAGCCGGCACCATCACGGCGGGCGAGCGCGCCGTGTCGCAAGCCGACGACGACCTCCTCGGCTCCGATCCTGCCCGGAATTCTGACCCGCAGCGACCGCGCCCTCGAATAGATTTATTTGCGGGCATTTCTGCCTGCCAAACTTCAGTCCAGGCCGCTCCTTCGTGGCCTTGCGGCGCTTTGCCGCACCTTCAACGAAAATCACAGGAATTATGCCATGTTTGCTGGCCTCGCCAAAACTTTATTCGGATCGTCGAACGACCGCTATGTCGCTTCAATCCGCAAGATCGTCGACAAGATCAATGCTTTTGAACCGGCGATCGAGGCGCTCGATGATGCAGCGCTGAAGGCCCAGACACCGAAGTTTAAAGAGATGTTGGCGAGCGGCGCAACGCTCGACGATATTTTGCCCGAAGCCTTTGCCACCGTACGCGAGGCGGCAAAACGCACGCTTGGCCAGCGTCATTATGATGTGCAGATGGTGGGTGGTATCGTCCTTCATCGTGGCGAAATTGCCGAAATGGCGACCGGTGAGGGCAAAACGCTGGTTGCGACTTTGCCCGTTTATCTAAACGCACTCGAGGGCAAGGGTGTTCATGTGGTCACCGTCAATGACTATCTGGCGTCACGCGACTGCGAGTGGATGGGCGAGGTTTATCGCTTCTTGGGGCTGACCACCGGTGTCATCGTGCCTAACCTCAACGAGACCGAACGGCGCGCGGCCTATGATGCCGACATCACCTATGCCACGAACAATGAATTGGGGTTCGATTATCTGCGCGACAATATGAAATTTGACCGCGAGCAGATGGTCCAGCGCGCTTTCAACTTTGGCGTCGTCGATGAGGTTGATTCCATTCTGATCGATGAAGCGCGGACGCCGCTGATCATTTCCGGGCCAACCGATGACAAGTCGGACATGTATGTGCGCGTAAACGAGGTGGTGCTGAAGCTAGTCGAGGATGATTATGAGAAGGACGAGAAAACCAAATCGATCAACCTGACCGAAGATGGTACCGAACATGTCGAGCGGTTGCTCGAAGAAGCCGGGCTGCTTCAGGGCAGCAATCTTTATGATATCGAAAACACCTTGGTCGTCCACCACGTCAATCAGGCGTTGAAGGCGATCCTCATGTTCCGCATCGACACCGACTATATCGTCAAGGACGATAAGGTTGTGATTATCGACGAGTTCACCGGCCGCATGATGGACGGCCGGCGCTGGTCCGACGGTCTGCACCAAGCGGTCGAGGCAAAGGAAGGCGTGAAGATCGAGCCGGAGAACCAGACGCTGGCTTCGATAACCTTCCAAAATTATTTCCGCATGTACCCCAAATTGTCGGGGATGACCGGCACCGCGGCGACCGAGGCCGCGGAGTTTTTTGAAATCTATAAAATGAACGTCGTCTCGATCCCGACCAACCGGCCGATTGCGCGGCTGGACGAGGAAGACGAGTTTTACAAGAATATCACCGACAAATTCGGTGCCATCGCACGCACGATTCGCGAGGCCAGCGAAAAGGGGCAGCCGGTTCTGGTCGGCACGGTGTCGATCGAAAAGTCGGAGCTGCTCTCCTCCTTCCTCGAAAAGGAAGGCGTCGCGCACAGCGTACTCAACGCGCGCTTCCACGAAAGCGAGGCGCATATTGTTGCGCAAGCGGGGCGTCCCGGCGCGGTAACAATTGCAACCAATATGGCGGGCCGCGGCACCGATATCAAACTCGGCGGCAACGAAGAATTCCGTTATGAAGACGAACTCAAGGATATGGAGCCCGGGCCCGAACGCGATGCCGCCCAAGCGCGCATCCTCGAAGATGTTCTGGCCGAACGCGCCGCGGTCAAGGCCGCGGGCGGATTGTTCGTGCTCGCCACCGAGCGCCATGAAAGCCGCCGCATCGATAACCAGCTACGCGGTCGTTCGGGACGTCAGGGCGATCCGGGGCGGAGCAAATTCTATCTCTGCCTCGACGATGACCTGCTGCGCATTTTTGGCCCCGACACGCTGTTTTCCAAGATGATGAACAAAAATCTGGAAGATGGTGAGGCCATCGGGTCGAAATGGTTGTCAAAGGCAATCGAGACCGCACAGAAGAAGGTCGAAGCCCGCAACTATGACATTCGCAAACAGGTCGTCGAATATGATGATGTTATGAACGATCAGCGCAAGGTCATATATGAACAGCGCGGTGACATCATCGACAGCGAAACCGTCGATGATGTGATGAGCGACATGCGCGCCGAAACGGTCAACGCGATCATCGCCGACTGTTGCCCGCCCGGCAGCTATCCCGAACAATGGGACTTGGACGGCATGAAGGCGCGTCTCGAAGATGTGCTCGACCTAACGCCGCCGATCGACGAGTGGGTCGAGGAAGATGCCGTCGATCCCGAAATGTTTGAACAGCGTATTCAGGCCATGGCCGATGCGACCGCTGCCAAAAAGGCCGCCGAAGTCGATGTCGAAACATGGCACAGCATTGAAAAATCGGTGCTGCTTCAGACACTCGACCATCAATGGAAAGAGCATTTGTCGACGCTCGACGCCCTGCGCCAGGTCGTGTTTCTGCGGGCTTATGCTCAAAAGCAGCCGATCAACGAATATAAGCAGGAAGCCTTTGCGCTATTCGAGCGCATGTTGACGACGATCCGCGAGAATGTGACGCGGACTATCGCGCGGATCGAGCTGCGGATGGAAGATCCCGAACCGATGCCGCTGCCCGATCTGCCCGATTTCCTGACTACCCATATCGACCCCTTTACCGGCGAAGATAATAGCGCCGACATTGATGCAGGATCGCTCGGCGTGATCGCAAACACTCTGCCGCCGATGCAACGCGCAAAAGCTGGCGCGGGAGAAGCGGCGGGCGAGAACCCCTATGCCGATCGGGACATTAGCCGCAACGCAACCTGCCCGTGCGGATCGGGACGCAAATATAAGCATTGCCACGGCGCGATGTAACTAAAGGGGCCCCGCAGGAGCCCTCGCGGGGCCCCCATCCTTGCCTTCGTGCGAACGCGCGTCTAGCATCATTTCACAAAGGATTTGCCGGCCATGTAGCCGGCAGAACTTCGCGCAGAAAGGGATGGCGGGGGTCGTGCAATGGCGCATGGCCATCGAGGCAGGCTTGGCCTTGGGAAAAAGGGTAGCGATATATCCAACTTCGACGAAATGTTGACCGACCAAGGCGCTGTGCGCGCGCCTTATAGCGATTACTGCCAATGGTTCGACGGCGAGCAGGTGGGCCGCATCCAGCGCAAATCCGAGCAGGCCGAGGCCTTTTTCCGCACCACGGGCATCACCTTCAACGTTTATGGTGCCGATGGCGGTGACGAGCGGCTGATCCCCTTTGATGTCGTCCCGCGGATAATTTCGGCAGCCGAGTGGCGGCGCTTGTCGCGTGGAATCGAGCAAAGGGTGCGCGCGCTCAACGCCTTCATTCATGATATTTACCATCGACAAGAGATATTGCGTGCCGGTCGCGTGCCGGTCGAGCTCATCGCACGCAACGAAGCTTTTCTGCCGCAAATGATCGGGCTCGACCCGCCGGGCGGTATCTATACCCATATCAGCGGGACCGACATTGTGCGCACCGGCCCCGATGAATTTTATGTGCTCGAGGATAATGCCCGCACCCCTTCGGGGGTGTCCTATATGCTCGAAAATCGCGAGACGATGCTGCAGATGTTTCCCGAGCTTTTTTCACGCATTGCCGTGCGCGAAGTCAGTGATTATCCGATCAACCTTTTGCGGTCATTGAGCGCCTGCGCCCCGCCCGCCTGCAATGGTCTGCCGCGCGTGGCGGTGCTGACCCCGGGGATTCACAACAGCGCCTATTTTGAACATAGTTTCCTTGCCGATCAGATGGGCGGCGAACTGGTCGAGGGCCATGATTTGCGCGTTGTCGATGGCCGCATCGCGATGCGAACCACGCAAGGATATGAACCGATCGACGTCTTATATCGTCGCGTCGACGATGATTTCCTCGACCCGCTGAACTTTCGGCCTGATTCGATGCTGGGGGTGCCCGGTATCTGGGACGTGTATCGCGCGGGCGGTATCACCATTGCCAATGCGCCTGGTACGGGCATTGCCGATGACAAGGCGTTGTACAGCTATATGCCCGACATCATCCAATTTTATACCGGCGAAGCGGCATTGCTCCCCAATGTGCCAACCTGGCGTTGTTCGGATCCGGACCATTTGAAGGAAGTGCTCGACCGCCTGCCCGAGCTGGTCGTCAAGGAAGTTCATGGCTCGGGAGGCTATGGCATGTTGGTCGGGCCGACGTCGAGCAAGCGCGAGATCGAGACTTTCCGCGCCAAGCTAGAGGCCAATCCGGGCAATTATATCGCGCAGCCGACGCTGGCGTTGTCGAGTGTGCCGATTTTTACAAAAAAGGGATTGGCACCGCGCCATGTCGACCTGCGGCCTTTTGTCCTGATGTCGCCCGACGGCATCACCATCACCCCCGGCGGCCTGACGCGGGTCGCGATGACCAAGGGCTCACTCGTCGTGAATAGCAGTCAGGGAGGCGGCACCAAAGATACTTGGGTGCTGGAAGACTGATGCTAGGAAAAACCGCCGGTGGCCTGTTCTGGATGGCGCGCTACTTGGAGCGCAGCGAAAATCACGCGCGCTTGATCGAAGCCGGATTCCGCATCGCGCTGACGCGCTCCAAAACGGCCGAGTCCGAATGGAATTCGGTTTTGAAAGCGGCGGGTTCGGATGTCGCCTATCAGGCTCAATATGATCATTATAAAGCGGCGAGCGTTATCGACTTTCTGCTCCGCGACATGAACAATCCGTCGAGCATCTTGTCCAACGTCAAACTGGCGCGCGACAATGCGCGAACCGTGCGCACGGCGCTGACGCGCGAAGTATGGGAGACGGTCAACACCAGCTGGATGACCTTGTCGGCGCTCCTTAAACGACCGGTCAGCGACTCCGATCTGCCCGACGTGTTGAACCTGATCCGCCGCCAAAGTGCGCAGATGCGTGGCGCTCTGACGGGCACGATGCTGCGTAACGATGGTTATAATTTTGCGCGGATTGGTACCTTTCTGGAGCGTAGTGACAACACAGCGCGCATCCTCGACGTCAAATATTTCCTGTTGTTACCATCAGTCGCTCACATCGGATCGACGATTGACAATATACAGTGGGAGACGATTTTGCGATCCGTGTCGGCGCATCGTGCCTATCGCTGGCTTTATGGTACCGAAATCAGCGCGATCAAGATCGCCGAATTCCTGATCCTTGAGCACCAACTACCGCGTTCACTCGCTTTTTGCTGCTCCAAGATGCAGGAAAATCTGGTCCATATTCAGCGTGGATATGGGCAAGAAAGTGAATCCGGACGGCAGGCGCAGCAGATTTGCAAACAATGGCTGTCGGGCGATATCACAGGAATCTTCGATGCCGGCCTGCACGAATTTCTCACCGACTTCCTTGCCGCCAATACGGCGCTCGCGCGTCAGATAGAAACGGATTACCGGTTCCTCGAATGACCTTGCACCTCTCTGTCGATCACCTCACCCGTTATCATTATGACGTGCCGCTAAACTATGCGCTGCAACAGTTGCGCGCGACGCCCAAGAGCCGGCCGGGGCAGCAGGTACTCAACTGGACGGTCAGCGTCGAGGGAGGCACGAAACAGCTTCATTATGTCGATCACCACAGCAATGACGTTGACCTGATTTCAGTTGATCCGGGCGCGCAGGATCTGGTCATTCGTTGTCAAGGAGAGGTCGAAGTGACCAGCCAGGACGGGATTGTCGGACCGCACCGCAGCACCATGCCCTTATGGATGTTCCTGCGTCCGACCGATCTCACCAAGGTGGGGAAAAAGGTTCGCGCGCTAACCGATCAATTGGAGAAGGATGGCGACAATGCGTTGGCACGTGCGCATGCTCTGTCGGCGCTGATAACCGAAAAATTGCCCTATCGCATTGGCGTGACGGGGGCAGAAACGACCGCCGAACAGGCGCTGGGAGCGACGGGCGGAGTATGCCAGGACCATGCCCATATCTTCATCGCCGCGATGCGGCTTTTGGGCCATCCGGCGCGCTATGTTTCGGGCTATCTGATGATGAATGACCGCGAACAACAGGATGCGACCCATGCTTGGGCCGAAGCGCATTTCGACCATATCGGCTGGGTCGGGTTTGACGTGTCAAACGGCTATTCACCCGATGAGCGCTATATTCGCGTGGCGACGGGGCTCGACTATCATGACGCGGCACCGGTGCGCGGAATGCGCTTTGGTGCAGCGCAAGAAAATTTGGTTGTTCAATTGCAGGTCCAGCAATAAGCGGGGCTTGGACATTTTGGGGGACCGGATTTTTTCATGACATATTGTGTAGGCATGCGACTGAACAACGGGTTGGTGTTCATGTCGGATTCGCGCACCAACGCGGGCGTCGATGATATTGCTCAGGTCAAGAAAATGCGCAGCTGGACGGTGCCAGGCGAGCGCGTCATCACATTGATGTCGGCAGGAAATCTTGCAACAACACAAGCGGTTACCAGCCTTCTTGATGAGCGAACCAAGGCTCCGGCAGATCGTGTGCCCTCGATCCTCGAGGCGCCTTCCATGTTCCAGGTCGCGACAATCGTGGGCGAAGTGCTTCGCGATATCGTCAAGAAATACCAGCCTTCCGGCCCGGTCGCGGAGTCGCTGTTCAGCGCGACGCTGATAGTCGGCGGGCAGATCAAAGGCTCGGAACCGCGGCTGTTTCTCGTCTATCCCGAGGGCAATTTCATCGAATCGGGGGAGGACAATCCCTTTTTCCAGATTGGCGAGACCAAATATGGACGACCCATCATCGTGCGGTCCTATGACCCCGCTATGTCGTTCGAGGATGCGGTGAAACTGCTCTGCGTATCGTTCGATTCAACGATCCGTGCCAATGCCGGCGTCGACCTGCCGATCGACCTCAAAATCCATGAGCGCGGCAATTTCGATACTGTGCAGGAACGGCGGTTTGAACGCGGCGATGGCTATTTCCAGAGCGTGGCCGACGGTTGGGCCGAGGCGTTGGGGAACGCTTTGGCCGAATTGCCCGACTTCCAATTTTAGCGGTTCATCCGTCCCTCGACCAACGCATCGACGAGGTTGGGGTCAGCCAAAGTCGACGTGTCGCCCAACGAGCCAAAATCATTTTCGGCAATCTTGCGCAATATACGGCGCATGATCTTGCCGCTGCGCGTTTTGGGTAAGGCGGCGGTGAAGTGGATATGGTCGGGGCTCGCGATCGGGCCGATCTCGGTGCGTATTTGCTGGCGCAGCTCGGCAGCGAGCGCATCGCTCGGTTCGATGTCGGCGTTGAGCGTGACATAACAATAAATTCCCTGCCCCTTGATATCATGAGGAAATCCGACGACCGCTGCTTCGGCGACAAGGTCGTGGAGCACTAGCGCGCTTTCAACCTCGGCCGTGCCCATGCGGTGGCCCGATACGTTGATGACATCGTCAACCCGTCCGGTAATCCGCCAATAGCCCTCATCATTACGGCGACAGCCATCTCCGGTGAAATATTTCCCCCTATAGGTTGAAAAATACGTCTGGGCGAAGCGGTCATGGTCGCCATAAAGCGTCCGTGCCTGCCCTGGCCAGCTGTGGGTGAGGCAAAGATTGCCCTCTGCTGCGCCGCCGCTTTGTTCATCGACGAGGACCTGCCCTTCGCCATCGACAAGCTGGGGACGAACACCGAAGAAAGGGCGCCCCGCGCTGCCCGGTTGCATCGGGTGCGCGCCGGGCAGGGTGGTCATCATAATACCGCCTGTTTCGGTCTGCCACCAAGTGTCGATCACGGGCAGGCGCCCTTTACCAACGACATCGAAATACCAGCGCCATGCCTCTGGATTGATCGGTTCGCCAACGCTGCCGAGCAGGCGGAGCGAGCCGAGGTCGTGCCGCGTCACATAATCATCGCCTTCGCGCATCAGGGCGCGGATTGCCGTTGGAGCGGTGTAGAAGATATTGACCTTATATTTGTCGATGACGCGCCAGAACCGGTCATGGTTCGGGAAATTCGGGATCCCCTCGAACATCAGGCTGGTCGCGCCATTCATCAACGGACCATAGACGACATAACTATGTCCCGTGACCCAGCCGATGTCGGCGCTGCACCAGAAAATTTCGCCGGGTCGATAGTCGAAGCCATAATAGAAGGTGGCGGCGGTCCATACTGCATAGCCGCCGGTGGTGTGAAGAACGCCCTTGGGTTTTCCTGTCGATCCCGAGGTGTAAAGGATGAACAGCGGGTCCTCAGCGCCCATCGGCTCGCACAAACAATCCTGTCCGACATCCGCCGACATGGCGTCATACCAATAATCGCGCCCCTCGGTCATTTCGACGTCGCCGCCGGTATGCGAGATGACGAGCACCGCCTTGACCGACACTTTTGCAAGCGCTGTATCGACATTGGCCTTCAGCGGAACGGTCTTGCCGCCGCGTAAGCCTTCATCGGCGCAGATCACCCACTCGCTGGCGCAATCCTCGATCCGTCCAGCGATAGCCTCGGGCGAGAAACCGCCAAAGATGACGCTGTGTACGGCGCCAATTCGCGCGCAGGCCAGCATCGCGATCGCGCCTTCGGGAATCATCGGCATATAGATGGTGACGCGGTCGCCCTTTTGGACGCCCATTTTCTTGAGCGTGTTGGCCATGCGAATGACATCGCCGAGCAGCGAGGCATAGCTGATGATGCGCGACGGCGCGTCGGGGCTGTCGGGTTCGAAGATGATTGCGGTGCGGTCGCCATGTCCCGCTGCAACATGGCGGTCGAGCGCATTGTGACAAATGTTGAGCTGACCATCCTCATACCATTTGATCGACACCGGATCGAATGACCAGTTGCCGATGCGGGTGGGCGGGACGATCCAGTCGACGCGTTTGGCCTGCTCGGCCCAAAAGGCGTCGGGATCGGCGATACTTTGAGCATAGAGCCGGTCATAGTCGGCAGCGGTGCAATGTGTGTCCGCTGCCGCCGCCTCAGGAACCGGAACAAAAGGCTCGGATGGGGGGGCGGCTTGATCAGACACGACAGACTCTCCTGATTGCGGTTTGTATTTTGATTGTGGTGGGATAATCGCCCGACCACAAGATACAAAGGACGGTGGATCCGCCGTGAAAGGAATAAACATGGCCGATCTAGGCAAAGAACTGGCTCAACTGCTCGATTCGCTTGGTGTGAAACAAAGCGATTGGACCGGCGGTGATATGGTGTCGATGAGCCCGATTAGCGGAAAAGAGATTGCGCGCACGACCATGAGCGATGCCGTAGCTATCGACCAATGCCTAGATAGCGCCCGAGCGGCTTTTCTCGAATGGCGGTTGGTCCCGGCTCCCCAGCGCGGCGAGTTGGTACGATTATGGGGCGAGGAATTGCGCAACGCCAAGGATGATCTGGCGCGGCTGGTGACAATTGAGGCGGGAAAAATCTCTTCCGAAGGCGCGGGCGAAGTGCAGGAAATGATCGACATTTGCGATTTTGCCGTGGGGCTTTCGCGGCAGCTTTATGGCCTGACAATCGCAACCGAAAGGCCAGCGCACCGGATGATGGAAAGCTGGCACCCGCTGGGCGTGGTCGGCGTGATTTCGGCGTTCAACTTTCCGGTCGCGGTCTGGGCTTGGAATGCCGCGCTTGCGCTGGTGTGCGGCAATGCTGTGGTGTGGAAACCATCGGAAAAAACGCCGCTGACGGCCCTTGGTGTTCAAGCAGTGTTCGCGCGGGCAGTGGCGCGCTTTGGTGCTGCGCCCGTCGGCCTCGCTCAGACGTTGATCGGCGGTCGCGAGGTAGGCGAGGCGCTGGTTGATGACGCGCGCGTGGCGTTGGTGTCGGCGACAGGTTCGACGCGCATGGGTCGCGCTGCGGCGCCGCGGCTGGCCAAGCGCTTTGCTCGCGCCATCCTCGAACTTGGCGGTAACAATGGCGCGATCATTTGCCCGTCGGCTGATCAGGATCTGGCCCTGCGCGCGATCGCTTTTGGTGCGATGGGGACGGCGGGACAGCGTTGCACCTCGACGCGCCGCCTGTTTGTCCATACCGACATTTACGACATATTCGTGCCGCGTCTGAAGGCAGCTTTCGCCAGCGTATCGGTGGGCAATCCGTTGACCGGTGACGCGCTCGTCGGGCCGCTGATTGATGGGGCGGCGTTCGACGCGATGCAAACAGCCCTCGCGTCTGCCGAAGCGCATGGCGGAATAGGCGAGGGCGGTGAACGGGTCGATGTCGAAGGCGCGCCCGACGCTTATTATGTCCGCCCGGCCATTGTTGAAATGCCCCGCCAGCTAGGACCGGTGATGCAGGAATGTTTCGCACCGATCCTCTATGTCATGCGCTACAGCGATTTTGGGGAAGCGATTGCCGAGCATAATGCCGTGGCGGCGGGTCTGTCGTCGGCGATCTTTACCCGCGATCTGCGCGAAGCGGAGCGTTTCCTTGCCGTCAATGGATCCGACTGCGGGATCAGCAACGTCAATATCGGTACCTCGGGTGCAGAAATTGGTGGAGCGTTCGGCGGGGAAAAGGATAGCGGTGGCGGGCGCGAGTCAGGTTCTGACGCCTGGAAAGCCTATATGCGCCGCGCGACCAACACGATCAATTATTCGGACGCGCTGCCACTGGCGCAGGGCGTTTCATTCGACATTGGTCAGGGCGTGCGCCAGCCATAGCCTTCATCGAGCGCCACAATCCGCCCTGTCGTGCCTACAGGTTCGACCTGTCCGTCGGTAAGGAAGGCCACCATTGCGGCATCGGCCACATCGACATGGGCTAATGTCCGTGCGCCTTCGGGCGTGCGTGCCACCACAACCCCGCCATTGGGCGCACCATCGCGGCCATAGAAGATCGTGTAGCTTTCAATACTTGCGGGACCGACATAATTTTCGCTGAGCCTTGGCACCGCGCCGCGCACCGCATCGGCTTCGGTCTGATAGTCGAAATCTTGCGGGAAACTGGCAGCGACAACCGGCTCGCTGCCTAGCACGATGCAATGATTGTCGGTGGCATAGCCGCCATTGGCAAACAAAAAGCCAAAGCGTCCCGAAAATCGGAGCCGGTCGACCATCGATACAACAGCGTGGCTCATATAATTGGCAATCGGTCCGCCGCCAAAGGTCAATCCGCCAAAAACGGTCGCGGGCTTGTCGAGGGGCCAGCCGAGCGTGCGGCGCGCCATTTTGGGGACGCAGGGAAAGCAGCTGTACAGCTCGACCAGACCGAAATCATCGACCGTCATCGCGTTGAGCGCCAGCGTGCGGCGGATGCTGACGTCCATGCTCGCGCTGCGGTCATAGCGGTCACGGTCAAGGATGCTCGCGGGCTCCTTGGCTGCCGCTCCCATGCCGATATAGATCATCCGCGCTTCGGCAACTCCGCGCCGCCGCGCCTCGGCGAGGCTTGCGACAATGAACCCTGCACCCTGATTGACCGAGCTGTTGGCTACCATCAGCTTGTTATAGGGAAAGGCGATGGCGCGGTTGCGCGGCGAGACCGTCAATATGTCGTCCGCGCGGCTCGGACGCCGTATCCACGCCCCGTCATTGGCGGCGGCGATTTGGGAAAAGCGCGACCAAATGGCGGCGCTCTCATCCTGCGCCTCGGCCAGGCTCTGCCCATAGGCGGCGCGACCGGCATTTTCGTATAGCGGATAGATATCGACCGGCGCGCAAAGCCCATATTGCCTCGCATAATTGGGGTCGCGGCTCTGCGACACCGCGCGCACCGCATTGTAAGTTTTTTCCTCGCCCGTTCCTTGGCGGGCGGAACGACCCGCTGCTGTGCGCAACGCTTCGCCGCCGACCACGGCTGCCAGTTTGACCTCGCCCGCGCCGATGCGGTTCGCGGCTTCGTTGAGCAGGCGGATCGGTGTGTCGCCATGGGGCGCTTGTGATTGATAATTAACCGCCGGCTGGGCTCCGATGGCGGCGGCGAGCGGCGCGCATAGATTGCCGAGCGCGCGAAAACTGATCTGGTCGACGATGGCGAGGCTGTCGAGTTCGGTCAGGAGCGGCGTGCCGACGTCGGCCTCTGCAATCAACAGCGCCTTGACCATTAGTTCCAGCGAATCGAGCCCCTTATCAGGGTCGTCGGGGCGATCATTAAGCTGTCCGACGCCGATGATCACCGGGATAAGTTCGGGGTCTGTCATCGCCATGGTTCAGCGCGCCTTCCACACGGGGCTGCGTTTTTCGGCAAAGGCCCGCGGCCCTTCGCGCGCGTCTTCCGATTGCATGAGCTGGTTGCGCTCGCGCGTGTTGCAGTCCCAGAAAACCGCATCGCTGGCGATGGCGCCATCCTTTAATCCCAGCGCCACGCGTTTTGATGTCTGCACCGACAGCGGCGCATTGGCCGCTATTTTTTCGGCCAGTGCAAAGGCGGTGTCGAGCAGTTGCTCGAGCGGGACAACCGCATTGACCAGCCCCAAGTCGGCCGCGCGTTGGGCAGTAAACATTTCGCCGGTCAGCAAATATTCCATCGCCAGTTTGCGCGGCAGCTGCTGGACAAGGCGGAACGCGCCGCCTGCAGCCGCGAACAGACCGACCTTGACCTCTGGCAGGCCAAAGCGGGCATGATCGGCGGCGACGATCAGGTCGCTCATCAGGGCAATTTCGCATCCTCCCCCCAGCGCAAAACCGTTGACCGCCGCGATGATCGGTTTTGAAATCGGATGCTGGACCATCCCGCCAAAGCCCCAGGCTTGTTGGGCCTTATCGGCGGGGGCGAGCAATTCGCCGCGCGAAAGCGCGACGAGATCGGCCCCCGCGCAAAAGCTTTTATCGCCCGCCCCGGTGATGATCACCGCGCGAATTTGGGGATCGCTCTCGGCCTCTTCCAGCGCGGTCCCAAGACCCGCGTGCAGCGCCGCATTAACCGCGTTGCGCGCTTCGGGTCGGTTGAGCGTTATCAGCAGGATATGACCGCGTCGTTCGGTCAGCACGGCGCGAGAGACGGCATTGGACATAATTTCTTTTTCCCGATGCAGGCGGCAAGATGCGGCTGCAGCTTTGCGCGGCCGACTATCGGCCGAAGTTGACGTTCACGTGCAGCGAGGCGCAAGCCACGGGCGCCATTGGCGAGAGGTCGTTCATGGTCATGATTCAACGGGAGGGGATCAGCCGATCGACTGACCGGTCTTGGCCCAGTCGGCGAGGAAGCCCTCGATGCCCTTGTCGGTCAATATATGCTTGAACAATCCCTTGATGACGGCGGGCGGTGCGGTCATGACATCGGCACCGATCTTGGCGGCCTCCAGAACATGTATGCCGTGGCGGACGCTGGCGACGAGGATTTCGGTGCGATAGGCGTAATTGTCATAAATCAACCGGATGTCCGCGATCAGTTGCATGCCGTCAAATCCATTGTCATCGTGGCGACCAACAAAGGGCGAAACAAAGGTCGCGCCGGCCTTGGCCGCGAGAAGTGCCTGGTTCGCGGAAAAGCAGAGCGTGACATTGACCATCGTGCCATCGCTCGTCAGCGCTTTGCAGGTTTTCAGGCCGTCGATAGTCAGCGGCACCTTGATGCAGACATTGTCGGCAATCTTGCGCAGGATTTCGGCTTCTTCCATCATCGTTGCATGGTCGAGCGCGACGACTTCGGCTGACACAGGTCCGTCGGTCAGCGCGCAAATTTCCCTGGTCACCTCCATAAAGTCGCGCCCCGATTTGGCGATCAATGACGGGTTGGTGGTGACGCCATCGAGCAGGCCGGTCGCGGCCAGTTCCTCAATGTCAGCGATTTCGGCGGTGTCGGCAAAAAATTTCATGGCGCTGCGCGGTCCTTTTGATGACAATGAGGCTGAGTCGTCAGCGACCTATAACCGGCGGGGCAGTGCAGGCAAAGCCAAGCCTGAGCTCTGGCGCCGGCTTTGGCGATCATATCCACCCATCCTGCGCGAAAAGCACTGGCGTTCCGTCTTTGTTCCTATTATGCGGACTGCATGGCCAAAGCAAAACGTCAATATGTCTGCCAGAATTGCGGGACCGTCGCCTATCGGTGGCAGGGACAGTGCGACGATTGCGCTGAATGGAACAGCTTGGTCGAAGAGGCCGCCGAAACGGTGTTTTCGGCCAAACATAATCTGCGCGCGGGCGGGCGAAAAATTGCATTGGAGGCGCTCGATTGCGATGTTCCGTTGCCGGCACGAATGGCGTGCGGCATCGCCGAATTCGATCGGGCGCTCGGCGGCGGTTTTGTCGCGGGATCGGCGACGCTGATCGGCGGCGATCCGGGGATCGGCAAATCAACCTTGTTGTTACAGGCGGCGGGGCGGCTGGCGCTTTCGGGCAAGTCGGTTGTCTATATTAGCGGCGAGGAAGCGGCGGCGCAGGTGCGGCTGCGCGCGCAGCGGCTGGGGCTGGGGGCAGCTAAAGTGTCGCTCGCCAGCGCGACATCGGTTCGCGACATATTGGCGACCCTCGACGGCGCGGCGACGCCCGATTTTCTGGTCATCGATTCGATTCAGACGATGCACAGCGACCTGATCGAGGGCGCGCCGGGGACGGTGAGCCAGGTGCGGGCCAGCGCGCAGGAACTTATCCGATTTGCCAAGGATAGCCATTGTGCGCTGGTGCTCGTGGGTCATGTGACCAAAGATGGCAGCATAGCAGGGCCGCGCGTGCTGGAGCATATGGTCGACACGGTGCTGGCGTTCGAGGGCGAACGCAGCCATCAATATCGCATCCTGCGCGCGGTCAAGAACCGCTTTGGCGGCACCGATGAAATCGGCGTTTTCTCGATGGAAGAAAGCGGGCTGAGCGAGGTGGCCAATCCGTCGAGCCTGTTCCTGACCAACCGTAGCCGCGACGTTCCGGGCGCTGTGGTCTTTCCAGCGCTGGAAGGTACGCGCCCGGTGCTGGTCGAGGTGCAAGCGCTGACGGTGCGGCTGGCGAGCGGGGCGACACCGCGGCGGGCCGTGGTTGGCTGGGACAGCGGACGGTTAGCGATGATATTGGCGGTGCTGGAGGCGCGGTGTGGCCTCTCGATGACGTCGGCAGAAGTGTATCTCAATATTGCTGGCGGTTATCGACTGACCGATCCCGCCGCCGATCTGGCTGTGGCAGCGGCGCTGGTGTCGGCCTTTACCGAGCGACCGGTGGCGGCTGACAGCATCGGTTTTGGCGAAGTCTCGCTGTCGGGCGAGGTCCGTCCGGTCGCCCATGCTCCGCTTCGGCTGCGCGAGGCGGCTAAGCTTGGTTTTTCCAAGGCTTGGGGTCCTAGTGGCATGAAACCGGTGGGCGGAATTTCGGTCACGGGTTTCGAGCGGCTTGGCGAACTCGTTGACCTGATGCTCGGTCGCGATTAGCGCAGCCCTTATGGGTAGTTTGACGGCTTTGGATATTGTGGTGCTGACGCTGGTAGGCGGCGGCGCGGTGCTGGGATTTTCACGCGGGCTGGTGCAGGAAGTGTTGAGCTTGCTCGCCTGGGTGTTGGCGATTGCGGCAGTGCGCTTGTTTCACGCGCCGGTCAGCGATGCGCTGGCAGAACGGGTCGGGTCGGCGGGCGGCGCGGCAATGCTGGGCTTTGTTTTGCTGTTTGGCGTGGTTTTTCTGATTGGAAAATGGGTGTCGCGATCGATCGGTGATCGCAGCCGGCGGTCGTTGATTGGCGGGTTTGACCGCGGTTTGGGCGCGGGATTCGGCGCGATCAAAGGGCTTTTGCTGGCGACCCTTGGCTTCATGGCCCTGACGCTGCTCTATGACATTGGCTATGGGGATCAGGCCCAGCCGGTCTGGATGACCAACAGTCGCACCTATCCTGCGCTTAGCGCGACGAGCGCTGCGGCGAGCGAGATCATTGCTGAACGGCGTAAACAGGCGCGCGAATCGGATGAAGAGCCGCAAGAAAAAGTACCGAGTGAGAAAAAAACGTCATGACGGCGCCGCTCTATAACCGCGACATTTTGGCGCTGGCGGTGGCGAGCGCCGACTTTCCGCCACTGATCGACGCTGCGCTCACGGCTGATGCCAGGGCCCCCTTGTGCGGCAGCCGTATCGATCTGAACCTTGATTGCGACGCGGCGGGGCAGGTGACGCGCGTCGGCATGAAGGTTGAAGCGTGCGCGTTGGGACAAGCGGCAGCCACCCTATTTGCGCGCCATGCGGACGGACGATCGCTGGCTGACATTTCCGCTATGCGCACCGCTATAGCTGATTGGTTTGGCGGCGGCAGCGATGTGCCCGACTGGCCGGGCTTTATGCTGCTCGCGCCTGCGCGCGACTTTCCGGCGCGGCACGGGGCGATATTATTGCCATTTGATGCAGCGATAAAAGCGCTTGGCGGGGCGCAACCGGCGATTTTAGCATGAGTTTTCTGACCGCCGCTGTTGCCGCAACGGCCGAAAATCCGACCCAGATCATGCTCGTCGAAGGCGCGATCCTTTTGGCTGTGGCAACGCTCTTCGTACTCATCTTTCGCCGTCTGGGACTTGGCGCTGTGCTCGGCTATCTGGTTGCTGGCGCGCTGGTCGGGCCACATGGGCTGGCGCTGGTTGGCGGCGGCGAGTCAAAGCTCGCCTTTGCCGAACTGGGCATCGCTTTTCTGTTGTTCCTCGTCGGACTGGAATTGCACCCACGCCGTTTGTGGGAATTGCGCCGCGCCATTTTCGGTTTGGGGTTGGTGCAGGTTGTTGTCACAGGCCTGATTTTAGCCGCCCTGATCCTCGCCATTTTGGGTTTCAGCTGGCAGGCGGCGCTGGCGCTCGGGCTGCCGCTGGCCTTGTCATCCACGGCGCAGGTGTTGCCGGGCATGAAGGCATCGGGGCGGATCAACTCTCCCTTTGGTGAAAAAGCCTTCTCGATCCTGCTATTTCAGGATCTGGCCATCGTGCCGATGATTACCATCGTCGCCGCTTTGTCGCGTGCACCCGCCGACGCGTCGGCAGCGCCGGGATGGATGATGGCCATTTATACGGTCGCCGCGATCACCGGCCTGGTGCTGGCGGGGCGCTTCATCCTCAATCCGTTGCTGCGCCTCGTCGGACGTTATGGCGAGCGGGAATTATTTGTCGTTGTCGGGTTGCTCACCATATTGGCAAGCGCCGCGCTGATGCACAGCCTGCATTTGTCGACCGCGCTTGGCGCTTTTGTTGCAGGCGTCATGCTCGCCGATTCGCCCTATCGGCACGAGATAGAAGCCGATGTCGAACCTTTCCGCCTCATCCTGCTCGGGCTGTTCTTCCTTGCCGTGGGCATGGTGCTCGACCTTGATGTCGTTATGGCGCGCCCCTTAATGATATTGGGGTTGGCACTGGGATTGGTTGCGGTCAAACTGACGGTGTTGACCGGAGTTGCGCGATTGTTCGGCATGTCGTGGAAAGCCGCGCTCGGGCTTGGGCTTCTGCTCAGTCAGGGCGGTGAATTCGGGTTCCTGCTGTTCACACAGGCGTCCGACGCGCTGCTTATAGCGCCCGAAGCGGCCAGCCTGTTCAGTGCGGTGGTGACATTGTCGATGGTGACGACGCCATTTTTGATGCTGTTCGCCCGCAATCTGGAATTTGCGCCCGATCGCGATGGTGCCGGCATGGAAGGCCCCGATTCGGCTCCGCGCGGAACGGCTATCATTGTCGGACATGGTCGCTTTGGACAAATCGTGGCGCAGATGATGCATGCGGTCGACTGTTCGGTGACGCTGATCGACAAAAAGCCCAGCCAGATCGAGCTGTCGGGTCGGTTCGACACCAAAGTTTATTTTGGTGATGGTTTGCGGCTCGACTTGCTACGCCGCGCAGGCGCCGAGGAAGCGCGGCTTATCATATTCTGCATCGATGACCGGACCATGGACGCAGACGCCTTGCGGCCGGTTGTCGAGGCCTTTCCCGATGCGCGGGTTCTGGCGCGCGTTTATGACCGGCGCCAATTGTTGGCGGTGGACGGCGCGGGATTGACCGCAACAGTACGCGAAGCCTTTGAAAGCTCGATTGCTTTGGGATTGGCAGCCTTGCAACAACTTGATGTCGATCCGGCAGAGATTGAGGATGTTGAAACCGCACTCCGCCAGCTCGACAGCGCGCGCCTCGACGCGCAGATCAGCGAAGGCGATGTGAGCGCAGGTATGGATCATCGTTTTCATCCTGGCGCGGGTCGACAGGCCGCCAGCATCTTGGAATCGCTGCGCGAACGCCGGCGCGTGAGCAAGACCTCAAAATAGGCGGAGGCGTTTAACTATAGTTGCCGGTTCAGAAAACCGGCCACCTGATCGAGCCCATGAACATCGGTTACAAATGCTTGCCCGATGCCGCGCGATAGGATCAACGGCAATTTGCCGTCGCGAACCTTTTTGTCATGCGCCATATGACCGGCCAGCGTTTCGCCGGTCGCCTTAATTCCAGCGCTCGCCAGATCATGCGGCAGGCCGACAGCGGCGAGATGGGCGATAACGCGGCGCGCGTCACCGGCATCGCACAAACCTTGTTCGGCTGAAAAGCCATAAGCGAGCGCCATGCCTGCCGCCACCGCTTCTCCATGGAGGAGCTTTTGCGAATAGCCCGTCTCGGCTTCGAGCGCGTGACCGAAGCTGTGGCCGAGGTTGAGCAGGGCGCGCACATCCTGCGTCTCTCGTTCATCGGCGGCAACGATACGCGCCTTGGCGGAGACACTGTGCGCGATGGCATGGTGCTGCGCGGCGCGGTCGCCGGACAGCAAGGCGGCCCCATTTGCCTCGCACCAGTCAAAAAAGTTCGCGTCATCGATCAGGCCATATTTGACGACCTCTGCATAACCGGCGCGTAATTCCCGCGCGGGCAGGGTCGACAGCGTGGCGGGGTCGATGACGACCAGCGCCGGTTGGTGGAAAGACCCAACCATATTCTTGCCCGCCGCGACATTGATCGCGGTCTTGCCGCCAACACTGCTGTCGACCTGCGCCAGCAAAGTCGTCGGTACCTGTATGAAATGACAGCCGCGTTTGACGATGCTGCAAGAAAATCCGACCAGATCGCCGATCACCCCGCCGCCAAGCGCCACGACATGATCGCCACGCTCAACCCCTTGATCGATCAGCCATTCGGTGACGCGCGCCAAGCCGGCCCAGCTTTTGCTACCTTCTCCGGGATCGAGCACCAGCGTCGAAACGCTAAGGCCCGCCGCCTCCAGCGAGTATTTCGCGATTGTCAGCAGATGCTCGGCGACATGGGCGTCGGTAATCAGCGCGACCTTGGGCCGATGGAGCAACGGCGCGATCTGCTGGCCCAGATCAGCGAGCAAACCATCGCCAATGAGAATGGGGTAGCGGCGTTCGCCAAGCTCGACCGTTATTGTGTGCATGATGCCAGGGCCTCCAATATTGCGCGGACCGTATGTTCGTGCGGGCTGCTGCCGGAACTGACGCGCAAATGAGCCTCGGCATAAATGGGATTGCGTAGCTCGGCGAGGTCGCGCAGCACGGTTTTGGCATCGCGATCTTTGAGCAAGGGGCGATGGCTGCGACGGCCGACGCGTTCGACCAATGTCTCAATGTCGGCATCAAGCCAGACGCAGATACTGTCCTTGAGGATCAGCGCGCGCGTTTCCTCGTTGATAAAGGCGCCCCCGCCCGTCGCCAGAACTACCGGATTGCCCGCCAACAGCCGCGCGATGACGCGCCGTTCGCCATCGCGAAAATGTGCCTCACCGAAACGGTCGAAAATGTCGGTGATACTCAATGCCGCCGCGCGCTCGATCTCGTCGTCGGCATCGGCAAACCGCATACCGAGCCGCGAGGCAAGGCGACGGCCCACGGTTGACTTTCCAGACCCCATCAATCCGACGAGCACGATCGACCGGTCGCGGATTGTTGCCGGCAGGACAGTTGATGGGCTTTTCGGGTTTCGCGTCATGTCATGCGGGGCTATACCGCCCGCGCAGCAGGGAACAATGATTTTGCGTTGCCAAGCATAATCGGCAAGAGCAGGCGTTGGAAGGCGGCGAGACGAAAATGGGACGATGGATCGGACGATTGATTATTGTCGCATTGCTGTTGGCAGCCTGTTGGGCAATTTTGGCTTATTTTGGCGGACCAAAGGAAGTGCAAGTGATTGAGGTGGACGTGACTAACGATATTGCCAAGTTGACGCCCGAACAATGAAGCACCCCCAAATATTCTTGTTCGGCCTGTCAGCGGCCGCATTGACGGCCGCGCTGGTCCTGCCTGCGCTGGCGCAGGAATCGCTACTTCCCGAAGGCTTTGGTACGCCTACCCCGTCGCCCGCGCCGACACCGACGCCGGGGCAAGCTCCGGCGACGTCGGCATCACCGGCACCATCGCCTGCAATGCCGAAAGGGTCGGAAGCGACCACGGCCACGGCCACCGAAACGCTTCCCGACGACGATTCTGCCGACGAAGATGCCGGCGAAGAGCCGCGGACGGTGCGCTATGACCTGCCGCCCGGCGCGCGGCGGTCCTTGTCTCGTATTGGGCCTTTGACGCCGGAAACGGGTGGACTTTCCCCCGATGCATTGGGACCACGCGGCGCCTATGCTGCTGCGATCATGCAGAAAACCCGCGCGCCAATTGTGTCTCGCTGGGCCGAGATATTGTTGCGCCGCGCCATGTTGTCAGCGATCGACACGCCCAAGTCGATCAACGGCGCTGATCTGACGGCGGAGCGCGCGGCGCTGCTCTTGCGGTTGGGAGAGGCACAGTCCGCGCGGCGATTGGTCCAGTCGGTTGACTCAGACCGCGCTTCACCGCGATTGGTCACGGTCGCGCAGCAGGTTTATTTGGCCAACGCCGATCCTGCCGGATTATGCCCCTATGTGCCGGCCGGCCTGAGCCATGGTGACGAGGACAGCTGGCGGCTCGCGGCCGGAATATGTTCGGGGCTGACCGGCGAACCCGGGCCGGCAGGCTCGGCCATCGATAGGGTGCGCAGTGGCAAAAAAGTGTCCAATTTCGACATTTTGCTCGCCGAACGCGTGTTGGGCGCAAGCTTGAACGGACGCCGTTCGGTCACGATCCAATGGGATGGAATTGACCGGCTGACCAGTTGGCGCTTTGGGCTTGCGACGGCGACAGCGACACCGATTCCCGCCAATTTGCGGGCGAGTGCCGCGCCCTATTTTGCGGGCTGGACCGTGCTTGCCCCGATGACAGAAATGGCCGACCGTGTGGCGGCGGCCCCGCAGGCGGCACTGCGGGGGATTTTGTCGGGTGAAGCCTATCTTTCGCTGATCGGCGCTGCAGAAAGTGAAGATGGTGCGCCTGATGCGGTGACGAGCGAGGCGCAGTTGCTGCGTCAGGCATATAGCAATGCCAGTGGTAAAGGGCGCTTTGCCGCGATGAAGGAATATTGGGCACGCGGCGGGACCAATGACTCGCGCTATGCCGCAATGGTGGCAACCTCGCGTGCGGCAGCCGCGCTGCCCGTCGACACCGATGTCGGCGACGGTGTGCATTGGCTGCTCGGGTCGATGCTGGCCGGTGGTTATGATCGCAATGCGCTCGCCTGGGTTCCGACGGTGTCGGTGGGCAGCCGTGGCTGGGGCGTACTCGCGGTCGGTCTGGCCCGTCCGCTGACAGCCATGTCGGCCTCTGCGGTGAATAAATTTTCACAAGATGATGACAGTAACGGCTATTTGCGCAGCCAGTTTCTGCTCGCGGGCCTTGCCGGCTTGGGACGCATGGAAGCTTCGGACGTTGACGAGGCGGCGCGCGAGCTGGAGGTTAATCTGACCAAAGAGACGCGCTGGACCCGCGCCATCGACGATGCTGCAAAGCAGCGTCAACCGGCGATGGTGGCCTTGCTGGTAGCTACCGGAATGCAGGGCCGAGACTGGTCAAAACTGCCGCCTTACCATCTTTATCATATCGTGCGGGCGCTGCGCGACGTGGGTTTGGGTTCAGAAGCGCGGATGATAGCGGCCGAAGCATTGGTGCGGGTCTGACGACGGAATCTGACATGCAGGATGATGATGCTGCGTTAATCGATCGCTTTCTCGAAATGATGGCGGCCGAACGCGGTGCCGCGCACAACACATTGGCGGCTTACCGCCGCGATCTGGAGCAGGCGGCGGGGTTGGTACCAAGCGGCCTTGGCGCCGCCGATGCCAGCAAATTGCGCGCACTTATGGCAGAATATCATAGTCTTGCGGCGAGCAGCGCCGCGCGCAAATTGTCGGCGCTGCGACAGTTTTTTGCTTTTTTGCTCGATGAAGGGGACCGGAAGGATAATCCCGCATTAGCGCTGGCGCGGCCAGCGACACAGCGACCGTTGCCGCGCATTTTGACCCATGATGATGTCGAGCGGCTGTTTGCCATAGCCGAAGAGGAAGCCGCGGGGGATGCCGCGCCCGCAGCTGTCGTGCGCCAGTTGTTGCTGCTTGAACTCCTTTATGGTTCGGGCCTGCGCGCGACCGAACTCGTGTCGCTGCAGCGGCGCGCGGTGTCGGGAGAGCGCGCCTATTTGATTGTGCGCGGTAAGGGCGACAAGGAACGGCTGGTCCCGCTGTCCGATCGCGCACGCGCCGTGCTGGAGCGCTGGTTGATGCTGCGGAACGATACGTCGCCATGGTTGTTCCCGTCGGGAAAGTCTCATTTGTCGCGCGTTCGCCTGTTCCAGCTGCTGCGCGCTTTGTCGGCGCGGGCAGGGATAGCACCCGAACGGATCAGCCCGCATGTGCTGCGCCATGCCTTTGCGACACATTTGTTGGAAGGCGGGGCTGATTTGCGGGCGCTGCAATTGATGCTGGGGCACGCGGATATTGCGACGACCGAAATCTATACCCATGTCGACAGCCGTCGCTTGGTCGAACTGGTCAATAGTCGTCACCCATTGGGCCGAATGGATACAAGGACTAATGAATTGCCAGACGTTGACCTTGACGCCCCGACAGCTTAACCGCCTTGGCAATGACAGCCTTTCTCGACTTTGAAAAACAGGTTGCCGCATTAGACCGGCAAATCGCTGAATTGCGCGAAATGGGCGGCGACCCTACGCTCAATATCGACGCCGAAGTTGTCAAGCTGGAAGCCAAATCGGCCAAAATGCTGAGCGACATTTATACCAAGCTCACACCATGGCAAAAGACGCAGGTCGCCCGTCACCCCGACCGCCCCCATTTCAAACATTATGTCACGGGACTGTTCGACGATTGGATGCCGCTGGCGGGGGATCGCAATTTCGGTGATGATCATGCAATTATTGGCGGATTAGCGCGTTTTCGCGGCCGCCGGGTGATGGTGATCGGTCATGAAAAGGGCGATGATATTCCGTCGCGGATGAAGCATAATTTCGGCATGGCGAAGCCCGAGGGCTATCGCAAGGCGATCCGCCTGATGCAGCTTGCCGATCGTTTTGGTCTGCCTGTGGTGACTTTGGTCGACACATCGGGGGCCTTTCCTGGCATTCAGGCCGAAGAGCGCGGGCAGGCCGAAGCCATTGCCCGCTCGACAGAGCAATGCCTTGCACTCGGCGTGCCGATCGTCGCGGCGATTGTCGGCGAAGGTGGCTCGGGCGGGGCGGTTGCGCTGGCGGCAGCGAACCGCGTGTTGATGTTCCAGCATGCCGTCTATTCGGTGATTTCACCCGAAGGTTGCGCGTCGATCCTGTGGCGCACAGCCGACAAGGCCGCCGAGGCGGCTGCCGCGATGAAAATGTCGGCGAACGATCTGATCGCGCTAAAGGTGATCGACCGGATTGTTCCCGAACCCGTTGGCGGCGCGCATCGGGCTCCCGATATCGCGATTGCGTCACTGGGCGATGCGATTGAAGAAGAATTGGATGCCCTGTCCAGTTTGCCGCGCGATGCGATACTGACCGCGCGCGAAGATAAATTCCTCGCAATGGGCCGCGCCTGACCCCCCCTTTGCTGCACTCTTGTCCAAATCCGGAACATTTGCAGCCTTGGCGACGTTTACTGACCTAAGGAACAGGTAGCGGAGCTATCCCGTTGCGGCATGTTTCAATAGGTTCGGGAGTTTAGGGCTTGAAAAATCGGAAAATAAGAGGGGCTTTTATGGCACATATGATCACCACCGGATTGATGGCAATCGCCGTTGCAGGTTGCGCAGCAGGGGCAGGTGGTATCAATGATCGGGCCGAAGCGAAAACGGGGACGATCAATACCGCCACGAGCATATCGGAGGCAGACCGCAAGCAAGGTGCCGAGGCCAATCCGCAACTTTTACAGGAATTCGGCGGAGCTTATACTGGCTCGCAGGCAGCTTATGTCTCGCGGATCGGGCAGAATATTGCTGTCCAGTCGGGCCTGTCGAATGCGCGGAGTGATTTTACCGTCACGCTGCTCAATTCGCCGGTGAATAATGCTTTTGCGATCCCCGGAGGCTATGTTTATGTCACCCGCCAGCTGATGGCGTTGATGAATGACGAGGCCGAACTTGCGGGCGTTTTGGGGCATGAAGTCGGCCATGTTGCCGCGCGCCACAGCAAAAAGCGCCAGTCCGCGGCGACGCGCAACAGCATTTTGGGTATATTGGGCGCGGTGCTTGGCGGGGCAATTGGCGATAATGGCGGGATTTTAGGTTCGCTGGGCGGACTGCTACAGAATAATGCGATGAAGGCCGCGCAGCTTGCAACTTTGGGCTTTTCGCGCAGCCAGGAGCTCGAGGCCGATCAACTGGGCGTCCAATATTTGCGCAGTGCAGGCTATGACCCGATGGCTTTGTCGACCATGCTCGCAAGCCTTGCCAATCAGACCAATCTTGACGCGCGCGTTGCCGGTCGCGATGCCCGTTCCTTGCCCGAATGGGCGAGTACCCACCCTGACCCCGCCTCGCGCGTCCGCAATGCCCAGACGCTGGCAAGCCGCGCAGGTCGTGGAGGTGTGCGGAATGCCGATGCCTTTTACGCCGCAGTCGACGGCGTGCTTTATGGTGATGATCCCGAACAGGGCGTGGTCGAGGGCAACGAGTTTCTGCATCCCGATTTGCGGCTGAAATTTGCCATTCCCAGCGGTTATGCCATGCAAAATGGGGCGACGGCTGTATCGATTAGCGGCTCCGGCGGGCAGGGGCAGTTTTCGACCCTTCCCTATAATGGCAACAGGGACGCTTATATTGCGTCCGTGCTAAAGGAGGTTGGCGGCAATATAGCGCTGACACCCGGCGCGACGCAGCGGACGACCGTTAACGGGATTCCGGCTTTTTATGCGACCGCGCGCGCCAATGGCGATTCCGGACAGGTTGATGTCACAGTTTTCGCTTATGAATTCGCCCCCGACCGCGCCTATCATTTTGTCACCCTGGCTCCGGCAGGAAAAGGCGAGATCTTCAACAGCATGTACAGCAGCTTGCGCCGGTTGAGCGCGAATGAGGCCGCCGCGATCAAACCGCGACGGGTCGATGTCGTCACGGTCGGCCGTAATGATACGATGACAAGCCTGTCGGGCCGCATGGCTTATAGCAATAATCAGACCGAGCGCTTTCAAGTTCTCAACCGGCTGTCGTCCAGCAGCCGATTGTCGGCAGGCCAAAAGGTAAAGCTGGTGGTTTACGCGACGCGATAGGCGCAGCTTCAGAAGTCGCGCAGCAAAAAGGGCGGTGGAAACTCCACCGCCCTTTTCGTTTTGGTAACCGTCCGGCGAGCCGGCACGGCCTATTCGTGCTAAGCTTAGAGCTTGGCCGAAACGTTGTTGAACGTACCTGCAACGCCCTTACCAACCGAGGTCATGGCGGTGATGCCAGCAACAGCGATCAGAGCAGCAATCAGGCCATATTCGATGGCGGTTGCAGCTTTGGTGTCACGAACGAACTTTTTGAAAAACTTCATGTCTGGTCTCCTATAGATCTATCTTCACTTACCCTGTTGACACTCTGGTCGTGGTCAACCTCAACAGGACTAGGTTGAATTGGTTTTGAATTTCTTAACGGGCCGGAATTTCGATTTAAGGCCCGTGTCCCATTACAGGACGGATGCGGATTTTGTGGCGACTGAGTTCCACATGCCGACTGTTCCGGTACCGACCGACGTAATCGCCAGGATGGCGGTGAGGAAAATTAGCGCCAGTATGAGTCCATATTCGACGGCGGTTGCGGCCCTGGTCGACCGCAGCAGCCCGGCAATCTTGGTCATTGTCCTGCCCCTGCCTATAGCTATAGTTCCTGAGACAGACTGGCCTGACAGAGGAAAGTTAAGAATTTGCCCCCCCAATATTCCCAGAATGCGATCGCACAATGGCTGCCTGTCGTGGCTGTGGCGCTTGTCGATCGCGATGGCCGCCTGCTTGTTCAGCAGCGCCCCGAGGGCGGCCCCATGCCCGGGCTTTGGGAATTTCCCGGGGGAAAAGTGGATCCGGGCGAGACGCCCGAGCGGGCGTTGATCCGGGAATTGCATGAAGAATTAGATATTTGCGTCGAACAGGCCTGCCTCGCCCCCGCCTGCTTCGCCAGTGAGCCGTTGGGGGAGCGGCACCTGTTGCTGCTCCTTTATATATGTCGCAAATGGGACGGGATAATAACGGCGCGTCACGCCAGTGCGCTGCGCTGGATGCGTCCAATCGAACTGTATCAAATAGAGATGCCCCCGGCAGATAAACCTCTCATCGGTCTTCTTGACGCGCTGGTTTAGCGCTTTGCAGGCGGGCCGTCGGGACGCAACGCATCGGCGAGCGAGGCCTTTGCGCTGCCCCGCCGAGCCGGCTTGGGCTGATCGGGATGGGGTGCCCAGCCACTGAAATGGACCAGCCGGAATGTCTCGCTGACCCGGCCATCATCATCGGCCTGCGCACGAAAACCGGCATCGAGACTGGCGAGCTCGGTGCGCGTCAACGGCGGCGGCGGTGGGTCAAGGCGGCTGGCCAGCCCTGCCGCACGCAAATCGCGCACCAGCTTTAGCCAATTGCCATAGCGTACCGTGAGCGATTCGACATCGACCACCGGCAAGGCAAAACCAATGCGCTGCAACAAATTACCAATGGCCGCGAGATCGATTTGCGGATGCATCCGCGCGATGCTGCGCAATCCCTCGGCCATGATGGCGCGGCGCAAGACGGGCAAGCTGCCGTCGCCTATATAAGTGCCGAGCAGCAAGCCATCAGGCACCAACAGCGCCCGTAGACGGAACAAGGCGCCGGGGACATCGTTGACGCTTTCAAGTCCGCCCGGCCACAGAATCAGGTCAAAGCTTGCCGGGGTAAGGTCAATCTGATCCTCGTCACAAGGCACCGCGCCGACCGCTGTTGCGAGCAGCGGTCCGGCCTCGACAACAATAGGGGGCGTTCCACTTGCACATAGTTGGTCGAGCAAGTCAGCGTCATGGCCACCGATGACCAATATGCGGTCAAAGCGGCGATCGACCATCGACAGCCGGTCAAGCAAGGATTCGGCAATGATCGGTGCCAGAAAATTCGCGTCAGCAGGAAAACTGCGCAGGCGGTCGCGTTGCGCGCGGTGGCGGCGACGCGAAAAGAGCGTTGGCGGGCTGGTTGGCGCGGTCATGGCGTCCTTTTGCCGATAGCGCTGCTCCTTCACAAGCGATGCATGGCCACCGGCGTTCCTTAAAATGTTCATGTCAGCGGCTCAACATTACGCGCCTGCGCAAAATTCTTGCAGCGGCTCGGCAGCGGAGGATAACGCTAGCCTGTACCCGCTTCCTTCAAAGGCATGACGGCGGGCAATAAATTTGACTTTCCCGCAATCGATTCTGATATGAAGGCGGTAGATTTGACAGGATAAGTTATGGCCAAGGTCGACATTTATACCAAATTTTTTTGCCCCTATTGCTCGCGCGCCAAGGCGCTGCTCGACCGCAAGGGCACCGATTATCATGAAATTGACGTAACTATGGACCGGGAGGGCTTTGCAGCGATGGTCCAGCGGGCTGGCGGAAAGCGCACCGTGCCGCAGATTTTTATCGATGACCAGCATGTCGGGGGCAGCGACGAACTGGCCGAGCTGGACAGGCGCGGGCGGCTCGACCCCTTGTTGGGTAGCGGCTAGCGATGATTGTTTTCGACCTCTGTTGTGTGGTTGGCGCACATCGGTTCGAGGCATGGTTCGCAAGCTCTGACAGCTATGCTGATCAACTTGCGCGAGGTCTGATTGCCTGCCCTATTTGCGGCGATACCGAGGTAAAAAAGGCAGTTATGGCGCCGCGTGTCGGGAGCAAGTCAAACCAGTTGGTGACAAAGCCAGCGTCGGCTTCCCCTGCGCGCCTATCCCCTCGGGTTGCGAGAGGCGAGGCGCCCTCGCCCGAGTTGATTCGGCGCGTCGTCGCCGAAATTGCTGCCAAACAGGCCGAGATGCTGCCGCAATCGCGCTGGGTCGGGCGCGATTTTGCCGATGCGGCACGCGCTATGCATGAGGGGCGGGCGCCCGACAATCTCATCCATGGTCAGGCATCGCCCGAAGAGGTGGAGGCGCTGCACGAGGATGGTATTGCTGCAATGCCGCTTTTCGTCCCGATTGTCCCACCCGATCTCGCCAATTGACGCTGGCAAGGCACCCCCGCTATTGGTGCGCCGCCAGAACAGGGCATCGCACCCGTAGCTCAGCAGGATAGAGCATCAGATTCCTAATCTGGGGGCCGCGCGTTCGAATCGCGCCGGGTGCACCATTTTTTCAATGACTTAGCGTCAAAATCCCCAAAATTGCCATTTCACGGTGTGCGCTCAAATTTCGCAGTTTTCCGTGCATTGCGCGGGGTCTCCGCGGCACCGTGCTACAAAAATGGAACAAAAGATGGAACAAAATGGAGTCAGTCTGGCTCACTCTACGGTGCTCAATTACCAGCGAACATTGCCGCCTTGCGATGGCAGGCGAACGGGGTCGCGCTCGCTAGCGACGATGTTCCCTGCTAATGAGATCAGGGCACAGCCTGTACGGTCTGGCGCCTAATAAAAGACCACAGGGGTTTGGCTGTTTGATGATCGCTTAGCGCCTGATGCCGGTCGTTCCGATTGTCCGGGCGGATCACTCTAAAGCGGACGCTCGCCTCTATGAGGAGGACCGTCAACACCGCGCGTTATACCAGCCGTGGCAGCTGACAAACTTGCTTCTCGAACGCCAGCCCAATTGGGTCAGCTTAGGCGAAAGCTCGTGTCATCCGGGTACGCCTGGTAGAGCTTGATCTGCCGATCAAGGTGCCGCAGAGCCGGAACGATTGTCATCAGGCTTGGGGCGCTGCCTCTTAGGCGCGGGTGGGCAACGTTATTGGTCCCGATGAGCAAATGCGATCAACCAAGGCCGATCGTTTAGTCATTGGTTTGATCGTTGTAGCCTATCAAAATGGGCAATATGATCGATTACAGTCGATCAAGAGATCATATTTTGATCGGTCGGAGTCGATTTTGGACATGTCTGCGCTTGCCCGGAAGCATCTCGAACGCCGCTTATCCCCCTTGCGAGAGATAATGTTGGTGCGCTCCAAGCGAGGCTGGCTGCGGGCCATGCGCGATGCTTTAGGAATGACGACACGCCAGCTCGCCCTGCGAATGGGCAAAGCACAATCCACTATCGCCAAACTGGAAAAGAGCGAAGCGCGCGAAACGGCTTCGCTCGCGTCGCTGCGCGAGGCGGCCGAGGCGATGGGCTGCGAACTTGTCTACGCGATCGTCCCGAAGGTGCCGATAGACGATATTTTGCGCGCGCGCTGTAGACATCGCTGCGCAGCAACTCGCGCGCGCAAGCCATACGATGGCGCTCGAAAATCAAAGCCTTTCCCACGCTGACGCGGCGGTCGAAAGGCAGCGACTTATCGAAGACCTACTGCGCGGTCCGGCAACGCGATTGTGGGACGCGGCATAGCTGCATGGATTTTAGTCTTTGGGAAATGGGCCAGATCAGTTCGAAAGAGCGACCAATTCCGTTCGATCCGGACCTCAGGATGAGCGTCCACGAGCCCAATTTCGAAATGCATCGCACACCGTCATTTTCAGCACCTTGTTTCATATTTCCGCCGCAGCAGGCGCAAACTAGTAAGGCAAGGCTCTGCAAGATCGGCTAGGACGCGCTGATGAGTGTGATGTTCGAAGAAATCGCCTATCGCGAAACGGCTATAGGCGAGCTTGTGCTCCGGCGTCGCCGATTGCACCATGACGGCGAAGATATATGGGAAATAAAGCTGAACGACGGATATCTGATGTCGAGCCAGTTTGTGGAAGGCGAGATAGCGTTGACCAGGCTTGCCCTGGCAATGCTTGAAGGCGAGGGGCTGGATGTTGTGGTTGGCGGGCTTGGGCTTGGCTATACGGCGAAGGCGGTGCTTGAGGATAACCGGGTCAGCAGACTGGCCGTTGTGGAATTAATCCCCGAAGTTGTCGAATGGCATCAAGAAAAACTACTACCGCTTGGTGAAGCCATAACGGGGGATCCGCGGTGCCGTCTGGTCCAGGGCGATTTCTTTGCTCTTGCACAGGCGGCGGGGGGATTTGATACCTCGCAACCCGACCGGCTATTTGATGCCATTTTGGTCGATATCGATCATTCGACGACGCACCTAATCGACCCTGCAAGCGCAAGTTTCTATAAAGGTGCTGCGATCGCCGCAGTGACGGCGCAGCTTCGCTCCGGCGGGATATTCGCGCTCTGGTCGTCCGATGCCGAGGATTTGGCCTTTGTTCAAGCGATGGAGGAAAGCCTGATCGAGGTGCGGACCGAGCGCGTCGAATTTTACAATCCGTACAGGGACCAACCGGCTTTCAATATCATCTATCTGGGGCGGCGACCCTAAGCGGATAGCGCCATTTTAACTTTTTTGATGTTCGCCTTTTTTTCGCAGCCTATGATTTTGAGAATAGGATCAAGCCGCTCCATTCAGTCGCTCAGCGCAGCCGACGCAAGCTGCGGCCCGATCCCTTGTATATTGGCCTGCAACCGCTGCCGTCGCTGCATGAAAGCGGCATGAAAGCGGCATGACGTCACCGCTTTTTTACGAACGGGCACAGCAAGGTATCGCGTCGCGTAATGCAGGCGGGGGGGTTGCGGCATAAGCCCTGACCGGTGGTCGTGCTCTGAAGCGGCGATGTCCGGTGGCTTGGTCAAATTGACGGTTGCACTGCGCGCCCGTCTGCCCAATGATTGCTTGGGGTCTTGCAATGGTCGGAAGATTCGGTGTCGCAATCAATAAAGGCGCGTTTTTTTCGGCTTCCTTGGACTCTGGATTAAGAAAGCGGCCCCATTTTGTTTCTGAAGCAGCCGCACCACAGGCCAGTCGAGGAAACCCGCCTAATGCGCGGGGGTGTCTGTACGCTGGCGCTGTTTTTGGCGCTCGCTGCCGTCCCTGCTATGGGCCAGACATCCTCCGCTGATCCAGCCACAACCACCGCTCCGGCCAGCTCCGACAATCCGGCAAATGCGGACGAACTGCGCGCGGGTGAGGTTGATATTCCTTCGCCACCAGCCGATGCCAACCTGCCCGTGGTCGAGCCAATTATCACCAATGATGAATTTAACGCAGCTATTCCGGCGCTGGCCCCCGATGATGATCCTGAACTAGCGAAGCCGCTGGAATCCATAGCCGATTTTGAAACGCGCATTGCGGCCGAGCAAAGCGGTGCCAATCCCGCCGACGGGCAGGAGCCTCCGTTGAATATGCCCGCGCTGGCCGATGGCGATACTGTGGAAGAAATCGCGGACGCGCCGGTGCGCGATCTCGAACTCGCCGCCCCGCTCCAGCCTTTGTCCGACTTCGAGGTCGCGCCTGTCACCTTCGCCGAGAAGGAGGTTGATCGCGAAACAGTCACCCTTCGCTATGCCACCCAGATCTCTGGGCTTGAAGCTGCAGAGGAATCGACCAGCGCAAATTTGGCGGGCGAGTTCAAACGCTATTCGGCGCTACGTGCCGCCGATGGCAAGGCTTCCAATGTTGCACAAATCCGGGCGCGACTGACCGAAGACAGCGTGTTGATGCAGCGGATTCTGGCCTCGGAAGGCTGGTACGATGCCAAGGTGACGACGCGCATCGATCGCGAGCGGACAGAGGAGGGTCGGGCGCTGACTGCCGTCATTGATGTTGTTCCAGGCATGCGCTTTCATTTTTCAGCGATCATTGTCGCTGCTGACCCGACCGTGCCGGCGGGACTGATCGAGAAAAACCTGGCGCTAAAGATCGGCGAGCCGATAATCGCGACGCGGGTTCAAGGCGCCGAGGCCCAGATTGCGGTGACGTTGCCTCAGGAAGGCTATCCTTTTGCCGCTGTGGGCCAGCGCGATATTTTACTCGATCAAGAAACGGGAGATGGCGTCTACACGCTGCCGGTTGAAATCGGTCCGCGCGCGCGCATCGGCGATTTCGCAACCAGCGGTGACACTGCCTTCAATGCCGATCATATCAAGCTCATGGCGCGGTTTAAACGCGGCGAACTTTATGACAGCCGAAAGGTCGATGATCTGCGTCAGGCGCTGGTGGCGACCGGTCTGTTTAACACGGTCGCGGTCCAGCCCGAACGGACCGGCAGCGATGCAGGCGATGGTACCGAATATGTCACCATGGCAGTCGAGCAGGATGCGGGCCCGCCGCGGACGATTGCGGCCACATTGGGTTATGGGACGGGCGAGGGGATTCGTATCGTCGGAAGCTGGACCCATCGCAATCTGTTCCCGCCCGAAGGCGCCTTGATCGCACAGGGAATCGCTGGAACGCTGGAGCAAGGAGCGGGCCTGACATTTCGCCGTTCGAACGCGGGGCAGCGCGACCGGACTTTCGAGCTTGCTGCCAATATTTCGCACAGCAATTATGATGCGTTCGAGGCCTATACGGGCCGGCTTTCTGCCAAGGTCAGCTATGACTCTACACCGATCTGGCAAAAGCGGCTGACCTATGCCTATGGCGTCGAGCTACTGGGGACGAACGAGGATGATTATGACTTCACGCTCGGACAGCGCAACCGCCGCACTTATGCAATCGCGGGTCTCAACGGTCAGCTTGGTCTTGATTCGTCGGATAATTTGCTCAACCCGACAAAGGGTTTTCGACTGAGCACGCTTGTTCAGCCGGAGGGATCGCTGCAGGGACAATTCTCGCCCTATGTCCGCGCCCGTATCGACGCGACGGGCTATTTTCCGGTTGGCGATTCCATTGTCTTTGCCGGTCGTTTCCGACTGGGCACGATTCAGGGCGTATCGCGCAGTAATATCGCGCCCTCGCGACGCTTTTATGGCGGCGGCGGCGGATCGGTACGCGGCTTTGGCTATCAACAGCTGGGTCCGCGAGATCCCGATGACAAACCGCTCGGAGGCCGCAGTCTGAACGAGGGGGCCGCCGAAGTGCGCTACCGCTTCGGCAATTACGGCATTGTCGGATTTGTGGATGCCGGACAGGTGTATGAAAGCACCGCGCCGCAATTCTCAAACATTCGGTACGGGGCTGGTATTGGCGGACGTTTCTATACCAATTTCGGGCCGCTTCGCGTCGATGTGGCCACGCCGATTAACCGGATGTCAGGTGAAAGCCGGATCAATGTTTATGTGTCGATTGGTCAAGCCTTCTAATGGCCGCGAAAGACAAAACACCCCCAGCACAGGAAGTATTGGGGGAGACCGCGTCAGCGTCGCCGGCTGCCGTGCTGTATCAACCTAGCCTCATCGAGCGGGTTGGCAAATGGCTTGCGCTTGTTTGTCTTTCGCTTGTCGCGCTCCTCGGCCTGCTCCTCATCGGCCTCAATTCCGACGCGGGTCGGCGCTTTGTCGTCAAGCAAATCGAAGGACTAAGTTTCGAAAACGGGATGAAGATCGGCATCGGGCGAATAGAAGGATCGCTCTATGGGAGGATGACGCTTCGCGAGCTGACATTTGCGGATCCGCGTGGCACTTTTGTCCGGATCCCGCGCGCGGAGATCAATTGGCGGCCCTTTAAGTTTATTAACGGTCATATCGATGTCCGGCGCGTCAACGCCGAAATTGTGACGTTGCAGCGTTTGCCCGATTTCAAAACTGTGCCGCCCAACGACAAGCCGTGGTTGCCCGATTATGACATCGACATAGGCAAATTGGAGATTGCGAATTTCATCACCGAGCCGCCTGTGTCGGGCGCGCGTCAGGTGGCGCGCCTATCGGGCAGCGCACATATTGCCGACCGGCGTGCGCAAGTCCGACTGAGGGGGGCGACAATCGCCGCGCTCGAACGCTCGGGCGGCGACCGGATCGATCTGGTTATCGATGCCGTTCCAGATGACAACCGGCTGGCGCTAACTCTTGCGGTCGACGCGCCGCGCGATGGTGTGCTGGCGGAGATGATCGGTTCGCAAGAGCCCCTGACGATTCGGCTTGATGGCAAGGGCGACTGGGCGGCGTGGAACGGTCAGCTTAATGGCAATATGGGCGGCAGCGAATTCATGCGGCTGGCGCTTGGCGCGCGCGATGGCACATTTGCGGTCAAAGGCCCGACACGGATTGCACGACTGTTTTCAGGGCCAACTGCAGCGTTGCTGGGCCCGGTCACCACGATTGATATGACAGCAGCGCTCACGAAGCGCCGCGCGGCAATCACCGGGCAGGTGGCGAGCGACGCTTTCGCGCTGACAACAAAGGGCGGGGTGGATCTGGCTCGCAATGAATATGATGGACTGAACCTGGACTTTGCCTTGCGCAAGCCAACGGCGCTTGCACCCAAGCTTGCCGGCCGCAACCTGCGCGCAAGGCTGAGACTCGACGGGGGCTTTAAAACCCCCAGGGCAGATTATGTCATCGACGCGGGACTGTTGACCCTCAATGACATCGGGATCGAAAGGTTACATCTGGCTGGCGCGGCGCGGGTCGACGCCGACCATATTCTGATCCCTGTCACCGCACGGGCCGCACGGATAACCGGGCTCGATGGTGTCGCGGGGGGCAAACTCGACAATGTGCAGATGAAGGGCGATCTGGCGATCGACGGGACGCGCATCCTGTCGGACAATATGCGCATTCGGTCGGACCGGATCGACGCGGGCCTTGTGCTCGTCGCCGATACATCAACCGGGCTTTACACCGGAGCTATTGATGGTCGGATCGACAATTATCGGGTGGAAAGTGTCGGCCTTTTCAACATTGAAACCAATGTTGATTTGAAGAGCGTGCCGGCGGGATTTGCCCTGACCGGCAATGTGCGGGCACGGTCGACCAAGCTCTTCAGCGATGGCGTGCGCAACTTCCTCGGCGGCAATCTGGTTGCAGCAACTCAAATCAACTATGGTCCCGACGCTATTATCCGCTTTGCTAATTTGCGCCTCACTGCGCCCGCGCTGCGGGTAACCGGCGGGCGAGGTAGCTACTCCCCAACTGGCCAGATCAACCTTGTGGCGAACGGGCAATCAACCAAATATGGTCCGATTGGGGTAGCGCTTGCCGGTACCCTTTCAAACCCGCATGCGGTCGTAAAGGCGGAACGGCCGGGGTTGGGCGTCGGGCTTGCCAAACTGGTCGCCGATATTCGCGGCGATCCGGCGGGCTATCGTGTCAACGCGACCGGACAAAGCGATTATGGTCCGCTGCGTGCCGATGTGACCATCGCAACAGCGGCAGGACCGCTGACACTGACGGTCAATGACGGCGAATTTGGCGGGGTCGGTTTGTCAGGAGCCGTGAAGCAAACGGCGGCGGGCCCCTTTGCAGGACAACTGGCGGCCAAGGCAGATGGGTTGGGCGGAACCATCCGTCTCGATGCCGCGGGCGACAAACAACGCGCAATTTTCAATCTGCGCGCCAATAATTATGCCTTCCCTGGCCCGGCGCAACTTGCCATCGGATCAGCAATTATCGACGGGCGAGCGATATTATATGACAGGCCCGAGGTCATTGCCGACATCCAGTTGGCACAGACGCGCGTCGGTGCGTTGAACATTGCTGTTGCACGGGGGTTGATCGATTATCGCGGCGGACGCGGCCATGCCAAGCTGATGGCCGAAGGGGTAAGCGGTGCGCCGTTCCGCGTCGCAGCCAATGCCGATTTGCAACCCGAATTGTGGCGCGTGGCGATCGATGGTCGGATGCGCGGCATGCGCTTCAAGACCAGCGCGCCTGCGCGCATCATTCCAGGCAAGAATAGCTATAGGCTTTTGCCTACCCGTGTTGATCTGGGAGGCGGCCATGTCCTGCTTGCGGGAAGCTATGGTGACGGGCTGAAACTGCAAAGCCGGATGGAAAGGCTTGATATGCGGCTTGCCAATGCCTTTGCACCGGATTTGGGTCTGGGCGGTTTGGCAACCGGCAGTCTGGATTTCGATCAAGCGAGCGCAAATGCTTTTCCGCGCGCTGATGCGCGCTTGCATATCGATGGTTTCACCCGCACCACGGCAATCGCGGTCAGCAACCCTGTCGATGTCAATTTTGTGGGCAAACTGTTGCCCGATGGCGGTGAGGCGCGTGCAATCCTGCGCCAAAGAGGCTCGGTAATCGGTCGCATGGTCGCCTCGCTGCGCCCGCTCCCGCCAAGCGGAGGGACATGGACCGAGCGGTTGATGGCGGCGCCGCTGTCGGGCGGCATCCGTTATAATGGCCCCGCCGAAACCTTGTTTTCCTTCGTCGGCCAGGCTGATCAAAGCGTGTCAGGACCGGCTGGCCTTGCCGCTGATTTTTCAGGTCGTGTATCGCAACCGGCCCTGGCTGGCATCGTGCGCGGCAATAATCTGGTTTACGAAAATCAGACCTATGGCACGCGCTTGTCCAATATGGTCGTGCAGGGACAATTTAAAGGCGACCGGCTGGAGATCGAAAAGCTGACGGCGACGGCGGGCAACGGAACCGTGGCAGGGCAGGGCTATATCAGCCTTGCCGCCGACAGTGGATATCCGATGGATGTGCGCCTGACGCTCGACAATGCGCGGTTGGCGCGCAGCGACGCTTTGTCGGGTACCGCCACGGGAACGCTTGCACTGACGAAAAAGGCGGGCGAGATGGCGCTGCTCTCGGGCAAATTGCGTTTGCCCGAGACTCGCTATGCCCTCGTCCGCCAAGGCGCCGCGCAGATCCCCGATCTCAGCGGCGTTCGGTTCAAGCCGCCGCGTGGGCGGCTGCGCATAACGGGCGACGAACCGGTGGAGCGGGGTCCCGGTCTGCTACAGCGCGTAAGGCTCAATCTGGAACTGGTGGCGCCCGAAAAACTATATGTTTCAGGTATGGGGCTCGAAAGCGAATGGCGCGCCAATTTCACCGTCAGCGGAACGCGCGCCGAGCCGCAAATGGTAGGCAATTTTGACCTCATTCGCGGAACATTGGGTTTTGCCAGCCGCTCTTTCACCCTTACCGAAGGACGTGTGAGATTTACCGGCGGCCAAACAATCGATCCGACCATCACCTTGGCGGCGAACGACGATATCGATGATGTGACGGTGACCGTGAATGTCACGGGTCGCGCCTTTAATCCACAAATAGCCTTCTCCTCCAGTCCCGGCTTGCCGCAGGACGAGATCGTCTCGCGAATCTTGTTCGGAAGCTCGATCGGGAATTTGTCAGCCATTCAGGCAGTGCAATTGGCGGGGTCGCTCAACGCGTTGAGCGGCTCGGGCTCCGGCGGGCTCAATCCCCTGGGCAAACTACGCTCTGCCGCCGGCATTGACCGCTTGCGGATTCTTGGTCCCGACGAGGCGTCAGGGCGCGGCACTGCCTTGGCGGCGGGGCACTATCTGACCGACGACATTTACATAGAGATTATCACTGATGCGCGCGGCTTTACCGCTACGCAGCTGGAGATTAGTTTGAGCCGGGCGCTGTCGCTTCTCAGTCAGGCCGGAGGCTCGGGGGTCACCAACTTCAGTGTCAAATATAAGAAGAATTATTGATGCAGCGTTCGCTATGCATTGCTTGTCTGTTTTTGATCCCGCTGCCTCTTTGCGCTTGCCACAAAGAGCCGGACTTTGACGCTCGTTTTGACGAGGCGCAAAACAAGATTGATGAGAAAGCCGCCGACATGGATAAGGATTTGAAGGGGCCTGACGCAGCAGATAGCGCGCCGGATCAATGACAATATCAGTCTATCGAGTGGCCTAACAACGCCTTCGTTGCGATCATATTAGGCCGGAATCAGTGATTTGAGCACCGTTTCAGGGTCTGCAAGCTGCGCGGGATCGGCCGAGACCCCTGCCGTTACCAGCATCCGTCCCTGCACATAATCGCGCGTAGCGTTGACGCAATCGAGCGCAATCACCTTGCCGCGTTTCAAATAGATTACAGAAAAACTGCGCGTCGCAGGGTCGCCGCGCAAGACCGTCTGGTCATGGCCGGTCGACAGGCCTGCCGTCTGCAGCTTTAAATCATATTGGTTCGACCAGAACCACGGGATGGCATGATAGGGCGCATCAGTGCCGCAGATTGATTTGGCGACAACATTCGCCTGATCATTGGCGTTCTGCACAGATTCGAGCCGGATCACGACCATTTCGGCAAAGTGATTTTCATGCGCTGCGCAATCACCGATCGCATAGACGTCGGGCAGACTGGTCTGACACAATGCGTTGACAAGCACGCCATTGCCGCCTTCGGCGCCTGCCGCGATCAAAGGCTCGACCGCTGGCACGATGCCGATGCCGACGATCACCAGATCTGCGGGGATGACAGTTCCATCTGCTAGCCGCACACCGGTCGCATGGGTTGCCCCTTCGATCGCTTCGACCTGCGCCGACAAGCGAAGATCTACGCCATGATCGCGGTGCTCTTTCTCGAAAAACCGTGACAAATCTTCGCCCGCAACGCGTGCGAGGACGCGATCAAGTGCTTCTAGCAAGACGACCTTTTTGCCAGCTTTTCGCAGCACGGCGGCCGCTTCCAATCCGATATATCCGCCGCCGATGACGACGATCTGCGCTGCCGTTTCGGATGCTGCCTTCATCGCGTCTGCATCGGCCTTTGTGCGCACGCCCTGAACGCCGGGAAGGTCGCCGCCGGGAATCGGTAACATACGCGGATGGCCGCCGGCGGCCCAGATCAGCTTGCCATAGCCGATGGTCTCGCCGCTATCGGTCTTCACGCTATGCGCGGCGGCGTCAACGCACTCGACGCGCTTGCCGAGGAGCATCGTCACATTTCTTTCAGCCCAATATTTGGCGGGGCGGAGTAGGATTCGTTCAAATTCCTTTTCGCCGGCGAAATATTCCTTGGACAGAGGAGGGCGTTCATAGGGGATTTCATTTTCGTCGCTGATGATGGCGATACTTCCAGTGAATTTCTGGCCCAAAAGGCCAATCGCTGCCTGCGCGCCGCCGTGCCCGCCGCCTACTATCAACACGTCGAATTTCGCCACCAGATTGCCCCCTGTTCGCTATTCAATATGGCTTGCCTTAAGGCCGGGTTCGAAAAAAGCATGGATTCCGACCCATCACGATCCCGCATGGATCCCAATGCCTGTGCATATTGCGGAGCAAAGGGCGCAGCGCAAGGATGACAAAGCCTTGTATGCCGACTATCTCAACGAACATGGATGAGACCGACACGCGAGCGATAGTGCCGCCCAACGCGATACCTGCGGCAACTCTTGTCATCATGCGACCCGGAAATTCGGCAGGCGTTGACGAGATTTTGATGGTCAAGCGAGCGACGACGATGGCCTTTGCCGCCGGTGCGGTCGTTTTTCCTGGAGGAAGGGTTGAAGCTGACGATCATGTCGTGGCCGAGCGCCATGGCTTTGGCGACGATGCCGGAGAAGGCGCGGCGCGGGTTGCGGCGCTGCGTGAAACATTGGAGGAAACCGGCTTGGCCGTGGGTTGGCCCGGACTTGGAGACGAAGAAGCAGACGCAGCGCGCAAAGCCCTGCTTGCTGGCGAACTGCTTTCAAAGATGCTCGACAGCCGTTCAGAACGGTTGCAACTGGATAGCCTTATACCCTTCGCCCGATGGTGCCCCAACTTTAAAGAAGCCCGCACTTTTGACACGCGGTTTTTTGCGGTCGAAGCCCCCGAACACGGCCATGAACTCACCGTAGAGGCAGCAGAACATAGTCATATTTTCTGGGCGAGCGCGCATGAAACATTGGCAATGGCCGATCGCGGGAATGTTTCGGTGATTTTCCCCACCCGGCGCAATTTGGAACGATTGGCTAGTGCTCCGACTTTCGAGCTTTTCTCTGCCCATGCGAGCCAATTCCCTAGGCGGCTGATTACGCCGTGGATCGAGAATCGCGATGACGCACCTCATCTTTGCATCCCGCCTGACCTTGGTTATCCGACAACCAGCGAACAACTGGAAAAAATTCGTCGCAGTTGAGTGTCGGACTGTCGCGTCTTTTACGTTATTGGAATTTTAGCTATAATTATCTTTTCAGGGCAAAATTTCGTTGCTTTTTCAATTTTGTGGGCTTATGTCGGCGAGGCTGAAGCGAATTGAGGGGCAACCGTACAATCTGATTCGTAAGGTAGAAAAATATCCAGTGGATGGAGAAGAATATGAATTTGCTCAAGAAAGCTGCGATCTCCCTCGCCGCAACGTCGTTGATCGCCGCACCTGTTGTCGCTTCGGCTGCACAGGCAACTGCGGTTGATAGTTCGCGCGCTGTTTCAACGGCACAGGACAAAAATGACCTTGAGGGTGGTAGTGGAATCCTTATTGCTCTTCTGGCGGCTGCCGCAATTATTGCTGGCATCGTCATTGCTGCTGACGGTGGAAACAATGCGCCGACCAGCCCGTAAGCTGATCGCTTAACGCAAACATTTAGGGGTCCGAACTGACGTTCGGGCCTCTTTTTGTTGCACAAACTCCTTTTGTATCGACAAGGCGCCTGACGGCGCCCTTTTTATTTGTAGCGCGAGCTTTCAAGTCATCTGACTTTCGCGAATTTCCGCCTTTGAGATATTAAAGATCGACGAGGCGCATCGCGCGCGACCGCTCGAGCGGGATCGCATGCCGCGCCTTGGCGACATCCGCCGCATCAATATGGGCGAATAATAGACGATAGCCACGATCTGATGTCGCATCGCTTTCGGATAGCAAATTGCCCCATGGGTCTGCGACCAGACTATGACCATAGGTGACACGCCCGTCGGCGTGTTTACCCGCCTGTGCTGCAGCAATTATATGGCAGCCGGTTTCCACCGCGCGCGCGCGCAGCAACAGATTCCAATGCGCTTCGCCAGTGGGCACGGTAAAGGCGGCGGGAACGGCGATTATAGTTGCGCGGCAATTCACAAGCGCTCGAAATAATTCAGGAAAGCGCAGATCATAGCAGATGGTCAGCCCCAACCGGCCAATCGGCGTATCCACCACTACTATTGAATCGCCGCCTTGATAGCTCGACGACTCGCTCCATTTTTCGCCAGTGGGCAGATCGACATCGAACATATGAATCTTGTCATAGCGGGCGCGAATTTCTCCCTGGCAGTCGATGACATGGCTTCTGTTGAGGCGTTTTGCTCCATCTTCAGTCCTGAGCGGCATGGAACCGGTGTGCAGCCAAAGACCATGGCGACGCGCCATATTGCAAAGTGACTGAAGCCAGACGCTATCCTGCTCGCGAACTATCGCCGCGTCCGATCGCGCGCGGTCACGATCGAGCAAGACCGACATTTCTGGCAAAAACGCCATAACAGCGCCGCCTACGGCAGCCTCCGCCATCGCTGCATCGATCAGCGACAGATTGGCGGCAGCATCGATGCCGCTTGTCATCTCGACCAATGCAATGCGCGGTGAGTCATTTTTTTCCATCATAGCATCGCTAAGCTGCGAAAAATCATCCGGCAAGGGGCGGACAGTTCAGTAGCGAGTCAGCTTTGGACGCGATAAGGGGGGCGATGACGATTTTCTTTGAGCGTTCGCGCCTTCACCTCTCCCGTCTTTTGGCCTGTTTCGCCGCGGCGGCTCTGGCGACCCTGCCTGTTGCTGCGACGGCCAGCGAAGGGGAGCCTACCGCGACCGCGAAAAATGCGGCCTGGCTATATCAAGGCAGCGATATTCCCCGCGATACCGCGTGGAAGTTCGGCTCATTGCCAAATGGCCTACGCTATGCGGTGCGGCAAAATGGTGTCCCGCCGGGGCAGGTTTCGATTCGCGTCCGAATGGATGTCGGATCGCTTTTCGAAAGCGAACAGGAGCGCGGCTTTGCCCATTTGATCGAGCATCTGACCTTTCGTGGATCGGTCAACGTCCCCGACGGTGAGGCCAAGCGGATTTGGCAGCGATTCGGGGTGACGTTTGGAAGCGACACCAACGCCCAGACAACACCGACCCAAACGGCCTATCAACTTGATTTGCCGAGTGTGACACCCGCCAATCTGGACGAAAGCATGCGCTTGTTCGCCGGTATGATCCGCGCGCCGCGTATCACCGATAGTGCGATCGATGCCGAACGTGGCGTCGTCCTGTCGGAACTGCGCGAATCAGAAGGGCCGCAAAAGCGAATCTCTGACGCTATCAACGCCCATTTGTTCGCCGGTCAATTGCTGGGCAATCGTTCGCCGATCGGAACGGCGGCGTCGTTGGCAGCGGCGCGCGCCGACAAGTTGGCGGCATTTCACGACCGCTGGTATCGTCCCGACCGGGCCGTTGTCGTAATCGCTGGCGATGGTGATACCGAAGAATTTGTCCGGCTGATCGGAAAATATTTCGGTGACTGGAAAGCCGATGGGCCCAATCCGACGCATCCCGATTTCGGTAAGCCCGACCCTAAAGCCGCAGTCGCGCTCGAAATTGTCGAGCCGAACCAGCCAAAGTCGCTGACGCTTGCCTACGTCCGCCCCTGGATCAAGCGGGTCGATACGGTCGAAAATACGCGGCGCCTGTATCTGGAGTATCTGGCACAAGCGCTGGTCAATCGACGGTTGGAAAATCGCGCGCGTGCGGGAGGCAGCTTTTTGGTGGCAACGGTTGAACAACAATATGTGAGCCGCAGCGCCGATGTAACCATGGCGCAAATTGTTCCGTTAGGCGACTGGAAGGCAGCGCTGACCGATGTCCGTAGCGTTATCGCTGACGCCACAAGCACCGCACCGTCGCAGGCCGATATTGACCGGGAGGCGAATGAAATTGGCGCGTTTCTAACCAAGGAACTTGAAAATGCCCGTAACGAGCCCGGGACGCGGCTTGCCGATGATATGGTCCACGCGGTCGATATTGGCGAAACCGTTACCAGTCCGCAGGGGCAGGTCGACATGTTTGCCGCCATCCGTAAATCGGCGACACCGGCTGTGATGCTGGCGACCAGCAAAGCTATATTTTCTGCGCCGGTTCAACGGGTCATCCTGACGACACCCACAGCGATTACAGGTGGCAAGGCTGCCTTGAAGGCCGCCTTGGAGGAGCCGATCAGCGCTAGCGGCAATCGGCTTGCAACGAGCAAAGTCAGCATGGATCAGTTGCCGTCTCTGGGCAAACCCGGGACGGTAGTAAGCACAGCATCGATGGGCGGCCTGCGGGCCGAACGGATCGAGTTGTCGAACGGCGTTACCGCGCTGATTTCGAACAATCTGGTCGAGCCTGGAAAGGTGCGGGTCAACGTTCGCTTTGGCAGCGGCTATCGCAGCATTCCGGACAAGGGGCCCAATCTGCTATGGACCGGTGACTATGCACTCATGGCCAGTGGAATCGGTCCTTGGGGTCAGAATCAGATCGATCAGCTGACCAATGGCCGCCAGATACAGATGAATTTTTCTATCGATGACGATGCCTTTGAGCTCGCCGCAGAGAGCAAGCCATCGGACCTTGCCGACCAGTTGCGCCTGATGGCGGCTAAGCTGGCCTTTCCACGCTGGGACAGTGCGCCGGTCGAAAGAATGCGGGTTGGCTATCTGACCGGATATGATCTGCAGGACGCGACCCCTAACGCGGTACTGGACCGCGATATGAAGGGCTGGCTGACCAATGGAGATGCGCGCTGGACGGCGCCCGACCGCGCAGCCATCGAGGCGCTGACGCCGGAGGCATTTCGCGCATTTTGGGAGCCTTTGCTGGCGAGCGGGCCGATCGAGGTCGAGATATTCGGCGACCTGCACACGATCGATTACAAAGCCTTGCTGGCGCAGACTTTTGGCGCGTTGCCGCCCCGCACAGAGATTTTGCCGGCTGACGGACAGCAGATTGCTTTCCCCGCCTCCAACCAGTTCGCCAAAAATTGTCTTCCATCGTGGCGACAAGGGACAAGCCGCAGCGATGCTCGCCTGGCCGACAAGCGGCGGCGTTGCGTTGATGAAAGATGCGCATGGGCTTGATGTGCTTGCCGCCATTTTCAACGATCGGTTGTTCGATCGGCTGCGCGCAGAGGATGGCGCTAGCTATGGCCCGACTGTGGACAGTCATTGGCCCACCGGCTTCGACAGCGGAGGATATTTGCTGGCCGGCAGCTTGCTGGCCCCCAAGGATGTGGATCGATTTTATGCGATCGCCGATCAGATTGCCGCCGATCTGGCCGCCAAACCTGTTAATGCCGACGAATTGGCGCGCAATCTTGGCCCGATCCGCGAACAGGTGATGCGGGCGTCGACGGGCAATGTTTATTGGATGTTTTTGTTGGAAGGCGCGACGCGCGACCCGCGGATCGCCGCTGCGGCGATCAATCTGGAACAGGATCTAAATGCTATTACCGCCGCCGATGTCCAGCGACTGGCGAAGCAGTATCTGTTGCCTGGCAAGCGATGGTCGGTGGCGGTGCTCCCGAAGGGCATGACGCTGGCACAGGCGAAGGCAAGCAGCGGAGATGTGGGGGTCGGCGGACGCTAGGCGTTCAACGCTCCCCGCGCGTCGGCCTCAACGGGTAGAAGGGATTCACGTCGTCGCTTCGCCGGGCTCCGCCTCACTTTGTGGTGCACCGCTAGGCCTTATGTTTCGCAAACGCGGTTCGCTTGCCAATTTGCCCTTGGTCATAATGTCGTGGCGCAGTTTCGCGCGGACATCGTGGATGGACGCGATGACCGGACCCATGGCTACGCCCAGATCAAGCAGTACAGCTTCGGCCAGTTGCAATGAGCTTTCCAGCGTTTCGGGCACGGCATCGGTCGCGCCGGCCTGATATAAAAGCGCGGCATGGTCGGCGTCACGCGCGCGCGAAATAATCGGCAAATCGGGAAATTTCTGTCGCATCCGTCGCGTCATGCGCAATTGTTGCACAGGATCATCCATCGTCAGCACAATGGCATCAGCCGATTCGATACCCATCTGATTCATGCTGCCCGGGCGCGCGACATCGGCGTAGCGGATAATAAATCCATCGCGCCGCGCTTCCGCCACCGTGTCAATGTCCGCATCAACGGCAACATAGGCGCGGCCATGCTCGCGTAGCAGGTCCGCGATCGTGCGCCCGACGCGACCAAAGCCGACGATTACCGTCCGGCCTGCAGACGATTCTCCTGCTTGCGGATCGTCATTCCCCATCTCTATCCGGCGCGCAAAATCATGACCAACCCGCGCAAGCAGCGGCGTAATGGTAAGCCCGATCGCGGTCACCAATTGCCAGAATTCGGCGGTGTCGCGGCCAATGAGATGGGCCTCAAGCGCAGCAGCGAGGACGATCAGCGTCGTTTCCGAGGGGCTGGACATCAGCACACCGACTTCGGCCGATGTGCCGCGTCTGGCGCCCGAAAAGCGCAAAAGGGTTGCCGTGACGACGGCTTTGACGATCAGCACCCCGACGACCGCCGCGATCAACTTCGGCCATTGATCGGCGATAGTGGCGAGGTTCAACCCCATGCCGACGCTGATCAGGAACACACCGAGCGCGAGCCCCTTAAACGGCGCCGTGATCGCCTCGACCTCGCCATGATATTCGGTCTCCGCAATCATCAGGCCGGCGAGGAGAGCGCCGACGATGGGGGACAGGCCGACGGTCGCGGTCGCCAAGGACGCGACGATGACGACCAGAAGACTGGCCGCGAGAAAGAGTTCGGGGTCTTTGGCGCGGGCAGCTTGTGCAAAGATGCGCGGTAGCAGGAACCAGCCGGCGACGGCCAGCACCGCAACAACCAGAGCGCCTTGCCACAGCGTCCGGATCAGTAATTCGGTGCTGTCGCCGGTGACATTGGGGCCGAATGCGCCAAGGAGAAAGATGATGGGCACAATCGCTAGATCTTCGAACAAGAGCATCGAAAATGCAGCGCGCCCTACCGCCGATTTGGTGCCCGCGATCGGGAGGACTAGCGCGGTAGAGGAGAGCGCCAGCGCGATACCCAGCCCCATAGCGGCGGGGGTGGGAAAGCCGCCGATCCACATCAACGCGCCGCCAAGAATAACCCCCGAACCCACAAGCTCCGCCGCGCCGACGCCGAACACCAGTTTTCGCAATTGCCACAAGCGGCGAAAAGACAGCTCCAGACCGATCGAGAATAGGAGGAGGATGATACCGAATTCGGCAAAGGGCGCAATTTCCTCGACCGACCCGATGGTAAAATGTCTCAGCCAGGAATAATTATGCGCCAGCGCCCCCAGCCCGGATGGCCCGACGAGCAGGCCGACCAGAATAAAGCCGATAACCGGCGTAATACGAAAACGCGCAAAGGCCGGGATGACGATACCGGCGGCGCCCAGCACCACTAGCGCATTACCCATTGCAGAACTGTCCGTTTCCATCACCATGGAATCGGTCTTAGGCGAAGCAGCACGCCGTTGGCTAGTTACCTATCGTACGGAATTTGCTTCGTTCAGGCGCTCATCGCAGTTTCGAGATTCTCGACTACCGCTTCAAAGAATTTTTCGGTCGTCAACCAGGGCTGATCGGGACCTATCAGGATTGCAAGATCCTTGGTCATCTGGCCGCCCTCGACCGTTTCGACGCATACGCGTTCCAGCGTCTCGGCGAATTTCGTCACGGCGGGGGTGCCATCGAGCTTGCCGCGGTGCTTGATTCCGCCGGTCCAGGCGAAAATTGACGCAATCGGATTGGTCGAAGTCGCCTTGCCCTGCTGGTGCATGCGGTAGTGGCGAGTGACGGTGCCATGCGCGGCTTCTGATTCGACGGTATGGCCATCGGGGGTCATGAGCACGCTGGTCATCAGACCGAGCGAGCCAAAGCCTTGCGCAATGGTGTCCGACTGGACATCGCCGTCATAATTTTTGCAGGCCCAGACGAATTTTCCCGACCATTTAAGCGCCGAAGCGACCATATCGTCGATTAAGCGATGCTCATAGGTGATGCCAGCGGCGGTGAATTTGTCCTTGAATTCGGCCTCGAATATCTCTTCGAACAGATCCTTGAAGCGGCCATCATAGGCTTTCATGATCGTATTTTTGGTCGACAAATAAACCGGCCATGCGCGGGCGAGTCCGTAATTTAGGCTGGCGCGGGCAAAGTCGCGGATTGAATCGTCCAGATTATACATCGCCATCGCAACGCCGGGTGACGGGAACTGGAAAACCTCTTCGTCGATCAGCGTGCCGTCTTCGCCTTCGAACACCAGCCGTAGCTTGCCGGGGCCGGGGACCAGAAAGTCGGTGGCGCGATATTGGTCGCCAAAGGCGTGGCGTCCGATAACGATCGGGTCGGTCCAGCCGGGAACCAGCCGCGGTACATTGCGCATGACGATCGGTTCGCGGAACACGACGCCGCCCAATATGTTACGGATGGTGCCGTTGGGCGACTTCCACATTTTCTTGAGCCCGAATTCTTCTACCCGTGCTTCGTCAGGGGTAATCGTCGCGCATTTGACGCCGACCCCATGTTTACGGATCGCGTTGGCTGCATCGACGGTGATCTTATCGTCGGTCTCGTCGCGCTTTTCGATGCTCAAGTCATAATAATGCAGGTCGACATCAAGATAGGGAAGGATCAGCCGTTCGCGGATCCATTGCCAGATGATCCGGGTCATTTCGTCACCATCGAGTTCGACGATGGGGTTGGCTACCTTGATCTTGCCCATGCTCGTGCCTTTTCCTGCGGGGAGTGGAATAATTGTCGCGGCCTTAGGCAATGCGGCGCAATTGTTCAACTGTCGTGGTAGCGATGCTCTTTGCAGCGGATGAGCGGCGAATGCCATTGTCAGCCCAATGCGGCGGCACTAGAAGGAGCCATGTCCATATCTTCCCATAGCAATCGCCCCGGAGGCGGCATCAAGTGGCGCTGGCCCGCGATCCATCCGGAAGGTCGCAAATTTCTGCTGATCGCCGTGATTATCACCCTATGTTTTGCCTTTCTCGCTTGGGAAACGCTGGCGTGGCCGATGGCGGCTTTGACCATCTGGGTCGCCGCATTTTTTCGCGACCCGGTACGGGTGACGCCAACCGGGGAAGACCTGATTATCTCTCCCGCCGACGGGTTAGTGACGCAAATCGCCGAAGTGTCGCCACCGCCGGAAATCAGCGGGCCCGATGGTCTGGGCGATGCACCGCTGCTGCGCGTGTCGATTTTCATGAATGTGTTCGATGTGCATATCAACCGTACCCCCGTGGCGGGAACTTTGCGCAAGCTCGCTTATATTCCCGGCAAGTTTATCAATGCCGATCTCGACAAGGCCAGCGAAGATAATGAACGACAGCATTTTGTCGTCGAGCGCGCCGATGGTGTGCGAATCGGTTTTACGCAAATTGCCGGTCTTGTCGCACGGCGAATCTTGCCTTTTGTCAGCGTCGGTCAGGAGCTGTCGGTCGGTGAGCGCGTGGGTCTGATCCGTTTTGGTAGCCGGGTCGATGTGTTCCTGCCGGCAGGAACGACGCCGCAAGTGTTGCTGGGCCAGCGTACGCTGGCGGGCGAGACATTGATTGCGCGGCTGGGCACAGCCGAAGAGCGTGACGGCGTTGGACAATAATATGTACGAACTCGAAGGGCCGGAGCCCGATCAGGGCGGACGCCGTATTCGCGGAATCAGCTTGCGGGCCTTTGCGCCCAATGCGGTCACTATTTTGGCGCTTTGTTTTGGCTTAACGGGCGTTCGGTTCGGTATCGCCGGCGAATGGGACAAGGCGCTGGCGGCGGTAGTTTTCGCAGGTGTGTTGGATGGCATCGACGGGCGCATTGCACGTTTGTTACGTGCGCAAAGCCGCTTTGGTGCAGAACTTGATTCGCTATCGGATGTGATTGCCTTTGGCGTCGCTCCGGCGATGATTATGTTTTTATGGTCGCTGGCTGATGCGCCCAAATTCGGCTGGACCGCGTCGCTGGCGCTGGCGGTATGCTGCGCGCTGCGCCTGGCGCGATTTAATTCGATGATCGACGAGGAAAGTCAGCCGCACAAGGCGGCGGGCTATTTTACCGGCATACCGGCACCTGCGGGGGCCGGGCTGGCGTTTGTCCCCATCTATTTGTGGTTGGTGTCCGACCTTGACATTTTTCGCGCCTGGTACGTCGTTATGCCCTGGGTTTTGCTAGTGGCGCTTTTGATGATCTCCAGTGTCGCAACCTATAGCTGGGCCTCAATTCGGTTGCGCCGATCGTGGCGGCTTTTTGCGCTTGCCGGTGTTGGCCTGTTGGGTGCGGCGCTGGTCACAGCGCCTTGGCCGACCCTGTTATTGATCAGCATCCTTTATGTGGGACTGATCCCGTTCAGCATGATCGGATATGCCAAGGTCAAGCGGCAGCGCGGCTAAATTGCTGCGAACGACTGGTCGCGAATGACGGGGCAGGGGCGGCGGTTGGCTGGGTGACCCTGCGCGCTGCAGTAGCGCGGCGCGGCGGCCCCTTCGTAGGCTGTGCGATGCTTGCAAAGGCCCCTTCGCCCATCAGCGCCGACATTATAGCATCGGCATTGCGCCGCAGCATGGCCAGAATGACAGTCAATCCGAATCCGCAAGCAGCGACAAAGACGAGCGAGGCGGCGACCTGAAACATTTTTTTCTCCTGGTTCCCGTTTGCGGAACCTGTGGATAAGTACGGTTCCTTTGCGCATTTTGTTGCATGTTCATGATATGTTCTCCACTCTTTTGCGACGAATGGAGTCATTTTGTCGATTATTCGAAGCGCGGCCGATTGTCCTCAGCTCCAAAAATGACGCTTCCGGGCCTTGCAATTGCGTCCCAACTTCTTTAACGGCCCCGCCATTCCACATGGAAGGCGCACATAAACCGGTGCCGGGTCATTCGCTTGCGGACCCCGGTTCTTGCTTTCCAGAGGACTAACCGGAAGGAGAAAGATTATGGCGGCCCCTGTCGTCACGATGCAGCATTTGATTGAGGCCGGAGCGCATTTCGGCCACCAAACCCACCGTTGGAACCCACGCATGAAGCCGTATATTTTCGGCGCGCGTAACGGTATCCACATCATGGACCTGTCGCAGACCGTTCCGTTGTTCGCCCGCGCGCTCGAATTTGTTGCCGCGTCGGCAGCAGCCGGCGGCAAGGTATTGTTCGTCGGTACCAAGCGTCAGGCCCAAGGCCCGATCGCCGACGCCGCGCGCGCCTCGGGTCAGCATTTCGTCAACCATCGCTGGTTGGGCGGCATGCTCACCAACTGGAAGACGATCTCCAACTCGATCAAGCGCCTCAAGACGCTCGAAGAGCAGCTTTCGGGCGACACCTCAGGCCTCACCAAGAAGGAAGTGCTCAACCGCACCCGCGAGCGCGACAAGCTGGAAATGTCGCTTGGCGGCATCCGCGACATGGGCGGCATTCCCGACGTGATGTTCGTTGTCGACGCCAACAAGGAAGAGCTGGCGATCAAGGAAGCCAATGTTCTGGGTATTCCGGTCGTCGCGGTTCTCGATTCGAACGTTTCGCCTGATGGCATTGCCTTCCCGGTTCCGGCTAATGATGACGCCGCGCGCGCCATCCGTCTTTACTGCGACGCGATCGCTCAGGCGGCCACACGTGGCGGCCAACAGGCGCGTGCCGACAAGGGTGAAGATCTGGGCGCGATGGTCAATCCGCCAGCGGAAGCTGCGCTGAGTGAAGCGGCGGCTCCTGTCGCCGAGGCGCCTGCGCCTGCCACTGAAGAAGCTGCGCCGGCTGCAAAAAAGGCGGCTCCGGCCGCCAAGGCAAAGCCGGCTGACGAAGCGCCTGCTGAAGCCGCTGCTCCCGCTGCGGAAGAAGCGCCCGCCGAAGCCGCTGCTCCGGCTGCGGAAGAAGTGCCTGCTGAAACCGAAAGCAAAAGCGAAGCCTGACAATCGGGCTCGAATGACCCGGCGGCGGCTTGATATATCACTGCCGCCGCCGCGGTCATTACCAAGACTTTTGACGCCGCCATTGGCTGCGGCGCCGCGGCCGGTCTCTTTGGGCCGCCCCTTATTTGAAAGGATCAACCATGGCTGAAATTACGGCCTCCCTCGTCAAGGAACTGCGCGACCGTACCGGCGCCGGCATGATGGATTGTAAAAAAGCACTTGTTGAAAATGATGGTGACGTCGAAGCGTCAATCGATTGGCTGCGCACCAAAGGTCTTGCTGCTGCAGCCAAAAAATCGGGCCGTGTTGCAGCCGAAGGTCTGGTCGGTGTTGCCACCGATGGCACCCGCGGCGCGATGGTCGAAGTCAACAGCGAGACCGATTTTGTTGCCAAGAACGAGCAGTTTCAGGGCTTTGTTTCCGATGTAACCAATGCGGCGCTAGCCGGCAACATCACCGATATCGACGCATTGGCTGCATCGCCCTATCCGACCGGTGGCACCGTTGCCGAGACGCTGACCCAGAATATTGCTACCATCGGCGAGAACCAGTCGCTGCGTCGCGCTACGATTCTGACCGTCACGTCGGGCGTCGTCACGGGCTATGTCCATAACGCTGCGGCACCCGGCCTTGGCAAGATCGGCGTTCTCGTCGCGCTCGAGAGCAGCGCGGGCGCCGATGTGCTCGAACCATTGGGCAAGCAATTGGCGATGCATGTAGCTGCCGCCAATCCGCTGGCACTGAACGGCGACGAACTTGATGCCGAGCTAGTCGCGCGCGAACGCGCCATCGCCGAAGAAAAGGCTGCTCAGTCGGGTAAGCCTGCCGAGATCGTGTCCAAAATGGTCGATGGCGCCATCGCGAAATTCCGCAAAGAAAACGCGCTTCTGTCGCAGTTGTTTGTCATGGACAACAAGACGCCGGTCGCCGAAGTCGTTGCCGCTGCTGGCAAGGATGTCGGCGCAAGCATCACGTTGAAGGGTTTTGTCCGCTTCCAGCTGGGTGAAGGTATCGCCAAGGAAGAAAGCGATTTCGCCGCCGAAGTCGCCGCCGTCGCGGGCGCCTGAATTTATATCGGACGGCGGCGCCTCACGGCCCGTCGTCGACTTGGCAATGGCGCGCAGCTGTTGTGTTTGTCCCGATGCTTCCAATTGGACGGGACAGGCACTAGGGTGCGCGCCATTCGCACATTCAACATTTGCAAAGGTAACGACAAACCATGGCACTGCCCGGCATGAAACGCATTTTGCTGAAGCTGTCGGGCGAGGCGCTGATGGGTGGGGGGCAATTTGGAATTGACCCCGAAACGGTTGCAAGCATGGCCGAAGAGGTCAAAGCCGCCAAGGACAGCGGATTAGAGCTTTGCCTTGTCATCGGCGGCGGCAATATTTTCCGCGGCATGGCGGGCGCGGCCAAAGGCATGGACCGGGCGACCGCCGATTATATGGGAATGCTCGCGACCGTCATGAACGCGCTGGCGATGCAAAACGCGCTGGAACAACTGGGGGTCGATACCCGTGTCCAATCGGCCATTCAGATGGACGCGGTGTGCGAGCCGGTGATTCGCCGCCGCGCAGAACGGCATTTGCAAAAGGGCCGTATCGTTATTTTCGCGGCGGGCGTCGGGAGCCCCTTCTTCACCACCGACAGTGGTGCAGCCTTGCGCGCCGCCGAAATGAAATGTGATGCATTGTTCAAAGGTACCAGCGTCGATGGCGTCTATAATGCCGATCCTAAAAAGGACGCGGCGGCTGTGCGCTATGACCGATTGACCTATGATCGCGTCCTTGCCGACAATTTGCGGGTGATGGATGCAAGTGCAGTGGCGCTCTGCCGCGACAACCAGATACCGATTGTGGTGTTCAACATTCGCGAACCTGGAAATCTGGCGCGCGTGCTGGCCGGGGAGGGTGTTGCAACAGTGGTTGGCGATGCCGCTGGAAACGCCTAGACGCCGACGCAAGGAGAGGAAATAAAAATGGCAAAATATGATAAGGCCGACCTCGAGCGGCGTATGGCGGGCGCTCTGGAATCGCTCAAGCAAGACCTGTCAGGTCTGCGCACGGGCCGTGCCCATTCGGGGCTGCTGGACCCGGTAACCGTCGAAGTCTATGGTGCGCAAATGCCGCTCAACCAAGTGGCGTCGATCAGCGTCCCCGAACCGCGCATGTTGTCGGTCCAGGTCTGGGACAAGTCGAATGTCCAGCCTGTCGACAAGGCGATCCGGTCGGCGGGATTGGGTCTCAACCCCATAGTCGACGGCCAGATGTTGCGTCTGCCGATCCCGGAAATGACGCAAGAGCGGCGCAAGGATTTGTCAAAGCTGGCCGGCCAATATGCTGAAAAGGCCCGCATTGCTGTTCGCAATGTTCGCCGCGACGGTATGGATATGCTCAAAGCCGATGAGGCCAAAAAGGAAATTGGCGAAGACGATCGCAAACGCCATGAGGTCGAGGTACAAAAGCTGACCGATGCGACGATTGCCGACATCGACGCCGCAGCGACGCACAAGGAAAAGGAAATTTTGGGCGAGTGACAATGGTCGGCGGCGCTGCCCACTTGATTCGCGCTTCAGGCGGGGAGGAATTGTGACCGAACTGGCCAGCCATGGCGTGCGCCATGTTGCCATCATCATGGACGGCAACGGCCGCTGGGCCAAAAAACGTCATTTGCCGCGCATCGCCGGGCACCGCGCCGGGGTGGAGGCGGTGCGAAAACTTGTCCGTGCCGCCGCGGATATGGGGCTGGAGGCGTTGACGCTCTATGCCTTTTCCTCGGAAAACTGGAAGCGTCCCGAGGGCGAGGTGTCCGACCTCATGGGGCTGCTCAAACGCTTCATACTCAGTGATATTGATGAATTCGCTGCCAATGATGTGCGGTTGAAGGTCATCGGCAATTGGCGCGGACTCGCGCCCGATGTTGTCGATCTGATCGAAGGCGCGATCCGTCGTACCGAAGGAAATAGCCGAACCACGCTGGCGGTTGCGCTCAACTATGGCGGGCAAGATGAACTGGTACGTGCGGCCAATGCCGCAGCAGCGGCGGGGCCGATTACGACAGAGAGCTTCGCTGCGCATCTCGACACCGCCGACATGCCCCCGCTCGACCTGCTCATCCGCACATCGGGTGAGGTGCGCCTGTCCAATTTTCTGTTATGGCAATCGGCCTATGCGGAGCTGCTATTTGTCGATCAGCTATGGCCGGACTTTGCCCCCGACGATCTTCGCGCGGCACTCGACCATTTTGCACGGCGCGAACGCCGCTTTGGGGGATTGTGACGATGGCGACGGCGGTAAAATCGGATCTGGGCGTTCGCGCGATGTCGGCGGTGGTGTTGGTTGCACTGGCCGCCACGGCACTGTGGTTTGGCGGGCTGGCCTTTGCTGCGCTGCTGCTCGTTGGCGGCGGGCTGATGGTCGTCGAGTGGCTGGGACTGATCAAGGCGATGACGCTAGGCAGTGGCGCGCGCATCGCAATGCTTTTGCTCGGCGCATTAGTGATTGCCGGAACGGTTGGTGGACTATTGTGGATTCGTGAATCTTTGGGATTCACCGTCGCTCTGTGGGTTTTTGCTATGGTTTGGGCGACCGATATCGGGGCCTATTTTGCCGGACGCGCCTTCGGCGGCAAGCGCCTTGCCCCGCGCATTAGTCCGTCCAAAACCTGGTCGGGCCTGATTGGCGGCATGATCGCAGCCATGGTGGTCGGGGCAACGCTCGGCGACAGGGCCAGCATTATCGGCGTGCCGCTGTGGATCGGACTGGTGGTCGGTTTGATCGCGCAGCTGGGTGATCTGGGCGAGAGCGCCATGAAGCGCCGCGCCGGGGTCAAGGATTCGGGCAAGCTTATCCCGGGACATGGAGGCATTTTCGATCGTGTCGATGGATTAATTCCGGTGGCCATATTGCTCGGCTTATTGGCCGCTACAGGTCAATTGGCCGTTCGAGCGATTGGCTAGACGATGACACGCCGCCTCTCGCTTTTCGGTGCCACAGGATCGGTTGGAAAATCGACACTCGATCTCGTGCGCAGCGATACAGAAGCGTGGCACATGACCCTGCTTACAGCGCATAGCGACGTTGACGCGCTGGCAGCGCTGGCGCGCGAGTTTCGGCCTGATCTTGTGGTGATTGCAGATGAGAGCCGCTATGGCGCATTAAAGGCTGCGCTGACTGGCACCGGCCTTGCCGCGGCGGCAGGGGCGGATGCGCTGCTCGATGCCGCGCGTCTTCCCACAGATCTGGTGTTGGCGGCGATTGTCGGTTGTGCGGGACTGGCGCCGACGATGACGGCACTGGAGGCGGGGCATGATGTTGCGCTCGCCAATAAAGAGGCGCTGGTCTCGGCGGGCGCGCTTATGACCGCCGCTGCGCAAGCGTCAGGGGCCACGATATTACCGGTGGATTCAGAGCATAATGCGATTTTCCAATGTCTCAGTGGCGCGTCGATCGCTGAGGTTCGACGCATCATATTGACGGCCAGCGGAGGGCCGTTTCGGACGATGAGTGGCGCCGATATGGCCCGCGTGTCGCCCAGTCAGGCGGTCGCGCATCCAAATTGGTCAATGGGGGCCAAAATCAGCGTCGATTCGGCGACGATGATGAACAAGGGCCTCGAACTTATCGAGGCGCATCACCTGTTCCCGGTCGGCCTCGATCGAATTGAGATTCTCGTCCACCCGCAATCGGTGATCCACAGCCTGGTCGAGTTTCGCGATCGGTCTACGCTGGCTCAACTGGGCTCGCCCGATATGCGGATCCCGATCGCCAGTGCGCTTGCCTGGCCGCAACGGATGGAGACGCCTTGCATGCCGCTGGATTTGGCGACCATTGGCCGGCTCGATTTCGAGGCGCCCGATGAAATACGCTTTCCCGCCACGGCCGTTTGCCGCGCCGCAATTACAGAAGGCGGCGCACGTCCCGCGCAGCTTAACGCCGCCAATGAAATAGCGGTCGCCGCATTTCTGGCCGGCCGCATTGCGTTTCCTGCAATAATCGATACGGTCCGCCACGTTCTGGATGCGTCCGCTCCCGCCGCTCCGACTTCGCTTCAGGACATATTCAGCGTCGATGCGGCATCACGGTCCGCCGCGCAAATATTTATAGACAGATTTGAACATGCTTGAAACTCCGGGCTTTTTTATGACGACCCTCGCCTTTCTGCTGGTGCTAGGGCCGCTCGTCTTTGTGCATGAATATGGGCATTATATCGTTGGCCGCTGGTGCGGGGTGAAGGCTGACGCCTTCTCGATCGGCTTTGGCCGCAAAATTCTGGGATGGACGGATAAGCGCGGGACAATGTGGAAAATCGGCTGGTTGCCGCTGGGCGGCTATGTCCAGTTTGCAGGCGACCGCGACGCTGTCAGCCAGCCCGATGCCGATTGGAAGTTGCTACCCGATGACGCCCGTTCGCACAGCTTTCCGGCTCAACCGGTCTGGAAGCGCACCTTGATCGTCTTGGCGGGCCCGGTGACGAATTTCCTTTTCGCCATTCTAATATTCGCCGCATTTGCGTTCACTTACGGGGTTCCGCAAACACCGCCTGTCATCGGCGGGGTCGAGGCCAAGAGCGCGGCAGCAGCTGCCGATCTTCGTGTCGGCGACCGTATCGTGCAAATCGATGGACGCGAAATAACAAAATTTGGTGATATTCCGATGGCAGTAGCCTTTGGTCTGGGCAAGCCGGCGGATCTTGAGGTGGAACGCGAAGGTCGTCGGTTCAGCCTGACCCTGCGCCCGAAAACGATTTCTGAAACCGACCGGTTCGGCAACAAGTCCGAACGCGCCATCATCGGTATACAATCGGGCAAACCGGTTTACACGGCCGTCGGGCCTGTGGCGGCGTTACAGAACGGCGTTGAGCAGACTTATGGCATCATTCGGCTCACCGGCGATGTTCTTGGCCAATTTGTTACCGGTCAGCGGTCGATCAAGCAAATGGGCGGGCCGTTGCGGATTGCCAAGCAGTCGGGCGAAATGGCGACGATGGGCTTTGCGGCACTGATTTTCTTCGTCGCCTTCATTTCCATCAATCTAGGGTTCATCAATCTGTTGCCATTGCCCATGCTGGATGGTGGCCATTTGCTTTTTTACGCCTATGAGGCGATCCGTCGGCGTCCGGCTCCAGTTGCGGCGCAAGAATGGGCCTTTCGATTCGGCTTTGCGGCGATTGTAACATTGATGCTGGTCGTAACTTTCAACGATTTGGGCTCATTTGGCCTGTGGGACAGGATCGCCCGCTTGATTGGATAGCCGGAGTGAGGCAGGGAGTGCGCGCAATCCGCCGGAATGGGCGGATTGTTGCTAGTGGGATATTTTTGCGGGATGAACAGCGTGGCATCAATTAAATTTTCGGCGCGGACTCGAATGGCGACGCTCTTCCTGGCCGGCACTATGCTGGCTGGACCGGTCACCCCGGTTCTAGCGCAAGACGTCAAGCCGCCGCTTATCCGAACGACTGAGGCACCGGTCCCCGCCGAGGCGACGATCAAGTCGATCACGGTGAGCGGCAATCAGCGTCTCGAGGCCGAGACCATCCTGTCCTATCTGCGGTTGCGGGTCGGTCAGGTCTATAATCGGGCGGTGCTTGATCAAGCGCTCAAGGATCTGGCCGCGACCGAGTTGTTCAAAGATTATGAGATCGCCGACGACAAGGGCGCGCTGACGATTCAAGTGACCGAAAATCCGGTGATCAACCGGGTCATCCTCGAAGGCAATAAGCGCCTGAAAGAAGAAAAGATCAGGCCGGAGATCAAGCTGTCGCCGCGGCAGATCTTCACCCGTTCAAAGGTGCGCGCTGATGTGGCCCGCATCATCGAACTTTATAAGCGTCAGGGCCGCTTTGCCGCGACCGTTGATCCCAAAATGGTCACGCTCGACCAGAATCGTGTCGATGTTGTCTTCGAAATCAACGAGGGGCCCAAATCCAAGGTCCGCCAGATCAACATCATCGGAAATGACAAGTTCGGCGATGGCGAGTTGAAAGGCGAAATGGCGACCAAGGAATCGGGTCTGCTGACAATCCTTTCGTCGAACACCACCTATGACCCCGACCGTCTGGCCTACGACCAGCAAAAATTGCGTCTTTTCTACCTGCAGAATGGCTATGCCGATTTCCGCGTGATTTCGGCTGTGGCGGAATTGACCAGCAACAAGCAGGATTTCATCATCACCTATGTGGTGGAAGAGGGCGAGCGCTATAAATTCGGCAAGGTCGATGTGAACAGCGAATTGCGCGACTTCCGGCCCGAAACGCTCAAGGCCTTGCTCCCGATGAAAGAGGGCGAATGGTATAACGCCAAACAGGTCGAGGATACGGTGGAATCGCTCAGCGAGACGGCCGGACTTTTCGGCTATGCCTTTGCCGACATCAACCCCGATTTCCATCGCAATCCTGAAGATCGAACGATGGACATCACGTTCAACGTCGGTGAAAGCCCGCGAACCTATGTCGAGCGGGTCGATGTTAACGGAAACACACTGACGCAAGACAAGGTCATTCGCCGCGAGTTCCGTTTGAACGAAGGTGATGCGTTCAACAGCTTTGGCGTCAAACGGACCGAGAACCGGCTGAACAGCCTGGGATATTTCCAAGAGAATTTGTCCATCGAGCGCAAGGAGGGCAGCGCCCCTGATCGCATCATTTTGGAAACCAATGTCGAGGAAAAGCCGACGGGTGAATTGTCGCTGTCGGCCGGTTTCTCGTCGATCGAAAATTTCTTGCTGCAGGCCTCGGTGCGCCAGCGGAATTTCCGTGGGTTAGGTCAGCAACTTCAGGCCTCGGTCAATTATTCTAGCTATTCCAAGTCGGTCGAGCTCGGCTTTACCGAACCTTATTTGTTCGATCGCAATATTTCGGTCGGCGGCAGCATTTTTCGCCGCGATTTGAACTCGTTCAACTTCATCAACAATAACCGCCAGACGACATTCCAGCAGGTAACAACCGGGTTCCAGCTAAATGCCGGTGTGCCGCTGACGGAATTTATGTCCTTCTTTGGGCGTTACAACCTCAGCTTCGATGATGTGACGCTCGATCGTTCGATCTACTTTTTTGGCGACCAGTGCGACCCGTTGGTCGCCGGCCGTTATCTGTGCGATGCCCTTGGCAATCGCACGACCTCGTCCCTCGGCTACACCTTGGCCTATGATGATCGCGACAACCGCATCCGCCCGACGCGCGGCCAGATGCTGTCGCTCAGTCAGGATTTTGCGGGTCTGGGTGGAAGCGTCAAATATGTCCGCACGCGATTGCAGGGAAGCAAGCATTTCAACATGGGGAGCAATTTCATCCTGACCACCTCGCTCGAGGGCGGCTATATTGTTCCCTTTGGCGGGCGGCCAACACCGACCAGCGACAAGGTCCGGCTGACCGATCGCTTTTTCCTTGGCGAGCCGCAAATGCGCGGATTTGATATTCGCGGCGTTGGCCCGCGCGTTATCCGTTATAGCAATGTCGATCTGACCGATCCGGCAAATCCCATCCTCGACACCACTATTAACAAGAATAGCGGCCGCATCGACGACGCACTAGGAGGCCGCGCTTATTACCAGGGGCGGATCGAAATGGATATTCCGCTTGGTAGCGGAGCCAAGGAACTGGGACTTCGGCCTTCGATCTTCTTGGACATTGGTTCGGTGTTCGGGGTCCGTCAGCCAACGCTGACGACGCTCGCGAATTTCCGTGACCCCACCGACGGTTTGACCAAATTTCTGTGCCGCGATTCGGCGGCAGGAACGGTGCAATTCGGTACACAGGCCTCTATCACCAACCCTGACGGCAGCGTCACGCCGACCGGCAACTATAATGTTTGTCCGACCGGTTTCTCGGCGCTGGCTCCATTCGAGGAACGCTTCTTCGGCGATTCCTGGAAACCGCGCGTGTCGATCGGCGCGGGCGTTAACTGGAAATCGCCGTTCGGCCCTTTCCGCATCGACTTTGCCTATGCCCTGCGTAAGGAGCTGGGCGATGACACCAAGAGATTTTCATTCAACGTAGGAACCCAATTCTGATGAGAAAATTATTAGTTGCCGCCACGATCGCCGTGGCCAGCCTATCTGTTTCGCCGATTCTATCTGCCCCCGCGATGGCGCAGTCGAAGACGGGGATTGCCATTGCCGATGTGCGCGCCGCTGCGGCCCGCTCCAATGCCTTCACTGTTGCATCCCAGCAGATTGAAACGACCTATAAGGCGCTGATCGATCAGCAGAATTCGCGGGCACAGACGCTACAGGCCGAAATCAACGTCCTGATTGCACGCTATAATGAGGAAGCGAAAAAGACCCCGCAGAACAAGGCTGCCCTGCAAACCGCCGGACAAGCTGTTCAGGACAAGCGTGCTTCTGCTACTCAGGAACTGAAAACCCTGACGGCGCCTGTCGATCTGGCGCTCGCTTATGTCGAGGACCAGATCAGCGTTCGCATGAATGAAGCGATCAAGGGTGCGATGACATCGCGCAAGGTCGACCTGTTGCTCAATCCCGACGCAGTGATGGCACGCGAAAATAATGTTGATATCACTGACGCTGTCGTTGCCGAGCTCAACCGCATCTTGCCGAATGTTTCGACGGCAGTGCCGGCCGGATATCAGCCTGGCCAGCTGGTTGAAGAGAAGAACAAGCAGTTGATGGATGCCGCGCGCGCTGCGCAGGGTCAGGCGACCGCGCCTACCACGACGCCGCCGACTTCGCGCTAAAGCCATGACGGACGGAAGCGAAACGGCAGGAGCCAGGGGTCCGGCGGATATTCGCCGGATCATGGCGCTCATCCCGCATCGTTATCCGATGCTGCTGGTCGATCGGGTGATATCGATGGTGCCCGACACCTCGATCCATGCGGTCAAAGCGGTGACGATAAATGAGCCCTTCTTTCAGGGTCATTTTCCAGACCGCCCGATCATGCCCGGGGTTTTGATTGTCGAGGCGCTGGCGCAAGCCGCCGGCGTCCTCGCGATCGAATCGCTCGGTCTGGCCGGGTCGGGCAAGCTGGTCTATTTCATGGCCATCGACGGCGCAAAATTCCGCAAACCTGTCGAACCGGGTTGCCTGCTCGATCTCCATGCAACGATCATCCAGAGCAAGCGCAACATTTGTCGTTTTGAAGGCAAGGCGATGCTGGGTGATGTTCTGGCTGCGGAATGTCAGTTTACCGCAATGATCGCCGATCCGCCGAGCGACTAGCCCGCATTTGCGCGTCACGGCATTTGCGGTGGCGGAAAAGACGAGGCGGACACTTGCCAAAACCGGCGCCACCCATTAGGGGACGCCGCTTCGCGACCCTCCCATTTCTGGAAGGGGCGCACAGTCTCACGCACTCTGGTCGGTAACCAGTGGCACAGGAGCCAGACAGATGAAAAAAGATATCCATCCCGCCTATCACATGATCACGGTCAAGATGACCGACGGCACAGAATATCAGACGCGCTCAACCTGGGGCAGCGAAGGCGAAACGCTGACGCTCGAAATCGACCCGACGGCGCATCCGGCATGGACCGGCGGCAACTCGCGTATGCTCGACGCTGCGGGCCAGGTCGCCAAGTTCAACAAGCGTTTCGGTGGTCTGACTCTCAAGCGCTAAGTATTTGCACCGCTCGCAAGAACAGCGAGCGCGCGATCCTAGTCCAAAATATTAGCAAGCGCGCTTTGCCACCCGGCAAGGCGCGTTTCGCGTTCGCGGTCTAAGAGCGCAGGGGTAAAGCGCGTCGTGCGACCGCGCATGGCCTGCGCGGCGCTCGCAAGGTTGGGGTAAAGCCTCGCACCGGTTGCCGCCAGCATTGCAGCGCCAAGCGCGGTGCTTTCGACAAAATCGGGCCGCTCGACCGTCAGTTGCAATATATCGGCCAGATCCTGCGCCATCCAGTCATTCGATGCCATGCCGCCATCGATGCGCAGATCGGCCCAATCGACTCCGTCGGCGGCAAAAGCGGATTTGAGATCATGCGCCTGATAGGCCTGTGCCTCGAGCGCGGCGCGCGCGACATGCGCTTTGCCGCTCGCAAAGCTGAGCCCCGATATCGCGCCTAGGGCGTCAGGACGCCAGTGCGGTGCGCCCAGCCCGGCGAGTGCGGGGACCAAATAAACCCCGCCATTATCGTCCAACGATCGCGCTAACCCTTCGCTCTCGCCAGCATTGGCGAGCAAGCCTAGCCCGTCACGCAGCCATTTTATCAGACTGCCCGCGACAAACACCGACCCTTCCAGAGCATAATGGCGCGAATCGCCATCTTGCACCAATATTGTCGCGAGCAAACGGTTGGACGAATAAGGGCGTTCGGTGCCGCTAGCCGTCAGGATGAAAGCACCGGTGCCAAAGGTCGCCTTCGTCTGGCCGGGGGTGAGGCAGGCTTGCCCGATGGTGGCGGCCTGTTGGTCACCCGCCATGCCGCAAATCGGTATAGCGCCGCCCAGGACATCGCTATGGGTGGTCCCGACCTGTTCGGTACAGCCGACAATCTCTGGCAGGATGGTCATCGGAACACCCCACAAGTCGCACAAGCCAACGTCCCAGCCGCCCCGACTGTTGATGTCCATCAGCAGCGTGCGGGAGGCGTTGGTGGCGTCGCTGATATGAGTGCCTCCGGTCAGTCGAAAAACAAGATAGGATTCGATGGTGCCGGTCGCCAGGGCCTCGCCCGCTTCGCGCAACTGCGGCCAGTTTTTGAGCGCCCAGCCCATCTTGCTACCCGAAAAATAGGGATCGAGGAGAAGGCCGGTCTTTTCCTGCACCGCTTCTTCATGCCCTTCGGCCTTGAGCGCAGCGCAATCGGCCGCGGTGCGGCGATCCTGCCAGACGATGGCACGGGCGAGGGGTTCGCCGCTATTCCTGTCCCAGAAGACGACGGTCTCGCGCTGGTTGGTGATGCCGATGGCGGCAATTTTGTCAGCGCCTCCGGCTTTGGCAATCATCGTTCGCGTGCACGCGAGGGTCGCGTCCCAAATTTCTGCAGCATCATGCTCAACAAGGCCGGGCCCGGGATAATATTGTTTGAATTCGCGCTGTGCGCTGCCCAGCGGCGTGCCGTCGGCGGCGAATAACATAGCGCGGGTCGATGTGGTGCCAGCGTCGATAACGATGATGTTTTCGGCCATAACTCGGTGGTTCCCTTGTCCTCGCCTGTGCTTGATGAAGCAAGGGGCGCAATTCGACAAGCGTCGGGAACACGTAATTATCTTGCAAAGCGGCGCAACACGTGCCATATATTGTGCAGCGCAGCATGGCGGCATAGCCCGCCAACCTCCCGGCAGCGTGATTTTTCCGCCCTTTTTGTCCATGGACAAATATGTGCGGGACGAGCCGGGCAGCGCTTTTGTCCCCAGAGGCACCCTTTCACGCGGGTCGTTTCGAACCCGCGGTCTCGTGCCGTCCGTTCGCAAACGAACGGTCGTTGTGCGCGACCCTTTAGTGAGTATTTTATGACGACATTCAATGACTTTGGCTTGCACGCCGACATTAATCGTGCGCTTGCCGCCAAGGATTATACCGTACCGACCCCGATTCAGGTTCAGGCCATCCCCGAACTGCTCAAGGGCCGCGACCTTTGCGGTATCGCGCAGACAGGCACCGGTAAAACCGCTGCATTTACGCTGCCTTCTATCCATCACATGATCACAAACCCGCGCAATCGCCCGACCCCGCGCGCCTGCCGGATGCTGATTTTGTCCCCGACCCGCGAGCTCGCAGCACAAATTGCGCAAAGCTGCCGTGATTATGGCCGCTTCACCAATTTGACGATTGCCACTGTCTTTGGCGGCGTGCCCGTCAACCGTCAGATCCGTGCACTGTCGCCGGGTGTCGACATTCTTGTCGCAACCCCGGGCCGCTTGCTCGATCTGATCGACCAGCGTGCGCTGTCGCTTGCCGATGTCGATATTTTCGTCCTCGACGAAGCCGACCAGATGATGGACATGGGCTTCATTCATTCGCTGCGCCGTGTGGCGAAACTGCTCCCCCCGCGCCGCCAGAACCTGTTTTTCTCGGCTACCATGCCCAAAGAAATTGCGGGTCTTGCGCAGCAGTTCCTTGACGATCCGGTGACGGTATCGGTCACGCCGCAAGCAACGACCGTTGAGAAGATTCGCCAATATGCGACCTTCGTTGAACAAAAGGAAAAGCAGGCTCTGCTCACTGCGGTCATCCAAAAGGAAGACATTGAGCGCGCGCTGATCTTTTCGCGCACCAAACATGGTGCCGATCGGATTGTCCGCCATCTAGCGGGCGCCGGGATCAAGGCGATGGCAATTCATGGCAATAAGAGCCAGCCGCAACGCACCCATGCCCTGCAGGCTTTTCGCTCGGGTGACATCAAGCTGCTTGTCGCGACCGATATTGCGGCGCGCGGAATCGACGTTTCGGGCGTCAGCCATGTCATCAACTTTGAAATTCCCAATGTCGCCGAGCAATATGTTCACCGGATCGGCCGCACGGCGCGTGCTGGCGCAGAAGGCATAGCAATCAGCTTTGTCGCACCCGACGAACGCCCCTATATGAAGGCGATCGAGCGGGTCACCCGGTCGCGCCCCGAACCGATGGCGCTGCCTGAGAATTTCAATGATCTGGTACGCAACCTGCCCAAGCCCGTGGCGCCGCCGCGCGATACGGGCAGCCGAGGCCGCGACCCCAATCGCCAGCGTCAGGACGCCAACCGGCAGCGCGACGGCGCAAAGCCGCGCGGTGATCGGGCCCCGCGTCGCGAAGGTGCGACGGGTGAAGCCGCGCAAGGGCAGCGCAAGCGCAACTTTCGCCCCCGCAACAAAAGCGTCGGCGCACACCGAAATGCGGTCACGCGCGTCTAACTATCGTTGACGTCAACCATACGCACGCTACCTTCCCGCCTTCGACGGGGAGGGGCCTGCAATGCTTGACGATGATGATTTCGATCCACCGCCACCGCGGCGGCGTCCTTTATGGCGGCGCAAACGGCTGATGTTTCCTTTGATGGTGCTAATCGCCATCATCCTCAGCTTCTTTGCGCTCGAAACGCCCGACACCGATCGCGGCGACATGGTCGCCAAATATGGCGGTCCGCGGGCACAATTTGCCGATGGACCGGCGGGCCAGCATGTTCATTATCGCGATGAAGGAAAGGCGGATGGCCCGCCAATCATCTTGCTCCATGGGTCAAACAGCAGTCTGCAAACCTGGGAACCGCTGGTGGCGCGGCTGGGCGATCACTATCGGATCATAACGCTCGATCTGCCGGGCCACGGCCTGACCGGCGCGACGCCCGACAAGGATTACGCCGCCAGCGGCATGATCGCAGCGGTCGATGTGGTCGCGGCAAAACTCGACCTTGACCATTTCATTCTCGGCGGCAATTCGATGGGTGGCTGGATCAGCTGGCGTTATGCACTGGCCGAGCCCGACCGCGTCGATGCGCTAATTCTGCTCGATGCGGCGGGTATGCCGCGGCGCAAGGGCGATCCGGCACCCCCGTCGAATGTCGGGTTTCGTATCCTCAAATATCCCTTGGGACGCTGGCTGGCGGGTAAGATTACACCGCGCAATCTGATTGAAAAATCGCTGCGTGAATCGGTAGAAAATCAGGCGATTGTCGATGATGCGATGATCGATCGCTATTGGGAGTTATTGCGCTTTCCCGGTAATCGCGCGGCGACCTCGCTGCGTTCGACCATCGATCGTGAACCCGCCATGGCGGACAAGGTCAATGCTATTAAAGTGCCGACGCTGATCCTGTTTGGAAAGGAGGATCGGCTGATCAACGCCAGCGCCGCGCAGACATTCCATGAGCGAATTGCCGGATCCGAAATCCTGTTGCTCGATCATGTCGGACATTTGCCGATGGAGGAGGCCCCCGATGCGACCGCCGATGCGATCAGCGACTTTCTCAAGCGGCGGCTTGGCGATCCGACTGCGGCGAGTCCAGAAACGCCATAATCCGGGTCGCAACCGCGGCACTGTTGGTGAAGGGGAAGAGGTGTGATCCGCCAGGCACCACTTCCAGCTTGGCGCCGTCGATCAGGTCGGCGAGCATTTGGCCATAGCTCGCCGGCATGACGCCGTCATGTTCCCCCATCAGGATCAGCGTCGGCAACTCCTGCAAACTGGGCAGCAGCCCGACGCTGGTCCATCCCGCCATGGCCGTCGTTTGATACGTCAGGCCCAGCGGGGTAGCGGTCGGCAGCTTGAGACCGCTCGTACGCATGTCTGCATCGAGCAATGCACCCCAACCAATTCCGGGTGCTGCAACCACGGGGCTTGTCGCCATCAGAACCATATGGCGGATACGCTGCGAAAATTGCACCGCAATCTGTTGTGCGAGCGCGCCGCCCCAGCTGAATCCGGCGATGTCGAGCAAGGAATGACCGAAATGATCGGCGATTTCCATGACCACCGCTGCCATCGTCGGCGCGGTATAGGGAAGCAAGGCATCGGACGATCCGCCCACTCCCGGCATATCGAGCGTCCAGACTTCGCGCCCGTGAATTTGCGTCAACAGCGGCGCAGCGGCGGCTATGTCGGCGCCGACACCATTGAGGAACAGGAGCGGCGTGCCATTTTTGCTGCTGGCGCGCCAACGCGCGACGCGCAGCGCAAAGCCGTACACGCATTCCATACTGATATCGGGGTTACCGCTAATCCTGCTCATGAATATGTGCTTGGCAGCTTTTGCCGTCAGGTGAAAGGCCGGAAGCGGTTCAGACGGTACCCGCCTCGGCTTTGGTTTTCGCCTCCGCCTTCTCATAGCGCAAACAGTCGAAAATCTTTGCACCGGCGAGAAACACCGATCCGCTGCATGCCACCAGCAGCATTTTGCCGCCGAAACCGGGATAATGATCCAGATAAACCATGCCGCGCTCCATGGCCCCGACACCCAATGCATAAATGATCAAACAGGCTTCGAGGCGCGTCTTGATAATGAACAGTCGACCGATCTTCTTCCACATATCCATATCCCCGCAAGAGCCGTGCCAATGGCGCAAATGCGCGTATCAACGCGGCAGCATATGGTAAACTGTAAGTTAATCCGACAGCCAGGGAAAGTTTATAGAAGGGCGGTGAGTCCCATTTTGGCAAGCAGCGTCGCACGCGCCGCCTTGGCATCGCGTGCAAGCGCAGCAGAATTAAGGTCCGATGGTGCAATCTGCTCGGGCCAATGCGCGTCTATCACCTCGGTCAGGCGGTCGAGCGAGTCCGCATTCGCCAAAAAACGCGAATCAACCGTTGCAGGATCGGCAACGACACGCAGGCGCAGACAGGCAGGACCGCCGCCATTGGCCATCGACTGACGGACATCGACCGGGATAAGTTTACGGATCGGTCCATTGCCGGCGACATGCGCCTCGAGCCACTTCCAGACGGAGGGGGTGTCGCGTGCTTCGGTCGGCAAAACGAGGCCCATGCCGCTGCCATCGGGAAGCGAGACAAGCTGGGCGTTGAACACATAGGAGGAAATGGCATCGCCGAGACTGACCGCACTTACCGGGACCTCGACGATCTCCACCTCGGGCATGGCGGCACGAATGGCCGCATGCGCGCCCTCACGATCCTGAAACGCCGTTTCATGCGTGAACAGCACATTTTCATTAGCAACCGCAACGACGTCATTGTGGAAGGCACCGCCCGAAATCGCGGCATCTGCCTGTTGCACAAATAAAGTGCGTCCAGGGTCTAGGCCATGCGAACGCGCAACCGTCTTTGATGCCTCGAGATTTTGCCGCGCCGGAAAGCGTCCGCCGCTGACGCCATAAACAAAAATCTCGATCCCCGATGATCCGTGCCCCGGGCACAGCCGCATATGATTGGCGGCACCCTCATCGCCAAAAGGCGCGGGAACAGGGCCATGAACCGCAAAGGCAGGGTCGGCAAAGGCGAGTTTCAACTGCGCCAGCGTTCCGGGCCATTCATGGCTGCGATGCGGCATGGTCATCAGATTGGCGACCGTCAGATGGCATCTTTTGTCGCTGGTGTCGGGGGCAGGCGATACGGTTGCTGCATTGGCGGCCCACATTGCCGATGCAGAAAAAGACTGCGCACGGATATGCGGTTCGGCAAGTGCGAGATCGGTCGCCAATTGCTGCAGCCAAGTCTCGTTCGGCCGTTCGAGCGGCATGAAAAAGCCCTGCGGCAGACCAAGAGCCAGATTGGCGCGCATCTTGTCGACGCCTTGCAAGGCGGCGGCGCGCGGCTGCGAGACATCACCGGCATTGTTGGCCGAGGCGATATTGCCCGGGCTAAGCCCCGCATAATTATGCGTCGGGCCGATGATCCCGTCGAAATTAATCTCGACAAGCCGGGTCATCGCGCGATCCAGCTCACGTCATCGCCCTTTCCGACGCCCAGCAATCCGGCGGCGTGGGCCTCGACATGGAGGTCGTCATTATCGCCCGCGTCAACCTTTCCATAGCAGCAACGGAAATCGGCGAGCCGACCGGTTGCGATCAACGCGCTCTCGTTCCCGCCATTGAGAGCCGTGATGATGCCCGTACGGGAATTGGCGATGCTGGCGACGGCATCGGTGCGCGCGGTCATCGTGGGTCCGCCGTCAAAAATGTCGACATAGTTTTCGTACGCAAAGCCCTCATTCTCGAGCATCCGCATCGCGGCGCGGCCGCTGGGATGCGGAACGCCGATGACGCTGCGCGATGTGTCGGGTAGCATCGCGATATAGACGGGATGTTTGGGCATCAGGTCAGCGATAAACTGGTTGCCATGCACGGCGTTGAACTGGTCGGCTTCCTGAAAGCTCATGCCAAAGAATTTTCCCGCCACGCCATCCCAGAAGGGTGATCCGCCCGCTTCGTCGATCACTCCGCGCAATTCGGCGAGGATGCGGTCGGCAAATCGCGCGCGGTGGCGGGTAATGAACAAATAGCGCGATCGCGCCAGCAACATGCCGAGCCCGCCCGCGCGCGCCGCCGGATGAAGGAACAATCCGCCGACTTCGCTAGCCCCGTTGAGGTCGTTGCTGAGCATCAGGATTTGCGCATGAAAGGTACGGTTCAGTTGCTCGCTATGCTTGCTGTCGGTGCCGATGCGATAGGAGTAGAAGGGCCAGCGTTGGCCAACCTGCCCGAAAATCTGGCACGTCCCACGCACTTCGCCGCTATCGGTATCTTCGAGGACCAGCAGGTAAAGCTCGTCGGCAGGTTCTTCAGCAGTGCTGGCAAAGCTTGCCTCGGCGCGCTCCAGTTTAGACCGCAGCGCCTTTTTGTCGGGCGGCAGGTTGGTAAAGCCGCCGCCGGTCAGTTTCGCCATCTCATAGATGGATTGCAGGTCGCTCGGTTTTACCGCGCGGATTACATAGCTCACAAAGTCCCCCGTTCCGCCAGTCGCAAAATCGTCAGTGCCGACAGTTGGGCGCGCTCGGCCAGGCTGTCGACAATCAAAAACTCGTCCTGAGAATGAATCGCGCCGCCGCGAGGCCCCATGGTGTCAACTACGGCAATGCCGCAGGCGGCGATGTTGTTGCCATCGCACACGCCGCCCGTGGCATTCCAGCTGATCGGCGGAAGGCCAAGCGCCGCGCCGCAATCGCGCACCAGTTCGAACAATTTGACAGCTTGACCATCGAGCGGTTTGGGCGGCCGGTTGAAACCGCCGTGGAGGTGACAATGAACGTCATGTTCGCGTTCGACAATGGCCAAGGTGCCGCGAAGTGCGTCGAGCGCGGCGTCCATCGCTGCAGGGCTCGATGGACGCATATTGACGCGCAATATGGCGCTGTCGGGGACGACATTGTTCGGGCCACCGCCATCGATGCGGGCAGGGTTAACCTTTAATTCGAGGGATTTGAGCGCATTGAGCCGCAACGCTAGATCCGCGGCGGCAACAAGCGCGTTGCGCCCCTCTTCGGGGTTGCGTCCGGCATGGGCACTGCGCCCGTGGATCGTGATCGAAAAATTACCACTTCCCGGCCGTGCGCCCGCCAATGTACCGTCGGGAAGCGCGGGTTCATAGGTCAGCCCGGCTGTTTTGCCTTTGGCTAGTTTAGCGATTAGCGCCGCCGAGGCATGGCTGCCTGTTTCCTCGTCGCTGTTGATCATCACGTCATAGCCAACGCGCGAAGCGAGCGGCGACGCCTCCACCGCGCTCAGCGCGGCCAATATGACCGAAAGGCCGCCCTTCATATCGGCGGTGCCGGGACCGTTGAGCACACCAGCTTCAAGCCACTGCAACGTCTGAAACGGATGATCGATCGCGAATACCGTATCCATATGGCCGGTCAGCAATAGTTGGACAGGCGCATCGGGGCGTACGCGCAGGTGCAGATGCTCGCCGCGCTCGATAGTCCGGACTTGGCCGGCAGAATCGACACTCTCGACTGGATCGGGTGCGACAAGGCGCATGTCACCAGGAAGCGCGGCGAAGGCATCAGCGAGTTGCCCCGCAACATGCTTCAGCCCCGCAAGATTGCTGGTCCCGCTGTTGGTTGCTGCCCATAGTTCAACCTGCGCCAGCATTGGCGCAGCCGCAGCGCGGTCGAGAGTTTTGGTTTCATCTGCTGTGGGGCTTGTCATCTTGTTGCGTATAGCCAGTGACGAGGGGGCTTGGCGACCCCCCTCCTGATAGAAGTGAAGCGTTTAGGTGTGACGCGCAAACCAGATGATATGCCGCGGCCCCTTGCCGTTGCTGCGCGCGCGCACCGCGATTTCGTCAACGGAAAATCCGGCTCCGGTCAGCCGCCGGACAAAAGGGGCGTCGGGCGCGGCGGACCAGATTGCCAACACACCCCCGGGGCGAAGCGCCGTTTTGGCTTGGGCGAGCCCCGCGCTCGAATAAATCCGGTCATTCTCGGGACGCACCAGCCCATCGGGGCCATTATCGACATCGAGAAGTATCGCGTCATAGCGCCGCCTCGCGCCGCCGATTACGTCGGTGACGTCAGCCAGGACCAGATCGACTCGCGGATCGTCGAGGCAACCGGCGGCCACCTGTGCCATCGGCCCGCGCGCCCAGTCGAGGATTTCGGGAACGAGCTCGGCGACGGTGACGCAGGCGTCGGCTCCCAGCTTGGCGAGCGCGGCGCGCAGGGTGAACCCCATGCCATAGCCGCCGATCAAAAGATGCGGCGCGGCAGCGCTTATCCGGTCGCACGTCATTATGGCCAGCGCCTCTTCGGACCCACTCATGCGACTGCTCATCAGCTCATTGCGATCGAGCGCGATGATGAAATCATCGCCGCGCCGAAACAGCCGCAATTCATCGCCGCCAGGAATGCGCGCGCTATCAATGAGGGTGCGGGGGATCATGCGGTGTCTATAGGGGCGGCGCAGGGTGTTTGGCGAGAGGGCTTTGCCAGCTGCACTTCGATCAATGCTTCGCGATTCGTCGCATCCCCGCTACAATTTCGTACGAGAATTTCTGCTCGGGTTCCGCGCGTGGGCACGACTGATGGCTAATCTGGGAATGCCAAGACTAATTCGAGCGCATTCTATAGCTAGCTCCACTTGCCATCTGGGCCAACTGAACCGGACTATCGGCGCTCAAGCGATAGGTCGTCGAATATCCGATATGGTCAGAGAGCATGGAACCGTTAGCCGCGCGCCCGAAGGGGACTTGAATCCTTGCTGCCGCCAGACCGCCTTGACTGGTCGACGCGAACAATTGCCAGTCTTTGCCACGGGTCAGCGCTTCCTCGGCCGATACCGGAAATTTGCACGCCGATAGACGGCAAATGTGTAAGGCGTCGCGAACCGGGCCACGACGGCCGCCTATCCACAGACCCGCCTCCATGGCGTTGAACGTCGTTTGGCGGCGGGCTGACTTTCCGACATTAAAGTCGCCAGCAAAAACAATCGGGAATGCGTGCCATTTGCTCGTAGCAAAAAATTGGCGCGCCGCGTCCCACTGGCGCCGGTAGGCATAATCGGATCGCTCATTGGAGACCCCCGAGGCATGCCGTGAATTGAAGTGGGCGGTCGAAATGACGACGGGTGTCGACGAACGCGGAACATCAATGAGCGCCATCAAAATACCCTTGTTGGCGAGGCAATCATAACCAGCACAGGCGAAGCCAGGAAAGGGGCGAGTTCGGACCGCCATGATAGGGTAATCGGACAATATCTGCAGGCCGCTGTCCAGAATCTTGCCTGATTTTTCACCGCGCAGAAAACTTGCACGGTCGGCAAATTGACGATCGCGTGTCGTCGCAATCATCGGACTGCGATCGCTAGCCGAAGGACCATTGGCGACATAGCGATAGCCGCTGCGCTTCCCGATTTCTTTGGCATCGGACGTGAATGCTTCTTGCAGTACCACGACATGCGGCTGGCGGCCCTCGCTGCGCAACGTCTGCAGCTGGGTAATCATGGACTCGAACGCGGCGTCGCGTCCCGTCGCAAGCGGCCATGGAAGGCCGTGAACATTGTAGGTCATGACCGAAAGTTGCGCCGGCGATTGTTCCGCTACTGCGTTGTTTGATCCCGCAACGGCCAACGAGGCAGCGGCCAGCCCGATCAGGCTGCGATACGTCGATCGCTTCATCGTCTCACCTCAAGATTGGCGGCCCGCATTGTGGGCCATTGTCAAAGAGACGCTGCTGGAACGGCAAATCCGCACCAGGATCCTCTGGTCTTCCTTCGATGCGGATTCTTGCGCGCGGTGACGTGATTGGATTGAGGCCGCGCATCGGCCGATACGACAGGGGAGGCTGTGATGATCAGAAAGTCCCGTTCGACAAGGCGCCCGATACCGGGTGCGATCTTCTTTTTGCTAGTTTTGGCGCCGACGCCGCTTTGGGCCCAATGCGGCGGTTCGACGCGAGACTTGTCGACTGCAACACAGCCCCGTTCGATTGCGGTCACAGCTGCGTCGACGGCGTCCGATTGCCGGCCGCCATCCTTGCTTGCGGACGAATTGCTATTGCATGCATTGCCTTCTGACCACGCGCTCTCACCATCCGATTTTCTTACCGTCAGTCACGCAACCGCAGTTGGTCCGTCGGGGACAGAGAAGATGCACAGCATTCGCTCGGACTGGGGTAACAGCGCGCTCAGCCTTATCGGGTATCGGATCAGATCGTCCTCGACGCAGGAGCATGACGCCAACCTGATCGCTGGTTATGACAGGTCTGCCTTTTGGGGTGGGACGCTGAAATATGATGTGGCGGTTGGAAAGCGTGACGTTGTCGGGTTAGGATTTGAATCGGGCATCGGGCGGCAGCGATCTGCATTTACCCCGCAGATGGCGCACCGCTATTCGTCGCAATCATTGGGCGCAATGATTAGCTGGCAGCACGATCAAAGCTTTGGCCTTGCCGCCGCGGTGCGCAGCAACCGCATTTCAACGGCGGCATCACCTTGGGAGCGGCAAGCCGCCCGCGCTGCAGGTTCGCCCCTCGAAGCGGGTGGCGTACATCTCACTGCATCATTTTTTCCATTCGCCGATCAAAATGGTGATGAACGGCCGGACCGGCTTTCACTGACATTGGACGCCTATCACCAGCGTTTGTCGCCGCAAGAGGCCGCCATATTTAGCGCCGATGGCTGCCGCCGGGGTAATGGGGCTATGCTGGCCGTCAAGCTCAAATTCTGACGCTTGCCGATTGACGGGGAACGATGCGCATCCAAGCGCGCCTATGCTGGTGTATGCCGCTGCAATCGCAATTCAGCGTCGAGGTGGGGCAGGCGAGAGCCGCTCTCTCGCTAAAAGAGAGCGGCTGCTTTTGTCACCAATAGACCCAAACCAGTCCGCCAAGTCCAAGCATCAGCGCCGTTGACAAGAGCAAGAGACTAGTGGCGCTTACGCGGTCGAGATGGTCTTTGCGAAATGCACTATAGCCAGGCTTCAGATCGTCGATGCCGGACAACATCGCCACGTCCAGCGCTGTCGCTTCGCGCTTGAACCAGCGAACAACTATGGTCTGTTCGTCATGATTTATGTCGGGGTATTTTTTAAGGAGGCGCTCGATTTCGGCGCGCCTTAGGGACTGCGCGCTCGCGCATTCTTGATCGTTGATCATGTCATATTCCTAAGTTTTCACAGAACGAAGCCCTCGACGCGACGGTCGAGTGGTGAAACTCAGGCGAGCGGTGGCCCTTGCGGCGGCGGCAGCGTGTTGGGCGGGACGGGGGTAAGGGGTACGAAATGCCGCATCCTTTCACGCCCGGTTACAACCGGCTCGAAAAGACTATTCGCAGTCCATCGCAACAAGATGGTGGGCGGCGGAACTGGGTCCCCTAGAGGCTTGAAGACGATCCGCAACACGAGGCGCGGGGACATAAGAACGGCCGTGTCGGGGGTTGCAAGCTGGCTGACGTTTCGACAATCGGCATCATGACGCGGCGCTAGATCGGAGGCATGGACCGGACTCCCAGCAATCAGGAGAATAGCTATGGTCCATCGGACGATATGTTCGAGCCATCGCTTTATCATTTGCTTGATATAGGGCTTGTAAAAATTACCGCAATCCTGGCGCTAGAAAGCTGAAAACTATACCAAAAATCTTGGAAAAATATCTATGAGGCGGCAATTGTGAGCGGCCCGGGGGCAGGAAAAGCCGCTCTCGCTTGGCTGCAGGTGCCCGGTCATGCCTAAGGGCGCGATGTCATGTCGGCTGTCAAATCGCGCGATTCCTCTGCCGCGATATTGAGCCGCTTCGCCATCCAATTCATCGTTGGACCTTGGATCAGGCTCGAAACAAGAACCACGAAAAACACGATATTGAAGATTACAAAGGCGCCCTGAACTCCCGCCACCATCGGAAACGTCGCCAGCACAATCGGAACCGCGCCGCGTAGGCCGCCCCACGAGACGAAAAGCTTCGCTCGCCAGTCGAATTGGCGGAACGGCGCGAGGCAGATAAAGACGCTCAGCGGTCGGGCAACGAGCATCAGAGTGAATGTGACTGCCAGTCCCGGCACGATCACATCGGCGAGATTGGAGGGCGACACCAGCAAGCCGAGCGTTAAAAACATCACGACCTGCGCGAGCCACGCCATGCCGTCCTGGAAAGTCGAGACGATTTTCTTTGCCGTATAGAAGCGATTGCCCGACACCATGCCCGCCACATATGCCGCGAGAAATCCGTTACCGCCCAGAACTTCGGCAAGCCCATAAGCGATCAATGCGGCTGAAATCGAGATGACGAAGGCAAGGCCGCCGTGCTGATATTTCATATGCTTGAGAATTTCGGGCAACAGATAGCCTGCGGCAAAACCAATTCCGCTTCCCATCATCATCTGCACAATGAATTCGGCGCCGAGCGCCAGCGGTGACGAATCGGGCGCCGCGATGAACAACAATGCGGCGCCCACCAAAAAGATAGCCATCGGGTCGTTGGAACCAGACTCGACTTCGATCAGCGCTGACACGTCCCCATGAAGATCCAGTCCGGTAGACCTTAGAATCGCAAAGACGGCAGCAGCATCGGTGGAGGCAACCACCGCGCCCAGCAGAAATGCCTGAAAGGGATCGAACCCGAGGATCATGACCGCGGCCACCGCCGTAATCCCGGCGCTGATCAAAACGCCGACCGTCGCGAGCAGCAATGCCGGCCCCGCCACGCGGCGAACATCCCGCCAGTCGGTGTCCATCCCACCAGAAAACAAAATGAAGATCAGGCACGCGATCCCGACCCCTTGGGTCAATAGATAATTGTCGAAGGCGATGCCGCCGGGACCATCGATACCCGCAAGCATCCCCAGACCCAGAAAACCGATCAGCGCCGGCAGGCCAAACCGGCTTGACAGGGTGCCGGCAAAAACTGTTGTGAGCAGCAGAATGCCTAAGGCAAGAAGCGCGATCTCGGGGCTTACGGCGGGCATGATGCCTTTAAGGGGTCCTGTTCGTAATTGGCAAGGCGCCAAACCGCCAAAGCAGCTGTTGACCTTGGTCTTACGCCAATCCGATAAGCGCGTTCGACAAATGATGCCGGAACCGTTCGCCCTGCCACCCCATTGCCAATTCGTAACAATAGCGCCATAGGGCGGCCACCCTTCCTCCCCGGATTCACACAGGCGTTATGCGCTGAACCAAAGGGTGTTTCATGACTGAATTTCTGAATCGCAACGGATTGGCGATCGACGCGCGGCTGGTGGACTTTGTCGACCGGCTGGCTTTACCTGGCACCGGACTGGAGCCAGACCGCTTTTGGGCCGATTTTGCCGCGTTGCTGAACAAATTTTCGCCTGAAAATGCCGCATTGCTGGCGAAGCGGGAGGATTTGCAGCGACAGATTGACGCCTGGCATGTAGCGCGCGCGGGGCAGGGACATGACGCGGCAGCCTATGAGGAATTTTTGCGCGGCATTGGTTATCTGGTCCCCGAACCAGCCTTTGCCGTCGGTACACAGAATGTTGACCCCGAAATCGCGACGATGGCAGGACCGCAACTGGTGGTGCCTGCCTTGAACGCGCGCTTCGCGCTCAATGCTGCCAATGCGCGTTGGGGCAGCCTCTATGATGCCTTTTATGGTACCGATGCCCTCGATGCGCCGCCGGCAAAGCCCGGTGGCTATGATGCGACACGCGGCGCGGCGGTGATCGCGCGGTCCAAAGCTTTTCTGGACGAGGCGGTGCCGCTGGCGTCGGGCTCTTGGGCCGACTGGCAGGGCGGGCAGGTGACGCTGGCCGACCCGTCGCAATGGGCGGGCAGCAAGCCCGGTGGCATTTTGCTGCGCCACAATGGTCTGCACATTGAACTGGTAATCGATCCCGACAGCGCGATTGGCAAGACCGATCCCGCGGGTATCGCAGATGTGGTCCTCGAGGCGGCGCTGACCACGATCATCGATCTGGAAGATAGTGTCGCCGCGGTCGATGGCGAAGACAAGGTGCTCGGCTATACCAACTGGCTGGGCCTGATGCGCGGCGATTTGACCGAAAGCTTTACCAAGGGCGGCAAGACGGTAGCGCGCGCTATGGCGCCCGACCGCGAATGGACCGCGCCCGACGGCAATGGCTTTGCTCTCCACGGCCGCAGCGTCCTGTTCGTGCGCAATGTCGGCCATTTGATGACGACGCCGATGGTGCGGCTCGCCGATGGTGGCGAAGCCCCCGAAGGGATTTGCGATGCGGTGTTCACCAGCCTGTGCGCGCTGCACGATGTGAAGCGACTGGGCAAGCTGCGTAACAGCCGGGCCGGCAGCATCTATATCGTCAAGCCCAAGCAGCATGGGCCAGAAGAATGTGCCTTCACCGACCGCCTGTTTAATGCAGTCGAGGATATGCTTGGCCTGCCGCGTCACACAGTCAAAGTGGGCGTAATGGACGAGGAGCGGCGAACGTCTGCGAACCTTGCTGCATGCATTCAAGCAGTCAAAGACCGCATCGTGTTCATTAACACCGGTTTTCTTGATCGCACAGGCGACGAGATTCACACCTCGATGCGTGCGGGACCGATGATCCCCAAGGGCGAGATGAAGGCGAGCGACTGGATCGTCAGCTACGAGGACCGCAATGTTCGCATCGGGCTGGCGTGCGGGTTGTCGGGCAAGGCGCAGATCGGCAAGGGTATGTGGGCAATGCCCGATCTGATGCACGCGATGATCGAGGCCAAGATCGGCCATCCAAAAAGCGGCGCGAACACCGCATGGGTGCCGTCGCCGACGGCGGCGACGCTTCACGCGATGCACTATCATGCGGTCGATGTGTTTGCTCGTCAGCGCGAGATTGCAGGCGAAGCGGTCCCACCGCTCGACCGGTTGCTGCGGATACCGGTGGCGGTAGGTCGCAACTGGAGCGAGGCCGAAATCACGCGCGAACTCGACAATAATTGCCAGGGCATTTTGGGCTATGTCGTGCGCTGGATCGATCAGGGCGTCGGTTGCTCTAAAGTGCCCGATATCGACGATGTCGGCCTGATGGAGGACCGCGCGACGCTGCGCATTGCGAGCCAGGCGCTGGCCAACTGGTTGCTGCACGGTGTGTGCAGCGCGAGCCAAGTTGACGCTGCACTGGCGCGGATGGCGATGAAGGTCGACGCGCAAAATGCAGGCGATCCCCTATACGAGAGGCTGACCCCTGATGGCATCGCCTTTCGCGCGGCGCGGGCGCTTATCTTCGAAGGCGTCACCCAGCCAAGCGGTTACACCGAACCGCTGTTACACAAATTCCGGCAGGCGAAAAAAGCCAGTTGATCTTTGCACGAGGGGGAGGCGATGACGCGCAGCAGGCAGTGCAGCATGAGCGGCGGGAATGGATCGTCGGCTGACGCTGCGAAGCTTGCCACCAACGCACATCGCGCTTGGCATCGCGAACTTTTACAGCCTCGTGTGACCGTTCGCCTTAAATGAACTCAACGACGTAAAATCAAAGACCAGAACAAAGTCAGGGAATGATCTTTCATGGCGGCACGCTTAATCGAAATCTTTTTGCCCGAAAGCGAAATCGGACAGCTCGAAACTATATTGGCGCGCCATTGCCGCCGCTATTGGCGTGAAACCGTTCCGGGTGGGCAAGAAAAATATAGCTGCATTGTCCAGCAACGCTATGCCGAACGCCTGCTTGGCGAGCTGGATTCGGCGTTCGGCACCTTGCCGACATTCACCGCTTATGTGTCAAATCTCGAAGCGGTCTTGCCGCCGGTCGAGGAAACAGCAGCAACCGAGCTGCCTGCGCACGAAAGCTTGCGGCCGGCGACTGCCGTTGAACGCTTTTTCAGCCGCGATCGAATAAGCACCGACGAGCTTTATGACGATATTGAAGAAAGCCTCCATGTTACGCCCAGCTTTTTGCTGACCGTGATCCTATCCGCGATGATCGCAGGGCTGGGTATGCGTAGTGGGCAAACCGCGGTCGTTATTGGTGCTATGATCATCGCGCCTTTATTGGGACCGACGATGGGCGTGGCCTTGGCGGCGACGGTCGGCAATGCCGCCCTGGGACGAAAGGCCGCGACAACGCTGTTGGTCGGTTCCTTCTTCGCCATTCTGGCAGGGATACTCGTCGGCTATTTTGTCACCATCGATCCAATGGTGCCCGAGCTCAAAAATCGCACTATCGTTCAACCTGCCGATATTGCGTTAGCGCTTGCTTGCGGCGCCGCCGGCGTTTTGTCGTTCAGCCGCGGCGCATCGCTGACGCTGGTGGGGGTCATGATCGCGGTCGCTCTTGTCCCGCCACTGGCCGCAACGGGTATATATCTGGGGATAGGAAAGCCCATAGTTGCCGGAAACGCGCTCTTCCTCTTTGCGGTCAATCTGGTGTGCGTGAATGTTGCGGGTATTGTCATGTTCCTTATCCAGGGCTTGCCGCCCAAGAACTGGCGGATGACCAGCGGCATTTTGGGCTTGTGGATGTTTATCTTGCTGTTGCTCGCCTCGATCACCGCCGGCAGGCTAGTGCTGGGGCTGGGCACTTTACACGCCGTCGGCCGCTATTTGGCTGGCGGAGTATGAAATCGACCGCACGGCCGCCTTCCACATAAGATCGCGCGCAATGAGGCCGGCAAGGCCCGGCTTTTTTGGTCCAAACGGCATTTCACCCTATGGTGTCGCGGTGTAAAAGCGGCCGTTTGGCGCCGGCGCCAACAGGACCAATATTGCCTGACTTTAGCGCCGCTTAATACTGTAGTCGATTCTGATCCTGACCCAACTGCCCACTAGCGAGCGCCCACCGACGCGTGGAGGCCGCACCCTGAACTGCCACGCTGCGGCGAGCACCGCGCGATTGATTTGCGATCCGAACGGATACTCGTCGATTCCGACGCAATCCTCGACACGAAAATCCGGCGCTGTGCGGCAAGCGATCAGTCCCCACCCCGGCCCAGTGGCGGTCGATAAATAGCCGCTCAATTCGTCAGGGCTTGGCTCGCGGTACCAGGCCGCTGCATAGAGCGGCTCGCCATTCGGGGCCGTGCCCACCTGCTGTGTATCGCGCGAGGAAGAGGCGCCGCGCTTGTCAGGCGGGCCATAAACCGGCGCGGCCGCTGGCGGAGGAGCAGTTTGCGGAGGCGCAGGCACAGCGAGTGGCACATTTGGCATCGGTATAATCGGTGCGGGTTTTGGGGGAAGCGGCTCTGGCGGCGTTATTTTCTCGGGGGTTGGCCGCTGCGGTACGGGACGCTTTTCGGTGCGCTCAGGAGGGTTTGGTTTGGGCGCTTCCTCGGCAATTTCTGTTGCCTTTAGGCTCACCGTACTCACGCGCTCCTCGCTTTTCTCAGCTTCCTTTTTGAAGCCAAAGGAGAGCAGCATGAACAGAAGGAGCGCCGTGATGAGAACAGCCAGGCTTATGGCAAGCGTACGGCGCCCCATCCCGATGCTGAGCTGTTCGACGTAGGGGGTGGCTGTAACAGGACTCAGCTGAAGCAATCTTTGGTGGGGGCGCCCGTCGGTCAACGTGTCCGAGGCTACATGCGTGCGGGATAAGGGCGAGCCGGACCTTTGACAAGGGCGAGCGCTGTCCAAGAAAAAAAATAGCAACGCGAGGCCATCAATCCGTTTTGACCGGCTACCGCGGCCCCTTCGAAGTCACCAATTCTCGTCAGCCGCGCCCCGGACACTCTTGCGCATTTTCTCGCCCGACTAGCCGTTGCGATGCTATGCCGGGTCACGGAAGGCCTTTTCCTGTAATGATGGTTCGAGGAATCGCGCGGGACAATATATAAAGAGCGACCTAGCGCGGCCTTTGAATATAAATCGGGCGAGGCGGGCGCACATAGATTTGGTCCGTTTAGGGGTGATGCTGTGCAATCTTGGGCGCAGGGGGAATCGATCAATAGGGGGCAGGGCGATGGTTGTACCGTTCAATTTTGGCCAGCTGCGGTTTTTGAAGGCTTATGCCGAGGCGCTGTTTTATGGCGCCGAGATGGTGATTTCGGCCGATCAGCTTGTTGCCAATGTGACCGATCTTTTTGCCAAAATCGGTGGCACCAAGCTCGACGAGATTCGCCTGTCGCTGACGGCCAGCGAAGTGGTGCTGGGCGGACCCTTCTTTATCAATGATGATGTTGCGGGGCGTGCCGCGACGATCCGCCATCGGCTGCAAAATACCAATTTTGATTTTTTTCAGGATCTGGCGCGGGTGCGCGGCATAATTTACGCATGCTATTACGGGCATTGGGAACCCGGCGACGAAGACGCCAATCGCGACAATGTCGTCCATCAGCAAATCGCGTTCACGCTCCCCAAATTTCGCCAGCGCGGGACGGGGGAGATGGCAATTGAGGCGGTGGCGGGGCGTGAGATTGATCCCGCGCATGTCATCGACGCGGCAACGCTGGACCAAAGCTATGATGTAATCGTGCTGGGATCGGGAGCGGGTGGGGCGGTGGCGGCCTTTCAGCTGGCCAGCCGCGGCTATAAAATTTTGATAGTCGAGGCCGGCCCTTTTTATCCCTCGCCGCGCATATCGCCTCACGAACTCGATATGATCGCACAGCTTTACAAACATGGCGCGCTGCAGACCTCGACCGACCATGATTTTGTGGTTTTTCAGGGGCGTTGCGTCGGCGGGTCGTCGACGATCAACAATGGCATCTGCCTGCGCGTCAACGAGGAAGGCAAGACCCACCCCGATGCGCCTGATTTATTCGACAAATGGGCGAGCATCGGCGCGCCGGTCGATAAGGCAGCATTCAGCGCCAGCTATGATGCCATTGCAGCGCGGCTCGGCATCGCGCCGATTGAACCGCGCAGCGGACGACATAATGGGCCGCATCTGTTGCGGGGCTGGGCCGACTATGCCGCGACCTCAAGCGACCCTAAGGACAGCCGCGCGATATCGGCCTGGTTTTCCAAGAATTTCGGTCCGCCGGGCACGCCCACGGCCTGCGCCTATTGCGGCTATTGCAACACCGGTTGCGGCTATGGACGGCGACTAGGGATGGCGCAGACTTATTTGCCCGACGCCTGTCGCGACCATGGCGCGCGCATCTTGGCCGAGACCAAGGCCGACAAAATCATTTGGCGCGACACCCCCGACGGCGAGCGCGAGGCTGTGGGGGTCAAGCTGATCCTGCCCGGCGGCGACAAGATGGTGGTGCACGCCAATGTCGGGGTCGTCGTCGCGTGCGGGACCATCGCGTCGAGCAAGCTTCTCGACCGCAGCGGGATATCGGGCACCGGTTATCAAGTGTCGCTCAACATTGCATCGCCGGTCGTCGCGCTGATGCCCGAAGGCGCGCCGATCAACGCGTGGGACGAGGATCAGATGGCGACCTATGTCGATTGCGCCGATTTTCTGCTCGAATCGCATTTCCAGCCGCCGATGGCGATGGCGACTTTGATGCCAGGCTGGTTCGGCGAACATGCTGCAAGGATGCAGAATTTCGGGCGCGTCCAGTCGGCAGGCATTTTATTTCCTGCCGACCGGCGCGGGCGGGTGGTTGATGGCAAGCTCAAATTTAAACTCGACACTCAGGATGATCTGCCGGTTTTACGCCGCGCGATGGCGACGCTGACCAAGGTCCATTTCGCGGCGGGCGCACTGGAATGCTATCCCGCGCTGGCGAAGGGACAAGTGGTGCGGCCGGATATGGATATTGATGCCTTCTTTCACGATGCGATCCGCGAGGCCGATGATGTGACGTTATCGAGCAGCCACCCGCACGGCGGTAATGCGATGAGCGTCGATCCCGCCAATGGCATCGTCGACACCGACTGCCGTGTGCATGGCACGACGAATGTGCTGGTTACCGACGCCAGCGTCTTCCCTAGCTGTATCCGCGTCAACGCGCAGTTTACGACGATGGCGATGGCGCATTACGCGACCGCTCGGCACGACCCATTTGGGAGAAGCGAGGGGGTCTAGCCCGTACTCACACGTTCAATGTCTGCGCCTACAGCCTGCAGCTTTTCTTCCAGCCGCTCATAGCCGCGGTCAAGGTGATAGACGCGGTTGACCTCGGTTTGCCCCTCTGCGGCAAGCCCGGCGATGATCAGGCTCATCGATGCGCGCAGGTCGGTCGCCATGACCGGCGCACCGATCAGAGCATCGACTCCGCGGACCACGGCTGTGCGACCCTTGACCTGAATGTCGCACCCCATGCGTGCTAGTTCGGGAACGTGCATGTAGCGGTTCTCGAAAATGGTTTCGGTAAAGAGGCTAGCGCCTGTGCCCAATGTCGCCATCGCCATGAATTGCGCCTGCATATCGGTAGCGAACCCGGGGTAAGGGGCGGTCGAGAGCGTTACCGGCTCGGCGCGGCCGCTCATCGCGACGCGGATGCCGCCCTTGACTTCCTCGACCGTCGCACCGGCTTCGCGCAGCGCCGACAAGGTCGCTTCCATTTCGCTCGCTTTGGCTCCGACCAGTTCGACATCACCCTGCGTGATGACGGCGGCGCAGGCATAGCTGCCCGCCTCGATCCGATCAGCCATGACGCGATATGTTGCGCCATGCAAGCGGTCGACTCCTTCGATCGTCAGCGTCTCGGTGCCGATCCCGTCAATCTGTGCGCCCATCGCAGCGAGGCAATTGCACAGGTCGACAATTTCGGGTTCGCGCGCCGCATTGTTGAGAATGCTGGTGCCAGAGGCGAGCACCGCAGCCATCACCGCATTCTCGGTCGCGCCAACCGACACAACCGGAAAGGTGTACTTCCCGCCGGTCAGCCGGCCCCCCGGCGCGCTCGCTTTGACATAGCCTGACGCCAGCTCGATCTCGGCGCCCAGCGCCTCGAGCGCTTTCAAATGCAGGTCGATCGGCCGGTTGCCAATGGCACAGCCACCGGGCAGCGACACTGTCGCTTCGCCCGCGCGTGCCAGCAATGGCCCCAGCACCAATATCGACGCGCGCATCTTGCGGACAATGTCATAGGGCGCGACCGACGAGGTCAGGTTGGTCGTCCGCGCAGTCATAACGCGGCCAAAATCTTCGGGACGAGACCCTTCGATCGTGGTCGAACAGCCAAGCTGATTGAGCAGGTGCCCGAACCCGTCGACATCGGCGAGACGCGGCAGATTGCGAAGCGTCAACGGCTCGTCGGTGAGCAGCGCACACGGTAACAAGGTAAGGGCGGCATTTTTGGCGCCGCTGATGGGAATGCGACCGGAAAGGCGCTGACCGCCGCGAATAACGATTTGATCCATAATGTGTCTTTAGCGGAACAATGGAGAGGCGCAAGCGGAGGAGTCCTGACGGGTCCGGCCTTCGCACCAATTGACAAGTGCCTGAGCGCTGCCCACATTGACCGGGTGAAAGCATATGCAATCTTTGAACGCTATCGCATGCATGCAGGCCAACTCGCTGCGCGGGTTTAGCCCGTCTTCCTCGCACCCGCGATGAGGACGGGGTTCTAGCTTTTAGCACCGCCTGCACACAGGTTTTCAAGGATGACATCATGACCAGCATAAGCGCGGGCATCGCCAGTGATCGCCCGGCCATCCATCTGATTGACAGCGAAGCCGATATTCTCGCCGATCTTTCCGTTCGCATAGCATCGAAGCAGCCCGAACTATCGCGACTCTTGCTCGATGAAATTGATCGGGCACAGCTCTATGCGGCTGCGGACCTGCCCGCCAATATCGTGGCGATGAACAGCCATGTCGATTTTGTCGATGAAACCAGCGGAATTCGCCGCTCGGTACAACTTGTCTACCCCAGCTATGCCGATATAGAAAAGGGCCGCATCTCGGTGATGACACCGGTAGGCGCCGGATTGATCGGACTCGCTGAGGGGGCGTCAATCCTGTGGCCGGATCGCGATAGTCAACCGCATTTGCTGCGGATTGATCGCGTGCGCAGCGGCGCGCCGGAAATCCAGTGATGGAACGGTGCGAAATGGGGAGCGGCTTGAGACAACGCCGGCCCGAAATCGGTTGTTCGCGCACCACCGCTTGCGCTAGATTTCACCGTGATGCTTGCCACTAACGCTTCTCCGCCCCTACTGCCGCGCTCGAAAGCCTTGACCTGACATGGAACTGTCGGGCCGGGTTGTGACCGCGCTATGGTCGCGAGCATATGTGTTGCTGACCCTCACCGCATTGTTCTGGGCGGGCAATTCGATTGTCGGGCGCGCCGCGCGCGATCTGGTTCCGCCCGCCGCACTGTCGTTCTGGCGCTGGAGCCTGGCGTTGTTGTTCCTGCTCCCGCTGGCCTGGCCGCATCTAAAACGCGACTGGCCGGCGTTGCGCGCGCATAAATATAGTCTGTTGATGCTCGGCGCGCTGGGTATCGGTGCGTTTAACACCTTGCTCTACACTGGGCTGCAGACGACGACGGCGCTCAATGCCATGTTGCTCCAGTCAGCGCAGCCAGCGTTGATTTTGGTGGTTGGAGCGCTGCTGATGCGCGACCGGACCAATGCGCGCCAGATTGCCGGAATGCTTGTATCGCTTGCGGGGGTGCTGGCGATTATTGCGCGCGGAAATCTTGTTGCGCTATTGCATTTGCAGTTGAACGCAGGTGACGCGATTATTGGGGTCGCGGTCTTTCTCTGGGCGATTTATGCGGTGCTGCTGCGCCGCCGCCCACCTGTGCACCCCCTCAGCTTTCTAGCGGCCTCGATCATGGTCGGCCTTTGTGTGATTGCGCCCGTCTACGCCGCCGAGCTCTGGTCGGGCCGCTTCATCGTTCCGGCGACCGGGACATGGCTCGCTATTGGCTATGTTTCTATTTTCCCGTCCTTTCTCGCCTATCTCTCGTTCAATCGCGGAGTCGAGCTCATCGGATCGGCGGCCACTGGCCAATATATGAATATTATGCCGCTGTTGGGCGCGGGGCTGGCCATCGTCTTTTTGGGCGAGCGATTATATTTGTTTCATGTGGCGGGGCTGGCGCTGGTGGTCGCGGGGATATTGGTCGCGGGACGCAAGCTGGCGGGGGCAACCGGTCCCGCGCCGCCCCGGGACTAAATTGGTCAGCGCCCGCGTGCCGGCTCAGGCCAGCGCCGCCTCGACTTGGTCAAGCCTGTCCTTGCCAAAAAATATCTGCTCCTCGAGAAAAAAGGTCGGGATGCCGAACGCGCCGCGCGCCACCGCGGCTTCGGTATTCGCGACCAGCGCAGCTTTGATTTGGGGCTCTTGTGTCCGGGCAAACAGCGCGCGGCCATCAAACCCGTTTGCAGACAGATAGGAGACGGCGACATCGGCGTCGTCCATTTTGAGTTCGTCCTCCCACATCGCGCGGTTGATGGCCTCGACATAGCCGGGCAAGCGGCCTTCTTCGCCGGCAACAATGGCGCCGCGCATCAGCGTCAGCGTATTGATGGGAAAATAGGGGTTGAAGCGAAAGGAGGTCAGGCCGTGCGCTGCAATAAAGCGCTGCATTTCTAACTGCTCATAGGCCATTCTCGCGGGGACATCGGCGAACTGGACCATGGGTGCCTTGTTACCCGTAGCTTTGAAGATACCGCCAAGAAGGCACGGAGTAATCGTCAAAACCGCCCCTGTGCGTTCGAGCAGGTCGGGCAACGCCTTCATCGCCAAATAGGCGTTGGGGCTGCCGCAGTCATAGATGAGCTCGAGCGTTTTGCTCACCATGCTTCCCCCCACGGGCGCAGGTCGAGTTCGTGGGTCCAGGCGCTGCGCGGTTGCCTGTGCAGCATGATATATTGGGCGGCAATTGCTTGCGGCGAAAGGATCAGCTCCTTTGCCTTGGCATTGTCAAAATCGGGGTGGCGCTGGCGGATGAAGTCGGTGTCGATGGCACCGTCGATGACGCTGTGCGCAACATGGATGCCCTTTGGTCCCAATTCGCGCGCCATCGACTGGGCGAGCATCCGCAACGCGGCTTTAGCTCCCGAAAAAGCAGCATAGCCCGATCCGCCGCGCAGCGACGCTGTGGCGCCGGTGAAAATGATGGTGCCATGGCCGCGAGGGGTCATATGCTTTGCCGCCTCGCGCCCCATCAGAAAGCCGCCGAGACAAGCCATTTCCCAGACTTTGGTGTAAACGCGAACGGTGGTTTCGGTGATAGGAAAATTTACATTGGCACCGATGTTGAACACGGCAACTTCGATAGGGCCTATTTCGGCCTCAACCTGTTCGAACAGGGCAATCATCGCCTCTTCATCGCGCGCGTCGGCGGGGAAGGCGCGCGCCTGATTCCCGTCATCGCGGATCGATTGTGCCAGTGATTCGAGGGCGTCAACATTGCGTGGTCGGCGGTTGACGCAAGCGGTCAGCCCCTCGGCGGCAAAGGCGCGGGCAATCGCGCCCCCGGTGGCGTCACCGGCTCCGATGATAACGGCTGCGCCGCCGTTCATGCCTTCTCAAGCGTGCATTGCAGTGGATGCTGGTTCTGACGCGCCGAATCCATCACCTGATTGACCTTGGTCTCGGCAACTTCATAGGTGAAAACGCCGCAGATGCCGACGCCCTGTTGATGGACATGGAGCATCACTTGCGTTGCTTGTTCAATGTCCATGTTGAAAAAGCGCTGCAGGACCATCACGACAAACTCCATCGGCGTATAGTCGTCGTTGAGTAGTAGCACTTTGTACATCGAGGGCTTTTTCGCCTTCGATCGCGTGCGCGTCGCAATGCCGACACCGGGGTCGTCGGGGGTATCACCCTTACGATCAGCCATGGCGCGGACGAAATATGGAAAGGCGGTGGGCGTCATCATGTTTTCGGAATATCGCAATGCTAGCGTGAAGCGCAAGGGGGAGGGGGTTCTATTAACCGCCTTTTCGTCATCGCGGCTTTCGCAAGGATGGCGGTAGCCTCTAAGCAAAAACCGCCCGCTTCCCGAAGGAGGCGAGCGGTGTTTGTTGGTCGCTGACGCAGACCGGGAGGGGGGGGGCTGCGTCAACGGGAAGGTGAAGGGCCTTTAGGCAGCCTTCATCTTCGAAGTGATGACCGACACGCGGTTCGAGATCGGAGCGAAGCTCTCGTTCGTCATCTTGACGAACAATTCGCTGGTCTTCGAGGTCTGCGCGACAGCGGCGTCAAAAGCCTTCTTGCTGTTTTCGGCATAAAGCTTGAAGAATTCGGTCGGCGACTTGACCGCGGTGTAGCCCTTGAACGCTGCGGTGGTGTCTTCAAAGCTCTTGCGAGCGAAGGTCACGCCTTCCTGGCCCAGAACTTGAGCATTCTTGGCAGCGATCTTGCTGGCTTCGACGATGGCTTCGAGGTTTGCTTTGTTGAACTCGGCAGCTTCTTCAGCCAGCTTGCTCGACTTGGCGACAGCTTCCTTGGCGCGGGCATTGAAGTCGGCGCTGAGGTTCTCGACGCGGGTCTTGGTTTCGTCGGCGAATTTCTTGACGGTATCGTTCATGGTTTTCAATCCTTTGGCGGCGGCGGCAACCGGCTTGGTCGCGGCCTTTACGGTGGGCTTGTTGACAGTTTTTTTGGCGGCCGTCTTTTTCACGACGGTCTTTTTCGCGGCTGCCTTGCGGACAGCGACCTTCTTTGCAGCCGGCTTGGCTTTCGCCTTGACGGCTTTGGTCTTGACGGGGGCAGCCGTTGCGGGGGCTGTTGCTTTTGCCGCGACAGGCGCGGCGGCAGGTGCAACCGAAGTCGTCACCGGCTTTGCGGTTGCGTCCAGCGTGGCGGCTTCATAAGCCTTCTCAGTTGATTCAATTTTCGTAGCCATGGGCCAACTCCTTTATGTTGCAGTGCACAATATAGGAGCATCGCAGCAATTTCAAGCATTTTTTTTGTGCAGCGCACAATAAAAATAGCCGCGAACCGCGATCGATAGATATTCTCTAATTATTACCGTTGTTTGACATAAGAGCCAGGGGCGTCTTCGAGCGGCTTTTTGCTGCCCTTTCCAGGGATGCGTGCACCCTTTGCAGCAATTTTTGCACTATCTTGGTCGCGAATCCAGTCCATCCAGTGCGGCCACCAGCTGCCTTTGGTCTCTTTTGCCCCCTCGATAAAGCTATCGAGGGTGTCGGCGGCATTGTCGCCGGTCCAATATTGATATTTATTCGCGGCGGGCGGATTGACCACTCCGGCGATATGCCCCGACCCGGCGAGCAGGAAGGTCTTGGGGCCGCTGAGGTTATTCATCAACCTCCACACGCTTTGCACCGGGGCTATATGATCCTCGCGCCCGGCCTGAATATAGGCTGGTGTCGTTATCTTGCGCAGGTCAATGGGGGTGCCGTCAACGGTCAGGCTCCCCGGGACAACCAGACGATTGTCGCGGTAGAGATCGACCAGATATTGGCGGTGCCACTTGGCGGGCAAGTTGGTGGTGTCGCCATTCCAGTACAAAAGGTCAAAGGGCGGATAGTCGTTGCCGAGAAGATAATTGTTGACGACATAGTTCCAAATGAGGTCGCGCCCGCGCAGACTGTTGAAGGTCGCGGCCATATAGCGCCCGTCGAGATACCCCGGTGCCGATAGCTGTTCGAGCAGCGCCAGATAGCTATCATCGATAAATAGCTTCAACTCGCCCGCATGTTCAAAATCAACCTGTGCGGTGAAGAAAGTGACTGATTTGACTTTGTCGGCTTCTCCCCGCGCGGCGAGCAACGCCAATGTCGCGGCGAGCGTTGTGCCCGCAACGCAATAGCCGATGCTGTGAACCGCGGGCACCTTCAGCAATTTGCGTACCGTGTCGATCGCATCGATCTGCGCAGCGATATAATCGTCCCAGATGATATCTTTCATTCCGGCATCGGCGGATTTCCAGGACACAATGAACACCGAGAGGCCCTGCTCGACCGCCCAGGCGACGAAACTCTTCTTGGGATTGAGGTCGAGAATATAGAATTGGTTGATCCACGGCGGAAAGATGACGAGCGGCACTTCAAGAACATCCTTGGTCGTCGGCGCATAATGGATCAGTTGATACAGATCGGTTTGGTGAATCACTTTTCCCGGGGTCGCCGCAATATTGCGTCCCAGTTCAAACGCCGCGGTGTCGACATGGGTCAATTGACCCCGCGACAGGTCGGTCAGCATATGCTGCAACCCTTTGAGCAGGCTTTCGCCGCGCGTTTCGATCGCGCGCTTGATAACTTCGGGATTGGTCACCGCCAAATTGGTTGGCGACAGGGCGTCGGCTATGCTCTTTGCCGCAAACTCCATTTTGGCATGCGCGGCAGGGTCGAGCCCCTCCATCTTTTGCGTCGTGGCCAGCAGTTGGTCAGAGAGCATGCCATAGGTTTGGCGGATCATTGCGAACACGGGGTTTTCAGCCCAGTCGGGATCAGCAAAACGACGGTCTTTGGATGCATCAGGCGCGATCGGCGGGCTGCGACTGGCTAAAGATGTCCAGAAAGCGACACCTTGTTCCCACATCTGGGTCGATTGCTGCAGCCAGGCATTGGTTATGGGCGATTCAAGCCAGCGCATGGGGTCGAACATGGCAGTGCTGTCCGTCTTCTTGTCGTCGCTGGCCTGGCCCAACGCAAATTCCAGCATCATCTGCTGGGCACGGCCCATGACGCCGACCCAATGCTGCATATCGTCGAGCGACGGCATAAAAGGATGCTGGTCGTCCGCGTTGCTACTGTCTTTGCTTTGCTCGCCGTCCATTTTTGCTTCCCGCTAGTCAGTGTCGATTGCACTGCCTATAGCAAGAGGTGATGCAGGTGGCGACCGCCGACTGCGCGAACCGTACGAAGGGAGTTGTTCTAGTCCATCATGTCCGACGATGAATTTTATCGCATCAAGCGCCTGCCGCCCTATGTCATCGCTGAAGTCAATGCGATGCGTGCGGCCGCCCGGGCCGCTGGCGAAGATATCATCGACCTAGGGATGGGCAACCCTGACCTGCCGCCGCCGCAACATGTCATCGACAAATTGTGCGAAGTGGCGATGAAGCCGAACGCGCATGGCTATTCCCAGTCAAAAGGGATTCCTGGCCTGCGCAAGGCGCAAGCCAAATATTATGGTCGCCGCTTCAATGTCGACCTCGACCCTGAAAGCGAAGTTGTGGTGACGATGGGGTCCAAGGAAGGACTAGCCAGTCTGGCCACCGCTATCACCGGCCCCGGCGATGTTGTGCTGGCCCCGAACCCCAGCTATCCGATCCACACCTTCGGCTTCATTATCGCCGGTGCGACAATCCGCAGTGTGCCCACAACACCCGACGAAGCCTATTTTACCGCTCTTGACCGCGCCATGGCGTTCACCGTGCCGCGCCCGTCGATTTTGGTGGTCAACTATCCCTCGAACCCGACCGCCGAAGCGGTCGACCTTAGCTTTTACGAACGGCTGGTTGCCTGGGCGAAAGAGAATAAGGTCTGGGTGCTTTCGGATCTGGCCTATTCAGAACTTTATTACGACGGCAAACCGACGCCTTCGATTTTGCAGGTGCCCGGTGCCAAGGATGTCGCGGTCGAATTTACATCGATGTCCAAAACATATTCGATGGCGGGTTGGCGCATGGGCTTTGCTGTCGGCAACAAGCGGCTTATCGCCGCGATGACACGGGTGAAATCCTATCTCGACTATGGGGCCTTTACGCCGATTCAGGCGGCGGCGTGCGCCGCGCTCAACGGGCCACAGGATATTGTCGCCAAGAACCGCGAACTGTATCAAAAGCGCCGCGATGTAATGGTTGAAAGCTTCGGCCGTGCGGGTTGGGACATACCAAGCCCGCCGGCGTCTATGTTCGCCTGGGCTCCTTTGCCCCCTGCGCTGGCAGAAATGGGCAGCCTGGAATTTACCAAGCAATTGCTGACCCACGCCAAAGTCGCGGTTGCACCCGGCGTAGGTTATGGCGAGGATGGTGAGGGCTATGTCCGCATCGCGATGGTCGAGAATGAACAACGCATCCGCCAGGCGGCGCGCAATATACGCAAGTTTTTGACGATGCACGGGGTCAACGCCCCCTCCGCAGCAGCAGGAAGCGAAGGCTGATAGCATGATGGGTGCTGCAGGCCCGGTCATCGCGCAAACCATCCAATTATCGGTCGCGCCAGTCTTTCTTTTGGTCGCGATGGGGAATTTGCTGGGCGTTTATTCGGGGCGACTGGCGCGCGTTGTAGATCGTTCGCGTGACTTGATGACGCGCCATGCCGACACGCATGGATTGGAACATCAACATCTGGTGGCGGAGCTACGCGCGCTCAACCGGCGGATGAGCGTTATCAACCTGTCGATGCTTTTTGCCGTCGGAAGCGGCGTCGTGGTGTGCCTCCTCGTGGCGCTGTTGTTCTTGCAATATGGTGGCGGCTATTCGCTGGGCATGGCGGTATCGGCAGCCTTTGTTCTTGCCATGCTTATGATGATGCTGTCGCTGGGCTGCTTTTTGGTCGAGGTGCGCCTTGCTATCCGCGACATTTATGTGCCGAGAGAATTGCTCGAAAAACAATGATGCGCTGCCGACTAAGGCGCGTCTTTTTTCGACCAACAGCGATGTTATAGAGCCGATTTGGCTGCTAGATTCGGGTGCATGATCTTCAAGGGGAGAATGACCGTGCGGAACAAATTCCACCTTTTGGCCTTATGCGCCAGCGCCAGCCTGATGTCGCTCTCGCCTATGCCAGTAATGGCGCAAGACGACGGCATTGCCGCAGCGGTCGCCGACGCAACGCGGCAGGACGCCAATGTCAAACTTGACGCGGCGCGCCAACCGGCGACGGTTTTGAACTTTTCGCATATCAAGCGGGGATCGACGGTCGTCGATCTGGTTGCGGGCGATGGCTATTTTACCGAAATGCTCGCCGATCTCGTCGGGCCCAAGGGCGTGGTGATGCCGGTCAACCCGCCGGGATTCCACGACGCCGAAACCTGGACAAAAATCACCAAAGCACACCGCAATATTGTGCCGATGATCGTGGCACCGGGCGCGATGCAATTTGCACCCGACAGCGTCGACACGATCTTCACCCATCTCGTCTATCACGACCTTTATTGGACCAGCGAGAAGTATAAATATCCGACACGCGATGTCGATGCGCTGATGGCCAACTGGTTCGCGGCGGTAAAGCCAGGGGGGAGCGTGATTGTCGTCGATCATGTCGGTCCAGCTGGCGACACGCGCGCACTTGTGGAGAAGCTGCACCGCATCGATCCGGCGACGGTCAAGGCGGATCTGGAACGAGCGGGATTTGTGATGGAAGACCAAAGCGATGCGCTTGCCAATCGCGACGATGACCATAGCAAGAATGTATTTGACCCGGCTATCCGCGGCAAAACCGATCGCTTTATGATGCGGTTCCGCAAGCCGGGATAAGGGCTGACCTTATCCTAATTCTGACCCTAACCTAATAAGGAGGCGCAGCCTTCGCATGTTGGGCCATGGTAGCGTCGATCCACCATCCAAGATCGTCGGCAAATTTTGGAAAGGCGCGAGTAAGACGCCGTCCGTCGTCGCCGGTTGGTTGCCCTTCGGCATCAAAGGCTCCGCCGATACGGCCAACGGGCAGAATCGATGAAATGACCGCCAGGCCCATCTCGCCCAAAGTTGCACGCCAGCCCATCATCGCGCGCACGCCGGCAAAGGGACCAGCCGAATAGCAAGCGATGGCGGCAGGACGCCAGAACCATTCCTCAAGGAAATGATCGGTCAAATTCTTGAGACCCGGCGGCGGGCCCCAATTATATTCGCCGGTCACAAAGATGAAGCCATCGGCGGCGCGGATTTTTGCGGCTAGTGCGGCCATGGCAGGGGGAGCTTCTCCCTCGGCATATTCCTTGTGCATGCGATCGAGCATGGGCAGGGCGACTTCTTGCGCGTCGATTAGCTCTGCCGCGTCACCGCGCGCTTTCACGGCGTCGACCAGCCAGCGGGCAAGCGAAATGCCCTGCCGGTCGCGCCGATAACTGCCGTAAAGGACCAAGATTTTTCGCGCCATAATTCTATGCTGCCATGGTCATGCGCAAATGGGAAGAGCGATTAGCCTTCTAGCCACCGTCGACGCGTTGCGGCATGGGGTAGACGCGGCTTTGTTTGACGACGCCGTAGGCAAAGCTGGTATCGATCGACGCAACGCCAGGGATCATGTGCAGCGTCTCGCGGACAAAGCGTTCATAACCTTCCAAATTGGCGGCTACGACACGGAGCAGATAATCCATGTCGCCGGTCATGAGATAACAATCGAGGATCGCATCAATCGAAGCGACCCGTTCTTCGAACTGGCGAACATTGGCCTTGCCATGGCCGTCGAGCTTTATGCCGACGAAGATGGTGAGCGGGAAGCCATAGGCCTTCTGGTCAACCAGCGCGGCATAGCCGGTGATCACGCCGCGCTCCTCCAATAAGCGAACGCGGCGCAAACAGGGTGATGGCGACAGGTTTACCTGCGCCGACAAATCCTGATTGGTCAGACGGCCATCCTGCAACAAGGCGCGGACAATCTGATGATCTTTACGATCCAAAACGGGTTTTTGTGGCATATAATTCCAATATTTTACGAAATCATAGCAAATATGGGCAGCACTTGCCAGCGCTACATTGCTATTCTGGTCGCAACTTAGCAAAGGGATAAATGGCATATGGCGATCATCAACAAAGCGGGATTTGCAACGCAAGCGATCCATGCGGGATATGACCCGATGGCCAATGACGGCGCGCTGTGTCCGCCGCTTCATCTCAGTTCGACCTTTGTTTTCGACAGTGCCGAGGAAGGGGCCGCAATCTTCGCTGGCGAGCGTCCGGGCTATTTTTACAGCCGCGTGTCCAACCCGACGCTTGACCTGCTTGAGAAGCGGATGGCCCTGCTCGAAGGCGGCGAAGCGGCGGTCGCGACCGCATCGGGCATGGGGGCGATTGCGGGCGTGCTTTGGTCTTTCCTCAAGCCAGGTGACGAGGTTATCGTCGACAAGACGCTATACGGCTGTACTTTTGCTTTCATGCGGCACGGACTGGCGCGGTTCGGCGTCAAGATTACCCACGTCGACCTGACGCGTGCTGATAATCTGTCGGCGCATATCTCGGCGGCCACAAAGATCGTCTACTTTGAAACCCCCGCCAATCCCAATATGCGATTGATCGACATTGCAGCCGTGTCGGAAATTGCGCACAACCATGGTGCGCGCACGATCGTCGACAATACCTATGCGACTCCCGTGCTGACGCAGCCGATCACGCTTGGCGCGGATATTGTTGTCCACTCGGCGACCAAATATCTAGGCGGCCATGGCGATTTGGTGGGCGGCCTAGCGGTCGGGACTGCGTCCGATATGGCCGAGGTTCGGCTGGTGGGTATCAAGGACATGACCGGCGCGATCATGGCGCCGTTTAACGCGATGCTGGTGATGCGGGGGCTAAAGACGTTGAAGTTGCGGATGGCCGAGCATTGCCGCTCGGCGATGATCGTCGCCGCAATGCTAGAGGCGCATCCGGCGGTGGCCGCGGTATATTATCCGGGACTCGAGAGCTTTTCGCAGCGTGATTTGGCGATGGAACAGATGCGCGGCTTTGGAGGGATGATCGCGTTCGAACTCCATGATGGTTATGCCGCAGGCGTTGCGATGATGAACCGCCTGAATTTGATTCACCGTGCGGTGTCGCTGGGCGATGCCGAAAGCCTGATCCAGCATCCCGCCAGCATGACACATTCAACCTATTCGTCGGAAGAACGCGCCGAATATGGCATATCGGACGGGCTGATCCGCCTCTCGGTCGGGCTCGAAGAGGTCGAGGATATTATCGCTGACCTTGCTCAGGCGCTTCAGACTGCCGGCGCCGCAGCGTCCAGCCCATCAGTCAGCGAAGGGGTCGCGGATCAGGATCGTGTCTTCGCGCTCGGGGCTCGTTGAGACGAGCGCGATCGGGGTTTCGATCAGCTCCTGAACGCGCTGCACATATTTGATCGCCTGCGCGGGCAGGTCAGCATAGCTGCGCGCACCCGCCGTCGTTTCCTGCCACCCATCCATTTCTTCATAGATCGGCTCGACATCGGCCTGATCGGCGGCGTGGGCAGGAAAATAGTCGAGGATTTTGCCGCGCAAACGATAGCCAATGCAGATGCGGATGGTGTCGAACCCGTCGAGGACGTCGAGCTTGGTCAAGGCAATGCCGGTGACGCCTGCCACGGCGCAGCTTTGGCGGACCAGCACAGCGTCGAACCAGCCGCACCGGCGCTTGCGGCCGGTGACGGTGCCGAATTCATGTCCGCGTTCGCCCAGTTTCTGGCCGATGTCGTCTTCGAGCTCGGTGGGGAAGGGGCCGCTGCCGACGCGCGTTGTATAGGCTTTGGCAATGCCCAGCACGAATCCAACTGCCCCGGGACCGAGGCCCGAGCCGCTCGCCGCGGTGCCGCTGACGGTGTTGGAACTGGTAACAAAAGGATAGGTGCCATGATCGACGTCAAGCAGCACGCCTTGCGCGCCCTCGAACAGGATGCGTGCCCCAGCCTTGCGGACCTTTTTCAACCGCTTCCACACCGGCTGTGCATATTCGAGGACATAGTCAGCGATTTCGGTGAGATCGGTAATGAGGCGCTCGCGGTCGATTGGCGGTTCGCCAAAGCCGGCGCGCAATGCATCATGATGCGCGGTCAGGCGGTCGATCTGCGGGTCGAGCTTGTCGAGATGGGCGAGGTCGCAAACGCGGATCGCGCGGCGTCCGACCTTGTCTTCATAGGCGGGACCAATGCCGCGCCCGGTGGTGCCGATTTTGCCTGCGCCCGCTGCGGTCTCACGCAGCGCATCGAGGTCGCGGTGAAAGGGCAGGATCAGCGCGCAATTGTCAGCGATGGCGAAATTTTCGGGGTTGATTGCGACGCCTTGGCCTCGAAGCTTGGTGATTTCGTCGCGGAGCGCCCAAGGATCGAGGACGACGCCATTGCCAATAATTGACAGCGTTCCTGTCACAATGCCCGAGGGGAGCAGCGATAGTTTATAGACCTGTTCGCCAACGACGAGCGTGTGGCCCGCATTGTGCCCACCCTGAAAGCGGACGACGGCGTCGGCGCGGCTGGCGAGCCAGTCGACAATCTTTCCCTTGCCCTCGTCGCCCCATTGCGACCCGATGACGGTTACATTGGCCATGATGCTGTCCTGTTGAACGGGCTTTGAATGCCCGGCGCGGCCTTAGCGGATTTCGCCGAGCTTACAAGGGCGGTGGTATGGTTTTGCGACATTTGCGGGCTATATGGCGACAGCGTAAAAGGGAGTCTTCTATAATGCAAAGCTGCAAACCGAAGTTTTTAACCGCGCTTGTCATGGTCGTTCTCGCCCTAACCGCGACGATCGCCGCCGCGCAAGACCGGACGCGGTTGCGCGAGCAGCTTGCCGAGCGGCGCGGCACCGATGCAGGCGTGAAAGTCCCTGGCAGTGAGGCAATCTCCTATGGCAGCGATCGGTTGCAGTCGCTCGACGTGTGGCGCGCAAAGGCGACGACCAGCCCGACCCCGCTGATCGTCTTTGTCCACGGCGGCGGCTGGAAGCGAGGTAGCAAAGACAATGCCACAGGTCGCTTCAAGCCCGAACATTATCCCGCCGAGGGCTATGCCTTTGCATCGATCAACTATCGTCTTGTTCCCGATGCAACGGTCGAACAGCAGGCCGCCGACGTCGCGGCCGCAGTGAAGGCGCTGGTGGACCGTGCCCCGGTGCTCGGCATCGATCCTCACCGCATCATATTGATGGGGCATAGCGCCGGTGCACATCTGGTCGCGCTGGTCGGCACCGATGAGCGATATTTAAAGGGCGCCGGTTTGTCGTTCGCAAATATCGCAGCCGTCCTTCCCATCGATGGCGCCGCCTATGACATTGCGTCCCAGATGGCCGATGGCCCCAAGATTATGCAAGCAACATATAAGCAGGCTTTTGGGACCGATACCGCGCGGCAAAGGTCATTGTCGCCGACAATGCAGGCTGCAGCGCCCAACGCGCCGGCCTTCTTGATCCTTCACGTCCAGCGCCCCGACGGGATCCGCCAGGCCGATGCACTGAAAAATGCGCTTCAGGCTGCAGGGACGCGGGTCGAGGTGGGCAGTTTCCCCGGCCAGGGCCTGCAGGGGCATGCCGAGATCAACCGTGAACTGGGCAATCCGGACTATGCGGCGACCGCAACAGTCGATGCTTGGCTAAAGCGCATATTTGATCGTTAAAGTTCGACCGGCCCATCGGGACCGAGGCGGCAACCACAGCCTTGGACTTCGCCATCGTCATTGTCAGACAGGGCGGCCACCGTCTGCCAGCCGTCGGCGCGCAAGCTGGCGGCGACCAGCGGGTCGTGGCCAAGGGGGAGAAAAATGCGGCGCTGGGCATCGTTATCGGCGGCGAGCCCGTCGTCGATGAGCGGGTCGGGATAGAGCGAAAAACCGACCGCGGTTTCGTTGTGGCCGTTAGCGCCAGCGATGGCATAACTGCCGCCGCGACCGATGGCGTCGCCCTGACCGGGCACGAAAATCGAAAAGCCGAACCAGCTTTGATAGGCAAATCCGTGGCGTTCGGTCGGGTCGAGCGTCAGTGATACGCGGTCGCGAACCGGCGCTGCAATCGCTTCGAGCGCGTCGAGACGGCCCGATAGGGCGCCGCTGCTGTCAAAGGCGCGCAAGCGTTGCAAGGCCGCATCAAATGGCCCTGTTGCGCCGAGCAGCGGCAAATAGGCATCGGCGCCAAGTCGGGTGAGCGCGCCGGCATCCTTGGCATCCAGCTCTTCGCGTAACTGTTCAATATCGACCGCAATGGGCAACGGCCCTGCAGCAAGCACAGCAATCGCATCGGGCAAGGTGAAATCGATCGTCGCGCCGGCGATGCCCGCCGCATCAAGGGCGTCGATGGCGACGTTGACAATCTCGCTAGCTGCGGCAACGCCGTCGCTGCCTATCAGTTCGGCGCCGACTTGGAGCATCTCGCGCGCGGGGCGCAGCTGGCTGGCGCGCAGCTTGACCACTTGTCCGGCATAGCAAAGGCGCAGCGGGCGCGGCGCGTCGGCAAGCAGCGATGTGGCAATGCGCCCGACCTGCCGCGTGATATCAGGACGAAGCGCCAGCGTGCGCTGTGACACCGGATCGGTGAAGCGCAACAGATCGCGGCTGCTGCGTTCATCTGAGCCACCCAATGTTTCGCGAAATTCGGCTAGTGGCGGGGATATCCGCGCGTAACCATGCCCGCGCATCGCGTCGATTAAAGCGCGCGTCACACGCGACGCCGCCTCGGCCTGTTGGGGCAGGCGGTCGCGGAGACCTTCAGGGAGGAGGGCGGGGGTGCGGGTCATGGGTTGGGCCTTAGGCGGGTGAGCGAAAGTGATCAACACTATCCCCCTCCCGCATGCGGGAGGGAGGGGGGGGCTTGGGGGGCTTGTTAGAACTTCAACCCTTTAACCGTTTTTACGCCCGGCAACTGGCACAGCTGCCACAACAATGGCTCGGGCATCGCTGAGTCGAGGCTGAGCAGTAGCACCGCTTCGCCCCCCGCCGCGCGGCGGCCGAGGTGGAAGGTGCCGATATTGAGTCCGGCATCGCCCAGCGTCGAACCGATACGACCAATAAAGCCTGGAGCATCCTCGTTGACGATATAGAGCATGTCGCCATCCAGATCGGCCTCGACCTTCACACCGAATATCTCCACAAGACGTGGTTCATTGTTACCGAACAAGGTGCCGGCGACCGAACGATCACCCTGACTTGTGGCCACAGTGACCCGGATCAGCGTCTGATAATCGCCCTCACGATCGTGGCGCACTTCACGCACATCAAGGCCGCGTTCGCGCGCCAGATGTGGAGCATTGACCATGTTCACGCTGTCAGAATAGCGCCGCATCAAGCCGGTGAGCACCGCGGCGGTGATCGGTTTGAGGTTCAATTCAGCAGCAGCGCCCTCGGCCTCGATCGAAATGGTGGTGAGATTGTCGTGCGCAAGCTGACCGATCAGGCTACCCAGTTTTTCGGCAAGCGCCATATAAGGGCGCAGCTTAGGTGCTTCTTCGGCTGACAGACTGGGGACGTTCAGCGCGTTGGTGATGCCGCCGGTCAGCAGATAGTCCGAAATTTGTTCGGCCACCTGAATGGCCACATTGACCTGCGCCTCGTCGGTCGACGCGCCCAAATGGGGCGTGCAGATGAAGTTGGGGGCCGTAAACAGCGGGTGATCCGCGGCGGGCGGTTCCTGCACGAACACGTCGAGCGCTGCGCCGGCGACATGGCCAGACTTTAGCGCTGCCTCAAGCGCCGCTTCGTCAATCAGCCCGCCGCGCGCGCAGTTGATGATGCGCACCCCCTTTTTGCACTTGGCGATATTCTCTTCTGACAAAATGTTGCGCGTCTGGTCGGTGAGCGGGGTGTGCAAAGTGATGAAATCGGCGCGGGAGAGCAGTCCGTCGAGGTCGACTTTCTCGACCCCCAATTCGATTGCGCGTTCGGGGGTGAGGAAGGGGTCAAAAGCGATGACTTTCATCCGCAAGCCCAAGGCGCGCTCGGCAACGATACTGCCGATATTGCCGCAGCCGATCAGACCTAGCGTTTTTTGCGTCAGCTCGACCCCCATAAAACGGCTCTTTTCCCATTTTCCAGCTTGCGTCGACGTATCGGCTTCGGGGATCTGGCGGGCGAGGGCAAACATCATCGCGACAGCATGTTCAGCGGTGGTGATCGAATTGCCGAATGGCGTGTTCATTACCACAACGCCCTTTGACGATGCGGTGGGAATGTCGATATTATCGACGCCGATTCCAGCGCGCCCTACCACTTTCAAATTGGTCGCGGCTGCCAGAACGTCGGCGGTAACTTTGGTCGCTGAACGAATGGCAAGCCCATCATAGTCGCCGATCATCGCGATCAGCTCTTCCTTGGTCTTGCCGGTGATTTCATCGACCTGAATGCCGCGCTCCTTGAAGATGGCGGCAGCGCGCGGATCCATTTTGTCGCTGATGAGGACTTTGGGTTGGGTCATGATATTTTCCTGTTTTCCCACGGAGACGGGAATCTATTTTCCCGTGTCGCGGTGTTGCAATGTCAAATGGTAGATCCCCGCCTTCGCGGGAACAGGGGGGGGGGTTAGCTAAGCGAGGCGTAAGCCCAGTCGAGCCATGGACCGAGTGCTTCAACATCGGCAGTGTCAACCGTCGCGCCGCACCAGATACGCAGCCCCGGCGGGGCATCGCGATAGCCGGCGATGTCATAGGCTGCGTTTTCGCCATCGAGCAAAGCGGCGAATTTTTTGATGAAATCCGTGTCGGCACCGGCGACCGATAGGCACACCGATGTTTTCGACCGCGAGGCGGGGTCGACGGCCAGATGCGACAACCAATCGCGGTCGGCGACAATCTGATCAAGCGCGGCAGCATTGGCATCGCTGCGTGCTTTAAGGCCTTCGAGCCCGCCAATTGATTTTGCCCATTCAAGCGCCCAGATCGCGTCTTCAACGGCCAGCATCGACGGCGTGTTGATCGTTTCGCCGCGGAAAATACCTTCGGCCAATGCGCCCTTGCTCATCAGACGAAAAACCTTGGGCAGCGGCCAGGCGGGGGTGTGACTTTCGAGCCGTTCGACCGCACGCGGGCCGAGGATCAGGACGCCATGCCCGCCTTCGCCGCCAAGCACTTTTTGCCAACTGAAGGTCGCAACATCGATTTTCTCCCACGGCAGGTCATAGGCAAACACCGCGCTGGTCGCGTCGGCAAAGCTTAGTCCTTGGCGATCATCGGCGATCCAGTCGCCATCGGGAACGCGCACGCCGCTGGTGGTGCCATTCCAGGTGAACAGCACATCGTCCGCCCAGTCGACCTGCGTCAGATCGGGCAGCGCGCCGTAATCGGCGCGGATAATCTTGGGGTCGAGCTTGAGCTGCTTGGCTACATCGGTGACCCAGCCTTCGCCAAAGCTTTCCCACGCCAGCGTGGTTACGCCGCGCGCGCCTAGCATCGTCCACATCGCCATTTCAAACGCGCCGGTATCGGATCCGGGGACGATACCGATGCGGTGTGTATCGGGAAGCTGGAGCATCTCGCGCATCAGGTCGATGCAATATTGCAGACGCGTCTTGCCAATCTTGGCGCGGTGCGAGCGGCCAAGCGATTGGGTGGCGATTTTGGAAGCATCCCATCCCGGCGGCTTGGCGCAGGGTCCGGAAGAAAAAGTCGGGCGCGCAGGGCGCACCTGTGGCGTAAGCACTTCACTCATTATAGTCTCTCCTTACAGAGAGCTCGCGCGGCGTTGGGACCGCGTGGCCCGTCGCTGCGTTTAGGGACGCGTATCGTGCTGTCAATGACAATGGTTCGGCATAGCCGAATTTTCCGGTGGCTGGTCGCAGGCGTTTAGACCTTGTTAACCATGTCTGCTTATCTCTTTGGCAATGATCCATCGCCGCAAGAATCTGGCCCCTAAACTGGCCGCAGGCGTCGCCATGCTGATGCTGGCGGGCTGCATTGGCGGCGCGGATCGCCCGAATCAAAGCAACCAGGAACGACCCGGCACTTCCTCGGCACCGTCCTTCACCAGCGCCCAATCGCGGCAATGTGTCGCCGACCTTAAACGGGCTGGCGTGCGGTTTACGCCGCTGCCCGACCGGGAATTTGGTGGCGGATGCAGTGCGATTGATTCGGTCAAGCTCCTCGATATCGGGACGCCGGTTACCAATTTGGGAGCGATGACCTGTCCGCTGGCGCGCAATTTTGCAGCCTGGGTCCGATTTGCGGTACGTCCGGCGGCGAAGCAATATTTTGGCAGCGATGTGGTGAAAGTCGAGACCTATGGGTCTTATAGCTGTCGCAATGTGAATGGCGGGCGGTCAGGACGATTGTCCCAGCATGCGTTGTCGAATGCCGTCGATGTGTCAGGCTTTGTACTGGCTGACGGACGACGTATCATGCTGAACGGTGGCTGGAACGGCGATCAGGCATCGCAGGACTTTTTGCGCGCTCTCCACAAATCGGCCTGTCGCCGCTTCGGCACCGTGCTCAGTCCCGACTATAATGCCGCCCATTATAATCACTTCCATCTCGACATGAGCGGAAACGGCTATTGTCGATAGCGCCCGAACGGGCTAGCTCCGACGAAATGAACGACAAACAACCCCACCGCTCGCGTTTCCATAAAGCCAAGGACGACGCGCAATTCGCCAACCAGGTCGTATCGACACCGCAAACACAAGATCCCGCCTATCGATTGGCGTTTCAGGATACCGAATTCCTGTTGCGCGAAGATTTGCGTCCAGTGCGGTTTCAACTTGAACTGCTGAAACCCGAATTGTTGCTGGACGAGGCCAAAATCGAATCGACGCTGGTCATTTATGGGTCGGCGCGCATTCCTTCGCCCGACACGGCGCAAGATGTGCTCGATGCGGCGCGCTCACCCGAAGAAAAGCGGATCGCAGAGCGGCTGGTGGCCAAATCTGTATATTATGATCAGGCAAGGGCACTGGGGCGTCTGGCCAGTCAGGTGCCGTGCGACGAGGAAGGGTGCCGTCATTTCGTCGTTTGCTCCGGCGGCGGGCCGTCGATCATGGAGGCCGCCAACCGCGGCGCAGATGATGAAGGATGCGATTCGATCGGGCTCAACATCGTTTTGCCACACGAGCAGGCGCCGAACCGGTTTGTGACCCCCAAACTAAGCTTTCAATTTCACTATTTTGCGCTGCGCAAAATGCACTTTTTATTGCGCGCGCGCGCCGTTGCGGTGTTTCCGGGCGGGTTCGGGACGTTCGATGAAACGTTCGAGCTGTTGACGCTCATCCAGACCGGCAAAATCAAGCCGATTCCGATCCTGTTGTTCGGTAAGGAATTTTGGAACCGTGTTGTCAATTTTGAAGCGCTCGTTGAAGAGGGTGTGGTGAGCGCGCGCGATTTGTCGCTTTTCCACTTCGTCGAAACTGCCGAAGAAGCGTGGACGATCATTCAGGGTTCTTATGCGGACGCCAACGCTTAGTTGAACGTCAGACTGGCGTCGCTACTTAGTCCGACTGCGATTTGAGATATAGGAATAGTGCGTCACGGTCGGCCTTGTCGGGAATGCCGGCAAAAGACATGCGCGATCCCGGGATGTCCTTCAACGGATTTTCAAGCCACGCATCAAGCGCCGCTTCGTCCCATATGCCACCCTTGGCCTTAAGTGCGGCGGAGTAGGAAAAATCGGGGTGCGACGCGAGTGCACGGCCAACGACGCCATGGAGATTGGGACCAATCCCGTTGCGACCATCCTTATCGATAGTGTGGCAAGCGGCGCAACGTTGGAAAATCTGCTCGCCCATCGCCGCGGTTGGCGGTGCGGCTGGCGATAATTGCCCGGTTGTCGCATCCGATGCATCAGGTGAGGCGGCGGCCTTGTCGTTGCCGCCACATGCCGACAACGTCAACGCCGGCGCCAGCAAGAGCGGCAAGAGGCCGCGCATTATTTTGCGGCGGGCTCGGCCGAAGCTGCCTCGGGCGCTGCTGCGGCATCTTCAGCGGGCGTCGCTGCGTCGGTAGCTGCGGCATCTGCTGCCGGGGCTTCTTCTACCTTGGGCAGTGGCAGGTTTGAACCTTGCGCATTGAGATAGGCAATCAGATTGGCACGATCTTCGGGGCTCGACAGGCCCGCAAAAGTCATTTTGGTGCCGGGAGCAAATTTGCGCGGGCTGGTGAGCCAAGCGCTCATATTTTCAAAACCCCAAGTGCCGCCCACCGACTTCAGCGCATCCGAAAAAGCGAAGCCGCCTTTGCCGGCGCCAATTGCTTCGCCCAATGTTCCATAGAGATTCGGGCCGATGCCGTTGGCGCCGCCAGAATTGATCGTGTGGCATGCCGCGCATTTGGCGAAAATAGTTTCACCTTTGGCGGGATCCGCTGCGGCCATCAACACACCGATCGGCGTTTCGGCCTTGGCGTCGCCGGGCCCCTCTGCGCTTTCAATTGGCAGCGCAAATGTCTCGGGTTTGTGCGGGGTGAACAACATGCGTGAACCGATGGTAAGGCCGAGCGCGCAAATAAGCGCAAAAAGTACCCAACCGGCGATTGTGTTGTTGCGATTGTCCATGAAGGGCCCCGTTTCGCTGATCGCCCGTCAATCCGGGCGTGTTTGAAGATTTGGAGGCCCCCTTACTTGTGCAAGGACGAGCGCGCAAGAGGATGAACGCGCCTTCGTCTCCAGTTGCGCGGTCTGCGCACCTTCTATATGCGCCGCCAAACTTTCGCGAAGGACGTAATCCATGGGCAGTTATTCCGCATCAGCGCAAAAAATGGTCGACACAATGACCGCTGCTGCGCTGGCCGATCCGGCACAGGGGCTCGCCTTTCAAGGCGCTCCTGGGGCCAACAGCGATCTTGCCGCTCGCGAGTTCGACAGCGATTCGCTCCCCATGCCCTGCTATGCTTTTGAAGATGCGATAGAGGCGGTGCGCGACGGTCGCGTCGAGCGCGCGATCATTCCGATTGAAAACAGCCTGCACGGCCGCGTTGCTGATATTCATTTCCTGCTGCCCGAATCCGGCCTGTCCATTGTCGGGGAGCATTTTTTGCCCATTCGATATGGCTTGATGAGCCGCAACCTTGGCCCCATTGCCCGCGCGATGAGCCATGAACAGGCGCTGGGGCAGTGCCGTCATTGGCTGCGCAAACATGGGATCGACCCCGTCGCTCACAGCGACACCGCGGGCGCTGCCGCGTGGGTCGCCGATAGCGACGAGGAAGGTCTGGCCGCCATCGCTCCGCCGCACGCTGCGGCGCTCTATGGGCTGCACCTGCACGAAGAAGGCATCGAGGATGCCGATCATAATATGACCCGCTTTGTCGTGCTCGCGCGTGAGGCGGCCGTCCCGCCGCCGGGTGTAGGTCCGGTGATGACGACATTTGTCTTTGAGGTGAAAAATATCCCTGCGGCGCTTTACAAGGCGCTGGGTGGCTTTGCGACCAACGGTGTCAATATGACAAAGTTGGAAAGCTATCAGGTCGGCGGCAGCTTTACGGCCACCACTTTTTATGCCGATATCGTAGGCGCTCCTGGCGAAGTGGCGGTGGACCATGCGCTGGAGGAACTGGCGTTCCAGACCAAATCGGTCCGTTTGCTCGGCACCTACCCGATGGCGCGCTTGCGTAAATAGCAGATTGCGGCGCCGCCGATCAGTCGGTGCGCCCACTGAGTTGACGCGCTGTGGCGACGCTCTGGACGATGAAAAGCGCGACCAAAATGCTAGCGATCATGAGGGCGAAAAGGTCAAAAGCAGAAAAAGAGGTGCCCCATAGCAAGGATGGCCCCAAGATCGGCATGGCCAATGTCATCGCGATCAGCATAAGCCGTAATTCGGTTGGTCCGCCTGCCAGATAGGATAGGCGGAACTCACCGACAACGCGGGCTGCGATGAAGCTGTGGATCGATAATAGCAAATAGCCGACAAGGGCGAGGAGAGCGACGTCGAAACGCATGTAAGGACTGAGACCTATGGCTCCGACGAAGATGGTGGTGGCCAGCGCATCGACACTATGGTCGACCAGATAGCCATAGGACGGGCGCTCGATCTGGCGAAAGCGTGCAAGGCTGCCATCGAGAGAATCGCCAAACCAGTTGATCGCATACCCAATCACCGCCAGCGCGAGCCAGCCAGGGCCAAACCAGCTCAACATATAACCAGCCGCGATAATCAATGCGCCGGCAAAGCCGACCATAGTGAGTTGATCGGGTGTGACCCACATGGGAAGTCGAGCGCACAAGAAGTTGAGAATGCGACGCTCGGCATGCGCCAGCACATTATGTTGAATTCGCGTTGCGGGTTTCACAAAGAATATCGGTTATACGCGTCGGCGCGGCGGAAAATCATCAAGCAAGCTTGTCCTTTGGCTGAAATGTCTGTGTCAAGCAGACGTCACCAACATGTCATAGGCGCATCAAAGCTTGTTCGATAGTGTCGCCTATACCGGCTCACCGTGCTTCTCAGTCCTGCCACGGCCCTATTTCACCGACCTCGCCGATACGGCGAAAGCGAACCTTGGCGTCCAGAAAGACCACTTCCCACATCGGTGCAGGGCGAGCCCATTCGCCGATGACATATAGCGGAACTTTGTTCGCCGCGACAAAGGCGAAGTCGTCGGCGGTCGGACCGGGGACGACGGTTTCGGATGTCGGGTGCAGCCGGATGATCGCTAGCGTATCTTGCGGTGGAGCGGGCAGCGACTGGCGCGATGGAATGGCCAAACTGCCGGCGATAATGGGTTCGCCCTTGTCATTGCGCGCGATCAACAGCAATTTGTCGGCGCTTGCATAGGGGCCGTTGACCGGTCGCCCCACCATTTTGCGACCGGTGAGCGCAGCCATGATCCGCATATCGTCATCGGGAACCGCGGCGGCAACGGGGCCAGCAGCGACCGGCGGCAAGCTGGTCTCCTGTGCCATGGCGGACCCCGCAATCATGGGGCAGCACAAGCATGCAGCGACCGCCAACAGAAGACGGGTCAATGCGCCTCTCCCCAGCTTTTGCCGACACCAATATCGACATCGAGCGCGACGCTGAGTTTGACGACCGGTTGGGCGGCATCCGCCATCACGGCGCGAATCACCGGCTGCGCGGCTTCGACCTGGGCATCGGGTGCTTCGAACACGAGTTCGTCATGGACCTGCAACAGCATTTTGACGTCGCTCAGTCCTGCATCGGCGAGCGCGGCGGGCATCCGCACCATCGCACGTTTGATGATGTCGGCGCTGGTGCCCTGAATAGGGGCATTGATAGCGGCACGCTCGCTGCCCTGCCGTTCGTTCTGGTTGGCCGCCTTGAGGCGCGGGAACCAGGTTTTGCGTCCGAACAAGGTTTGGGTGTGGCCGCTGGCGCGGGCGTCTTCCAACGTGTCGCGAATATAGTCGCTAATCCCTGGAAAGCGTTCAAAATAGCGCGCGATCAGTGCCTGTGCTTCGTCAGGGGTGATTTCGAGCCGACCGGCGAGCCCCCAGCGCGAAATGCCATAGAGGATCGAGAAATTGACGGTCTTTGCCTTGGCGCGGGTATCGCGGTTGACCTCTCCGAACAGCTCGATGGCGGTCGCGCTGTGGATGTCCTGCCCCTGTGCGAACGCCTCTTTGAGTTCGGGGACGTCGGCCATATGCGCGGCAAGGCGCAGCTCGATCTGGCTATAGTCGGCAGCGATCAGTTGATGCCCTGGGGCGGCGATAAAAGCGTCGCGGATCTGGCGCCCGACTTCGCTGCGGATCGGGATATTTTGCAGATTGGGGTCGGTTGACGACAGCCGTCCGGTCTGCGCGCCGACAAGGCTGTAACTGGTGTGGACACGGCCGGTTGTCGCATTAACCTGTTGCTGAAGCGCGTCGGTATAGGTCGACTTCAGCTTGGCCAGCTGGCGCCATTCCAATATCTTGCGCGCAATAGGGACGCCGTCGCGTTCCAGCCGTTCAAGCTCATTCTGGTCGGTCGACCAGTCGCCCGACTTGCCTTTGCGCCCACCTTTGAGGCCTAGCTTGTCGAACAGGATTTCACCGAGTTGTTTGGGGCTGGCGATGGAAAAGGGTTGCTCCGCAAGCTCGTGGATTTCGCCTTCGATGCGCGCCATTTCAATCGCAAATTCGCCTGACAATTTGGCCAGATACTCGCGGTCGACCATGATGCCTTCGCGTTCCATCCGCTCGACCACTGGGACGAGGGGACGGTCGACCAGTTCGTAAATGCGCGTGCCTCCTTCGACAGGCAAGCGGAGCTTAAGAAGGCGCCACAGCCGTAGGGCGACATCGCTATCTTCGGCGGCATATTCTGTAGCGCGATCAAGAGGCACTTCGCCAAAGCTGATTTGCGACTTGCCGGTGCCGCACACCTCTTTGAACGACAGGCACTGATGGTCGAGGTGGAGTTTGGACAATTCGTCGAGGCCATGCCCATGCTTCCCTGCGTCGAGCGCGAAGCTCATTACCATCGTGTCGTCAAACGGAGCTATGGTGATGGCATGTTGTTTGAGGACGCCCATGTCATATTTCAGATTATGGGCAATTTTGAGCACCGCATCGTCGGCCAATAAGGGCCGTAACAGGTCGAGCGCGGTATTGAGCGCGATTTGCTCGGGCTTTTCGGCGAACATGTCGGTGCCGCCATGACCCAGCGGAATGTAGCAGGCCTTGCCCGGTGCAGTCGCGAGACTGATGCCGACAAGGCGGCCAGTGACACTGTCCAGGCTGGCAGTTTCGGTATCTATGGCGACGACATGCGCGGCTTTTGCCGCAGCAATCCATTTTTCCAGCGCGACCGGCGTGGTGACGCATTCATAGGCGCTGCGGTCAATGGGCGGCGCGAGGGGCAATGCGGGTGTGGCGGGCGGTGCGTCGCTCGCGCTCGAACCACCGGGCAGGGAAGGGGCGCCGCCAGGTGACGCCCCTGCGTCGAGTTTGGCACTGAGCGAGCGAAAGCCATGACCGTCGAGAAACGCCTTGAGCGGTGCGGGCGGAATGGCGTCGAGTTTGAGCGCGTCGAGCCTTTGCGGAAGCGGCATATCGCGCTTGAGTTCGACAAGGATGCGCGACAGGCGCGCCTTGCCTTCATGCTCGATCAGATTGTCACGCAGCTTGCTCTTTTTCATCGCTTCGGCGGAAGCGAGCACCGCATCCAGATCGCCATGCTCGAGGATCAGTTTGGTCGCGGTTTTGGGCCCGATGCCAGGGACGCCGGGGATATTGTCGCTACTGTCGCCCATCAGCGCCAATATGTCGCCAACCAGTTCTGGGCCGACCCCGAATTTCTCGGCTACGCCGTCTACGCCGACGCGGATATTTTTCATCGTATCGAGCATGTCGACTTGAGGTGCATCGCCAGCAGGTTCACGAACGAGCTGCATCAGATCCTTATCCGACGACACAATAGTCACGTCCCAGCCTGCAGCAACCGCCGCCTCGGTGTAGCTCGCGATCAGGTCGTCCGCCTCGAACCCTTCTTCCTCGATGCACGGTAGGGAAAAAGCGCGCGTGGCATCGCGGATCAGCGGAAACTGGGGGATCAGATCTTCGGGCGCAGGGGGGCGGTTGGCTTTATACTGGTCGTATATATCGTTGCGGAATGACTTTCCGCTGTGATCCAATATGACCGCCAGATGCGTCGGGCCGTCGGCCTCGTGCAAATCCTTCGCCAGCTTCCACAACATGGTGGTGTAGCCATAAACAGCGCCAACCGGGACCCCTTGCGGGTTGGTCAGGGGCGGAAGGCGGTGATAGGCGCGGAAAATATAGCCCGAGCCGTCGACGAGATAGAGGTGATTCTTGGCGCTCATCGCGCGGGTCTAGCAGGGGCATCGCAACGGGGCGAGACCTGCAATGAAGGACGGGCGACGCAAGTCAAACTTGTCGCCGCCCGCCTTGAACTTGAGCCGGCTAATGCCGATGAATCATTATCGCCCCAATTGTCCGCGAATGGCGCCATCGGGATAGGGTGCGGTGTGGATATTCACATAATAGTTGGTGTAATCCTGCTCGATCGAATCCTCTTTCCACTCGGCGCGGCTCTTGCAACCTTTCCAGCTGCCTTCGTTCGATTTGGTCAGTGCCATCACCACCGGACCGTTGGTTCCGGCGGCTCCACGGTGAATGTGCATGCCGGTGATCGGGTCGAGGTTGCGGATATTTTTGACGTCATAGCAAATCTGGTTGAGCTCATCGCTCACCGTCACTTCGGCAGTCGCGGAGCCATCGGGATCGCCGCCGCCAACTTCCTGGGCGCCGGTCAGATTAGCGTGGCGCGTTTCGGCAACCGCTTCAGCGGCCCCTTCTTCAAGCGTCGCACATGCGCCAAGGGCGGTGGCGGCTAGCAAGGGGGCTACCCAAAATGTCTTTTTCATTTCTTCTCTCCCACATTTTCTTTGGGCCCGGTCGGGCCGTGCAGGAGTAACCCCCAGCAAGCTTTGGAGTTCCGGTCGGACGTGGGGGTGAGAGAAGCTTCGCCTTCATGCGACCGGGCGCAAAGACTTAGCGATATGCGATGCGGACTTTCGCGGCGGCGGCGCTGGCTACTGCACGAGCCGTGTCGGTAGTGCCGCCCGCAACCCGTGCCAGCGCGACGCCCATGCGGCGATAGGGACGGGTTACGGGCTTGCCAAAGATGCGGACATCGACACGCGTGTCGGAATCGGGCGCTTCGAGCGCTTCGCTCAAGCCAGTAAAAGCAAAATCCTGCGCGTCTCGGTCGGCCAGGATCACCGCGCTCGCGTTCGCATCTGATACCGTCATGTCCGGGAAGGGCAATTTCAAGATAGCGCGCGCATGCAGGTCAAATTGCGACAGGGTTTGCGAAATTAGCGTCACCATGCCGGTATCATGCGGGCGCGGCGACAGTTCGGAGAAGATAACCGCGTCGCCCTTGACGAAAAACTCGACCCCGAAAATGCCGTGGCCGCCTAATGCATCGACGACTTTGGTTGCCATTGCTTGGGCTATGGCGAGCGCAGCGGGTGACATGGCGGCGGGCTGCCAGCTTTCCCGATAATCGCCGCGCTCTTGCCGATGGCCGATGGGCGGGCAGAACGACACGCCGTCTTTGTGGCGTATGGTTAGCAGCGTGATCTCATAATCGAAATCGACAAAAGCTTCGGCAATGACCCGTTGCCGGTCACCGCGCATGCCTTTGGAGGCATAGTCCCACGCAGCGTCGATAGCATCGGCGTCCTTGACCATGCTTTGGCCTTTACCCGACGAAGACATCACGGGTTTGACCACCAGTGGATAGCCGATGCGCGCTGCGGCGGCGTGCAATTCGTCACAGCTGGTCGCATACTCAAAGCGCGAGGTAACAAGGCCAAGCTCCGAAGCTGCAAGATCGCGAATGGCATCGCGGTTCATCGTCAATTGCGCGGCGCGGGCGCTTGGCACGACATGATAGCCCGCAGCCTCCACTTCAGCGAGCACCGAGGTGCGGATTGCTTCTACCTCTGGAACAATATGATCGGGCCTGTGCTTTTCGATTGTGGCGCGCAGGGCGTCACCGTCGAGCATCGAAAAAATAGCGCAATCATCTGCCATCTGCATCGCCGGCGCGTCGGCATAACTATCGCAAGCAATGACGCGGCAGCCGAGCCTTTTGGCCGAAATCGTGAATTCGCGGCCAAGTTCGCCCGAGCCGAGGAGCAGGATGGTGGCAGTGGGGGTCAAGAGTTTTTGTCCATTTGAAGGTTGATAGTCTGAATTTCAGGAATGAATTTCCACCAGCATAGGGCGCCAAAGGCGGCAAGCGCCGCCGCGACCGCAAAAGCATAACCATAGCCGCCAAGATAGTCGATGATCAGCCCGGTCAAAATGGGACCGATGATGCCCGACATGTTCCCCAGGGCATTTTGCACCCCCATCCAGCTTCCGGCTGCGCGCGGTCCTGCAAATATCTGTGATATTGCAAAGAGGTTGGTCGACAGCAGGCCCGAGCCTATGCCAGCTACCACGAGCCCGACCGCAAGCTCGGTAAAGCTGTTGGCGACGGCAATGCCCGCAATTGCGACCGCGATCGCCAATTGGCCGACAATCATGAAAGCGCGGCGGAGCGGTCCTTCAGCATGTCCGCGCGCCACCATGCGGTCCGATAGCGCCCCACCCGCCAATGCGACCGCCCCCTGCACGACAAAACCCAGGGTGGTGAGCGTGGTCATTTCGGCGATCGAATAGCCGCGTGTGTTGATGAGATAGAGGGGCAACCACGCCAATAAAAAGTAAAATCCATAGGTTGAGAGGAAGTGGACGAGCCCCATCATCCATAAGGCAGGCTCGCGCAGCAGTCGCGCAATCGGGACGCGTTCGGCTTCGGGAACGGTGATGCGGCGCGCACGCATCGGACCTGACGCCGCGCGCCACGGTATGATCCAAAGCAAGGTAATGAGGCCGAATATCCAGAATATGGGTCGCCAGCCCCAAGCGCCGAGGATCGCTCCGCCAAATAATGTGCCTATCGCGGGGCCAAAGGCGATTGCGGCGGCAACCATCGCATTGGCCATGCCCCGACGTGCTGCAGGGACTTCGGCGGCAAATATCTTGGTACTGCCAGGAAAGGCGATACTCTCTCCCAACCCAAGAAATAGCCGCAATATGATGAGCGATGCTAGTCCGCCGACAAATCCAGTGAGCGCGGTGCTGAGCGCCCATAGCGCGACGCCGAAAGCGAATATACGATAGACACAAAAGCGGTCACACAGCCAGCCGACCAGCAGGCATACCGGCGCATAGACCCAGAAAAAAGCTGAAACGGCGAGGCCAAATCCGGTCGCTGAAAGCTTCAGCTCTTCCTTCATCAAAGGTGCAGCAATGCCAATGGCGCCGCGATCGACATAATTGAGAAGAACTGACAATGCGATCAGCCCCACAATGATGGTCAGTCGCCTGTTTCCTGGCCGATCGCCGATTGCTTGAGTCGCCATAATTTCGCCCCTGCCCAAAATGCGAACTAGCACAAGATGGCGGCCGGAATGAGCAAAATCGGGGGGTGCGCAAAAGCGACGGCGTATCGACTAAGGCTGGTCTCGGTTCATTCCCACTCGATTGTTTAAACAGTAGATAACTAATTGAAATTTCTGAAAAAATACTCTCTGGCGGCGCAGGAATTCCGACGCTGAGGCGGTCAAAAATTTACGCTCTTGATTTTAAAGGGAAAATCGCCAAAAAATATTCTTTAGATTCCGACAACTATCGAGACCAGTCGGACCATTTTTCACTTCGCAGCGTTCGACGGACTACCGGCTGCCGTCAAAAACTACCGTCGTTCAATCGACAGCACGCATCGCGGGCTAATGCCATCCGGCCGCAGGCGAGCGGCCCGGCGCGAACCGTTCCAAGCTGGCCTGCGGCCTCAGCGTGCTGGCTGAAGCAGATCGGGCCAAAGGGGGAATCGTCGCGCATGTGAAATGCGCGATAATCAGAATCACTCAAAACATGTTCCTGACCGCGCTACAGGCGAGGCCTGCTACAACGCCGCCGCCCGTCGAGAGAATTTGCGAAATACCTATTAGTCCCAAATAACCGCTTCCGGGCTCAAATCAGCCTTTTTAGATACACAACTAATCATATATGATTATTTATAACCGCATATAATTCATATATGACATTTATATGGCAAGAGCGAGAACACTCTGTTCGTTGATAAAGGCGTCTTCATATTCGCGCGCTAGGGCACCCGTGACACCCACTTGTCGAAGCACTTCGCGCCAATCGTTGGAAACACGCTGCGCCGTCTCCCGGATCATCCGGCGAGCATCCTGTTCGGCGATCTCGAAGAACTCGCACGCTTCGAGAGCGAGGAGAATCGAGCGATCATGCGCACCGCCTTCGATAATCGCCGTTTCGAGATGCGGATTGCGATCCGGCGCCGGATTCACATCGAAGACCGGAGACAAGCGCCAGCGGCCTGATCCTACGTAGAGGAAACCGTGGTTCTTCAGATGGTCATCCTTGTTTGACACGAGGATCGTGAAGATCAGTCGCAGAAAGAGCTCCTGGAAATCAGCCTGCGGATCGGCGACGTTCGCCCGTATGAAATCTACGATCTCGGTGTAGGAGCCAAGTTCGGTCCCAGTCTTGCCTAAAGCAGTGCGGGCCGAGATGTATGGAACACGGGCAGCGCCACGCCGATCGAACCGCTGAATCAGCGCCACAGGAAAGGGCGTGTCAGCCAGTTCCAGCCTGACGGCTGGTGTGCGGATACCACAAGCCTGTGCCAGACGAAGTGTCGCCACCTCGATGCGCTCGATCGGCTGCTGGTCATGAACCGACGTGAATTTGGCTAGCCAAAGCGTATCGCCCTCGCGGACATTGGCTTTGGGTCGCGCGCCACCAGACCCGCCAGCGCCAGCAAGCGCTTGCAGCTCTTCGGCGGCAATCTCCTTGCCCTGCTCATAAGCGCGCGCGATGGCTGCGATCGCCTGCAGATCGACCAGACGCGGCACCGCGTCAGCCGCCCCGCCGCGGATGATCCTTCCCTCGTTGTCCAGAAACCTCAGCGCGCCTTGGCGGCAGCTGTCGTCGGACAGCGTCAGATACTCGAATTCGGAAAGACCGTTACCATAAGCGCGCTCGAGAAGCCTGCGGCCCCATGTATCCGGCGCAGCGTCAGCGAAGACACCGGCCAGCGCATCGCGCATCTTTCCGGGCTGCCCGGAGGTGTAGAACGGTCCTCCCTCGAAAGGGAAATCCGGCTGGATGGCAAAGGCACGCGGGTTCTGGATCCAGGCCGAATCATAGGCGAAGGTCGAGAACTGACGCGGCCCGTTCTGCGTGAAACGCAACTGGCCAACCGGCGTCAGGCTTTCGCCGAGAACGACATGGGAGCTGAAGTCGGGCATCAGAAGGCCGCGCCGTCAGGATCGACGATATCCGCGCCATCCTGAATGGGCTCCGCACTCGCCTTCTGTCTGCGCAGCTTGGTCGCAAAGGACCGGCCGCGGCGCGGCACGCGCTCATCGGCCAGCGCCAAACCCAAATCGTCCTTGCGGATGTCGATCAGGTCAGCCAGCCGCTCCACCAACCCCAAGACGACCAGGACATCGGCAAGTGTGCCAACGGCGACGCCAGCATCGCCCTTTTCGAGGCGCGCGACAGAACTGGGCGACGTCCCTGCGCGTACCGCCAGATCAGCTACGGCGATGCCACGCCGCAGGCGCGCGCCGCGGATGTCGTGGCCAAGCATCTCAAGTGCAGTTTTAGACTTCGGGGAACCCATGACAACCATCCATATACGACGAATTAAACTCTTTATTTCGTCATATATGACTATTTGTTAGATTAGGCAAGGGTCCGCGGATATCCTCGGATAGGCAAAAATCATTCCCACTCAATCGTTCCCGGCGGCTTCGACGTATAATCATAAACCACGCGGTTGATGCCGTTGACCTCGTTGATGATGCGCGTGGCGCAGCGCGACAGGAAGGCAGCGTCGAAGGGGTATATGTCAGCGGTCATGCCGTCGGTCGAGGTGACGGCGCGCAGGGCGCAGACATTGTCATATGTGCGGCTGTCGCCCATTACGCCGACGGTTTTGACAGGAAGTAGCACAGCAAAGGCCTGCCAGATCGCGTCATACAGGCCGGAATTTCGGATTTCTTCCAGATAAATGGCATCGGCTTTGCGCAAGATGTCGCAGCGTTCCTTGCTGACCTCGCCGGGGATGCGAATGGCAAGACCGGGACCGGGAAAGGGGTGGCGGCCGACAAAAAGATCGGGCAGTCCCAGTTCCTTGCCAAGTAGTCTTACTTCGTCCTTGAACAATTCGCGCAAGGGTTCGACGAGCGCCATCTTCATTCGCGCGGGCAGGCCACCGACATTGTGGTGGCTCTTGATCGTAACGCTAGGCCCGCCGGTGAAGGACACGCTTTCGATGACGTCGGGATAAAGTGTGCCTTGCGCAAGGAAGTCTGCACCGCCCAGCTTTTTGGCTTCTTCGTCAAACACATTGATAAATTCGCCGCCGATAAATTTGCGCTTGGCCTCGGGGTCGCTCACGCCTGCAAGGCCCTCCATGAAGCGTGCCTCGGCATCAACAACGACGAGCGGGATATTGTAATGATTGCGAAATAATTCCTCAACTTGTGTGCGCTCATTCATGCGAAGCAGGCCGTGGTCGACAAAGACGCAGGTGAGCTGTTCGCCAATCGCTTCGTGGATCAACACCGCCGCAACGGCGCTGTCGACCCCGCCCGACAGACCGCACAACACGCGCTTGTCGCCCACTTGCGCACGGATGTCAGCGATCTTGGTGGCGCGAAATTCGGCCATCGTCCACTCGCCCGCACAGCCGCAGACATGACGGACAAAATTGGCGATCAGCTTGGCGCCATCGGGGGTGTGGACGACTTCGGGGTGAAACTGGGTGCCATAATAGCGACGCTCGTCGTCAGCGATGAGCGCAAAGGGAGCGCCGTCGCTGGTGGCGACGATACGAAAACCGGGGGCAAATTCTGTGACCTTGTCGCCATGGCTCATCCAAACCTGATGTCGCTCGCCAACCGCCCACAATCCGTCGAACAGGACGCATGGTTCGGTGACGGTCAGAAAAGCGCGGCCGAATTCGCCGCCCCGTTCGCCGTCCAGCCCGCCGGGCTCGACCTGCCCGCCCAATTGCTGGCTCATCACTTGCTGACCATAGCAGATGCCGAGGATCGGCAGGCCGCTCTCGAAGATGCTTTGCGGTGCGCGCGGGCTGGAAGCAGCCGGGACCGACGCAGGCGATCCCGACAGGATGATACCTTGAGGTCGCATCCGCTCGAGCGCGGCTTCGGCCTGGGTGAAGGGAACAATCTCGCTATAGACACCGGCTTCGCGGACGCGGCGGGCGATCAGCTGGGTGACCTGACTGCCGAAATCGACGATCAGGATGGATTCACTGGGAGCGAAAGAGGCAGATGGAGTCGGCATGTCAGGCCGATAAGGGCGCGCGGCCATGCTGTCTAGGTACTGCCGGCGTTGTCACGCCAAATGTCGCCTTTTGTCGGGCGGGGTCGGTTGTTGGTGGAACTTTGCTTTTGCTGGGATAAAGTTGCGACAAATGGCCTTTAATTCCCAGTCCAGGCTTGTTGCTGCGTGGGTTCATCTTGGCGACATGAAGAAAAACTAATTAAAATCATTAAAGGCTCTCCTCCCTATGACCTCCATTCGCTTTTCCTTGCCGGTTAAGGCCGTATTGCTTGCCGCAACCGCCTCGGTTGCGTGCCCCGCTATGGCCGCGACCGAACAGCCCGTCGATTCAGCAGCAACCAGTTCGGACGAAGGCGCCGACTATGACGACAGCGACAATAGCGATATTGTCGTAACTGCGCCGCGCCTCGCGGGACAGCTCGATACGCGCATTGCCGCAGAGGTCGAACTCGATGAGGCCGCGATCGCCAGCTATGGGGTTTCTTCGGTCGAAGATCTCATCAGCGCCCTGGCCCCGCAAACGCGGTCGGGCCGTGGCCGCGGAAGCGGCCGTCCGATCATATTGGTCAACGGCCGCCGGATTTCGGGCTTTGGCGCGATCCGCAACCTGCCACCAGAGGCGATCATCAAGGTCGAGGTGTTTCCCGAACAAGTCGCGCTGGAATATGGCTATGCCGCTGACGAACGGGTCGTCAATCTGGTGCTGAAGCCCGATTTCAAGCAGATATCGCTCGAAGATGAGGCGGGATTGGCGACGCAGGGTGGGCGCTTTCGCAATGAGTTGCAGCCGGCCTTTACGAGCATCGGCAAGAATGGCCGGATCAACATCGACAGCCGTTGGGAATCCAATGGCATGCTGCTTGAAAGCGAGCGCAACCTGATACCCGTCGCGGGAACAGCCGCCGATGCCAGTGCACGCAGTCTGCTGCCGCAATCGGACAAATATGTCCTCGACGGTACGTTGGTCCGCAATATCGACAAGCTAACCGAAGCTTCGATCAACCTGCGCTTTGACCAGACAGACAGCCTCACCCTGCTCGGTCCGGGCGCGGGCGGTGTTGTCGATCCCTTGCGCCGCAATAGTCGCGATCGGAATTTGACCAGTTCGGCGAGCGTCAACGGCATGATAGGCAATTGGCGCTGGTCGGTGACGGGCAATTATTCAGACAGTGATTCGCGCATTTTTACCGATCAGGTCAGCGGCGGACGCGATCGTTTTGACAGCAGCAGCCAGAGTTTCGGGGTTAACGGCAATGTGTCGGGCACTCTCACCGAAGGATGGGCCGGGCCGGTCCAGCTGACCTTCACGCCAGGCTATAGCGGTTTGCGTTTTGACAGCCGGTCAGAGCGCGCTGGCACCGTGACGTCGACCCGACTATCGCGGGATTTGCCCGGTGCGCTGGGCATTATCACCGTGCCGTTGCTCGATCCCGATTATGATGTCGGGCATATCGGGACGGTCACGTTGACCCTAAATGGTCAGGTACAGGAGCCGAGCGACTTTGCGACGCTGAAGTCATGGGGGGCGTCACTCAATTGGGGATTGACCAAAAATTTGTCGGTTCTGGCGAGCTATGCCAGCGATGAAGCCGCGCCAAGCGTCACCCAACTGGGTGCAGCCCCGCTGGTGACGCCGCTCGTCAACTATTATGATTTCGCCACCGGCCAGACGGTCCAGATTACGACGACGACAGGCGGCAATCCGGCCTTGCAGGCCGAACAACGCCGTGATTTCGGGCTGGGGTTGAACTGGTCGCCGCCGATGGTCGAGGGACTGAATCTCTCGGTCAATTATAACAGCAACCGAAGCTTCGACACCAGCAACGCTTTCCCCATCCTCACGCCCGAGATTGAGGCTGCTTTCCCCGGTCGGGTGACGCGCGATGGCAATGGCGTGTTGCAGGCGGTTGATCTGCGCCCCGTAAACTATGATCGCGCCACCAATTCGCAAATCCGCTGGGGCTTTAATTTCGGGCGCAGCTTTGGTCAGCCCGAACCGAGCGCCGGCGGCCGCGGTGATGGCGGTGGCGCGCGTCCGCAACGTCGCGATGGCCCGCCGCCAAGTTCGCGCGCGCCCGATGGCAAAGCGCCGCCCGCCGATGGGGCCGCACCACCCGATGACAATGCGCCCAGATCTGGCGACGGTGCCGCGCCGCCGTCGCGTCCTGCGGCGGGCGGGGGTGGACGCGGTGGCGGCGGACGAAATCCTTTTGGCAATCGCCAGGGCGGTCGCTGGCAAGTCTCGCTTTATCACACGATCAAGCTGACCGACCGGGTTCTTATCCGCCCCGGCGTTCCTGAACTTGATCTTTTGAACGGGTCGGCGACCGGCAGCGATGGGGGAAGCAACCGCCATCTTTTCGAGCTTGATGGCGGGGTCTTTTATCAAGGCGTCGGGGCGCGGATCAGTGCGCGCTATGACAGTGGCAGCCGCGTCAATGGCGGGCTCACTGGCGGCGATTTGAAATTCGGCGATCTGGCGACGATCAACATGCGCTTTTTCATGAATCTGGACAGCAAACCAAAGCTGATCGAGGCGGCCCCGTTCCTCAAAGGATCGCGGCTGCGTTTGTCGGTCAATAATCTGTTCGATGCCCAGCGCCGCGTTACCGATGGCACTGGCGTGGTCCCGATCCGCTATCAGGCCGATTATCTCGACCCGCTTGGCCGCTATGTCGAACTGGAGCTGCGCAAGAGCTTCTAGATCCGGCGGATCACCAGATTGCGGATTTCGCTCATATCTTCCATCGCAAAGCGAATGCCTTCGCGGCCCAGGCCACTGTCTTTCACCCCGCCATAGGGCATATTGTCGACGCGATAGGAGGACACATCGTTGACGACGACGCCGCCGACATCGAGCTTGTCCCACGCGCCTAGCACTTGGTGGATATCACGGGTGAAGATACCGGCTTGCAGGCCGAATTTGCTGTCGTTGACCTCCGCCATCGCCTTGTCCCATTTTTTGAATTTGGACAATATGGCGAGCGGGCCAAAGGCTTCTTCGCGATAGGCCTTCGCCTTGCGTTCGACATTTTCCAGCAAGGTTGCTTCTAGCATCGCCCCGTCGCGTTTGCCGCCGCACAATAGCTTCGCGCCGCCATCGACGGCTTCCTTGATCCAGTCGTCGAGGCGCGTGGCTTCCTTTTCGGAAATCATCGGGCCGATGAACGTCTCGCGTTTTTTGGGGTCGCCCGATATCAGCGTCTTGGTTTTCTTGATCAGCATGGCGCGGAATTTGTCGTATATATCTTCGTGGATGATAATCCGCTGGACCCCGATGCACGACTGGCCCGACTGATAAAAGGCGCCAAAAATAATGCGCTCCAACGCGTGGTTGAGGTCGGCGTCCTTATCGACGATGACGGCCGCATTGCCTCCGAGTTCTAGCACGACCTTCTTCTTCCCCGACTTCGCCTTGAGGTCCCAGCCGACCGCGGGCGATCCGGTAAAGCTCAATAATTTGAGCCGTTCGTCAGTGGTGAACAGGTCTGCGCCATCGCGCGTTGCGGGAAGGATGCTGAACGCGCCTTCGGGCAGGTCGGTTTCCGCCAGAACCTCGCCCATGATGATTGCGCCGAGCGGGGTCATGCTCGCCGGCTTCATGACAAAGGGACAGCCAATTGCAATCGCGGGGGCGATTTTGTGCGCGGCAAGATTCAGCGGGAAATTGAATGGAGAGATAAAGCTGCACGGGCCAATCGGCACGCGCTTCCACATCCCCATATAGCCTTTGGCGCGGGGTGAAATATCGAGCGGCTGGACCTCGCCATAATTGCGGACCGCCTCTTCGGCGGCGATGCGGAAGGTGTCGATCAGCCGGGTGACTTCGCCCTCGGCATCATTGATCGGCTTGCCAGCTTCGACGCACAGCGCATAGGCCAACTCGTCAAACCGCTCCTGAAACCGTTTGACGCAATGCGTGAGGACATTTTGCCGCTCATAGCTCGCCATTTCCGCCATCGGTTCGGCCGCCTTGACCGCACCGGCAATCGCCTTGTTGATAACGTCGGGCGTGGCGAGGGCGGTTTTGAACGCAGGTTTGCCGGTATATTTGTCGGTGACGACAAGATCGGTGTTTGGCTGTTCGGCCTTGTTATTGAGATAAAGCGGGTAGGTGGATTTTAACTTCATGATCTACTCCGTTCGGGCTGAGCCTGTCGAAGCCCTGTCCTTTTTGAAGACAAAAAACGGCCCTTCGACAAGCTCAGGGCGAACGGGAATGGGCGTCAAAGCTCTTTTGACAATTTCTTGATGTCATGGTTCAAAATCTGGTCATTCTCCGAATAGTCAACCGGACAATCGATCAAATGCACACCCGGTGTATCGCGCGTGTGAGCCAGAAGTTCCTTCAAATGCGCCGCGCTTTCAACGCGGTGGCCGTGAGCGCCATAGCTTTCGGCATATTTGACGAAATCAGGATTGCCATAGGTGAGCCCGAAATCCTTAAAGCCCATATTGGCCTGTTTCCAGCGGATCATGCCATAGCTGCTGTCGTTGAGAACCAGCACGGTCAGGTTGAGCTTCAACCGCACTGCGGTTTCCATTTCCTGGCTGTTCATCATAAAGCCGCCGTCGCCGCAGATCGCCATCACCTTGCGGTCGGGATAGACCATTGCTGACATCATCGCGCTGGGCAGGCCCGCGCCCATAGTTGCGAGCGCATTGTCGAGCAGCACGGTGTTGGGCTTGCACGCAGTATATCCTCTGGCAAACCAGATTTTATAGACGCCATTGTCGAGGCAGATGATGCCATTGTCGGGCATCGCGTCGCGGACCGATTGTACCAGATGCGGCGGAAAAATCGGGAAACGCGCATCCTCGGCCAGCGGTGCGGTATGCGCGACTTCGGCCTGACGATAGCGCAGCATGTCGTCGAACTTCCAGCCGCCATTGGGTACGATATCCTCTTTGATTTGCCATACCGCATTGGCGATATCGCCGATGACTTCGATATGCGGAAAATAGACCGGATCGACTTCTGCGGTCTTGCTCGACACATGGATGACGGTCGGGCCACCCGTCTGCATGAAGAAGGGCGGTTTTTCGATAACGTCATGGCCCAGATTGACGATGCAGTCCGACGCCTCGACGGCACGGTGGACGAAATCGCCCGCACTCAGGGCCGCACAGCCCAGGAATTTGGGATGTCGCTCGTCGATCACGCCTTTGCCCAACTGGGTCGTCAGGAAGGGGATGCCGGTCTTTTCGATGAATTGCAGCAACATGCGGCTTGTCATCGTTCGATTGGCACCCGCGCCGATGACCAGCACTGGCGATGTGGCGTTTTCGATGGCTTTGACCGCTTCACGAATCGACTTCACATCGGCGGTAGGGCGGCGCACGAGACTGCGCTTGATTGGCGTCGAATCGGTCTGTTCGTCAGCAATATCCTCGGGCAGCTCGATATGGACCGCGCCGGGTTTTTCCTCTTCGGCCAGCCGGATCGCTTCGCGCACGCGGCTGGGGATATTGTCCGAGGACGCCATCTGATGCGTATATTTGGTGATTGGCCCCATCATTGCGACAACGTCGAGGATCTGGAAGCGGCCTTGTTTCGATTTCTTGATCGGCTTTTGCCCGGTGATCATCATCATCGGCATGCCTCCAAGCTGCGCATAGGCGGCTGCGGTGACAAAATTGGTCGCGCCGGGGCCGAGTGTGGCGAGGCAGACGCCAGTCTTGCCGGTATGCCGGCCATAGGTGGCAGCCATAAAGCCTGCACCCTGTTCGTGGCGGGTCAGAATCAGCCGGATTTTCTTGGATCGTGACAGGCTGTCGAGAAAGTCCAGATTCTCTTCGCCTGGAACGCCGAAAATATATTCGACGCCCTCTTCTTCAAGACATTCGATGAATAGGTCGGATGCTTTTTTCATAGATAATCGCCCCCTCAGCCGCGCGCCAAAATGGGCACGGGAAAAATTTGGTGCCGGCGACCCTCAGCACATTTTTATCACATCGGCCCCGACATTTGGTCGCGAGTCTTTGGATTGTGAAGGAAGGAATGTAACGAGGGCGAGGGGGCTTGTCACCCTAGTGCGAAGGGCTGGTTGCTAGAAGCCTATTCGATATCAAATAAACCCGCCAATTGTTCGACCATCGTTCCGCCCAGTTGCTCGGCGTCCATGATGGTTACGGCGCGGCTGTAATAGCGCGTGACGTCGTGACCGATACCGATGGCGGCAAGTTCGACCGGGGATTTTTTTTCAATCCATTCGATGACCTGGCGCAGATGCTGATCCAGATAAGCGCCATGATTCACCGACAATGTGCTGTCATCGACCGGTGCGCCGTCTGAAATTACCATCAAAATCTTGCGTTCTTCGGGGCGGTTGATGATGCGGTGGTGCGCCCACATCAAGGCTTCTCCGTCGATATTTTCCTTGAGAAGTCCTTCGCGCATCATCAGACCCAGCGACTTGCGGGCGCGGCGATAAGGTTCGTCGGCGGGCTTATAAATGATGTGGCGCAAATCGTTGAGGCGGCCGGGCTGAATCGGGCGTCCGGCGGCGAGCCAGTCCTCGCGGCTTTGTCCGCCCTTCCACGTTCTTGTGGTAAATCCCAAAATCTCTGTCTTGACGCCGCAGCGCTCGAGCGTGCGCGCCAAAATGTCGGCGCTGATCGCCGCGATGCTGATCGGCCGCCCGCGCATCGATCCGCTATTGTCGATGAGCAGGGTTACAATCGTGTCGCGAAAATCGGTATCGCGTTCAATCTTGTACGACAGCGATTGGCCCGGCGAGACGACAATCCGGGCTAGTCGAGCAGCATCGAGCAGCCCTTCTTCCTGGTCAAAATCCCATGCGCGGTTCTGTTGCGCCATCAAGCGGCGCTGGAGCCGGTTGGCAAGCTTTGTCACGGCGCCTTGTAGATGCGCCATTTGCTGGTCGAGATAGGCGCGAAGCCGGGTGAGCTCGTCGGCATCGCAAAGGTCGGTTGCGGCAATAATCTCGTCATGCTTTTCGGTGAAACGCAGATAGTTGAATTCGGGGACGTCGGTCGGCAAGCGATTGGGGCGGACGGGGAGCATCCCTTCATCGCCTTCGCCGCCCATTTCAGGGTCGCCGTCCGCTTCCATTTCCTGTGCATCGGGGTCGGTGTCGCCATCATCCGCCTCGTCGCCGGCCATTTCGGCGCGGGCGTCGGCCTGGCTTTCGCTGCTGCTGCCCTCTTCGCTTTCCTGTTCCTGCTCGCTGCTTTCAGCCTGCTCCTGGTCTTCGTCACCGCCATCCTCGGCGCCATCATCCATGGCGTCGTCGCCCTGAATCAGGTCAAGATGCTGCAGCGCGAGCCGCGCGGTCTGGGCAAAGGCGGACTGGTCGTCGATCAGCATCGACAGCGCGGTCAGATCGCCGCCCGCATTGCCCGCAATCCAGTCGCTGATCAGTGCCAGCCCGTCCTCGGTTCCTTGCGGGGGTGCCGCGCCGGTCAACGCCTGACGCAGCATGAGCTCGAGCGCGCTCGATACCGGCACATCGTCGCGGGTCTGCGCGCGCGCGATCGGGTCGCTGCGCATCCGCATCGCGAGGCTCGCTGACAAATTGCTGCGCATGCCCGCCATCGACCGGGCGCCGAGCGCTTCAACGCGCGCGCGCTCCATCGCGTCGAAGCACGCTGCAGCGATCGGTTCTGCGGGGCGTGCTGCATTATGCAGTTTTTCACTGTGATGCCGCATCCGCAGCGCATAGCTGTCGGCAAAGCCGCGCGCTTCGGCTACCTGATCTGCGGGGAGGCCGCGCGACGGTGTCGGCACCTTGATCGCCTTGCCCACCTGCGCCGGTGCATCTGCAGTAAAGCCCACCTCGACCTCTGCATCGCGCGTCACCGCACGCGCTACGCTCGACAGCGCGGTCTTGAAATCGTCGAGAGGGGAGGGGTTGGTCATAGTGGCTGCCTAGGGGATTCGGTTACAGATCTGATCGTCATCGGGTTTGGGGTCGGCGGGGTCGGGAAGCAAGCGAAAGACGTTTGCTGTCTTGGTGGCGGTTCGTTCCTTGCGCGCGCGTTTCCCCTTCACAACATCGACAAAGTCGCGGCAGACCGCAGCGCTGCGCAAATAGTTGCTGTGCCCGGCTGTGCCGTGCGGCACGTCAGTCGTGTCGATGACAGTGACGCCTGGCTTTTCCCTGGCGGGATAGCAGCGGACGGGAAGCCCTTTGGCTTCGAGCGTCGCGGCTTCGAAGGGATTGAAGCAATAGGGCGAGCCGAGCCGAGGATAGCCATGGAGCGCGCGCGAAGCCGCCAGCGCTCTATCGGCAAGCGAAACATAAACAGTGATCCGCCGTTCCTGTTTGACGCGGCGCATCGCGAGCACCTCGGTGCCAATGTCGCGCTCAAAGGCTTCGCTGTCGATGTCGGGAGAGGCGAGGATGATGTTGGAGATGTTACTGCTGTCGCTGTTGCTCGAGGTGCGGTCGACATATTCGATTGCCGGAACTACCAACCGTGCGCCGAGCGAATGGGAAACGATCACAATTTCCTTTACCCACGGGCTCTCTGCCAATGTCTTCAGAAAATCCTGAAAGTTGAGAACGTCGAAATACATATTGGTTTCATCGACGGCATAGCTCAGCACTTTGCCCTGCGATGGCCAGCTATATTCGATCACTGGTCCTTTGAACGCGCTCATGCGAGCGATTTGTGCTGCATCTTTCGAGGTTGTTTCAAAAGTTTCACGATAGCCATGGACAAAGACGAGTACGCGACCGGCTCGCGCTTCACTTGCAGCCTGCAAAGCCCGCCACCAGTCGGCCTTGTCCTGAAAGACGAGCGGCGTCAGCAACTTTCTCTTACCGCCCCCGACCTGCTGCACGATTGGCGCCGCAAAGCGCCCGTAGCGCACATGATCGGCGCGGTGGTGGAGCATGGCAATGATGGGAGTCCGGCAATCGGGAAGGCGGGTGGTGACGACAAACAACGGCAAGGCGGTCGCGTCTACGGGCGCGCCGGCGGCGGGATCGCATCGGGCATCGGCGACATAGTCCGCGTGCCGGATCTTCCCATAATCGACCGTTGCAGCGCAGCCGGCCAGCGACAGCGCTGTGATCGCCGCCGCCAGATGGCGGCACTCGATCACTGACCCGTCACGCCTTCGGGCAAATCTTCGCCAAACACGCGCTGGTAATATTCGGCGACGATCATCCGTTCGGCTTCGTCGCATTTGTTGAGGAAGGTGAGGCGAAAGGCAAAGCCGATATTGTTGAAAATCGCGGTATTCTGCGCCCAGCTGATCACCGTACGCGGCGACATGACAGTCGAAATATCACCGTTCATAAAACCCTGCCGCGACAATTCGGCGACCTTGACCATATTGGCAACGGTGGTGTCGTCGGTTCCCGGCACCTTGGCCAAGACGATGGCACTTTCGGTCGCTGCGGGGAGGTAGTTGAGCGTAACGACAATGTTCCAGCGGTCCATCTGACCCTGGTTGATCTGCTGGGTCCCGTGATACAGCCCGCTCGTGTCGCCCAGACCGACCGTGTTGGCGGTCGAGAATAAACGGAAATAGGGGTTAGGGCGGATGACACGGTTCTGGTCGAGCAGCGTCAGCTTGCCTTCAGCCTCCAAAACGCGCTGGATGACGAACATCACGTCGGGGCGACCGGCGTCATATTCGTCGAACACCAGCGCTGTTGGGGTCTGGAGCGCCCAGGGGAGCAGACCTTCGCGAAATTCGGTGACCTGCTGGCCATCTCTCAAGACAATGGCATCGCGTCCGACCAGATCGATGCGGCTGATATGCGCGTCGAGGTTGACGCGGATTGTCGGCCAGTTGAGCCGCGCGGCCACCTGTTCGATGTGCGTCGATTTACCGGTGCCATGATAGCCTTGCACCATCACGCGGCGGTTATGTTTAAAGCCCGCAAGGATCGCCAGCGTCGTGTCGCCGTCAAAAACATAGGCGGGGTCAAGGTCAGGGACGCGCTCATCGGCTTCGCTGAATGCCGGTACCTTCATATCGATGTCGATACCGAATATTTCGCGCGCGTCGATCTCTGTATCGGGGGCGGAAAGCAGGGTCGATCCGTGATGATCGGGAAGGCTGTTGGGAATATCGGTCATCATATTGGGCCTGAAGTTGGAGCGGCGGGAGAGGCGTCGGGCAAGGCCGACGCTATGGCGGGGCGGTAATCGGGTCGGTTGCAGCTTGCAACGCCTTTTCGCCGCGATTTAGAGTAAATCGAGGGCCTTTAGCACCGTTGATTGGTCGTAATATGGGCGCTCACAGATGATCTTGTCGCTGTCGGGGGCGAATTGAAAACTGGCCGCAATGCGAACGCGAAAGGCCTTTCCGGTCGGCTCGATCCGGCGAAGACCGATGTGTAGCGGTCCAAGATGGGTGCCGGTGAGCCAGAATTCGACCAGCACTGTATCGGACTCTGAATCGGCGGCAATTGCGATAATCTCGTTGGCCTGATCGGGGAAAGGCTCGCGCGATGTGGCGAAATAGGATCGCACCGCCGCTTCGCCGTCAAATATCGTGCCCGGACCCAGCAATTCATAGCGGGGATGAGCGAAAGTCGCGATGACTGCGTCCCAGTCCTGGGTGATTTCCAGCGCCATATGCTGGCGAACAGTGGCAATGCGGGCAGCGTCAAGGTCGGGCATGCATGGCTCCGGTTTGCTACGTGAAGGTCCCAGTCTTGCGCAAAAGCTGATAGGCGGCAATCACTTCGTTCAGTCGTTTTTCGAACGATCGGTCGCCGCCATTACGGTCGGGATGGAACTGGCGCAGCAATTCGGCGTAGCGCAGGCGCAAGGCGCGGCGGTCGATGTCGCATTTTAGCCCCAAGATTTTGAGCGCGCGATGCTGGTCGCTGGTAAGGTGCGGGTGCGCCGCTTCGGCGCGGGCTTCGTCCATTCGTTGGCGAAAGCGTGCGCCTAGTGCATCGATGGGATCTTTGAAATCGGCCCAGCGTGGCGGCAGGTCGGCGCTTCCCGCCGCGCGAAAGGGGCGGCTTTCACTTGCCCAGCCTGCGACGGGCGATTGCGCGGCCAATATTTGGTCGGCGCTCATGCCGCTGAAATAGTCATAGCCATTGTTGAATTCACGCACATGATCGAGGCACAGCCAGCGATAGTCTGGCGGTCCATCGGCGGAGCGGCTTGCGGTCGCGGGCGCGCGAAACTCGCCAGCATCGCGGCAACCTGGAACAGCGCATCGCTCCTCGCGCGGAACACGGCCATGGAAACGATTGGGGCGGGCAGACGAAGACAAGAACCGGCTTTCGGCTAGTGACGGGGAGGTCTTTCATTTGTGCACTGCGGCGCTATGGTCAACCCCATGACCAGCAAAGGCCCCGTGCAAATCGAAATGGAATCGCTGCTTGCTGCTGCCTTTCCCGACGCCAAATTCGCTGTCAATAACGACAGCGCGCAGCATCATGGCCATAGCGGCGACGACGGCAGCGGCGAATCGCATTTCAGCATCGCGATCGAGTGGGAGGGCTTTGCAGCCATGAACCGAGTCGCGCGCCAGCGCAGCGTGAACAAGGCGCTCGGTGATCTGCCTGGGCAGCGCGTTCATGCGCTAGCGATAAAAGCGCGCGCACCCGGGGAAGATTGATGGTCGACAAGGTCAATCTGGCCGACGCCTTTGCAACTATCAATGATCATTGGAACCCGCGCATCGCGGGCGATATCAACAATTTCCAAGTCAAATTGGTCAAAATTTCCGGCGCCTTTGACTGGCATAGTCATGACCTAGAAGATGAGCTGTTCCTTGTCGTATCGGGCCGGATGAAGATGGGGCTGCGAACCGGCGACATTCTTGTCGATACGGGCGAATTCATCATTGTCCCGCACGGTGTTGAACATCGACCCGAAGCGATCGATGATGAATGCCAGATATTATTGCTTGAACCATCGACGACGGTGAACACCGGTCAAATCGAAACCGAAAGAACGCGCAAAAATCTGGAGCGACTGGCATGACCATGTTGACGATCTCTCCCATTACCCGCGACCTTGGAAATTTCGAGGTTCGGCGGGTTTTGCCCAGCCGCGACCGGTCGATGGTCGGGCCGTTTATCTTCGTCGACCAATTTGGTCCGGCCGTCCTCCATGCTGGCGCAGCGATGGATGTGCGGCCGCATCCGCATATCAACCTCGCGACGGTCACCTATTTATTTGCAGGCGCGATTGATCATCGCGATAGCATTGGTAGCTTTGCGACGATTGAACCAGGCGCAGTCAATCTGATGACCGCGGGGCGTGGGATCGTCCATAGCGAGCGTTCACCGCAAGCGACGCGCGATACTGACAGGCCGATGTTCGGGATGCAGACATGGTTGGCGTTGCCCGATGGATGCGAAGAAATTGATCCTGCCTTTGAACAGGTTAAGCCTGATAGCTTGCCGCTTATCGAAGACGGCGGTGTAAGCGCGCGCGTGATTATGGGAACGCTTTGGGGCCAGACGGCATCCACAACGCAGCACGCGAGCACCATCTATGCAGATATTCAGCTGGCGGCGGGCGGAAACATCCCCATCGATGCCGAGGCCGACGAGCGCGCGGTTATGCTCGTCGAGGGTGATGCCGCGCTCGATGCCGTGCCTCTGGAGACATATATTCTATATGTCCTCGCGCCGGGACAGGCGATGGCGCTGCGGTCCATGGCGGGTGGTCGCGTGATGCTGCTCGGCGGTGAAGCCTTTACAACCAAGCGCCACGCGTGGTGGAATTTTGTGTCGTCGAGCCGAGAGCGGATCAACCAGGCCAAGGACGACTGGCGCGCGGGACGATTCGCGCTCGTGCCCGGCGACAGCGAGGAATATATTCCGCTGCCCGAAGTGCCGAATACGGTGACCTATCCATGAGTGATTTTCCGATGACCCGTCACGCATTGAAGACGGGGGTAGAGATTGATGTGGTCGATATTGGTCCGCGCAATGCGCCGGCGCTGATTTTTCTCCACGGTTTCCCTGAATCGCACCGCACGTGGCGGCATCAGTTGCCGCACCTGTCGAACCGCTTTCGTTGCATCGCGCCCGACCAGCGAGGCTATCGCGGATCGTCAAGGCCCCAGAATGTGGACAGCTATACGCCCGACAAGCTGATAGCCGATATTTTCGCGCTCGCCGATGCGCTGGACGTTGGCGAGTTCACGATTATCGGGCATGACTGGGGCGGGGCGATTGCGTGGGGGGTCGCGCTGGGCGGCCAACCGGGGGGATTGCACCCGGAATGGGCGGGGCGCGTGACCCGCGCGGTAATTGCCAATGCGCCGCATCCGTTTATTTTCCAAAAGCTGTTGTTCACCGATCTGAAGCAGCGCGCAGCGAGCCAGTATATCAATGCCTTTCGCGACCCCGCCAATGATGCGTTGATCCGCGAGAAGGGGCTGACCGGCCTGTTGATGGAGGTGGTGAAGTGGGACCGGCCCAGCGCGATGGAGCCCGAAGAACGCGCGGCACTGCTGACCGACTGGAAGGATCGCGACACCTGCTTCGGGATGATCAACTGGTATCGCGCTTCGTCGATGAAGGTCCCCGACATGGACGCGCCTACCAGCTTGCCCGCCGAATTGCCGTCCGAATTTCCCCGGTTGATGATCCCGACGCTGGTGATCTGGGCGCTCGATGATCTGGCGCTGCCGCCGTCGAATCTTGAGGGACTAGATGCGCTGGTGCCGAATGCAACCATCGTCAAAATCCCCGACTGCGGCCATTTTGTGCCGTGGGAAGCGCCGCAAGCGGTCAACGCCGCGCTTGATGAATTTCTCGCGGGGTAGCGGGTGATGAAGGGGCAAGCGGATCTGTTCCGGTCGCGCGGCGAGCATGACCATAGCCGCGTTACCTATATCGAGTTGTTCTTTGACCTGGTGTTCGTTTTTGCGATCACCCAGCTTGCGCATCGCTTGCTTGCGCATCTGACAATCGTCGGCGCGGTGGAGACGCTGGTCCTTCTGTTCGCGGTGTGGTGGGTGTGGATTTACACCAGCTGGGTGACCAACTGGCTTGATCCGGACTGCGCCCCTGTGCGGTTGATGTTGATCGTGATGATGTTGGCAGGGCTGGTGCTGTCGAGCGCTATTCCCGAAGCCTTTGGTAAAACGGGCTGGCTATTTGTCGGGGCCTATTGCGCGATGCAAATTGGGCGCTCGCTTTACATGGTGTGGGCTGGCTGGCGCGTCTACCCGGCCCGCGCGCGAAATTTTCTACGCATCAGTTTCTGGTTCCTGCTGGCTTTGCCGCTGTGGGTAGGCGGTATATTTGCACCGCATGATGCGCGTTTGCTGATGTGGGTTGCGGCGTTGGCAGTTGAATATGCGGGGCCATATTTATTGTTCCGCACACCCGGACTTGGGCGTTCACAAATGTCCGACTGGGATATCTCGGGCGCGCATATGGCTGAACGCTGCGCTCTGTTTATCATCATCGCACTGGGCGAGTCGGTATTGATTACAGGCGCGACCTTCGCCCAGCTGCCGCAGGACGCGCTGCACTGGACCGCTTTTGCGACCTGCTTTTTGGGCAGCGCAACCTTATGGTGGATTTATTTCGACACCGGCGCGCGGCGTGGCGGAGAGGTGATCGCGCAAAGCGACAATGCCGGCAGAATCGCGCGAAACGCCTATACCTATTGGCATATTCCGATTGTCGCGGGGCTGGTTGCAACAGCGGTGGGTGACGAATTGATGCTGATGCATCCGCACGATCTTGTGACGCCGGCGATCTTGTTCGCGATCGCTGGTGGTCCTTGGCTGTTCCTGTTCGGCAATTTGGGCTTCAAATGGTCGACATCGGGGCGGCGCGTTCCACCCTTTTCACAAATATTGGGCCTGATTTTGCTAGCCATCATTGCTGCCGGCGCCATTCTGGCGCGCTGGGATGCGCTGCAAATTGGGATGGCGGTGTTCGCCGCGCTGGTTCTTACCGCGATTTGGGAATGGGGATCTTTCCACGGCGGCTGGCAGCGCTGGGTCCCCTGGCTCGGGCGATTATTAAAGTGGCCGACCGAGGGTCGCATGTAGGGGATGGCGTTGGCGGTAGGGGGGGTGCTGTCAGCTTCGGTCCACGCGATGGCTGTGCCCCGCGAGGGTGTAGCCAAAGCTAACGCTCATCGGTTTTTTCCGTTTTGGCCCTTCTTATTTTTGTCGATCAGAACAGCTTGTTGCCATCGGCCCGGTGGCTTGTCGGTGCGATGTATGCATCCCGGCCAACAGCAGGGCCGCCTTTTTCCTTCGAGCAGCTCCGCGCAGCTTCGCTCAATGCGATGTTGGCGCGTTTTGGGTTGTTTGGCGTCTTCGACCCAACAGATAAACTCGTTTCGACCGAGCGGCGTCAGACCTTGCCATTGCGCATGAATTTCGGAACTTGATTGCACAGCCGACTGCAAGTCAGGCGGCGCTTTGTGGACAGTTCCATGAGAAAAATCTTCTGACATCGGGCAATTTTATAGCTTGAGTCCATGCCATTTCAAATATTTGTGACGGCAAATAAATGGGGTGGGTTAAGGGACCGGGCCCTTTGCTGGAAAGCCGACTTCAATGCCGGTGTTCGCGAAACGCTGCTCGGAAATTAACGGTCAATTGTGGACGGTGGGAAGCCGCCGCGAAATTCTTCGCCTTCGACCTAATCCGCCGCGTCGAGCAAACATCCTGACGCGCCCGAAAAGCGCGCGGTGCGCGTGGCGAGCAGAGGGACGCTGCCGGTGACACTTTTGGTGGCGGGATCGTCCGCCACCGAGACTATTTCCATCCCCGGCTCAAAATCACTCTGGCAGCTTTGGAGCGTTCGCCCTTCGACATAGCGGCACGAACAGCCGATGCGCGCTGCATAGGCGGCGCCCAGCTCGGCACGCGCCTTGAAGGCGGGATATTGCCAGATTGCCGCACCACCCGCGATGACCAGCACGAGAATTAGCCAGAGCAGACAGCCGCCTCGCCGAGCTTGCGGTTTTTGATTAGACGCAGAAGCCGGCTCCATTTGCACTGGAGCGGGCTTTTCGGGCGTTGCTGGATCGGGCGGGTTGGTGCTAGTCACTCACCCTATGATCACGAAAAAGAAGGTGCTGGCAAGTGTTGCCGTGGCCGGTCTGGCGATATGGTCGCTGGCGCAGGCCACCGGGCAGGATAAAGCGGCTCCCGCTTCGGCAGCGCAGGTGTCGTCAAACGGGCTTGCGCCCTCGATAAAGGCCAAGGCCGACGCGTTATTCGACGACGCGGGTGCGGTGGGAGAAACGCGCGCGCTTTATGTGCTGCGCGACGGAGAGCCGATCTATGAACGTTATGGCAGCGGCTTTGGACCCGACAGCAAGCTGATCAGCTGGTCGATGGCCAAGAGCATAACCGCTGTTCTCACCGGCTTTCTAGTGGCCGATGGACGTTTGGCGCTCGACGGTCCAGCGCCAGTCGCAGGGTGGCAGCGCAGTGGTGATCCGCGCGGTGCGATCACTTTGCGCAATTTGTTGCACATGTCGTCGGGGCTGGAGCATGTCGAGGAAGGCGCACCCGATTGGTCGGTTGATACTTTCACCATGTTGTTCGGCGCCGGCGCGCGCGACATGGCCGGGTTCGCCGAGGCCAAACCCGCTGTGGCGCGGCCCGATGAGGTTTATAATTATAGCTCTGCCACCAGCGTCATCCTGGCGGACATATTGACCGATACGCTAACCACGTCGCGCAATCCCGACGCGCGGCGCGAGGCGATGCTGGAATTTATCTCAGGCCGGCTGACCGAGCCGCTGGGCATCACGAGCTTGACCCCTGAATTTGATGCCAAGGGGACAATGATCGGTGGATCGATCATGCACGCGACCGCGCGTGATTATGGAAAGTTCGGCGAATTTCTGCGCAACCACGGGGTCGTCAACGGCCAGCGCTTGCTACCTGAAAGCTGGATGCGCTTCATGCTGTCCTCTGCGCCGACCGACCCGGGTTATGGCGGTCATATCTGGCTCAACCGGCCTCGGCCGACAGGCTCTGGCGCAGCGCTATGGCCCGAACATGGCCCGAATGATCTGTTCGCATGCATCGGTCATCAGGGGCAATATATCATCGTCTCGCCATCGCAGCGGCTGACGGTTGTGCGCCTGGGGATAACAAAGGACGACCAGTTTCCCGCGCTGAGAAGCCACCTCGCGGACTTGATAGCGGCGCTATAAGATCATTTCACCCGTGAGCATGGTGACGCATTGACCGGTAAGTAGAACGCGGTCCCCATCGCTGCGGCAGCCGATATGCCCTCCGCGTGCGCTAGCCTGGTAGGCGGTAAAGGAATCGCGACCCAATCGCCGGGTCCAATAGGGGGTCAGCACACTATGCGCTGACCCTGTGACAGGATCTTCGTCAATTCCCGCGCCGGGTGCAAAAACGCGACTGATCACATCGGTTCCTGCCGCGTCCCCATCGCCAGGCGCCGTCGCTATATATAAAATATCGCCCTGCGAGCGCAGCGTGCGAAAATCGGGTGAGAGCGCGCGGATCGCTGCCGCGTCGGGATAGACGATCAGCGCATAGCGACCCGGGTGCCAGAGCGTTTCCACTGCACCTTTGCCAAGCGCCGCGACTGTGTCGGGCAGCGGTTTGGAGTCGGCGCGATAGGCAGGGAGCGCCATGGCATAACCATCATCATTGCGCGCGACGCGCAGGACGCCCGCTTGCCTAGTGCGAAAGCTAACGGCGTCGATCGCGGCGTTGGCGGTTAGTATCACATGGCCGCTTGCCAGTGTGGCATGACCGCACAGCGCGACCTCGACCGCCGGGGTGAACCAGCGCAGCTCATAATCGGCTTCGCCGCTCTTGTCGGGAACAAGAAAGGCGGTTTCGGCGAGATTATTTTCGGCCGCGATTGCCTGAAGTGTTGCATCATCCAGCCAGGCATCGAGCGGCATCACAGCGGCCGGGTTGCCGGTGAAGGCGCGCGATGCAAAGGCATCGACCTGGGTTATGGGCAAACGCATTAGTGATGATGCTCCATTTTGGCTTCGGTCATGCAAGCCTCATCATCTACATGACCTTCGGGTTCGGGGTGGATCAGGATTTCGGTTCCGGGGAATTCATCGCCGAGCTTATTCTCAATCTCGTCCATGATGCGATGCGCCTCGGCCAGCGTCATGTCGGGATCAACCCAGACATGAAATTGCGCAAAATCCCGTCCGCCGCTGGTGCGCGTGCGCAGGTCATGGATGCTCGCAAGCTCGGGGTGGGCCAACGCGACTTTGAGAAAAGCTTCTTTTTTGGCCGAACTCCATTCGCGGTCCATCAATTCGTCGATCGCATGGCTTGCTGCGCGCCACGCCCCCCACAAGAGCCACAGGGCAATCAGGATACCGCACAACGGGTCGGCCCAGCGCCAGCCAGCCAGCTGGTCCAGCACGAGCGCTGCGATAACTGCAAGGTTGAGCAACAGGTCCGACTGGTAATGCAAATGGTCGGCCTTGATCGCGACCGAGCCCGTGTTGCGGATGACATGACGCTGATAGGCGAGCAGACCGACGGTTGCCGCCATCGCGATCAGCGAAACCGCAACACCCATTTCGAGCCCTTCGGTTGCGGTTCCATTCCAGAACCGGTCCATGGCGCGCCAGCCGATGCCGATCGCCGACACCGAGATCAACATCACCTGGAACAGCGCGGCCAGCCCTTCTGCCTTTCCATGGCCAAAGCGATGATCATCATCGGCGGGCATGGCGGCATAGCGGACGCCCATCAGGGTCACGATTGAAGCAATCAGATCGAGCGTGGTGTCGGCAAGGCTGCCGAGCATTGCCACCGACCCCGTGCCCCAGCTCGCCCAAACTTTGAGCATGACGAGCGATAGCGCCATCGCAATACTGGCCATTGCGGCGCGGCTGGTAAGGGTGGCGCGTTGGCTATGTTCATGGTCGTGGCCATGCCCCATGCTCACGGGAAGAGCATTCCGCTGGTCCATCCGCCATCAGCGCGGGTGAACAGGGTGCGTTCGTGCAGCCGGTGCGCGCGATCTTGCCAAAATTCGATAGCCGAAGGCCTCACGCGCCATCCCGACCAGCGCGGTGGACGCGGCACTTCCTGTCCATCGAATCGCGCCAGCATCGCGGAAAAACGATCTTCAAATGCCTTGCGATTCTTGAGTGGGCGCGATTGATCGCTGGCCCATGCCCCCAATTGCGAATCGCGGCTGCGGGTCGCGAAATATGTGTCGGCAGTTGCGTCATCGACCGGTCTAGCTGCGCCTTCGATGCGAATCTGGCGGCGAAGCGATTTCCAGTGAAAAAGCAGTGCGACATGCGCATTTGCAGCAAGTTCATTGCCCTTGCGGCTATCGAGATTGGTATAAAAAACAAAGCCGTCGGGCCCATGCCCTTTGAGCAGGACCATACGCTGCGAGGGGCGCCCGTCAGGTGTAGCGGTGGCGAGCGCCATGGCATTGGCATCGTTGGGCTCGGTTTGGCGGGCCTCGGCGAACCAGGCATCGAATAGCGGAAAGGGATCTGTCGTCATATGCAAGCCCATAATGCGCGCGGTCGCTATGGTCGAGAAAATCCGTAGACTTTGCTAGAACTTGACCCACAGTGGGGCCGAACCCACATTCACGGGCAACTCTCCTCTCCCGATTGGGCATTTATCAGGCTATTGGACGTTTATGACAGACCCTTACACAACATTGGGCGTAGCGAAATCGGCAAGCGAGGCGGAAATCAAGTCTGCCTATCGCAAGCTCGCCAAACAGCTTCACCCCGACAAGAATAAAGATAATCCAAAAGCGTCGGAGCGTTTTAGCGACGTGACCAAGGCATATGATCTGTTGTCGGACAAGACAAAGCGGGCGCAATATGATCGCGGAGAGATTGACGGCGAAGGCAATCCGGCCATGCCCTTTGGCTATGGCGGCGGTGGCGGCGGTGGCGGCTTTCGCGGGGATCCGCGCGGCAGTTCGGGCGGATTTGGTGGCGAGGGCGCAGATTTTTCCGACCTGTTCGAAGGCCTTTTCGGCGGGCGGTCCGGCGGCAGCGGTGGGTCGTTCGGCGGATTTGGCGGGCGCAATGCGCCGCCGCCCAAGGGCGCAAATGTCGCCTATCGACTGGCGGTCAGCTTCGTCGATGCAGCAACACAGGCGCCGCAGCGGATCACGCTTTCCGACGGCGCAACGATCGATCTTAAACTTCCCGCAGGAGTCGAAAATGGCACACAAATGCGCCTTGCGGGCAAGGGGCAGGCGGGCCCGGGCGGCAATGGTGATGGTATATTGACGATAAGCGTCAAGGATCACCCATTTTACGAACGCGACGGCGCCAACATCCGCCTCGACCTGCCGATCACGCTCAACGAGGCGGTGACGGGGGCAAAGGTCAAGGTTCCGACGGTCGACGGACCGGTGATGCTGTCGATCCCCGCCGGATCGTCCTCGGGCAAGGTTATGCGGCTAAAAGGCAAGGGATTCAGTCAGAAAAACGGTGGTCGTGGTGACCAGCTGGTGCGCTTGATGATTGATCTTCCCGCCGATGATGCAAAATTGGCAAAGCTGGTCGGCGACTGGACCGACATGCGATCGGTGCGTGCTGATTTGGGCGTCTGACGGATGGCGGTTCGCCCGGTCCAACAATCGCGCGAGGATCGCAAGGCGGCCGAAGCGCTTGCGCGCGAGGTAGCAGCCGAGATTGACCGCAAATACCAGGCCGAGGGACATTCTCCCCACTCTCCCGAAGCGCGGGCCGAGCGCGCCGAGCGGCGGAAAATTAGGGCCGCCGCGCAGGGCATCTTTGATCGTAGTCGGGCGCGCATCGGCCCGGGAACCCGTATTTTTCACATTTTGCGCCGGGTACTTGTTGGCACTTATACCGATGGCTTCATCCATGCCGGCAATTTGGCTTATCTTGCGCTGATCGCGCTTTTCCCCTTTTTCATCCTGATGGCCGCCGCCATCAGCCTGTTCGGCGGTAGTGCCGAAGGCGAAGCCGTGATTTCGGCAGTTTTTTCGACGATGCCGCCGACCGTCGCCAAAGCGCTAGCGGGGCCGATCCGCGAAGTGATGACCGCACGTTCGGGGCCTTTTCTGTGGCTGGGTGCGCTGGTTGCCCTTTGGACTGTGGGCAGTCTGATCGAAACGGTGCGCGATATTCTGCGCCGCGCCTATGGCACGCATTTCAGTAAAGGCTTTTTTCATCACAGATTGCTCTCGATCGGTATCATCACTGGCGCCGTCGTGTTGATGATGCTGTCTTTCAGTATGCAGGTGGCCATCGTCGGGGTGGAGCAATTTATCGGACGCGTGCTGCCGTCGGCTTATCAGTCTGCAGGGTCGATTGCGATATCACGCATCATGTCAGCGATGGGCTTGTTTCTAGCACTTTTCCTTTTGTTCATCTCGCTGACGCCCGCTAAATATCGCGGGCGTCAGTTTCCCAAATGGCCTGGCGCCTTGTTCACCACGCTGTGGTGGGTCGGGGTGACGTTGGCGTTGCCCCCGCTTCTCGCCAACTTGCTGCGCTACAATGCCACCTATGGAAGCCTTGCGGGTGTGATGGTGGCGCTGTTCTTTTTCTACCTTGTCGGATTGGGTATGGTGATGGGCGCAGAATTAAATGCGGCGCTTGTCGAGGTTGAGGATTTGGGCCACGACGCTAACGAACATGACGAAGACGCGAAGGGCGGAGATACACAATGAGTGGTTTGATGAAGGGTAAGCGCGGACTGATCATGGGGCTTGCCAATGATAAGTCGCTCGCCTGGGGGATTGCAAAGGCGTTGCATGGCGCGGGCGCGGAGCTGGCGATCAGCTATCAAGGCGATGTGATGCTGAAACGGGTGAAGCCGCTCGCTGACCAGCTGGGCTGTGATTTCCTGATCGATTGCGATGTGTCCGATATGGGCAATCTTGATGCCGCTTTTGCCACGCTTTCTGATCGTTGGCCGACCATTGACTTCATCGTCCACGCCATCGGTTATACGAATAAAGAGGCGCTGCGCGGCAAATATGCCGATGTGACGCTCGATGATTTTCTGATGACGATGAATATCAGTGTCTACAGTTTTACCGCCGTCGCTGCCCGCGCTGCGCTGTTGATGCCACACGGCGGCGCGATGCTCACGCTCAGCTATTATGGTGCCGAAAAAGTCATCCCGCATTACAACGTCATGGGCGTTGCCAAATCGGCGCTGGAAACCAGCGTCAAATATCTCGCCAATGATTATGGCCCGCAAAATGTGCGAGTGAATGCGCTTTCGGCCGGACCGATCAAGACGCTCGCCGCCAGTGGGATCGGCGATTTCCGTCTGATTTTGAAATGGAACGAGCATAATGCGCCGCTGCGCCGCAATGTCACCATCGATGATGTCGGCGGCTCGGCGCTTTACTTGCTCAGCGATCTGGCATCGGGCGTGACAGGCGAGACACATCATGTCGACGCAGGCTATCACACCATTGGCATGAAGCAGGAAGATGCGCCGGATATTGCACTCGTGTGATGGGCGGCCTTGCTCTTGACCATGTCCAGGTTGCCATGCCGGTCGGAGGGGAAGATCAGGCGCGGCAATTTTTTGGCGATTTGCTAGGGCTGACCGAACTACCCAAACCTGCTGATATGGCGGCGCGTGGGGGGTGCTGGTTCGCTTTGGGGAGCTTGCAATTGCATATGGGGGCCGAGGCAGATTTTCATCCGGCTGAAAAAGCCCATGTGGCTTTGGCAAGCGACGAACTTGATGACGTGCGTCAAAGACTGAATGCGGCGGGCTATACAACGAAGGATGACAGCCCCCTCGATGGCCGGTATCGTTTCTTCACCCACGACCCCTTTGGCAACCGTATCGAATTTTTGGACAGGATCGCGCGGCAATGAGTCTCAACAGTTTTGGCCATGTCTTGCGCTTTACGACCTGGGGGGAAAGCCATGGGCCTGCGCTAGGTGCGGTGGTCGACGGCTGTCCGCCGCGGCTGTCGTTGACCGAGGCTGACATCCAGCCATGGCTCGATAAGCGCCGCCCCGGCACCTCACGCCACACGACGCAGCGGCGCGAGCCCGATATGGTGCGTATCTTGTCGGGGGTGTTCGAAGGCAAGACTACGGGGACGCCGATCAGCTTGATGATCGAAAATACCGACCAGAGATCCAAAGATTATGGTGACATCGCCCAAGCCTATCGCCCTGGGCATGCCGATTATAGCTATGACGCCAAATATGGCATCCGCGACTACCGCGGCGGCGGCCGGTCGAGCGCGCGCGAAACGGCGGCCCGGGTCGCGGCGGGCGCAGTGGCGCGGTTAGTTATCCCTGAGGTCCAAATCCACGCCTGGGTCGCGGAAATTGGGGGGGACAAGATCAACCCTGACAACTTCGATCTGGAAGAGATTGACCGCAATCCCTTTTTCTGTCCTGATGCGGCAGCAGCGCAACGGTGGGAAGGTGTGATGGATCAAGCGCGCAAGGCGGGTAGCTCGCTTGGTGCAGTCATCGAATGTGCGGCCAGCGGCGTTCCTGCCGGTTGGGGCGCACCCGTTTATGCCAAACTCGATGCTGAACTGGCGGGCGCGATGATGGGGATCAACGCCGTCAAAGGTGTCGAAATCGGAGCGGGTTTCACCGCAGCGCGGCTGCGCGGTGAGGAAAATGCCGATCCAATGCGGCCCGCAAGCGACGGCAGTAACCACCCCGATTTCCTGTCGAACAATGCGGGCGGTATCGCTGGCGGCATTTCAACCGGACAACCGGTCGTGGTGCGCGTGGCCTTTAAACCGACCAGTTCGATTCTGACCCCCGTCCAAACGATCAACGATCAGGGAGAGGCGACCGATATAGTCACCAAGGGCCGTCACGATCCGTGCGTCGGCATCCGTGGCACGCCTGTGGTCGAAGCGATGATGGCGTTGGTGCTCGCCGATCATAAACTGTTGCATCGGGCTCAATGCGGATGAAGCGCGAATGATTCCCGTCATTCAGGCCTTTATCACCGAGCATCAGGCGGTGATCGGGCTGGTGGTGCTGGTGTTGATGTTCGTCGGCTTCGTTGTCGAGCGCTTTCCCGCGACGGTCGTTGCTATCCTTGGCACCTGCATCTTCCTTTTCTTGGGAATTTTGTCAGGAAAAGACCTGTTTTCGGTCTTTTCGAATTCGGCGCCGGTAACGATTGGTGCGATGTTTATCCTGTCGGGCGCCTTGCTGCGCACCGGGACGCTCGATGCGATTGCCAGCCGCATCATTGCCCGCGCCCAAAACCATCCCAAGCTCGCGCTCGCCGAGATGTTTTTGGGGGTCTATGTCGCCTCGGCCTTTCTCAACAACACGCCGGTAGTTGTGGTGATGATCCCCATCATGCTCAAGCTGGCGAATGCTTTGGGGGTGAGCGCCAAGCGGCTGCTGATCCCCTTGTCCTATGTCTGCATCCTAGGCGGCACGACGACCTTGATCGGCACCTCGACCAACCTGCTGGTTGCGGCGGTGGCTGAGGATAACGGGCTCAACCGGTTCGGGATTTTCACGATTACCCCTGTCGGACTAATTGCCGGGATCGCGGGAATGGCTGCGCTTTTGCTCGTCTCGCGGCACTTGCTGCCCAATGACTCGCCTTCACAAATTGCGCTCAGTCAGGATCATCGCAGCTTTTTGTCGGAGGTTCGCATCCTGGGCGACGGCAATCTGGTCGGACGAGTGATCGGCGAAGTTCCCTTTGTAAAGCGCGCCAGCGTCAAGCTGGTTGGGCTCAAGCGCGGAGCGGTTCTACGTCGCAGCGGCATCAAAGATCTAGAATTAGAAGCCGATGACCGGCTGGTTCTGCGGCTTGAATTATCAGAGCTGCTCTCGCTGCGCGCGAACAAAAATGTCGTCATCGGTCTGACGGCCGGCGCTAATGACATACCTCAAGACGATGAGATGGTGGTCGAGGCGATGATTGCGCCGAGTCATCCGGCGATCGGGCGACGGCTGATCGAGATACCCTTTTTGTCCTCGTTGAAAGTCCGGATTCTTGGCGTTGCCCGCTTTCGTAAGACGCCGGGACCGGATCTGCCCAATGCGCGTGTCCAGGCCATCGATCGGGTCCTGGTGACGGGGCCGACCGAGCAGATTGAACAAATTTACGGTAATCCGCACCTTTATGGTGTCGGCTCGACGAGCGAGCGCGAATTCCGCCGCAACAAGGCGCCCATAGCCATTGGTGCACTGATCGGCGTGATTCTGCTCGCCACCTTTAATTTGATGGATATCGGGGTGGCCGCGATCATCGGCGTCGGGCTGATTCTTGTCACGCGCTGCATCGATGCCGACGAGGCGTGGGATTCGATCGACGGCAATGTGCTGGTGTTAATTTTTGCAATGCTGGCAGTGGGACTGTCGCTCGAAAATGCGGGAAGCGTTTCGCTGATTGTGGGGGAATTGACACCCTGGTTGCGCGAAGTGCCGCCTTGGGGTCTGGTTCTTGCAACCTATTTAATTTCGGTGCTGCTGACCGAAGTGATCACCAATAATGCGGTTGCAATTCTGGTCACACCGCTTGCGATTGCGCTGGCGCGCGAGTTGGGAGTCAATCCCTATCCGATGGTGGTGGCGGTGATGTTTGCGGCCTCGGCGAGCTTTGCAACGCCGATCGGCTATCAGACCAACACGCTGGTTTATGCGGCGGGCAATTATCGCTTTATGGACTTCCTGCGCGCCGGTCTGCCGATGACAGTTGTCGTTGGATCCGCGACGACTGTTGCTATCGCATTATTAATGTAAAACACTGTCTATGCCCGCATGGCTTGCTGCCAGTCACGTAGCACCTTAGGGTCAATAGACGGACCGCGAACTACGCGGCGGGAAGGGTGATTATATGGCATTTTGGTTTCGGATTCCCTTGTGGCAGCGCGTGATAGCCGCCCTTGTTCTGGGCATCATCACAGGGTTTGCATGGGGTCCTGAAGCTGCGTCGCTAAAATGGATTGGCGATTTCTTCATTAAATCAGTGAAGATGCTCGTGGTTCCGCTGATCTTCTTCTCGCTCGTCTCGGGGGTTGCGGCGATCGGCGATCTGCGCAAGCTGGGCAAGGTCGGTGGTCGGGCGATGCTTTTATTTGTCGTAACCGGACAAATTGCCGTGTGGCTGGGTTTGCTTCTCGGGACTATAGTCAAGCCAGGCCTTGGTCTAGATACCAGCGCAATTACGCTCGGCGCTACGCCTGCTTCGACGGTCACCGGCTGGACCGATATGATCCTGTCGATTGTTCCTGAAAGCCCGGTTCAGGTGATGGCCGATGTACAGGTCTTGCCACTCATCGTCTTTGCTTTGCTGGTCGGCATCGGCATTCTGATGGCCAAGGAAGAAGGCGAGCCCGTAGCACGCATCTTCGACAGCGGCGCGATCATCATGCAGAAAGTGACGATGATCGTCATGGAACTGACGCCCTTTGGTGTATTTGCCCTGATGGCATGGGTCGCTGGTGTGTTGGGAATCGGCGCGCTGGAATCGCTCGCAAAGCTGGTTGCGCTCAACTATTTTGGCTGCCTGCTCATTATCTTTGTGATGTACACATTCATGATCAAATTCTTGGCCAAGACATCGGTCAAGGGCTTCTTCCGCGGCATGATCGACGCGATGGCGGTCAGTTATTCGACCGCATCTTCGAACGCGACGCTCCCGGTTACGCTGCGTTGTGCTCAGCGCAATCTGGGCGTATCACGTAGCGTATCCAGCTTTGTTATCTCATTGGGCGCAACGATCAACATGAACGGCACGGCCATGTATCTGGGCCTAGCTACTTTGTTCGGGGCGCAGATTTTCGGCGTCGACCTCAGTTGGGGTGATTATTTCATGATCTCGATCACCGCGACGCTCGGCGCCATTGGAGCTGCCGGTATTCCGGGCGCGGGGCTGATTATGATGGCGCTGGTATTTGGAAGCGTCGGGGTGCCGCTGGAAACCATCGCGTTTGTCGCAGGGGTCGACCGGATCATGGACATGATGCGCACGACGACCAATGTTACCGGCGATGCAGCGGTCGCGGTCACGGTTGCGGCTATGACCGGTGAGCTTGATGTCGAGGAACTGGTATCCGCTGACGATATCTGACGCTGCCGGCGCTTGTTACGCGCCGGCATAACCCTTTAGTCGGGGCGGACTTGCTTGCGGCTCGGCCGTGCGGACCGCTCCGGAGCCTGCCGCGTTTCCGATATGGCAGGGCGGTCAACCGGTGGAGCTTGACGCGCCACAGGGGCCGGACGGGATCGTGGCGCAGGCTGAGGCGCAGTTTGGGTTGACGGCGCTTCGCTACGTACGACGCCGGGATCACGACGACCCGCCCGATCTGAAGAGATATTGCGCGACGATGGCGGACGCTGGCTCGCGCCGAATCCACGGTCGGGCTGCCCGCCATTGCGCACGGCGGAATTATCGTCGCCACGTCGACCGATACCGGGTCGCACCGCATTGGTAATCGGAGCGGTTGTCATGCTGCCGCTGGTTGCACCCGAAGGGTCGCCGCGGTGTCCGCCTCTACGGCCGTCGCGGTTTCCGTCTTCACGGTGCCCTTCGCCGCGGCGCCCTTCTCCGCGATGGCCGTTTTCGTCATGGCCATGGTGGCGCCACCAGGCGCGGCGTCCGCCCCAATAGGTCAGATAGTGACCGCGCAGCGGATAGCGATTGTTATAATTGTCGAACAGATATCGCCCGTAGCCCGGGTAAAAATAATTGTCATACCAGCCGCCACCGAAGCCGATCTGGGCAAAGCCGCCACGATAATCGGCCCCATCATAGCAATCATAGCCATAGCCGTCGTCATAGCGGCCAATATCCTGATCATAATAGTTGCTCCCATAGCGGGTCGCGCAATCATCATCGGCATAAGCATAGTCGACGCTGTTCACGTCGCCATAATAGCAACCACCAAGCGCTGTTGTCGCAACCGCGCCAAGCGTGATGGAAAGGGAACGGACAGGGAATTTCATTTTTTCGGACCTTTATGGGCGAAGGTGGCGATCACCGATCATTGTGGAGGGAAGAATGCGCGAGTTGAGTTGAATTTGCGGTGAATAGAGTTCGCCGCTGCCGCCCAGCTTACTTGCATCAATGTAAGTAGTGGGGTAAACCTTCATCGACTGCCGCAATTACAAAGGTTTTCGGCCCAATGAATGCTCCCGCCCGTACAATTTATTCACCGTCACGATTTGGCCCCGATACCGCGCATTGGCTACCCTATAACGGAAACGAAGCGACCGATCATATCCCGGGTGAGGACGGATTGCCGCTGATCGGTACCACGCTGGCGCAGCTTAAAGACTCGCGTGGGTTCACTCGCCATATGGTCGACACTTATGGTAAAGTTTATCGCGTTCACAGCTTTGGCGGGCGCAGCGTCGCGCTTCACGGGCCCGAAGCCAATGAGCTGGTGATGTTCGACCGCGACAAGATTTTCTCGTCCGAGCAGGGCTGGGGGCCGGTTCTTAACCTGCTCTTCCCGCGTGGATTGATGCTGATGGATTTCGACAAGCATCGGATGGATCGCCGCACCTTGTCGGTCGCGTTCAAACCCGAACCGATGCGCCATTATGCCGACAGTCTGAATGCGGGGATCAAGGATCGCGTCGCAAGCTGGAGCGGCAAGACCTTCAAATTCTATCCGGCTATCAAGAAACTGACCCTTGACCTTGCAGCGTCCAGTTTTCTGGGCATTCCGTTTGGCCCCGAGGCGGAAAAGGTCAACAAGGCCTTTGTTGACATGGTGCAGGCGTCGATCGGCGTTATCCGGCGTCCACTGCCCTTTACCGCCATGGGGCGCGGGGTTGCGGGACGCAAATATCTGGTCGAATATTTTAGTGCAATGGTTCCCGAGCGCCGTCTGGCGGAAAGTGAAGATATTTTCAGCCAGATTTGCAAGGCTAAGGATGAAAATGGAGAATATCTGAGCGTCGAGGCGATCGTCGACCATATGAATTTTCTGATGATGGCCGCGCATGACACGATCACAAGCTCGGTCACATCAATGGTCTGGTTGCTCGCCAAAAATCCGCAGTGGCAAGACAAGCTGCGCGAAGAAATGCTTGCCGTCGCGCCCGCCGGTGAAGGCGTTGGACATAATGCGCTTGGCGAACTGGAAATGACCGAATGGGCGTTCAAAGAAGCATTACGGTTGATTCCGCCGGTACCGAGCTTTCCCCGCCGCGCGCTCAAGGATTTTGACTTTGGCGGCTACACCATTCCGGCTGGCACCAGTGTCGGGGTCAGTCCCGCTTATACGCATATGATGGAAGAATATTGGCCCGAACCCGCAAAGTTCGATCCGATGCGCTTTTCGCCCGAAGTAGCCAAGGGGCGGCACAAATATGCCTGGGTGCCTTTCGGCGGCGGCGCGCACATGTGTCTGGGGCTACACTTTGCCTATATGCAGGCGAAAATCTTCTTCCATCACGTCATCACGACGCACCGCATTGTGGTGCAGGATGGCTATGAACCCGCTTGGCAGACCTTGCCGATCCCGCGGCCCAAGGATGGCCTGACGGTGCGGTTCGAGCCGCTATGAGCCGCGACTAGCCCCACTTTAGATTACGTCCATATTGTAACAATGCCAGCTGAAGATAGCGGCGGCCCCGCGATATGGACGCCATTTTTCCGCAAGAAGGCGGGTTTCTTTTTCCTTGGGGCGTGCAGGCAGATCCATGATCCGTCCCACCGCTTCCTGCACTGCCAGATCGCCGGCCGGCCATATGTCGGGGCGGCCTTCGGCAAATAGCAAATAAATCTCGGCCGACCAGCGCCCAATGCCCTTGACCTTGGTCAACAGCGCGATCGCCTCTTCATCATCAGCGGGCAGCGCATCAAATTTCAAATCGCCATCGAGTACGAGCTGGGCAAGGCTTTTGGCATAGCCCTGCTTCTGGCCAGAGAGGCCGCAAGCGCGCAATGCGTCAAATTCTGCCGCCGCGATGATGGTTGCGGGACATCCCTCGCCAAAACTGGCTTCCAGCTTGTTCCAGATAGAGGTGGCGGCGGCGACACTGACCTGTTGCCCGACGATGGTGCGCAACAACGTGGTATAACCTGTGCTGCGTATGCGCGGCTCAGGATAGCCGGCATGGCCGAGCGCGCGAGCAAAGCCGGGCTCGATTGCGGCAAGTGCATCTATACCGGCGTTTAAATCTTCTTGACGCAGGCCCATGCTTTATTCCCCTTTTGTTCCTCTAGGGGACGCTAGCAGCGCTTGATTTGCAAAGCAACGCGGGACATAGGGTCCGCGAAGCCCGGTGTATGGGCAAAGGATGAGGACGAGCATGGCCAAGCTGATTGTTGTGACGCGCGACGGAACCGAACATGAGATCGAGGGCGACACCAGCCTGACTGTGATGGAGAATATCCGCGACGCAGGCTTTGACGAGCTATTGGCTTTGTGCGGCGGCTGTTGTTCGTGCGCGACCTGTCACGTCCATGTCGACGCCGCATTCGCCAGCAAGTTGGACGCGATGGGTGAGGATGAGAATGACCTGCTCAATTCGACCAGCGACCGCGATGAAGGGTCGCGCCTATCGTGCCAGATCCAGTTCAGCGATGCGCTCGACGGGCTAAAGGTTCGGATTGCCGAAGAAGACTGATCCGTCAGCCCTTCGAATTAGCGCGGTCTGATCGCCGCTCGCTCGACGCAATCCCCTATTTTGACATTCGCAACACGGCCATTGGCGCATCGGCTGTGGTCGGGGTGATGTTCCAGACGATAACCCGCCTGCCATCGGGTCCTTTGCGACCACCTTCTTCATTATTCTGACTGACGATTTCTGCGTCGGTGGTCAGGGTGAAGCTGCCGTCAATCTTGTCATTGGTCTGGCCCATGCCCGACATATCGTTACGCGATCCCGATTTGGAGAAAGCCGGGGCCTTGACCCGCACAGTGCCGTTGGCGCGTATTTCAATCGCAATGAAGGGGAAGATAATCTCGCCATCGATATTATAGGGAAACACAAAGCTGTGATCGAGCGTGCCGGTGAGGCTGTAGTCAATGAAGAAGGTGTCATTGCCGCGATATTCGACTTTGCGATAGCCCGCCTCTTTCGACAATGTTTCCGCGAGCGCCTTTTTCTGCTCTTCGGTCATGCCTTTTGATGCGCCGCTTTTGTCGTTCTGCTTCCACTCGCCGGCTTCCTCATTTTGCCACAGGGCAACCGCCGGGTCCGCCGTCATCGCGTCCTCATCGTCGCTGCTGTCGTCGCTCTTGTCCTTGATTTTCAGCATATCGCCCATGCCGCCGGCGGGATTGATCGCGTGGACCTCACCAATATAGGTGAAAGTGAAGCTACGGTCCGCGCCGACGTCAAGCGTCGAGGCGAATTTGCCAGGCTCCAGCAAACAGCCGGCGAGAAGGAAGGGCGCGGCGATTACGGCAATGATTTTTGTCCACATAGTCATGACTTATTCCCCGTTCGTCAGAAGCTGGCTTCAGTTCTTGCTGGCTGTGGCCACGGCATAAAGCGCGACGGCGGCGGCGTTCGAAATGTTCAGACTTTCCATCTGCGGCGAAATTGGCAAGCGCGCCAATTGATCGCAATGCTCCATGACATTTTGCCGCATTCCGTCGCCCTCTGACCCCAGAACGAGCGCCACGCGACTGCCGTCGAGCGTCTCTGAGAGGGTTGTTTCGGTATTGCCGGTCAGGCCGATGCGCCAGAATTGCGCCTCGGCAATTTCTTCGAGCGCGCGCGCCAGATTGACGACGCGTACCCATGGCACCAGCTCCAACGCGCCCGAGGCTGAGCGCGCAATGACTCCGCTCTCCGGCGGGCTGTGGCGATCTTGGGTGATGATTCCCGCGGCGTTGAAAGCTGCCGATGACCGCAATACAGCGCCAATATTGTGCGGATCGGTGACCTGATCGAGTACAACGATGGGGCGACGCCGGTCGTTATCGAGTTCGTCCTGCAACAAATCGGTAAGCCAGATATCCTCTAGCGGGTCGACTTCGATCACCAGGCCTTGATGCGGTGCATCGCGCGGGACGAGCCGTGCGAGGTCTGTAACTTCGGCATATGCGATAGGGACAACGGGAGGAAGATCGAGCGCAGCGAGTGCTTCGCGCGTCCCCCAGATTTTCTTGATCCGCCGATCGGGGTTGGCGAGCGCAGCCAGAACGGCGTGACGACCCCAGAAGCGGGGCGCTTGCCCACGGGGACTTTGCCCCGCGGGGCGACGATGACGGGAATATTGACGCATATCAATGTTGCTTTTCCACGACTGGCATTGACAGGCAAGCACCGTTTCGCCATTGGACCGCTTCCCGAACGGACCCCATGGACAGGTGGCCGAGTGGTTAAAGGCAGCAGACTGTAAATCTGCCCGGTTTTCCGTACGCTGGTTCGAATCCAGCCCTGTCCACCACCCTCCCTCCGAGGGCGTCCGCTGAAACCCCTAGAAATCCCAGTAAACCTAGGGTTTTATCGCCCAAATCGTCCGCCGCCATATCGGAATAATAGGCTGGGGCAAGGGTGGCCCCGGCGATCAGGGTTTGTGCCCGCCGCGTGCTGAGGGTAGCATTGCGCGACGGGAGGCTCTGGCCAGCGTAGCCGCGATCGTGGAAAAGCTGGCACGCCAAAAGAAAGAGTTCAAATTCGGACGTGACAGCGCGCTGCGTTTCGCGCGCCATTATTATGAGAAGCGTTGCAGCTGAGGTCATGATTCGAGGATGGACATGTCAAATTGCATTCCTTTCGCCTGGATCTGGTTTAACCGGACATAATGTCGGAAATTATTCGCCAAGATATTGGCGTAATATATTATAAATAAACAAATTTATGTCTATATAAATCAGACATAGAAACGGACATTTATATGGAATTCGCCCGGCTCGGCGCGCTCCGCGACCAGGCCGTCGAACTCGCATCGAAGGCGGCTGCGTTTCGCAGCAGCCTTCCGGGAGGCGTGCGGAGCGCCTTGGCCGATCTCGTCCGCGCGATGAACTGCTATTATAGCAATCTCATCGAGGGGCATGATACGCATCCAATCGACATCGAGCGTGCGCTTCGCAACGATTTCAGCGAAGATCCGGTAAAACGCGACCTTCAGATCGCGTCGTCCGGCTTAAGTCGCACGCCATGTTGCTCGAGACGCTCGATACCGGCGGCGTCTGGTCGGTGGCGCGTGGGCTCGGCCGCACCGCCGAGCGCTACAAGCAGCATCTGGCGGCGTGCGAGGTTTTTCCAGACTGCATGGCTATTGGTCGATGATGATCGTGCCTGGGTGATGCTTGTCGAGGTGGCCCTTGATGATTTTGAGGTTGCGGCTGTTCGAGCGAAAGAACAGGTCAAAGGCATCGCCGATCAGGGGAATGGCACCCAACGCCGTGTCGACCCCCAAATTGCCTATCATACGCCAGATCTTCCATTTCGGCATGCCAAGGTTGCGGGCTTCCCAAATCAGATAGGCGCCCATGATGCCGGTGATGATATCGCCGACCACCGGGATCAGCCCGACAATGGCGTCGAGCCCGACCTGGCGGTTGATACCGGGAATGACAAAGCTGCGTTCGAGCACGACCTCGAGCATCTCGACGCGCTGACGCAGCGCCGCGGGATCGTTGCGATTGGCAATCAGCGCTTCGAATAGTGCGTCGGGTGGGGGAGGGGCCGGTGCCATGGATTTCCTTTCCGGGGGTGCGCCTTTGTCGGTGCATTATCCCCCTTTAGGTGGGATTGGCGATCAGGTGAGTCAATGGGTGTTGGGCGCGTGCATTGGCGCGAAGACCCGTCAGGCGCTGCGACGCAACCGACCAACGCAACGGGGTCGCGATGGGAATGAAGGGTGTGTAGCGCACCAATATCGTCTCGGCATCGCTGATCAGCTTGGCCCTTTCAATCGGGTCTGCGGTGCGCTGGGCCTGCTCGATCAGTAACTGGGCATCGCGGTTGCAGATGGTGTCGCTTTGACACGACAGCCGCCGCAGCGCCCATAGCGGATCGTCGTTTGGCATTGTCTGGTCGATCAGTCGTAGGTCTGCGCTTGCGTTCATCTTGACCCGCCGGCTGGGGATGCCGATACGGCTGAAATCGGCTGCGACATATGCGAACAGGATGCGCCCGCCGGGCGAATCGGGAACCGCGATCAACAAGGGATCGATTGTCCGTCCGCCGCTGCGATATTGGTCGACGGCGCGTTTGGCTTGTGCAAGCCGTGACGCATCGTCATAATTGCTCCAGCCGGGTAACAGCACCGATGGTGATTGGTTGGCGACATAGACGGTGGGGCGCATCGCTTCCTGCACTGTCCACTCAGTCAAGCCAAAGGCATCGACGACGCGCTGACGACGGATCACGCGCGACAGCGCATCGCGATTGGCGTCGGTAGCAAGAAATCCCTCGGCGCGGACTATGGCGAACCCGAACAAGCCAGGAACCGGATCGACGACCAGACGCGATCGTCCGATGTCGGATGCGACAAAATAGGGCAGATTTGAAAAACGGCCTCCGATGATGCCGTCGGCATATCCGTTCTGAAAACGTGCAATGGCACCCGCAGCGCTGGTTCCGACAAGATCGATGGCGGCCGACGGAGCGGCTGCAGCTGCTGCGGCTTCTTCGGGGTCTTCGGCCAGCGGATCGGGGGCAGGGGATAGCCGGATGGTGCGCTTTATCCGTTTGGAGCGCATCGGGCCCCAGCCCATCTGGTTTTTGATCACCGCCATAGACGGCTGCGCCAACAGTTCGAGCAATCCTGACTGCGGCGTGGTCAACCGCACTTCGATGACATAGTCGGTCATTGCGCGGATGGATTCGACTTCGGGAAAATCGGTGCGTAGCAGATGCTTGCTCTTTGGCCCCAGATAGGCGCGTAATATCCCTGCAACGTCCTGCGCCGTTACCTTATTGCCGTTGCTCCACTTCGCATCGCGAATACGAAATATATAGCTGCGCGCGTCGGCGGTTACCGTCCAGCGGTCGGCCAAACCGACGTCAATCTGTCCGTCGCCGTCATAGCTGACCAGTCCTTGCGCGATGGCGTTGAGCATAGCACCATTGGGTGTCGACAATTCGCCATTAATCGGATTGGCTCGTGTGTTGAGGGGCCCGATGCCCGCGATGCGTATCGGGCCGCTTTCCCCGAACAGTCCGCAACTAGAGAGCGACAGTGCGCAGCATGCGGCTAGCAGGGTACGGACGATGCCCTTCATGCTGCACCGCCTACGGACCGGCCTCGAAATTGTTGTGCCAAGTGGCGGTTGGCAATTGCCATATATGCGTGTCTCATCCCGTTGCTCTGTCCAGCCATGGAGGACTTTGTCTCCCCATCATAGAGAGGATCGCCAAAACCGGAATAGGCGATCCCGCCCGCGGATGATGAAAATATGTCAGCCTTTTCGCCTGCACTAGCGCGGCGGTGATGCGTTGTGATGGGGCAGACGGCTGGACTCAAACCTGCACACCCATTGGGTTTGCTGAAGGTCGGCACCTGCAATCTTTCAATCGCCAACGTTGCGCTCAGCGGAGTGAGGCAGGTAGGGCCCTGTGTTGCAGGCTGTTGCCCGGTGCGCTGGGCTTATCAATGGCTGATAACGAGGATGGTGCGGGCGGGGGGACTCGAACCCCCACGGGCAAAAGCCCAACGGATTTTCATACCAACTACGACTTTCGTCGCCGCCCTATACCGGGGCGTTTGTGGTCTGGACTATCCCTTCACCATGCCCCGCGATGCGGGGGGTAGGTGCTGCCCGTCTAGTCTCTACACCTTCCTAAATGCTTTCGCATAAAGGCTTGGCTCGGGATCGCCATCTTACAGGGTTCCCCGAATTTGAGCAGTTCTACTTCGCGAGTTTCCTCGCGAGCACTCAATTTGGCTTAAGTCCGTTGCGTCTACCATTCCGCCACGCCCGCTGAGCCGAGGCGGCTATAGGTCAAGCCAAGCGCGCCGCCAAGAGCGGAAAACGGACAGAGGTGTTGTGAGCAGTTCGCGAGCACGATTTGGGGCACCACGGAGGTGCAAACTGTTAGCCTATATGGAGATTAAGCGCTGTTTGCCGCTTCACCTTGTCTCGCCAAGCGATTACATGGCGATGCATGACGCAATCTATCCTGACGATTTCCGGGCTCGGCAAAACCTATGCGAGCGGCGAACAAGCGCTGACCAAGGTTGATCTGGCCATTGCCAAGGGTGAGATTTTTGCGCTGCTTGGGCCAAATGGAGCAGGCAAGACGACGCTGATCAGCATCATTTGCGGTATCGTGACCGCTAGCGAGGGAAGGGTGGCTGTCGATGGGCTGGACCATCAACGTGACTTTCGCATTGTTCGCGCGATGATCGGGCTGGTGCCGCAGGAACTCCACACCGACGCCTTTGAAAAGGTTATCACAACGGTCAATTTTTCGCGCGGGCTATTCGGAAAGCGGCCTGACCCCGCATATATCGAGAAACTGCTCAGGGATTTGTCGCTGTGGGACAAACGCAATGCGAAAATCTTGGAATTGTCGGGCGGGATGAAACGGCGCGTGATGATCGCCAAGGCGCTCAGCCATGAACCCGAAATCCTGTTCCTCGACGAACCGACCGCAGGGGTCGATGTCGAACTGCGCCGTGACATGTGGAATATGGTGAGGTCGCTACGCGAACGGGGAGTCACCATCATCCTTACCACCCATTATATCGAGGAAGCCGAGGAAATGGCGGATCGCGTCGGCGTGATCAGCAAGGGCCAGCTTATCCTTGTCGAAGAGAAACAGGCGCTGATGAAAAAGCTGGGCCGCAAGACATTGACCCTCAATCTTGCCGAACGTTTGGACGGGTTGCCCGCCGAGCTGTCCGATTGGGACTTGACCATCGCCGCCGACGGGCATGAGTTAGTGTATGAATTCGACACCCACGCCGATGCGACCGGCGTGCCGTCACTGCTGCGGCGGATGAGTGATATCGGGATTGCGTTCAAGGATCTGAACACAAAGCAAAGCTCGCTTGAAGATATTTTCGTCGGGCTAGTGCATCAGGACAAGACGCCTACCTCAATTGGGCAGGCGGCGGTACGATGATTGCCAATTTTCGAGGAATCAAAACCCTTTATATGTTCGAAATGGCGCGCTTTGCGCGCACATTTTGGACCAGCCTTTTGATGCCGGTCGTGACTACAACGCTTTATTTCGTGGTGTTCGGTTCAGCCATCGGCAGCCGGATGAGCGAGGTCAGCGACGTCCCCTATGGCGCGTTCATCGTGCCGGGGCTGATGATGCTGACGATGTTCACCGAAAGCATCAGCAATGCCTCCTTCGGCATTTATATGCCCAAATGGACCGGGACAATTTACGAAATGTTGTCAGCGCCCATGTCGCCGCTGGAACTGGTGATTTCCTATGTTGGTGCGGCGACGACAAAATCGGTGGTGATCGGCGCCATAATATTCGGCACCGCGCATTTGTTCGTCGATGTGCAGGTGGCGCACCCGTGGCTGATGGCCGCATTTATGGTCTTGATGGCGGTTACATTTTGCCTGTTCGGCTTCATCATCGGGATATGGGCGCAAAGTTTTGAACAGTTGCAGATTATCCCGCTGCTGGTCGTCTATCCGCTAACCTTTTTGGGCGGCGCCTTTTATTCGATCACCATGTTGCCGCCGGCGTGGCAGACTGTGACTCTGTTCAATCCGGTGGTGTATCTGATCAGCGGGTTTCGCTGGACATTCTTTGGGCATGGAGATGTAGGCATCGAGGTTAGTATGGCAGCTGTCGCGCTATTCTTTGCCCTGTGCATGAGCGTTATATATTGGGTGTTCCGAACAGGGTACCGTTTGAAAAGCTGAGCGCAACGCGTTCCCGATTTTCATCGGGAAGGCTGCGGCTTTATTCATCAGTCCAAAATGTCGATGGCTTGGGCGCGACCCTAGCCGTTCAAACGCTCGCGCATTTCTTTGCCTGGCTTGAAATAGGGCACATTTTTGGCCTCTACAGCAACCGCTTCACCGGTGCGTGGATTGCGCCCCGTCCGCGAGTCGCGGCTACGGGTGGAAAATGCGCCAAACCCGCGCAACTCCACACGCCCGCCACTGGCGAGTTGATCGACGATTGAATCAAAGAATGTATCCACGATCTTTTCCACCTCTTCGAGGCGTAAGTCGCTGTTTTCGTTAGCGATTTTTTGGACCAGTTCAGACCGGATCATCTGCTTTCCCTTTTGTATCACGCGCACCGAAATGATGCGAAGCGTCCGGTCGCTGCCGGATGACTGCGTGAGACCCCTCCCAACGCAACTACAGCCTAACAGGAATCACATTTCCGTCAAACTATCGCGACAAATGAAAACCCCGCCGGGCGCGCGCCCGACGGGGTTGTTCACCATGACTTGTGGTCAGGAAGGATTAGTCCTTCTTGCCAGCCTTTAGCGCTTCGCCGAGGATGTCGCCCAGCGATGCGCCCGAATCAGACGAACCATATTGGGCAACTGCCTGCTTCTCGTCGGCAATCTGCATTGCCTTGATCGAGAAGTTGGGCTTTTTCGACCGATCGAAACCGACAACCATGGCGTCGAACTTCTGGCCGACCTGATAGCGGTCAGGGCGTTGTTCGTCGCGGTCACGGCCAAGGTCGGCGCGCTTGATGAAGCCGGTAGCACCATCTTCGCCAGCCTGAACTTCCAGCCCGTTATCACGAACCTCAAGAACAGATACGGTCACGACGTCATTCTTCTTCATCGCACCGGCAGCAGCGGTTGCGCCAACGGCAGGCGCGCCCTTTTCAAGCTGCTTGATGCCCAGACTGATGCGTTCCTTTTCGACATCGACGTCGAGCACGACGACCTGAACCGCCTCACCCTTACGATGCAGATGCAACGCGTCTTCGCCCGAGATGCCCCAAGCGATGTCCGACATATGAACCATGCCGTCGACGTCGCCGGGAAGGCCAACGAACAGACCGAATTCGGTCGCGTTCTTGACTTCGCCTTCGACGACGCTGCCAACCGGATGGGTGTCGGCAAAAGCGCCCCACGGGTTCGACTGGGCCTGTTTGAGGCCCAGGCTGATGCGACGCTTTTCGCTGTCGACTTCGAGGACCAAAACTTCGACTTCTTGGCTGGTGGCGACAATTTTGCCCGGGTGAACATTCTTCTTCACCCAGCTCATTTCGCTGACATGGACCAGGCCTTCGATGCCGGCTTCCAGTTCGACGAATGCGCCGTAATCGGTGATGTTCGTGACAACGCCAGCCAATTTCGCGCCGACAGGATATTTGGCGACGACGCCTTCCCATGGGTCGCTTTCGAGCTGCTTCATGCCCAGGCTGATCCGCTGGGTCTCGCGATTGATGCGAACGATCTGCACCTTCACCGTGTCACCAATGTTGATGACTTCGCTGGGGTGATTGACGCGCTTGTAGCTCATGTCGGTGACATGCAGGAGACCGTCGATACCGCCAAGGTCGACGAAAGCGCCGTAATCGGTGATGTTCTTCACCGCGCCTTCGATTACCTGGCCCTCTTCGAGGTTCTGGATCAGGCCGCTGCGCTGTTCGGCACGCGTCTCTTCGAGAATGGCGCGGCGCGAAACAACGATGTTGCCGCGGCGACGGTCCATTTTCAGGATCTGGAAAGGCTGCGGTAGGTCCATCAACGGGCCAACATCGCGCACGGGGCGGATATCAACCTGGCTGCCCGGCAGGAAGGCCACGGCACCGCCGAGGTCGACGGTGAAGCCGCCTTTGACCCGGCCAAAGATGACGCCTTCGACGCGCTCTTCCTTGTTGAATTCTTCTTCCAGACGGTCCCAAGCGGCTTCGCGGCGGGCGCGATCGCGGGACAACATGGTTTCGCCATTGGCATTTTCGACACGGTCGACATAGACTTCGACTTCGTCACCGACATTCAGGTCGGCCTTCTGGCCCGGCATGGCGAATTCGCGAAGCGGCACGCGGCCTTCGCTCTTCAAACCAATGTCGATAACTGCCAGGTCGTTTTCGATCGCAGTGACGGTGCCCTTGACGACGCGGCCTTCAAAGCCGCCATCAGCACCACCGAGCGATTCATCGAGCATCGCGGCGAAATCGTCGCGTGTCGGAAAAGCCGTTGTGGCCATAAATTAAGTTTCCTTCGTCGTATTATTTCCGGCCGAGCGGTTGGATCCGCTGGTCTTGTGGCCGATCTGCCATACCTGCCGAATGCAAGGCACAGCATCCGCCGGACAAGCGAAAGCTGAGGTTCGGGCAAAGCAAAAAAGGCGTGAAGGGTAACCCCATCACGCCCGACGCTCAATCAGAGCGGCGGTTCAACCGAGCCTCAACAAGCGCAATCGCCCGTTGGACGGCTTGGTCTATACCCAAATCGCTCGTATCGAGCAAGTGAGCATCTGCGGCTTGCAGCAAGGGCGCATCGGCGCGACCGCAATCGCGTGCGTCGCGGGCATGAATATCGGCCAAGATGGCAGCATAATTGGCTTCGCTGCCGCGTGCTTTCATCTCTGAAGCGCGACGGCGGGCACGTTCTTCGGCGCTAGCGGTAACGAACAGTTTGGCGTCGGCATGGGGCGCAATGACCGTCCCGATGTCGCGCCCGTCGAGCACCGCGCCGCCCGACTGGTTGGCGAAATCGACCTGCCGTGACAGAAGCGCCGCACGAACCTGCGGGTGGATCGATATGCGGCTGGCCAGCCCGCCGATCGCCTCGAGGCGCAGCGCCGGATCAGCGAGCAGAGTATCGGGAAAAGTGCAAGCGGCAAGCGCATCCACCGGATCGTCGGCATTGCCGCCATTTTGCGCGACCTGATAGCCGACCGCACGATACAGCAACCCCGTATCGAGCACCGGCAAATTGAAATGCGAGGCGAGCGCTTTGGCGATTGTGCCTTTGCCCGATGCGGTGGGGCCGTCGACGGCGATGATCATGGCGCGCTTTTGCGTCGCTGTGCCAGCACCGATAGGATCCCAAAGGTGGCAATGGCCATCCATGACAATTCCAGCATCAACACAGGCAGATTATAATTGATGTAAAGCGACACCGAAAGCAGCGCGGCGCCGAGAAAATTGATGCCGTTAAATATGAGGTCGGGGGCACGTTTGAGAATATTGACATAGGCAAAGCCCGCGAGGATCAAGATCGAACCCAGTGACCCGGTAATGTCGGCAATATTATTCATGGTTGGTTATCCTGTGCGTTGCGCAGCATTTGTTCAAATCCCGGAAAGCTGGTGGCTATCGGGGCGATGTCGTCGATGACGACCGGCGCCTTGCTGACAAGACCGGCGACGGCAAAACTCATACAGATGCGGTGGTCGAGATGGCCAGCGATTGTCGCACCGCCAGGCAGCGGGTCGCCGTCGGAGCCGTCGATGACAAGGCCGTAGGCCTGTTCCTCGACGCGCGCGCCAACTGCCGCAAGGCCTTTCGCCATGACCGCGAGCCGATCGCTTTCCTTGACCCGCAATTCATCGAGCCCGGTGGTGGTTGTGCGTCCTTTGGCTAAAGCGGCGGCAATGAACAATATCGGAAACTCGTCGATCATGCTGGGCGCGACAGCGGGGTCGATGGCAATACCGGTGAGCGCGCTGTGGCGCACGCGTAAATCGGCGACGGGTTCGCCGCCAACCTCACGCAAGCCCACTTCATCAATCTGTCCGCCCATATCGCGCAACACGTCAACCAACCCTGCACGCGTGGGGTTGAGCCCGACATTGGTAATAGTGACGTCGGATCCGGGCACGAGCAGCGCGGCAACGATAAAGAAAGCCGCCGAAGACGGGTCGCCCGGAACGATGATGGTCTGGGGTCTGAGGTCTACTTCGCCGCGAATATGGATGTGACGCGTGCCATCTGTATCGGTATCGACGGTCAGGTCCGCGCCAAAGCCGCGCAGCATTCGTTCGCTATGGTCGCGAGTCGGCACGGGCTCGATCACTTCGCTGACGCCGGGCGTGTTTAGCCCTGCAAGCAAGATTGCACTTTTCACCTGCGCCGACGCGACAGGCAGGCGATAAGATAGCGCGACGGCAGGACAGAGTCCGCGCACCATCAACGGGAGGCGCCCGCCGGGGGAGGCGGTGATGTCGGCACCCATCTGGCTCAGCGGATCGATGACGCGCCCCATCGGGCGGCCCGACAAGCTCGAATCACCGATGAAGGTGGCGGTGATAGCGTGACTGGCGACCAGCCCCATTAACAATCGCGTCGAAGTGCCGCTGTTTCCCATGTCGAGCGCGGCGCCAGGCTGAAGGAGGCCGCCCACACCCACGCCATGGATAGCCCATTCGCCCGGCCCGCATCGTTCAATCTGGGCCCCCATAGCACGCATGGCGGAAGCAGTGGCGATCACATCATGGCCTTCGAGCAATCCAGTGACGCGACTTTCACCAACGGCGAGCGCGGATAAAATCAGCGCGCGATGCGAGATACTCTTGTCGCCGGGAATGGCGATTGCGCCGGTTAGCGGACCAGCTAATTCGAAGCTTTGCGGAGAGGGAGATTTTTGCGTCATGGCGAGCGGCTTTTGACAGCGCCCTTACAATCTGGCAAGGCGCACGCCGATTTGACGGTAAGCCTAGTCGCTTCCGTCCCTTCCCGAAATTATATTCCTATTTTCAATGGATTAAGAGGCATTTATGGTAAAGGCTGAATGGGGCGTCAAGCGGAGCTGTCCGAAATGCGCCACGCGATTCTATGATTTGACGAAAGAAGACCCGATTACCTGCATCAGCTGCGGCTATGCTTGGCTTGCGGAATCGGTGCTGAAATCGAAGCAGCCGATGCCGTTCGAGGCGGCGGAGAAACCCGCCAAGCCGGATAAGGAAGAAGAGACAGACGATGATCTGGATCTGGATGTTGATGTCGATGAAGACAGCGATTCGCCCGACAATGATGTCGACTTGGGCGGCGACGACGATCTGGGCGTTACCAAGTCGAAAGACGATGACGACGACAATTAATTGAATTGGCAAGGGGCCAAAAGCGAACATGGGATGCAATTGGCCCCTTGCATCTACCTGCCGTGCTGAATAAAGGCGGGCACCCGATCGTGGCAGCCTTGTCAGATCGGCACGAAGATGTGGGGCCTTAGCTCAGCTGGGAGAGCGCCTGCATGGCATGCAGGAGGTCAGCGGTTCGATCCCGCTAGGCTCCACCACTTCTTCTTTTTTACAATTATGATTGTGAATTTGACGGGCAAGGCGCGGCGTCTATGCCGCGTCCATCAGCAGTGTCGGGTCTGTTTGATCGGCCAGACTGATCTGGTCGAGAATGGCCGCCGTGTCATCACGCACTTTCAGCATCAGGCTGCGCATCCGGCATTCGGCCTCGGGCACACAATTTTTACAATGTTCATGCGCGTTGCGGCTGGCGCAGGGTACCAGCGCCAGCGACCCGCGGGTCAGTCGCACCAGATCGCCGTAGCTGATATCGACGGGCGGCAAGGCGAGACGATAGCCGCCGTCGCGTCCGCGCTGCGACAAAACCAGCCCCTCGCGACCCATTTCCGACAAAATAACCGTGAGAAATTTCGGCGGAATCCTTTGCGCGGAGGCTATTTCGGCCAATTGCACGGCACGCCCGCCGAAATGATCGGCAAGGTGCTGAAGCGCACGGATGGTATAACGAGTCTTTTGCGACAGCATGGAAGGCCATTTGCGCGAGAAAATAATTTAATTCAACCTGTCAGGATGACAATGTTGCTGCAAGTTGATTGAAATCACATGCAAGTGCGATTTTTACGCTATAACGAACCCGGATAAGAGCCGCCGCGACGGCTGGAGTGGATGGGATTTGGAACGGATGATGCGAGGATTAATGTGGGGGCCGGCATGGCTAGCGCTAGGCTTGATGGCGGTTACGCCGGCGCAGGCCCAGTTCGGCGGGCTACTGGGTAAACTGAAGCCGCCTTCGACAACCCAGCAGACCAGCGATGACGCCGGAGGCTGTCCCAAAGGCAAAAAAGGTAGCCGCGCCGGTCGCAATATATTGGGGAGTGTGCTGGGCAGTGCTTTAGGGGATGTTGCAGGCAAGACCGGTTTCGGAAGCTATATCCCGACCGCAGATGTTGCCGGAACATTGACCGACGCCATTGCCTGTCGGCTAGACCCTGGCGAACAATTGCAAGCTGCCAGTGCCACCGAAGCGGCAACGCGCGGCGAAGAGGTTGGATCGACCGCCAATTGGACGAGCGAAACCCGCGAGGGAGTTAGCGGGACATCGACTGTGGTCGCCCGCAATGACGAAGGCGGCGGTCGCCGCTGCATGAACGTTAACGACGTTATTATCGTTGGCGGTGAAGAGACAACTGTATCCAAGCGCATGTGCAAAGGCCCGGGTGAGTCGCGTTATGTTCTGGCGGTCTGATCTTCGGCCATGGCGTAATGGCATGGCGGCGCTGACCATGGGGTTGGTTCTGGTAGGTGCGGCGAAACCGGATCCCGCCAACCCGACATGCCCGATCAATCCGGGATGGTCGACCAATACCACCATGGTGCTTACGCCCAAGAAAGTCGGCAACCGCCTCGTCCTGCTAGCCGAAGGAAAAATCGACCCCGGTTTGCCGGAACGTATGGAAAAGGCACTCGCCGATAACCCCGATATAGAAGAGATCTGGCTGTCGTCGCCGGGCGGGCTCGCGCGGGCAGGAAACGCAACCGGGCGGATTATTCGGGCGGTTCCCGGTCTCGTGACCCGCGTTCCCAAGGGCTGGGTATGCTTTAGCGCCTGCAATTTTGTTTTCATGGGTGGTCAGCTGCGCGCGGTTGAGCCCGGTGGTGTGTTCATGGTGCATATGTTCACGCGCACCGGCGATCGCAGTACGATTGACATGAGCGTCGCCATGGGCACAGAGGCGACGACCGAACTGATCGGTGACATCGAACAGGATAGCGCGCTGCTTGCCAGCGAGGATAATGATTTTCTGATCCGCATGGGCGTTTCGCGCAAATTGCTGACCGAGGTTATGTATCGGCAAAAGGCCGTGGCGGGGCAGGGCGATGATCGATCGACGCGGCGTTGCTTGACGCAGGCCGAAGCTCATAAATACAATGTCGCCAATATCGAGGAATGATCAGCCAGGAGAGCGAGCGATGAACGAGATGACCCATGCACATGCGACATTCCGCAGTATGGAAGAAAGCACGCAGGAAGACTGGGCAATCATTGCCAAGGAGCAACAGGAATTTGCCCCGCAAAATGGCGCACGCATCCTCAACCATCTAAAATTGCTTGGCGGCGATTATGGCGGATTTCCCGTCGACCGGCTGGAGCATTGCCTACAAACCGCAACACGTGCCCACCGCGACGGGCGCGATGAAGAATATGTCGTGATGGCGCTGCTCCACGACATCGGAGACACGTTGGGCGCGTTTAACCACCCCGATGTCGCCGCGGCGATCCTCAAGCCGTTTTTGTCCGACGAGAATCTGTGGATCGTCCAGCACCATGGCATTTTTCAGGGCTATTATTTTTTCCACCGTCTGGGCCTCGACCGCAACATGCGCGACCAGTTTCGCGATCACCCCTATTTCAATGCCTGTGCCGAATTCTGCGCAAAATATGACGGCCCTGCCTTTGATGTCGACTATGAAAGCGAGCCGCTGGAGTTTTTCGAACCGATGGTGATCCGGCTATGCTCAAAGCCCAAACAGAGCATTTATAAAAAGATCATGGAGCCTGCATTGGCCGACGGCGAATAAACCACACCCCAAGCCCCTCATTGGAGGATGGGGGGTGAGGCTTGGCCTCTTCCCACATAAGCGCTCACCTGCTACGCGCCGCCGCCATGTCTGCATCCCAACCCGACCGCCGCACCTTTGCCATTATTTCGCACCCCGATGCGGGTAAGACGACGCTGACCGAAAAATTGCTGGTCGCGGGCGGCGCAATCCATATTGCGGGCGCGGTCAAGGCGCGCGGACAGGCACGGCGCGCGCGTTCCGACTGGATGAAGATCGAGCAGCAGCGCGGAATTTCGGTAACATCGTCGGTGATGACGTTCGAGCATGAAGGCTTGATCTTCAACCTGCTTGACACGCCAGGACATGAGGATTTTTCCGAAGATACTTATCGCACGCTCACTGCCGTCGACAGCGCAGTGATGGTGATCGATGCCGCCAAGGGTATCGAGCCGCAGACGCTGAAATTGTTCGAAGTGTGTCGCTTGCGTTCGGTGCCGATCATCACCTTTATCAACAAGGTCGATCGCGAAGGTCTGCCGCCCTTCGAACTCCTCGACGAGGTTGCCGATCGGTTAGCTCTCGACGTGTGTCCCATGAACTGGCCCGCGGGCATGGGCGGGCAGTTCGAAGGGATTTACGATCTGGTAGACCCCGCCATCATGCGGCCAAGCGGCGATGCGTCGCGCATGTATGAAGGTGACAGGACCGTCGTGGCAGGGCTCGATGACGCCAAACTGGCAGACAAGCTGAGCGCCGACGGGCTCGCGCGCCTCAAAGAAGAGACCGAGCTGGCGTCGGCTTGCTATGCCGATTTTGATGCAACGGCCTATCGCAACGGCGATCTGACGCCGGTTTATTTTGGTTCGGCACTTAAGGAATTTGGCGTGACCGATCTGCTGGCGGCGTTGGGTGCGCATGCGCCCGGTCCGCAGCCGCAGCCTGCCGAACCCGCGCCGGTGCAGCCCGATGATGAAGCGGTTACCGGCTTTGTCTTCAAAGTGCAGGCGAATATGAACCCCGCGCACCGCGACCGCATTGCCTTCATGCGGCTGTGCTCGGGAAAATTCACGCGCGGGATGCGCTTGATGCAGGGCGGAACTGGGAAGGCCATCGCCATCAGCCGCCCGATGCTGTTCCTCGCGCAAGATCGCGAAATGGCTGAAGAAGCCTTTCCCGGCGACATCATCGGCATTCCAAATCATGGTACATTGCGCGTCGGCGATACTTTGTCCGAACGTACCGATGTGACGATCACCGGCTTGCCCAATTTTGCCCCTGAAGTGCTGCGCCGTGTCGCGCTGGTGGACCCGACGCAGACCAAGAAATTGCGCAAAGCACTCGACGATATGGCCGAAGAAGGGATCATTCAGGTCTTTTATCCCGAAATCGGATCGAACATGATCGTTGGTGTCGTGGGACAGCTGCAACTCGACGTGCTGATCAGCCGGCTCGACGCTGAATATAAAGTCGAGGCGAAGCTCGAAGCCTCGCCATGGGACACCGCGCGCTGGATCGCTTGCGATGATGCAGCGAAGCTGAAAAGTTTCCAGTCCGAACATCGCGGTGCCAGCGCCACCGACCGCGATGGTGCACCGGTGTTCATGGCGAAGGATATGTGGGAGCTGGGCTATGTGAGCCAGCGCAATGCAGACATCCGCTTTACCGCGACCAAAGAGCGGCGATTGAGCGCGTTGGCGGAATGAGTTTGCGCTAGATTAGGCTCAGCAGATCTTGCGGGGTGTCGGTATCATCGCCGTCGGCCTGATCCTCTTCGCCCTCAAATTTGCTCAACGTGACACCCAATAATCGTATACCCTGCTCGGTGGGCAGCAACGGCGATAAAATGGCTTCGCCAGTGGACAATAGGGCCGCGCCGTCTGCGACCGGCAACGGCATAGATTTCGCCCGCGTGATCGTCTTGAAATCGGCATAGCGCAGTTTCAGCGTCACTGTCCGTCCCCGCGCTCCCTTCTTGGCCGCCCGGTCCCACACGACAGTGCACACATGCGCAAGGGCTTCTCGGATTTCGCTATCGGTTATGAGGTCGTTGAAGAAGGTGCGTTCGCCGCCCAGCGATTTGAGTGGGCGGTTCGATTTGACGAGGCGATGGTCGATACCGCGCGCAAGATTAAAGAGCCAGTCGGCGCTGTTGCCGAAGTGCTCGATCAACCAGCTGCGTTTCTGTGCGGCCAGATCGGCGCCCGAAAAAATGCCGAGCCCTTCCATCTTGGCTGCCGTCACCGGTCCGATGCCGTGAAAGCGACGGATCGACAAGGTGGCGACAAAGGCTGCACCACGACCGGGTGGGATGACGGTCATGCCATCGGGCTTGTTCTGGTCAGACGCCAGCTTGGCGATGAACTTGTTATAGGAGACGCCGGCGGATGCGGTGAGGCGCGTTTCGTCGAATATGCGCTGGCGGATCAGCCGCGCGGTAGCGGTGGCGCTGCCCAGTCCCGCCTTGTCGGCGCTGACATCCAGATAGGCCTCGTCGAGCGACAGCGGCTCGACCTCGTCGGCATAGTCACGGAATATGGCACGGATTTGCTGTGATACCTCGCGATAGGCGTCGAAACGGGGCGGGACAAAGATCAGCGACGGGCATTGGCGCTTGGCGGTGACGCTGGGCATCGCCGACCGAACTCCGAATTTGCGCGCTTCATAGCTGGCCGCCGCGACCACGCCGCGCCGCGATGATCCTCCCACCGCCACAGCTTTGCCGCGCAGCGCCGGGTTGTCGCGCTGCTCAACCGACGCGAAAAAGGCGTCCATATCGACATGGATGATTTTGCGGTCAGCGGGCTCACTCGCTGCTGCGTCACGGTCTTCGGGCTCTTCCACCCCAATTGCCTAGCATGTTGCTAACATGTTCTCAATCCAACGGCTTGACGCGCGGCTGAAAAACAGGCAATCGCCGCCAGCCTTGGGCGTGCGGGTATAGCATAGTGGTAATGCTCTAGCCTTCCAAGCTAGCTAGGCGGGTTCGATTCCCGCTACCCGCTCCAAGGGCCTGTTTCAAGCCGTCCCAACATCTTTACTATTCGGAAAAAATGTCGGTATTCTGACATTTATCGGCTCATGTCGTTTTGCTCCATCTCAGGTCAGCTCTCCGAAGTGGGGGCCTAATAGGGGCCGATTCAAGCTCTCGGTCTCCTAGTTTGGGGGCCTCGAATTGAAGGATCGGACATGCAGTTGACAGACGCCGCCGTTCGCCAGACGAAGCCCAAGGATAAATTCTATAAAATGGCGGATAGTCAGGGACTCTACATTCAGTTCATGCCCTCGGGTAGCAAGCACGGCAAGATGAAGTATCGATTCGCCGGCCGCGAAAAGAAGCTGAGTTTCCGCGAGTATCCTCGGGTTTCCCTTCGCGCTGCGCGCAACCTTCGCGACAAAGCGCTCAGTCAAATCACAAAGGGCATCGACCCGTCATACGAAAAGCGCCAGAATCGGCTCCGCGGGAATGTTGCCGCCGGGAACAGCTTCACCGACATCAGTCGCGAATATTGCGACAAGCGACGGGGCGATGGCGACAAGGCTTGGGCGCCATCGAGGGCAAAAAGGTGCGAGTATCTTCTGAGCCTTCTGGATGGCTCGATAGGCAAAATGCCGATTGACGAAATTGAGCCGATTGATGTGCTGGCGGCGGTTCGAAACATAGAAGCAAAAGGGAAACTCGAAAGTTCGCGGCGGAGAATACAGCTCGCCGGTGCTGTCTTTCGTTATGCAGTCGCAACCGTGCGGCTGAAGTCGGATCCGTCGCGTGACCTGCGGGGAGCGCTCATCAATCCTACCGTCACGCACTATGGCGCAATCACAGATGCGGGTCAGGTCGGACCGCTCTTGCGTGCCATCGACACGTACAAGAGCCCGGGCATGAACGATTGGGCCTAGAAGCTGGCGCCGCACGTCTTTGTGCGTCCGGGGGAATTGCGAAGCGCCCAGTGGGTAGAATTCGACCTAGACGCCCGCGTCTGGACGATTCCCGCCGAGAAGACGAAGATGCGCAAGCCGCATCACGTGCCGCTGTCGCGGCAGTCAGTCGCGCTAGTCGACAAATCCGATCGATTTCCGCGCCGTGGAGCTATATTTTCCGGTCTGTACGGTCGCGAAAGCGCCCGATGTCCGACAATACTATAAACGCCGCGCTCAGGCGGATGGGCTATGCCAGCAACGAAATGACGGCGCATGGCTTTCGGGCGATGACCAGCACGCTGCTCAACGAATCCGGGAAATGGTCCTACGACGCGATCGAGCGGGCGCTGGCGCATGGCGACAACATTCGAGTGCGTGCGGCCTATCATCGCGGCGCGCATTGGGAGGAGCGCGTCGCAATGGCGCAATGGTGGTCCAACTATCTCGACGAGCGGCGGGCCGATGTTGGTCAAGAGGGCGACGAGCGATCAGCGCTTTCAGCGGCGCCGGAAATCCCATCCTCAAGTTCGGGCAGCGTTGTGATCAATCATGATCTTGGATGGCGGCGATAGCGCGGCCGACGCTAGGTTCGTAGTTCGTGATCAAGCTGTTTGCCGAAATGATGCCACAGCCTTGCATAAGTCAGAGTTTGTTCCTATGAATGATTAGGTAGAAATTCATTCAGGAGAATTGTGTGGCAACGCAGCTCGCTTCGCAGGCGGATCAGCGCCGGGTTCTCTCGGAAGCCGTCGCGCGTGTCGCGACTTGCTGGAAATTGACCAACGACCAATTGGGCGCGGTCGTCGGCATTTCTGCCGCGACTGCCTCCCGGCTCCGTTCGGGCATTTATCAGCTTCAACGATCTGAAAAGGCGTTCGAACTCGGGCAATATCTGGTCCGGCTGTTTCGCAGCCTCGACGCCCTTATGGGGAGCGACGATGCCGCGTCGATGTCATGGCTGAAATCCGAGAACATCGATCTTGGCGGCAGACCGATCGATTTGATCCGCTCCATTCGCGGGCTGAGCGACGTCGCCGACTATGTTGATGACTACCGCGCCCGCGTCTGAGCGAACGCCAAAGCCCGAGCATTTTCGCGCCTATCGCGGAAAGCTCTGGCGGATCGTCGAGGCGCAACATCGCATTTCGACGAACCGTCTTGCCGCCGGTGCCGACGATCAAGCTCTGCTCGAACAGCTGGTCGAAGAGGTGAAGCCGAGCCTGCCTGCGGCGGCCCGCCATCTTCATTACCTGCTCGCGACGCCGTTTCGCTATGGGCACAAGAGCAGTTCGAGATTTCGCCGTGCTGGCGAGAAGCCAGGCATTTTCTATGCCGCGGAGTCCGTCGCCACGGCCATCGCCGAGACGGCTTATTGGCGGCTCCGCTTTTACTCGCGATCACCCGGATTCCATCCGCCAAATACGACTGTCGAGCATTCGGCGATCAGTGTGACCGTCGCGATGGATCGCATGCTCGATCTCTGTGCGCCGCCTTATATCGAAGCTGCGTCTCAATGGATGGTACCGGACGACAATTCGGCCTGCCAGCTGTTCGCGGCCGAGGCGCGGGCGATCGATGCGCAGGCGATACGTTATGCTTCAGTCCGCGACCCGCAGCATCTGGCCAATGTTGCGATTTTCGATGCATCGGTCTTTCGCGATCCGGCGCCGCGAAATGCGCAAACCTGGCATTTCCGGTACGAGAAGGGGGAGCTGACCGCCTTTGGCGCATTTCCGTCCAATGAACGGTTCGGCTTTCGTCCTTCGGATTTCGGGCTTTAATCGAGCTTCTTCTCGTTACCGCTGGACTTGGTCGATGGCGGACAATCGGTTTTTGGGATGCCGACAATTCAAAGCCGTCAGCCGAGTCAGCATTTCGAACGCTTTGGCTAGGGTCAGGACCTCTGTGGTTGCATCGCGGGCGGCAACCACAGAAGTTCTGATCCTAAGAGTATGAAACGGTAAGCTTCTGGCGTCGTCTTGAGCGCATTGCGCCGCCGACACAGCCGAATCCAAGGAGCATAAGTCCCCACGTCGTTGGTTCAGGCACAGCCGGTGTGCCTGACAAGCCTGTGATCAAATAGTTTTTCCCGCCCTTGTTTTTGGTCGACGCAAAATAATAGTAATTGTACGAACCAAAACTAGGCAAGGAATGCAGCCCCTCGGTGGTGCCTTTGCTCAGAAATGAACCGGATGCGAATAAGCCAGCGGTATTGCTGCCGTATACGCTCCATTGCTCGCCTTGAGTCGTGCTATTCGTTCCAAACTTAACATCGGTGATCTTGCCAAACAGGCCCTTAACATCAAGCTGCACATAGCCTTCACCAAATCCGATTTCCTTGTCTCTATTTGTAGCAAACCCAAGCCCGCTTTCATTTCCGCCGCCCTGCTTACCATAAAGATCCTTGGCGACATTTGAGGCGCTGAATCCGGACGCGGTCACAGTGAGAGGGCCGCTTGTGTAAGTTTCTGTAGTGCCCAAGTTCCCCCCGGGCTGGCTAAAATCGATGAAAATCGTGACCGTTGCATGTGCGCTGGAACTAAACGAAAGCAACAGCAAAGCCGGTAGCATTCTCATGCGCATTGTACTCACCCCCGAATACATTAAGATTTTGGTAACTATTTATACCAAACTTCTTCGAAATGAAGTGAGGATTTCGGATTCGATTAGGGCTGTGCCAAAATGGGAATCATACTCTAAGCAATTGATTCAAGACTATTCTCTGTTGACCGGACTTATTAGGCAAAGCTTTTGCCTCCTAGGGTGGACGCCGAACAAAGCCCGACCCCTCAAATTCGTCCGTAAGGATCTACAGCAGCCGTTGCTAAGAGGATCAGCCTTTTGGGTTATTATGCGTCTCCCGCTACCGCTCTAATTTCCCGTTCGCGAATGAGAGCAAATTTGATTCGAGCAATGGGCTTTGGTCAATTCCGGCGGTTAAGATGAAAATGTGAACGCCGCATCAGGCGTTGCTCGCATTTCCCTTGCTAACCCAATCGTCTCGCTAGCCACTATCGCCAAGAATCTAACTGCGCGCCTCAGTCCAATGGCTGAAGCAGCGACAATTTGTGTAAACATCAGATGAAGTCTTGTCTTAACCATCTTTCGGACCGGTCGTTAAAGATACACACCTTGTGCCAGCCAAGAGATCCGATCACGATGATGACGAACAGATTTTTTAGTCGAATGTCCAGCCGATTTGGTGGGTTCACTTTGCCCAAGAGGAGCCATGTACGAGATGGAGGCAAGACTTTGGGCTTCCTGATCGGACACGCTATTGCGCCGGTTCCGACCGCGTATGAGCTAGCCTATCGTTTCAAGGTTGCATGCGAACCCGGCCTGGATGAGAAAATTGCCAAGCTGATCGCGGACAAAGACAATCTTAACTGGCAGGCTAATGATCTGTCCAACTCCGATCTTAATGAGCTATGCGAGATCGCTGATCAACTGCGAGCGCAAGTCAGCAATACGCAGAATTTTGTCCGTCAATATCAAGATGATACAAAAACGATTGATTCAGAGGTCCAATCATTGAGCGCGGAAGGCGTCAGTCTGGACCGGATCATTTTCGAAATTCGCAAAAACACGAAGAAACTGATCGAAATGAGCGCCGCTTTTCAGGATGGTCTGGAAGAGAAAAACTCTAAAATCCAGGCGATGAGCAACAAGATGAAGGCGGCCATCCAAGATTCGGAGACCGATTTTCTAACCGGTCTTGCCAATCGTCGGAGTTTCGAACGCAAGCTTGGCGCGCTTTGTGAGCGCGCCAGCCTGACCGATAGCAAATTTTGCGTTGCAATATGCGACATTGATCTGTTCAAATCGGTAAATGACCGTTTTGGTCATGACACAGGTGACCGGGTCATCAAATTGGTTGGTTCGATTCTTCGTGACCATTGCGGTGCTTTTGGCGAGGCCTTTCGCTTTGGCGGGGAAGAATTTGTCATCCTGTTCGAGGGGATGGGCGCCAATGAAGCCTATGAGATGATTGATTCAGCCCGCGCCGACCTCGCCAATCGCAAAATCGTCAAGCGAGAAACGCATGAGGCGCTTGGAAAACTATCCTTCTCTGCTGGTCTCGCGTGTAGCTCGCAAACGCTCGAAGCGAGCAAATTGCTAAAATTCGCAGATCTAGCATTGTATGAAGCCAAGGCCGCCGGGCGCGATTGCATCTTCCCAAAAAGCGTTACAACGCACTGATCAGTCAGTTGAATTCAGGCAAGCGGAGGTGTTACGGTAACATTTAGCGCGTTACCGTACTCGTAACCCTCGGCTAGCGCATGCCAATGCGGGGAATAAGCAATTATGTTACCTCAATCTTCGTTCGGATACTATGAAAGATAGGTCCATTATGGTAGATTCACCATGTGCAAAACGATGATTTGTTCCTTGAAGCGAGGCTAGCGAGCCAACAAATAGAGACTTTGTGGCTTGTTTACAATCACATGAACTCCAAGCAGATTGCGCGCGAGTTGAATGTATCGCCGCATACTGTGGATCAGCGAATTCGTCAGTCCATGAAGATATTGGGTGTCGACTCGCGGACCGCAGCCGCTCGAAAACTCGCTTCTGCGGGGCGGTTTTCGGAATATCAACCTTTGATATATCAAGCTTCGGATATTGAGATTAACCGTGTTTCGCCCGACGAGAATGTCGAGCCACGCAGAAAAGTTAGTACTTCCCAATTTTCAATTGGATGGCCTTTCCCGACGCCAGCTCAACCTACAAACCTACACGGATTGAAGGAACGTCTGGTCTGGCCCATTCTGATCGCGATAGCCACGATTTTAGGCTTTGCTGCACTTTACTCCGTCATGGTTGGCCTGGGACGCATCTTGTCCCGTTAGCATCGAGACATTTGATGATCATCAAATGTCCCGCGTCAATGTTTGGAGAAGAGTAAAATGTTGAATGATCGCATTGCTGCAGCTCGTCAGATCACAAAAGACTTGCATGCCGCCGAAGACGCTGTTGACGAGGCCATTGTTAAACTTGCCAACCTCGTTGCCCTGTTGCCCGCCGCGCGGCGCCAGACGAATATGTCGGCAATCGTGGGACAAAGTGCTTTTTCTAACATAACCAAGGCTATCTCCGCAGCGGGTGAAGTTCGTCAGATGTTGACCGATGCCCACCATGCCTTGTCCGAAACCCAAAAACAGGTCGGACTCGGAACACGCATGTTTGGTGCCGGTGTCGCTAAGCCTTCGTCGGCCCAGCTCGACCAAAGCAATGACGAAGGGGGCGCGATCGATACTGCCTCTCCGCCACTGCGCACGGTCAACGGCTGAAAATAAACCGACGCCAGTGACACATGTCTATATATATTATGCACTGTTAGCAGTTGCCGTGCTCTCCGCGACCCTTCGCGGAGAGCATTGGGCGAAGAAAGCTGCTTATGTTGCTTTGGCCGCGTCGATCGCCACGACTTTGGCGGTCCCTTTTCCGGTTTGGAACGGGCTGGACGTCACGATCGCGCTGATTGATCTGATCGTACTGGTGGCATTTTGGTCCATAGCGATCCGGTCAAACCGCTTTTGGCCTTATTGGATTACCGCATGGCAACTGATCGCCATGATGGCCCATGTGCAGCGGCTGATTTTCAACGAGATTCAGCCCGTGTCCTATGCGTTTCTAACCATGAACATTGCATATCCAACGCTGGCGTTGATCATCATCGTATCACTTATTAATTTTGAAAAAATGGCAGGCAAGATCCGGGTTCGCACAAATGATCTGCATGTCGGGAAGTGACATCTAATGGACATTAACACAGATGACGTTTTCTACCTGAAATCTCGCATAGACGAAATTCATAAGTTAATCGTCAATGAGCAATCGGACATAAATTCGGGCACGACATTGCAATCATCCTCTCCCGGCTATGAACTGGGTGACATCGTCAACTGGACGGTGAATATTCGCCGGGCACGTCAGGCGCATTTGTCCAAGGGCTTGTTCGACTGGCCTGCGTGGGACATGCTGTTGGATCTGACTCTGGCCGAAAAGAATCACCGCAATTTATGCGCCAGCGATTTGGCCAATGGAGCGAATGTAGCATTGACGTCCGGATTGCGGGTCGTCGATAATCTGGTTCGCACCGGAATGGCGTCGCGCGAAAGCGACAGCAAGGACCGGAGGCGTTCGTTGATCAAGCTGACGCCCGAAGGCCGTTCGACCATCGAATCCTATTTCAAGTCCATCGCACCCACATTCTCGAAGCTGACTGCAGCGCATAGCTCACGGGAAGTGGCATAAAATAATGACTATCGGCGCGGGAGGCTCAATCCTCCTCGCCGACGATGGTCCTTAGGGAGATCAGGGCATCGCGCTTGATCTGGCAGATGCGCGCGGCGCTGACGTCGAGGACCAGCCCCGCTTCATGAAGATTGAGTTCGTCGACGAAAATCAGTTTGAGCACCATGGCTTGACGCTCGGGAAGCGTTTTGATCGCTTCGGTAACGCGTGCCAGTGTCTGAGCATTGGCAAACAACTCTTCCACCGAATCTGCCTCATCGGCAAACAAGGCGCTTTCGTCGGTGTAAATATCGTCAATGCTCGATTTCTGGTTGCGTGAGGCCGCATAATCTAGATCGTGAAATTCGGCCGTGCTGATGTTCAACTCCGCGGCAAGTTCATCGACCGTCGGCTGACGCATATGTTTCTGCGAGGCGCTTTCACGTGCTGCGGCAATGCGTTTGCGCGCAACCAGTGCCGACCTAGTTGTTCCCGCTTCTTTACGCAGCTGGTCGATCATGGCCCCGCGGATGCGGACCCCGGCATAGGTAGCAAAGGCAAAGCCCTGTTCCTTATAAGTGGCTGCAGCCTCGATCAGTGCAATGAGCCCGATCTGGATCAAATCTTCCAGATCGACAGCCCGCGACGGGCTGGTGCAAATCTGCCAGGCGATTTTGCGTACGAGGCCAAGATTGTCACGTACGATCTCCTCAGCTGACATCGCGTAGGGAGCCGCCGGTTCGCGTCCATGTGTGGGCTTATCGAACTGGATCTGGGATTCAGGACGCATGGGATTTCTCCTGGCTTTGGTCTTGCAAAAGCGGGGGCGGGACAGACGGAGTACCGATTGACCCGATGATTTCCGTCGATTTGGTCGCCGGAATCTCCAAGAAGGAGATGACTGCTAGATCGGCGAAGCTGGCGCGAACGAGCCGTGACAGCGCTGGCCGGCAGATGGGTGAGGTGACAAGGGCGACGCCGCGCGTGCCGAGAAGCAACGGTTCTACATTCTGCTTCAATTGCTGAATCAGCGTCATCGACAAGCCCGAGTCAATGGGCCATTCGCTGTCAGGATTGGCACGGACCGATTGGTTGATAAGCGTTTCGAGTTCGGGCGCGAGGGTCAGAACCGGCAGCGGCATTTTTGACGGAGCGATGGTCTGGACGATCATTGCACCGTTGCGTTGCCGCACCGCCTCGACCAGTTCGCTATCGGTTGTGCATCGCCCGGCTTCTTGCACCATCGCCTCGGCAATCTTGCGGAAATCGCGCAGTGGCACTTGTTCTGCGAGCAGAGCCCGGCAAACCGATGCTACACGCGGCAAGCTGACCGCTTGGGGCACCAGCGCCTGAACTAGGTGCGGATAGTGAATTTTGAGGTTGTCGATGATCGCTTGCGCGTCATCGAGACCAAAGAGATCTGCACCCGCTCCGACTATGCTATTGTTCAAATGGGTCGCCATGACGGTGGCCGGATCGACCACGGTATAGCCCATCGCGATGGCGTCATTTTGTGCCTGCTTCGCAATCCAGATGGCGTCGAGGCCAAAGCTGGGATCTTTGCAGGGCGTCCCTTCCAGCGTTTGGACGAGCCCTCCTGAATCGAGTGCGAGTAACTGGTGGGGAAAGACCTGATCCTCGGCCACGGCCACGCCATCGACGAGTATGCGATAGCTGTTGGCGGGGAGCGACAGATCGTCGCTCACTTTGACGGCGGGGATGACAAAGCCCAACTCGTTGGACAGCTGGCGCCGGATGCCAGTGATGCGGCCCATGAGCGGGGCGCCCTTGCCTTCGTCGACCAGGTCGATGAGGCCATAGCCAATTTCAAGGCGGATTGGAGCGGTGTCACTTACATCGGCCCAGCTGATGGTGGTCATGTCAGCAGGGTCGCTTTGAACCATTAGCGGCGCGGCTGCCGCCGCGGCCTGGGACTGACGGATTTTCCACGCAATGGTTCCGGCAATCGCCGCAGCAGGAAGAACAATCATTTGCGGCATGGCGGGCACGAGGCCGAGTGCGGTCAAAATCGCTGAAACGCCGCCCCATGCGCGCGACGAGCTGAACTGGCTGCCGATCTGGCCGGTGAGGTCCAGCGGCGAGGCGACGCGGGTGACAACAGCTGCCGCCGCGATTGACAGCAACAACGCCGGGATCTGCGCGACCAGCGCATCGCCAATCGCCAGGGTCAGATAAGTGCTGGCGGCCTCTCCGGCGCTCAGACCATGTTTGCTCATCCCGATGATCAGGCCGCCGATGATATTGACGAACAGGATCAGCAGGCCGGCGATCGCATCGCCCTTCACAAATTTGGATGCACCGTCCATCGAGCCATAAAAATCGGCCTCTGTGGCGACTTCTTGCCGACGCAGCTTGGCCTCTTCAGGCGTGAGGAGACCGGCATTTAAATCGGCGTCGATCGCCATTTGCTTGCCGGGCATAGCGTCGAGGGTGAAGCGTGCCGAAACTTCGGACACGCGGCCCGCGCCTTTGGTAATCACGACCAGGTTGATGATCAGCAGCACCGCGAAGACCAGAATGCCGACCAGATAATCGCCGCCGATCAGAAATGCGCCAAAGGCCTCGATCACATGGCCTGCCGCGGCTGGACCCTGATGCCCTTCCATCAGGACAACGCGCGTTGAGGCGACGTTGAGCGCGAGGCGGAACAGGGTTGCCAGCAGAAGAACCGTCGGGAAGGACGAAAACTCAAGCGGGCGCGAAACCGACAATGCGATCATGAGGACCGCAAGGCTGATCATGACATTAGCCATGAAGCCCATGTCCAAAATGGTTGGCGTAACCGGGACGACCATCAAGCCAACAAGCGCCAAAATTCCGAAAGGAAGCATCGCTGAAAAGGCGAGGGATTTGCCCATATTTGTGACCGATCGGGTCATGAAGGACGCCCTCCCATGTCAGAGAGACGCCGATAGGCGGCGGCGGCAAATTCCATTGACAAGCCGGTTGGCATCGCTTCGATCGAGCGCAATTCTAAAGGACGTGCGGCGGTAGGCGAGCGATGCTCAAGCCATTGTGTCGTGCTCATGGCCGTTGGCGATGCTTGGGCGAAATGTACCGTCGGGCTCGAAGAGTCGAGCTTCGCGCCGAAGCGGTTGCGTACCTCGTCGAGACTGCGCATCGATCCGTCAGAGGCATAGAAAACCGGGCGGTTCGAACCGGCCGCCGCGGGGAAGAGTGCGGCTGCGGGTTGATCGGGGTTTGCCTGCCATGCCTGCAGAAACCGCGTGGCCCCCGCGCTGCCCAGAAAATGGGCGAGGTAAAGGTCGACCAATTCAATCGTGCCCGACGTGGCTTGCGACAAGGCCTTGTGATTGTCCGATGTCAGTTCGGCTGCCATTAGCGAGGCAACGTCCGGATTCTTGCGCAAATCCAATATCTGCTGACGCAGCGACGGGTCGGCGACGCGATGGGTGCCGCGTGTGTCGCGCTGGATGGCATCGGCGGCCCAGCCAAGACCGTGCTGTGCGCCATGGCGCTGAACGGTCGAGAGCCAGGTTTCGCGGGTGAATTGGAACAGGCCGGTGGCCGACGACGTTCGTGCCTTTGCTTCGGGGCGGAGGTCGCTTTCGACGCGGGCCACGTCGAGCAAATAGTCGAAGTCGACGCCCGTTCTGGCCGCCGCAGACTGAATTGACTGCGGAACGTTGGACGCGGCGCCATAGGACGCTAGGGGACCGGGCGTTGGTGTCATGATTTGCTTTTCCGTGTCATCGACACAAGAAAAGCAAAAGCCATGCCAGTTGCCACTAAGCCTGATTTAATAAGCGTATATCAGTAGCTTAACATCTTTGCACTGCTATTGATACCGCGCAAACGATTGGTGCGGTCAATCCTTTGACGCGTCCAGTCTTTCAGAATGTTGGTGCTGATCGCTGTCTCGTTCAGCCCCTGCCGGAGTTTTTCGAGCCGATCGACAACGGCGGTGTCGTCCCCCGCATCATTGGCATCATGGTTGCGCAAACGCGCAACCGCCGCGGCCAGCGCTTCGGTCGCTATCGTTATTGCGGTGGCATCCAGCGTCGACAGCGCGGCCTGCAGCGCCTGCTGGCTGGACTCAACCTCAGAGACGAGCCCGTCCATCATCCGATCATGAGTCCAAAGTGGCGCGCGAGGGCCGAAGCGACCTCCTCGGCGTCTACATTATTATGACCCTGGGCAATGGCGGTGCGGAGTTGGGCGATCCTCGCATGATCGATCGGCGGTTCTTGCCGCGCCAACTGTCGCGCCAGATCCGCAAGGACGCTTACGGCGACGCTCGACGTGGCTTTGACCGGCGTCACGGGGGGCGCTTCTGCCTTGTTGGTGGCCGGAGTCATTTTTTCATAGGTCTGTGAAGCGACTACGCGGCCAATCTTGTTCAAAGGGGTCATCGTACATCTCCTCGCAGAGGGCGTCGGTAAAGCGACATCCTCTCTCTGAGATCATTGACGACCGAACGGGCCGAAGCTTAAGTCTGCGGGGTGTTAATTTTTTGTTCTTTTTTTAAAAATACCCGTTTTTCAAAAATCTTATTGGCGTCATTAGCCGTCAAAACATTGGCACTCCCGCCCCGGCGCATGCGCCTACATGGTAGCAGGTGCTAAAATGAAAGCATTTGTCTGAGGGGGTGGTCACTCGGATACGACGGCCTGACCAGGGCCGGAAACCTTGCCCTCGATCACGGTATTCTTGTCGCCAAAGCGCAGCCCAATCATGTCGCCCTCGCGTCCGTTTTCGGTCGCGGTTGCCGTATAATCGATGGCGAAGGCATTCGAGCTGATCGTCACATGGACATTATCGCCGCGCTTGACGAGAATCGGTGCATTGGCCTGGCTTAGACGGGCCCCGGCGGGGCGGTTGAGCGATACGCGCATTCTCCACCCCAGATCAGGGCATCGCACGGCGAGCGAGCCCGACGTATCGGGTTCGATCGCTGCGGGCTGGGGACATTTCATCAACCGGATCCGCCGGTCGATCGGGACAGCCGTTGCTCCCATGCTCGCGGCAAAATTGGCGACGCGAGCATCGAGAGCTTGCAGATCTTCATTGGCGGTCTGCGCCATGCCGGCGGTTGTGAGCAAAAGGGCAGAGGCTGTTCCGGCCAATAGGATCGGGAGTTTGGAAAGGATCATGTCAGTCTCCTGCGCCATGGACAAGCGGTTACCCCTTCTAAGCAGGAACTGTGCCAATCGCCGTTTTATGCGGCTTTGCGCGGCGTAAATCGGAGCAGGTCAAAAAATTGACCCGGTCGCCTCGTCACCAAGGAAAAGGAAAAGGGCATGAATTTATATCATTGAATTAAAATCATAAAATTAGATTGGCACGCAGTTTGCTTATATCTCTCACAGATATGTAGGCGCCACCGCGACGGCCCCTGATGTGACGAAAGGAATTGGACCATGCAGACGGAATCACTCCTCGGCTCCAGCGCAACGGCATTGCAGCTTCGCAGTGACCGTATGAACATGCTGGCATCCAATATCGCAAATGCCGCGACCCCGCATTACAAAGCGCGCGACATTGATTTTGGCCGAGCCATGAAGCTCGCCGAACAGGGGCAGTCCCCCGAAGCTGCGATTGAATATCGTATTCCGGTCCAGCCGTCGCTTGATGGCAATACCGTTGAGATGTCGACCGAACAGACCGCCTTTGCCGAGAACGCCTTGGCCTATCGTTCCACGCTGTCCTTTCTTCAAGGCCGCATCAGCACGCTTAAGCGCGCCATTACAGGAGAATGACCATGACATCGCAAATGTCGATTTTTGATATCAGCGGTCGCGCCATGTCGGCGCAGCTCGTCCGGTTGAACACAACTGCGTCTAATCTTGCCAATGCCGGCAGCGTCGCTGGCAGCAAGGAAGAGGCTTATCGGTCCATGAAGCCGGTGTTCCGCACCGTCATGGGCGAACAGGGCAAAGCAACGGTCGCGATCGACAGGATCGCTCAGTCCGACGCCAGCCCGGTTATGCGGCACGACCCATCCAATCCGGTGGCCGATGCCGATGGCAATGTCTGGGAGGCGGCGGTCGATAGCGCTGCCGAACTGGTCGAGATGGTCGAAACCGCCCGCCAATATCAAAATAACGTCCAGGTTCTGCAAACCGCAAAGGGCCTGATCAACGAAACTCTGCGGTTAGGACAATAATCATGGTAACCTCTATCAACCCCGTGAACAGTTATAACCTGCCGGTTGTGCCAAAAGGTCAGGCTGATAAGCAATTGGGGCAGACCGATTTCCTGCGTCTGATGTCAACACAGTTGCAGCACCAGGACCCCTTCAATCCCGTCGATAACCAGGCGATGGTCGCCCAGATGGCGCAGTTTTCAAGCGTCTCCGGCATTTCCGAAATGAATGTTTCGCTGAAAGGCATCGGCGATCAGATCGCCGCGCAAACCGCGCTGTTGCAAGACATTAAGGCCGCCTCTGCCGCTCCCGCACACCCTGCTGAATAAGGAGAATATCCATGTCCTTTTACACCTCGCTTTCGGGCCTTAAAGGCGCCCAGACCGACTTGTCGGTCGTCTCGAACAACCTCGCGAACGTCGGCTCGACCGGATTTAAGCGCAGTCGCGCGCAGTTTGGTGATCTATTCGCCAGTGCGCCGACCCAGACGACCAAGATGATTGCAGGTCAAGGAACGCGCCTCAACAGTGTCGTCCAGCAATTTACGCAAGGTACGCTAGAGGCCAGCGACAAAACGCTCGATCTGGCAATTGCCGGTGAAGGATTTTTCATGGCGCGCAGCGAGCCCCCGCGCTCGGCCGTTACCTATACCCGTAACGGTGCGTTCCAGGTCAACGCCGATCGTAAGGTCGTCGATACCACCGGTTCGACGCTTCAATTGCTTCCCATCGACGCAAATGGCGACGTCACAGGCAATACGCTGGGCGATATTTACGATTTTGTTCTGCCCGCTAACGCCCCCGGCAACCCGAATATTGCTCTGGTCAATGTTTCGATCGGTATCGATGGTTTGGTGACGGCAACCTATGCCGACGGTACCGACGAGAAGCTCGGGAAGGTCGCGATGGCCAGCTTTACTGCGCAGGATGGATTGCGCCCCGTGGGCGATGCCCATTGGCAGTCAACCGGCGACAGCGGCCCGCCCTCTATCAACGCCGCCACAAATGGTCCGCTGGGAACTGTCCGGTCGGGCGCGCTCGAACGGGCGAACGTCGATGTCACCGAAGAATTGGTGCTGTTGATCGCCGCCCAGCGCAACTTTCAGGCGAATGCCAAGGCTATCGAAACGGCGTCCAATATGACGCAGGCGATCATGAACATTCGTTGATGAGCCTGATTTAGCAAGGACTTAACCCATGGATCGTCTGATCTATACCAGCCTGAGCGCCATGCGCGGCAGCATGGCACGGCAGACCGCAGTGGCCAATAATCTGGCCAACGCGCAGACGCCGGGCTTTCGTGCCGACATGGCCGACGCCCAGTCGCTTTGGTTGCAAGGTAATGGCCTCGACGCGCGCGCTTTTTCTTCGGAACAAGTGCTCGGCGCCGATATGCGGGCCGGAACCGTAACCACCACCGGACGCGATCTCGATGTCGCCATCGGCGGCGATTCGATGCTGGTGGTTCAGACACCCGATGGGGAAGAAGGCTATACACGGCGCGGCGACCTGAAAGTCGCGTCGAGTGGGCTGCTGACGACGGGGGACGGGCATCCGGTGCAAGGCGCCGGCGGTCCGATCACCCTGCCGCCTGCAGACAAGATATCGATCGACCAGGAAGGCCGGGTTTGGATCATCCCGCAGGGTGGTCCCGCCGATCAGCCGCAAGAGGTCGATCGCCTGCGATTAGCCACTCCAGCGGGGTCGGACATCGTCAAAGGGCTCGACGGGCTGTTCCGCGTTCGCGGCGGCGGGGCTTTGCCTGATGATCCCGACGCGCGCGTCACTTCAGGATCGCTCGAAGGATCAAACGTCGCCGCAACCACCGCGCTGGTCGAAATGATCGAAGCCAGCCGCAGCTGGGATTCGCAACTTAAACTCATCAGCGATGCTCGCGAGCTTGATACCTCGACGGCTGATCTGATGCGCTTGCCGCAATAGGAGAATATTATGACAATGGGAGCATTGCACGTCGCCCGCACAGGGCTCGACGCCCAGAATTACCGGATGCAGGTGATCGCCAACAATCTGGCTAACGTCAACACAACGGGTTTTAAACGTGACCGTGCCAGTTTCGAAACGCTGGCCTATCAATTGGTGACGGCACCCGGCGCCAATTCATCGGCAGAAAACCGCTATGCGGTGGGGCTCAATCTGGGCACCGGCGCGCAGTTGACGGGCACCATGCGGATCGAAACGCAGGGCACAATGGCGGCCACAGGCAATTCGCTCGACATGGCCATCGAAGGCGCAGGATATTTTCAGGTCCAGATGCCCGATGGGCGCACCGCTTATACCCGCGACGGCAGTTTCACCCTCTCGGCCGAAGGCAATATCGTGACGCCAAGCGGGATGCCCGTCCAGCCGCAAATTCAGGTGCCCGATGGGGCCACCTCGATCACCATTGGTGCTGATGGTACCGTTTCGGCGACGCAGGCTGGCCAGTCTGATTCGGTTGAAATTGGCCGCATCGAAACGGCTCGATTTACCAGCCCGTCGGGCTTGCAGGCGACGAGCGGCAACCTTCTGCTTGAAACGGCCGCTTCGGGTGCACCGCAAGTTGGTGCTGCCGGGGAAGAGGGGCGCGGGACAATCCGCAGTGGATCGCTCGAAGGGTCGAACGTCAATGTCGTCGAAGAACTGGTCGACATGATCGAGACCCAGCGCGCCTATGAAGTGAACAGCAAGATGATCCAGGCTGCCGATGAAATGATGCGCAATGCTACGCAGTCACTCTAAATCATCGCGCCTGCTGGCAGCACTGGCTTGCGCCGCATTGGTGGTGCCAGGTGTTGCCGAGGCACGCAAAAAAAAGGTGGACGACGCCTTTATCGCCACTCCGGCGCCCGCTGCGCCGGTGCCTGTGGCCAATGGCTCTATCTTTCAGGCGGGCGTCTATGCGCCGCTGACATCGGGCAGCCGCGCCTCGCAAGTAGGCGATGTGCTGACCATTTTGCTGGTCGAACGCCTGCAGGCCCAGAAACAGAACAGCGCCGGTACACAGCGTGGCGGCAACGTCGGATTAACCCCGCCATCGACCGGCTTGCTGAGCCTGTTCGTCCCCAGCGACATTAATATGGGCGGCGATCAGTCGTTCAAAGGAAAGGGCGAAGCTGCCCAGTCGAGTCAGTTGTCGGGAGAGTTGAGCGTGACGATCGCAGCGGTTTATCCCAACGGCACCATGTTGGTGAAGGGCGAAAAGCTGCTGACCCTCAACCGCGGCGACGACCGGATCCAGTTTTCGGGCATCGTTCGCCTCGCCGATATTAGCACCGACAACCGCGTCATCTCCTCGCGCGTGGCCGATGCGCAAATTCGTTATGTGGGCAAGGGCGAGATCGCCCGCGCTAGCCGCCAGGGTTGGTTGCAACGTTTCTTTTCCGCCCTCAGCCCATTTTGATCAGGGACCAAATCATGCGCATTCGCCTTTCACTCTCGCTCTTGTTTCTCGCACTGTGCGGAACGCCTCAAATGGCGTCGGCGGAACGGATCAAGGATATCGGGCAGTTTCAGGGACTGCGCGACAACCAGCTCACGGGCTATGGTGTAGTCGTCGGCTTGGCAGGTACCGGAGATGATAGTCTTGATTATTCGACGCTAGGTGTGAAAGGCGCGATATCGCGTTTTGGCCTGCAACTCCCGCCCGGCGTGAACCCTTCGCTCAAAAATGCAGCGGCGGTGATGGTGACAACGGACCTGCCAGCGTTTGCCAAGCCCGGACAGCGGCTCGATATCACGGTATCGGCAATCGGCAAATCAAAGTCCTTGCGCGGCGGCACCCTGGTGCTCGCACCGTTATACGGGGCTGACGGACAAATATATGCGATGGCTCAGGGCAATCTGGTGGTTGGTGGACTGGGTATCGATGCGGCCGACGGGTCACGCGTCTCGGTGAATATTCCTTCGACCGGACGCATTGCCAATGGCGCCACGGTCGAACGCTCGGTCGATACCGGTTTTGCCACCAGCAACCGTCTTATTTTCAACCTGCACCAGTTTGACGCAACCAATGCGGGTCGGGTGGCGGATGCTATTAATGCCGGAATTCAGCCAGGCATCGCGACCGTCGTCGATGGTGCGAGCATCAGCATCCGTGCCGATGGCGACGCCAATATGCGAACGCGCCTGATAGGCGCGATCCAGAATCTTTCGATTGAACGCGCCCAGGCGCCTGCGCGGGTTGTCATTAACTCGCGAACCGGAACCGTCGTCATCAACGGCGCGGTTACCGTGGAGCCAGCAGCCGTCAGCCACGGTAAATTGACCGTGCGCGTCAAGGAATCGCCGCGGGTGATTCAACCCGCGCCGTTCAGCAAGGGCCAGACAGCCATCGAACCTTCGAGCGACATCGATGTGGCCGAAGAACGTAATCCCGCCTTTTTGCTTCCGAAGACAGCCTCGCTGGCCGATATCGTCAACGCGATCAACCGGATCGGTGTGTCACCGGGTGACCTGGTGGCGATTTTGGAAGCGCTCAGTCAGGCCGGCGCCCTCAACGCCGAACTGGTGATCATATGATCCGCCCGATCATTTCTCCTGGTACGCCGATGAGCAGCCTTGCGCCCGCCGCAAAGCCGCTCGCCATGCCAGGCACCTCGACGACGGCGACGCGCGACCCTGCGCTGCGCAAGGCGGCTGAAAATTTTGAAGCGGTTATGCTGCGTCAACTGATTGGCACCATGCGCAAGGCCAAGCTGGCCGATGACTTCCTCGGGTCCAGCGCAACCGACAGTTTCCGTGAAATGGCGGACGCTAGGGTCGCGGATTCAATGGCATCATTGGGGCAATTCGGCATCGCTGACTTGGTTGAGAAACAACTGCAAAGCAGGAATGGGGGCGGCAAATGACTGATCTTCTGAGTTTGGGAACAAGTGGACTGCGCGCTTATTCGCGCGCGCTGGTCACCGTCAGCGACAATATTGCTAATGCGCAAACGCCCGGTTACGCCAAACGCTCGATTCAGTTGAGCGAAGCCTTGCCCGCGGGCGATGTCATTTTGTCGCGCAACAGCATCAATCCGGGCGGCGTCGCTGTGTTAGGCGTGACGCGGTCAATCGACCAATGGTTGATTGATGATGCGCGTATCTCTGCCGGTGACGCCGGACGCGCTGCGACACGCCTGCAATGGATGACAGCTGCAGAAAGCACCCTCGACAGCAAAAGCAACGGGATCGAGGCGGCATTGACGTCGGTATTTACGTCGGCGGACCGGCTGAGCAGCAACCCTGGTGATGCGACGATGCGCGGCCAGTTTTTGCAGGCGGTAGACGAAGTGGCTGCGGGATTTAGCCAGACTGCAACACGTCTGTCGTCAATGTCTGACGGAATTGACAAGAATGCCGATGTCGCTGTCAATCAGTTGAACACCGACATGGCGGCCCTGGAACGCGTCAATGGCGGATTGCGCCGTGCACGCCCCGGATCTTCGAATGAGGCGACCTTGCTCGACGAGCGCGATCGTCTGGTTGACCGGATCGGCGAGCAAATCGGGGTCTCGGCAAGTTTTGGCGATCATGGTGTCGCCACGCTACGCGCCGCAGGCAGCGGTGAATCGCTGGTCGAAAATGGCGCAGTGGCGACAATCTCCAAGACGATGGCGCCCGACGGCCGCCTCAGTTTTTCCTTGTCGTCCGGCGGCGGGGGCCCCTTTACGCCGATGACGGGAACATTTGCCGGTCTGTCTGACGCGGCGGGCCATGTCGCCGATCTGCGCGCTAATCTTGACACGCTGGCGGGGCAGATCGCGGGCGATCTGAACGCGGCGCATCAGGCGGGTATTGATGCCAATGGCAATCCCGGCCAGCCGCTGTTCACCGGTATCGGTAGCGCCGCAACATTGAGCGCCGCGCCGCTCACCGCAGATAATGTGGCGGCGGCGGGTCCCGGCGGCGCTAACCAGAATATCCTGTCGCTGGCATCGCTGCGCACCGCGAGCGGCCCAGAGGCGCTGTGGTCAAAATATGTCGCCGGGCAAGCGCTCTCTACCTCGTCGGCGCGGGCGCAAGACTCCGCGGCCTCGACGCGGGCAAGCGGCGCACAAGCTGCACGCGATTCGGTCAGCGAAGTAAACCTTGACCATGAGGCGGCGGACTTGCTGCGGTTCCAGCAATCCTATGAAGCTGCAGCGCGCGTCATCCAAGTGGCGCGCGAAACCATCCAATCCATCCTGGATATCAGATAGGACGGCTGACCGATGATCAACGCAACCGGAAACCGCATGACGCGCGAGATTCAGCGCCAGTCATTGCTGGCCAATGATATCGCTTATACTCAAAGCCAGATTTCAACCGGCAAGAGGCTGCAACGCGCATCCGATGACGCGGCAGCGGCGCCGCGACTGGCTGCGCTGCGCCGAGCCGATAGCTCGTCTGCGGCCTGGTCGGACAATATCAACGTCGCCAAATCGCTTGTCGCTGCGGCCGATACTGCCATGGGATCAACGTCCGATCTGCTAGCGCGCGCGAGGGAACTGGCGCTGGCCGGGGCCAATGCGACCATGTCGCCCAACGACCGTAACAGCTTGGTGGCCGAGCTGACGGCGATTGCCGATGAAATAGATAGTATAGCGAGCAGCAAGGATTCCAACGGCAACGCATTATTTTCGAATGGCACTGCGCTGTCGATGCGATTTGATTCTGGTACTTCCTTTGCTCCGGTGCCGTCGCGTGTGGACGCCTTTTCGGTTGGCGGTATCGATATTGCGCAACGGGTACGCGACGCAGCCGCGGCCGTCCAAAGCGGCGACCAAACGGCCATCGGCGGGGCGCTCGACAGTCTTAACCAGTCCATCGGACACATTGCTGACACGCATGCAGCGGTTGGCATTCAGGCGCAGCGGCTCGACCGGCTTTCCGATCATCTGCAATCGCAAAAAATCGACCGCACTTCCGAACGGTCGTCGCTGGAAGATACCGACCTAACCACGGCAATCGCCAATCTGAATGCCCAAACGATCACGCTCGATGCAGCGCAAGCGGCCTTTGCGCGGATCAACCGGCGGACCTTATTCGATATTTTGGGCTGATCGCCCTCAATTTTCTGCGCGCGCCGCCGTTAACCACAGTGGGGGTGACCCACAATTATCCGCCTGCTTCGGGCAAGGAGTTTTTCACGCATGTTCCCTGCCATTGGCATCATAGTCCTGATCGTACTAGTGTTTGGCGGGTTCGCGTTCACCGGCGGCAATCTGGAGCCCGTTTTGCATGCGTTGCCGCATGAAATGCTAATCATCGGCGGGGCCGGGATCGGCTCGCTGATCATCGGAAATTCGGGCAAGGATCTGAAATCGCTGGGTGCGGGCATGGGGTCGGTCTTTAAAGGGCCGAAATATACCAAACAGGATTTTCTCGACTGCATTTTTCTGGTTGCGAAGCTGATGAAGATGCTCCGGACCGAAGGGCCGGTGGCGCTCGAGCCGCACATCGAAAACCCGGCTGAATCTGCTATCTTCGCTGAAGCCCCCAAACTGCTCAAGGACCAAACGCTGATCCACCTGATCTGCGATTCGTTGCGGCTGGTTGTTGTGTCATCGGGAACGCTCGATCCGCATGCAGTCGAAGAAGTTATGGATAATGGCATCAAGAACCACCACCACCATGCGCTAAAGCCGGCCGAAGGCCTGCAGGGTCTTGCCGATGCGTTGCCCGCGCTTGGTATCGTTGCGGCAGTGCTGGGCGTTGTCAAAACCATGGGTGCGATCGATCAGCCCCCGGCGGTGCTTGGTGCGATGATCGGGTCGGCGCTTGTCGGAACCTTTCTTGGTGTGTTGCTGGCCTATGGCTTTGTTGGCCCGTTCGCTAATCGGGCCAAGAACATCGTCGAAAATGACAGCGCCATTTATCAGACCGTGAAGCAGCTTATCATCGCGTCGTTGCACGGGCATCCGCAACCGCTGGTTATCGAAGCCGCGCGCACGGGGATTGAACATTCAAATCAGCCGAGCTTTGCCGAGGTATTTGACGGAATGCGGGGCCGCTGATGGCATCGCGTAAGAATGAGCCAGTGCGGCCGATCATCGTCAAAAAGATCATCCAGCAAGCCCATGCCGGTCATCATGGCGGTGCCTGGAAGGTGGCCTATGCCGACTTTGTGACGGCGATGATGGCATTTTTTCTGCTCATGTGGCTGCTTGGTGCGACAACCGAGAAGCAACGCAAGGCTCTGGCTGACTATTTCTCGCCCACCTTGGTGCAGACCAAACAAGAGAGCGCCGGGTCGAACGGATTTTTCGGCGGCGATTCTATCGTGTCAGTTGATAATTATCCCCACCGCGCTGGTCAGACGGGAACGCGGAGCATGACCATCCCGCGCGATGCCACTGGCGGGCCCAAGGAAGGGTCGGCGATCGGGCGCGACAAGGAAAGATTTGCCCAGCTGAAGCGGGCGCTGAGCGAAAAGGTCATGTCCGACCGCCAGCTGCGCCGCTTTGCTAAAAATATTCGGTTCACCGATACGCGCGAAGGCTTGCGCATCGACCTCATCGACGAATCCGATTTTTCGATGTTTGCGCTCGGTAGCGATGTCCTGTCGCCCGACGCCATCCGGCTGCTCGATCAGATTGGCCCGATGGTTCGCGATTTACCCAACAGCATCATCATTCGTGGCCATACTGACGCGAGCCTCTTTGCCAGGAGCAAGGGGTTGAACAATTGGCAGCTGTCGACGCTGCGGGCAGAGGCGACGCGGTCCTACCTCAACGTCAAGGGCATCCCGACCCGGCGCTTTGCGCGCATCGAGGGTGTGTCCGATCGCGAACCTTATATCCCGGCTGATCCCAATGACGCGCGCAATCGCCGCATATCGATCACTCTGGGTTGGGGACGGTCCTGACAATTAAAACCATAATGGTTGCATTGCTCAAGCCGGCCCGCGCAAAAGCGTGGGCAATACAACCAAAGCGGATATATTAGTTATTTATCAATAAGTTAAGCTGGCTTTGCTAAGCTTCTGTTTACCAATTTCATCAAATGTCTCTTCACCAAGGCGAGGACCTAACAACGCTGCGGGTGGAGAATAAAAATGGTGGCGAACGCGACAACTGGCTTGACCGAGATGACTCTGGAAGAGCTGATCATTGGCAAGAGCGAGGCGATGGTTGCGCTGCGTCAAATGATTGAACTTGTGGCCCGTTCCAACATCTCTGTGCTGCTGTCAGGTCCGTCGGGTTCGGGTAAGGAACTCGTCGCAAAGGCGATCCACCAGGCTAGCCAGCGGGGCGATAAACCCTTTGTTGCGCTGAACTGCGGCGCGATCCCCAATGAGTTGATTGAATCCGAATTGTTCGGCCATGAAAAAGGATCATTCACCGGCGCCCATGCCCGGCGGATCGGTCATTTCGAGGCGGCACATAACAGCACCTTGTTCCTCGACGAAATCGGCGACATGCGTTTCGACATGCAGGTCAAGCTGCTCCGTGTGCTCGAAGAACATATGGTGAGCCGGATTGGTAGCAGTGAGGTCAAGCCGGTCGATGTGCGCGTCATTTCGGCGACCCATCAAAATCTCGACGAAGCCATTGCGCAGGGACGCTTTCGCGAAGACCTGTTCTTTCGTCTCGGCGTTGTCGTCATACATGTGCCCGACCTGGCTAGCCGCGTCGAAGATATCCCCGAGCTGATCACCATGTTCCATAAGCGCCATCCCGTCGCGCAACGGTGCAGCTATGATGAAAGTGCACTCGACGTGCTGATGGACCATGAGTGGCCCGGCAACGTCCGCGAGTTGCGCAACTTCGTCGATCGTGCGGCCGTGCTTTTCGGCGGCGAGCAGCTGAGCGCTGCAAATATTGAATTTCTTTTGCGGCCGACCGCTCCGCTCAGCTTTGGAATGCTGACGCGGCTGAAGGCCACGCAAGCTACAGCCGTTCCCGATGTTGTCCCCACCACATCGGGAACGGTTGTTCCCCTTCGCCGCGATTGTCCCATCGATCTGAAGCGCGAAGTCGAATCAATCGAACTGGATCGTATTCACGCCGCGCTCGACCTGGCTGATGGCATTATCGCCGAAGCCGCGCGGCTATTGTCGCTAAAGCGCACGACGCTGATCGAAAAAATGCGCAAATATGGTGTCTCGGTTGCCGCCTGACCGGCGCGCGTCGGTTTTCACCACTATCGTATCTGCTGCCACGCCTCCGCGACGGTCTTGATACCGCTATGAAGCGTCTTTAACTGATTTTGGTCAACCGCGATCAGCGCAGCGTTAAGCTGCTTGCGCATGCTGCGGTAAAGACTGGCGAGTGAGGCGGCGAGACTGCCGGCTGAATCCATGTCCAGACTGATCTCGAGCGAGGTCAAAATGCTGTGCGCGCGCTGTGCCTGATGGCAGTTGAGTATGGCTTCGCCGCGTTCAGCCAGCACCTGCAGAACGCCTACCGAAATCAACAGTTCGTCATAGAGGATGCTGACCAGCGCCATCCGGTCGGCGCCGGCGAGGCGGCCTTCCAGATGCAGGCGGCGATATTGGTCATGACCATAGGAGGGGGATCGCTGAAGCAAAATGGACCTCGTGCTGTTTAATTATTGCTCGAGTTCCAGAGCGCAATTTGTTGTTCCAAATAGGATTGGGTCGCGTGCAACGCCGCAATGCGCGCATCGAGCGAGCCGAATTGTTTTTCCAGTCGTGCGCGATAATTGCTCTCGGTCGTTTCAACCCGTTCGCGGTTCTTGGTGATCGAATCCGCTTCATTTTTCAATTGCTTGGTCAGTCCGTCGATCGATCCGCCTGATGCTATCGCCTTGTCACGAATGGCGTCGAGCGCGCCGGCGATGCCAGGATCGGTTTCCGCCGTATGATTGGCGTCGCGCAAGGGATTGAACATAGCCTCGACCGCGTCAGGGTTGGAGGCGAGAATGGCTGATAATTTGGCCTCGTCGATGACCAGTGATCCGTCGCGGCTTGTACTGATGCCGATATCCGATAAACGACTGATATTGGGGTCGCTGGTCAGTGCATTGCCGGTCATCGCAGTTAATTCGCGTTCGAGTGCGCGCAATCCCGATGCGCCATTGGACAAATCGCGTGCTGATTTAAGGCTTTGCTTCATATCATTGAAAACAGAAACAAAGTCGGAGATTGTCTGACGCAGAGCGTCGGTCGGCCGCGTCGCTCCAATCGAGATGATTTCGCCCGGAGCTGCTTTTTTGAGCTGGAGGGTCAGGCCGGGAACAATGTCGTCGACGCTGTTACTCGCGCGGGTGAACAAAATCCCATCGACGCGAATTTGCGCATCATTGGCGCTTTGCGCCAGCGTCATTGTGCCGCTGCCGCCATAGGCAAATTGTTGCAGGCCGGGATCGCCGCCAGCGTCGGCGGACAGGGTGAAGGCACTAGCTGCGCCTGTTGCGCCCTTGAGCACTAGCCGAACACTGCCTGCATCATTGATGACCGAGGCTTTGACGCCGCTGCCCGATGCGTTGATCGCATCGGCGAGACCGGCGACGCTATTGTTGGAAGAATTGATCGTGATGTTGAAATTATTACCACCGACCGATAGCGTCATGGCACCTTCGCCGACCGGGGTATCCGCGCCAGCCACCAGCGCCGAATAGACCGACTGCGAGTGAGCCAGCTGAAGCACTTCAAATTCGCCGCTATAATTACCTAGTTTTACGCCCGACTTGGCCTCGGCGCCCATCACTGTTGCGTTAGAAATTGTCGGCTGGCTGCGCAAACTTCCCTGAGTCACCAGATTTTCCAGTGTCGTGGCAAAGCTGTCGAGGTCCGACCGCGCTTTGCCAACGGCGCTGATACGCGCCTGATTTTGCTGAACCAGCTCGTCGAGCCGCTTGATCTTCGGGTCGCGTGAGGCGGAGGCCAAATCCTCAACCAACTGGCTGACATTTATCCCGGAACCGGCGCCGAGGCTGTTGGCAATGGAGGTGAGCATGAAATCAATTCCTTCGCTCTAGTTACGGCGCTGATGGTCTGTGATTAAGCGCTTCTTTTTTTAAATAAGTATCAAATGTCAGACAGTTTCGCGCTCGCCATTGGCGTCGAAACGCTTGTCGACAGGAATGTCGACGACGGGTTGAGCCAGTCCTTGAGCGATAGCGGTGTCGAGGCGGAAGACGAAGGCGAGCACGGTTGCGACGGCAAGGTAAAGATCTTCCGACACCGTCCGGCCCGCGCGCGAGGTGAAATATATAGCGCGGGTCAGCGGCGGATATTCGAGGCACGGAATATTATTGTCGCGACCCAGCGCTTTGATCGCCAAAGCAATTTCGTCGCGACCACGCGCGGTCACCATCGGGGCTTCGTCGATTCCAGGGCGATAGCGCAGCGCCACGGCGAAATGTGACGGGTTGGTGAGGATGACGGTCGCTTCTGCTACAGCTTTACGCGCGGAGTTAGACAGAAATTCCATCTGACGCGCACGCTGCGCCTGTTTGATCTCGGGGGTACCTTCAGAATCGCGCATTTCGTCGCGCACTTCCTTGCGCGACATTTTCAAGCGGTTGTTACGCTGAAGAATTTGAGCCGGAACATCGACCAGCGCAATCGCGAGCAGACCCACCGACAGCCACAGCATCGCATAGCCCACGGTGGATCCGACATAGAGGATGGCCTCTTGGGGGTCGGTTGCGGCTAGTCCCATGGTGATCGGCAGGGCGCGGGTGACGACATGATAGCCGACAAGCGACAGCACCGCGACTTTTGCCAGCGCCTTGCCCAGCTCGATCGCGCCATGCGCGCCGAACATCCGTTTGAGACCCGCGCCGGGATTGATCCGGCTTCCCTTGAATTTCATGGCCTTGGAGCGCCAGCCGAGCGAGCCCAGAGCCAGTGGAACAGCAAGCGCGGCAATTGTCGTCAGCGCGAACAGGCTGGCCATAGGCCACAAGATATTCTGACCGATGGCCACGGCTTTTTCGCCGGGTGCAAAATGATCGAGGTCACCGGCGCGCAACGTCAAGCCGGATGAGACCATCATCCCGATCGCGGTGACGACCCATTTTCCCGCAAGAAGCATCCATGCCGAACCGGCCAACATCATGATGGCTGTAGCAAGCTCGCGCGACATCAAGACATCGCCATCACGCGAGGCATCAGCGCGCCGCTTTGCGGTTGGTAATTCGGTTTTCTGGTCTTTTTCCGGCGCGTCGGACATGGATCAGCCGCCCGCGATCAAGCGCGCTTGGTCAAGCGACTGGTTGATAACCTGACTGATCGCATCGGCCATGGCGGGGGTAGCCATCGCCAATAGGACAACGGCGGCGAGGATCGTCGCGGGCAGGCCGACGGCAAACAGGTTCAGTGCCGGCGCCGAACGGGCGACCAGACCCATGATGATTTGAACCAACAACAGGACAAAGCCGACGGGCAGGGCGATAATCAGCCCGGCGGAGAACATCAGTCCGCCGAATTGGACGATCCCGCCAATGGCCGAAAAGGACAACCACGCCTGACCCGGGGGTAACGCGCGATAGCTGTCGGCAATGATCTGCATCAGCGCCAGATGGCCGTTCATGGAGAGAAAGAGGACCAGCGTCAGCATCGACAGATATTGGCTGATCGTGGTGCTCATAACCCCTGTCGAGGGGTCCGACATGGCGGCGAAACTGAGGCCGGAGACATTGCTGATCGCCTCGCCGGCGAGCAGCGCCGACGCGAAACCGATCTGGAGCACAAAGCCGATGGCCAGCCCGACCAATATTTCGCTGATTACAAGCAGGAGGCCGAACAAAGACACCAGCGTATCTGTCGGAAAAGCCATCGCCGAGGTCGAGACCCCCGAAATGCCGACCGCGAGCGCCAGCACGAGGCGCAGCTGTATCGGAACATTTCTGGCGCCGAACATCGGCGCGGCAAAAAGGGCGGCGCCCGGACGGATCATCGCGATCAACCACAGCTGCAGTGTCGCTTCGATATTTTCAAATCCTGGCGGCATGACGGCCTTATCGGGTCAAGGTGGGAATGAGGCCGAACAACTCGCGCGTGAAATCGGTCAGCAAAACAAGGATGCTGCCTCCGAAAACGGCGAGGCAGACGGCGACGACGATCAGTTTCGGGACGAAGCTGAGCGTGGCTTCGTTGACCGAGGTTGCCGCCTGCACCATGCCGAGCAAAACGCCGACAACTAGCGCGGGGAGCAGGATGGGGGCGGCCGCGAGCGCAAGCACCCACAGCGCTTGTTGCGCGACGCCGACAAAGAAATCAGCCTCCATCTCACCCGCCCCCGTAAGAGGCAGCGAGTGAACCCACCGTCAATGCCCATCCATCGACAAGAACGAACAGCAATAGCTTGAACGGCATAGAAATTATAACCGGCGACAACATCATCATACCGAGTGACATCAGGGCCGATGCAACGATCAGGTCGATGATGAGAAAGGGCAGGAAGATCAGAAAGCCGATCTGGAATGCGGTTTTCAATTCGCTGGTGACAAAGGCTGGCAAGAGGACCGAAAAGGGAATGTCAGCTGCTTTGGCAACGCGAGGTGTTTTGGACAATTCGGTGAACAGCCGCAGGTCGGATTTGCGCGTCTGGGTGACCATGAATTTGTGCAGGGCGGTGCCCGAGCGGCCGATCGCCTCCTGAATATCAATTTGCTGCGCGCCATAAGGCTCGATGGCGTTGTGATTAATCTCGGTAATCACGGGCTGCATTACCAGCAGCGAGAGGAACAGGCTGAGCCCGACGAGCACCTGATTTGGCGGCGTCTGCTGCAAACCGAGCGCGTGACGTAAAATTGACAGTACAATGATGATGCGCGTGAAGCTGGTCATCATGAGCAACAGCGACGGCAAAATCGTCAGCAAGCTCATCAAGAGCAGTATTTGCAGTGACAGCGTCAGCGGACGACCATCGCCGGCCAGTTCGCCCATCGCGCGATCGAGGCCGCTCCCCGACCCCGTTTGGGCCAAGGCCGTGCCCGAAATGGCAACGGCGCAAATTGCCGCGACAAAGATCAGGAGCAAGCGCGGCAATTGGCTACGCGCTCCGGCAACATCAGTCTGCATGGAAATCACCACGATTATCTTCGGCCAACAGCGAAACGCCGCTGCGCGCTACTGCGACCAACAATTGCTTGCCGCCGAAATCAACAACCGCCAGTTTGGTGCCCGGACCCATCGGCAGGACGTCGACAATATGGGCAGCACGGCGCGTGGCGGCCTTGATAGGCAGGCCCATCTGGACGCGGCGCCACAGCCATAGGCTGCCCCACGCCAGGCCGGCAACAACCGGCAGCAAGACGAACAAGCGCAGGAAATAGTCAAAGATCATGACCGACGCTCCATCGAGCCGAGCCGTTGACCGGCTTCGGCAACATGGACGATCTGGATGCCATAGCGGCCATCGACATTGACGATTTCGCCGCGGGCAACGAGCGTGCCATTGGCAAATACTTCCAACAGGTCATTGGCTTGGCGGTCGAGCTCGACAACGCTTCCTTCATTAAGGTCAAGCAGGTCCGCCAGCGTTAGTGAGGCTGAACCGACCTCTACCGATACGCGGACGGACACGCCGGACAGCAGGTCAAAATTAGCCCCGCTAGCAAGCGAGCTGGTCGGGCGACTACTCCGTTCAGCGGTCGAAACAGGGGTGTCTGACATGTCACTCATGGGTCGGTCCTTTGTTGATATGGTCAATCATGATGGCGGCGCGGCCGTTGGATTCCCCGACGCGGCCATAGGCAAAAACGCGACCAGCGACGGTCAGCGGAACCAGTTTGGGGATCAACAGCGGGATGACGTCGCCTGCCTTGAGGTCGAGCAGCCGCGAAAAAGGAAGGTCGGGCCGCGCGAGCACCGAGCGGGCAGGGAAATGGATGTTGCGCGCGCTTTTGCCCAGCTGGCGCACCCACTCAGGATCGGCGGGCGCTTTGTTGGTTGCGCTTCCCTCGACACCCAGTCCCGGTGCATCGCGCAGCGCGGTCGCTAGATAGATGCAGTGCAGCTCATGCTTACCCAAAATTTGGTCGGCGAGCGAGAAGGTTTGGACGACGACGGTATCGCTCGGCTTGGGAACGCCGGGGACAAACAGTTCGACGCCTGCACCGGCATAATGCGGGTGGATCGGCATGCAGTCGGCCCATGATGCGGCAAGTTGGCCGGCCATGTCGCGGCCAATCCGATCGGCAAAACGCTCCTCGGCCGAGGTCCATTCTTCGCGTATCACTGTATCTTTGCCGGTTCCGCCGTAAAAAATATCGACGAGGACGGGCAGCACTTTGCGCGGCCAAACAACCAGCACCGGACCCTTGAGAGGGAGGGCACGAAATTGCCAGCAAATGCTCGATTCCTGAAGCTTGCAAAAGGCATCATAGGTCATTTGCTGCGCCGGGTTGCTGTCGACCGATGCATCGGGCGATCCGAGTAAATGCAGCATGTCACGCCATTGCTTTTTCAACCGGTCGCCGATGCGGTCCAGACCGGTGATCGGCTGGCCGGCGGTCGCCGAACGAAACAGGCTGACAGGCTCTGACGGAGCGGCGGCATGGGTCATTGGATCACCAGATTTGTGAAGTAGACATTGTCGATACCGCCAAAGCCTTCTTTGTTGCGCAAGACTTGGTTGATCGCCTGTGTCAGCTGTTTTTGTAGCTGTTCCTTGCCGGGCTTCGATGACAGGATCATCGGATTCTGCTCGGCAAGAACCATCAAAATGGCCGAGCGGATGGGAACCGACTGGCGGCGAATATTGCTGATGACCTGACCGTCATAATAAGTCGACAGGCTGATCCCGATTTGGATGAAGCCCGAGCCATCCTCCAGATTGGCAGTGAAATTCTGCTCAATCGGGAAATAGGTAATCTCATATTTGCGCGGATCGATTTTGACGCGGTCGTCCGCAACCGCGACCGTTCCGATTTTCAACGGAATATCGTTCGCATCGAGGACGGCTTCGGTGTCAACTGGCTCTTCGGAGCGCAAGACCAGCTTGGGCAAGTGATTGACTTCGGTCTTGGCGCTGGCGGACAATCCGCCTGAAAAATAGAGGCCCGCACCGGTGCCGGCACCAGCAAGCGCGATCGCGCCGGTGCCGAGCATCAACATCTTTTTGAACTTGCCGCCACTTTTCGGTTCGGTGTCTTTTGATTTGGTCATGGTTCGTCTCTCTTTAATCAGGCGAAGCGGCCGCGGCGGGCCGGGGTGGGGGTGTGAGTGTCCTGTTCATCGTTGGCGACGCCGGTCTCGACGCTCCAAAAGGGAAAGTCAGGATTGCGTGGCAGTTGTTCTTGACCGCGCTGACCCGTTGAATTTTCGCTGTGGCTTATGTCGGTGCTGGCGACGTGGATGCCTTGACGGCGCAATTCATCGCTCAGATGCGACTGGTGAGCCGAGATAAGGCGCGAGGCGTCCTCGCTGCGGGTTTCCATCCTGAGCGCCATGCCATTGTCACCAATTCGCATCTGGACGGTCATTTCGCCTAGCTGGGCGGGCATCAAGCGAAAGCGTAGATCGCCCTTTTTATCGACTGTGGATGCAATGTCGTGGGCCAGCTGATCGAGCCACAGCGATGATTGCGACATATCGAGCGTGCCGTCGAACTTCGGCTGTGCCAATGCCGAAACAGCGGCGAGGGGGAGACCAGCTGTGGCCTGAAGCGGATTGGATTGGGTGACGAGCAAGGACGGGCTGGCTTCGGGCTGGCCAATCCGCAGCTTGTCGCGCAAGTCCGCGAAAGTGAGAATTTGTGTCTGATTGGCGGCATCGCGCGTGGAGGAGGCGGCTTTCGATCCGGCAGCCAAGCTCAATTCGGTGCTGCTGGTGCCGGCGTTCGCACCTGCATCGCCTTTGGGCAGATCTGCGCTGACGGGGGCTTTCCCATTTGTCTGTTTGTTTCCGTCGGTCAGTGTCAGCATGGCTGCCATGCCCGCTGCAATGGGCGTCGGTGCAGCGGCGGGGTCTGCTGCGGGCGCCGGGGTCGCGCCGGTCACTTGCGGTGCCGCTGCGATCACCGGCGCAATTGTTGCTGCCGGCGGGACAGGAGCGGCGTCGGTTGCTATCGGCGGGGCGGGATCGGCGTCGGTTGCTACGGCGTCCGCTGCCGGGGCCTTCGCATTGCCTTTGCTCGTGTCGCCAGGCTTATCAGTCACAACGGTCGCGTCGGTTGCCTCAACTGCGTCGCTTGCCTCATCTGCCGCTGCGGCAACGATCTGCGCAGCGCTCGGCGCTGGCTTGGCATTTACCGCGGCCGCAACCATTTGTTCGGTGGCTACAACAACAGCCTGGGGCGGGGTGGTTGCTACACCTTGAGCAAACATCTCCGACGCGCCAGCCTGATCGGCAGCGCGGGTTGCGGAGGCTGCAATGCCCGCAATGTCGATGATATTGGCGCGGACGGGCAGGGCGCCAGGCTCCGCCACAGTTCCGGCCATATCGGCTGCAGCGGGTTCTGCTGTCGGCAATAGCGAGGCAAAATCGGTCGCTGTAACGGCAGCCGACGGCGTGGCCGCACGACTTGCTCCGGTCGTTGAATTGGCAGTCTGAAGTGACATCGGAAGCATTAGTTTTGCTCCATTTCATTATGGTAGCAGGCTTGCATACGGCGGAGACGCGGAGCGTTGGCGTCGGCAGCGCGTTCGCGGGCAAGTTCGGCGGCGACGCGGCTGCGGTCGTAAAGGCGGCTGGCGCTCTCTTCGCGGGCATGGGCGCCGCGCTGGATTGCTGTCATATCGTCGCGATGTTCGCGTGCATCATTGATGGGGTTTTTCAACTGTTCGCGCGCAGTTTCCAGCCGCATTGCCATTTCGCCGAGCGAGTTGAGCGCCATGCCCTGCACAACGCCGGTGCCGACATTAAGATCAGAGCGCAGCGCTTCGAGCCGCGACGCCAGCCGGGCCAGATCGCTGAGATCGCCTTGGGCCTTGGCCAGTCGCGCTTGCGCGGCACGATGTTCGACGGCACGGATACGGATCATCCGTTTGCGCCGGGCAAGCTGCTCATCATTCATGCAAAATTCTCCACTAATTTTTGGCTGGCGGTGGCAAAGGGGACGAGGTCGCCAATCGATTGGGCGACAAAGGCCAGAAGGTCGGGATGGCGGACGATGGCCTCGTCGAGCACAACGTCATTGCCGGGGGCATAAGCTCCCATCATCATGAGATCGCGGTTGTCCTCGAACACCGACCAAAGCTGACGAAATTTGGCGGCAGCGCGCACATGGTCAGGGCTCACTGAATCGACCATCGTGCGCGATAGCGATTTGCCGACATCGATGGCGGGGTAGACGCCCTGTTCGGCGAGCGTGCGCGATAGGATGATGTGGCCGTCGGCAATCGCGCGGGCGGAGTCGACGATCGGATCGTCAATATCGCCGCCATCGGCGAGGACAGTGTAAAGAGCGGTAATCGATCCGCCCGACTGGCTGTCATTTCCAGCGCGTTCGATCAGCGACGGGATGAGACCGAGGGCCGACGGAGGATAGCCCTTCATCGTCGGCGGTTCGCCGAGCGACAAGCCGATTTCGCGCTGGGCGTGGGCGACGCGGGTCAGGCTGTCGATCAGCAGAAGGACACGCTTGCCTTCGGCCCGGAAAGATTCGGCGATGGCGGTGGCGCGCATCGCGGCGCGCAACCGGAGCAGCGGAGCCTGATCAGCAGGAACAGCGACTACAACCGCCTTTTTGCGAACAGCGGGGGGGAGTTTGGTTTCGACGAAATCGGTGACTTCGCGGCTGCGCTCGCCAACCAGACCGACGACGATAACGTCACAGTCCGACCCGGCCAGCATCTGACCCATCAAGACCGATTTGCCGACACCCGACCCGGCAATGATCGCAACGCGCTGGCCTTCACCGATGGTCAGCAGGCCGTTGATCGCGCGGACCCCGACATCCATCGGTTTGGTGACTCGGCTGCGGACCAGTGGATTGACTTTGCGACCTGCAAGCGGCCATTGGAAACGCGACCGGATCGGCTCACGCCCGTCGAGCGGCTCGCCAAGTGCGCCGATGACGCGGCCAAGCAAAGCCTTGCCACATGCGACCATTGCGCCGGCGCCATAAGGCTCGACCCGTGCACCCGCGACAAAGGGGACATTGGTGTCAAAGGGCAGGACAATGCTGCGATGGCCGCGAAAGCCAACGACTTCGCCCGCCGTATGCTGGTTCCGGGCTGTGCGTATGCGAACGTTGCTGCCGATGGGAAGGGGAAAGCCGGTAACCTCGAGCATCAAGCCTTCGTGCGCCACCAGCTTGCCGACATGGCGCGGCACGGCATTGGTGCAATCCAGCCCTTCGAGCAATTGCTGGGCGCTGAGGGCCATACGCTGGGTCATAGACCAGCACCGGTGACGCTCGGGGTGATACGGGCGGCACGCAAAGTCGGGCGGCAGGTTGGCAGCTCCTGGCTTTGGGTCGTCATCAACATGATTGCGTGCCTTTGGTTCTAAATCTGCAAGGCATCATGCCTGCAATTAACCAAAAGCAATCATCGTGCCATTTTATCTTTATGGCGCAATTTCAGTAAGATGATAGAGATGTCGGAGCAAATCGTCGTGCCCCCGACATTTTTCTGACGCTATGCGCTTAACTTTATGCGCGTCGGGTCGTTACTTAGCCCTCATCGGCTTCGGCGACGCCCAGCGCGGTGCGCAATTCGACCAGAAATTGCGCGCGACCATGCTCGATCCAGCCTGCCGAGGAATCGATCCGGATCGACCCGCGCGGTAAGTCGGGGTCAGCGCGCATTTCGAGCGGCATGGCTTGCCCATCGAGCAGCGCCAAATCTTCGGGATGGAGGCACATGGTTCGCACCGCGTCGCAATCTCCAATAAGTCGGGCGGCCTTGTGCGCCTGATCCGACAGCCATTCGGCATCGATCGGCGCTGTTTCGACAATCTGCCCGACCAAAGAGGCGACGGTTTCTGCAATCAGGCGTGCCAGCTCTTCGCTAGGTTCATCCTGCAGCGCCTCGGCATTGGCCAACAGCGTCTGCATCTGTTTGCGTTCGACATCGAAAGCAGCAGTGGCAAGGGCTTGTCCTTCCTCGACGCCGCGTGCGAACGGATCGTCGGGCTCGTTCGGGGCCATGGATTCGGTATCCGCTGCGGACTGACCCTCCGAAAAGAGCGGACGAAAACTGGCCGCCCCTGCGTTGGCCGAAGCCAGAAAGGAGGGTTGGAACCCCGCATTAGACATAATCTTCGCCCTTGCTGGCGAGCATGATTTCGCCGCTGGCAGCCATCTGGCGGGCTATCAGCATGATCGTACGCTGCGCATCTTCGACATCGGCACGCTTGACCATTCCCATTTCCGCAATCTCGTCGCGGATGGTATCGGCGGCGCGCGCCGACATGGTGGCAAGGCAGCGCTCGGCCATGCTCTTGTCCGTGCCCTTGAGCGCGATGCTGAGCACCGCAGCGTCTGCTGACCGAAGCACAGCCCCAAGGCTCTTGAAATCCAGCTCGCGCAGATTTTCAAAGATGAACATCTCATCCTCGATCGTATCGGCCATCGCGCGGTCGCGGCGCTTCATATTCTTGATGAGCTTCTCGCTAAGCGTGCGCGGCATTTCTTTCATTATCTTGGCGACATCGGTGGGCCCACCGATTTTATGCTGGACGCGATGCTGTTCGGCGCCACTGGCGCGCGACAGAATATATTCGAGGTCTTCGATCGCTGCCGCTGACACCGAAGACAGGCGCGCAGCGCGATAGATCAGATCCATCTGCATCGCGTCATCAACGGTCTCCAGCGCTTGCGCGGCAATATCAGGCAAGAGCACTGACAGAATAATCGCGCCCACCTGTGCATGTTCATTGGCAATTAGGCGGCTGATTGCGGGCACTTCCATCCACCGCAGCATTTCAAGCGACGCGGCGCTCGACTGCGGTGCGACAGCTGCCAATATATTGTCAGCGCGGATATTGCCGACGGCTTCGTTGATGACCGTGCGGATGCGTTCGTTGGCGCCGACTCCCAGTGTCGTAACCGAGCGGCTGCCGATGACGAAGCGTTCCAGCGCTTCTTCAATTTCCACCTCCGAGGCTTGCGCGGAGTCATACATTGCCTTGGCGAGCTGTTTGACCTCATCGGCCTCGAAATGCTTCAGGATCGAGGCGGCATCGCCTTCCTCAAGCAGCATCAGCAGGATGGCTGCCGCAGCAGACCCCTGGATTCCGGCCAGACCTTCGACATCTTCGCCGGCCTCGTTTTCGGCTTCGATCAAATCAGGCTGCATGGCTACTCTCGAGCATCAGATGGCGCACGACTTGCGCCGCGCGCGCCGAATCTTGTTGCACAAAGGCGCGGACAAGATTGGCGCGGGCCTCGTAACTGGGTGCAGCTTCGATCATTTCCAGCGTGATTTCCTGACCGCCGGCTTTTGGCGCTATCGATTTCAAATTGGTCGAGGTCAACAGCGTCTCCTCGATGGCGGCCTGGGTCAGCTCGCGTTGCTGGCTGCGATTTTTGACGGCGCGCATGATGGGGCGGCCAAAGAAGAGGAAGGCAAGCAAAGCAACGAAAACCGCACCGATCTGACGGGCAAGCGGCAGGAACCATGTCTGGTTCCACATCGGCAGATCTACCTTCTCTGTCTGCACAAAAGCGCGCTGGCCGATCGCGACAATGTCGCCGCGCTCCTCGCTATAGCCGACAGCACCCTTTACCAGCGATTCGATCTTGGCCATTTCGGTGGCGGAAATGGCTTTCTTGCCCTTGTCTTGACTCAAAGCGACGGCGACCGAAAGTCGGTTGAGGCGTCCTTGCGGTTGATGGGTGACTGAAATCTCCCGACCGACATCAAAGCTACGCGAGAAGGTTTCATTGCTGGCCGGCGCTCCCGCCGGTGTGTCGGCGATGGGGCCGGTGCCCGGACGATTGGCGAGCGTGGGGTCGGGTGGTGGCTGATTGCTGAGCGCGCCTGGAATGCCGATCGCGGGCTTATTGGCCGCGCCAACTTCGCTGCTGCGATTTCCTTCTTCGCTCCGAAGCGCCCGATCATCCTTGGGATAGGTTTCGCGCGTTGCCTGACTTTCCGACATATCGACATCGGCATGAACTTCGACGCTGAAATTCCCCATGCCCAGCATCGGGGCGAGCAAGGAGACGACGGACTGGCGCAGGCGATCTTCGATTCGCGACTGCAATTGAAAGGCTGCCATGTCGCCATTGTCAGCGTCGGCCGACAAGAGCGCGCCCGACTGGTCGATCACCGAGACCTGTTCGGCATCGAGACCAGGGACTGATGATGCGACCAGATAACGCATCGCGCGGACCTGAGCCGCGGCAAGCGAGCGACCGGGCAAAAGGGTGAGCATGACCGAGGCCGCCGTCGGGCGGCTGTCGCGTACAAAGACGCTGGGTTCGGAAATAGCCAGATGGACGCGGGCTGACGATACCGCGTCAATTCCTTCGATGGTGCGGGCCAGATCAGCCTCGCGGGCGGCTTGCAGCGCCTGATCCTCGATCGCCCGGCTCGATCCCATTGGCAGCGAGGCGATGAGCGAGTCCGCGCTGGGCTTCGCCTTTGGCAGTCCCTGACCCGCGAGCAAAATGCGTGCCTGCTGCAGCTGATCGGCATCGACCATGACCGCGCCGGTGCCGCTGTCGATACTGTGATTTAGCCCCGAAGTTTGCAGCGCTTCGGCAACAGCAGCTTTATCTGCATCGGCTAGGCCGGTAAAAACGGGGACCTGCGGTGCCGATTGCATCGCGAAATAGGCCATGGCGGCAATGCCGAGCGCGGTGGAGATCGAAATCGCGGGCAAGGCGCGCTGGATCATTGGCTGACGCAGGAATTGCGAAACGGGAGCAAAAAGAGAGGCAAAGGAACCCGGGCCCGCAAGCTGGGTTCCGGTCAGGGTTTGTGAAACGGGGACTGGGAGGTCTGTCATCGATTATACCGGCATGTTCATGATGTCGCGATAGGCGGACAATAATTTGTTGCGAACCTGAAGCGTCGCTTCGAACCCGAGTGAGGCTTTTTGGCGTTCGATCATCACGTTGACGATGTCGTGCGTGTCGCCGCGTTGATAGGCATCGGTAACGTCGCCCGCTTTGACCTGCTGGGCGTTGACCTTTTCCAGCGCCGCCGAAATGGTCTGGCTGAAATCTGCCGGCCCGGCGCCTGCACCGGATTCACCGATCTGGCCACGTCCCGCGGCCTTTTGCAAAGCCGTGTTCTGATTGAGAATGGACGAGCGCATTTGCAGCAGCCTGCTTTGGTCAATCGTCGACATCAGTTTAAGCCCTTGGGTTGCGTCTTACTTACGAGGCACCATGCCTGCGGTAATGTAAAAGCAATCATCGTGCCAAAATAATTTAATCACGATATTTCAGCCGATTATATCGATCAGGCAATTGGTAAATTCCGAAATCGACATTTTTCTGACGGGGCATGCTTAACGCTGGCTGGATGCTGCCGTTACCTAATTCGTGGCTGCTCACCGAGCACCATTTTATTTCAGGGCCAAGCGCCGGAAAGGAAGATCGATGACAGTTATCAACACCAATGTGAGCGCCCTTCGTTCGCAGAACAGCTCGCGGATCGCCAATAACATGCTGGGCTCCGCCATGGAGCGTCTGTCGAGCGGCAAGCGCATCAACAGCGCGAAAGACGACGCCGCTGGCCTCGCCATTGCAACGCGTATGGACGCCAAAGTTCGCGGCCTCGGCCAAGCTATTCGTAACGCCAATGACGGCATTTCGCTGTCGCAAACCGCCGAAGGCGCGATGGGCGAAATTTCGAACATCCTGGTTCGTATGCGTGAACTGTCGGTTCAGGCTGCCAACGGCACCGCCGCTGCGTCTGACCGTACCGCGATCCAGACCGAAGTAACCGCCCTGTTGGCACAGGTTGGCGACATTGCCGGCCGCACCGACTTTAACGGCGTCAATCTGTTCAACGCTGCGAGCACATTCAAGATCCAGACTGGTGTCGACACCGGTCAGACCGTTGACATTGCCTTTGTGAGCATGAATGCAACCGGCCTGTCCATCAATGCGGTTGATATGTCGACGGCATCGGGTGCATCGACGGCGATGGGCCTGATCAGCACTGCCATCGACACGGTTGCCACGCAGCGTGCCAATCTGGGTGCTGCCCAGAACCGTCTGGAAGCCACCGTCAACAATCTGACGTCGACCTCGACCAACCTCTTGGCTGCTAAATCGCGCATCGAAGATGCCGACTTCAGCGAAGAGTCCACGAAATTGGCAGCAGCGCAGATCCTCTCGCAGGCATCGACCGCAATGCTCGCCCAGGCGAATCAGAGCCAGCAGGGTGTTATGAACCTGCTCCGCTAAGACCGAGCCCCACCCTATGTGCCAATTGAGGCTGGTCCCTCCAGTTGGCACTAGACGCGATGCCCCGACGTTTCGACGTCGGGGCATCAAGTCGTTCTGGGACCCTGAATTAGCGCGCCCGCGCCAGTTTCCGGTCGTCGGGAAAAGGTCATGATTCCGTAACGGCGATAATCGTCCGCCTATTTGTTTCGGGGACCTCACAGCCTATTTCCTCCCCTCCCAAAAAGGGTGAGAATTTTGTCCGTAACCTTTCTCGCTCTCCGACGAAGGCCAGAACAACCTGTTGCAAATAGATCACAAATGACCAGCAAAAGCCGCTCTCTGTCGTCTGTTTAGTTGACGCGTGGTGTCCGCATAATACAGGAACGCCGCTCTTGCCGGTGTCTCCCCCTCTTGAGGGACGGTCGCGTCCCCGCCCGGCAATTTGGAGAGTGAATATGACATTGCGATCAATGATGCTGGGCGCCACGATGCTGTGCGCCGTAACCACCCCTGCGCTGGCTTTTGCCCAGAACACGGCCCCCACCGATAATGAGCTGAGCGACGCGGATTATGGCAATGCCATCATTGTTACCGCGAGCAAGCGTTCGAAGACATTGCAGGATACGCCGGTTGCCGTTTCGGTCACGTCAGCACAACAAATCGAGGATTCACAGATCCGCGACCTTATCGACCTGCAATCCGCGGTTCCCAGTTTGCGCGTGTCGCAGCTGCAGTCGAGCGCCAACACCAATTTCATCATTCGCGGCTTTGGCAATGGTGCCAATAATGCCGGGATCGAACCTTCGGTCGGGGTCTTTATCGACGGCGTCTATCGTTCGCGGTCGGCGGCCCAGATCGGCGACCTGCCCAATCTCGAGCGCGTCGAAGTATTGCGCGGTCCGCAATCGACCTTGTTCGGAAAAAATGCTTCGGCGGGTGTTATCAGCATCATTACGCAAAAGCCGCAATATGACTTTGGCGGTTCGGTTGAGGCGACATATGGCAATTTTAATGCCGTCACCGTCAAGGGCGATGTGACCGGCCCGATCAGTGATACGCTGGCCTTCTCGCTGGGCGGCAATTATAACCGCCGCGACGGTTATGCGCAGGATTTGAAACTCGGCACCGACGTCAATGATCGCAATCGCTGGGGCGTGCGCGGCCAATTGTTGTTTGAGCCCACCGATGCGTTGAGCATCCGGTTGATCGGCGATTATGACAAGATTGACGAAAATTGCTGCATCGCCGGCAATGTCGTTGCCGGACCGACGGTCGCTATCACCAATGCGCTGGCCGGTGGCCCTAGCGTCGATGCGAACAATCCCTTTTCCTATGATGTTTACAATAATTTCCTGTCGACGAACCGGATCGAAAATTACGGCGGCTCGGCGCAGATCGACTATGATATGGGCGCGCTGGCGCTGACGTCGATCACCGCCTATCGCAAGGTTCAGGCCGACACCAATCAGGACTCAGACTTCACCAGTGCCGACCTGATCGGCGTGAAAAGCGACAATGTCGGGATCGACACCTTCACCCAGGAACTGCGTCTGACGTCGGATTTCGACGGGCCGATCAACTTCCTGCTCGGCGGCTATTATTTTAATGAAAAGGTCGATCAGCAAAGCGCGATCAAGTTCGGCAATGATTTTCGTGCTTATGGCAATGCGCTGATCCAGGCAGCGAGCGGGGGGGCTTTGAACGTTCCGCTGCTGGAAGGCACGTTCGGTACGCTTGAGGGTAATCCGGCAAAATATGCCGGCACCTTTTTCAAGGCGGGGACCGGCCTCGACGAGACCTATAAGCTGAAAGATGAATCCTATTCGATTTTTGGCACGGTTGATTTCGACGTCACCGACCGGCTGACCCTGACGGGCGGGTTCAACTATACCAAGGACCGCAAGCGCTTCTCGACAAATGTGATCAGTAGCGATGTCTTCTCGGGTCTTGACCTCGATGCACCGCAATATGCGCCGTTTCGCCAGGCGTTGCTGATCGGCGGCGGGGTCGATGCCGCGACGGCGGCCTTCCTCGCTGCCAATCCGAAGATGACGCTTCCCGATGGTAGCAGCGCCAACCCGCTCGCCGGATTGAAGGCGTTCCAGTTCCTGCCTCCCTTCCTCAACGTCCCCAACAGCGTCGAACCCGGCAAGACCAACGATAGCGATCTGTCTTACAGCTTGCGCGGATCCTTTGAGCTGACCGATACGGTCAATGTCTATGCCACCTACGCGACCGGCTTTAAGGCAAGCTCGATCAACCTGTCGCGCGACAGTCGCCCGTTGGCGTCGGATCTGGCTGCCATCAATAGCGCGGGCCTCGCCACAACGAACCTGACGAGCGGTTCGCGCTTCGCTGGACCTGAGGATTCAGAAGTCTATGAATTCGGGTTGAAGGGTCAGTGGTCGCTCGTGGCGCTGAACCTTGCGGTGTTCAAGCAATCGATCAAGGGTTTTCAGTCGAACGTCTTTAACGGCACCGGCTTTGAACTGGTCAATGCAGAAAAGCAGTCGACCTTTGGTATCGAATTTGACGGGTCTGTGCGGCCTGTTGAAGGGTTGAACCTCACGCTGGCGGTTACCTATCTCGATCCCAAATATGACCGGTTCACCAATTCGTCCTTTGGCGATCTTTCCGGCGCAACTCCCGCAGGCGTCCCGGCACTGTCGATGGCAGCAGGCGGTACTTATACGCATGAGTTTGCAGGCGGCACCAAGGCAGTGTTGCATGCCGACTATCTGTATGAAAGTCCGGTTGATGTCGTCGACGGACTGGCCGGCTTCCCTGCTGGTTTCGTGCACAGCCTGCAACGCGAAGTGAACCAGCTCAATGCCTCTTTCACTGTCAAACTGGTTAACGGGCTGGACGTGGGCGTGTGGGGTCGCAACCTCACTAACGCGCAATATCTGACCACCATTTTCCCCGCTGTAGCGCAAGCGGGTAGCGTGTCGGGTTATCCCAGCCAGCCGCGCACCTATGGCGTGACGGCTCGGTTCAAATTCTAAGCGGGTAATCGGAGCAGGGCAGGCGACGCACTCCCTCTGTTCTGCTTTGCTTATATTTGGCGGACAAAAAAAGAGCCCGGCCATTCGGTTGAATGGCCGGGCTCTTTTGTATCGCTGGTCAGTCGAAGGCTAGAATTTTACGCCGGCTGCAATGCCGTAGCGGCGAGGCTCCAGCGTGAAGATGTTGGTGTAGTTCCCCGACGACTGGTCGGTGATGTAGAGGCCGGTGACGCTGTTGGCATCAAAGACATTCTGGATGAACCCCTTGATATACCATTTGTCGTCGACACCATTCAGCTGCAGCTGTGCATTGACCTGGGCATAGCCTTTGATCTTGTTGACGTTGCCGTTGAAGATGCTGCCATAGCTGTCGCCGGTATAAGAAATGTCAAAACGCGGAACGAGCGTCATGTCACTGCTGCCCAGATGCGCCGTATATTGGACGCCTGTCGAGAATTTATAATTCGGCGCCTGAGGTAGCTTGTTGCCCTTGAGGTTGACAGGAATACCGGCGGAATAGACCTGCATCCCGTTGGATCAAAGCCGGACCCTCTCGCCGCTGCGGTCTTCCAGAATATCCCAGATGCTGAAAGCCCCGGTCGATGCGATGCCGCCATCAGCCGGGAATGATGTCGTTCCTTGCAGGCCCGCGCCGCCTTGGACGCCATTGGCGGACAAATGCGCCGGCGTTGATGAGCGTGTTGACTGATTAACATATCCGTTCACCCCTGCACGCTTCCTGACGTGCCCGAAGCCACCGCGCAGTTTGCCGCATTGGTGATGTCCTTGATGATGACCGCATCAGAGCGGCCGCCGCCAAAGTCACGTGGGTTGCTGGTGAACTTATCGGCCGACACTTTGGTGTGCAGATAGCTGAAACCAAGATTGATGGCCCAGTCGGGATCGGGACGTACAATGCCTTCAGCCTCGAAGCCATAAATATCGGCATCGACATTGTCGTTGACCGCCGTACGGGCAACAATTTTGCTCAGCTGAAGATCCTTATATTTATAGTAAAAAGCGGTCAGGTTCAGCTGAAGTGCGCCATTACCGAAAGTGTTCTTCGAACCGATTTCAAACGCATCGACCTGTTCGGGTTTGAACGATTCTGGCACCGTGAAAATCGGCGACAGCGGCGGGTTGATCCCGCCCGATTTATAGCCGCGCGAATAAGAGGCATAAATTAGATGGTCGGGGTCGATCTTGATAGTCGAGCACCGCGCGCCCGGTCAACTTGTTGAAGGAAACGCTGCGGTCCTGGAACAACTGATTGCCCGCCGTGCCGGGATCAGCGTCATAGCGCCGACAAAGGGTGAATCGAATGCGCTGCCGGTTTGGCCGAACGGCACGAGGAAGGCCGGCCAGCGTCGACCGGGCGACCACCGTCTTTTGGTCATGGTTGTAGCGCAAGCCTAGCGTCAGTTTCAGCTTGTCGTTGAACTCGACATAGGTTTCGCCGAAGATACCATAGGATTTGATCTTCAGATCATCCGTATTGTTGCGATAAGAAGGGGCTGCCGAGATAGGAGGGCGGCAAGGGCGCTGGCCGGTGATGACCCCTTGGCATCTTTGGTCGTATTGGTGGCCGCGGTGAAGGCTCCCAAGACGCCGGTCAGATAATCAATCGGGAAGGCGTTCACATAATAGCTGTTCTCGGTCAGATGATAATCGGCGTAAATACCGCCGAGCAGGAAGTTGAACGGTCCGTCAAAATCGCTGCTGATAATGCCCTCGGTCGACCAGCTGCTGTTATACTGGTTTGACCTGTCGAACTGGAGCGGTGTGGCATCGCAAATGCCGTTGCCGCCAAAGGAACCAAGACCTGTGTCATCCGACTAGCGATGTGCACAAGTGGTCCGGTGGGTCCATTGGGGATGATCGCCGCAGCGACGGGAGCGAAATAGGGGGTAAAACCAGGACCGAACGCGCCGCCAGCGGCAGCCTGCAAAGTGGCCAGGCCTCCTGCATAGAGGGAGCGATCACCGATATTGCTGTTGTAATCCTGCTGCGAATCGAGCTTGACCTTCTGGTACTGACCCGAAATCTGGGCCGTAATCGGTCCAAAATTATGCTTGATTTGACCCTGAAGAATGAGCTCGCTGGTGAAATAGTTCGGCGTGTATGCCGAATTTATTTCGCGCGAATCTGGAGAGATGGTCGTGTTGGCGTAAACATCGGGTCCATAGAGGCTGCCAAGCGCAAAGCTTTGCGGTATGCCGCGGATAGCCAAAAATTCTTTCGAGGTCAGTGCAGCGGTAAAGGTCGCATTTCCGTTGAAGGGCGATGCATCGAGGCGGTTGTTCAAACAGCCGATTATACCGGTCGGATCGCGCTGGCACAGTTGCTTTTGCAGACGGGTGCGCTGGTCGCGTTCGTGAAAATAGGATGCCAGGAAATCGACCGTTGTATCAGGAGAAGGCTCCCACCGTAGCGAGCCGCGGATCGAATAAAGATCGCGGTCGTCGATGCGGGTGTTGAGGAATGTGTTTTTGGTATAGCCGTCGCGGTTAAGATAAATGCCAGCGACGCGTAGAGCCAATGTGTCACCGATCGGGACGTTGACCATCCCTTTGACCTTCATCGAATCATAATTGCCATATTCCCCCTCGGCAGCGGCTGAAAAGACGCCGAGTTTGGGTTTGGCGGTTATGACGTTGACCACGCCCGATGTTGCGTTGCGGCCGAACAGGGTGCCTTGCGGACCACGCAATACTTCGACGCGTTCCAGATCAAAAAATTCGGTTTCGAAAAGGCGGGTGGAAAATAGCGGGTCGCCGTTCAAGTGAATTGCGGTGGCGCTGTCGCATGTCGTTCCGACGCACAGATCGCCGATACCGCGAATGGTAAAGCTCGCGCCGGTGAAATTGGTCTTGGTGAAGGTGACGTTCGGGAGGGTCAGTTGAAGATCGGACGGTGTTTTGATCTGCTGTGCTTCAAGAGCCTGGGCCGAAAAGGCGCTGACAGCGATCGGCACGTCCTGCAGTCGTTCCGACTGGCGTTGCGCCGTGACGACAATTTCACCGCCAAAAGCATCGCGCTCAGGTGCGGCGGGCGCATCCTGCGCAAATGCCGGACTCGACAGCGCCATCGCCAGGACCGAAGTTCCGATCAATGCCTTGCACTTCATATTCATTTCCTCCCTCTTACAACCCGATTGTTGCGGGCTGCTGATGTTAATCAACCATTTTGGGAGCGGAATTCTGCGCGCACCGGTCCACGCGCCAAATCCCGAAGGACTGGTGCCGGGCCGTGTACATGCTGCCAGCTGTGCTGGTCATCATCCTCTCCCGTCGGTGCTGGGGAAGCGCCGACCTCTCCGATTCCGACCCGCTTGAACGGGTTCTGTATCGCCATAAAGCTGCGCTTAGTTGACCAAAGCGTCAAGTCACTTGTTTGCTCGGGAGGTAAGATTTGGATTTTTGTCGCTTTGGAGTCGAAAAATGCCCGATTCCGCAACGTCAGCTTATTATTAGGACGAAATATATTGTGCGTTGGCCCTTGCCCCGCACCATTTTAACCCCGAAATGTGCGACATGTTAGCAACAGTGAAAGCGGGTCGATGACGAAAAGCAACATAGAGATTGGCGCTGATGGCAAGCCGATCGTTCCCGGTCCTGTCGCGGATGCAGTTCGCACGCTGATCGAATGGGCGGGGGAAGACCCGGCGCGCGAAGGATTGCGCGACACTCCGCATCGCGTTGCGCGGGCATGGCTCGAATATTGCCAAGGCTATCAGGAAGATCCGGCCGATCATCTGAGCCGGACTTTTCAGGAAGTTGGCGGCTATGACGAGTTGGTATTGCTCCGCGACATTCCGTTCCAGTCGCACTGTGAGCATCATATGGCGCCGATCACCGGTAAGGCCTCGATCGCCTATATGCCCAAAAACCGGGTTGTCGGCATTTCGAAACTGGCGCGCGTCCTCAACGGCTTTGCCCGTCGCCTGCAAGTGCAGGAACGGCTGACCGCAGAGGTTGCGCAATGTATCTGGGACAATCTCCAGCCGTCAGGCGTCGCGGTGGTGATAGATGCACAGCATGGCTGCATGACCGGCCGCGGTGTTCGTACGCCGGGAGTTGGTATGGTCACAAGCCGGATGCTCGGCTGTTTCCTCGACGATGAACGCAGCCGCAAGGAAGTATTGAGCCTCATGGGCTATTAAGCCGACGCAAGCATCACCCATTAAAAAAGGCTCCGAAACCTGACGGGTTCGGAGCCTTTTTAAAGATTAGGCCAAGGATCAGGCTTTCAGCCTTCCTTCGCGTCGTCGGTTTCGGCCGATGCATCGTCAGCGTCAGCGTCAGCCGTTTCTGACGGGGGCGTCGCGTCGTCAAATTCGTCTTCGCTGTCGGGCTCAAGCGCCGTTGTGGCGGCTTCAGCCTGTTCTTCTTCAAACATGGCAGCAATGACGTCGATGCCTTGCTTTTGCAGCTCGGCTTCATCGGGTGAACGTGCAACGTTAACGCCAACGGTCACGACAACTTCAGGGTGCAAACGCACCTTGACGTCGATCAGACCCAGCGCCTTGATCGGGCGTTCGAGCTCGACCATCGCCTTGGTCACGCCTTCGACGCCGGTTTCGGTCAGCGCTTCGGCAATGTCACGAACCGAAACCGAACCGTAAAGCTGGCCGGTGTTCGATGCCTGGCGGATCAGAACGATCTGCTTGTCATCGACATTTTTGGCATGGCTTTCGGCAGCGGTGCGGCGTTCGGCATTGTCAGCTTCGATCTTGGCGCGATTGGCCTCGAACAATTTGCGGTTGGCTTCGTTCGCACGGAGCGCCTTGTTGTTCGGCAGCAAAAAATTGCGGGCAAATCCGTTTTTGACGGTGACGACATCGCCGATGCCGCCCAGCTTCTCGATACGTTCGAGCAGGATAATTTCCATCGAACCAGCCCTCCTTATTTCACAATGTAAGGCAGCAAGCCGATGTGGCGGGCGCGCTTGATCGCACGAGCCAGCTCACGCTGCTTTTTGGTGGAGACGGCGGTAATCCGCGACGGGACGATCTTGCCACGCTCGGACAAATAGCCCTGCAGAAGACGAACGTCTTTATAGTCGATGACCGGTGCGTCCTTCGCTGTGAAGGGGCAGGTCTTGCGGCGGCGGAAAAAGGGGCGTGCCATATCGGTTCTCCTATTCTTCGCCGTCGCGGTCACGACCGCGGCCGCCACGACGTTCCTGCTTGCGCATCATCACCGACGGACCTTTTTCAAGGTCGTCGACACGGATGGTGAGCCAGCGGATGATGTCTTCGTTGATTGCGGCCTGACGTTCAATCTCGGCCACGGCTTCGCCCGGCGCTTCGGCCGACAACATCACATAATGACCCTTGCGGTTCTTCTGGATTTTGTAGGCGAGCTGCTTGAGGCCCCAGGTTTCAGTCTTTTCGACCTTGCCCTTGAATTCGGTAATGACGTTAGTGACGGTTTCCGCCAACGCGTCGACCTGAGCTTGGCTCAGGTCCTGACGCGCGATAAAAACATGCTCGTAAAACGGCATGGTGCGCTTCCTTACTTTGGCCGATCGTTGATCTGCGCCAATCGCAGACCCCTCCGGCTGTCGTCGATGCAATGCGAATCTGTGCAAAGCAAACGGGGCGATGGCAGTGAGCCTCGCCCCGATGGCTGCGCCTATACAGCAGTGTGCAGGGGAATCAAGCGGGGATGTCGCCCAGCTTGCCCAGCAATTCATGTCCGAATTCGGTCAATGTATCGTCGCGCGCGCCGAGGATGAGGATACGGTCGCCGGGCCTTGCTTCTTCAAGTAAAGCGGCGCCGCAGCTGGCGCGTGTCGTCAGATGGACGGCATCGCCGCCGCCCGCAATAATATCGGCGACCAGCGCCTCGCTGCCAATGCTGCGGTCGACGGTACCACCGAAATAGACCGGATCGCAGACGAAAAGCTTGTCATCGGTACGCATGCCCGCAGCAAAACTGGCTGCGAGTTCTTTACCCATCTGCCGTAGCGGGCCAAAACCATGTGGTTGAAAGAACAACAGGGCCCGGCCAGGCAGTTCGGCAACAGCCGCTAGCGTCGCAGCGACCTTGTCCGGATTATGTGCAAAATCGTCGATCACGGTGACATCTTTGGTCTGACCGAGTACTTCATAGCGCCGCGCAAGACCGGAAAAGGTGGCAAGGGCGCGGACGGAATCGGTGACAGATATGCTGATGGCGCGCGCGGCGGCCATGGCTGCGAGCGCGTTGGCGGCATTGTGACGGCCGGGCATCGCCAGCTTTACATCGTGCCGGTCGCTGGCAAAGCTGACGCTAAAGCGGCTGCCATCGGGCAGCGCTTCAAAGTCGCCGCCGCGCATGGCGGCCCTGTCGCCAAAACCAAAGGTAATCAGGTTGGCACCCCTTAGCAGCGGGCCAGATTCGCTATCGTCGGCATTGACGACGGCAATGCGCGCCTTGGCCGCAAAATCACCAAATAATTGGTGGAGCTCAGCCAGGCTTTTGTGATCGAGACTGATATTTGTGACGACGGCGACATCGGGTGCATAAAGGGCTATTGATCCGTCGCTTTCGTCGACTTCGCTGACATAGATTTCAGTTCCGCCGGCAAGCGCACTGGCATAGGGTTGCTCGGGTCCCGAAAAATTGCGCATCACGGCGCCATTCATCACTGTTGGATTGCGGCCGGTCTGATGCAAGATCCAAGCGATCATGGCGGTCACGGTCGATTTTCCGCTCGTGCCTGCGACCCCGATTGGGCGGTCGGCGGTATTGAACAGCGCCGCGTTTAGCTCTGCTCGGGTCAGGCGCGGACAACCCAGGGCATTTGCCGCCGCTACGTCGGGTACGCTGTCTTCCACCGCTGCCGATGCGACAAGGGTCTGGCCTTTCGACAGACCGCTTCCGTCCTGCCGAAACAGACGCGCGCCTTGCGCTTCAAGCCAGGCAAATTTGTCGGGCGTGCGGCCCTGATCGTGGCTGCGGTCGGAGCCTGCGACCTGTGCGCCGCGTCCAGCAACGATCATAGCGAGCGGCAACATCCCCGATCCGCCGATACCGCAAAAGAAATAGGATTTGTTTTCGTCCATCGCAGCGCGTTATGGCTTGTGCCATGAATTGGCAAGACATGGGGATCGTTGCAGCATGCGTATCGGAATAGTTGCCCCCAGCACCCCCATCCTACCCGAAGATGCAGAGCGCGTGCGGGCGCTGGCCAGTCTGGGCTATGCCGACGTCGATCTGGTCTTTGATCCGCAATGCTTTGCCAGCGCTGGTCATTTCGCAGGCGACGATGCGCTGCGGTTGTCGGCCCTCGTCGCTATGGCCAACCGTCCCGACATTGACGCGATCTGGTTTGCGCGCGGTGGCTATGGCGCGGCGCGGATCGCCGAAGCCGCGGTGGCGGCGATGGGGCCAGCGGCGCGCAACAAGACATATCTTGGCTATTCGGACCAGGGCAATCTGCTTGGTTGTCTGTATCGCGAAGGTTTTGATCATGTCGCGCACGGACCGATGGTGGCCGATATTCGACGCGAGGACGGCGAGGCGGCGGTGCTGCGTGCCCTCGATTGGCTGAACGCGCGCGATCCCCGGGCATGTGAAGGTGAATTGCGACATGGCGCGCGCCATGCGGCTTTTAATCTAATGACGCTGTCGATGCTGCTTGGGACGCCGTTGGAGCCCGATCTGGCAGGCCATATCCTGATCGTCGAAGAGGTAAGCGAGCATCTTTACGCTTTTGACCGCGCCTTTTTTCATGTCGCGACCAATTTGGCCCAGCGGGGGTTGGCCGGACTGCGTCTGGGACGGGTGAGCGATATTCCAGAGAATGACCGGCCCTTTGGCATCGAAGCCGAAGAGATTGCGCGTTTCTGGTGCGATCATTGTCACATAAACTATCTGGGCCGCGCCGACATCGGCCATGATGCGGATAATAAGGTCGTCCCCTTCGGCTTGCATCGCGCCGGATGAGGCAATAGGCGCGGCGCACGCAATTTTAACAGGGGACGCAAAATGCGCGCATTTCTTTTTCCCGGGCAAGGAAGCCAGTCGGTGGGCATGGGCAGTGCGCTCGCCGCCGCGTCACCGGTGGCCCGCGAGGTATTTCAGGAAGTTGACGAGGCGCTTGGCCAGCATCTGTTCAAGCTGATGACCGAGGGGCCGGAGGATCAGTTGACCCTCACTGAAAATGCTCAACCCGCCATTATGGCCAACGCTATCGCAACGCTGCGCGTGCTTGAAAAAGAAGGCGGCGTCACCTTATCGGCCAAGGCCGATTATGTCGCGGGGCACAGTCTTGGCGAATATAGCGCGCTATGTGCGGCGGGGGCCTTTGACCTCAGGACAACGGCAAGGCTCCTTAAACTGCGCGGACAAGCAATGCAGGCGGCCGTTCCGGTCGGCATCGGCGCCATGGCAGCACTTCTGGGTGCCAATGTCGATCAAGCCCAGGCGCTGGCCGATGCCGCCGCTGAAGGCGAAATCTGCACTGTCGCCAACGACAATGATCCCTCGCAGGTCGTGATTTCGGGCCACAAAGGCGCGATCGAGCGCGCCATCGCGCTGGTGAAGGACCATGGCATCAAACGCGGTATCTTGCTGCCCGTGTCTGCACCCTTTCATTGCCCGCTGATGCAACCCGCCGCCGACGCGATGGCCGATGCCCTCGCTGCCAATTCGCCAGGGGCGCCGACAGTCCCCCTCATCGCAAATGTCACAGCCTCGCCGGTCAGCGAAGCGGTTGAAGTTCGCGAGTTGCTGGTCGAACAAGTCACCGGTCGCGTCCGCTGGCGCGAAAGTGTCGCCGCGATGGAAAGCGCAGGCGTCACTCACTTTGCCGAATTCGGCGGTAAAGTCCTCGGCCCCATGGTCAAACGCAGTGCATCGGGCGACGTCGAAGTCGCAAGCGTGATGAGCATGGATGATATCGAAGCGTTGCTAAAGACGCTTTGACAAAGAAAATTCAGGAGAAGCATATGTTCGATCTCACAGGAATGACCGCGCTCGTTACCGGCGCATCGGGCGGCATCGGCTCGGCTATTGCGCAAGCATTGGTCGGGCAGGGAGCTCGTTTGGCGGTGTCGGGGTCCAATAGGGGCAAGCTCGATGCTTTCCTCGGCACGCTTCGCGGCGATCATGTTGCTTTGCCCTGTGATCTTGGCGATGCGGCGGCGGTCGATGCGCTGGTGCCCTCGGCGATCGAGGCGCTGGGGCAGCTCGACATTTTGGTCAACAATGCCGGGGTGACGCGCGACAATCTGATCATGCGCATGAAAGATGATGAGTGGAGCGATGTCATTCGCATCAATCTGGAAGCTAATTTCCGCCTCGCGCGCGCCGCTGCTAAACCGATGATGAAGGCGCGCTTTGGCCGCATCATTTCGGTGACGAGCGTCGTCGGTGCAACCGGCAATCCGGGACAGGCCAATTATGCCGCGTCCAAGGCAGGTGTCGTTGGCATGTCGAAGGCGCTGGCGCAGGAACTCGCGAGCCGCGGCATTACTGTGAACTGCGTTGCGCCGGGCTTTATCGTATCGGCGATGACCGACGGGTTGCCGGATGCGCAAAAAGAGGCGCTCAACGCCCGCATTCCGATCGGACGTATGGGCGAGGGCAGCGACATTGGCGCGGCCGTTGTCTATCTGGCATCGCGTGAGGCCGGCTATGTCACCGGCCAGACCGTCCATGTAAATGGCGGGATGGCCATGCTCTCCTGACGCGAGGGCGTTAGAAGCTCGCCCGCGCGGTCAGGCGAATGTCGCGGCCGGGCAAAGGCGCGTAATCCTTTGTGAAGCTGGCGTGGCGGCGTGCGTCGACATCGAGCAAATTATTTGCCGCGAGCGTCAGCGACAGATGCTTGGTCTCGGGCAAGGGGCGCCAGGTCAGCGAAAGATTGACCAGGGTGAAGCCTTTGGTCGGGGTTTCAAAGCCCGCGATCCGGTCCTGATTGTCGGTCCATTCGACCTCGGCGCGCGCGTCAATATGATCACTATTCGCCTCGATCCCGCTCAGCACGCGAAGCGCAGGGATGCGAGGAACATTGCCTTTTAAACCACTGGTGATCTTTGCCCGGGTCATGTCGGCGGTGACGTCGCCCGAAATGTTGAACCCGCCAGCCTGCATGATGGGGGCCTTGCCTTCAAATTCGAATCCCCAGGTCCGGGCCTTGTCCTGAAAAAATTGGAAAACGGGCAGATCGTCGATGGTCTGGCCGCTGTCCTGCTCATAGATGAAGCCGTCGAACCAGCTTGCATAGCCGGTGAGTGCGACCGCAAAACCGTCGCGGTTGATTTTTATCGACGTTTCGCCGCCCCAGCTTGTTTCCTTCCCGAAATTGGGGTTGCCGCGTTCATAGCTTTGGGTTGCGGCATGCGGACCATCGGCCAATAGTTCCTCGGCGGCCGGTGCGCGTTCGCTGTGCGAGCCAGACACGCTCAGCTTGACCCCATCGGCGACTTTCAAACTGAGGCCGACGGCGCCCGAAAGCGCATTGAAGCTACGGCTATACCCGATGGTCGATGCCGTGATGTCCGAATTTTCATAGCGTAGCGCGCCCTCGGCTGTGACAGCGCCAAATTCATATTCCTGTAACGTGAACAAGGCTTTGCGTGTGGTTTCATTGGGTGGCAGGAATGCTTCATCACCAATCGCGGCGAAATCGCGGAAGCTATATTGAAGTCCGCTGGCGCCGCGCCAGCCGCCGCGGTCGTTTTGCGCCAGCTCGGTACGAAACTCGATGCCCTTGTTGAGGAAGCTTGTCCCGGGCACGCCGTTGTCAAATTCGGTATGGGCATAATCTCCATAGGCACCGCGGATACGCAGCTTGTCGAACAATCCGTCCCCCAAATTGACTTCGCCGCGCAGGTCGAGGCGATATTGACGCAGCTTGATCGTCGGTTCCTCACCAATATCGGCGCGCGGCGGGGTGCCATAATTGCTGTCGAGATAGCCGAAAGATAAACCCAGCGATCCGCCATCGTTGACGAAGGCGGCGCCAATCCCGACGCTGGTGCTGGTGCTGGCGGTATTGGGGATGCGACCACGGCTGTTAGCGGCCGCTGTCAGTCGTTCCGCCTCGGCGGCATTGCCATTGTTGGTTGCATCGGATGCGAGCGTCAGCAGCGACCGGCGCAGCGGTTCGGCATAGATCAGTCCGCCGACGCGGACATCATTTGACTTATTATAATTGCCATCGACATGAACAACGAACTGCGTGCCGACCGGAACATCGACCGAGGCGCCGACGCTTTTGTCATCGGCGGCGCTGCCATAGCTGGCAAGCGCGTCGACATGGAAGGGCGCTTCGGGGATGCCGCGCGGGATACGGCGGTCGAAAACATTCACCGCGCCACCAATGGCCTGACTGCTGAACAACAGTACCGACGGGCCGCGCAACACCTCGATGCGTTCTGCGGTCAGCGGGTCAATGCTGACGCCATGATCGGCAGAAGTAGACGAAGCGTCGATCGAGCTAAGGCCATCGACCAATATGCTGACGCGCTCGCCCGAAAAGCCGCGCAAGACGGGGCGCGACGCGCCGGGGGCGAAGCTGGTCGCCGACACACCGGCCTGATGGGTCAGGCTGTCACCGATCTGGCCACGAATATTTTGCGCCAGTTTTTCGCCTTCCATCACCGTCACATTGCCCAAGATATCAAGGTTGCGGACATAAGGGGCAGTGACAATAATGGCCTGATCGGTGTGGTAATCATCGTCTCCGGTCGGCGGTGTCGCTGTATTTCCAGCCTGCTGTGCATAGGCAGGCGAGGCGAACAAGAGTCCGAGCGTAAGGCAAGCCGAAGCGAGGTGGCGCATTGGGAGGAAAGTCCTTTAGATGAAAAAATGCCCGTGTTGCGGCGCGCTGTAATGATATATTATCACGAAAACAAGAGACAGGATTGACGCGTCATGTCTCTCGTCGGCTCAAAGCGTCGGTTGGTCGAGAAAGTCGGGCCATGCCGGGGCCAAGCGATGCTGTCTTGCGGCGCGGCGATCCACGTCCTAAATCAGGGCCTATGATGATTGCGATGAAAAGTCTGGACCTTATTGGGAACACCCCGCTGGTGCTATTGCGCGGACCGAGTGAAGAGACCGGCTGCGAAATTTGGGCCAAATGCGAGTTTGCCAATCCCGGCGGGTCGGTCAAAGATCGCGCTGCGCTTTATATTGTCCGCGAGGCCGAGGCCAATGGCAGCCTGCGCCCGGGTGGTACCATCGTCGAAGGGACCGCGGGCAATACCGGCATCGGGCTGGCATTGGTCGGCAATGCGCTGGGCTATAAGACGATAATCGTCATGCCCGACAATCAAAGTGAAGAGAAAATGGCGACGGTCCGTGCGCTCGGAGCCGAGCTGGTCCTGGTCCCGCCGGCGCCCTTTGCCAACCCGGGCCATTTTGTACATACATCGCGGCGCATCGCCGAAGAAACCGACAATGCCATCTGGGCCAATCAGTTCGACAATATCGCCAATCGCAAAGCCCATATCCACGGCACAGCTGAAGAGATTTGGACGCAGATGGAGGGCCGCATTGACGGTTTTACCTGCGCGGCTGGAACCGGCGGCACAATCGCAGGCACCGGTTTGGGACTAAAAGCCAAGAGCGCCGATATCACGGTCGCGCTGACCGATCCGCATGGCGCGGGGCTGTATAATTATTATAAATGCGGCGAGCTAAAGGCCGAAGGGTCGAGCGCCGCCGAAGGCATCGGTCAGAACCGCATCACCGCCAATTTGGAAGGTGCACCGATCGATACCCAGTTTCGCATCTCGGACGCAGAAGGGCTGGCGATCGTGCGCCGGCTGCTCAACGAGGAGGGGCTGTGCCTTGGTCTCTCGTCAGGAATTAATGTTGCCGGAGCCATTGCGCTGGCGCGCGAGTTGGGGCCGGGTAAACGCATTGCGACCATATTGTGCGATAGCGGCTTTCGCTATCTGTCGACCCTTTTCAATCCCGAATGGCTCGCCAGCAAGGGGCTTGCAGAAGCATCGGCATGACACCGCCTCCTCCCCCTCTTACACCCGCACCTAAACCCAAACCTGAACCACGTGCCGATGACACGATGCGGCGTTTACAGATCGGAATATCGGGCGTCCTCGCTGTGCTTTTGCTGGTCGGACTTGCCGGATTGATCGGGGGACACGGTCGCGACGAGGCGCAAGACGGAGCCAAGACAGACAATAGCGTCACCATGCCCGGTGAAGAGGAAAAGTCTAGCGGCAGCGAGCCGCTCGCTGAACTGGGTGTCCAGCCTGCCGCCGCGCCCGGTCCTGCCGAAAAGAAGATGGAAGAAACTGTAATGCCGCCGCGCGTGACTGTGCCCGACCTTGAACCTGACCCCGAACTAGAACGCGCCCGCAAGACTCGGCAATGAGCGGTGCGGTGATGGCGCCGCGCGGAACTTCAATCGGTTTGGCGCTGATTTTTGCGCTTCTGGCGCTCATCCTTGGCTGGTTCGCTGGCGGTCAGGCATTGCTCGGCCGCATCGATCCCGCGCTTGTGCTGCCTATCTTGTTCATACCCGCAACGCTCCTCGCCCTGCGGCTGCAACGGTGTGACGCTGCTCTACGTCGCGCGACAATGGCTCTGGCAATCTTGGTTTTTCTTGCAGGGCAGGGCGGCTTGATGGCTTGGTTAGGCCATCGTTTTGCCGTCGCCCAATTGCTGCTCTGCTTTACAGGGGCAGCAATGGCCCTGTCCCTTGCCGACTGGCTCTGGCAACGGCAAAGGCCAGCGCGCCGATGGGCAAGGGCGGTTCTGGCGCTGCTTGTTACGCTTGGCTGGTTTGTGAGCGGCCATATGGTGTTGGCGGCCCTTTATGCGGTCAGCCCGCCTTCGGCATCCGCGCGCCCGTCAGTTGTGATGATGACAAGCCTGCCTATGCGTTGGAGCGGCGGGGGCGATTTGTCGGCGATGCTCGAACGGGGCGCGGGATCTGCGCCCGCTTTAGCCACGTTGGAACAGAGCTTTAAGGTCGATCTGGTCGACAGTCTGATTAGTCCGCCGGTCGCGACCGGTGCGACCCTATTTCTTGCCCATCCGCGCGCGCTGGCGCCCGAAGAGTTGGTGGCCATCGATGCCTTTGTGCGCACGGGCGGACGAGCGGTGATACTTGCCGATGCGCTGTCGGGCTGGCCAATTGATTATCCGCTGGGCGATCCGCGCAACCCGCCCGTGACCAGCTTGCTTACGCCGCTACTCGACCATTGGGGTATTAGCCTCACCGCAGCGAGGCCAGGTGAGACAAAGCCACAGCTGGTCTGGCAAGACGACTATCGCCTGGCGCTATTCAGCGCCGGTCGCTTCGACCATGTTCCCAAAGCATGTCGCAGCTATGCGAAGCGGCAGATTGCTCAATGTCCCGTCGGGCGCGGGCAGGTCTGGTTGGTGGGCGATGCCGACCTTCTTTTTGCACCGCTGTGGCAAACGGTCGTTCCCGGTGCGGCGCACCTCGTTCGCGCTGACAATTTGGCATGGCTGACGGATCGTCTGGACGAAAGCGGCGCCCGAAGTACGCGCCTGGCTGCGTCCAGTCTGGATCAAATCAGCGGCTGAGTCGGACTGAATCAGCTAGAAAACAGGCCTTCACGCCCCCGTTTGAAGCGTCTTTCTTGATCAAAGCTTTCAAATCGGGCAGCGGAACGAGGGAGTTTAGCGCCATTTGGGGCTGCTTACCCCACATTTTATCGCATTTTTGGGTCGTAATCCCCAATCATCCCTAATTTTCCCCTTTTCACCCTAGTTAATACTTGTTAGGCAGGTGATGGAGAGGGGCAATTCTCCACCCACATTATTTGGTTCGAAATCTTCGGATTCCGAAGCCGGGGAACTGATGCCCAAAGGTTGGTAACAGGGGGCAGAGCGATGGCGATTGTGACGCCCGGCCGATATTCGGGTACCAGCTTCGCCGCTGTCGATGGGAAAGGCCGGGTCGCGGTCCCTGCCTCTTTGCGGAACAATGTGCCCTTAACCGAGGATGGTGAACGCGTCCTTTGGGTCGGCCATCACGAACATCTGCCTTGCCTCGTCGCTTATGGGAACGACCAGTTCGACCGGTTGAACGGCGAGATTGAGCGCGACCGTCAGACCGCGTTGACCCGCAATCAGGATTTCGACGAGGATGAGGCGTTCAAGCAGCGCTTCAAGTTCACCGACCCCTATATTCTCGATGGCAGCGGTCGCTTCTTGCCTAACTTCACCGCGCGCGAACTTGTTGGCGACAATGGCGCGACCGCCTTTGTCGGGTCGGGGCGCCGCTTCGAAATCTGGTGGTTGCCGACGCTGATCGACAGCAAGATTGCCGATCCGGTGCTGCGCCGATTGGCGCAGGCCTTCACGGAGAAAGGGAAGGGGCGCAAATGACGTCCCCCGACCCTTCCTCCGCCATCCACCACGATCCGCGCCACGCCCCCGTCTTGTGCGAAGAAATTGTCACAGCACTCGCCATTGCCCCGGGCGAGTGCCACGTCGACGCGACCTTTGGTGCCGGCGGCTATACCCGCGCCATGCTCGCCGCCGGAGCCGAAGTCATTGCTTGCGACCGCGACCCCGATGCGATCGCCGAAGGGCAAGCGCTGGTTGATGCGAGCGATGACAAGTTGACGTTGGTTCACGGCCGCTTCGGCGAGCTTGACCGCTTGCTGGCCGAACGCGGGGTTAATGCAGTGGATGGCATTGTATTTGATATTGGCGTGTCGTCGATGCAGATCGACCGTGCTGACCGTGGCTTTTCCTTTCAGTCCGACGGCCCCCTCGACATGCGAATGGCGCAGGACGGCGAGAGTGCGGGCGACTGGCTCAATCGCGCCGACGAGGCCGATATTGCCGATGTGCTTTATATATATGGTGAAGAGCGCCAGTCGCGCCGCATCGCCCGCGCTATTGTCGCGGCCCGTCCTCTGACGCGGACCAGCGAACTGGCCATTTTGGTCCGCAAGGCGCTTCGCCATCCGCCGGGCGCGCCAAAGGATCCGGCGACGCGCAGTTTTCAAGCCATTAGAATCTTCATCAACGGTGAGCTTGATGAACTGAATGCCGGTCTTGATGCTGCCGAACGGCTGCTCCGTCCCGGCGGGCGGTTGGTCGTGGTCAGTTTTCACAGTCTCGAAGATCGTATCGTCAAAAATTTCTTTCGCGAACGCAGCGGTGGCATGGCTGGAGGGTCGCGCCATCGCCCCGCTGCGACTAGCTCGGCGCCCGCGCCCAGCTTTCACCCCCCGGCACGCCGAGTGCGGCCGGGCAAGGCCGAAGAAGCACGCAATCCGCGCGCGCGCTCCGCGACATTGCGCAGCGCCGTGCGGACCAATGCCCCTGCCTGGCCGGCCCGCAATGGCAATAAGGAGGCGCTCTCATGCTGATGGCCGCACGCAAATTACAGGGCATAGGCCTTGTCTTGCTGGTCTTGATCTTTGCGATGCTGCTCTATCCGGTGTCGTTGAAGGTCGCCGCAACACGCAGCGAACTGGCGCAGATCAATCATCAGATCAGCCGCACCCGCGACAATATCCGCTATCTGGAATCCGAACTTGCTGTGCGCGGTTCGATGCGGCAGCTGGAACGGTGGAATAGCGAATCCTTTGGTTATTCAGCGCCCGATGCGTCGCAATTCCTGTCCAGCGAACGCCAACTGGCATCGCTTGGTCGTATCCCGCGTGCGCGCGGCGCCAATGATGTTGCGCCGGTGCTGATGGCAATGGTGTCGCCGGTGGCCGTGCCGGCCAGCTCGCGCCCGGCCGTCGTGGCGGCGATGGAAATCGTCAAGGTCAAAGCGGATAATGTGCGTAGCGACACGCCGACGCTCGCCCTCGCCCCCTCGCGCCACCGCCAGCAACTCAGCATGCTCGATGGTCAGCTGCTCGCTGAATCGACCTTGGCTGACTTGAAGCGTCAGGCGGCCATCGAGGCGAAGGGGACGTCAAACAGATGAACACGCTGGTTGTCAGGCCTGCTCGCGTGCGCACTGCCGGCGTGCGGCAGAAAATGCTGCTAACCGCGCAGCAGCGACTGATGTTCCTGATGCTGCTGTTTATGGCGGCCTTTACCATGGTGGCGCTCCGCCTAATTTATTTTGCGGCCTTTGACGCGAGCAATGCCGGGCATCGCGGCGCAGCGGCTTTTGTACCGGTGCGCGCCGATATCGTCGATCGCAATGATGTGCCTTTGGCCCGCACGATCGATGGCTATTCGATTCGCGTCGTTCCCTCTCGGCTCATCAACAATCATGCCTTTCTGGCCGATCAGCTGGTGAAGATTTTTCCCGACATGTCGCGTGAGGATTTGCTGGCCAAGCTTAACGGCAAGCGGCCAACCTATATCCGCCGCCGCGCGCTTCCCGAGCAAGTGGCTGCGGTGAACGCGATCGGTGACGTGGGCTTTGAATATCCGCGAGAGAAAGAGCGGCTTTACCCGCAACTGTCGCTCGCTGCGCATGTGCTGGGCTTTACCAATGCAGAAGGGCAGGGCGTAACGGGCATCGAAGGCGCGATGAACGACCGGCTGACCAACCCGGCTTTGCGCGCCGAACCACTGGCGCTGTCGATCGATTCGCGAGTGCAGGGCATCTTGGAGACCGAGCTCAGTTCGGCCGTCACCAATTTAGAAGCCATTGGCGGCGCTGGCATCATCCTTGACGTTCACACCGGTGAAATTCAGGCGATGACATCGCTCCCGACATATAATCCTAACAAGCTGCTGGCCGAAAACTCCGAAGCGCGCCGCAATGCCGTGACCTATAATGACTATGAACTTGGTTCGACCTTCAAGCCGCTGACCGTCGCGGCCGCCATCGATGCCGGAACAGTCACCAGCATGTCGCGGCGCTATGATGCGACAAAACCTCTCGCGATTGCCGGATTTCTGATTCGCGATTCGCACAATCTGGGGCGCTGGTTGAATGTGCCTGAAACGCTGATTCACAGCTCGAACATCGTCACCGCTCAAATTGCAGACAATCTGGGCCGTGAGAAGATGGAGGCGATGTTCCGCAGTCTCGAGTTTGACAAAAAGCCGCACATCGAATTGCACGAGAGAGCTTCGCCGATCTGGCCCAAACGCTGGGGCCGTGTCACCACGATGACCGCGGGTTATGGTCATGGCGTTGCCGTGACGCCGCTGCATTTGGCGAGCGCCTATGCCGCGCTCGTCAATGGCGGCATCTGGCGCCCTGCAACCTTGCTCAAGCTGGGGGACAAAGCGCCGCCGCAGGGGCGCCGTGTGTTCAAGGCTTCAACCAGCGCCCGGATGCGCCAGCTGCTCCGTCTGATCGTTTCGGACGGCACCGGGCGTTCGGCCGATGCGCCGGGATATCGCGTTGGCGGCAAGACGGGTTCGGCCGAAAAGCCGGGCGTGGGCGGCTATCTCCATACCTCGGTTGTCGCAACCTTTGCTGCGGCCTTTCCCATGGACAATCCACGCTATGTTATATTGGTGATGGTCGACCAGCCCAAGGGCAACGCCTATAGCTCCGGCCAGCGCACCGCCGCCTACACCGCCGCCCCGGTTGTGAAAAAGGTGGTGATGCGTGCAGCCCCGATGCTGGGTGTTTATCCCGACGAAACGCGCGATGTTGACGTATCCGAACTGACGCCCTTGCTATGGAGAAACGGGGAAGGTGAATAATGCGCCTCGCTACGCTGATCGACAGCGTATCCAAGGAATTTGCTGAACAAACGGTCACCGGCCTGGCCATTGACCATCGCAAAGTCGCGCCCGGCACGATCTTCGGCGCCTTTGTTGGCGAACGGTTCAATGGTGAGGATTTCATAGCAGCCGCGGTAGAGGCAGGTGCCATTGCGGTGGTTGCTCGTCCCGAAGTGAAAGTTATCGGGGCTGTCCATATTGCCGACACCAATCCTCGCCGCACTTTTGCCCACCTTGCTGCACGCTTTTACAATCGCTTTCCTCCAACCTGCGTTGCGGTGACGGGAACCAACGGCAAGACCTCGACGGTCGAAATGACGCGCCAACTTTGGCGCATGGCGGGGTTTCATGCCGCCTCTATCGGCACATTGGGGGTCACAACCTCTAACGAAAGTGCCGCGACCGGCTTGACGACGCCCGACATTGTGACCTTTCTGGGCAATATGGCGGGGCTTGCCGCCGAAGGCGTGACTCACGCCGCCTTTGAAGCGTCCAGTCATGGCCTCGACCAATATCGCACAGAGGGGCTGCCCGTGCAGGCGGCCGCCTTTACCAATTTCAGTCAGGACCATCTCGATTATCACGGCACGATGGAGGCGTATCTGGCCGCCAAGATGCGTCTATTTTCTGACGTCGTCGACGCCAATGGCTCGGTCGTGGTTTGGGCTGATGACCCGGTAGCGCCGAAGGTTGAAGATGTAGCGCTGAAGCGCGGGGTTCGTTTGCTGACGGTGGGTTCGAAAGGCGAGGCACTGCGCCTCGTTTCGCGTACGCCCACCCAGCTTGGGCAAACTTTGGCGATTGCCGTTGGTGATGTCGTCCAGACGGTCGATCTTCCCTTGATCGGTGCCTATCAAGTTGCCAACGCGCTTGTGTCAGCTGGTCTCGTCATCGCGACCGGCGGCGATATTGCAACAACGCTTGCCAATTTGGGGCGGCTTCAGCCCGTTCGTGGGCGGCTGGAGCGCGCTGCGATTACCCGCGTCGGCGCGCCAGTCTATATCGATTATGCCCACACGCCTGCTGCGCTCGAAGCAGCGCTCGACGCCTTGCGTCCGCATACTCAAGGTCGGTTGATCTTGGTGTTCGGGGCGGGGGGCGACCGCGATCAGGGCAAGCGGGTCGCGATGGGCGAAGTCGCCGCGGCAAAGGCCGATCTTGCCATCATCACCGACGACAATCCGCGCGGTGAAGATGCCGCCGCTATCCGCGCAGCCATCGCCAGGGGTGCGCCGGACGCCCGCGAAATCGGTGATCGCCGCGCCGCCATCACAGCTGCGATGGCCGAGGCCCGGTCGGGCGATATCGTCTGCATTGCCGGAAAAGGCCATGAACAGGGACAGATTATCGGTCGGGCGCCCGATATTCGTATCATTCCCTTTGACGATGTCGGTGTTGCACGCGAGTGTGCGATATGACCGCGCTCTGGACATCCCGCGCCATCGCCGCCGCCACCGATGGTACCGCTAGCGCCGAATTTTCGGTGCAGGGCGTCGCCTTTGATTCGCGCGAAGTGCAGGCCGGTGACTTATTCGTTGCAATGCGCGGCGAGGTGACCGACGGGCATTTGTATATTGAAAAGGCGATCGCTGCTGGCGCGGCTGGCATTCTTTGCGAAGCCGCCATCGACCATCCGCATATTCTTGTGGCTGACAGTGTCGCGGCGCTCAACGCATTGGGTGTGGCCGCACGCGCACGCAGCCATGGCCGCATCATCGGCGTCACCGGTTCAGCAGGTAAGACGGGGACTAAGGAGGCGCTATTTTTCGCCCTCGACCGTTACCGCCCCGGCCGTGCGCATCGGTCGGTAAAAAGCTATAACAATCATACCGGCGTGCCACTCAGCCTGGCGCGGATGCGCTCGACCGCCGATTTCGGTGTATTTGAGATGGGGATGAACCATGCCGGCGAGTTGTCCGACCTGACCCGCATGGTCCGTCCGCACGTCGCCATCGTCACCACAATTGCCCCTGCACATATGGAGTTTTTCAGCAGCGAAGCTGCGATTGCTGATGCAAAAGGGGAAATTTTCGAGGGGCTTGAGCCGGGCGGTACTGCGATCATCCCCTTTGACAGCCCGCATTATGACCGGCTGCGCGCCAAGGCCGAAAAACATGCCGCCCATATTGTCAGCTTTGGTTTGGGTGCCGGGGCCGATGTTCGCGCGCTCGACTGGTTGCCCGACGGGCATGGTGGGTCACTTTTGACCGCGCAGGTGCTTGATGCCACTCTATGTTGCACCATTGCCCAGGCAGGTGCGCATTGGGTGTCCAATGCGTTGGCAGTGCTCGCCGCTGTCAAGGCTGTGGGCGGTGACCTGCCTGCCGCTGGCCTCGCCTTTGCGGAAATGACGGGGCTGGCCGGACGCGGCGCGCGCCACCGCATCGCGGTTGCGCACGGCCATGCGCTGGTGATTGACGAAAGCTATAACGCCAATCCCGCTTCAATGGCGGCGACCATCGAACAGCTGCCTAGCGAGAGCGCTGACCGCCGCGTCGCCATTCTGGGTGCGATGCGCGAATTGGGAGCGGGGAGTGACGCTTTTCATGCCGGTCTTGCCGATCCACTGGTCGCTGCGGGCGTCGACTATGCCCTGCTCGTCGGGGAAGAAATGGCGCCGCTCGCCAAAGCGCTTGAGGGCCGGATAGAATTCGCGCATGTGGCCGACCATCAGACGGCGACACAGCAACTGGCTGCTGTGGTGCGCGCTGGCGATGTCATTTTGGTCAAGGGATCGAACAGCGTTGGCTTGTCGCATCTGGTGACGGCGCTGACCAACGGGGAATTTTGATGCTATATTGGCTAGCTGAATGGCTGGGATTTCCGGGGGCTCTAAACCTCATCCGCTATTTAAGCTTTCGCTCGGGTGCCGCGGTTGCGACCGCACTCATCATCGGCTTGTGGATCGGGCCGCGCTTCATCCTGATGCTGCGGACCAAGCAAGGCAAAGGGCAGCCGATCCGTGAAGATGGCCCGCAAAGCCATTTTGCCAAGCGCGGCACGCCGACGATGGGCGGGCTGATGATCCTGATTTCATTGATGATTTCGGCGTTGCTTTGGATGGATTTGTCGAACAGATTTGTCTGGGCCTGCCTTTTTGTAACCGGCGGATTCGCGACGGTCGGCTTTCTGGACGATCTGGACAAGGTCACGAAGGGCAGCCATCGGGGCATTTCGGCGCGCACGCGGCTGTTGATCGAATTCATCATCGCCGGAATCGCAGTGTTATTGATCGTGTCACGGACCGGGACCGACCTTTACCTGCCCTTCTTCAGCGGCGTCTATCTCAAGCTCGGTCCCCTTTATTATGTGTTCGCGATGACCTTGATTGTTGGCTTTGGCAATGCGGTGAATCTGACCGACGGGCTCGACGGGCTTGCGACTTTTCCAGTCATCATCGCCAGTTTGGCTTTTCTGGTTATCGTGTACCTGTCGGGAAATGTGAAATTTGCGGCTTATCTCGGCATTCCGCATGTCCCCGGGGCAGGTGAGCTGGCCATTTATGCCGCCGCCATCATCGGGTCCTGTCTCGCCTTTCTGTGGTTCAACGCGCCGCCTGCCTCCGTGTTCATGGGCGACACGGGGAGCCTTGCGCTCGGCGGCGCGCTCGCAACCATCGCGGTGACGGCGCAGCATGAACTGGTGCTCGTGTTGATCGGTGGTTTGTTCGTCGTCGAGGCGCTGTCGGTGATCATCCAGGTTTTCTGGTATAAGCGAACCGGCAAGCGCGTGTTCAAAATGGCGCCAATCCACCATCATTTCGAACAGCTTGGCTGGCCCGAATCGACGGTCGTTATCCGTTTCTGGATCATATCCATCGTTCTTGCGCTGGCCGGTCTTGCGACGTTGAAATTGCGATGATTACCAGCCGCGCCTTTGCTGGACGTCGCTATGCGGTGCTGGGACTGGCGCGCTCGGGATTGGCGAGTGTCGAGGCGCTGGTCGCCAGCGGGGCCGGTGTCACCGCGTGGGATGACCGCGAATCGGCACGTGACGACGCGATGGCGCTGGGCGCTGATATTGCTGACCCAATGAACCTTGACCTCGTCGGTTTCGCCGGTGTGGTGGTGTCGCCCGGGGTACCCATCAATCGTCACCCGATAGCCGACCACGCCCGTCAAGCGCATGTTCCGTTGATTGGCGACATTGAATTATTCGCCGAGGCCCGCTTTCAACTTCCCTCGCATCGCGTTGTCGGAATAACCGGCACTAACGGCAAATCGACCGTGACCGCGCTAGTCCATCACTTGCTGCAAAGCGCTGGCGTGCCTTCGTTAATGGGCGGCAATATTGGTCTGCCGATTTTGTCGCGCGACCCGCTGAGCCCGAATGACAAGGGCACTGGCGTCTATGTTCTGGAGCTGTCGAGTTATCAGATTGACCTGTCGCACAGTCTGGCTTGTGATATCGCAGTGCTGACCAATCTCACCCCCGACCATCTCGACCGCTATGATGGATTTGCCGGTTATGCAGCATCAAAGGAGCGGCTTTTTGGTCTTCAACATTCGGACCAGATCGGCATCATTGCAACCGACGACGACCCGTCGCGGATGATTGCGTCGCGGATCAACCACCGCCTGCTACGTGTCTCGGCAAAAGATGTGACAAGCGAAGATCAACAACGCTGGCCCGCGCTGCAAGGGCCGCATAATGCCCAGAACGCGGCCTGTGCTATTGCTATCGCGCGGGCACTCGGGCTGGACGATGCCGATATCGAACGCGGATTGGCGAGCTTTACCAGCCTCCCGCACCGTATGGAATTTGTCGGCGAACATGCAGGTGTTCGCTACTTCAACGACAGCAAGGCGACAAATGCCGCCTCTGCTTCACCGGCGCTGGCGGCTTTTCCGCCGGCGCCGGACAAGCGTCTGCACTGGCTTGCCGGGGGGCAAGCCAAGGGCGACGGGCTTGCGGCCTGTCGCCCTTGGTTCTCGCACATCAAGGCCGCCTATCTGATCGGCGAGGCGATGGAGCCCTTTGCGACAGAGATTGGCGATGCCGCGCCTGTTGACCGTGCGGGCGACCTTGCAACTGCCGTTGGCCGTGCCGCGGCTGCCGCAGTCGCCGGCGACATCGTCCTTTTGTCGCCGGCCTGCGCGTCATTCGATCAATTCAGCGACTATGAAGCGCGCGGCGACATGTTCCGCGATCTGGTAAAGGCCTTGGTTTGATGAGCGGCGACACCGACAATATCGATGGCACAACCCATTCGGTAAATCCGACGCTGGTCAAGCCACGCACTGTCAAACGTCGTGGGCCGCGCCTCAGCCGTGCCGACCGCACACCGCTAGGGTTGTGGTTCTGGGAAATCGATCGCGTGCTATTGCTGCTCGTGTCGATCCTGATCGCAATCGGCCTTGTTGCAGTGGCAGCGGCTTCGCCGGTTGCGGCGCAAAAATTGTCGACCACCACCGCCGCGCTCGACCCGCTTTATTATTTTTATCGCCAGATGATGTGGGTGATGCTCGCGGTGCCTGCGATGCTGGCGGTTTCAATGCTGCCCAAACAACAGGCACGGCGACTTGCCATTTATGGGGCCATCTTCTTTCTCGCCTTATTATTTCTCGTTCCGCTGATCGGGACATCGGTGAACGGCGCGCAGCGCTGGATCGGGAGCGGAATTTTCCGCCTTCAGCCCTCCGAGTTTCTCAAACCCGTATTTGCTGTGGCGCTCGCGTGGATCTTGTCGCTGCGGCTTCAGGACCAAAGCCTGCCGGTCGTGCCCTTGTCCTTCGTTCTTACCGGTGTCATCGCGCTGTTGTTGATGGGGCAGCCCGATTTTGGGCAGACGATCATTTTTGGCGGTACCTGGCTGGTGCTGGTTCTGGTCGCGGGGCTGTCGATGCGAATTATGGCAGGTCTTGGCCTGGGCGGACTTGCCGGAATTGTCCTCGCCTATTTCTTCTATCCGGTGGCGAACCAGCGCATCAACATCTGGCTGTTTGCCGACGGCGACAGTTTTCAGGTCGACAAGGCGCATGCCACGCTGACAGCAGGCGGGCTGATCGGCACCGGACCCGGCGCGGGCCTCGCCAAATTTCAGCTGCCCGAGGCCCATACCGACTATATATTCTCTGTCATTGGCGAGGAGTTTGGCCTGATCGCCTGTATCGCAATCGCAATTCTCTATCTTGCGATCATCGTTCGCGTGCTGGTGCGCCTGCTCGATGAAGAAGACAGCTTCCTTATCCTCGCGGTCACCGGCTTAATCGCGCAATTTGGCGGTCAGGCGATTATCAATATGGCAGTGAATACCCAGCTGTTCCCCTCGAAGGGCATGACCTTGCCCTTTATCAGCTATGGCGGGTCATCGATGATCGCGTTGTCCATCGGTATGGGTTTGCTCTTGTCGCTGACCCGTCGGAACCCCTATGCGGCGCGGGTGTCCATGACCGGCAATTGGAATATGAAATGACCGCAACACGCCACTTCCTTCTCGCCGCAGGCGGCACCGGGGGCCATATGCTCCCCGCATATGCGCTGGCGGGCGAGCTTTTGACGCGCGGGCACCGCGTTGCACTGGTCAGCGATGACCGGGGGCTGAAGATTCCGGGTGCGCCCTATGATCTGGAAATTCATAGCTTGCCGGCCGGTCGCATGGCCGGTGGACCGGTTGGCTGGATCAAGGGCGTGCTGGCAATCCGGCGTGGCCGTGCGCGGGCGCTCGATCTAATTCGCGGCTTTGAGCCTGCCGTTGTGGTTGGTTTTGGCGGCTATCCCTCGCTCCCCAGTCTGCTTGCCGCACGCGCAGCCAAGGTGCCGACGGTCGTTCACGAACAAAATGCTGTGCTCGGCCGGGTCAACCGACTGATGGCCTCACGCGTCGATGCTATCGCCGTTGCCTATCGCAACATCCACCGCTTCCCGCCCAAATGCGAGTTGAAGCGGCATCTGACCGGCAATCCGGTGCGCGAAGAAGTCATAGCCATCCGCGACGAGGGCTTCCCGCCCTTGACCGAGGAAGGGATTTTTCGCTTGTTGATCGTCGGGGGAAGTCTGGGAGCTACGGTTCTCAGCGAGGTTGTGCCCGCCGCCATCGCCATGCTTCCGCAGGCCCTGCTCAGCCGGCTTCAGGTGGTGCAGCAATGCCGCGCTGATGACTTGGAAGAAGTGCGCGCCAAATATGCCGCCTTGGGTGTCGCGGCTGAATGTGCCGATTATATTCAGGATATTCCGCAGCGTCTGCGCTGGGCACATCTGGTCATCGCGCGGGCAGGAGCCTCTACGGTTGCAGAGCTAAGTTGCGCAGGCCGGCCTGCCATTTTTGTCCCCTATCCTTCGGCGATGGACAATCACCAGATGCACAATGTGCGCGACATGGTCGAGGCGGGCGGCGCGCGTTCGATACCGCAGCCGCAATTCAGTCCTGCAGAGTTGGCCAAACAGATTCAGCGCATGGCGCTCGAGCCCGGGGCGCTCGAAAATGCGGCGACCCGCGCAGCGAGCTGCGGCTTGCCCGACGCGACCCGCGATCTTGCCGATCTGGTCGAATCCTTTGCAGCGCCGCCGATGATGGACGTCATTCGCGTTGGCGCAAAGACTGCACAGCGCGCGCCCGCTGCAGGCATCGCTCCGGCGCGCAAGGGAGCCAGCTGATGCGCGGCGTTGCGACCGATATCGGCACCATCCATTTCATCGGCATTGGGGGCATCGGCATGTCGGGCATTGCCGAGGTTATGCACAATCTGGGCTATCAGGTGCAGGGCAGCGACATCGCCGACGGCTATGTGATCGAGGGACTGCGCAAACGCGGGATCAAGGTCGCGATCGGTCATACCCCGGAAAATGTCGAAGGCGTTGCCGTCGTCGTCACCTCAACCGCAGTTCATCGCGGCAACCCCGAAGTTGAGGCCGCGCTGGCGCATCGCATTCCCGTTGTGCGGCGCGCCGAAATGCTCGCCGAACTGATGCGGTTGAAATCGACCGTTGCAGTCGCTGGAACCCATGGCAAGACAACCACGACTAGCATGGTTGCGGCGCTGCTAGATGCCGGCGGGATCGACCCCACCGTCATCAACGGCGGTATCATCAACAGCTATGGCAGCAACGCGCGGCTCGGCGCGAGCGAGTGGATGGTGGTCGAGGCGGACGAGAGCGACGGCAGTTTTCTGCGTCTTGATGGCACGATTGCGGTGGTCACCAATATCGACCCTGAACATCTCGATCATTGGGGCACTTTCGATGCGGTCAAAAACGGCTTTGTCGAGTTCATTGAAAATGTCCCCTTCTATGGCGCGGCGATATTGTGCATCGACCATCCCGAAGTGCAGGCAATCATTCCGCGCATCCGCGACCGGCAAATCCTCACCTATGGTTTTTCGGCGCAAGCCGATGTGCGCGGGCAGAATCTGGTGCCGGTCGTCGGCGGCACACGCTTTGACGTGGTGGTGCGCGATCGCGACGGAGAAACGCGCGAAATCAACCGAATCGAACTGCCGATGCCGGGGCGCCACAATGTCCAGAACGCGCTCGCGGCGATTGCAGTCGCGCTGCAACTGCGCGTCAGCGATACAGCGATCCAGACGGGCTTTGAACGTTTTACCGGAGTTAAGCGCCGCTTTACGCAAGTCGGCGAGATCGCCTGTGAGGGCGGCAAAGCGACAGTTATTGACGATTATGCCCATCACCCCGTCGAAATTCGCGCCGTGCTGTCGGCCGCGCGCGAGACGGCGGCGGCAGGAAGCCCCGCTGGGCGCATCATTGCCGTGGTGCAACCGCACCGCTTCTCGCGCCTCGGCGGATTGATGGAGGATTTTGCCGCTGCCTTTAACGATGCCGACGCCGTGCTCGCGCTGCCCGTTTTTGCGGCGGGTGAAGTTCCGGTCGACGGCGTTTCGTCAGACGCGCTTGCCGCGAAATTGCGCGAACGCGGCCATCGCGAGGCGATGGCCATCGCCGATGCCGCCGCGCTCGCCGACCAGCTTGGGGCAACCGTGCAAGCGGGTGATCTGATTGTTTGTCTGGGGGCAGGGGATATTACCAAAATTGCGGCAGGACTTGCGCAAGCTGTGAGGGAGGCGCGCGGATGAGCAGCGCCGACACCATTCCCAAAGTGCGGGGAAAGCTGACGCCGAGCGCGCCCTTGGCTCCGCTCGTCTGGTTCAAATCCGGTGGCCTTGCTGACTGGCTGTTCGAGCCGAAGGACACTGAAGATCTTGCCGATTTCCTCACCGATCTTGATCCCCAAACCTCTGTCATGGCGCTGGGCCTCGGATCCAACCTGATTGTCCGTGACGGCGGCTGGCGGGGCGTCGTCGTGCGTCTAGGCAAAGCCTTTGCCAGCGTCGAACGGCTCGATGCCATCACGCTGCGCTGCGGCGGCGGTGCGTCGGGCATCCTTGTTTCCTCGACCGCGCGCGACGCCGGTATCGCGGGCCTGGAATTTTTGCGCTCCATTCCAGGAACCGTCGGCGGCTTTGTCCGCATGAATGGCGGCGCCTATGGCCGCGAGGTCAAAGATATTCTTGTCGAATGTGACGTGGTGTTGCGCGACGGGCAGCGGCAAACGCTGTCGCTTGCCGATCTCGCCTATCGCTATCGGCACAGCGATCTGCCCGAACAAGCCATCGTTGTTGCGGCCATATTTCGTGGTGAGACGGGAGACCGCGCCGCCATTCAAGCCGAGATGGATCGCATCAGCGCCTCGCGCGAAGCCTCCCAGCCCCTGAGGTCGAAAACCGGCGGGTCGACCTTCAAAAACCCCGAGGGGCATAAGGCCTGGCAGCTGGTCGACGAAGCAGGGTGTCGCGGTCTGACGGTCGGCGGCGCGCAGGTCAGTGAAAAGCACACCAACTTCTTGATTAACATCGCCAATGCCACCAGCACCGATATCGAGGCATTGGGCAATGAGGTCCGCCGGCGGGTCAAGGCCAAGAGCGGGATTGACTTGCAGTGGGAAATTCAACGCGTGGGAGAGGCGAAGTGAGCCGTGGTCCATGGCATGTTGCCGTATTGATGGGTGGTTGGTCAGCCGAGCGTGACGTGTCGCTGTCGAGCGGCGCCGGGATTGCCGATGCACTCGAATTGCGGGGCCATCGCGTCACACGTATCGATATGGACCGTAACGTCGCTGCGCGACTGGCCGAGGCAAAGCCCGATGTCGTGTTCAATGCACTCCACGGTGTCCCGGGTGAAGATGGCACCGTGCAGGGGATGCTCGATCTGATGGGATTGAAATATACCCACAGCGGCCTCGTTACCTCGGTGCTTGCTATCGACAAGGAACTCACCAAGCAACGCCTTGTCCCGCACGGCATTCCGATGCCAAAAGGCACAATGGTCGACAGTGATAGCCTTTACAGTGCTGACCCGTTGCCGCGTCCTTATGTCCTGAAGCCGGTCAACGAAGGCTCGTCGGTCGGGGTCGCCATTGTCCGCGACGACAGCAATTATGGCAACCCGATCGCGCGCGATGCGGTCGGGCCATGGCAGGAATTTGCGCGACTTCTTGCCGAGCCTTTTATCAAGGGCCGCGAGTTGACCGTTGCTGTTCTAGGCGGAAAGGCGCTGGCCGTTACCGAATTGCGCGTGAAGTCGGGCTTCTATGATTATGACGCCAAATATACCGATGGACTGACCGAACATGTCTGCCCCGCCGATGTCCCCGTTGCCATCGCCGAGCGTATGAAGACAATCGCGGTGGAGGCGCATGATCTGCTGGGTTGTAACGGGACCTCGCGGTCCGATTTTCGCTGGGATGATGAATTGGGTGCCGACGGGATTTACCTGCTCGAAGTCAATACCCAACCCGGCATGACCCCGCTCAGTTTGGTGCCAGAACAAGCCAAGGCATGCGGCATCGACTATGCCGAACTGGTCGAAATTATCGTGGAGGAAGCGCTATGAGCAGCACTCGGATCAAGCGAGCAAAATCGCCGCCGCGCCGTCCGGCCCGGCGACCCAAAAAGCGCAAGACGATCAAGACATCGCGGGTCAACCGGATCATCAACGCCTTACCGATCAGCCCCGAACGGCTTCAAAAGGTCGCCAATTGGACGATCACAATCAGCCTTGTCGCCGCAATCGGCCTTGCGGCGCACGCGACAGGCGTGTCGGCAAAGGTCAATGAGGAATGGGCGCAGGCGGTCGGTCGGGCGGGATTCCAGGTCCGCAAGGTCGAGGTCGTGGGTGCCGAGCGTATCGACCGGATGAAAGTCTATGATATCGCGTTGGCGCAAAAGAACCGGTCGATGGCGGCGGTCGATCTTGAGGATGTCCGCCGCGATCTGATGAAATATGGCTGGATCAAAGATGCTCGCGTATCGCGGCGTTTGCCCGAAACGCTGGTTATCGACATAGTCGAACGCTCCCCTGCCGCGATCTGGCAGCACAATGAAAAATTGTCGCTGATCGACAAGAAGGGCGTCGTTCTCGAGCCGGTCACTGTTGCCACCATGCCGGATTTGCCGCTGGTTATCGGACCGAATGCCAATCAGCGTTCGCAAGAGTTGGACGAGCTGCTCGGCGCCGCTAGCTCACTCAAGCAATTGTTGGCGGGCGCGACCTGGGTGGGTAACCGGCGCTGGGATTTGCGCTTTCGCAGCGGTGAGACATTGTCGTTACCCGAAGGGGAGGATGCGGCAAAGGCGGCGCTTGCCAAATTTGCCCATCTGGATGGCGCGAACCGCTTGCTAGGGCGCGGCATTTTACGCTTTGACATGCGCGACCCCAGCCGCTTTGTGCTAAGACTTCCGCACGAAGGGCAGGTCGTTCCGACCAATGCCAAAGCATCGGCTCAAGACGCAATTTCTGCCGCTTCCGAGGAGGGGTAACCCATGGCACCGCCGCGGATTGAAAAAATCATCACCGCGCTGGACGTCGGGTCATGGAAAGTGTGCGCGCTGATCGCGGGACAAAGCGCCGATGGCGCGCTGCATGTGCTGGGGACCGGCCAGCGCGAAAGCCGCGGCATTCAACGCGGCTATGTCGCCGATATGGAGCAGACCGAACATGTCGTGCGCGAAGCCATCGAGCAGGCCGAGCGTATCGCCGGCCTGAACATCGATGATGTCTGGGTGTCCTTTTCGGCGGGCGGGATGGTCAGCGATGTGGCGCCGATCGAAAGCGAGCTTGGTGGGCATCGTATCGAACAGGATGATATCGACGATTTGCTCGCTGCCGGACGCGCGGGCATTGACCCTGAAGGGCGCATTATTCTCCATGCTCAGCCTGCACTATATACACTCGACGGGTTGACCGGAGTCAAAAATCCCATTGGCCTGCATGCCGACCGGCTGGGGGTCGATATTCATATCATCCTTGCCGATGCGGGGCCGGTCCGCAATCTGGAGCGCGCGGTGCGTCAGGCGCATCTCGATGTGCAGGCCGTGGTAGCCTCGCCTGTTGCGGCGGGGCTGGCGTGCCTGTCGGAAGAAGAACGCGATCTGGGGGTCGCGCTGGTCGAGCTGGGCGCGGCCGTGACGACCGTGTCGCTATTTGCCGGGGGTATGCTTGTTGAAATGGCCTCGCTGCCTTTCGGGGCCAGCGATATTACCGACGACATCGCCTCGGCCTTTGGCATCCGGCGTAGTCAGGCGCAGCGTCTGCAAAGTTTTTACGGCTCGGCAGCTGCCAGTCCGCGCGACAATGTCGAAGTCATCGATCTGGAACCCGGCGCGCCGTCAGGCGATAATAATCCCCGCGTAACGCGTGCCCAGTTGATTACGGTAATCCGCCAGCGTCTTGATGCGATGATAGGGGAGGTCGGCAAAACATTGAAGGATCTGCACTTTGTTGGACCGATTGGGCGCCAGGTCGTGCTCGTCGGGGGCGGCGCGGATTTGAAGGGCATCGCTGAATACACCCAAAGCGCACTTGGCAGGGCGGCGCGGGTCGGGCGTCCCAAGGGGCTGCTCGGGCTTCCTGACGCCCATTCGGGGCCCGCGTTTGCGACACTCGCGGGGCTTGTTCATTATGCGGCTTCGGATCCGGTGGACCTTCGCAATTTGCCGATGATGGCGCAGGATATGTACCGGCCGCGCAATGTTTCCATCGTCAATCGGTTGATGGCGGCGTTGAAAAATAGTTTCTGACCTGCCAGACCAAGAAAAGGGTTAATTTTTTGGGTGATATTGCTGATACAATAGTGCAATGCGGCTCACAGCTGAACAGGACCGGTCTGTCGAACCGTCCGCCGCAGCGGGGTCGTATGATGAGGGAAGCTGTGCCAATGTGCAGCTGCAGGGAGATTAGTTGATGAGCATCAATATTGGCCCGCCACAGGTCGATGAACTGAAACCGCGAATCGCCGTCATCGGCGTGGGCGGTGCAGGTGGCAATGCCATTGCCAATATGATCGCAGCGAGCGTTGCGGGTGTCGACTTCATTGTCGCCAACACCGACGCGCAAGCGCTGAACTCTTCGGCCGCAGAGCGGCGGATTCAGCTCGGCGCGCAGATCACGCAAGGGCTGGGTGCCGGATCGCGGCCCGAGGTCGGGCGTGCGGCGGCAGAAGAAACCATCGCGCAAGTCGAAGAGGCGCTCGAGGGCGCCCATATGTGCTTTATTGCTGCCGGCATGGGCGGCGGCACCGGAACCGGCGCTGCCCCCGTCATCGCCAAGGCGGCCCGCGATCGCGGTATCTTGACAGTCGGGGTTGTCACCAAACCCTTTACCTTTGAAGGGCAGCGGCGGATGCGCTCGGCGGAGGCCGGGATCACCGAACTCCAAGAGCATGTCGATACGCTGATCGTCATTCCGAACCAGAATCTGTTTCTGGTCGCCAACCCGAACACGACGTTCAAAGAAGCCTTCACCATGGCGGATGAAGTGTTGCAACAGGGTGTGCGCGGGATAACTGACTTGATGGTTATGCCGGGGCTTATCAACCTCGACTTTGCTGACGTGCGCAGCGTGATGCGCGAAATGGGCAAGGCGATGATGGGCACAGGCGAAGCCGATGGTGATGGTCGCGCGCTCGAAGCGGCGCAAAAGGCGATTGCCAATCCGTTGCTCGACGGTGTTTCCATGGCCGGCGCCAAAGGCGTCATTATTTCGATCACCGGTGGTGAAGATATGCGCCTGATGGAGGTCGACGAAGCGGCGAATCATATTCGCGAACTGGTCGACCCCGATGCCAACATCATCTGGGGCTCCGCCTTTAATGATTCGCTGGAAGGCAAGATCCGCGTGTCGGTGGTCGCCACCGGCATCGACGCTGGTGCCGAATCGCACGCAGCACCGGTTGCGAGCCGGGGTTTTTCCTTCTCGGCCAGCAAGTCCCCGTCAGCTGCCGTTGCAGCGCCTTTTGAAGACGATAGTGTTGCCGACGAAGCCAGTGAAGAGGATGTCGCGGACGATCCCAAACCCGGCTTTTCCATCGCCGAGGAAGAGCCCGCAGAAACAGTGTCGGACACGCCGGAGGCTGAAGAAGCCCCCATCGAGTTGACCGACGTTGCCACTAGCGAAGACAGCGAAGACAGCGATGAACTGGTTCTCGGTGCGCCCGAGACGCCCGTCGATGCCATAAGTGAAGCTGAACCGGCGTCAGCGCGACAGTCTTCGCTCTATGACCAGCCATCGAGCGCGAGTGAGGCCGGGTCGGCCGGGAAAACGGCCGAGAAACCGGCAGGCGGCGGTACTTTGTTCGAACGGATGTCGCGTCTTTCGCGCGGGTCCAATTCGCCCGATGAAGAGGCCGAAGACAAGGGTGACGCGGTGGATATACCGCGCTTCCTGAACCGCCAGAATAATCAGTAACAGGGCCAATAAACGGCCATCGCGACGGGTTAAGCGATGGCCGCGAACGGGATGAATTGTCCATGCGGCACGCCCGCACCGACCATAATTTGCGACCGGTGAAGCGATCTGCATCGCTGACCGCTGTGGCCGTCCTTGCGCTTGTTGCGCTGACGGTTCCGGCGCGGGCGTGGCAAGCCTCACAGCCTGATGCCGCAACCCAGGCTGCACTGGACCGGCGACAGTCGGCCCGAACCTTGTTGACATCAGCGCTAGCGAGAATTTCGACCGACGGGCGTGATTCTAGCGCGCTGCTCGATGCCGGGCGCGCCTCGCTTGATCTGGAGGATTACCGCGCTGCGCTAGGTTTTCTGGCCCGCGCCGAGCAGCTGGCGCCCCGCGACGGTGCGATCAAGGCGGCGATGGGGTCCACGCTCGTGCGGATGGAAAACCCAAGCCGTGCGCTCGATTATTTTGGCGATGCCCAACTCAACGGTGCGCCCGAGCGATTGTTCCTGTCTGATCGCGGGCTTGCGCGCGATTTGTTGGGGCAGCAGGACGCGGCTCAGCGCGACTATCAGCTTGCGTTATCGCTCGGACCCAATGACGAGACGACCCGCCGCTATGCACTTTCGCTGGGAATCAGTGGTCAGGCGGAAGAGGGGATCAAGCTGCTGGTGCCGCAATTGCGCGCGCAAAGTCGGGCAGCGTGGCGGACCCGCGCGATGATCCTCGCTATCAATGGTCGCGATGCCGAGGCGACGCAAATCGTCAAGGCAACCATGCCCCCCGAACTATCATCAAGTATTTTGCCTTTTCTTACCCAGATGGACCGGCTCACGGCGCCGCAGCAGGCCGCTGCCGCCCATTTCGGGCGCTTCCCGTCGGGCCCTCTGCCGCCGCATAAGGCGCGCACGCAAGTTGCCGCTGCAGCACCGCCGCCCGCCGCACCGCCAGCGAAAACGCGCCCCCGCCTCGATCGGGACAAAAGTCCGCCGATTGCAACAGCTGTCAAACCCAAACCAACCCCGACCCCCGCGCAAGCCGCGGTGCCTGTTCCGCCCAAACCCGAACCCGCGCCCGTTGCGGCGTTGCCGGTGCGGCGCGCCGATCCAGCGCCGACACCGGCTGCGACGAGGATGATAACAGCCGAGCCTGCAACTGCGCCCGCATCGGTGGTTCAAGGGCCGCCTGACTCCATGGTCGCACCCGGATTTTCCATCGCTGGTGTCGGGACGTCCTCTGCGGCACCTGCCCCGCCGCCACCCAGTGCATCGGCACCACTTGCATCGCTGGCCGATATTGTCGGGTCGATCGAAATTCCGCCCGAAGAATTGGAGCGGACCAAGGGAGCTGTCGATGCGACGACATTGGCGAGGCTGCAGGAAGATAAACGTCGAGCGGATGCCGCCGAAGACGCCAAGCGCGCGAAAGAAGCCGCAGTCGCCAAAGCCAAGGCCGATGCCGATGCCAAGGCCAAGGCGGAGGCCGAGCAAAAGAAAGCCAATCCAGCGCGCGACTGGGTCCAGATTGCGACAGGTGCCAGCGCCAAGGCTCTGGCCTTTGATTTCCGCCGCTTTACCAAGCAACATCCCGAAGCATTTAAGGGGCAGGATGGCGCGACGACCGAATGGGGCCAAACCCGCCGCCTGCTTGTCGGACCCTTCAAGGACCGCAAGGCAGCGCAAGCCTGGTTATCTGACTATAAAAAAGCGGGCGGCGATGCCTTTTTGTTCAGCAGCGACGCGGGTCAGACCGTCGATCCGGTCCAGTGAGCAGCCCGCGCGATTGCGCCAGTGATCCGGCGCGAAGCCGGGGGCGTCTGCATGATGAAGGTGCACGGGTGGTACGCGGGCCGCGCGATGCGTTTCAGCGCGACCGTGACCGCATTATCCACTCGATAGCGTTTCGCCGATTGCGCCACAAAACGCAGGTATTTGTTGCCCCCGACGGCGACCATTACCGCGTCCGGCTGACCCACAGCATCGAAGTCGCGCAGATCGGGCGCGGCATTGCGCGCGCGCTGGGGCTTAACGAGGATCTGACCGAGGCGCTGTGCCTCGCGCATGATATTGGTCACCCGCCCTTTGGTCATGCCGGTGAAGATGCGCTTAAGGTTGCGATGACGGAGCATGGCGGGTTTGACCATAATGGTCATACATTGCGTACCTTGATGCGGCTTGAATGCGCCTATCCCCACCATGACGGGCTTAATCTGACGTGGGAGACGCTCGAGGGCCTTGCTAAGCATAATGGTCCTGTCACCCATCCCGGCTGGGCGCTTCGCGATATCGACAATAGCGTCGCACTCGATCTTGCCAGCTATGCTTCGCTCGAGGCGCAAGTTGCTGCGGTTGCGGATGATATTGCCTATGATAATCATGACATTGATGATGGGTTGCGCGCCGGATTGCTCAGCCTCGATCAGTTGATGGAACAACCTTTTGTCGCCGCCAATTATCATGCCGTAGAAGGCCGCTTTCCTGGTGCGCCGCGCGACCGATTGCTGCGCGAACTGGTCCGTGACCAGATCGGGGTCATGGTCAATGATGTGATCGCTGCGACCACCGCGAATGTCGCCGATTCGGGCGTCACAAATGTTGCGGATGTCCGTGCCGCAGGTCGCACGCTTGGCGGTTTTTCGCCCGGGCTCGCCGAACAGGAGCGCGCGCTCAAGCGTTTCATGTATGGCAATTTATACCATCACCCCGAACAGGTCGCCGCTGCCGAGGCCGCAAACCAAATACTCGGTCAGTTATTTGCCGCCTATGCCGCCGACCCTGCGCTGATGGGCGAGGATTGGGCGGCACGGCTACCCACCGACAAAACCGCAACCATTCGCCACATCGGCGACTATATTGCCGGTATGACCGATCGCTTCGCCATTGACCGTTTTGCGGAGATTTTCGGGCGGGAGGCCGTTCCCGACGCGTTGGCCCATGTCTAAAATATTGATAATGGGGGCGACCGGGTTGGTTGGTCGGACGGTCGTTGAGCGACTCGCGGGTGATGATCTGGTCCTGCTGTCGCGTCGCGCCTCTGGAGGAGCGCCAACCGGCGCGCGCGAAATCGTCGAACCCACAGAAGCCTGGCCGCGCGCGGTTGCCGCTGAAGCACCGGCTATTGTCATCAACTGCCTCGGCACCACGATCAAGCAGGCGGGATCGCAAGCCGCCTTTCGCGCCGTGGACCATGATCTTGTGCTGGCGGCTGCCACCGCGGCCAAAGCGGCGGGTGCGCGGCATATGATCAGCATCAGCTCGGTTGGGGCATCGGCGCGCAGCAGCAATTTCTATCTTTGCACCAAGGGCAAGGCCGAAGAAGGACTGTCTGCGCTCGGTTTCCACCGGCTGGATATCATGCGCCCGGGCTTGTTGACGGGGGAGCGCCAAGGCCCGCTACGTCTGGGCGAAAGCATGGCGATGCTGGCCGCACCGCTTACCGATGCATTGTTGCATGGGGGGCTGCGTCGCTATCGCTCGATTGCGGCGGAAACGGTTGCCACAGCAATTGTTGCGCTTGTCAGGCAAGGCGGGGCGGGGACGCATGTGCATGAAAATGATGCGATGCACCGGCTCGCCGATTGACTCCCAGCAAGGCCATCGCCAAGGCTTGATTGTCTGCCGCGTCTCCTCACCGGGATTCGGCCAGCCGCGCGGGAGAGCGTGAGGGTCGGGAAACCGGTACCTCGCCACCGAAGGAGCAACCGCCCCGGAAACTCTCAGGTCAGCAGGACCGCGCGGATTGGACTGGACACTCTGGAAAGCGTTTCGGCATCCGCCGGAACCACCGAAGGGGTAACTTCGCATTTGCGGAGGAAAACTCTCAGGTTCCCGTGACAGAGGGGGCATGGCGATAGGACCGGTATGTGGCCGCGAAGCGCCATGTCATCGACGGGAGACGGACATGAGCGAAATAGATAGTGACGAAGAGATTGCGGCAGCGACCGAAATGCTGCCGCTCGACGCATGGCATCGCGAACGCGGCGGCCGGATGGTCGAATTTGCCGGTTACTGGATGCCAATTCAATATGACGGCATCATGGCTGAGCATCAATGGACCCGGACCAGCGCCGGACTGTTCGACGTCAGCCATATGGGCCAGCTCATGCTGACCGGCGATGGAGTTGCACAAGCATTGGAAGCGCTGGTGCCCGGCGATATTTCGGTGCTTAAGCCGGGCCGGATGCGCTATTCGCTACTGCTCGGCGAGGATGGCGGTATCCTGGACGACCTCATGATCACGAGCCTCGGCGATAGATTATATGTCGTCGTCAATGGTGCGGTAAAATGGGATGATATTGCCCATCTGCGCGAATATTTGCCCGATGAAATCGGCCTAAACCACATGGATGAACAGGCGTTGCTGGCGCTGCAGGGACCAAAGGCGGTCGACGCGCTCGAACGCATCGTGCCCGGCGTTCAGGCGCTGGTGTTCATGCAAGGCAGTGCGTTCAACTGGAACGGCACAAGCCTTGGCATCAGCCGGTCGGGCTATACCGGCGAGGATGGTTTTGAAATTTCGCTTCCCGCCGATCAGGTCGCAGTCTTTGCCGATGCTCTTTGTGCGCAGCCGGAGGTTAGGCCCATCGGTCTTGGCGCGCGCGATTCGCTTCGGCTAGAAGCGGGTTTGCCATTGTACGGGCACGACCTTTCGCCTCAAACCGATCCGGTCGAGGCCGATCTGGCCTTCGCAATTTCAAAAAGGCGTCGCGAAGAGGGCGGATTTCCCGGGTCGGCGCGCATATTGGGCCATTTGGCTGCGGGCAGTGCGCGCAAGCGCGTCGGGCTGACCGTCGACGGTAAAATGCCGGTACGCGAAGGCGCCAAGATTTTCGATGGTAATACCGAAGTCGGGGTCATCACATCGGGCGGATTTGGCCCCAGCATCGGCACGCCGATCGCAATGGGCTATGTCCCGCGCGGGCTGTCTGAACCGGGTACTCCGCTTGCAGCAGAGGTGCGCGGAAAACGCGTTGCCGTGACCGTTACTGCTATGCCATTTGTTCCGCATCATTACGTCCGAAGGGGAGGTTGAGCCATGCCGCGTTACTACACTGAAGAACATGAATGGGTCGATGTCGACGGCGAGATCGCGACGGTCGGCATCACTGATTTCGCCCAGGAACAGCTCGGCGATATTGTCTTCGTCGAAGTTCCCGACACGGGGACCGAGCTTAGCAAGGGCGGTGATGCTGCAGTTGTCGAATCGGTCAAGGCTGCATCGGACGTTTATGCGCCCGTCGACGGCACCGTGACCGATGGCAACAGTGCGCTTGAAGATGACCCCGCGCTGGTCAACTCTGACCCCGAAGGCGAAGGCTGGTTCTTTCGTATGGCGCTTTCCGACGCGAGCCAGCTCGAAGGCCTGATGAACGCTAAAGCCTATAAGGCCTTTTGCGACGACCAATGACGCGCGCGCTGCAAAGCGGCTGGCACGATGATAGGTGCGCTGTGGTCAGCCGCTGGCTGGTCGCAGCGTGACGAGCAGCGCCGCCATGTCCCGGTGCCGCCTGATGGTGGCAACGCCAATCTATGAAGGCGCGCAGGGCGGTTATGTGCGTGCCGCGCTGGCGCTGGCGCTGGCGGCTGAATCGCGAGGGGTCTCAGTTCGCTTTGAATTTGTCCTCAACCAGCCGTCGATCGATCGGACGCGCAACATTTTGGCGAATCTTTTTCTCCTCGGCGATTTCACCCATTTGTTATTCATCGATTGCGATGTCGATTTTGAGGCCGTCGACATTTTTTCGATGGTTGAGGCGATGGACAAGAATCCGGACTGCGCGGTGCTTGGTGCGCCGGTCCCGCGGCGCGTCGTCAACTGGACCAATGTGGCGCGCGCTGCCGATCAGGGATTGGCAAAGGGCAGGGCGGCCGATCTTGCGCGTTTTTCGGGCGAATTTGCCTTTTCCTTTCTGCGGCCGGATCAGAATTTTGCGCTCACCGATCTGGTGGAGCTGGCACGCATTGGCACCGGCCTGCTGTTGATCCGTCGCGATGTCCTCACAGCTTTGCACGACGCGCATCCCGAGCTCGCCTACCGAACCGATCCGTCCGAACAACAAGGATATCGCATTGCCCAAAGTGCGTGTGCTTTTTTCCTGCCCATGATCGATCCCGACACGCGCCAGCTTTTGTCTGAGGATTATTCCTTTTGTCGCCGCGTAACCGATGCCGGCTTTCGCATCTGGCTCGCCCCCTGGGTTCGCACCACGCAAAGCGGCCCCGCAACCTTTGGCGGGTCACTCGCTGACCTCGCGCCGCTTTTTTCTGCTCAACCTGCCCCGACCCCGGAGTAATATATGCGCTATCTGCCTCTCACGCCCGATGATCGCACGGCGATGCTTGCGACCATTGGCGCGACAAAGATCGATGATCTGTTTGCCGATGTGCCGGTCGAGGCGCGCCTCGACGGTCCGATCCATGGCCTGCCCATGCACGCCAGTGAAATGGCGGTAGAGCGCCATATGGGCGCTCTCGCGCGTGCAAACCGCGCTGCGGGTGATGGTCCCTTCTTTCTGGGAGCGGGCGCCTATCGCCACCATGTGCCGGCAAGCGTCGACCATCTGATCCAGCGCGGCGAGTTTCTGACCGCCTATACCCCCTATCAGCCCGAGATTGCCCAGGGCACGTTGCAGATGCTGTTTGAATTCCAGTCGCAGGTCGCGCGGCTGTTCGGATGCGATGTTGCCAATGCGTCGATGTACGACGGCTCGACGGCGTGCTGGGAAGCGATTGTCATGGCGCGGCGGATTACCAAGCGCAGCAAAGCGCTGCTTTCGAAGGGTCTGCATCCCCATTATCGCAGCGTGGCGCGCACAATGGCGAAATATACACGGGACACGCTGATCGACGGCGATCCTGTTTTGCAGTCTGGGACAGATTGGGCCGATCTGGCGGCAGCGGTCGACGATGAAACGAGCTGCGTTGTCGTTCAATATCCCGACATATTGGGCCGGATCAGCGACATGACTGCGCTGGCAGCAGCGTGTCAGGCAGCGGGGTCATTATTGATTGCGGTGGTGACCGAACCCGTCGCGCTCGGCCTCATTAAATCGCCCGGCGAAATGGGCGCTGATATCGTCGTGGGCGAAGGGCAGGCCATCGGGGTCGGGCTTCAGTTCGGCGGGCCTTATGTCGGGTTATTCGCCTGCAAGGCAAAATATGTCCGGCAAATGCCGGGTCGCCTGTGCGGCGAGACGGTCGATGCCAATGGCAAGCGCGGCTTTGTGCTGACACTTTCGACCCGCGAACAGCATATTCGCCGCGAAAAGGCGACGAGCAATATTTGCACCAACTCAGGCCTTTGCGCGCTGGCCTTCTCAATCCACATGACTTTGCTGGGGGAAGCGGGGCTGCGCCAGCTCGCCGCCATCAACCACGCGCGCGCCGCCTCCGCCGCCGAGCAGTTGGTAGCGGTTCCCGGCGTGACGCTGCTCAATCAGGGTTACTTCAACGAGTTTACATTGAAATTGCCAAGTGATGCACGCGCGCTGATTCATAAGCTGGCTCAAAAGGATATATTGGGCGGCGTGTCACTGGGACGGCTGTACCCTGACAATGAAGATCTTGCCAACGGACTGGTTGTCGCCGTGACCGAAACCGTAAGCGAAGCGGATATTGCGGCCTTTGCCGCGGCGCTGAAGGAGTGTCTGGCATGACCGCGATCAACCAGAGCGGCTGGCGCCCCGAAATGAACCCGGCCTCGGGCGATACGGCATCGGCGACCTTCACCGGCAACCGCGCGCTGATGCTTGAGGAAGCACTAATATTCGAGATTGGATCGACCGATACGACCGGGGTCGACTTTGATGATGTGTCGCCTGCCGCTGATTTCGGTGCCTTGACGCGCACCGCGCCCATCGGACTTCCAGGTCTTAGCGAAGCCGAAACGGTGCGCCATTATACGCGCCTGTCGCGCCAGAATTACGCCATCGATCTTGGCCTATTCCCGCTTGGCTCGTGCACCATGAAGCACAATCCGCGTCTCAATGAAAAAGTCGCACGGATGCCCGGTTTTGCCGATGTCCACCCGCTTCAGCCGCAGGAAACAGTGCAGGGCGCGCTGGCTGTCATCGATCAGCTCGCCGAATGGCTGCTGTTGCTCACTGGCATGCGCAGCGTCGCGATGTCGCCCAAAGCGGGCGCGCACGGCGAGCTGTGCGGTATCTTGTGCATCAAGGCAGCGCTCGAAGCGCGCGGCGAGGATCGCCGCGTTATTCTGGTTCCCGAGAGTGCGCATGGTACCAACCCGGCGACGGCGGCCTTTGCCGGTTATGCGGTCGAGGATATTCCGGCAACGCCCGCGGGTCGGGTTGATCTGGCGGCGCTCAAGGCGCGGCTTGGCCCCGACGTCGCCGGGGTGATGATCACCAATCCCAATACCTGCGGGCTGTTCGAGCGCGACATGAAGGCGATAAGCGATGCTGTTCATGCGGTCGGCGGCTATGTCTATTGCGACGGGGCCAATTTTAACGCGATCGTTGGCAAAGTGCGTCCCGGCGACCTCGGCGTCGATGCGATGCACATAAATTTGCATAAAACCTTCTCGACCCCGCATGGCGGCGGCGGTCCGGGTTCGGGACCCGTTGTGCTGTCTGCGGCGCTCGCGCCCTTTGCCCCGCTGCCTTTTGTGGCGCGCACACCCGATGGCGGCTTTCATCTGGTCGAGGAAGAAACTGCGGGCGATGATCATCCTGCCAGTTTCGGACGCATGACCGCCTTTCATGGCCAAATGGGCATGTTCACTCGCGCGCTTGCCTATATGCTCAGCCATGGCGCCGACGGGCTGGCGCAAGTTGCTGAAGACGCGGTGCTCAACGCCAATTATATTCTGCGCAGTCTGTCGGACGTATTGGACGCGCCCTTCGCCGCCTCCGGTCCCTGTATGCACGAAGCGCTGTTTAGCGATGCCGGGCTAGCCGAAGGTTTTACGACACTCGACGTTGCCAAAGGGCTCATCGACGAGGGCTATCATCCGATGACGGTCTATTTCCCGCTTGTTGTTCATGGCGCGATGTTGATCGAGCCGACCGAAACAGAAAGCAAGGCAACGCTCGACCAGTTCATCGGAGCATTGCGCAGCGTCGCGATGCGCGCCAAACAGGGCGAACCAACGCTCAAGTCGGCGCCGCATTTCGCGCCGCGCGCGCGGCTCGACGAAACCGGTGCTGCGCGCAAACCTGTGCTGGCGTGGAGCGATGACCGGCATATTAACGCCGCAGAATAAATGTGACTTGAACGATCAGGCACAATCGGGGGAGCATAGAGGATGCACGCGCAGCCGGATCAGGCCAATGTCTGGTGGACCAATATATTGCCGTTCGTGGCTATTGCAGTCGTGCTCGTCATCCGGACCCGCCGTATGACGCAGGTTCGGCCGCTGAGGCTGGAACGGTTATGGATTGTGCCTGTCCTTTATCTCGCTGTCGTGACAATGCTCTACATCCAATATCCCCCGACACCGTTGGGCTGGGGATTGGCGCTGATCGGTTTGATCGGCGGATGCGGGCTAGGTTGGCAACGCGGCAAGTCCATGCGGATCGTCATCGATCCCGAAACTCACGCGCTCAACCAGCAAGCGTCCTTTGTTGGCATCGCTTTGCTAGCCGGGTTGATCGTGATCCGCCAGATTGCGGCAAGAATGGGCGCGCAGATGCATTTTGATGGCGGTGCCATAGTCGACACATTGGCGGCGCTCGCGCTGGGCATGTTCAGCGTGCAGCGGATCGAAATGTACATGCGCGGCAAGCGGCTGTTGGTCGAGGCGCAGACCAAAAAAAGGGAGTTATAGTTCATGTCATGGGAAATGCTGTTTTCGCTCACCAATGGCTGGGCCATGATCGCTTGGGTGGCGCTCGCTTTTCTGCCGCGTCATCCTAGAATATTGGCTCTTATCCTCTATGCCGGCGTGCTGCTCTTGTGCCTCGCCTACGCCATCATGCTGGGCGGCCTGATGTTTGGCGGCTGGGACGCCGAAGGGCCGAAGGCGGCAATGGATTTCACGACATTGGCGGGCGTCATGGCGCTGTTCGCGACCAAGGGCGGCGCGGTGGTGGGCTGGACGCATTATCTGGCTTTTGACCTGTTCACCGGCCTGTGGATCGCGCGCGATGCCGACAACAAAGGGTTCAGCCGCATCGTCCAGATCCCTTTCCTGGTTTTAACCTTGATGTTCGGGCCGGTGGGCTTGCTTTGCTGGCTAATTGTGCGCGAACGGCGCTCACGGGCGATGGCCAGGGCCAAGGCGGTATGACACCAAAGCCGTGGTTGGCCGCCGAAGCGGGAGAGGGGGCCAAGCGTCATGCCCCCGCGACGGCTCGTAATCGCGACGCTATCATTCAAGTCCTCTCCGACTGGTTGCCCGATACAGGAACTGTGCTGGAAGTTGCCAGCGGATCGGGTGAACATATCGTTCAATTTGCGGCGCGTTTTCGGACGCTGAACTGGCAACCGAGCGACCCCGATCCGGCGGCGCTGGCGTCGATTGCGGCGTGGAGCCGTGAAAGCGGCCTCGCTAACATATTAAGCCCGCTCGAACTCGATGCTGCCGCGCCCGATTGGCCCGTCGCCCAAGCTGCCGCAATATTGTGCATCAACATGGTCCATATCAGCCCGTGGGAAGCGACCCTGGGGCTTCTTGCAGGCGCCGCCCGCCTGTTGCCAACCGGAGCGCCGCTGATCCTCTATGGTCCTTATCTCGAAGCGGACGTCGATACAGCGGCCAGCAACTGCGCCTTTGATGAGTCGCTCCGAGCCCGCAATCCGGCATGGGGCCTGCGTGACATCGCTGATGTTCAGACCGCAGCGGTGGAAGCCGGCCTCATCTTCGCTGAACGGCGCGCCATGCCTGCCAATAATCTGATGCTGCTCTTTCGCCGCAAGTGATCGCCATGCGATGGCGCTTGGCAAAAGCCGATCCGTCCTGATACCGTTACTCCAACGCCGACCGAGGCGAAAGCGGAGAGAGTGTGATGATGGATATGGCGGAGCATATTACCTTCGATCAGTTTCTGCGCCATTGGGCGCTAACCGCTCCATCGCGCACCGCGCTAACCGAGGAAGACCGCGAGGTTGATTTTGCCGGGCTGGAGGAACTGACTGCCAAGGTCGCGGCGATGTTGCTCGATCTGGGGCTGACCAAGGGCGACCGTATCGCGTGGATCGGTAAGAATAGCGACGTTTACGCGCTGCTCTTTTTCGGAGCGGCGCGCGTGGGCATAGTCATGGTGCCGATCGGCTGGCGCCTGGCGGGTGAGGAATGGGCCTATATTGTCAATGATACTCGCGCCAAGGCGCTATTCACTGGCCCCGGTTTCGATGCGCCGATTGCTGCAATCCGCTCCAAGCTGACCCATGTCGAACATGTCATCGGTGCCCACGACGCGCGGCAGCGGATCGCTGCGGTCACCCGCCGCGACTTTGCGCCCTCGGGCGAGGATGACGCGGTGCTTCAGCTTTATACAAGCGGCACGACCGGCAAGCCCAAGGGCGCGGTGCTTTCGAACCGCAATCTGTTCGGCTTGCGCCTGCCCAATATGCGCACCGAAGAACCCTGGACCCAATGGGATGATGACGAGGGCGTGCTGGTCGCGATGCCCTGCGCGCATATCGGCGGTACCGGGCTCAACGTCATGGCGCTGGCGGCGGGGGTGGCCAGCCATGTGCTCGCCGAATTTGACACCGACCATGTGCTCGATCTGGTGCAAAAGGGACGGATTACCCGCTTTTTCATGGTGCCTGCCGCATTGCAGATGATCTTGCAGAACCCGCGCTGTGCGACGATGGATTTTTCGCGGCTCAAATATATCCTCTACGGTGCCGCGCCGATCCCGCTCGAACTTCTGCGCGAATGTATCAAGGTTTTCGGGGCCGACTTCATTCAGGCCTATGGCATGACCGAAACCACCGGCACCGTAATCCTGTTGCCGCCAGAAGATCATGATCCGAACGGCAATCCGCGCATGCGCTCAGCTGGTCGCCCGATGGCAGGGGTCGAGGTGCGTGTTATTGATCCCGAAGGGAATGACGTCGCAACCGGCGCGGTGGGTGAGATTATCACCCGGTCATCGAATAATATGATCGAATATTGGAATCTGCCCGAAGCTACGGCCGCAACGCTCGACAAGGACGGCTGGGTCCACACGGGCGATGCGGGATATATGGACGAAGACGGCTATATCTTCATCCACGACCGCATGAAGGACATGATCATAACCGGCGGCGAGAATGTTTATCCCGCCGAGGTTGAAAGCGCGATCTATGGCCACCCGCAAGTGCTCGAAGTCGCCGTGATTGGCATTCCCGACGAGCGCTGGGGCGAGGCGGTCAAAGCCATTTGTGTCGCTAAGCCGGGCACGCAAGTCGATCCTGCAAGCGTCATCGCCTGGACACGCGACCGCATCGCTCCGTTCAAAGTGCCCAAGACAGTGGATGTCATCGCGGCGCTGCCAAGGAACGCCAGCGGAAAGATTTTGCGCAAGGATTTACGTGCTCCCTATTGGGAAGGACGCGAACGGATGGTGAATTGAAGGAGGGCCGGGCAGCCTCCAGCATGGCGAAAAGGAAAGGGCAGAAAGCGACTGAACTGTCGATATTTCATCAAGTCGCAAGCGGCCCTGTAAGCGGACATTTTTATTGTAGTCAGAATCAAGTGGCGATAGCAATCGCAACACTTGGGCAGACATGAAGGTCATGCATGAACGGACTGATCGGATTGGGTGGAACTTTGGCGCTTCTTCTGGTCACAGGAGCGCTGTTTGGTTTCGCGGACTGGAAACGGTTTGCTCCGCGCTGGTTGTTGATTGCAGCGCTACTGGTTGCCGTAAACGACTGCTTGCTTACCAACGCTTATGGTATGGTGCCCGACATTTTCCCAAGCAGCAACTGGAACTGGCAAGGCAAACTGCTCGCGCTCGCCGCCACTTTATCTATCGCGGCTCTCCCTTCCTTCGGATGGCGCAATGTAGGACTGACATTCGTACAGGCACCGGGGAGCCTTAAAAGCTCGCTCCCGATAGTAGCCGTATACTGCCTATTCTTTGTTGCTGTTGCGATGGCGTTTTCAAGCGACAGTCCCACGCGGGACGAGATTGCATTTCAGTTGACAATGCCTGGACTTGAAGAGGAACCCTTCTATCGCGGCATTTTGCTCTTTGCGCTAAACCGCGCATTTCTCGGGCGTATACGATTCCTCGGTGTGGACTGGGGTTGGGGGGCCGTCCTTTCATGTTTTCTTTTCGGGTTGGCGCATGCTTTCGGTTTCTCAGACGGCCATTTTTCGTTCGACATGCTCACAATGGCTTTAACTGCATTGCCGTCGTTTATTGCCGTTTGGCTGACTTTACGAACAGGGAGCTTGTTGCTTCCAATAATGGTGCACAATTTTGGTAACTCTATCTCATTAATTGTCTAATGCACGATTTTGTCGGTTCTAGAAGAAAGGGCTGGCGATCTCGCAGCCACCCCTAATGGTCGCGTTGCCGTCAGACTATTTGCCGCGCCCTCGCTCGCACGAACCCCTCTCTCGCCATGCACCGTGACAGCCATGCCTGCGTCTGCTCCCCCAGCACATCGTCGGCATCCAATGTCGTTGCGAGGAACGCAGCATATCCAATCACAATATCGGCAATTGTGAAACGCCCCGCGACCAACCATTCTCGGCCATCGGCCAAGGCCGTCTCGATAGCTTTTGCCCGTCCGCCGAAGAAGGCTTTATAGTCCTCGACCGCTTGGCCCAGCCTTCGTTCAGCAGGTTCAACACGGGTGTAGCGAATCATGATCGCGAGCGGGAAGGTTAGCGTCGCGTCGCTGCGGTGGAGCCAGTTGCGGGCCTCCCAAAAGTCGGTTTCGTCGCGGCGCACTTCGAGCGGCGTTCCTTCGGCAATGCGCTCGCAAATCGCGCTCGATTCGGTCATTAGCCGCCCGCCCTCAACCCAGCCGGGCACCGTCATCAGCGGATTCACGGCGCGATATTCAGGGGCAAAGGCGCGCGGGGGAAAGGGCAGGACGCGCAGATCTACGTCCATCCCCGCTTCTTCTGCCGCCCATAAACAGCGCAGCGATCGCGCATCCGGGCAATGATAGAGGATGGGCAGCGTCATATAGCAATCTCTCTTGCGCGAATAATGTGGCGGCGATGCTCGCGCCAGGCAATGAACAGTCCGCTGGCAACAATGATCGGCGCCCCCATCCATGTTGTTGCGGCGGGGATAGTGGCAAAGATCCACCAGCCAAAGAGTATCGACCACAGCAAGCTGGAATAATCCATCGGCATCACCACCGCGACCGGCGCTAGACGTAGCGCGGCAGTAAGCGTCACTTGACCAATTGCGCCTGAAAGGCCGAGTCCGACGAGGAGCATCCATTGATAGCTACTGTGCGGCTGAATGAAAAAGGGGAGGGCGAGGCTTAGAGGAATGAGCGACAACAGGCTGAACCAGAAGACGGTTGTCGTCGCATTTTCGGTGCGGCCCAGATCACGCAGCGCTATTGTGACCAGCCCCGTGATGACCGCGCCGGTGATCGCAATCATGGTTCCCGTCAGATGCTGACTTCCAAGCTGGCCGTTCAAGGATGCCGAGGGATTGAGCACGATCAGCACCCCGATAAAGCCGATGACGACTGCGCTCCAACGCGCAGGTCCGGTGGGTTCGCGCAGCAACAGCGCTGCAAAAATCACTGCAAAGATCGGCACTGACAGCGCAATTGTCGTTGCTTCTGCCATGGGCAGGTAGATCATTGCGCCGAAATTGCAGGCCATGCCCGCCATGCCCAATATCATGCGCCGGCTATGCGCCCCGATCCGTTGGGTCGCGAGGCTGCGGAAACCGCCATGCGATAAGGCCCAGCCGACGACAAAAGGGAGAGCAAAGGCCTGCCGCCAAAACATGCTTTCGACGATATGAAGTCCCGATGCCGCGATCAATTTGACCATTACGAACAAGATGGCGAGCGAAAGCATCGCCAGCAAACGCAGCAAGATACCGCCAAGATAATGCGGCGGCGATGCGGCAGAGGAGGGGGAGGGCGTCATTTGCGAATGCGCATAACAGGCCGGTTGCGGGGTGCAACCCATCGGGACATGTCTTTGATCATCAGCGGCATTGGATGAGCATTTGCCCTTCAGGTTCCTAAAAAAGGAAAGCGGCCTCGCGATAGGCCGGTCCATGGTAAAGCAGGAGATGCGCCATCGTCTCGTGGAAATCTCATAACTTGCGATAAGCCGATGCCATTCCTCTTGCGTCACCCCCTGCACTGGGGCTAAAGGCGCGACCGGCCTAGGGGTATAGCTCAGTTGGTAGAGCATCGGTCTCCAAAACCGAGGGCCGTAGGTTCGAGTCCTACTGCCCCTGCCAGGTCGGTGCATCGCGCACCAGTTGTCGTTGACATCAATGTAAATAACTGGATGCTCCCGTTTTAGTGACGGGAGCACGCGATGGCGACGAATCAGGACAGGGCATCGCGGCCCCATGGCAACACGGTTTTGCGTGGGGTGCTTGGCAAAAAAACCGTCGCCGCTTTTGCTGTGACCGCTGGCCCCAGCGTGATGTTCAGCCTTCCCTTCAGCGTCTATTTACCGCCCTATATCGCGGCTGGCGGGGCGATTCCGGTGGCATTGGTGGGGGTGCTGTTTTCGCTGACGACGATTTGGGACGGCATCATTGATCCGCTGATCGGATCGATGATCGACCGTGTCGATACTCGCACCGGCGCGCATCGGCGGTGGATGATGCGCGGCATAATTCCTTTGCTGATGCTGTTGCTGGTCATCCTTATGGTGGGGGATCGATTGCCCTTTTTGGCGCTGCTGCCGGTGCTCCTGCTCTTTTATTCCAGTTACAGCCTTTATGATGTGGCGCAGCTGTCATGGGGGGCAGCGCTCGTCGGCAATCCCGATGAAAGCGCGCGGTTGTTTGGCGCGCGCGACTGGTATTCCAAAGGCGTTTTCCTCGCAGCCTTTGCGGCGCCCGCGGTGGCGCAGCAGTTAATCCCGGGGCTCGATTTGCAGGGCCGGATATTGGCTTATTCTAGCCTCGTGTTGCTGACGGTTCCACTGGCGTTGCTAGCGTTGCGGCGGCTGCCGTCGCGCCCCGTGGGGGCGGCGCCGGGAATTGGCTGGCGCGCGGAAATCAAGGCATCGCTGACTTTCAAACCCTTGATGTTGTTGTTCGGAATCCATTTTTGCAACAGCTTTGCCTTCGGGTCGCTGACCGCCTTGTTTGTCTATTTTGCCGACGCCGTGCTGGGGCTCGATGGGCAAAGCGCGCTCATCCTGTTCAGCAGCTTTGTTGGGGGGGCTATTGCAGTCCCGATCTGGACCCAGCTTGCGCGCCGTTTCGGCAAACCGTTGATGCTGATCGCAATGGGCAGCTTTGTATCGACCGCTTTACTGGCTTCCCTTGTGATCCCGCCGACCGGCCTGGTTCAGGCGATGATCTTTGCGATGGTGCTTGGCAGCGGGTTCGTCGGTGCGCTTTTTGCCTATGCGATGTTGTCTGACCTCATCCCCCAAGACCGAGCGCGCTGTCTTCGCGACCGCACGGCTTTTTTATTCGCGATCGTCAACCTGATGCAGAAATTTGGTGTCGCGACGGCGATTGCTATCAGCTATGTCTTGCTCGACTGGATGGGTTTTGACCCCGCCAACGCCCGGCAATCGGCGGGCCCGGTTCATCTGATTTTTGCGATCATGCCGGCGCTCGCCTGGGGACTTATGGTCGTCCTGCTACTGCAGATTGTTCGTGAACCAGCGTTCGCCATCGTCCGCCCGATCCCGCGTCCCGCCGCCCCTCTATGACTTGCAATCGGCATTGCACATGGCTAAAGGCCGCTCCATTCGGACAGATGTGCCGCTATTCTCCGCCTTTCGCCGAATTGTTCGGGAGGGGTGGGCGGATTATTGCCTGAAAGGCCGCTTGACGCGGCGCAGGCGGCGACCCATTTGGACGGCGTAACTTACGCAAACAGGATTGGACGATCATCATGGCCAAGACCAGCCCGGGGCAATTCATCAATCAGGTGAAGGACGAAGCCAAGAAGATCGTGTGGCCAACGGGCCGCGAAACGATGCAGACGACGATCATGGTGTTGATTATGACGGTGCTTTTGGCGCTGTTCTTCGTCGGGATTGATACGGTATTCAGTGCCATTGTGCGCTGGCTGACGTCACTCGCCGGTTAGAAATTTCAGGGACGGGATAGATAGAGATTATGGCGCGCTGGTACATCATACACGCCTATTCGGGCTTCGAGAACAAGGTGCGCGATTCGGTCGTCGCAGAGGCAGAGCGTATGGGGCTGACCCCGCTCGTTGAATCGGTCGAGGTTCCCACCGAAACCGTGACCGAGGTCAAGCGCGGCAAGAAGGTTCAGGCCGAACGCAAATTCTTCCCCGGCTATGTCCTCGCCAAGCTGACGATGACTGACGATGTCTATCATCTGGTCAAGAATACGCCGAAAGTGACCGGCTTCCTTGGGTCGATGGGCAAGCCCCAACCGATTACCGAAGCCGAAGCTGCGCGTATTCTTAACAGCAAGGAAGAAGCTGCAGCCCGTCCGAAGCAGGAAATTCGCGTCGATTATGAAATCGGTGATCAGGTCAAGGTGCTCGACGGTCCTTTCGCCAGCTTCAACGGGCTGGTTGAGGAGCTCGATTTCGAAAAGGCTCGCGTCAAGGTGTCGGTATCGATCTTTGGTCGCGCCACCCCGGTCGAGCTCGACTTCGAACAGGTCGAACGGATGAAGTGACGGCTCGACGGGTCGTTTCCTCTGCCTGCGAGGCCCCAAAAGCCTTGCGACACAAGTTCATTCTCGTTAAAGGCGCGCCTTCGCGTCAGATACGGGCGTGATTCCGCGCGGGAGGAAGGCTTCGGTCTTCTGCTGGACCGCTTATTTTGAGGACCCTTGTTTTCAAGGGTTCAACAGAAAGAACAGGAGGCCATCATGGCCAAGAAGATTAGCGGCTATATCAAGCTGCAAGTACCGGCAGGGACCGCAAACCCCTCGCCGCCGCTCGGGCCGGCACTCGGCCAACGCGGTGTAAACATCATGGAATTTTGTAAAGCGTTCAACGCCGCGACCGACGGGATCGACAAGGGCACACCGACGCCGACGATCATCACCGTCTTCGCCGACAAGAGCTTTTCGTTCGTCACCAAGACGCCGCCTGCCTCTTATCTGATCAAGAAAGCTGCCAATCTCAAATCGGGATCGAAAGAACCCGGCAAGATCAGCGGCGGCAAGATTGCCCGTTCGAAACTCACCGCCATTGCCGAGATCAAGATGAAAGATCTCAACGCCAATGACCTCGACCAAGCAACCAAGATCATCGAGGGCAGTGCTCGTTCGATGGGTCTTGAAGTGACGGAGGGCTGAACCGATGGCAAAGCTGACCAAAAAGCAGAAAGCCCTTGAGGGCAAGGTTGACGCGCTGAAGCTTTACGCTGTGGACGTGGCAATCAAGACCGTTCGTGACCTGTCGTCGACCAAGTTTGACGAGACTTTGGAAGTTGCGATGAACCTGGGTGTCGACCCGCGCCACGCCGACCAGATGGTCCGCGGTGTTGTGACGCTGCCCGCCGGAACCGGCAAAGACGTCAAGGTTGCCGTGTTTGCACGCGGCGACAAAGCTGAGGAAGCGCTGAAAGCTGGCGCTGACAAGGTTGGGGCCGAAGACCTGATGGAAGAGATGCAGGCTGGAAACCTTGACTACGGCCGCGTCATTGCGACGCCCGACATGATGGGCATCGTTGGCCGTTTGGGTAAGGTTCTGGGTCCCAAGGGCCTGATGCCAAACCCCAAGCTGGGCACCGTTACCCCGAACGTCGCTGAAGCTGTGAAAGCCGCCAAGGGCGGACAGATCGAATTCCGCGTCGAAAAGGCTGGAATCATCCATGCCGGCATCGGCAAACTGTCGTTTGGCGAAGAAAAGCTCCGCCAAAATTTCGATGCCTTTGTTGATGCGATCGTTAAGGCCAAGCCGGCAGGCGCCAAGGGCAAATATGTCCGCAAGGTCGCCCTGTCGTCGTCGATGGGCCCGGGCGTGAAGGTTGATACCGCCGATCTCGGCGCTTAATCCTAAACGATACCGATTATGCGAAAGGGCCGGGGGAAACCCCGGCCCTTTTTATTTAAGCCTAAAGCCCACCTCTAAGAGGGGCATAGTGACAGCTCGATTACGGGCCCGCAGCCTCTGATGCTGCATCAGAGGCCGGACAGATGGCAGCATCCGACTACGTGCACTACCTCCAAAAACTTCTTGCGTCTTTTGGGGCGTCCACAGATGGATAGCCGTCATCCGGCAGATAATCAGGAGACAGTTAGGCATTTTTCAATTAAATCCTAGCTTGTGAAGGGACGAGCATGGACCTGCGAATTTCTGGGAAAGTGGCGGTGGTCGGCGGCGCCAGCCGCGGCATCGGATTGGCTATAGCCAAAGGCTTGGCTGACGAAGGCGCCAAGGTGGTAATCGCTGCCCGAGGTGAAGATGCACTTTTGACTGCGGAAAGGGAGATACAGTCAGCGGGTGGAGAGGTGCTTTCACTTGTGTGCGATTTATCCGACGACAAGTCGGTCAAGGATCTGATGGCACAGACATTCGAACATTTTGGACGGGTAGATATAGTTGTAAGCAACGCGTCTGCACTCTCAATTGGTCCAGACAGGTCAGACTGGGATGCGTGCCTTTCTGTGGATCTTCTTGGAGCCGTGAGGCTTGTAGAGGCAGCAATACCCAAAATGCGCGAGCAGAGGTCGGGATCGATCTTGTTCGTATCATCAGGCTCCGGCATAGAAGCCACTCCAGGCGCGGATTTCGCTTACACATCTGTCAAAGCTGCGCTTAATGCCTATGCCAAGAAATTGGCCGTGGTCGAAGCTGTGAACGGGATACGCGTTAACGCGATCCTCCCCGGATCGACAGAGTTCCCCGGCGGGGTTTGGGAAATGATGCGCGAACACAATCCGGCTTTTTACGAAATGGCCAGAGCGAGCATCCCGTTCGGTAGACTGGGAGTGCCTGAGGAAGTGGCCGACGCCGCCGTGTGGTTGGTTTCAGAGCGAGCAACTTGGGTTACGGGCGTGGCGCTTAGCGTTGATGGTGGGCAAGCCAAAGGGATCCGTTAAGGCCTTTGCCTTCCGCTTTTGGGTCGTTTCCAGTCATTGCATCCAGATCGGCTGCGAACGGCCGGAATGGGGTGGCGGGTTCAACGGGTCATCGCAACACGTCCCCGTTGGCTCAGGCCGCAAGGCGATCTTGGGCCATTCGCACCGTGACTACGAGCCCGCTCTCCTGCCAGTCGTATTTGAGACTGCCTCCTAAGGGCCCTGCGACAGTGCGGGCGCAAAGCTGACTTCCGAAGCCCTTTAGTATTGGCTCTTCGCCAATGACGGGCCCACCAGACTTCTTGCCCAAATCAAGCAAATGTCTTCGCCTTCGAGTGTACTGGACACATCGAGCAATCCTGAAGCACAAGAAAGCGCCCCATATTTAGCGGAGTTTGTCGCCAGTTCGTGAACTACCATGGCAAGCGCGGTCGCTGACCGCTCTCCGATGCCCATCCGTGCAACAGCGACACGAATTTTTCCCGAGAAGGCTGCTGTTTCATCATATGGCGCCAAGAGGATTGAAATCAGGTCGCCTAGTAAAGCTGCCTCTCCCTGTTTAGCTGGAATAGGACGGACCAAGTCGTGGGCTCGGCCTAGTGCCATAATGCGCATCATAAGATCGCCCGTCATGTCCTCTACGGACTTAGCGGAACGTCCCGAGAGCTGCGTGAGGCTGCCCGCAATGGCGAGCAGATTTTTGACCCGATGGCTCATTTCGCCTGCAAGAAGCTCGTTTCCTTCTTCGGCTTGCTTGCGACCGGTGACGTCGAGAAAGATGCCGAACATTACTCCGTCAACGATGCCCAAATCGGCACCTTGTCCTCGGGCTGAAATCCAGCGGATCTCGTCGCCAAGGCAGATGCGAAAGTCGATCTCATAAGAGCCCGCGACTGATCGGGTCGCGGAAAAAGCGGCGCGCACTCGGTCCAGATCAGCCGGATGGATATTTTTCGAAAGTTCTTCGAAGCTGACCTTACTATCCACCCAAGGGATGCCCCAAAGTTCAAAAGCGCGTTCATCCATTTCGAAACGGTCGCCATCAACCTGCCATGCCCAAAGAGCGACACACGCGGCCTCAACTGCAAGCCGAAGGTGCTCTTGTCGCCAAGCAGGCGCTATCGGCGTCTGTGGGACCAATTGCTGAACTCTTTTTGCGGTGATTTTGGGTCTATGGACGCGATGCCTTTCACATACAAGTTGGATCGGAAATCCGTGGCGTTATCCAGGCCGTGGCGTCTGCTAGTGGATCAGAAGCCGACGGACAGCTTTCATTTTTGATCTAACAACACCAGAGGTGGCAACAGGCGTAGGGATTGGTTATGCTCAGCAACGGCCCTGCGCGCTGCCGCGAGACCGCTCGCCAGCTGGGCGTCGATCCGTCGAACCTAGCGCGAGAACTTCGGTCGCAGGCAAACTGTCGACCGACATTATCAATCGTGCGGCGTCATTGGCTAAGCGGGCTTTAGGGGGCTAAGTTGCCGCTCGGCCGCCTTGGCAAAGTGGTAAAACCTCATGGTCTGAATTCGGCGCCATCAAGATGTGGTTGCGCTGATCGAAGCTATACTGACAGCACTCAATAGCAAGGCCCGCATTTGTAGCCCATTACTCAGAAAAACCCATCATGTCTCAAATTGGGACAGCTTTGTCGAGCCATGTGCATTTTGACTTTCAAAGATTCTGTGCTCTATTAAACTGTTGTTAACAATCTAGGGCACGGGGAGTCGAATAAATGAGGTTACTTACTACAACTATGGTGCTTGGCGCGCTTGCCCGTGGCGACACCGGCGACGGCTACCACAACTGTCTATAACTCAGCCCCGACAGGACGATTCGCATTTGGGTCTGGTAATAATTATAGCCCTGCCAACGCTGCGGTGCTGAGTTCAAATGCCGACGAGCTGGCACTTCGTTTCCACCAAACTTTTTTAGGGCCCCGGCCAGCGATGCGAACGGTGTTTACAGCTTTGCCCTGGGCACTGACCCAGTCAGTTTTGACTCAGACATCTGGGCGATACCAGCGGATCATTGATAACGATAACGAACATTCTTTCGGGATCTCCTTTTGCCACTATAACCCGTTTTTCGCAGGTAATGATAACGAGATCAACGACAGTGGTGCTGTGCAGAATAGCTTTCGACTGAATTGGGCAGGGCTAGGCTTTGACCCTAATGTCAACAACACATTCAGCGTTAATCTGACAGCCGGCGGAAACTCGCTTACGACCTCTCGCGAAGATTGGCGCCGGTGCGGTTCCTGAGCCTGCCACTTGGGCGTTGATGCTCCTCGGCTTTATGGCCATAGGAGCCACGATGCGGAACGAAGACGACACAAAGACGCTCTGTTACTTACGCCTGAGCGATTTTCCGGCTGGAGTTCGAAGGCGTCGCCGGTGTTGGAGCCGGCGGCGCCTTTATTTGTGCCTTCCACCCATTCGCTGCAATTCGCGTTGAGAACAGGACGTAATCGCTCTGCTTGTCTTGCGAGAGAAGTTCTTGTGTGCGGAGCCTTCAGAAGCTGGTCTCGGTTGACGCCAATGTCCCCACTATTTTGTCATCTCTTCGACGACAAGAGCAGATTTTGGCGGCGAGCCAGTCAAGAAGCTATCAATTTCATACCATTCGTCAGTGTCGCATCATGACTTTTTTGTAAATAGTAACAAGTGGTTGGATAGAATATCCGAAAATCGGTAGT
>CAWJNG010000001.1:0-265120 GCA_963844225.1 uncultured Alphaproteobacteria bacterium | reverse complement strand
ACCAGTCCAGATCGAGCTAACCCATTCACACTGCTTTTGCGCGATCGACTGACGATACCGCCTAGTTCCAGCTGAGTATGACCTTTCCGGACTGGCCGGATTCCATGAGCTCGAAAGCGGGCAGGTAGTCGTCGACCGGGAAATGGTGCGTGATGATGGGTTCGATGTTCAGGCCACTTTGCAGCATGCTCGACATCTTGTACCAGGTTTCAAACATCTCGCGGCCGTAGATTCCCTTGAGCTGCAGTCCCTTGAAGATGACGTCCTTCCAGTCAATCGTCGTCTCGGCCGGCGGGATGCCGAGTATCGCAATCTTTCCGCCGTGATGCATGGTGCGAAGCATGTCCCGGAACGCCTGTGGATTGCCTGACATTTCCATGCCGACGTCGAAGCCTTCGCTCATGCCGAGAGTACGCATGGCGTCATCCAGTGATTCGCGCGTGACATTCAGGGCGCAGGTTGCGCCCATTTTCCGTGCAAGATCGAGGCGGTAGTCATTGACGTCCGTGATGACGACATGGCGTGCGCCGGCATAACGGGCAATCGCGACCGCCATAACGCCGATCGGTCCGGCCCCTGTAATCAATACGTCTTCACCGACCAGGTCGAACGACAATGCGGTGTGCGTAGCGTTGCCCAACGGGTCGAGGATCGAAGCCATGTCATCGCTGATCGTGTCCGGTAGCTTGAAGACGTTGAATGCCGGTACGGAAATGTATTCTGCGAATGCGCCTGCACGGCTAACGCCGACGCCGACCGTATTCATACACAGATGGCGGCGACCCGCGCGACAATTGCGACAGACTCCGCAGGTGATGTGGCCTTCGGCCGAAACGCGATCACCAACGGAAAGGCCGCGCACCTCGACGCCCATATCGACAATCTGACCAGAAAACTCATGACCGACGGCCATCGGCACGGGAATGGTTGCTTGCGCCCATTCATCCCATTTAAAGATATGTATGTCAGTGCCGCAGATCGCTGTCCGATTGACCTTGATCAGGACATCATTGTGGCCAATATCGGGCTGTTCGATATCCTGCATCCAGATGCCGCGTTCTGCTTTGGCCTTTACCAGTGCTTTCATTGCTAGTCCTAATTAATTACTTTCAATTCGCGCCCAACATCCGTGAACGCTTCGATGGCCATGTCCAGCTGATTACGAGTGAGCCCGGCGGACATCTGTGTACGAATTCTTGCCTGGCCTTTGGGCACGACGGGGAATGAAAATCCAATGACATAGACGCCGCGACCGAGCAGCATGTCGGCCATCCGGGACGCCAATACCGCGTCGCCAAGCATCACAGGAATAATCGGATGTTCGCCGGGCTTCAGATCGAATCCGCGCTCGGTCATCTTCCTGCGAAAATAGGCCGCATTGCTGTGCAACTGTTGCTGCAGAGACTTATCGCGTTCCAGCAGGTCGAGTACCGCGATGGACGTCGCGGCAATCATCGGAGCCACGGAATTCGAAAACAGGTAAGGGCGTGAGCGTTGCCGTAACCAGCCAACCACTTCCTTACGTCCGGATGTATAACCTCCGGACGCGCCGCCCAGCGCTTTGCCTAGAGTACCGGTGATGATGTCGATTCGTCCCATTACACCGCGGTACTCGTGTGTGCCGCGACCGTGTTCGCCAAGAAATCCGGTGGCGTGACAATCGTCGATCATGGTCAGGGCGTCGTGCTTGTCAGCGAGGTCACAAATCCTGTCCAGACTGGCGATCGTTCCGTCCATCGAAAAGACACCGTCGCTCACGATCAGTCGATTGGTGGCTTTGGCAGCCGCTTGCAATTGTGATTCGAGATCCTGCATATCGTCATTGGCATAACGAAATCGCTGTGCCTTGCTCAGCCGTATGCCGTCGATAATGCTGGCGTGGTTGAGGGAGTCACTGATGACGGCGTCTTCCTCGCCGAGCAGGGTTTCGAACAGGCCACCGTTGGCATCGAAACAGGAGGGGTAAAGAATCGTGTCCTCTGTACCGAGGAAAGCGCTGATTCGGTCCTCAAGTTGTTTGTGGATGGTCTGCGTGCCGCATATAAAGCGGACAGAAGCCATACCGTAGCCGAAATCGTCCAGGGCCTTGTGCGCAGCGGCGATGACGTCGGGGTGATTGGCGAGGCCCAGGTAGTTGTTGGCGCAAAGATTCAGGACTGCCGTGGTCTTGCCATTCGATCTGACTTTGATCGCCGCTTGCTGCGGTCCGGCAATGAGTCTTTCTGACTTGAATAGTCCCTCTGCTTTGAGGGCTTCGGTGGCTGTTGCGAGTGAATTGAAGAAGGCTTCCGACACGGGCTTTTCCAGAAAACTGACGGGCCGCGAATTATATATCGAATTCGGTTCAATACCGATGCCCGTAGCGATGTTAATAACCTATAATCGCGAGCCCTGTGCCACGAATTAAAGCCACCCGACAGCGGGTCTTCGGAGTAATTCCATGAGCTTTATTGATCAGCCGGCAGCCCGCGAGGGCCGCATTTCCTATATTAATGACCTGTATCTGGCGGATGAGGCTGCGCTCGTCCGCGAGTTGGCCGAGGCGGCTGACCCTGGGGATTCCGGGCGCGGGAAAATACAGGCCACCGCATCGCAGCTCGTCAAGGCCGTGCGCAAGAATGCGAGTGAAGATAGTGGCATTGATGAAGGCGATCCTGGAGGCCAAGTCGTGCATGAGGAGTTCCCTGCGTGGAGCAGTCCGCTCGTAGTTGAGGAGATCGGAAAGCAGGTACGCGGTCATGGACGCGATCGTGGCGTGACCGCTGGGCAGCGATCGATGGCCCGGCGTGGCGATGATCGGCATCACCAGTGCCGACCGCTGCACAGGCCTGTACTCGGCGATGTTGTTCTTCAACATCATCACGGTACATGCTGGCCCAGGCCCAGGCGACAAGGATCAACTCGTCGGTGCGAGCAACGGGCACACGGTCCAGGCCGGTCAGGCTGTAGAAGAAGGGCCGGAAGTCCGCCGCCTGGCTCAGGATCTCGGGCAGGCGTTCTTCGCGCTCCGAGGCGGCGCGCACCACCTTGTCGATTTGCAGTCTGTAGTCAAAATCTTGGCAGGAGCCCCGACGCCCACAAGCTTGTGGGCATCAACCTTCATCGGCTCGTCCGCTGTGCGCACCAGCAGATAGACCTGAGCGCCCTGCACCGCCGTGTACCCAGCAACTCGCCCACCACGGCCCTTTGCCGGAACTAACTCTGCCAACGCCACAGGTGCTGGCCTTTGCTCTGGGCCGCGGGTTGCGCAACGCGGCCCGGCTCGGCCATGGCTCGCCGTGTGTCCCGCTCACCCACCAGCCGTGCTTGCACCTTGCGCAGTGCCTGCGCCAGCAGCGTGTCCTTGCCGCCTGCGTAGGTCCAGTCCGGGTCCAGGTCCTGCCACGGCCAGGGCGATGAGGTCCTGGGATCGAGGCCGGGCTGCTGCCCAGCGTGCGGGTTGTGGTGAGGGTTGTGGTGAGGGTTGTGATGCGGGTTGTAGTGCGGGTTGTGGTGCGGGTTGTAGTGCGGGTTGTAGTGCGGGTTGTAGTGCGGGTTAAGTTCCGCGCCCAGGTCTGGCCCTGTGGAGCCGCTCAGGAAGATCCCGGTGCTGCTGTAGCCGTTGGACATGGGGCGTGCCTTTTCTCAGGACAGTTGGGTGGGTGCACGGGGCAAGGGTGGCGCACTGGGCACGCCCGCGCTGCGCACAGCGTCTGCGAAGTGTTCACGCCAGGTGGCGGCCGCGCCCAGGCCGCGCGCAGTGCGCGTGCCCGAGTGGGCGCCGGGGAAGGTGTGCAGCCACTGCTGTGCAGCCTGCCGCGCATGGTCGTGCTGTCCAGCCAACCACAGGCTGCCCACCAGCAGCCGGTGCGACGGCGAGTGCAGGGCATGCAAGCGCAGCGATTGGCTTGCGTGCGACACCGCAGCCGCGTATTGCCCGGCAGCGATGTCAGCCAGGGCGGCGTAGGCTTCAAACACGTGGCGTTCGGGGTCCAGCGGCGACAGTGCCAGCGCCTGTGCGGCCGAGGCCTGGGCTGCACCATGTTCGCCGCCGTAGGCCTGTATGGCGGACAGCCAGGCCCAGGCGGCGGCCTGCTGTTGATCGACTTGCAGGGCCTTCTCCAGGCATCCGCGGGCGGCGCCCATGTCGCCCCGGAGATTCATGTGCACCAGACCCGCTGCCGCCAAGGCCAGGGGCTGCTCCGGGTCCAGGTCCAGAGCCCGTGCCGCGTGGTCCATGCCCTTGCGCTGGTCGCTCAGTTCGTCATCGCTCCAGACCTGCACCAGATGGTTGACGTGCCACTTGGCGAGCATGGCGTGCGGAACGGCTTGGCGTGGGTGACGTTCTGCCAGGTGCTCCAGTACTTCACGGCATCGCATGAAGTCTTGCCGCACCAGGCTGCTCATCAGCCCCTCCGCTCCCAGGTAGAGGGTGTAGGACTGCAGGGTCTCCATGGGCAGGCTGCGAACCCGCACCAATTCGCGCGCCGAGATGTGGCTGGCCACCTGCCTTACCACGAGCGGCACCAGATCGTCCGTGCCTTCGAACAGCGCCTGCACATCAGCCCGCGCCGAATCGGCCCAGAGCGCGTGCCGTGCTCCGTCTCGCTCAGTTCCAAGGTCAGACGAACCCGCCCCCCGAAACATAGTAGCGACCGCTACGAGGACCGGAGCCGGCACCCAGCAGGGGTCGCAGCCGTGACCAGTCCAGGCTCGCGTCCTTGAACGCGGCCGTGCCGATGCCGCGCGCAAGGCGCTTGCGGCATCTACCGCTTCCAGCAGAACGCCGGCCAGCGCTTCGGCGCCGGCCATCTGATCGACGTGCTGCGCGGCAAGCGCAGCGACAAGGTGGCGCAGCACGGTCATGAAGAGTCCGCACCTGCGGCATCGGCGCCGATATGAGCGAGCAGCAGTGGCGATCCGTGCTGCGCCAGCTCGTCGCCCTGGCAGCCTCCCACATAGTCCTGTCTTCCTGGCGTCTCGCACGTCGCCCCGTCGTGGATGCAGGACTCGTTTCAGGCATTCCAGTGGAAGTGAGCTGGTCATGGTAGTTGCACGTGTGAAAACGCAGGACATGCGTGTGCGAGGAGGGAAGCAGAGCGCACCACACATCACCTGCACACGGATGACTCCGCTGACAGTTGTGCATGCCTTGCAGTGCCCCGGCGATTGGTGCAGTGCCATGCACTCCCACCAACAACACCTGTGGCACACTGCCTGCTGGCTCCCCGCAGAAGCTCGAGGGTGCTCCTCGCAGCTACCAGGACCCGACCAACACCCCCAGCGTTTCCGCCGCAAACGACTCCGTGCACAACATTTATGGCCGCTTTCTGCAGCCGCAGGCGGCGAACGCGGTGATTTCGCCTGTGGCCCCATCAGAGTACCCTTCCGCACCGGATGACAGCCGGACAGGCGGCAAACCGTCGGTGCGCACGCATGTGTGCATGCATGCATCATTTTCGACTGCGCTTGCACTTCTGCTGATCATGTATGAATCGGCACGGCGTACATGCAGTTGCCTGGAATGCTGCACAGCTCCGCATGTGGGGGTGTGGCACTGCAGCCGCAACTGGTAGAGCGGCACCACAACAGCCCGCTGAGCCGCGCAAGCAGCCCCATGCAGGTGCGTGCCACCACGCACGCAGCGCCGCGCCATGCCTGTCATGCATGTGCGCTCATGCATCCAGGTGCGTGCCACCCCGCACACAGCGGCGCTGCGCTCATGCGATGTGACACAGCGGCATGCCATGCCTGTCATGCATGTGTGCTCATGCATGCTGCTCATGCATGCAGGGCGCGTCGGCCGCGGGGGTGTCGGAGGCGATGTGGCGCGAGATGGGCTTCACCTCAGAGGCAGAGGCACGCATGGTCCTTGGGGACGAGACCTTTGATGGCCAGGTGCGTGCACTGGGGCCCTCCACAGTCGGCAATGCACGCATGGTCAGGGATGTTGATTTGTTGGGGGGGAATATTCTATGGGATCGTTGCATGTGAATCTACGGCAGGGTTCTGTGCTCGCGGAGACGAAGGAAGTTCTTGCCGTGGCCTCGGTGCACTGCCAGGTGTCCAGAAGTGCACCCTATACCTTCAGACACACACCCCCATGCACTGCACGCCCGCCCCTGCCTTGCCCTGTTTGCTGCAGCGCTCAGCTCAGACTGCGTGCGGTGCCTGCATCCAACTCCTGCGCTTGCGTGTGCAGGCCCTGGCGCCGCCTCAGGCCACCGCGCACCCGCGCCCAGCACACCGAGCCTCCCCCCCGCTCTCCAACCACGCCGTGCAGGGCAGCAGCGGCAGCGGGGCGCACGGCGCGCACTCCGACACAGACGCCAGCAAGCACGCAGAGTCCACGCAGCGGCCCCCCCGCGCCCCCAGTAGCCACGGCGCGCCGCAGTCGCCCGCCGCAGCCTTCGGCGGCGGCGGCGGCGCGCCTGCGGCCGCGGCGGCGGCTGCGGCGGCTGCCCCGGAGCCTGCGGAGGCGCGCGGCGCGAGCAAGCAGAAGAAGCGGCGGAGCGATGACTGCATCCTGGTGGACGGCAGCGGCGCGGCCGACCCCCCCTCGACGGGGCCCATCGAGGGGGCTCCTGCGAAGCGCGCCAAGAACGGCCTCGCCGCTGACTCGCGCGAGGTGCGCTCTCCCTGCCTGCGCTCGGCGCAACGCGCGCATGGTGGCCGCGGCGCCGCCGACGTACAGTGGAGCCAGGCACGCGACGGTGAGCGTGCTGCAGGCGCGGGCGTGCGGCGCGGGCGGCGGGGACTTTGCGGAGGCGCCGTTCGCGCTCATGTGGCTGCGCATGCGCATGCCGTGGCCGTACAACCACGGCGCGTTTGGCGTCAAGCTGCGGCAGGTGGTCGCCGGCGCGCTGCAGCTCGCCGTCGTCAGCAACTACATGATCGACTTCCGGTGGCTCGTGTCCGCGTGCCCCGCGCTGCTCTCCGCGCGCCAGCTCGTCGTGCTCCACGGCGACTCCCCCAACCAGATGCGCGGCGCCGTCGCCGAGGCGCGCGTGCCGGGCTCCTGCCGGGTGCGCCCCCGCCCTCCCTCGTCGCCATGCATGCAGGCCATGCATGTGGCGCGGGCCGCCGCGCGCTCGGCCGCGCAGCTGTTCTGACGCGCCTGCTGCGCGTGCGCAGGTGGCGACGCACAGCCCCCCGCTGCCGATCCCGTACGGCACGCACCACAGCAAGTTCTTCCTGCTGTTCTACGCGGCCGGCGTGCGCGTCGTCGTGCACACCGCGAACCTCATCTTCTGCGACTGCAACAACAAGACGCAGGGCCTCTTCTTCCAGGACTTCCCGCTCCGCGCGCCGGCCGCCGCGCCGGCGGCTGCGCCGCCTGCCGCAGCAGCGCAGGGCCTGACCGACGCGGCGGTGCATGCCGACTTTTACAGCGCGCTCGTCACGTACATGCGCGCAGTGCGCCTGCCCGGCGCGCTCTTCGCGGCCGTCGAAGAGGCGCTGAGCAAGTGCGACTTTTCGAGCGCGCGCGTGGCTCTGGTGCCCTCCGTCCCGGGCCGCCACCCGCGCGACGCGCACGCGCGCTTCGGCCACATGCGTGCGCGCAGCGTCCTCGCGCAGCACGCGTTCCCCGCGCGCTTCCGCCGCGCGCCGCTCTGCGCGCAGTTCTCCTCCATGGGCAGCCTCACGCAGCCGTGGCTCGAGGGCGAGTTCGTGCAGTCGCTGAGCGCGGGCCGGGTGGCGGGCACGGCGCCGCACTGCGCGCTGGGTGCGCCCGCGGCGCCCGGGCTCTCGCTGGTGTGGCCGACGGTGGAGCAGGTGCAGACGTCGTTCGAGGGGTGGGCGGCGGGGGGGTCCATCCCGGGGTACTCGCACAACGTCAGCCGCGCGTTCCTGCAGCCGCTGATGAGCCGCTGGGGCGGCCGGCTTGGCGTGCGCGAGCGCGCGATGCCGCACATCAAGTCCTACGCGCGCCACGCCGGCGACGAGCTCGCGTGGGTGCTGCTCGGCAGCCACAACCTCTCGCGCGCCGCGTGGGGCGAGCTGCAGAAGAAGGGCGCCACGCTCTTCATCCGCTCGTACGAGCTCAGCGCGCTCTTCCTGCCCGCGCTGGAGCTGCGCTACCGCCAGCACGCGCACTACGGCTTCTGCTGCACCGCGGACGCCGCCGCGCCGCCGCCGGCCGCGCCCGCGCAGCGCGCGGACGCGGCAGGGGAGCCCGCGCGCTGCAACGCGCTGCTGAGGTGCCCGTGCTCGGTGCTGCCGGCCGTGGGGGGCGAGCTGGAGGGCCGCGTGCACGGCAGCAGCTCGGCGGCGGAGCGCTGCCGCCTCGAGGGGGGCGCTGCAGGCGGCGGCGGCGGCCGGCCGAGCGGCGCGGCATGTGCGGGCGCCGACGAGCCCTGCTGGCAGGCGCCGCAAGGCCCCGGCGCTGCAGGCGTGGAGGCGGCGGCCGCGCGCGCAGCGCCTGTGGACATGCCGCAAGCGGGGGGCCCGGGCGGCGCTGGGGCGGCGGCCGCGTTGGACGGGTCGGCGGCGGCAGCGCGCGAGGCGGCCAAGGCCGCGGGGGCCGCGCCTCCGGGCGCCACCCCCGCCGGCCACGAGGGCCCCGCCTCCGCGCGCGCGAGCGCGGGCGTCTCGCAGCGCTTCGTGCGGTCCCCTGCGGCTGCCACCGAGGCGGTGTTTGTGGCCGCGGGCGCCGAGGGCGGCAGCCCCTTGGCCCCCCCCTGTGGCGACGCGCAGCTGCTGGTGGTGCCCATTCCTCTGCCGTACGCTCTGCCGCCGCAGCGGTACGGCCCGATGGACTCTCTCTGGAAGTGCGATGTGGACGCTCTGCCGGGCGTGCAGGACTCTCTGGGCCTCCTGCAGACCGAGGCTGGAGGCACCATGTATGGGTATAACCAAGCAGTTGTTGCTGCGTACTTTGATGAGAATAACTAGGGTGCATCTGTGCCAGGAGCTCCTAGGATGCGAGCTGCTGTAGTGTGCCAGAAATGACACTCGGGTGTAGGGTGTCAAGAAAAGATTCCACGTGTAGGGCATCAAGAAAAGAATCAAATTCGGGTGCAGGGTGCCCTGGTTGGCGGTTTGGTTGGTTTGGGTGTTGGGGGTGTGGTGGCTTGGTGGTTTGATGGTTACGTTTGGTCTGGTTTGGCGGCTCGGGTTGCTTGGGTGGCTAATTTCCTATTTGCTGCCAGTGGGCAGCTGGGAGTTCTTGGTTTGTGCAAGTTCTCCAAGACAGGGCATGGCTGAGCTGCTCAGTACCTGATGACGCAGTGCATGGGCATGCATGGTGTTGTGGCAACATGTGAATGGGCAGTGTAGATACGGAGTTTGACTGATCGGGCAGCTGTTTGTCATTCAATGCACTTGATGTATTACCGACAGGGTTGTGGTCTTGCAAGCGTTGTAGCACTTGCCGTGTGTGCACGGCATCTATGATATCGGCATGATGTTGCTGCTAGTGTACACCAAAGATCGACAAACAACCACACCCGGGTACCTCGCTGACAGTCTGTCTGTGTGTGCCCTGTGCAGTGTGGTGTGTTTTCCAAAGCCAAACAAACCAAAGCACATTGCAATTTACATGTGCAAATTGGAATCCAAGCAGCAATCCCTGCACGCCGGATTCGATAGCGACAGCCTGAACAGCGAGTGCCAGATCGGACCCAGATTTTCGACATCCGAGGCACTCGCATGCGTATGCTTTCGGACAGGTCATGGGAGCAGCGGTGCAACAGATGCTAGATGGTCTCGGATTGTGCTGTCATAGCACTGCAGCCGGGGCTGGATCGTGCAACGCTGGGCAATTTGGGGTGAGGCAGTGAGGTTGTGCTTGGTGAGGAGCCTTGTGTGGTGGTTGGAGGCATGCTGGAGAGATGTAGCATTGGGCTGCTTGGAAGGTGGTGGTGCCTGTTTGTTCTCATTGGCAGGTCCCTGCAGCTGAAGGAGGGCAACTCTCGGACCCGGCTACAGGTTGCAGAGGTGTGAGCCAGCAGGATGTGCCCTTTAGTCCAGAGAGCACACAGTCGTTAACATCAGCATGATGCAGATTTGCTCAAGGCGACACCAGTAGCGTTGCTTGCTCCTGTTCTTCGGCGCAGTTCTCTGCAGTCCGCAGTTCTCTGCTATCCTCCCGTGCTTGCTGTTCGCTGTAATATTTTGCTCCTGTTCTTCGGTGGGGATCGTCGCAAGGTCGTACACGATGCCTGCTGTCCCCAAAGTGCATGATGCGTTTTCTACCGCCAGCGCTGCTTCGCATTGCCGAACTAACCGGAGTCAGGTGCGCACCAGCATGTAAGTCACCTGTCAGTGCGGAGGCCTAGCTCTCGAACGCAGCCGCGCGCGTGGTAATGTGGTGGCAACAGCTGATTTTCAAACCTTACTAAACCTAGACCGCCCGTCAGTGAATCTTGCACGCCAATCTGTTAACGTATTGCTGATAAGAAAACTTGGATCGCTGATGAGTCAGGGTTCTGTTCCTGTCTCGCTTCCTAGAGCTGCATTGGTGGAGTGAGCCAGGTGAAGACTTGCGTAAGCTCATTTGTGTCGTCTGTGCACTCCAGTGATCGAGATCCACAGTGCGACAAGTTGAGACGCAATTAAGCCCTCTATATCATGATATTGATCATCGATGTGCCCTCGTCTATTGTTTAGTGGCCTGACACAGGCTGTCGGCACGTGTGCCCGCCTATAGTTGACAGTTGCCACGACCTCTGACAGCTTGTGTAGCAGAACTTGATTTGGTTTCGATTACGAAGAATCGAAATCAAAAGAACCTAGTCTAGCAGGCACGATGGCTGCAGGAGGCTCGGAAGACGCCGCTGCCTTCGAGGTCGCAACATGGCGCGTTGTGACGCTCTTCCTGCTAATCCTGTTGATAGATGGGCTTGTAGAGTTTGTAGATGAGTTTATTACGCACAGACTGCGCAATCGCAAGAAGCATGGCCTGTCGCATGCTTGGTCGCAGCTGAAGTTCGAGACCATGGCGCTGGGAGTCGTTTCGCTCTTGCTGGTGGTGTTCGAGGTACGTCTCTCGTTTGGGTTGCAGAAGCAAGCCTCGGAGGGAGTATCTGATGCTGAAGGGTGTAGCATTTGTGCACGGTAGTCAGATGGACCAAGGTGTAGCAGATGTGCACGCTTAGTCAACGCTGCAGGAGGACCTGTTGAAGATATGCATCGACAGCGAGAAGGAGGTCTACTCTGATGATTACTCCAAGGACGAGTCAAAGTATCCAGGCGGTGATTCGACCAAAGACTCTTCCCTCCGCCGGCTTCTCGCAAGTGGTGGTGACAAAAACCCCTGCCCCGACGGCAAAGAGTCCATATGGAGCAGCGACCTCATCCACAAGGTGCACATCCTGATCTTCCTGATCGCAGCAATCCACTTGGTGTATGCAATGATCTCCATTGCGCTGAGCATGTTTGCGATGCGGCGTTGGTTCAAGTATGAAGAGGCGCTCAAGGACGGGCAGCTCTTGGACCTGCCAGTGGGAGGCCTCCAAAGACACGGCGAGCCAGCCATCTGGTTCGGCCTGCGCCAGGGCATCAGGCAGTTCACGCATCCGATCGACGTGGCAACGTACGGAGCCATTCGGATGATGTTCATCGACCACATGAAGGCGCGCCTCCTCCCCACCCCCTCCACCCGCCTCCAGTGCTTGCGCGTGCCGCGCATGACTGCCATGCATGGCATGCATGCTGCCCTCCCAGCCTGCAGAGCTGTGCCTCAGCCACACCCTCCACCCACCTCGAGTGCCAGCGCATGACGGCCATGCATGCTGACCTCCCAGCCTGCAGAGCTGCGCCTGGCACGATCGCACGCTGCAGAGTCCTGGTGCATGCTCGGGCGCCTGCTATATGCCATTAGACCGTGCTGCAGCTGTGCACAGTGCATGTGGCTATATGCCATTAGGCCTGGCTGCAGCTGTGCACAGTGCATGGGGCTATATGCCATTAGGCCTCGCTGCCGTTGTGCATAGTGCATGCAGCTATATGCCATTAGGCCTCGCTGCAGCTGTGCACAGTGCATGTGACCGCACCACGTGGCACGTGGCAGACGGTGGCATGCTGAAAGGCTGAGCAGCTGGCCGCGTTTGCAGCCAGATGCGAGGATCTCGCCCAGCCACAGCTTCAGCAGCCTTCCCATGCATGCAGGTGTCGCGCAACTACAACTTCTGCAGCTTGGTCAATGACTTCCTCACAGAGGAGTTTGCAAGGGTGGTGAGGTTTGACGTGTTCATGTGGGTGATCGCCATCCTGTGGATCATCTTTCCGGAAGGCTCGTACGGAGGCTTCTGGATGACAGGCGGGGTCATTCTGCTGTCCCTGGCCGCGGGCGCCAAGCTTCACGTCGTTGCCATGCATCTCGCGCGCAATGCATACAGCCGCTACTACCGCCCATACCCCAAGCAAGAAGCAGCCCGAGCGCAGTCACAGGGGAAACAACCAGGCGCGCACGCCCACGGCTCGTGGCTTCGGCACTGCCGGGACAACCCTGCGGAGGTTGATGTGGCTAGAGGCGGCTTCGGAACTCACCGCTGCGGTACGTGCGCGCCTCCCTGTGCACGTGTGGGTCTGATGCCGCGGTGGGTTGCCAGTGCGGGCCTTGCTGAGCACAGCAACCGCCACCGCACGACGTCTGCCGGGCAATGTCCGCAGCCGCATGCGCCGCAGTCACGTCGCGGGTGCCGAGCGTGCGAGCATGCATGCAGGAGCGGGCTCGCAGGGCAGGCGGGCCGGTGGCGGGGGCGTGTGCGCCGGGCCAGTGGCTGAGGGGGTGGCGCGCGTGGGCGACCCCCCCTCGGAGACGTAGTGCCTCCGCCACACATCGTGGCGGGGCCTTCAGCTGCCGGTTGGGCCCGCATTCCCCGATCCTCCCCGCCACATCGCATGCGGCGGTCATCCGCGCACTCGCAGAAGATCCGCACCTCCTTCGACACCCGGACCTCTCCAAGCCTTCCTGGTTGGGTGGCTCGCCGGCCTTGTAACGTGCGCACCTTCCGGATGGCCCCTGGTGGCTCCGCGCCGCTGCAGGCGCATGAATGCGACGCCGCGCCTCATGCATGTGGAGCGCGCCGCGCGCGTGCCAGATGCGCGCACTTCCAAGCGCGCTGGGCGACCGCGAACCGCGATTCCTGGTGAGTGCCCGTGATGCGTGTAGCCGCCGCGCGCCGTGGGCGTGCAGGTACGCGTACTTCCAGAGCGCGCTGGCGATCGCGATCGTGATGTTTGAGTTCTGGCAGAAGGCGGACGTGTCACGACGGCGCCGTGAGCGACTTTACGGCGACCGCTGTGCGCGTGGCGGTGGGGTGATGTTTCCTGCTGTGATGACCTCCATGGCTGCTGCTGCACACTTCCATGTACATGGCTGCCCAGGCTGGACGCGCTCACCTGGCCACTTGTGGGGTTCACCTGCCACAACAACACGTCAAGTTGGTGCGCGAGGCCGCCTCCGCGGCGACCTCGTCGACTTCCTCGACGACACGTGGCGTGAGCGTGCCGCCTCCAGCGTGTCGATCATCCTCCACCTCCAGAGCAGGGCCACGCCAGCGCATGCATGCAGCACCGCGACGACGGCAGCGAGAGCGGCGACGAGTAGCGTGCGCCGGCCGCGGGCATGCCGGCAAACCACCTGAGCGTGCACAGCATGCTGCACAACCCTCTCGCGGAGCACCAGGAGGCTGCTCCCTGCCGCCGGTGGTGCAGTCCGCGGCCGACGTGTTTGGCCGCGACGCGCCGCCGCTGCAAGCCCCGACCAGGTTGCCAGCCGCACCCCCAGCCGGCCCCCGGCCGCCCGCAAGCGCGGCCGTCTGGATCTGGTGGCCTCCAGCCCAACGGCATTCACGACTGGAGGTGGCATGCGGCATCCTGCCCGCCGCGGAGGGGAGGCTGCGGCGAGGCGCTGCGCGAGCTTGCCGCGGCGAGGCGCCGCCGCCGCCGCTCACCGGCGGCGGGGAGGCTGACTGGGACCCAGGTGGACGATGGCAACCTTGGGGCGCTGGGAGGGCTTCCCGCCGCAGAAGGGCCGGACTGTGGGGGGGAAGATCTGGAGACGAAGCAGCGAGTGGAGGAGCACCCAACGCCCAGGAGGGGGGGGAGGCAGCAGGAGGTGAATCGGGCGCAGGACGGGAATCGGGCGGGTGCTGCGGCTGTGGCGCAGCGGAAAGAGAACTCGTTTGCTGCGGCTGGGTCTCTGGGTAAGGGGACGTCCCTGCAGACCGATGCCAGCCTGCCTTTCGATGGTGTGCCTCTCTCGCTGCTTGCTTATGCACGTGTGCCTGAGCTTCCACGCACTCAATGCTCTGTGCACAGGCATGCACAGTTGTGCACATAGCCCCGAGTGGGTGTGCGAAACCGTGCATGCCTGTGCACAGAGCCCCGAGTGAGTACGCAACGGCTGAGCAGCGGCGGCAGTGTGTGCAGGCACGTCAGACCGGGTGGGGGCGGTGGGTGCCCGCAGCAGTGGCCGGCTTCCGCACAGCTGTGACGACACCATCAGCGGGCTGCTGGAGAGCATGCTGGCGCAGCGGCTGCGGGACCTCACCAGCAGGAAGTCCCGGCTCCGCAAGCACAGCTAGGGGGCCTCCAGGCGGCGCCGCAGGCAGGCACAGCGGCTGATGGACCTCGGCGTCTGGAAGGCAAGGCGCCCCGTTGCGCCGCTGGGTGCTGCTGTGCTGGTGGCAGGGTGGCTACCAGGGGCAGGGTGGCTACCAGGGGCAGGGTGGCTACTAGGGGCGGGGTGGCTACCAGGGGCGGGGTGGCTACCAGGGGCAGGGTGGCCACCAGGGGCATACGCTGCACGCAGTGCAGGTGCGTGCTGGAGCTGGCACAGCACTTGCCGGCCTCATCACGGCCCAAGATGCCCGAGGGCGTGGCTTGTGTTTAGATTTCTGCTTGGGCCTCCGCAGTTGGTGCCCTGCAGTTCATAGGTTGTGCTTGTAGCCTGTTTTAAGATTTTTGTTCGGACCTCGAGCCCGGATATGATTTTCATTCCGATTGCGGGCTGTAGCTGGATCTGCATTAGCTGGATCTGCAGTTTTATTGTTGGGGCTGCATCTGTTCGGAGCTGGTGGCGAGGATGTCGCCACCCCTATGAAGAGCGCGATTTGCCTACCCATGAAAGAGCATGCTTGAGCTGCATGGCATGCCGTGAGGTGCCTGTTGGGAGCTGCATGGCCTGTACACCTGCTAGATAGAACATTGAAGCGATAGTTTGGGTGTTATGCGTATGGTTCAGTTACGTTTCAGGTAGCACAGCATAGTTTTTGGGGCTTTGAACTATTAGTTGGCGATGCCATCGTGTCTCTGATGGTCTGCTCTGTACATGTGTGTAGCAGAGCCTTTCTAGATCTGCAGTAGATGCCCTGCTGATGCTGGACCTCGGACTTTGCAACATAGCTGATCTGATCCGCATGTCCTTGTATGTCCTTGTGGTGTGTGTGCCTCATGCTTGTATGTCCTTGCGGTGGTGCGTTACGTATGTCCTTGCGGGGGTGGGTTACGGTGTCGCAGGCTGTTCATGTGATTTCGCGAATGCGTGCGCGACAAGGTGACAATGGCGCCCTGGAGATGTGCGAGGATGCACATGGGGACACGAGAGAGCAGATGGAGCCGGTTATTCACAGAAATGACTGGTGTACTCGTTCGCCAAGCGTGTCTGTGACGGTCTCGCCCGGCGCTGGTTGTCTACATGTACAGTAGCAGTATTGAGTGCAATGACTCCAAGACACTGCCACACGAGGCACCCGCCCTTAGAAGCCTAATTAGCCCCGTCAGAAGGCTGATCAATATTTGCTAACTATCTCTGCGTTTTCGCTCGTGTGGCGCAAACGCGAGCAAAACCTCAGCCATGGTCGCGTCCAGCACTGCAGCTGCAGTGGAGGAGCACAGCACCTTTGAAGTGCAGAGATGGCGCTTCGTCACACTCATCCTTCTCATACTCTCTGTAGATTTCACGTGGGAGGTGTTGGATAAGCTTGTGACCCGTCGCCTTTTGTCAAGCAGTGGTAGCGGTCTCCTGCATGCCTGGGAGCACTTGAAGTTCGAGACGTGCGCGCTAGGGCTCATGTCGTTGCTTCTAGCAGTTTTGGAGGTACGTTGCTCATCTGCAGGCCCTTTTCCTGCAGTGCTCCGATCACGGGAACCTTGCGGACAGCTGGGCTAGCCCATGCGTTTTGAGTGCCAAGCCCCGTCAGCCGCATGCGAACACATAGCCGGAGCTCCCGCACGCTAATGCATGTCATCATCGATAACCGGTCCTTGTTTTCAAGCAGTTCTCAACAAGCCACCAGGAGTCGTGCAGCTCCCCTCCCGCAATGATTGCGCCAGTGATGATTGCTGACTCACAGAAGCCCCAGTTTGCTGTAAATGCATCCGGAAGCCACCATGCAGGAGGACTTGCTAAAGATCTGTATCAAATCGACGAACTACAGCTACCACGACGGCCAGGGCTCTGAGGCGACAGCCGACCCAGCCAAGAACTCCACAGCATCCACAGCCGCACCCAAGGCCGAGCACACAACCGAGCCTACCTCGCCCAAGGGCGAATCCAAGGCCGAGACAACAGTGCACCATCTTCGCCGCCTCTTCGCGGCGGCCGCAGCAAGCCAGTGCCCAGAAGGCAAGGAGTCGATCTGGGCGAGCGACCTCATCCACAAGGCGCACATTCTCATCTTCCTCATTGCAGTGAGCCACATCATCTACGCGGCGCTCTCCATGGCGCTCAGCATGCTCGCAATGCGCCGCTGGGCCAGCCTCGAGCGGGAGGTACAGGATGGCCTGCTGCTGCCTCTGCCGCTAGGGGGCCTACAGAGGCACCACGAGTCCGGCTTTCATGTTTGGCCTGAGGCAGGCCGTCCGCCAGTTCACGCACCCCATCACCAAGCCGACCTACGCCGCCGTGCGGAAGCTGTTCTTCGAGCGCATGCAGGTGCCGCCTCCGCACTGCCGCACGCATGCCGCTCATGCACTGTGCAAGAGCGCTCGCGGCGCATGCACGCCGATCACGCCTGCAGATTGAGGGAGGCTTCAACTTTGCGCGCTGCAGATTGAGGGAGGCTTCAACTTTTCGCACTGCTGCAGATTGAGGGAGGCTTCAACTTTGCGCACTGCGTCGGCGACTTTTTGACGCACGAGTTTGCGAGGGTGATGCGCTTCGACGCGGTCATGTGGATCATCATGATTCTGTGGCTGGTGTTTCCGGAAGGATCCTACGGAGGCTTCTGGATGCTCGGCGCCTTCATGCTGCTCTCAGTGGCTGCAGGGGCACGCCTGCACGTCATCGTCATGCATCTGGCGCGGTACGCGTACCGAAAGTACTTCAAACACACAGGCCTGATCGCGGGCACTGTTGGCGGCCACGGCCCCGCGCCTCGAGGCCACTGGGGAATGGACGACTGCGACAGCGGCAGGGAAGACTCCAGCCATTTCTACATGCCCCCCCTCGGAGGCCGCCACACAGGCGTGCAGGTGCGCACGCATGCGAGGCATGCACGCCGCTCCAGGCCGCCGTCTGCGCGTGCCCTCGGCTCACGCGCGCCCTGTGGCTACAGGCGGTCACGGAGAGCTCCTTCACACGCACCGCCGGCGCCCGGCACCACACAGCGCCGGGCAGCCACGCCATGCATTGGGACCGCTGGGACAGCAGCAGCATGGAGAGCATGCATATGCGCTCCAACCGGCTGGAGCCGCAGGGCGGCAGTGGCGCCACCACAGCCACTGTGGCGAGCACGCCCGACCCCACGGGATCCATCAACCCCCCCCTCATAGCCATGCGGGGGGGGGCTGTTGCCAGCAAGCCTCGGCTCTGGCACCGCGTCACAGGCGACCCTGACCGCATCAAGCAGTCGTGCCGGCCGAAGGACGACGACTTCTCGCGCCTCTTCTGGGGCCGCAGCCCCCGCTGGATGCTGCGCATCTTCAGGTGCGTCACAATCTTGGTCGTGGTTTGATTTGGCAGTGCCGCATCAAAGGTCGTCGGAAACATGACAACTCGATGCAAGCGTAACGCCACACAGCAAGCAGGCCTGCCTGCCTCCACGCCTGCGCTCCTGCAGGTATGCGTTCTTCCAGTTCGCGCTGGCGATGGCAGTGGTCGCGTTTGGGCTATGGCAGGGAGAGCACACGTTCTTCGGGGGCGCAGTGGCCACCAAAGCCGTCGAGCTCATGGGCATTGTCATGCTGGGCTTCATTCTCATCCTGCTGCTGCACACGTCCCTCTACCTGCTGCCGCTGTACTCGCTGGCCGCGGTGACCGCGCACTTTGGCACTCCCGAAGGCATGCTGCAGTTCGCGCGGGAGGCCCATCTGCGGCAGGACCTGCTGCAGATGTTGGAATCCCTCCCGGATCCCGACCGTGAGGTGTGCTGCTGCACACGCATGCCGCACTGCAATGTGCTGAGAGTGGACGCACATACTGCACCGTGGGGCAAGGTGCGCCACACATGCATGCTGCACTGCACTGTGTTGCATACAGACAGGTGCTGCGCTGTGCTGGCTGTCTACACGTGCTACACCCGCCTAGCGCAGCCCATACTTGGCCCGCCTTGGCCTGTTGCTGCAACTGGTGAGGGCTCACAACGCGTGCACCTGGCTTTTAAATGCTTTGCCTGGCGTTGTCCTCTTGACCCTGCATCATCCAGAGTGGTCTGCAGGAGACAGATACAGAGGAGCATCCACAGCATCACAGCCACCATCACCACCACCACCATTACCAGCCACCAAGCCTGCCGGAGCCATCCACACAGAAGGAGCCACAGCTGCAGCCACACCATCACCCCCAGCAGCCACACCATCACCCCCAGCAGCCCCACCATCACCCCCAGCAGCCCCACGATTACCCCCAGCAGAAGCCACCTGTGCATCCGGCAGCACAGGGCCCCCCCCCCGTTCAAGCGCTGGCGCAGGGCGCTGCGTCCGGCACAGCGCAACTGCGGCACAGATCCTCCAGCCTCCGAGGCTCCACAGGCCCAGCAGAGACGGAGGACGAGGGCAACACGATCGGATACCTCGCGCCGCTGCCCTTCGGCGGAGCTCCCCCGGCTGCAGGGTACACTGCAGGGTACACCGCATCGTCCGCGCCGGCGAACGCGGACGGCAGCCGCGGAGGGCCCTTCTCCTCTGCGGCTGTGCTCGCGCACTATGGGGGCTCCAACACTGGCCCGCCAAAGGTGTTTGCTCCGCACACCAGCGCGCTGCGCCACGGCCCTCCGCGCATGGCTGCGGCGGCGGACGTTGGGGGCGGCCGGGGGCGCCCCGCGTGGGCGGGCGGGGAGCCGTTTGGGTCGTGGGAGGAGGCGGACTCGGCGGCCGCAGCCGGCGCGACGTTCACGCCGCCCGACCCTGAGGACACAGGGCCGCACGTGGGTCACGTGGGGGGGCACGTGGGCTGGGCGCGCCCGCCTGAGCTGCCCCCCCAGCGCCCGCACCACCGGCGCACGCTCAGCGAGCGCCGCTCTACGGATGCTGCTGCCAGCGCCTGCGCCCCTGTGGACACGCCAGGTGCGGGACATGCGCGGTGTGAGAGCACCGTCAGTGGAGCTGAGAATCGTCTGCGTTCATGCGTCTCGTGCAGCACTGCACCATCTGCGCAGTCTTGCACGCTGGGCGAGATCGCGCAGCGCTTTCTCCGCTGCTGCCTCCGATGTTGCACCGCCTGTGTTGAGCCTCTGCGGCAGCCAACAGTGCCGCGAACGTGCACCTGACATGCATGAGCATCGTGCAGGAGAGGCAGAGAGGGAGCATGCACATGCACATGCACGCGGCCGACAGGCGTGGCCGGACCCCTCAGCAGGGCCCCCCCCCAGCCACTTCCCAGCCATGCCCACGCCCCGAATAGCGTCTCGCATTCCAAGCGCCCCCCGGAGGTCGCACGGCGCGTCTGGAGACGGGCACAGCGGCGCCTCGCACGCTCACCAGCGCAACTCGAGCGGCAGCACTGTGGAGGTGCGGATCGATCCAGTCCGGGCCAGTCCGCATCGGCTAGTGATTTGCGCATCCGCACCCGATCATATCGCTCGTCTTCATTTGACGGATCGAGGCAAAAAGGCAGGTCGCGATCATGGCATAGCGCCACTAATTGCGCATGGGGCCATGCCAATAAGGGGCGAATAATACGGCCATTGCGCGCGCGTATGCCTGCGAGTCCGCCGACGCCGCTGCTGCGATTGAGCCGCATGAGGAGGGTTTCCAGCTGATCGTCTGCATGATGGGCTGTCAGCAACCAATCGATCTTCGCTTGCGTCTGCCAAGCGTCGAGCAAAGCGTAGCGTGCGCCGCGCGCGGCGGCTTGAAGCGACCCAATGATGGGGGTTTCGGGCGCAAGAATGATATGTTCAATGCCTTGGCCTGCACAATATTTTGCGACCATTGCGGCTTCGTCTGAGGATTCGGGCCGCAAACCATGATCGATGGTCGCGGCAAGGCAGCGCCGACCGAGCACGTTATGTGCGAGCCACAAGAGCGCCATGCTGTCGGGTCCGCCCGAGACAGCAATACCGAAGCGATCCTGATCGACAGCGGCGGCGCCTGCTTCGGCTGCCAGATCAGTGGCGAAACGCTGGACGGGGTCAGCAGCCGGCTTTGGCTTTGGCAGCAGCGGCGTCATCACGGACATCCTTTGGCGCCTTGTCGCCATAAACTTCTTCAAGCTCGCGAAATGCCTTGCAGGCATCCGCCTTGCGTCCCAATTTGTTGAGAGCGACCCCCATATACATCAAGCTGTGCGGCGCACGGGCACCGTTCGGGCGGTCTTTGTAATTATTGTAAAAGGCAACGGCGGCCAAGCTGGGCTTGCCTTCGTCAAGATAGGCGCGGCCGAGCAAATTTTGGGCAAAGCTTGCAAGATTATGGTTAGGCCAACGCGCGACCACAGCTTTGAGCTGTGCCTCCGATTCGGGATAGAGCTTGGCGTCCCACAAGCGATATCCGTAGGTATAAGCGTCATCGACCTCGTTGCCGGTCGTGGGAATTGCGACCTTTTTGACCAGCGCCAGCCGCTCGTCGGAAGGCGTTGATTTTGTCGTTGCAGCGTCGGCGCTTTTCTTGGCGGGTGCTGGCGCGGTTTTGCCATTTGTCCCCACCGCTGGGCTCGATGCACTATCGGCTGATGTCACGGCAGGTGGTTCGACGGCTGTTCGCTTGTCCATTTCGGACTGATAGGCCGTGAACTGTTTTTCCAATTCGCGCAATTTGTAGCTGTTCTGCTCGGTCTGACCGGTTAGCGTGCGCAATTGCGATTCCAGCGCATCGACGCGTGCTGTCAAATCGACCACGGGGGCATTGCTCTTGGCGCGTTCGCCAGCAATCTCGTCGGGTGCGATCTCGCCTTCAAAAAAAGTCGGGCTTCCGCCGGGGAAAACGGTGCGTTGAACCGCGCGCATTTCCTTCTCCAGGCGATCGACCCGCTTGGTGACGGTCGCATCCTGCGCGAAGGCAGAGACGGGTAGGGTCATCGCCACGACCGCCGCAAGACTTCCGGAAAAATTGATATAACGCTTTAACATCGGCTGTTGAGCCCCCAAAAGGTTAATTACCAAAACTGCATAACGCCTTGGCAGCGCGCATGGCAAATCCATTCACCGCAACCCTACGTGCAAGCGCCTTTTTACCGAGGCTTTTCTAAATCCTCAGCGCTGCCCCCGCTTCGGCCAAGCAGGTCCGCTGGCTTGAGCGAGACATTTTTCACGAGCGAGTCCGCCGGGCCAATTGATCCGACATCGCGACCACCCACCGTCACTTTGAGGGCTTGAGGTATGCTGGTGCGAAGCGTGAACTGGGCGATATAGGCTGGAGGGACCTCATAGGTCTCACCGGGATCAAGCGTGCGCCAATTTTCGGTTTTGCCGCTCGCATCGTCAAATCCGATCCAAACTTCGGACAATGCGGTCAGCACCACGGGCGCGTCATTGGCAATGGCCGCGCCCTTGGCCTTTGGCGCTACGATCTTTGTTTGTAACGCAGCCGGGGCCTCGGAGGCATTGGCCTCGCGATTCTGGGCTGCAATCAAGGCATCGTCGGGCTCGACCGACAGGAACTTCCAGACGCCATAGGCCGATGCGAGCAGGGCTGCGATGACGACCAAGGTCCACGCCAATGTCGCAGGCGGCAGGCGCGCGGGGTCTGTCGGCTCATAGGCTTCATAGGCAGGCCGCGCGGTATAGGCGTCCTCTTCCAGTTCGCGTCGCACCAAGGCAGCAATTTCGGCTTCGGGCAGGCCGACCGCGCGCGCATAGGCACGGGCAAAGCCGGTGACATAGGTCCGGCCTGGCAGCGCCTCAAAATCTGTTTTCTCAATAGCTTCCAGATGGCGCAACGTAACGCGTGTTCTGGAGGCTATATCGGCCAGCGACAAACCAGCCGCTTCGCGGGCCAATCGCAATTTATCGCCCGACCGCGTAATGTTCAATTCACCCTGTGGATCGTCGCCCGTGTCGGCCATTCTTGTCTCCGTGCCGGCTGTTTGCAACCCGTTCAGCCATGCCGTCCTTCCATCGCACTGACCCTTGGCCTGTGTCAAATGAACTTCATGGCGTGAACGGCTGAAAAGAGGTGGAAACAGGCCCGCTGGAACTGCCGCTAGCGAAGCGTTCGGTTAGAGGACATATTTGCTGAGATCATTGTCGCCAACGACGTCGGCGAGCTGGCGGTCGACATAGGCTGCATCAATCTCAAGCGACGTTCCCGCCATATCCTCAGCGCCAAAACTGACCTCTTCGAGCAGGCGCTCCATCATCGTCTGCAAACGGCGCGCGCCAATATTCTCGATCTGTTCATTCACCTGCGCGGCCAGCGCTGCGATGCGCGCGATGGCGTCGGCGGTGAAATTGATCGTCACACCCTCGGTGGCAATGAGCGCGCAATATTGTTCGGGCAGGCCCGCCTTGGTCTCGGAGAGGATGCGAACAAAATCCTGTTCGGTGAGGGCGGCCAGCTCGACCCGGATCGGCAGGCGCCCCTGAAGCTCGGGAAGCAAGTCGCTCGGTTTGGCGACATGAAAGGCGCCCGATGCGATGAACAATACATGGTCTGTCTTCATCGGGCCATATTTGGTCGCAACGGTCGTGCCTTCGATGAGCGGCAGAAGGTCCCGCTGTACGCCTTCGCGACTGACCGAGCCGCCGCGCACATCGCTCACAGCAATTTTGTCGATCTCGTCGAGGAACACGATGCCATTTGATTCGGCATCGGCCAGCGCGACGCGCGCGACATCATCTTCGTCCAGCCGCTTGTCCTGTTCTTCCTCGATTAATCGCACCGCAGCCTCGGAAACTTTCAGCTTGCGGCGCTTCTTTGGCGCTCCGCCCATCGCCTTACCCAGCATATCGGACAGGTTGATCATCCCCATCTGGCCCGGCTGACCAGGCAGTTCGAAGGGCATATTGGGGGTGTCACTGACTTCGATCTCGACTTCTTTGTCGTCCAGATGCCCCTCGCGGATGCGTTGGCGAAAGCTTTCGCGCGTTGCCTCGCTCGAACCTTTCCCGGTGAGTGCATCAAGCAATCGCTCCATCGCGGCTTGTTCGGCAGCGGCGCGCACTGTCTCGCGGCGGCGCTCGCGTTCGAGGCGGACGGCTTCCTCGACAAGATCGCGCGCAATCTGTTCGACGTCGCGGCCGACATAACCGACCTCGGTGAATTTGGTCGCCTCGATCTTGATGAAGGGCGCATCGGCAAGTTTGGCCAAACGGCGCGAAATTTCGGTTTTGCCGCAGCCTGTGGGGCCGATCATCAATATATTCTTCGGTGTCACTTCATCGCGAAGCTCGGGCGATAATTTCTGACGGCGCCAGCGATTGCGCATTGCGACAGCGACCGCGCGCTTGGCGGCGTCCTGTCCGATGATATGCGTGTCTAGCGCGGCGACAATCGCCTTGGGGGTGAGGGCATCATTCATGAAAGCTAAGCCTGGGTTTCGATAATTTCAGAGGTGAACTGGTCGTTGGTATAAACGCAGATTCGCGCTGCGACCTGCATTGCCTTTGTCACCAAAACCTCGGCATCCTTTTCATATTCGGCGAGCGCGGTCGCGGCGGCTAGGGCAAAATTACCCCCTGAGCCGATGGCGGCAATGCCGCCTTCGGGCTCGAGCACATCGCCGTTGCCGGTGATAACCAGCGTTACATCCTTATCGGCGACAATCATCATCGCTTCCAGGTTGCGCAAATATTTGTCGGTGCGCCAGTCTTTCGCAAGTTCAACTGCGGCGCGAAGCAACTGGCCATTGTGGCGCTCGAGCTTGGCTTCCAGCCGTTCAAACAGAGTGAAGGCGTCGGCCGTTGCACCAGCAAAGCCGCCGATTACGCTGCCATCGTGGAGGCGGCGGACCTTGCGGGCGTTGGGCTTCATGACCGTTTGCCCCATCGACACCTGACCATCGCCGATGACGACGACCTTGTCGGATGTCCGGGCGGACAGAATGGTGGTTCCGTGCCAAGGCGCGGCGCGGGGCGCATGTTGTTCGCTCATGGCGGCGATATGGGTGATGGTTTGGCATGCCGCAAGGGCAGCTGCGCACCAGGTCAGGCGACGTGGCGTTGTCCCACCGCTGCATTGGGCCATTGCTGATCGGGCCAAAGACCGCGCGTGTCATAGACAATCTTGCCGCTGCGTTCTTCCAGCGGCACCGATTTGAACACATCATGGTCGACCAGAACGATCAGTACGTCACAGGTTGCAAGCGCATCATCAAGCTCGACAAGTTCGGCGCCGCTTCCTGCAAATTCCATCGGCAATCCGCGCGCATAGGGCTCGACAATCTGGATGCGTTTGCCGAACTGGCGCGCTAGTGCAGCGGCGACTTCGACCGCCGGGCTTTCGCGAAAATCGTCAATATTGGGTTTGAAGGCAAGGCCGAGACAGCCGATTTTGGCCTCGGGGTGCGTTGCGACGAGCGCCGCGGTGGCGGCAATGACATGCTGGGTCTTCGCCAGATTGACCTCGCGCGCGGTGCGGATCAGCCGGCTGTTCTCGGGGGTCGCCATGGACGAGAAACCAGGGATCAACCGCGATGCAATGGCCGCCCACGCCGGGGCCTGGCTGCAGGATATTGACGCGCGGGTGTCGATTGGCGAGGCGGATGACGTCCCAGACATCGACCCCCATATTGTCAGCCATCATCGACAATTCATTGGCAAAGGCGATGTTGACGTCGCGATAGCTGTTTTCGACCAGCTTCACCATTTCGGCGGCGCGCGCGGTGGTGGTGACACAGGCGCCGCGAACAAATTGGCGATAAAAGGTCATCGCGCGGCGCGCGCAGCGCGGGGTAATCCCGCCGATGCAGCGGTCATTGTCGACCAGCTCGACGAGGATACGGCCTGGCAACACCCGTTCGGGGCAATAAGCGACGAAAATGTCGGGGGTGCCGGTGCAGCGTCCGGGAATCTTGAGGTCAGGCCGCTCCTTTGCGAGCAGCGCGGCGACCTTTTCGGTCGTGCCGACCGGCGAGGTCGATTCAAGGATGACCAGATTGCCGGGCTCCAGCACCTTGGCGATTGCCTTGGCGGCGTTCAGCACATGGCCGATATCGGGGCGGTACTTGGCGTCATGCGGGGTGGGAACAGCGATGACAAAGGTGTCGGCGGCGACCATCTCGGTCGATGCGCGCAGCGCGCCGCGGGCAACAACGCCCTGAACCAGCCCGTCGAGATCGACTTCCTCGATATGAACTTTGCCATTGTTCACCGTTTCGACGACCGCTTCGCTGACGTCGATGCCTGTGACTTTGCAGCCCGAACGCGCAATCAGCGCGGCGGTCGGCAGGCCGATATAGCCCAGCCCGACGACGGTAACTTTTTGTTCGATATCAACCGGCACGCGCCACAATCTCCGCTATCTGGGTGCCGGCCGTGCCGTCGCCAAAAGGATTATGGGCGCGCGCCATGCTGGCATAGGCCTCTTCATCGTCCAAAAGGGTGTAGATTTCGGAAACAATGCGGCTTTTGTCGGTGCCGACTAGGCGGGCAGTGCCTGCCTCTATGCCCTCGGGGCGCTCGGTCGTTTCGCGCATCACCAGCACTGGTTTGCCAAAAGAGGGCGCTTCTTCCTGCACCCCGCCGCTGTCGGTGAGGACGAGGTCGGAGATGGCAAGCAGTCGGACGAAGTGCGGATAATCGAGCGGATCGATCAGCGCGACGTTGGGCAGCGCGCCCAAAATCGGCTCCATAGCGCTGCGGACATGCGGATTGGGATGAACGGGAAAGATCACCGCAACGTCGGGGCGCGCGGCGATGGCGGCGATGGCGTTGGCGATCGCATCCATCCCGTCGCCGAAATTCTCGCGCCGGTGCGAGGTGACCGCGATCAGCCTTTTTCCCTGAAAGCGCGCCACGAGCGGGTCGAGACCCGCGGCCAGCGCGGGTTCCTCGTCTATGCGCGCTTTGGTTGCGAGCAGCGCATCGATCACCGTATTGCCGGTGATATGAATGCGATCGGCGGGCACATTTTCTGCGCGCAAAGCGGCGGCTGCTGTTTCGGTCGGCGCAAAGTGCATGTCAGCAACCGCGCCCGTGACCTTGCGGTTCACTTCTTCGGGCCAGGGATGATAAATATCGCCGCTGCGAAGGCCTGCTTCGACATGACCGACGGGGATTTTGCGGAAATAGGCGGCGAGTGTCGCCGCCATAGTGGTGAGCGTATCGCCATGAACGAGAATGCGGTCGGGTTTTTCGGCGTCGAAGGTTTCGCCCAGTCCTGTCACCAACCGCGCTAATAGCGCGTCGAGGCTCTGGTTTGCCTGCATGACGTCTAGGTCGATATCGGGCGTAATCCGCGCGATCGCGAGCACCTGGTCGAGCATCTCGCGGTGCTGTGCGGTCACACACACACGCACATCGACTCCTCGCATGCTCGCGCAAGGCATGGACCACCGGAAACATTTTGATTGCCTCTGGCCGCGTACCAAAGACTGTCATTACCCGGATGCCGCGGGGAGTTCCTAGTAAAGCCATAATTTATGCCATTCGTTTGAATGATTTTTCATCGATTCTGCCCACCGGATTAGCGCAAAGCCCTTGTCAGTGGCATATTTAATCTCTAGGCGCTGCGGCCAAGAAGCGAATGAGTTTCATTGCTCTGCTTTCTCGTTGTGCCGTTTGAAAACTATATTCTTTTGAGGCACGTAGTAGTCATAAATAGCTTAAGTCATTAAGATATTCGTAACATGTCTGTCCTGAATTTTTTCAAGCGTCGGCGTCTAGAGAGCCGGCAGCTGCATACTGAACATCGCGCTGCGTGTGTTCCTCCGCACGAACGCGTCTATGCGATTGGAGATGTTCATGGACGCGACGACTTATTCGATGCCTTGTTAAGTAAAATAATTAGTGACAACGCGACACGCGAAACGGCTAGGACGACGTTGATATTGCTGGGAGATTTGGTCGATCGCGGCCCTGACTCCGCAAGCGTGATTGATCGCGCAATCGCGCTCGGCGAACCATTTGACGATGTTCGCTTATTAATCGGTAACCATGAAGAATGCTTCCTAGCTGCGCTGACTGGGGACCTTAAGCGTTTACGGTATTTTACCCGCATCGGCGGCGATGCGACAATTAGGAGCTATTGGGGCGACGATGCCTCCTATGCGCGAGCCGGTTTTGAGGAAGTTGCGGAGCGATTGCCGAAACTGGTTCCGCCTGAACACATCGATTTCCTGAGTCGGGGCGAGGACATGGTGGAAATTGGCGATTATGTGTTTGTTCACGCTGGCGTGCGGCCGGGCGTTCCGCTTCATTTGCAGCAACTCTCCGATTTGCGTTGGATTCGTGAAGATTTTATCGAAAGACAGGATGATCATGGCGCGACAATTGTCTATGGTCATACAATTTCTGAGACCGTCAGCGAATCGTGGGGACGAATCGGTATCGATACCGGAGCTTATCTTACCGGGCGTCTAACCGCATTGGGTCTAGAAGGGGGAAATCGTTGGTTTTTGGATACTTCCGACATTTAGATGATTCCTTCCCGACATCGCGTTTGCCTTGTGCAGTCGCAAAACGATTTCTGGGAAACTTGAGTAGCGGTGTATGAAATTTTGTAGATGGACCATCGGATGAAGCGCAAAGCCATGCATAGGGTGACTGTAGACGGGTTGCTCCAGCGCACTACATGGACATTGGTGCTGTTTGTAACGATCGTTGCGCTTATGGGGGGCGGCTCGCGCTACGATATTACATCGTTACCATTTTTGCGGGCATTTTCGGTGCTTACTATATTCGCTTTGATCGCATGGCTGCCTTTGTCTACATGGCGCGGAATTCGGGTTCCTGTAGTGTTGTTGGCTCTGCTCGCGCTTTGGATGGGTATTCAGATTACACCGTTGCCTCCGAGCTTCTGGACTGGATTGCCGATCCGCGACAAAATCAATGCGATCGACCAGTTGCTGGGAATGGGCGACCGTTGGCGTCCGATTAGCCTGACTCCGGGTCTAACGGTCAACAGCCTTTTGGCCCTTTCGGTGCCGCTAGCTGCGTTGTTCGTTGCGGCGGCATTGCCGGCGGGCCAAAGAATACGTCTTTGGTGGGCCTTGTGGGCGTTCGGGCTTGTTTCTGCCTGCTTTGCGCTACTGCAATTCGTGACGGGTCCACGCAGCGCTTTTTACCTTTATCGGATCACCAATGATGACTCGCTTGTTGGCATTTTTTCAAATCGCAATCACAATGCGTTGATGCTTTGTATGGCCATCTTGGCAGCAGGGTGGCTGATTTCGAACGAAATCGCGCGTAGGAATCGTCATCCGATGATCATGCCTATTTTGATTGCGAGCATCGCGATCTTTTTACTTCTAATCCTCACGCTGGGCTCGCGTATGGGGTTAATTTGTGGCGTCGCTAGTGTCGCGACCGTTTATCTGGTCAATCGGTGGACTTGGCGATATGCACCAAAGCCGATTAACCATTCGCGTATCAGGGAAAACAATCGTGATGCGGCGCCGGGCGGCAGGTTTAGCTGGGTCAAATCTATTCTTTTCAATTTTTTGCCAGTCATGCTTTTTGCGGGAACTGCGGCGCTGCTTTATTTTTCTGATAAGAGTACAGCGATGGGGCGTCTCGTCGCTGGAGATGGCGTGGAAGACATCCGCTTTGCGGCGTTAGGTACTGTTACATCGTTGGTGAAGCAGCTGTGGTTGTTCGGTTCGGGTTTTGGCTCATTTTCCCATGTCTACCAAGTGGTTGAGCCCGACAGGCTGCTCCGTGTTGACTATTTGAATAATGCGCACAACGACTGGCTCCAACTGCCCCTCGAAGGCGGTTTGCCTGCTGTTTTGATCTTTCTCTCTGGCGTCGGATGGATTTCGTTTCAACTGATAGATGTCTGGCGTCGACGCCTGACCTCGCCGGACGTGCGTACAGCAGAAACGATGATGATTACTGCTGCTTTCGCCATTCTCGCTTTTGGTTCCTTGGTCGACTATCCGCTCCGTACTCCTTCAATAGGAATGGTCGCAGCCTTTTTGTTTGTGATTCTATGTCGCCTTCGGCACGAATTTTCTGACTTCAATCGCAGGAATAAACCTGCTTCCGTATGATAATTTTCCACTTTATGCTCGACTGGCGATTTAAAATTCTTTTTTTGGGATTGTATTGAGTATGTTTTTTCTGCGCGTCCTACTTCCTGTTGCTTTGCTGAGTTTGGCTGCCTGTGCTGGCAAGCAACCAGTGGCGACTGTGTCTAGCAGCGGTGTGACATTGTTGGAGACGCTCCCACCACCAACAGGCACAGACACGCAGGTGGCAACTCGCGAGACCTTTGTGGGATCGTTCACGGAGCTGGCCGTGGAAGTCTACGGGGTTCCAGAGCTTAGCCGCGAAGTTCTTACCGACGGTGAAGGGAAGTTCTCCTTCCCTTTTGTCGGCACGCTTGATGGCGCAGGTAAATCTACGTCTCAGTTGGCGAACGAAATTGCCGGGCGCTTGCGCGGACGCTATGTCCGTGAACCGGAAGTAACAGTCAACCTGAAGTCCTCAGGGAATCCGACGCTTCTGCTGTCACAAGCAGTAACGGTGGACGGTCAAGTAAGGAACCCGGGACAATATCCTTTGCTCGGCAAGGGCACGCTTATGCGCGCCATTTCACTTGCAGGCGGTGCAACTGAAAATTCTAAACTGGATGATGTTCTGGTGTTTCGAAATGTTGATAAGAACCAATATGTCGGGATTTATAATCTGCAAGCGATCCGGCGTGGCAACTACGCCGACCCGGAAATTTTCCCAAATGATGTTGTTATTGTCGGGAATTCGCCGCAGCGCAGACTCTTTGAGGACATCATCAAGGCGACAACCTTGATTAGCACTCCGCTCATCGTGCTGACAAATATAACTAGAAACTAATTTACGACCAACGGCAATTTTTTTGAACGGATGAAACTCAAAATGGATATCGCAAATACCGGGCGCTCAATCGTGAGCCCGGAGATGGCCGGTGAGCCCGGAAAATCTGCTGCGCCAGACAGTCGCGGCGGATTTTTTGACATGCATATGGTCGAGAGGGCATTTGTAGCCCTACTTAACCACAAGGCATGGGTAATCGGGAGCATCATTAGTTGTTTGGCGATCGGTCTTGTCATTACCTTCTTAATGACGCCCCTTTACACGAGCACTTCCAGGATAGAAATTTCCCCACAAGCGCCAGTTGAAACTGACGTTCCGGGCGCTCGCGAAAAAGCAATTGTCAACGAGCTTGCCTTTTTCAATACGCAATATAGCCTCTTGGAATCGCGGTCGTTGGCGGCTCGGGCTGTGCGCGCAGGAAATTTGTTAAACGACAAAGAGTTTCTTGCACAGTATGATCTTTCCGATGGTGAGGGAGCAACTCCCAACAGCATGCAGCGCTCCCGTATGGCTGAGCGCGCGGAAGAAATATTGCTCAATGCAGTCAGCATCGAGCCTGTGCGCCAATCGAGCTTGGTTGACATTTCTGTCTCGACTCCATCCCCAAGCCTTTCTGCCAAACTTGCCAATCTTTGGGTAGAGCAGTTTGTTGCTGCAAATCTCGATCGCCGCTTTGCTGCCACTAGCGATGCCCGCCAATTCCTTGAACAGCGCATCACTTCGATTCGTCGAAACCTTGAGGACTCCGAACGCGAGTTGATCACCTATGCCGCGAATAATAATATCATCACGCTGCAAGGCAGCGTTGATCCTAGCAGCGGAAGAACTGTTGGAGGGCGCACTCTCGCATCCGCGGATGTTGAAAAGATTAGTGCTGCGCTATCTGCTGCTCGTGAAGCCCGTATTGCGGCGGAAAGTCAGCTCAGCAGTACGGTTGCTCCAGCCGATAGCGCGATCAACAACACCGTCGGCATGCTCCGCCAGCAGAGAGCAGAATTGGCAGCAGAATTGGCGCGTTTGAAAAGCACATTTGGTGAAGACTATCCGGAAGTCCTTGCTAAGCAACAGCAGCTTGAGGCTTTGAGCCAATCTGTTTCGACTGAGGCGCGGCGTGCGCGAAATCTGAACCTTGAAACCTATGCGAGTGCGCAGAAGCGAGAAAAAGTTCTCCAGGCGGAGCTCGATCGCATTACGGGAAAGTATCGCGACCAGCAGCGCCGGTCGATCGAATATGCCATTCTCCAAAGAGAAGTGGATACTAACCGGCAACTCTATGACGGTCTTTTGCAACGCTACAAAGAAATCGGTGCGGCAGGCGTTGGAACTAACAATATTTCTGTGGTTGACAAAGGCGAGCCTTCGCGGGCTCCTTCTAGCCCAAAACTTATACTAAATATTGCGCTGGCGTTGATCGCTGGCTTCGGGATTGCTGGAGCGATGGTCTTTCTGCTTGAGCAACTTGACCAGTCAATACGTGACCCTAGCGAGGTGAGCGATCGATTTGGGCTGGCACTGCTTGGATCGATTCCGAGAGTGGAAGCTGATGAGTTTGAGAAGTTGCTTCTTGACAAGAAATCCATGGTTTATGAAGCTTATCTCTCTACCCAAACCAATTTAACATTTTTGACACAGCATGGTGCGCCTCGGAGCTTCATGGTGACATCCACAAGGCCGGCCGAAGGTAAAAGTAGTTCGGCTCTAAGCCTTGCGTCCGTCTTTAGTCAGACCGGCAAAAAAATAATATTAATCGATGCAGACATCCGCAGTCCTTCGCTCAATGAATTGCTTGACGTGGAAAATAAGGTCGGACTCAGTAACTATCTCACTGGTTATGATAATGTGTCGGAACTGGTTTCACACTCATCCGAGTTTGGTTTTGACTATATGCTCGCTGGGCCTTTGCCGCCCAATGCCGCCGAATTGTTTGGCTCGTCTCGCCTTAGCGTCTTGATTGAAATACTTTTACGTGAATACGATCACGTCATTCTCGATGCTCCGCCAGTTCTAGGTCTGGCCGACGCCCCATTGCTGGCACGGCCAGTTGAAGGCGTTATTTTCACGATTGACGCATCAAACAACAGCTCGCGAGCAATCAAATCGGCACTTAATCGACTCAAGCAGGCCGATGCGCAAATATTCGGCGCGTTGGTTACGAAGGTCAGTCGTCGCAATGAAATTTATGGCTTTGGGTATGGCTATGGATACGGTTACGGGTATGGCTACGGGGCTGATAGGAAGCAGAGTGATGATAGCTAATCCGTATCCACGACAGGCTTTGAAACCACGGTGTGGCGATGCGAATTAGGCGCTATCTTCTTCTTGGCGCCGGACTGTTATTGGCGGCTTTTGTATGGGCGCAGTCAACCGTTATCGTAAATCAAGACCGTGCGCCGGCTCGTTCTTTGACGATCGGCATTGCGCCACTAGGATCGGCGAAGGCGTCGTTGAGTCGTGGGATGTTGGCTGCGCGGATGTCCAAAAACCCGGAATCCCCGCCTGGAAAGGTCGAACGTCAGCTCGCCAATGATGGTTTTGCGGCAGCCCCGTTGGCAACTTCAGCATTGCCTATCCTTATCCAGTCTCTTGCAGCTGATGGAAAGTCGCGTCAGTCTGAACGATTGATTGAGCTGTCGGGGGAGCTTACTCGACGTAACAATCTAATCAATGCCATGCTGATTAACAATGAATTGAAGCGCCAGCGGCCGAAGCGTGCAACGCAGTTGCTGGGTCGTGCTATGTCGGTCGATTTTGAAGCCCGTTACATGTACGTTTCACGGCTGGCTGCGTTAACAGATAGACCCGGCGCGATGGATGTTCTGGTCCCTATGCTCGGGCGCAATCCTGTATGGAGCGCAGATTATTGGGTGGCCGTACTTGCAATTCCCGCGGCTTTGCCGCGAGCAGCCGAATTGCGATTGCGCATCGCTCAAAAGCCTTGGAATTTGAATCGGACTTTCAGAACCGACTTTCAGTTGATCACTGATCTCGCCAGTCTTAATCATCCGGCCCTCGCTTACCGCGTGGCCCGAACGCTGGGAATGCCTGCTACGCAAAATGGCGAGTTGTTGACGAGCCCGACCTTTGATCGTGAGCCACGATTTGTTCCATTTGAATGGCAATTGTTCCAGACGGGGGAAATTGGGGCTACAATCGATACCAAAAGCCGAAGTCTTATCGTGTCGAGCTTACCTGCCGCCTCTGGTATCGTCGCGCGTCAGATAGTTTACGTACCGAACATCGGACAATATCGCTTTCAATGGAAACTGTCAGGATTGAGTGCGCAACGTAACGCTGCACTTAAAATGCGCATTATGTGCGTCGAACCAGAGAAGAAGCAAATCCCGATTGAGCCACTCGTCCTAAAAAATGGGTCGGGAAATGCAAAGGTTAGGATCGCGGATCCCGCGTGCAAATGGTATGCTGCCACGCTCGAGCTCGACGCGTTGGGTAGCAGCGTCGGTACGGACATCTCAATTCAGAAGCTGAGCTTGCGAAGCGATTCAGAGATATCCGAAAGCGGCGGGACGTCAAAGGTCGATTTCTAATATCTCGTTTGTGGAGATTCTCATGCATCGCAAAATATTCGTGACTGGCACAGCCGGTTTCATTGGCTTTCACCTAGCAAAATTGTTGCTTGCGGAGGGTTTTGAGGTCACAGGCTATGACGGGATGACTGATTATTACGATGTCAATCTCAAGCGTCGTCGCCACCAGTCTTTGATGCAGAATCAGAAATTCTGCGCAATTGAAGCCATGCTTGAGGACCGCCAGAGAATTGATGATGTCATCGATGAATTCCAGCCCGACGTCATAGTCCACCTAGCGGCACAAGCTGGTGTTCGCTATTCACTTGAAAATCCGCATGCTTATTTGTCGGCCAATATCATCGGAACCTTCAATGTCATGGAAGCTGCGCGTCGTAACAAGGTCGATCATTTGCTCATGGCATCCACTTCGTCAGTCTACGGCGCAAATGAAGATATGCCGTTCCACGAAATGGAAAAAGCGGACACTCAACTGACGATCTATGCGGCGACAAAAAAAGCGACGGAATCAATGGCGCATGCGCATGCGCATCTCTGGAATCTGCCGACGACCATGTTCCGTTTTTTTACTGTTTACGGTCCTTGGGGACGACCAGACATGGCGCTCTACAAGTTCGTGGACGCGATCCTCGATGGACGCCCAATCGATCTATACAACAATGGCGATATGTACCGGGACTTTACCTATGTTGAAGATCTGGTGCGAGGCATTCGTTTGCTTATCGATGCAGTTCCGCAGCGCCCGTCGTCTGCCGCAGAAATTGCAGAAGGAGACAGCCTCTCTCCAGTCGCACCTTTTCGTATCGTGAACATCGGCAACAGTGATAAAGTAAAATTGTTAGATTTTGTTGCGGCTATTGAAGATTCACTTGGAATGAAGTCAGAGAGAAATCTGATGCCTATGCAGATGGGTGATGTGCCCGCGACATGGGCAGATGCGAGCCTATTGGAACGCCTAACCGGCTATCGCCCGCAAACGGATTTCCGGCAGGGTGTTCAACAATTTGTCAATTGGTACAGGGACTATTCTCGCAAATGACTCTCAAACAAATAGCGCCGCTTCCCGATTTTGATTCCGCTGAGGTCGCTGTTATCGGGCTTGGCTATGTCGGCCTGCCGCTCGCCGTGGAATTCGGCCGTATTCGGCCCGTCGTCGGATTTGACATCAATCGTAAGCGAATTTTAGCGCTACGTGCAGGCCGTGATGATACACTTGAAGCGTCGACCGAGGAACTAGCCGCTGCAACGCATCTCGAATTTTCGGGAGATGTAGCGGACCTGAATCGAGCTCGGGTCTATATTGTTACGGTTCCGACGCCAATTGACACACATAAGCGCCCCAATCTGACGCCATTGATAAAGGCTTCGGAGACAGTTGGTGGCGCCCTGAAGCGTGGCGACATTGTTATATATGAAAGCACTGTTTATCCAGGATGTACCGAAGAGGACTGTGTCCCTATACTTGAGAGCGTCAGCGATCTTAAGTTCAATAAAGATTTTTTCGTTGGATATAGTCCAGAACGCATTAATCCCGGTGACAAGGATCACCGTCTACCTACCATTCGCAAAGTTACAAGCGGATCAACACCCGACGTGGCCCTCTGGATCGATGACTTTTATGCACAAATCATCACGGCAGGCACCTTTAAGGCCCAGAGTATCAAGGTAGCCGAAGCGGCAAAGGTGATCGAAAATACGCAGCGCGACCTCAATATTGCATTGATGAATGAACTCTCGATCATTTTTGGCAAGCTCGGTATTGACACGCACAGCGTCTTAGAGGCTGCTGGAACGAAGTGGAATTTTTTGAAGTTTACGCCAGGCCTCGTGGGCGGTCATTGTATCGGCGTTGACCCTTATTACCTAACGCACAAAGCACAGGAAGTGGGCTATCATCCTGAAGTGATCCTGGCTGGGCGCCGCGTGAATGACGGAATGGGAGCCTATATTGTAAGCAAGGTCGTGCGACTTATGATTAAACGCGGCCTGCCAATCCAAGGTGCGCGTGTTCTGTTACTTGGACTTGCCTTTAAGGAAAACTGTCCCGACATTCGAAACACCCGAGTGGTGGATGTCTTTGCCGAGTTTCAGGAATATGGCGCTGAAGTTGATATCTACGACCCATGGGTTGACGCAGTCGACGCCCAGAAAGAATATGGCATTGAAATGCTCGATGAGCCAAGGGGCGCCTATGATGCAGTCGTACTCGCAGTGGCGCATCGTGAGTTTCTCCAGACTGGGGCCACGGGGTTGCGTAAGTTCGGCAAAGCGACTTCTGTGCTAATCGATGTAAAGGGCGCATTCGGCATAAGCGATAGCGATTTGCGACTCTAATTTGTGATTATGGCTGGATAAATCTATGCAGTTGCGCAGTCTTATCCAGCTAACGGCTGGCGTTGGGGCGATCAGTTTGGCTGATCGAGCGATCGCAGTAGGGTTAGGAATAGTTTTTGCACGCTGGCTAGGTCCTAGCGAATTCGGCGCGTACGCATTTGTGATGACTGCGATCGCCTTGCTTAGTCTGCCTGCGAAGCTTGGGGTGCCGGAACTCCTGACGCGTGACATTGCGGCTTCGCGAGACAGCGCCAATTCAATCGATATAAGTCGATCCATTTCTAAGGCTTATGTCCTTGTCGGCTGTGCCTCTTTTGCAATTGTCGCGCTCGGGCAGGTTGTTCTACAATTTACTGCCGACACGGAAATCAGCCGATTGATGAAATTTGGCCTTTGGCTGATTATCCCTGCCGCTTTTTTTGACGTCACTGTATATATTGTCCGTGGTTTCGGACGGACTGTTGCGTTTCATTTATATGGATCGTTGTTACTTACCGGAGCAACGTTGAGTATTGGAACGGCATCTATGCTGGCGCTAAGGATCTACACTGGACAGATTGCAGTCGAGACCCGCTTCGCCGCTCTCACGTTGTTGTTGATGATTGCTGGAACACATTTGTGGTTAATCTTACGAAAGCGGGATCGCGCACTCATCGCAGACCGTTCTCGGGTACTTAGCACTAAAAATATTTTGTCGACTGGATCGACGTTTATGCTTAACTCTTTAATAAATATGGCAATAATGAGGATTGATTTGTTGATCCTGGGAATAATCGCCAATGAAGAAGCTGTTGGACTTTACAGGATCGCCGCAGAGGGTGGTCTACTGGTAGCTTTCGGCTATGCAACTGTCACAACAGTACTTGCTACAGAATATGCGCGTATGCACTTCGCTGGTGAGCGCGATCAGCTTCAAAAAACAGTTTCGCATGCAGCTTGGCTCATCATGCTAGCGGGCAGCGCCATTGCGTTGCCTCTTATTTTAGGATCGCATCAGATTGTTGTGCTAGTTTTCGGTAGTTCATACGCCGGGGCTAGCACTGCACTTGCGATCATATCGGCCGGGCATTTTATATCCTTTATTTTTGGTGATCCAATTTTCTTGCTTAATATGACAGGTCATCAAAGCAAGATTACTCTACTCGTGACATTAAGCGTTATTGTGCTAGTGGCATGCTGCCTGCTTTTGATCCCTGCTTATGGCATTGCCGGTGCGGGTTTGGCGTCTTCCATAGCATTAATAACCTATAGGTTTTTGGCATATCGAGCAGTACGTCAAGCTCTTGGAATTAATTGCAGTATTTTTGGAAGTACTCCTTTTAGCCAGGCATATGATAAAATTTAAAATGGGCGTAAATGAGATATGAACTTTGCTGAGATTATTAAGAGACTCCGCGAGGAGTCTAATCCAATTCGCTTCGTGGCATCACGTATTCTTGCTAGAACAGGGTTATCGCAGCTGTTTAACCTAAAAATTCAACGCAGCGGTTACCAACTACATTTTTTTGATACTGCGTTGTCCATGACTCTCTGGCTTGCTGCCGATGAGAGATCGGATGACGTCAAAATTGTCCAGTCATTATTGGAACCGGGCGCCATTTACGTCGATATTGGTGCGAATATAGGCGATTTAGTAGTTGCTGGAGCAAGAGCGGTTGGCGGGGATGGCAAAGTATATGCATTCGAGGCGCATCCTCGCATTTTTGCCCTAATGTTGAAGAATTTTGCGTTGAATGCTCTGACAAACATAAGCCCAGTCAACGCTGCATGTGGCGAAGACTTTGGTTGGACATGTTTTAGCGACAAGCGGTCGGACGATATGAATCAGGTAGGAATGGGATCCATCGTTGTGCCAGTCATTCCGGCAGATAAATTGCTTCCGGCAGGCGACATTTGTCTCGTGAAGATAGATGTGGAAGGTTTTGAGCTCTTCGTTCTGAAAGGTCTAATAGGGTCGCTTTCGCGCACGCGCCATGTGCTTCTAGAGGTGGGCGACCAGCACTTCGGTCAGTTTGGATATCGCTATGCTGATATTCACGATTTACTTACCGCACAAGGCTTCACGATTTACGCTAAGGCGAAGCAAAAAGGGAGCAAATGGGTGGCGATCAAACAGCGTGATTACCCCTTTCCCACTGTGCAGAACGTCATCGCGACCCGGGATCTTGATTTGAACGGGCGGTTCGCCTGATGATCGGGGCTCCACCTCTTTTTACTATCTTTACCCCGACATATAACCGCGCCCACACACTGCCTCGCGTGTATGAGAGCATCGCTGCGCAGAAATTCAAGGATTTTGAATGGGTAATCGTGGACGACGGATCCACAGACAATAGTAGTGACCTGGTCGCGTCTTGGATATCCGAGGCTAACTTTGCGATCCGTTACTTTCGACAGGCAAACGGGCACAAAAAAACGGCATTCAATCGAGGGGTACGGGAAGCTCATGGGGAATTGTTCTTGTGCTGGGATAGTGATGATACCGCGCCAGCTAATGCGTTGCAGATATTTCGCGACCACTGGTTTGCAATACCTGATAGGGAACGCCACTCTTACGTTGGAGTTACGGGCCTTTGCGTCGATGAGGATGGTTCGATCGTCGGTGACCGATATCCATCCAGCTCGTATGACAGCGATACACTATCTTCAACTCTGGGCGACGGAATTCTTGGCGAAAAGTGGGGGTTCCAGCGTACCGCGGTACTACGAGATTACCCGTTTCCGGAGTTTATTGAGGGGCTCGTAGGTGAGGGCCTCATTTGGAATGCGATTGCGCGGAAGTATCGAACACGTTATGTCAACGATGTGGTACGAATTTACCACGTTGAGACGGATTCACTGATCCACAGTGAGAAGAGTGTGGCTAAGATGCGCAGCGTTGCAGAAGGCCAATGCTATGCTGCTTCTGACTTTTTGACGCATGATTGGCGATGGTTTTTCAAATCTCCAATAACGGTACTCAAGATAGCGGCAAATTTGACACGATTTAATTTGCACATGCGGCGAAGCAGTAGAGTTATTCTTTATCGTCCGAAAGGCCTGCCTGGTCGCATGCTTAAGAATATCGCATCGCCGTTGGGACTGTTAGCGTTTCTCTATGACGAAGTGTGCTCTCCGCCAACCTGATACTTTTTGGTGACCGCATGGAATAGCTCCTCCCACTGCGCCAGAATCGCATCCAGAGAGTAGGTCCCTGCCACGTCTGTTCCGGCCGTTGCCAGAGCCTGGCGATGAACAGCATCTGACATCAAAGACCGCATGGCATCTGAAAGGCGCTTTACATTATTGTCATCCGGCAGGAGCATAATACGCTGGCCGTTGTCATTAAGCTCTGCCGGGCCGGTTGGAACATCGAAAGCAATTGACGCTACTCCATGCGCCATCGCTTCCAAGAGTGTATTTGGAAATCCTTCCATCGATGAGGACATAACGAACAGGTCCGCTCTCCGATACCAGTCGGCGAGGTTGCCAGCAAAGCCAGGAAGAAACACACGGTCCGACAACCCTGCGGCGTTTACAAGTTCTTGCACAACTGGCCGAAGCGGGCCGTCTCCGAGCATGGCAATATACCATTCACCCATCCTGTCCCCGAGCTGCAGTATGGCTTCGATCAACAAATCAGGGCGTTTCTCTTCGTCGAACCGACCTGCCCAAAGGATCAACTTTGCCTCCGATGGCATGATACTATCGGGATATAGGTGTGGATTTCTTGTAGGCAAAGGCATGACTACAGGGTTAGGAATCGTTGCAATAAGTGCGCTGCCTCCACGTTTTCGGAGCCACTGACTTATAGGTTTAGTCTGTCCCGCAAGCGCGTCAGCGGCTGGATACAGGAGGCGGCGTAGGATGCGGTAGGACCATGGCACACGATGGTGAAATAGCGGAGGGAAAGTTCTCTCGCAAGCAACGACAGGTATTCCCAGTCCCCACGCGGCTAAGATAGATGCGCAATTGACGTGCGGGAGAAATGAAAGGATGACATCGGGATTCTCCGAGATTATTAGAGACCGCAACGCGGTAAGGCGTCTCAGTCTTCCGTTATCTCCCTCAACTAGGTCGAAGAGGAAGGTTACCTGCACCTTGTCGCTCAGCTCATACGCGCATTCTCCATGCATAGAAAATGTGGGGACCAGTTGCACAGTATGGCCGCGTTCTGACCACGCGTTCGCCAACAGGGTTGCAACACGCTCTGCCCCGCCTCCCTGCATCGAAGACACTAGGAATAATATTTTCATAGACTTCTGTTCCATTTCTGGAAAATTATAAAGTGACACCCTGATATGAGTGAATCATTTAGGTATCAAGATCGTAATACAACTAAATATAGAAATTATTTTGTTCTAATACTAATTACATCATTGATTTCTTTTGTAAACTGGCCGGACATAATTTTGTCTGGAACTCAAAATATACTTCAAGATAGAGAGGTTTATGTTTATAAGATACTAACAAAAGACACCATATTTGACTATGTATATTTTGACTCTTATGTGAAGTATTTTACTTCAGAATATACCTGGGCATTCTTGATGAAGCTCATGCAAGATGGTGATTTACCAGTACAATATGAAACTGTTTTTCAAATAATATCTACACTTTTTATAGTCACTTCAACAATGATAGTTTACCGAAGAGGGGGATTGCTACCGTTAATATTCTTAGCTAATCCACTTGTGTTTGAGCTTGCCTACTCTCAACTTCGTTCTGGTTTAGCTATTAGTATTGTTTACATAGCATTTATTTTTTTTCGACGTTCTTACATTGTGGCAGTTTCCTTATGCTTGTTTGCTGCAACGATTCACACGACGATGATTATCTTTCTAGCCGCATATATCCTTTGCGTGATGACGGCCGATGATGGTCGGCTCTCTCGTCTACCTGATGAGACCCGCCTAATGCTTATAATGGGCGCCGGTTTTGTGGTAGGTTTGGCAATCGGGCCCTTACGTGAAACTCTGTTGACTTTGATTGGAGATAGGCGTGCTGAGTATCTCGACCTGTCGAGCAGTGCTCTTTATCTTAGTTTTTGGGTCGGGCTTCTTGGCCTATTTGTGGTAAATTTTCGCGACATATTTCGTTCGGTCGAAGGAAGGTTTTCGATCTTAATTCTGTCTATCGTTGCGGTAAATGTGTTTACGGGCGGCTATTCGCTGCGGTTTCTGGCGCTGGCTTATCCCTTTATAATTTCAACGATCTTGTTGGCTAAACCTTCTGTGCAGATGTTTGCGATTCCTGGGCTCTCGATATACATGGTCGCGCAGTGGATTTATTACCTATCCAATTTGTCGTGAAAGACTTGGCGTGCGCCGTCACATTGTTCACATCATAACGGGGCTCGACATCGGAGGGGCTGAACGGTCTCTGTTCAATCTGCTTACTTCGGATTCTGCCATAGGATTTACACACAGTGTTGTATCGCTTGGGGACCATGGGCACTACGGGCCTATATTGCAGCAAAGAGGTATTTCGGTCCATGCTCTCGGCCTGCGGAACGGCGCAAAGCTTTTACAGGCGCCACTTAGACTTCGTGCCCTGATGCGCTGGAAACGGCCCGAGATCGTTCAAGGCTGGATGTATCATGGCAATTTAATAGCGACATTGGCCGCGTCCTTTTCGCCGAGCCCGACCGTGCTTGCTTGGAACGTTCGTCAGTCGCTCTATAGCCTCCAGACAGAAAAGCACGGAACTCAATGGACCATCCGTGGCCTTAGATCTTTGTCCACCCGTCCGAAGGCCATCATATACAATAGCCACCATTCACGGGCTCAACATGAAGATTTTGGATTTTCATTAGATCATGGTGTTGTAATTCCCAACGGATTTGATGCCGATTATTGGAAGCCAGATGCTTTGCATCGGGCAACTTGCCGACTTGCTTGGGGTGTGGAGGCAGATGCACCAGTTGCCGGCTATATTGGACGCTTACATCCTCAGAAGGATGTTCCGACATTTCTGCGCGCTAGCGCGATCGCGTTGGCCGAGAACCCGCGCTTGCATATCGTCATGGTTGGTGACGGACTCTCGCGCGACAATCCTGCGTTGGCGCACTGGCTTTCCGATCTGCCACCGCAGCGATTTCATGCGTTAGGGCGCCGGGACGATATCGCAGCGATATTGGCGGGTTTTGACTTTTTCTGCCTCTCATCGTCAAGCGAAGCTTTTCCCAATGTGCTGGGCGAAGCCATGGCCACCGGCCTGTCCTGTATCGCCACAAATGTGGGCGACTGTGCTCGGCTGATCGAGGGAAACGGGCGTATCGTTGCGGTCGGAGATGTCCGGAATATGGCTGAAGCGATGGGCGAAATGGCGCGTATGGAAGCGGCGCGCCGTGTTAATATCGGGAAAGCAGCGCGAGCAAGAATTATGGCGTCCTATAGTCTTGGAGCAACTGTCGGCACCTATGCTCATCTCTATGATTCTCTGTTGAAACGAGTCGGATAATGTGTGGTTTTGCGGGATTTCTTGATCGTTCGGGATTCGCGGACGGAGAGGCGCTGCTTCGTAGGATGGCTGACTCGATCGTTCACCGCGGACCCGACAGCGATGGCTACTGGGTGGATGGCGACGCCGGCATCGCCTTGGCACATCGCCGTCTGGCAATCATCGACTTGTCGCTTGCAGGGCACCAGCCTATGGCGAGCCACGATGGTCGCTATGTCCTCAGCTATAACGGCGAAATATATAATCATCTCGACTTGCGACGTGAGCTAGAAGAAAATGATTCGTTAGAATGGCGGGGCCATTCGGACACGGAGACCCTTTTGCAGGGTTTTTCGGCTTGGGGCGTTTTGGGGACGCTGCAGCGGGCCAACGGCATGTTCGCGCTGGCGCTTTGGGATCGTGCTGAACGCAAACTTTATCTTGCCCGAGACCGTATGGGCGAGAAGCCGCTTTACTATGGTGTGCAGGGAAAAACGCTGCTGTTCGGGTCCGAAATAAAGGCGCTCCGGCAACATCCTTCGTGGCAGGGAGGCATCAATCGGAACTCTTTGGCGCTTTTTTTGCGACATAACTATGTGCCAGGGCCCTATTCTATTTTTGACGGCATCCAAAAGCTGCCCCAGGCGCACTATCTGGAAATCGGCATCGATGATTCCACACCTCCAGCGCCAATTGCCTATTGGGATATAGCCGAAAAGGCCAGAGAAGGGCGCGAAACGCCTTTCTCGGGATCGGCTGACGCATCGGTCGACGCGCTCGAGAAGTTGCTGTTAGATGCCGTCGGCATACGCATGGCGGCCGACGTGCCGCTTGGTGCTTTCCTGTCGGGGGGCATTGATTCGAGCACGATTGTCGCATTGATGCAGCGCCAATCGGTCCGACCGGTCAAAACATTCTCGATCGGTTTTGCCGAAGCCGAGTATGATGAGGCCCATCATGCGAAGCGGGTTGCCACCCATCTGGGAACTGATCACACCGAACTTTATGTCACGCCGCAGGACGCTCTTGACCAGATACCGGACCTTCCACGTCATTGGGACGAGCCCTTTGCAAATTCATCTCAGATTCCTACGCTACTTGTTAGTCGTCTCGCACGCTCAGATGTAACTGTGAGCCTTTCGGGAGACGGAGGAGATGAACTCTTCTGTGGCTACACTCGTTATGCGCAGGGCTATGACATATGGCGGCGACTGGGAGGAATGCCGAGCGGCTTGCGGAAATTATTGTCAGGGGCCCTTCGAAGGTCACCAAGCAACGTTATCGATGCCGCGATGAAATTCGCGCCTGAGCGTCTCCGTAAAATGGCGGTTGGCGATCGATTACTTAAACTGGCTGATGTTCTTGATGTCGAACAAGCTGACGATTTTTATCGCGCGCTTGTGTCGCATTCCAAGAATCCCGCAGCGTTGGTGTTGGGCTCACACGAACCTCCGACAATTCTGAGCGAACAGGATCCGAGTTGGCCTTCTGGCCAAGACTTCCGAGACCGGATGATGTATCTAGACATGCGTACATATCTACCAGACGACATTCTGGTGAAAGTTGACCGAGCGAGTATGGCCGTCAGTCTGGAATCGCGTGTGCCGTTGCTCGATCACCGCATTGTCGAATTCGCTCTAGCGCTACCACTGGCCTACAAACTGCGGAATGGGGATGCCAAATGGCCGTTGCGTGAACTTCTATATCGCTATGTTCCGCGAGAAATGATGGATAGACCGAAAATGGGCTTTGGGGTGCCGATTGAACATTGGCTTCGCGGGCCACTCCGTTCATGGGCAGACGACCTTCTCGCATCCGACCGCTTGAAACGCGAAGGGTTTTTCGATGCCGATGCCGTCAGTCAACTCTGGTCTGATACGCGCAGCGGCCGTCGCCGACTGCATTATCATGTGTGGGACATTTTGATGTTCCAGGCATGGTTGGATGCTCAACTCTAGCCAAAGGCGGTACTACCCCTAGCCGCGAAGGCACTGACGTTTAATTAGACGCGCTGCGAAGTCTGTATATTTTGAGATGCTGCGATGTGACATCGTGAATATCAAAATTCGCTTCGGCATGCTTTCGGGCCGCCAGCCCCATTGCAATGCATAAGTCGCGATCGACGATCAACAGTTCAAGTGCGTTAGCCAGCGCGGTCCCGTCCTTTGCTGGGCATAATAACCCGGTCACGCCTTTGACGATGGCATCTCGACAACCCGGAACATCGCTTGTCACAGATGCGCGCCCCGCGGCTGACGCATCGATTATAGTCTTGGGGAAGCCCTCACGATATGAAGGGAGGGCGACTATGTGCACCATGGCGAGCGTGGTGGAAATGTCGCGGGTGTATGGAAGCCATTCAATTATTCCTTCGGCGATCCAAATCTCGATCTCATGCGGCGTAACGGATGACGGATTGGTCGGATCGGGATCTCCGATCAACAGCAAACGGGCGTCAAGATCTCGCCGTCGACGGATCGCTCGCGCCGCCTCCACAAATTCGTAGACGCCCTTGTCGCGGAGCAATCTAGCCGGGAGCCCGATGACGGTAGTTGCGCTTTCGGGATGAGGTTGCATTGCTATCTTCTCTAGATCGACACCCGATCCCGCGATCATGTGAACAGTCACCTTGTCCAGCTTTGCATATTCGACCATGCGGGCATCGTCACGGTTCTGGAATATAAAGCTTGCATTGGAGCGATTAAGCCCAAGCTTCATTAGGCGGTTTATTAGATGCCGGAGGATGGTTTTCGAACCATTCGGCACGCCCGTAAAGACATAGCCCAGCCCGGATACCGCGCCGACAATTGGAATTCGCATTATTTTCGATGCGAATCCGGCATGAAGGATGCATTTGAGCGCGATGGCGTGGACGACTGTGGGCGCCGTGGTGCGTGCAATTTTGAGTGCGCCAGCAAATGTCAGCAGCTCGCCAATAATCGAGGTGCCGCCTCGATTGATTTTCCATTCGACCCATTTCGCGCCGCTCGCGCAGATTTCATCTACCGCAGGCGATGCAGGGCAGGCTACGACGACATCATAGCCGTCGGAAAGCGCGCCTTTGACTAAATTCAGTCGATGGGTCACAAAAAATGAAGCGTCACCGACGAAAAATAATATGGTCCTTGTCGCAAGTTTCATAGGTCACGTCTTATCCACCTCTGCAACCCGATCGCCAGCGCCCCGCCCGAGCGCGGTCGCGATGATGATACGGACATTTAATATAAGCGACTGAAGTTTCATATATCTATAATCGCACTGCGCTAGCGCGTGCGGGTGACTCATGTCGATTTCTCTTATTTGGGCATATCCAGTTATTCCAGGCTTCAACCCATAAACGCCGAGTGCCTGACGTGCTTCAACCAATTCTGATTGGGAATAGAGGCAAGGGCGGGGCCCGACCAGCGTCATGTTTCCAAGGAGCAAATTGATCGCCTGCGGCAGTTCGTCCAACTTGTTGCGGCGAAGAAATGCCCCGACTTTCGTCACAGCACTCGCGCTGACATCATGTGTCCCGGCCGATACAGTGTCTCGCTTCATTGTGCGAAACTTGTACAAGGTGAAGGGCAACTGTGATGCGCCGACACGCCGTTGCGCGAAGATTGCCGGCCCGGGGGTGTCGAGCCGGATTGCGACACAGAGCAGAATGAAAACTGGAGACAGAAAGAGTAGGATTCCGAGCGCGACAATAAGATCCATCGCGCGTGTAGTCGAGCGATAGAGAAAAGACAGCGAGATATCGTCGGTCAAAATCTCTGGCGATAGCGAGCTTGGTGTCGGATCGATGATATAGTCGATCAAACTTCCTGCCGATGTTGCAGGCTTCAGCGTTTTGAATATCGCGAACAATATTCCACCGATAGTCGGACCAAAGGCTCTGATCAGGCTGAGTTTCTCGCCGAAATATCCGTGATCGTAAAAATACCCAATGTAAATGTTGTCGAGCTGTTCGCCGATCTCATCGCGTATCTTGCTATATCCCATCGCCTTGCTGACCGCATAAGGCGATGAAACGCCATCTTCTAGCGACAGAATTGAAGAGATGTTCAAAAATCGCTTGCCATTCATACGCGCGAACTCGCGTGCCACATATGTTGAAAAATTAACGTTCACTGCAGCGAAGTCAGAGAGTGAGCCTGGCCGATCATTGTTGCGAACTGCCAAATAAATCAGCGTTTCGCAGGCTCGCAATTGGGACAATTCGCGATAGTTAGCCACGGTGACGTTGTCGCCAAGATCTCGGAAAATAGCATGCAATTTTTGAACATTGCGGCCGACAACGAGGAGCCTTTTACCGCGCTGGCTGAGCAAAGGGACAAGGTGTCTACCCACATTTCCCGACGCGCCGGTTACGATGAAATCATAAGAAGATGGAGCATCGATGGTCATGAAGATTATTAAAAGAATCCAAAGTTCAAGAAATGACGGGCCAAAGAGAATAGTGCATCGATTGCAAAATTCTCGCTGCCCACGCCCAGCTAGCCGAACTTCTAGTTGTCAGCAGCCGTGCGTAGTAAATTCAATAGGTGCTTGCTATATTGTTGTCGAGGCGTTCAGCCCCTGTCTGATCGATGGTATATTCAGGAACCAGCTCGCTGACGATCTTGACGGCCATAGATGCATTGCCAGATCCACGGATGGTTGCATCTAGTTGCTCCAGCGCGTTCTTTACTTTAGCCCAAGGCAGAAGCCTCTCTCTCGCGCGCATGATCCGTGGGTGGTTCGTTCGTTCCGGGTTATTGCCAATCAGAAGCTCTTCGTAGAGCTTCTCGCCTGGTCGAAGTCCGGTTTCTAGGATCTCAATATCTCCATCAGGGTGATCAGTCTCGCACACACTAAGCCCGGAAAGTCTGATCATTGTACGCGCAAGGTCCACGATTTTTACGGGCTGGCCCATGTCTAACACAAAAACCTCGCCGCCTTTTGCCATAGCGCTTGCTTGTATCACGAGCTGCGCGGCTTCAGGAATAGTCATGAAATATCGGGTAATTTCCCGGTGAGTTAGCGTGACGGGGCCACCCGCCGCGATTTGCGACTTGAAAAGTGGCACGACCGAACCGCTTGAACCCAGTACATTACCGAACCGTACCATGCTGAAAATCGTTTTAGTGTTTGGCTGTGCGGCACGCGCCTGCAAAATTATTTCGCAAACGCGCTTGGAGGCACCCATAATGTTTGTTGGTCGAACCGCTTTGTCTGTGCTGATCAATGTAAAATTACCAACGCCAACGTCTTCCGCCGCTTCGACACTGTGTAGTGTCCCCATAATATTATTACGCAATCCGGAAATGGGGTTTGCTTCAACCAGCGGAACATGTTTGTAGGCTGCTGCATGAAATACAGTTTCTGGCCGATGATGATTGTAAACGCGTCGCATCGAAGATTTCTCCGACGTGTTGGCAAGTTCAAGTTTGAGCGGTAAGACTATATTCAATTCCCGCATTAGCTTCACAAGATCTTGCTCAATCGAGTAGAGCGCAAATTCGCTCTGTTCGAGCAAAACTAGGCGCGCTGGGCGGCAACGCAGAATTTGGCGACATAACTCACTGCCGATTGAGCCGCCCGCGCCGGAAACCAATACCACCTTTCCGAGAATCGTCTTGCCCATCAACAACTCGTTGGCAACGACAGCCTCGCGGCCGAGCAACTCTTCAATCTGAATTTCGCGAAGGTCGTTCACCGTCACGCTTCCGTCGATCACGTTGGTCAAGCTCGGTAGGGAGCGGACGTAGATATTTTCTTCTTGTAGCGTTTCAATAATTTCGCGCCGTCGTGTTCGAGAAGCGCTTGGGATAGCTAACAGTACTTCGTCAATATCGGTGTCTATCAAAAGTTGGTGCAAACGAAATGCACCAAATATTGGGACGCCATCGAGCCTCTGTCCGTCAAGTCTTGCGTCATCATCTACAAAGCCCACAAGATCAACCTGCTGTTCGTGGCGCAACGAAAGTGCCAGTTGCTGTCCAGCGCGTCCGGCGCCATATACCAGCATTCTGCGAGCATTTACGTTCACTACTTTTAACAGATCGAGTAGTGTAAAACGGATGGCAATGCGACTTGCCGCCAAAAGAAGTAAGAAAATAATTGGGTGAAGCACACTCAGTGTACGCGGTACGTCCGGTAGGCGGATTAATACGCAAACGATAAAGAGCGGAATCATCAGCAGACCGCAAGCAATCACAAGATCGGCTATTGTGCGCGCCCCCGAATAACGGATTAGCGATCGATATACACCCGATTTCCACGCGATAGGGTACCATAGGGCAAGAGAGAATGTCGCAAATATCGCAATAGGGCGGGAGAAAAACTCCCAAGCACCCAGTCGTAGCGAAAATGCAATCCAGACGGCGACAAGACATAATGCGCTATCAATCGAGACCGCGATAAACTGACGCTGGATTCGCGGCCGCTCAACAATAAAGCTAAGTAACTTCGCGCGCAAATCGCGCCATCGCTCGTCATGAATGAACTTCATATGCTGCTAATATTTCCACTGAAACGATACATACTACATTCGCACGCAGTTATGCTAGCAAGCACCGCGTGCAGAAGTAGGCGGATCGTGTTGTAAATACTCGCCCTGCAATAGGATAATCTTCCAGTCCGTTCAACCCGAGCCGCGAACTGTCGATATCCACTACACCCCAAAGTAGTATCGCGGATGACGCGGTTTGTAGATGGAAGCAACCCGGATTCAATTAGATTTTCCTCTTCGAGGAAGGGCGCGTGAGTTTCCTGACGAAACCCGCGGTGGGCCGGCAAACTTAAACGCATGGGCACTCGTGCTGCTAATTACCTTGTTGCCCAGGACGCTCGCATCTTTGCCAATCGCAAACGCATAGGAAGAAGCCGAGATGGCAAATTCCACAACATTCCTGTTGAGTTCTGGGGCGTCGGAATCCCATGTACTAATGATAGGTACTATCGGATCGGCAGCGCGTACGTAAAACCTATTGTTGCTGATGCGAGGGCGTTTTCCGCTGAAATAGGCAGCGCACTGATAGACGCCCAGCAGCGTCATATCCTCAAAAACGGCATAGTCACCAAGAAAGACAAACGCGTAGGGCCGATCCGCAGTGTGGAGATCAACTACGCTACAATTTACTGCAATTCGAGGCGCATGTGCGCCACAAATGAACGAGGCGCTGCCATCAGATCTGATTCCGCTTATGACAATATCAGGAGCCGCGCCGCCATGTACGTAGATGCATGGATTGTTTTCCGAAGCGCCGTTGCTAATATTTTCGAAACTTGGATCAATGATGCTTGTTGGACCGGCGAGGTAACCGATATCAATTGCGCCGCGTTTTGGCGGTGCATCAGAGCGTCGTACATATGGTTCTTGATTCCATTTGCGAATTTTTGGCCTGATAATATGGACATTATCGGCGACGCTTTCGATCGCTGCCTTCTTGTTTCCATCAAAAACACAGTTTGTGACCTCGATATTCCGCACTCCATTGACGCGGGTGATGGCCAATCCGGCCCCCTGATTTCCATCGAAAAGTATATTGCATAGTTGAATATCACGGATGCGGTCGCTTGGTCGTGCCGGTTTGTCGTCGGGCTCTAGATCAATGCCGGCGCAGGGTCCGTGCCCGGATTCCCAAAGCCCGTGAGTTAATCCATATCGACCCCCATTAATTTGGGCTCGACAGCTTTCGATGATAGAGGCGCCTTGACGATAATTGTTGAGCGCCGTGCATTGCTCAAGAATCCACTCGGAGGGGCAATCAGACATTGTGATACTGCCATCGGATCCACTTCCATTCCCGTCAGTTCCAGCCGAAATGTAGAAGCCATCACAGGTCCCATTTATGGCGTGGACGTTATGAAATTTCCAGCGATGGCATTTGTCGATAATTATAACGTGAGCAGGATCTTCTGCAGTTACGCGATTGTCCCGATTGCCATCACAAATGAGATCTACAATCTGAAAATCAGTGCATTGAACAATGTAAAGAGCTGATCCCCCCCAACCCGTTTTGGCTCCATCTTCAAGCTTGATCCGATGTCCATTTCCATGAAATGTAAAGTTGGATTTCAGGCTGATGGAAAGTTGTGAGGAAACGATATAATCCGAATCTAACTCGCCATGCACGCCGTATCCAAGTGCGTCAAAAAATTTCTGCAAACGAATGAATGATGTATCATCTCGCTGTCGGAAACTCTCTGGCGTTATCATTTCCTGACTTTCCCGCTGTGAATTGAGTGTTTGAGTACAACTTGATTGACGATGGACCAGATTTCCACACTGACTTTCGCCGGTCTGATTGTGTAGATAAAAGAAATGGCGCGTCAGGAGCGATCCGACAGAATACTACGGCCAAAAATAAGGATTCTAACTGCCTTCCGTTCGTACGGTTAGTGGTGAGAGCGCCTCCAGGACTGACCATGCCCACTTGATCAATGAATCGAATTCACGTCGAATCTCGTATACGTTCACCTGCAACTCGAATTAGGATTCCAGGTCCGATGAACAAGATCAACTCGACGATCAAGGTAAACTCTCCGGAGACACAAGCGTTAGTGGCGAATAGTTGTCGTATCGGTTCAAGGAAACCTGGCCATGAGCCGTTGTGAATGACAACTAGAAAAATTCCGGTAAGGCAGGCTGCTCCCCAGATTGCCAACGTAATGCCAGTCCGTTCGAGCGCTGCGCCCAATCCTTCCATCCGGTTTCTCCTAGGAGTCCAGCTGATCATCAAGTCAGCAGAACTTCATCGATCATTGCGCACTGTCATCTGCCTGCAACAGACTCCAACGTAGGCGTCTAGCTTGGAGCATAATTGTCAAATAAGGATATGGATAAGGGCAAAGAGGCAGAAGGGCAATCGGAGCGCCAGCTAAGGAATGCAGGTGCTTTTAGGTATGACTTTGTGCACCGCAAAGCCCTGCGCTGCCCTCCGTTCAATGTGCGATGGAACATCGGTTCCATGCGCTTCTGCCGCGCTAAAGAGCTAATTAGCGGCTACGATATTGGCGCGATATCACCGCAGTAGTACGCAGCTCGGTTCGGAGTTGGTGATAGCTAAGCCGAGCATTTTCCCCATCTCATCATAGATAGGTTTTGCCGTTACACCAAAGACCCTATCGACTAGTGCAATGGTAGTCTGCGGGCTTGTATCGCTTTCCGCCATAATGGCCCCGTTTGTCATCCAAACGATACGGTCAGCGAATTTTACTGCGAGATTGATGTCGTGGGCGACCATAGCGACACCGGCTCCGCCATCCACCTTCGTCCGAAGCGATGCCATCGTTGACAGTTGGCGGGCAGGATCGAGCGCCGCAACGGGTTCATCGAGCAACATGAGCGGTGTATGTGCCGCAAAAATGCGTGCCAGAGCACATAGCGCTAACTCGCCGCCCGAAAGTTCTGCGGTAGAACGGTGAGCCAAATGACTCGCGCCAACGTGTGCCAAAGCGGCAGCGACCGGCGCCGCAATTTCGTGTTCAGAAGTTAGCGCGGGGCCATAAGCAAAACGGCCGAGCGCCACCATCTCGGCCACCCGGATCGGCCAGGCAACTTCGACGCGTTGCGGAAGATATGCGAGTGCGCGGGCTCGCTGCTGCGGCGTCAATGTGTGGATCGGGCGATTGCCATACAGGATCGCGCCATGGTCAGGCTTTTGCAGGCCCGAGAGCATGCGCATCAGACTCGTTTTGCCTGATCCATTCGGTCCCACAATCGCAACAAGTTCTCCTGGGCTGCAGCGTGAAACTGACGTCCAACAGGCGGGTGTCTAATGTCAGGTTTTTACCAATCAGTTCAGTCATGGCGGACATTCCCCCGGCGCATTGCAATGAGCAGGAACACGGGAGCACCAGCCAACGCGGCAACAACACCCAGTCTGAGCTCGGTACCTGTCGGCAACAGACGCACCAGCATGTCAGCCGCGATCAGCATGATCGCGCCAGCAAAGGCGGAAGGCAGGAGAGTGCGTCCGGGGTCATGGCCGACCCAAGGGCGCACGACGTGCGGGGCGACGATGCCGACGAACCCAACAGCACCGGCCAAGGCCACCGAGGCGCCCGTTGCAAGCCCTGTCGCGATAACAACAACAAGGCGGGTTCGGCGAAAATCGAGGCCGTGGGCGAAGGCAGCCTCCTCCCCAATAGCCAACAAGGACAGGTTGCGGCGCTGGGTCGACAGCATGACCATGCCAATGAGCATGAAGGGGAGGGTGAAGGCGAGGTCGCCGAGCGAACGATTGGCGACCGATCCCAAGGTCCAGTTAATGAGGTCCGACAGGGAAAAGGGATTGGGAGCGAAATTAAGGATGAGTGCCATCAGCGCACCTGCAAGGCTCGAGATGCCGACACCGATCAGGATCAGGCTCGCCATACCGCGCATTCGCACCGCCGCCGATGCGAGTAGCGCGGTGACCAGCCCGGAGGCGCCAATGGCGCCCGCGGGCAATATCCATGGCGAAATCGCTGCAAAGCCGAAGTAAAGTGTCAATGTGGCACCCAATGTCGCCCCGGCGGAGACCCCCAATATTCCCGGTTCGGCGAGAGGATTGCGCGTCAGCGCCTGCAAGGCGGCTCCGCACATACCCAGCGCGGCACCGACAAATCCCGCGCTCAGCATCCGGGGTAGACGAATGTCTTCAATGATGATGATCGCAAGCGTATCTTGCCCGCGCAGCCATGCGCCTACCAGCCCCGGCGACACACCATCGGGTCCGATCGCCAACGCGGATACAGCCATGACAAGGAGCAATGCCAGCAGCGCAAAATGGACGCGATATTTGCTCATGAAGTATGCGTTCCCTTTCTCTTTGCAGCGAGCGCGTCGACTGCATTGCCGGTCAGCCAGTTTCCGCAAGCCAACCAGCTTCCGGGGACTTCGACTTGCCTAGCCTTTTGTGTCGCCATCATTGTGATCGGGTGGCGCGAAGCGGCCCAATGATCTTGACGATAGCGGGTACTGTCAAAAAAGGCGCGAAACACCATGTCGGGCGGTCGGCGAACCATCTCCTCAAGCGGCAAGCTGCCCCAACCAGGCATGCGGCGATAGGGGTGCGTGCCCGCTGCCCGCATCACCTCGGCGACAAGCGAGCCAGGACCGGTTGTGACATCGCCCGGGGTGACATAAAGGGCGGAGGGCGCGGGGACCTTCGGCCGGGCGCCACGCGCATTTTCAATTTGAGCGTCAAATGCCGCTATCCGTTCCTTTGCTTTGTCACTTGCCGCCAATGCGTTGCCAACGCGCAGCATATCTGCGCGAACTTCGGCTAGCGTGTTGGGAAAGCCCAGCTGGACGACCCTTATGCCGATGGCTTCCAACTGCCGGTCAAGTCGCGCGCCGCCGCCATAGCTGCGGACCACCACAGCGGGATGTAGACGGACAATATCTTCAAGCTGTGGGCGTATGCGGGCTATTCCAGTCGCACGTGGGGCGGAAAAACTCGCGTCGCTGTCAGCCTCAAACGACACCGCCTTGATCCGGCCTTTGGGTAACAAGCCCAGCGCCATCTGGTCGGCGCAAAAATCGATGCTGACGACGCCGTCCAAAGGCGGGGAAGCGGAGCGCGGCTGACACCCCGCGATCAGGGGAAGAATAACAAGAGCAGCCGCGCCGCGCATCAATAACCCCAGCGCAGTCCGACATAGGCGGAGCGGCCCGGCGTGCCGTATGTGGCGACGGTCTGATAATGTTCGTTAAATAGATTCTCGATCCTTCCGAACAGATCGACCGATGGCGTCACCGGATAGCGGGCGCGGATGTCGAACAACCAATAGCTGTCGAGCCGCACCAGATTGGCGCGGTCATCAAAACTCGCCCCCGCATAGCGTGCCGCCAGCGAGAGGTCTGCCCCTTGCAGATTGGCGCCCGGCGACCAGGTCAGATCGACATTGGCATTTTGGCGGGGGCGGCGGGCAAGGCGATTGCCTTGCAATGCCGATCCGGAGGTTCGGTCCTTAACCGTCAACAGACTGGCATTGGCGCCAAGTCGCAACGTGTCGGAGAAGCGAAAGCTACCTTCTATTTCAATGCCTTCGGCGCGAGCGCGGTTGATATTGTCATATGTGCCAAAGGGACGATTGCCGGTCGCGCAGATGGCAGGCTGGGGGTTGGGGCCGACCGGACAGCTGACAAAATCTATCAGGTTGCGGCTGTCGCGGCGGAACAGGGCAATATCGACAAACCAGATATTGCCCCCGTGAAAGCGGGTGCCGATCTCGAAAGCGCGCGCGAGTTCGGGGGCGAGCGCTGGATTGCCATAGGCCGAGGCCGTGGCGGAGAGTTGGAACAGCGTCGGCGCCTTGAAGCCTTCGCGATAGCTGGCCCGCAGCGACCAGTTCGAACTGAGCACCTGTCCTGCGTCGAGCGCAAAAGTTGTGGCGCCGCCGAACTGGCGGTGATGATCATAGCGAATGCCCGCGGTCAGCGAGAGTGTGTTGGTCGGCTTGCCGACGACCATGCCCCAAAGCGAAGAGGTGATGGTGCGGCCTATATCTTTTGAAAAAGCATCGCTGGTCTGCGACCGGCTCCATTCGCGGTCCGCGCCCGCGCGTAGGCGCAGTACATCCTCTGACTGCTGTTCGCCGCCGGTGCCAAAGGGCAGCCAGTCGACGCTATAGCTTAGCCGTTCGTTGCGACCGCGCGCACCAAAGCTCGGTGCAGCGCCTTGCGCCGGATCATAATTGTCACGGTTGATATCAGAAAGACCGAAGCCGAGCTGCTGCGAAAAGCCCGGCGATCCATGATTGTCTCCAGGCGTATGTTTGAGCGTCACCCCGGCATAATGTTCGCGGGTGCGCTGAAATTCGGCAGTGTCGCCAAAAATGTAGGTCGGGGGACCAAAACCGTCGAGGTCGACCCGGCTGTTGGAATAAAGACCAAAAGCGCTGAGCGCCAGACTATTGCTAATCTGTGTCTGGTTGGTGAGGTTGAGGCTGTACTGGCGATAGCCATCGCGTTCGGTTCCGATCGCGGCAGTGCTGATCCCGTCGGTCCGCACATAGCCGCCGCCCAAGCCAAAGCTGGTGGGTCCAAGCTTGAGGTGGCGCAACTGGCCGTTGAACCGCACCGTATCGCGCGCGCCATATTCGCCCTGAACTTGCCCGCTTGCCCGGTCGATTTCGCCCGGAATAGCGCCAGTCGTGCTGATGGCAACGACGCCGCCGATCGCCTGACTGCCCCATGGCAAGCTATTTGACCCGCGCAAGACTTCGATGCGATCAATCGTGCCGAGCATCAGCGACCCGAAGTCAAAGCCGCCGCCTGGCGATGATGGATCGCCCACACGCACGCCATCGATCACGACGAGCGTTTGTTCGGCTTCGGCGCCGCGAATACGAACGCCGGTAAAGCTGCCCAAGCCGCCATTGCGCGTCGTGCTTACGCCGGGAAGGCGTTCGAGCAGGTCGGACGCCGCGCCATTCTGTGCGCGTTTGATATCGGCTTCGTCGATCAGCGACCAGGATGCGTTGGTTTGCGATGCATCGAGATGGTCGCCGATGACGGTAATTGAATAATCATCGCCAGCGGTTGCGGACTGATCCTGCGCCCAAAGCGGACTTGCGGACGCGAGCGCCAACAGCGACAGGCTGGTTTTCAAAAGACTGGTGTTCATAAAGTGCCCTCAATCGTAACGGTCTAGCCGTCACGCGAGGTTCCTCGCCTGCTCTCGGTACACCCCGCCCGCGCGCAGATAACGGCGACGCCCGGGCAGGTCTCCTGGCTCATCGGGTCAACGAAGGATGCAACCTTCCCAGAGCATGGTGCTCCAGTGGTATCTATGCATCCACCTCACCGACGACAGTTGCGGGGGCAGCGCCGGATTCTCACCGGACTTCCCTTTTCATCCCCGTTGCCGGGGAACCTGAGGTCACGCCTGTGCCGCTAGCAAGACTTGAGTGCCTTCGCAATCGCGATGTGGCCTGTTTGCGAACGCGGCTGGGGCAGAGGCAGTCCAAACCCTTGCCTTTGCCAAAAGTTATGAGGAATGTACGCCAAGGTCATAAAGGCCGATCAAAGCGTCAACATGGAGGCATGGTTGGTCAGCCAAAACTTTATGCAAGAATCGCTCCGTCATCGAAACCAAGGGCCGCTGAAAGGATCGGCAAGATGCGCTCTGGCGGCGCGTACGAGGCGCCGGACGCGCAAACGATAGGTTCCGCTTTCGATGCGCCACTGCTCTTTGGCAATCGCATCACCATAATATGCGCGCGCCATATCTTGCTGCGTGGCATGTGACGCCAAAGCATCGGCGGTGCGAAGTTCGAATATCCAGCGCGAAGCGCGCGAACTCGCGCGGTGTCAAAGAAGGCGGCATGGCGCCAATCTCTGCAAGCGCGGCGAGCTGGCGAAGCGTATTCATTTTGGCATCTGCACTTTTAAATCCGTGCATATGATGCTCGAGCAGCAAAGGTCCGCCAAGCAGCGTTCCGTCGTGGAGGTCGAGGCGGACGGTCCAGTGCCCATCCGTGAGGAGCCAGTGCTCAGATTGGGTGTCATCGACTTTGACCGATGCAAAATTTGCCTAGGTGCGGATGTCGAGCATGTCGCCATTGGCGCGAAGCTTTTCGTTGGCGCGGCTCGCGAGCACTTTTGCATCGATATCGGGCGACCAGATCGGTCGTGCTTTTGGGGTGGCAAGGGTCGGGTCTTCATAACCCAGCAAACCGAATGCGGATGGAGACAAGTTCTTATCGCGGTAGGCGGCGCGATATGTGTCGGTTCGGCGCAGCCACTCCCAGGCGAAGCAGCGCCGGTCGGCAATAAGGAGCGATTTATAATTTATCGCATTTCGCCAGATCTCCGGCTCAGATGGGCAAGGGCAAAAGTCATGTTTTGACATTTAGGGAAATAGTAAGATAATTGCTGAATTATTTCAAACGGTTCGTGGTAATGATGCGAATTTATTTAGAGTAGCGACATAGTGCGGTGCGATCTTTCATCTCTGGTGCGGTGCTTTTTTGAGAGGGCCATTCCGTTTCAGAACCAATGAGGGGGACGGAACCTAAATGTAGCGGCTTGAGGGCGCGCATTGGGTCCGTAGCAATATTGATGGCGACGCTCAACGAGGCGCAGCAGCTTGCCGCTAAGATCATGCAAGTCGACAAGCGGGGAGCGCTGGCGGATGTCTTGCAGGAAGCATGCGAATATATGGGGAGCCGCTATTTCGCGCTCAGCCACCATGTCGATTTCCTTGTTGCACCTGATATGGGCGTTAGACTTCATAACTATCCGGCAGAATGGGCGCATTGGTTTGACTCGCGCAGTCTTGGTCTTTTTGACCCCGTTCACCGCGCCAGTCAGCGCACCGCTGCCGGTTTTATTTGGCATGATATCGGCAGATTTACCTCGGTTGTGCCGGCTGATCTTGAAATATTTTCTCGCGCAGAAGGGTTTGGCATTGGGGACGGTCTTACGATCCCCGCACATGTACCAGGCGAGGCTCATGGGTCATGTTCCTTTGCGTGGGATTATGGCAAAGTCGCAGCGCCAGAAGCTTTGCCCTTTGCCCAGATGATTGGAAGTTTTGCGTTTGAGGCAGCCCGCCGGCTCTCGTCTCCGGCGGTTCGCGACAAGCCCCGTCTTACCGATCGCCAACGCGAATGTGTGCTGTGGGTCGCGCGCGGTAAAACCGATTGGGAGATATCCCGCATTTTGGGTGTCCGCCATGTCACTGTGATCGAGCATTTGCGCAACGCGCGGCAGCGCTATGATGCCGGTACACGAGTTAGTCTGACGATCCAGGCGCTGTTCGACGGCGCGCTATCGTTCGGCGATATTGCAAAGCGCTGACACCCTCATTTCTTGGAATGGCGCACCCGGCAATGGGCGTCCAGTTGATCTGTCTCATTACCGCAAAGGGAGACAGAATATGGTCATCATCGTCAATCAGTCCAATCGCGCGCAGGAGCATGTTGCGCTGCGCTCCATGTTCGAGGCGCGCAAACAAGTTTTTGTCGATATGCTCAAATGGGACGTTCCGGTGCTTGCCGGACGCTTTGAGGTCGACCAGTTCGATGACGGTGCTGCTACATATCTCATCGTCACTGACAATCAGCGGCGCCACCTTGCCTCGGCAAGATTGTTAGCCACGACACGGCCCGCGCTTCTCGATAGTCTTTATCCCGAGCTTTGCGAAGGCGCGGTCCCTCGCGGCCGCGATATCATCGAAATTACCCGCTTTTGCCTCTCGCCGGGCATCGGTGCGCGTCGCCGCCGCGAAGCGCGGGACAGGCTCCTCATTGGCCTGGTAGAATTCGCACGCGCCAATGCCGTCCGTATCTATACCGGTGTCGCGGAATGGGGTTGGTTCAGCCAAATAAGGACATTTGGATGGGCGTGCCGCGCGCTGGGCGCGCCGCGTGAGTGCGACGGACGCCTCCTCACTGCGTTGAGGATCGAGATCGACGATCAAACTCTCGCATGTCTCGCCGACGCCGGCATTGTAGCCGAACCTGTCTTCGCCATGCATCCCGCACGGGCGGCTTGAGGAGGGCGCAACCATGACGGTATATAATAGAGCCATAACTCCATCGGGCACTTGCTGTGCAACCGAGGAACTGAAACGCACCGGATTCACTATTCTTCGCTCCGCCGTGCCGCCTCCGATGATCGCGCAGCTAGATGCCGATCTCGATCTGCGCTTCAAAACAACCCCTTTTTGTGAAGGCGGCTTTTATGGTGAGCGAACCAAGCGATTTGGTCGTCTTCTCTTGCGGTCGCCTACGGCCGCTGACTTGGTAATGCACCCTGAAATTCGCGGGCATGCGGAATCGATCCTTGGGCCTTATTGCGATCGGATACAGCTCAATCTCACCCAGGCCATAGCAATTCATCCGGGCGCTTTGGCGCAATTTCCGCACCGTGACCAGGACATGTGGGCCGGCGAGACGGGCCGAGTTGAATATCTACTCAACGTGATGTGGCCGCTCACGCCCTTTACGTGCCGCAATGGTGCGACACGGATTTGGCCTAGAAGCCATGGAGCAGCGGCGCATGATACCGAGCCAGATGGCGAGCCGGTCGTGGCCATTGCCGAGCCCGGTGACGCGATCCTTTTTCTGGGTTCGACGCTCCATGGCGCAGGCAGTAATCATAGTGCCAGGGATCGGCGCGCGATCATTATCAGCTACTGCCTCGGCTGGCTTAAAACCTATGAAAACCAATATCTGGCTTATCCGCCGCATATTGCTCGGCGCTTCTCGCCCGACCTCGCAGCGTTAGTCGGCTATGCCCAACATCGCCCCAATCTGGGCAATTTTGAGGGACAATGTCCCTCGCTCCTCTTTGACGGTTACCCCGATGAGCCGTTGGCGGCTATCGATGCCTTGCGCCCCGAACAGGCGTCGATGCTGGCGGATCATGTCGCGCAGCAATGCCGTGGCACAGGCGGGGCATCTGTCATCATGAGCCCGGGTGCCACGATGGAACGCGTTTACTTTGACCTCAAGGAGCGCATCATGGCGGGAGATTTCGCGCCAGGCGAGCGGCTTGACCCCGCACGGCTCGCCGATGACCTTGCAGCAAGCGCAACCCCGGTGCGCGATGCGCTGCATCGGCTTAGCGGGGAACGGCTCGTCGACAGCTGGCATCAGGAAGGATTTCGGCTCCCGCTTCTCGCCGAGGTTGACTTGCATGACCTTTATTGTTGGTCACGCTGGCTGATCGGACAGTCGCTGCACGCTCCCGTCAATCCGCCCGCCGGGCTCGATGCGCCGGTCAGCGGTTCCGACGGCGATGAATATGGCGCGCGCCTTACACGGTTGCTTCGCGCCATTGCGCTCGTATCGGACAATCGGGAAATTCGATTGGCGATCGCCAATATGACCGATCGCAGTCGTGCGATCCGTCCGGCCGAATGCAAGACTGACCCGGGCGCGCTCGACGCGGTTGCGGCGATGGAGCGGGATTTTTGCGATGCAAGATGGGCCGACCTGCGGCGCGCCATGACCAGCTTTCATCGCCGTCGCTGTGCGCAGGTCGGGCGGCTTGCGATCGAGCTGCGACCGCGCACGCAGCCGCTTGGATAATATTCGGACGATAGCAACTGTATAAAATTCCTATCTGCTGCGGGGCGCCTAGCTTCAATGACGCCGTAATTTTGCGGCACAGCAAAGGAGGGTCCCATGGACCACAATGATATCGCCGAAGACGGCATCGAAGAACTGGGCATTGTCAGCTCAGACACTTTGGGAAATTTTGGCGCGCCGATTGAAGTGGGCGGCAGAGATCTGCCTGCTGGCATCAATCGCGACTGACCCAAGTGACCGGGTGTCTGCCTTCGACAGACACCCGGATTAAGGATTATACCATGGGGTGGACATTGGCGCCTGGCGTCTCATTTTGTCGGGTGGGTGAGAAGCTCATATTTCTTGACCTAAATCGAGATCGCTATGTTGCATTGGGCAATGGAATTCGCAGCGCCTTTGACAGGCTCGTGTCAGGCGAACCAAATGACAGCGATTCCATGACGGGCCTGATTGCGACCGGACTCATCGACCGGTGCGACTGTGAAACAAAACTTGAGGCCGTGTCCGCAAATGTGCCTACGTCTGACTTGAGTGCGCTCCCAATGGAGCGGCCAGGTTTTCAGATGACTATTGCTGCATTTCGTCATCTGTATTGGGCCAGAGGGGCCATGCAGAGTGGTCGACTCGCTAAAACTGTTTCGGCACTGAAATATTCAAAGCTTCATCGCGACGTGTCAGACAATGAACAGGGGCTCGTAGATCTGGCCGCCGCATATGCAATGGCTCGTCTTCTGGTGCCTCTTACCCCCAAATGCCTGATCGACTCATTAGCTTTGTTCCGGCTTTTGGTTGCGCAGAACATGTCTCCAAATCTCATCTTCGGTGTGCGGCTTACCCCTTTTGCTGCTCATTGCTGGCTTCAGTCATCGACAGTCGTCCTCACCGGTACGGCGGAGGATGCCCGCAATTTTACTCCCATCATGCTCATCTGATGCAGAGGGGCGTTCTTGGATGTGCGGGATCGGGAAGCTATTCTGAGAGAATCGCTTTGGAGGCGCGGCATCATCAGTTGAAGGCTGTGGAATCAGATCCGGGTCTGAAGCTGTTTGTGGGTGCAGGACTGGCGGTGACGCGCACTGGTTCGCACATCATTGTGGGCGACATATTCAGACCGGGAGGGACTACGATAACGGACGGCGCTTGGGGAAATTTTCTTTCCTTTTCAGTCGCTGACGGAACCGGATTGTACATCAAACGCGCAGCACTGACCGGTATGCCCCTTTATTGGCTTGCGGCTGGTCGGGATCTCATCTTCTTTTCGCATCTTGAGCTCGTTCTCGGTCTGGGCATCTCACTCGCCGTAGATATGGATTTTGTGCGCTACCTTCTCGCCTATAATAATTTTCGATCGGCGCGTACTGGCCTCGCCGGCGTTTTTGAACTTTTGTCTGGAACCTCACTTCGCCAGACGTCCGAAGGCTGCGCAATCCAGACATTTTGGTCCCCTTGGACTTTTACGTCGCAGGCCAAATCCTCAGTGGAGGCAAGCACTAGGAAGCTGGAAGAAAAGGTGATCGACTGTGTTTCTGCATGGTCTGCTGGTCGACCAGAGATCATGATTGAATTGTCTGGCGGCCTTGACAGCTCAATTCTCGCAGCAGCGCTATCGGTAACGCGAAGAGATTTTTCCGCGGCAAATGTCGCCACAGCAAGTCCGGACGGCGATGAAAGACATTATGCTCGTGCGGTTGCAAGCCAATGCGGAGTTTCGCTTATTGAAAGCGTTCACGACGATGGATCGGTAGATTTATTGACCGGACCCTGCTTCCCTAACCCCCGACCGGCGACCTATAGTGTGCTCGCCGGGATCGATCGGGCGCTCGGCGATGCGACAAATGTCGGTGGTGCACACAGCATTTTCAGCGGCATAGGGGGAGACAATGTTTTCGCCCTTACGCGGTCACTTGTTCCTGTTCTCGACAGTTACGAGGCATTGGGACCCTGTGCATCGAGCTACCGGACGCTGCGTGACGCCGCACGCCTCTGCAACATGACGCTCTGGCATGCCGCGCGTGCAATGCACCGCATGAGGCGCAATCGGCCCGACGGTCGCTGGCCGCGCGACGATGATTATGTAGAAAATTCCGCTTTGCCGGATGGGCCGCTTCCGCATCCATGGGATGAACGAACCGACCATAAGCTGCTCGGCAAGATTCTGTCATGTTCAGGCCCTTCAGCGGATCATTGATTTTCTGGACCGACCCGGGCGTTGGTATGATCGCGATATGGTGGCACCGTTGCTCTCGCAACCACTTGTCGAGCTTTGTTTGTCCATCCCAAGTTGGGAATGGATTGCCGGCGGGCGCGACCGTGCAGTAGCGCGTCAGGCATTCGCCGCGCGTCTCCCTGCGATGGTGGTGTGGCGTCGGAATAAGGGGCGGCTTGAAACGATGTGCGCTGACGCCTTTCTTGCGCAGCGCGGCCTGCTGGCGCCACTGTTGCTTGAAGGCCAATTGGCGCGCGACGGGCTCCTCGACCGTCGCAAGATCGAAGACTATTTCGCGCGCGGCAGTATCGAGGGAAATTATGATTATTTCCGGCTTCTCGAACTTGCGGATATTGAGCTTTGGATTGCCTCGCTAGACAATAGTCATTGAACATTGTCGATTTTAGACCAGCGGGCATATTGCGACGCCTTGTCCTGGTCGGGGTCGATGTAATTTTGCAACCAATAGCGGAACCAGTCGAGGTTACGTTCATAAGCAGCAAGCTTCTGTCGAGGATCCACTTTAATGTGCGGGGCGAACGGGAATATATAAACTTCGCCCTTTCTTGCTGTTGTTAAGCGCGCTTCGAGCTCAGGTGAAAGTCGAGCTTCCTGTTCGGGAAGCTGCATCAGAACCGGTGCGCTGATCTTCGCCACGTTGAGTGCGGACGACAATCGACGCCAATCATCCATATCTGTATCGGGTGGGCCAAGACCCCAGTACTTCTCAAGATTGTTTCGAAAAAATTGACGTCCGATACCTGCGTTGAACCAGTAATATGCGGGTTCAGCCTGCACCGATGCGATGGAGACTGCTTTGAGAAGCTTGCTATGGGTCGCGGTCCACATTGCAACTTCACTCCCAAAACTTAGCCCACCCATTCCAACGCGAGTGGGGTCGATAAGACCGCGATTCTTGAGATGGGAGATCGCCGCACGTACGGCCTTGAGACCAAGGTTATAGCGAGCTACGGCGGATGGGCCGGGTAGCGGTAAGCTATTGATGCAAAGGGCGGCGATTCCATGTGCAGCCAGAGCTCGTAGTGGCCATTCATCGCCGACTCCGCCGCGCATATAGCCATTGCAGCGATAATAGGTGACAAATAGCGGCAGCCGTCCGGGGACCTTCGGGTGGATGAGCCAACCCGACGCACGGCTGTCGCCGACCTGCCATGTGATTGCTTCTGTGAGCAAACCATCGCGGGCAGGAATTGGATTAGGGTCGGCAAGTATCTGAACTGGATCGCCGTTGAGGGGCACCCGCACAAGCTGTGGAGGACTCGCCGCACTCTCCTGGACGCAAAAGAGTGCATCCAGATTGGCACTGCACAGCGAACGTTCGTCATGTCCGCCATTGAGCATTCCCTTGGCGTCAACGATTTTGCGCAAATGCCCGGACTTCGGATTCCATAGCGTAATGCTCTGTCGCATGAGGTCGTCGTGCGTCGTTATCGCAATGCTCCCATTGCCGAGCGGAACATGCGACCATAGTCGCGCTGCTGAAAATGAAGGGCAAGCGCCTTCATCAACACAAATTCCAGCTTTTGACAGTGCTACGCGAGCCTCGTCGGGAAGCGGTGCTTGCACCTCGGCCAATAAGTCGGCTTCCGCCTTCGTTGCAATACGGTCGTGCGATGTGTTCTGACGAATATATATAGTCCGCTTGGCCTTCGCGAGCAGTGGTTCGCGATCAAACCAATCGCCGTTTAGACGTTCGCTCGCCGGCCGACCGGCGATAATTGCGCCGTGATATTGGGATTGGGCAAGGTCGACGCTGCTATCGAACAAAATGCCATGGTCTCGCTCAAACTTCTCGGCGCGGACAACAGCGGCGCGTGACGGTCCTGCTTCATAGATGATGGCCCCGTCAGCGGCGATGGCGAAGCGTTCGATATTGCTGTCGATAACGACTGCGGGCTTGAGACCGGTATGCTCTGGTCGAGCTTCCCAAAGACCTACCGCTCCATCAATCAGCGCGCGGACAATGAGCCTCTTGCTATTGGGGTCCCAGCGAGCTTCACCGGGGTCGACGATGCCGGTGCCGTTCCAACTCGCAATTCCGGCATCGCCGATACGAGTGGGTGCTGCGCTGGCATCGGTAGCCACAAGATACCAACTTACATTGATTGTGCCGGTCAGGACGGAAGGGCGTTCGAGGCGATAGGCTAGCCAGCGACCGTCGGGAGAGACCGTAAGCCCTGAAATATCTGTCATCTCAACCAGTTCTCGGGGGCTCGTCTGGCAAAGCGCCGGCGTGATAGCAGCGAAGAATGACGCCGCCCAAATAAAATGTCTTACCATTGGGCTGTTGCCTGCAATGCGATGACCCGGCCTGTTGGGCTCGCCTTCTCGGGGTCGTAGGCGAGCGCCGAGGTATTGGTCTTATTGTTCATATAGGGAGGATCGGCATCGAAGAGATTCAGGATGCTGAGACCTAGTCGAAGTCCGTGACTGTTTTCGACAGAACCAATTTTCTGCGACAAATTGATGTCGACTGTCGTCCATCCGGAAACCGTTTCGGCTGGCGTCACAACTTGGTTTAGATATCCGCTGCTGTAATTGACATGGGCTGTCGCCGAGAAGCCATCTTTCGACCAACCAACTTGCCCGCGTAGCCGCCATTTGACGGGATTGGCGAAAGTGCCAACAACGTCGCTCGCAGGCGCTCCTGGTGTGAGCTGCCGGTCAATCTTGAAAATATGACTCCCGGCAAGATCAAGGTCGAGCGTTCCATTGGCTAGCGGCAGGGTATAGCCAAGGTCGAAATCAAATCCTGTCTGATGTTCAGCGGAAAGATTGCGTATCTGGCCATCTAGAATGGCAACAATATCTGTCGGAGCGAGCCCAAGAGGATTGCTGAATGTTGGAAATCCGAAATAATAAGCGAGAGTTTGTGGGGATGGGTTATCCGTTATGACGCCTGAGAAAATGTCGCGTCGCGTGAGAAATCGGGCATAGTCCTCGCTCGCCGTACCGATACGGTCTCGATAATCGACATTATAGTAAGTGAGTGAGGCTTTAAATTTCGGAATTGCCGGTGGTTTAATATCGACGCCTGCCGTCCATGTGGTGGCCTTTTCGGGCTTTATTCCGGGTGCATAGCCGAAAAGGGCTAGGACATTAGAAACGCCGGTTGGTGCAGCGGGATCAGGTACTTGCAGTGTTGTATAGAGCGATACCGAAGGTCCGATCAGTTCGTCAAAAGCCGGCGCTCGAAAAGATGTGCCGTAAGATCCGCGCAACGCCAGTCCTGGGAGCGGCTCCCAGCTGAGGCCAAGCTTGGGATTTGTGGTTCTTCCAACATCATTATAATCTTCGATGCGGCCTGCGAGGGACAGCACAAGTCGATGCAAGCCCTTTTCGGCATTGTTGGGGCCAAAGATCGGTACGAGCAATTCAGCATAAGCCGAGCGAACATTGCGCGGTCCAGGGAGTCCGGAAAGCTCCGTGCGCGTCGCCGTGGCTCGTGTCAGATCGTTGATCGTCGCAGATTGATATTGTTCACGGCGAAATTCGGCACCGATTGCGAGCCTGATATCGTCGGCCGGGAGACGCATCAGAGGACCATCGGCGCGAAGAGACATTGACCAGCTTGTATAGGCATCAATCGCCGAAAGACTGCCCCGGATTGAGGCAATGGTCGCGGGATTGTTTGCGCTCCCGTCTCCAAAGACATTGAAGGCAGTGTCAGGGTCAGTATCCGCTAGCGCGGCGGCGAGTCTGATCCGGTTCGGCATGTTGAGATTATCAGCGCGACCTTTCTGGCGACCATAAGATCCGCCGAATTGGAGTTTCCATTGTCCTAGGCTCTGTTCGAGGTCCGTTGATGCCGTCAGGCCCCGAACCCAGCCAGTGTTAATCTGTGGACCGAGGTCGTTCACGAAGCTGTAGTTGACGGTCACGGGTTGTCCCGTTCCGATAGGATCAACATAAAAGGGATTCGTCACTGGTACGCGCGTGGGGCTCAGCGCATCACTAAGGCCGATTTTGCGATATCGGCGCTGAGAAGCGAGAAGATTTGCTTGCCAGCTTAGATTGTCAGTGATCAGCAATTCACCTGCCGCATAAACGCTATGCGTGCGCTGGTGCGGCAAGAGATCACTCGCAGCGCGCATATCGCGTAGGTTTTTTGTTCCGGCTACAAGGTCGATAGGTTGGAGGGCGCGGCCATCCTGGCCGTTCGGTATGGCGAAGCTTTGACCATCTGCTGCGATAATGGTTCCTGGTACCGCAAATCGAGATCGATAATCGGGGCCACCAAATTGTCGGAGATCCTCACGCGCGAAATTGCGGTCAGCTGCAGCGAGCGAGCCACGATCTGAATATTGATAGGCGAGAACGAATTGGCCAGCGTTCCATTTTTTCCCAACAATCTGACTAAATTGTATAGTGTTCATGTCACCATCAGCCGTGCCGAAGCGTAGAATCGTCTCGGCACCTTCGAACTGATTGCGCAGACGCAGATTGACCACACCTGCCACTGCATCTGCCCCATATATAGCTGAAGCCCCGTCGGTCAGGATCTCCACCCGTTCGATGGCATTGACGGGGATCAGAGAAATATCAGCAAATACTCCTCCCAACCCCCCGAGGGCAGGTCTTATTCCGTCGATCAGAACGAGAGTCGAGGATGGTCCAAGGCCGCGAAGATTTATACTCGAGGCATAGGTGCCATCGGTTCCGGCACCATTGCGGGTCGTGGCGCCGAGTGTCGTTTCGTTGGGACCACCACCAAATGCTTGTGGCAAAGTTTGTAGCAACTGCTGGACAGACCCTATGCCGCTTTTCTCGATATCTGCGCGATCAATGGTGACAAGTGGTGAACCTGCAGGCGCTACCCCGCGGATGCGCGTTCCGGTGACGACAATGTCGTCGGTCGACTCTGTTCTCACATTTTCTTTGCTGTTGGACAAGTGGACGACATAGGCATTGTCGACGATGGAAACCTCGAGACCGGTATTCGAGAGTATCTCGTGAATGGCCTCGTCAGGAGACAGGCTTCCGTGCGCGCCAGGACTTTGTTTTCCATCGAGATTGGCGTCGGGAGCTACCACTTCGCGACCAGATATTTCTGAGAATTTCCGCAACGCGTCAGCGAGCGGCTGCGACTTGATGCCATAGTCCTGTATTTTTGTCTGCGCCTGTGCGACCGGGACCTGCAGTGCGGCTGCTGATGCGCTGGCGAACAATATTGCGGTAATTCTGTTAAGTCTCATCTTTCTCTCCCTGGCGGTCGTTATGACCGTCTCGGGGGGGCAGATGACGGTGGGAAACTATCCCCCCGATTTTTTCTCAGGCGGGCTTAGCCAGATTGCATCGTCGGTTTCAGTGACGGAGAGATGGAGCGCGGAGGCGAGCTTGCGCGCGAGTGCTAATGCGTCGGCAATATCGAAGCGTCCGCTAACTTGGAGCGAAGCCAGTGCAGGATCGTCGAGCCGAACTGGCTTTGCATTGACCCGGTTCGCTTCGTTGATCACGGCGCCGAGAGGCAAGCCATCTGCAACGAGCATGGTAGTTAGCTGCGAGCCTGCAACCTGCTTATTCGACACAGTATCCGTCTCAGTCTGTAGCGGATGCGTCGGTTGAACGCGCGTCGGTTGCCGGTTTCTGATCTCAGCAGCTTCGCCAGGCAGCAGACGAAGCGTGCCCTTGCTTTGTCCGATTCCGCGCACCTCAACCGATCCCTTGATCAACTGGATACGCGGTTCTGGCTTGCGCAGATCGACCTCGAATATTGTGCCAAGTGCCGTGGTTTCAGAATCGCCGGCAATGACCTGGAAAGGGCGATCGGCGTCATGGGCAACCGTGAAACGCGCCCAGCCGCCGGCCATATGAATCCGCCTTTCAGTAGAACTAAAGGAGGAGGTGATGTGAGCCCCCTTCAAGAGCGTCACCTTCGTTCCATCTTCAAGATATAAGTCGCGGCTTGCTATTTCTCTATCGGCGATGACGGTTTCAGCGGACCGTTGGTACATATAGCCTGCAAAAGCGGTAGTGAGAGCCAAGCCGGCAACGGTCGCAATTGCCCAGCGGGACAAAAGGGCCTTGCGACGCACGGGCTCCGCCAGCGCTACTATGCGCGATCGCGAAGCTTCCCCTGAAAATGCCATATCTTCTTCAGCCAGCGCATAAGCGGCAGCATTGGCTGGATCTTGCATCCATGTCTTGAAAGAATGACGCTCGCGCTCGGTGGCGGGGCCGTGCATGCATGCCACCCAATGGGCTGCTTCGCGCTCGCGGCTCAACGGCGTCCGCTCCGTGCGCGCCGGATTGTAATCAATGCTTTGGCTATTTGCTTTTCCACGCCTTTGACACTGAGTCCCTTCATTGCCGCAATCTCCTCATAACGCAGGCCGTCGAACCTGTGCATCAGGAATATTTCACGGGTCCGGGGCTTGAGACGCGCAAGTGCCTCCTCGACACGGCGGATGGCGTCGCGTGCCTCAAGAGCGTGGTGGGGATCGGGACCTTCAATTTCACCCTCTTCGTACATATGATGATCTGATTGTCTGTGGCGCGTGTCCCGGCGCGCCCGTTCGGCGAGGAGGTTGCGTGCGGTACGGGCCAAATATCCCGCGGGCTGCTCGATGAGCAGTGGGGCATGGCCCTTGGTGGAGACGAGGCGGCGAAAACATTCCTGCACAAGGTCGGCAATGTCCTGCGCACGTGCGCGGCGACGGAAAAAGCGCGCCAGTTGCGGCGCATGGGCGGCATAAAGGGCTTCGACCTGGGCGGTACGGCGAAAGCCTACCCATTCGTCGGGCGGTAGTGGATCATTCGCGCTATGCCCACGCCTAGACCTAGTCTCGCTCTCGTCAAAATCCATGCGCTTTGCCTTTCTGACCGAGGCAGAAAGGCGCCAGCAAAGCCGGGCGTTGAGAACATACTTGAGATATGCGCCGCCGCCTTTGGCCCTTGGGCTTGGACATGCGCGGTGGCCACCCGGCAGGGATGGCTGAAAGTGATTTCGTCCCAAGCGGGGTTCTCACGCCCCGGCATCGCGCGCCTTTTCGCCCGATACAGTTTTAGCATAGCTGCGCGAGCGGCGAGGGCAAGTGCGACTTCAAGATAATGTCAATTTTGGATGTAGTTAGGTCCGTTTGTGGCCGCGAACCGGACTATAATCCTGGCGTTAGCGACGTCCGTTATAGGGTTCGCAGGCGATCCCGTCGCCGTCGCCGTCCATCTCGCTGCGGTAGCCGGGTTGTCCCCTGTAAATTGGCGCAGCGCCAGCGGCACGCGCCTCGCTGCAATTGCGATAGAAGACGGGGTTTATGCGATAGGCAGGAGCAGTCGTTACGCGTTCACTCGCTTGGCGGTGCCTGGACGGTTTATCTGGGTGGTGGACGCGATAATCCGACGGGCGCTCAAATTCGGAATCCCAGATTCCGACATGACCCGTACGCGCACGCGCTTCGGCTGCGATATAGCGGTCGCTGAAATCGGGCAGCGCGACTGCGAGCCCTGCATCGACCAGATCCTGCCCAAGGTCGCGACCATCAACAAAGCAGCGCGCGACAATGCGTCCGTATGAGTCGGTAGACTGTTGCTCGCAGCGCACCGTCTTTCCGGCAGTAAGTGTCGCAAGCTTTGCTGCGGCGTCCTTGCCGCATGCCCAGTTTTGATTTGCGCGGCGGCATGTCTGCGCATGTTCAGGAGCGTCGATACCGAGAAGGCGAACGGCAAGCCCTGTCAGATCCAGTGTGTCGCCATCGACCACCCGTGCGGGGCCGCTCACCTCTTGGGCAGCAAGCGCTGCCGGTGCGAGCGCTAAAATGAGGATAAAAATTGCACGCCAAGTCATTCCATCACTTTATCGAGCCTTGCTTTCCAAATTCTTGACGGCCGAATAATGGAAAAGCGCGGCAACTTCGGAGCGAATTTTGTAAGACTAAATGCCGGCCTTTTCGCGCAGCGCATCGAGCCATTCGCGCGACACGGCCTCGACCGCATCGCGAAGGGATCTCACCGCATCAGTGATAGCCAAAAGATCCTCGTTGCTTATCTCGAAATTGCTCGAATATCTGGCTTCGACATAGGCTCTTTTTGCGAGTTCGAACCGGCGCCGATCCAGCTTTGTGGCGCGAGGCCAACTTTCAACGAGGCGCGGTTCCTTGTCTTCGGCGAGCGAGCGCAGGAACTTGAGATTATGCGACCGCGGGACATATTGAGTTCGTGACGAGGAGGAAGCACGCATAAGCCGTTTCTGCGGCCTGATGAAGATTGAACGCCGCGTATTTTTGTGTCCCTTGCGTCAGATTTGATTCGGACAGTGACACTCAAGCCGCCAGTCCAGCGGTCACATCCTGCTCGACCAGTTCAGAAAATAGGCGCTAGCCATTTCATAGGCGTCGGCGGCTGTCAGCGGCTTGGGCGGCGCGAGCTCAACGCCGGGCAGTTCGTAAAGCACAATGCCATCGCGCGCGATGTCGACCCAAAAATATTCTCCGCGTGTGAGCCCGCGGTTCACCTCTTCCAATGTATGGACGATGATATTTACCGGCCGCGCGATAGCCGCGTCCCGCTGGATCTTGTCTTCTGCAATGTACCAATATTCAGCGACGTCGGTGAGATCCTTGTGGCTCACGATGACGAGAATATCGAAATCCGATTGATAGCCGTTCGTCGCTTCGTCGACCCAGTCTTCCCGCGCGTAGCTACCGAAAAGTATGATTTTGTGGATATTGCCATTCTTCTTCCACGGCTGGGTCGCGCGCGAGATGGCCACTGCAAATTCGTCGAGCAAAGTCTGCCGAATTTGCGCCAACTCGTCTCGTTGCACCGTTGGAAGATGGTCGACGTCTTTTTGCATGCGCAGATTCTCGCAATCTATGCGCTTGGTAGCAAGCGCTGATTGTGTACCCAGTTCGACACGGCGCCACCCCCGCCAAATATTGGGGAGCAAGCGTCAAATGAAACCAATCCGGTTTGGGAAAAAACTATAGCGAACGGTGGATCTTTCCGATGGCGAGCTGAAATTCACTCAGCACAGTTCGAATAGCTCGGGCTGAACCGGCGTAGAAAGTGCTGCACGCGCTTCGAGTGCGGCACCCACCGCCTGACGATAATGGATGGTCCGGCAGCGCTCGGCTTCTTCAAAGTTTAGCGGAGCCCATTCTTCGCTCGGATAGCAAAGCTCGTAAATTGCGCGCGCGGCCGCGCGCAGCCGCACATCATGCTGCAATTTTCTTCTCCATCGCTTTCGAATCGCCGCCGAGGAGGCGGCCAAGGAAGATAGAACATAAAGAGAACATCGATGCAAGCCTCTCGGGAGGGTCGAATATAGCATGGGTCATATTCGACCCTCCCGTCGATGGCGGCGCCGGGTCATGGATAACGCGTCACGCGGGATGATGCTGCACCATGCAACGGGGGCTGTCATGATCAAGGAATCGAAAGACGCCATCTTTGTTCGCGACCAAATCGCTCATTATCTTGGCTTGGCGGCAAAGACGCTGCAGCGCGGAAGCGCCGGACGGTGGCGGCCATGCTGAAACGCGTCGGCAGCGCGCTTCGCGATGCTCGGCTGTGGCAGCGCAACCATATTTGGGGGGCGGCACGCGCGGTAGCGCCTGTGGCGACGACCTATAGCATTATTGCTGCAAGCCTGATCACGGGCTTGAACTCCGATCTTCCGGGGATGGTGACGGCACAGGTCACCCAAAATGCCTATGACAGCGTAACCGGACGGACCTTGCTCATCCCGCAGGGCTCGCGACTGATCGGCGGTTATGACAATGTCGTGGCCTTCGGACAGAGCCGCGCTCTTGTCGTCTGGCAGCGGATCATCCTGCCAGATGGCGCATCGATCCGCATCGACAATGTGCCAACCGCCGACACGCAGGGCTATGCCGGTCTGACGGATCGCATCGATCGCCACACATGGCAGCTCCTGAAAGGCGTCGCGTTATCGACCTTGCTCGGCGTTGGAACCGAACTGGGCTGGGGCAGTAGCGAAAGCGATCTCGTTCGCGCTATCCGCCAATCCACGCAGCAAGGTGGTGCGCGCGCCGGCGATCAACTGGTCGCGCGCAATCTCGATGTGCAACCGACGCTCAAGGTGCGGCCCGGCTGGCCGCTGAGGATCATAGTGCATAAGGATATACTGCTTCGACCCTGGAAAGCTCGGGAGCCAAGAGGATGACCGGAATGATCTGATCCAAGCCTTCCAACTGATCACCGGTCAAACGCTGCCCGCGAGGATCGCCGCGGTTGCGCGTGTCTAGAAATTGCCTCGCTTGAATATAATCGTCTCTTTGATGGGATTCCTTATGGTCAGGCCGGTATCTGGTTGAAGGGCACGCCCTTGTCGGGACGATGGTCCTGCGGAAGTCCGAGAATCTTTTCGGCGATGGTATTGAGCAGCATTTCGTCTGCGCCGCCGGCAATGCGGCCCGTGGGAGCGTTGATCCAGCTGGCGGTCCAATTATCCTTCACTGACGCACGTTCGTCATAAGCAAAACCGTCGCTGCCCTGAAGATCGATCGCGAGCTCGGATAATTTCTGGCGCGAGCGTACGGCGACCAGCTTGTTGAGCGAGCCTTCGGGCCCGGGCGTCATGCCTGCCTGCATCATCAGCATCGCGCGCGCGGTAATGGCATTCAAGCCCGATCGCATCGCATAGTTGCGCGCGATCTGTTGCCGTATGCGGCCATCCTCGATCGCAGGACGGCCCTTGAGGGTAGTCGCTTTGGCCAGATCGATGAACAGGTCTAGATGCGGCCCGAAACCGGCGCTGTCGGTCGCGACATAGCGTTCGATCATCAGTGTCGCCATCGCCACCGCAAAGCCGCCTCCGACCGGCGACATGCGATGATCGTCGCTGATTTTGACATCGTCGAAAAAAACTTCATTGACGTGACTATCGCCGCCGGCGAGCTTGATCGGGCGTATGGTGACGCCGGGCGCTTTCATATCGACCCAGAAATAAGTGAGGCCTTTGTGCTTGGGGACAGTTGGGTCGGTGCGCACGACGATGACGCCATAATCGCAATATTGCGCCCAGCTGGTCCAGACTTTCTGACCGTTGATCTTCCAGCCATTGCCATCGGGCTCGGCCTTGGTTCGCAGGCCTGCAAGATCTGACCCGCCCGAGGGCTCGGAGAAGAGCTGGCACCAGATTTCTTCGCCTTGCAGCGCCTTTAGAACCCGCTCCTTGGCGAATTCCTTGTCGCTGCCAAATTGCATCAATATCGGGACCGGCATCCCAAGCGAAATTCCGAAATAATAGTTCGGAAAACCATGCTTCATTTCTTCGGATTCAAAACAGACTTTTTCGATATGTGTCAGACCCTGACCGCCAAATTCGACCGGCCAATTGATTCCGGCAAAGCCGGCGTCAAATTTTGCCTTTTGATATTTGCGGCCGAGCGCCAGATCCTCTTCGACCGACAGGCCTCGGCGCACTGCCTTGCCAAAGGTGGGGGCGACACTTTCGAGCCAGTCTGCGGCGCGGGCGCGATAGGCTTCGAGCGAGCTCATGCGGCTTTTCCTGCCAGTTGATCAACCAATATATCTTCCCAGAACAATCCGTTACCCTGTTCGATGGCCAGGCTGCGGGCACGGCGCATATGAAGATGTAGTCCCGCTTCCCAAGTGACGCCGATGGCGCCGTGAATCTGGATGCAGTCGCGGGCGGCTGTGTCATAGGCTTCGGTCGCCGATAGGCGCGCGGCAGCGGCGGCGAGGACAAAGTCGGACTGTCCCTCTCGCGATGCCGCATGAATAGAGTTCGCGCGCGCCAGTTCGACAAGCGCGTATAGTTCGGCAATGCGGTGTTTGACCGACTGGAACGCGCCGATGACCTGACCGAAGGCGCGGCGAGTCATTGCATAGTCGCGCGCAATTTCCATCAAGGCTTCGGCGCCGCCAGTTTGTTCATGGGCGGTGATGACGGCTTGCAACGCAAGGATGTGCAGCGCCGCACTACGCGCGCCAGGTCCGGCGATAAGCGGCTCAGCCGGATGGGCGGTGAAGGTCAGATCAGCTATGCAGCGACTGTTGTCAAAGCTATTGACCGCGACGCGCCCGGCATCGGCAAGATCCACCAAAGCGAGCAGCGGGCCATCGGGCCCGCTCGCCAGCACAACCGCGACATTGGCGGCCAGACCTGCGATGACGCCGGTCTGTGCGCCGTCAATCCGGCCACTGGCGAAGCGCGCCATGGGCGCGCGGGGCAGGGCGTCCGCGCCAGCGGCGATGGCGACCGCACCGATTGTCTCGCCGCTGGCAAGACCGGGCAGCCACCGCGCCTTTTGCGCATCCGAACCGTAAAGCGCGATGGCCCGGGAGACGCCAAAGCTGGAGGTGAGGAATGGCGCGCCGCTGAGCGTGCGTCCTGCCTGATGCGCGATGAGGCCAAGTTCGATCAGGCCGAGGCCGAGGCCGCCAAAAGCTTCGGGCAAGGCCAGCGCAGTCCAGCCTTGTTCTTTCGCGATGGTCCAAAATCCTGCATGATATTGGCCCGTCGTCCCGAGCAGCGGCAACAATGCGTCCTTGTCCATCCGCGCTTCCAATATGCGGCGCGATTCAATGGCGATCGCCTGTTGGCCTTCATCATATAGAATCGACATTTGCGCTTATTTCCTCACCCATATTTATCCCAAGCGGCTTCTGTCTGACCGCAATTTTCTTGGCCTTGTCGGCTATCTAAGCGGTGAAGGTCAATGTCAGCGGTGTCGATTGTTCTAAAGGGAGGCAAAAGCTCGCCGCGACGACTTGCAACTTTTGCCGCAAGCTCGTTTGTGCAATGCGGTTAGCGACGACGCGGCGGATATGGCTCCTTTATAAATTTGCGGCGCGCAGGAGATTGAACAGGCATGACCATCATCCAGTATCGTGGCTTTGCAGGCGTCCGGTTAGAGGCAGAGGTGATCGGCGCCGACAATGATCCTGCGGTGCTGTTGCTCCACGGGGCAGGGCAGACGCGCAGCGTTTGGGGCGGAACGGCTGATGCCTTGGAAAAGGCGGGACGACGCGTTATCAGTCTCGATCTGCGTGGTCATGGCGGCAGCGAGTGGCCAGAAGATGGCCGCTATGATTTTGAAGCCATGGTCGAAGATTTGCGTGCCGTGTTGGCGCAAATGGGAACGCGTCCGGTTGTTGTTGCCTCGACACTCGGCGGTTGGATCGCCAGCGCTGCACTCGATCGCGATGCCGCTGTACTGGCCTCGGGCCTCGTTCTCGTCGATTTGCCGGTCAATGTTGATCCGCAAATATCGAAGGAAATCGGCGATCAACTGCGCGAAGCCGTGGCGCTAGCGCCGGGGCAGGCGCAATGGGATGTCCGGCTGTTCGATACTTTTGACACCGGCGCAATGACCGAGCGGCTGTCCGACGTGGCCGCCAATATCGCACTGCCAACGCTCTATGTGCGCGGCGCGATGAGCCAGCTGGTGTCGCGTGCCGATGCCGCCGCTTTTGTCGAACAACTGCCCGATGGTGAATTTGTCGAGGTCGAGGATGCCGCGTTGGTGGTTAGCGAGGATCGAATCGATGCGCTCGGTGCGCACCTGATCGATTTTCTCGAACGTCGCGCGCCACGCGGGTCTCCGGAGTTTCGTGCGGGGTCTGACGCACGAACCTTTCGCGACGCGCTAGGATGCTTCGCGACCGGCGTCACTGTCGTGACGGCGATGGGCACCGACGGAAAGCCGATCGGACTGACAGCGAACAGCTTTACTTCGGTGTCACTCGACCCGCCGCTGCTGCTGGTTTGTATCGCCAATAATTCCGGCAGCGCGGCATGTTTGCGCGAAGCCGAGCGCTTCGCCGTCAATGTGCTTCAGATAGGCCAGCAACCCGCCTCTAACCGTTTTGCCGGCAAGGGTGAGGATCGCTTTGCTGCAACGCCGTGGGAGATTGGCGAATTTGGCACACCCGTGCTGACCGGATCGCTCAGCAGTTTTGAGTGCGCGAGCGATGCGGTGCATGATGGCGGCGATCATTTCATCCTCGTGGGCCGCGTTCTCAAGGCCATATTCGAGCCGCGTCGCGACCCGCTGCTTTACTTCCGTGGCAAGTATCGGAAATTGCACTTCGCTTAAGGTTCAAAAATTCAAATTTAGGATGGACCTAATCCCGGCCTAGCCGACCCCAAGAATCTCCTGATCATAGCTGTTGGGCCAATATTATCTTCAGGAAGCCGAAAAGCAGGCTGGTCCATGCCTCGGTATTAGATGTCCGAGCCGGTCAAGCTCAAGGTAGCTTATCCCCCCAACGATACCCAGACTGCACCTTCGCTTAGGCGCGGTGGAAATTGACACGCTATATCCACAAGGAAAGCATATTATTGCAGCCGCGCTTTCGCCTCGTCGCAGCCAGCTTGAATGCCAAGCTTGCAACCTCATTCAAAACCTTGGCTGGCGAGAGGGAGGGTGATCACGAGTATGCACCGAAAAGCGCAACGCCCCTTCGAGCAAGGGAATTAGCGACATGGGGAGGCAAGGCATTGATTGATCCGGCGGGATATCTGGATCGGGTGACTGCCCTTGGCGCCATGTGCATGACCTTTTTGGCAAGTGGAGCTTGGGATACTCGACCTGCAAAGCTATTCCTGTTGCAACTACGCCGGGCGTGCACCAACCTCAGCTGGGGCCGATGGCAGAAATGGCGAGCATGAAAAATATGAGCGAATCAATTGTTGCGGTCGATATTGGCGGAACCCATGCACGATTTGCGATTGCTGAGGTCGCCGCTGGCCGGGTCCTGTCGCTTGGTGAAGCAACGACGCTGCTGACCGCCGATTACGCAAGCTTCCAGACCGCTTGGGAAGACTTCGCGCGCCAGCAAGGCGGCCTGCCGCGCAGCGTGGCGATTGCCATTGCCGGGCCGGCGCGCGGTGAGATTATTCGCTTTACCAATAATCCCTGGATCATCCGCCCCACATTGATCGCTGCCAAGCTAAACGTCGACCACTATGTGCTCGTCAATGATTTCGAGGCGGTAGGGCATGCCGTTGCGCAGGCCGACGGGCGCTATTTCGAGCATTTATGTGGCCCGGACGAGATGTTGCCGGAAACCGGTACGATAAGTGTTATCGGGCCTGGCACCGGCCTCGGCGTTGCGCATGTCTGGCGCGACCGCGATACCTACCGGGTGCAGGCGACAGAGGGCGGGCACATCGACTTTGCGCCGCTCGATAGTATCGAAGATGCGATCTTGGCGCGGTTGCGAATGAGGCACCGGCGGGTGTCGATTGAACGCATTGTGTCGGGACCTGGCATAGTCGACATCTATGAGACCTTAGCGGCGCTGGAAGGGCGGTCGGTGACGCCGCTTGACGACCGTTCTATCTGGACCAATGCATTGGGCGGGGAGGACAGCCTCGCAGCAGCCGCAGCCGATCGTTTCTGCTTGTCGCTGGGCGCTGTCGCGGGTGATCTGGCACTGGCGCAGGGCGCAAGCGGTGTTGTCATCGCGGGCGGGCTTGGACTGCGGATCCGTGACAGTCTTGTTCGATCAGGCTTTCCCGAGCGTTTCGTTGCTAAAGGGAGGTTCGAGAAATTCATGTCGGCCATTCCGGTGAAGTTGATCACCCATCCGCAGCCCGGCTTGTTTGGCGCAGCCGCCGCTTTCGCGCGCTGCCGTACATAAATCCGCCGGTATCAAGCAATGCCATGACGCCCGCCATCCGCAAGCTAGCACGCAGATAATTATCGGGGTCAGTGGTAACTCGGCTTTGCGCTGAATCTGTGCTGGGGAACTAAGCTGCGGCTCACCATAATGTCCCCAATAAATTCCCGAATGTCGGGTCTGCTGATCGCGTAGAGCGCGGCGTCATTCGGCCTGTTTGCGCCGCAAATGCGGAACCATTGGCACGACGCGCAGCATTGCAATCGCTGCAGCTAGCAATGTCACTGCAGCAAAGGCCATTGTGTAGATCGGTTCGCCGGGAAAGTAGCGCGCCATGATCGAACCCATAACAGTCGCGACCAGCAACTGCGGGATGACCACAAAGGCGTTGAACAGCCCCATATAGATGCCGAGTTTAGCCTGCGGCAGGCTTGAGGCAAGGATAGCATATGGTAAGGCGAGCACTGACGCCCAAAAGATGCCGATGAATATCTCGCTGAAAATAAGCTGGATGGGATCGGTGAAGACGAAGAAGCTGGCAAAGCCGATCGCGCCGCAAAGGAGCCCCGCGATATGCGTGCGTGCTGCGCCGATCCGGGCCGCGAGCCAGGGGAGAAGTGTCAGCGCCGTGACCGCCGCGACGCCATTGTAGATCGCGAACAATTCTCCCACCCAGTTGGCGCCGTCTTGATACGCGCTCGAGGCCGGATCCGCCGCGTGGAAATGATATTGGGTCACGACGGGAGTTGTGTTGATCCACATGATGAACAACGCTGACCAGCTGAAAAACTGGACGAGCGCGAGCCGTTTCATCAAGGGCGGCATACCCGCGAAATCTCCGACAATCGTCGAAAGCATATTTGTGTCGTTACCACGCCGCGCCAGTGCGATGGCGAGCATGCTGGCAAGCCCGTAGCCGACCAGCAACGTGCCAAGCAGCGACACTTCGCGAAGGAGGTTCACTTCGATCTGGACGAGAATAATGATCAGACCCGCCGCCGCCCAGCCCAGGCTGGCCCAATAGCTGTGCGCGGCGAGCGCGCGTTTCGCCGGGGCATCGGACTCCTCGCCGCCGCGTTCGAACGCCGCCATCTGTTCAGGGCTGAATTCGTTCGTCATAAACACGGTCCACAGCACCGCGAGGAAAAGCGAGACACCACCAAACCAGAAGGCATAGCGTACCGTGTCGGGAATTTGCCCCGACGGCGCAACATTAGAGACCCCTATTGCCTCCATGATGGACGGGAAGAGCGATCCGACAACAGCGCCTGCACCGATGAAGGCGGTTTGCATGGCATAGCCTGCGCTGTGCTGGTCCTTTCTCAGCATGTCGCCGACAAAGGCGCGGAAGGGTTCCATCGAGACATTGAGCGATGCGTCAAGTATCCACAGCATCATCGCCGCGAACCAGATCGTCGGGCTCTCCGGCATGACGAACAGCGCGATGGCGGCCAGGATCGCACCGGCAAGAAAATAGGGGCGGCGGCGACCGAACCGTCCCAGCCATGTCCGGTCGCTCATATGCCCAATTATCGGCTGGACGAGAAGACCGGTCAGCGGCGCTGCCACCCACAGGCCGGGCAGCCGGTCGAGATCCTCGCCCAGCGATTGAAAGATTCGGCTCATGTTCGCATTTTGCAATGCGAAGCCGATCTGGATGCCAAAGAAGCCGAAACTGATATTCCAAAGGCCAGCGAAGCCCTGCCGCGGCTTGTCCATTGCACATCTCCCCAGATGACCGTTCAGCGGTTCTCGTTCGCGCCAAGCCTTGCAGCGGAGGGAGAGCAGCGCAAGCGCGCTACGTCTAGGTATACGAATACATTAACTCAGACGGCTGTGCTCCGCCGCTTGATTAATCGTGTTGGAAGGACACTCCCCTCAACCGATAGATCATCAATTCGACGCAGCAGCGCATCGACAAGCAGCTCACCGGCCCCCTTCATGTCCTGCATCACAGTCGTCAACGTCGGCGAGGTGAGACTTGCGGCGGGAATGTCGTCGAAGCCGATGATCGCCACGTCGTGCGGGAAGCGCAGTCCGGCCTTGGTGAGCGCGCGCATCGCCCCGATCGCTATCAAGTCGCTCGCGGCAAAAATCGCGTCGAAAGGGCGACCCGAAGCGAGTAGTCTATCGGCGGCGTTAGAGCCCGACTCTTCAGACGAAACCGCATTCTGCTGCAGCGCGGAATCGGGTGTTAGCCCCGCCGCCGACATTGCCTGGCAGAGTCCGGCGTAACGATCCTGAAATTCGGGGGCGTGGTCCGATGCGTCACCGAGAAAGGCGATTTCGCGCCGACCGATTTCGATCAGATGTTCGCCCGCTTGCACTCCGGCTCCGAAATTGTCCGATCCCACCGTGAATCCGATGCTATCTTCAGAAACTGATCCCCAGCGCACAAATTTGGTCCCCATTTCGACCAGATGTTCAAGCTTGCTTCGATAAAGCTGATAGTCTCCATAGCCGAGCAGGATGATGCCATCCGACCGGTGGCTGTCCTGATAGGCCACGTGCCAGTCATTGTGCATCTGTTGGAAACTGATGAGCAAATCGTAGCCACGCAAGGCACATTGTCGGGTGATCGAGCCCAGCATCGATAGGAAGAAGGGGTTGATCATTGATTCATCAGGGGTGGGGTCTTCGAAGAAAAGGAGAGCCAGTGTGTGCGTACGCTGTGATCGCAAACTGGAGGCGTTTTTGTCGACGGTATAATTAAGTTCACGCGCAATTCGTTCGATATTGGCGCGAGTGGCAGCGCTCACGGCCTTGCTACCGCGCAGCGCCCGCGAAACCGTAGGTTGGGAGACCCCCGCGAGATAGGCGATATCGAAACTGGTCGGCTTAGCCGAAGGCTGGCGACCCATATTACTCTCCCGGTGCGGCGGGGCTTTCGTCACCTGCCCGTACAACGCAGCGTAGCGGGCCGCCCGTCAGCTGCCAAGCAATTGCGACCGCAACGGGCGGGGGCGGGGGGAGGTGATGAGGCCGTGACATTTTTGCGACAGCGGCGCTGATGCATAATATGCGTATACGTATACGCTCTAGTCGTCGCGATCGATTGGCTCCAACTGCAGCTCTGACGATGGGAAAACCCACGCTTCAGAGGATACCAAAGGGCAATTCCGCTCACCCCTGCTGACGCGTGGCAAACCAACCGCATCGAAATCAGGGGGAGTTTTTCATGACCAACCAGTCCAGTCTTCGTCGAAGTGCCAGTGCTCTTGCGCTAAGCTTTGCCTTGACCGTTTTCATTCCGCATGCCGCGCTGGCGATGGAAAATAGCGATAGTGATGTGTCGTCCGGCGACGCGGCGAGCGAAAATAGCGAAATCGTTGTCACGGGCTTCAGCGCCAGCCTCCAGAGCGCGGTTACGGCCAAGAAGAACCGCGATCAGGTCGTCGAGTCAATTTCTGCCGAAGACATCGGCAAACTGCCTGACGCCTCCATCGCGGAATCGATCGCCCGTCTGCCCGGCTTGACCTCGCAGCGCGTTTCGGGACGCTCGAACGCGATCTCGATACGCGGCTTCGCCCCCGACTTCTCCACCACCCTTCTTAATGGCCGTGAGCAGACGTCGACAGGTGACAATCGCGCAGTCGAATATGACCAATATCCGAGCGAAGTGATTAGCCAGGTACTCGTCTACAAAACACCGATGGCGTCAATCGTCGGGCAGGGACTGTCAGGTACCGTAGACCTTCGCACCATTCGCCCGCTTGAATATGGTAAGCGGGTGATCTCGCTGGGCGGTCGCGGCAGTCTCGCCGATATCGGCAAGCTCAACGCGGGCTCGAAAAAATATGGCTATCGTGTCAACGGTGTTTTCGTGGACCAATTTGCCAACGACACGTTGGGGATCGCTTTGTCGGCGAGCTACGTCGACGAGCCCTATCAAATCCAGGAATTTAATGCATGGGGCTATGCCGGAAACGGTACCGCTGCGAGCCCTGTGGTCATCGGCGGATCAAAATCCTATGCCACCTCGACTCAGCTCACGCGTCTGGGCTTGCAGGGCACACTGGAATGGCGGCCGAGTCCCAATTTTACCTCCACGTTCGACGCCTTTTATTCGGATTTCAAGGATGACCAGATCAAGCGCGGGATCGAGCTTCCTCTCGCTTTCAGCGGCGCGGGGTTGACCGTCGATGACATCGACCAGAGCGGCCAATTTGTCTTCGCGCGTTCGGGTACATTCACCAATGTCGAGGGGGTCGTGCGCAACGATGTGTTCGAACGAAAAGCAAAGCTGTACAGCTTTGGCTGGAACAACCGCTGGGAAGGCGATGATGGCTGGAATGTTTCCGCCGATATTAGCCTGTCGAAAACCGATCGCAACGAACTGATTCTGGAAAGCAATTCGGGCACCGGTCGCGGCGCTGGTGTAGGAGCGACCGACACAATTGCTTTCACCAGTGATCGCAACGGCACCCTCTTCAGCCCGACGCTCAACTATGGCGATTATAATTTGATCCAGCTCACCAGTCCGCTGGGATGGGGCGGCGACCAGACCGGTGTCGATGGCACTCGCATTCGCGGCGGTCAGGACGGCTATTACAACAACCGCATCATTAAGGACGAGCTGTGGCAGTATCGCGTAGAAGTGGAACGTGAGCTCGATGGTTTCCTGAAATCGGTGCAATTTGGGGTCAATTACACCGACCGCAGCAAGAGCCTTGTTCCCGATGAAGCCTTCGTCGGGCTGGTTGCAAATACCGATGGGTTGACCAGCATTCCGATCCCTGACCAATATCGCCGGGGCACCACCAATCTCTCCTATCTCGGGTTGGGACCGGTGGTCAGCTATGATCCGCGCGATCTGCTCGCGGGGGGAATCTACCAGCTCGTGCCGAACCCATATGGCGATGTCGTTGTGAAAAGCTACGATGTTAGCGAAAAGCTCATGACCACCTATCTTCAGGGAAATATCGACCAGGAAATGGGCTCGTCGGTGCTGACCGGAAACTTCGGCGTTCAGGCTATTTTTACCGACCAGAATTCGAACGGCGCCAGCGCCAGCTTTATCGGTACCAATCCCAATGGTTCGCCGAACATTCAGGGCGTTCCGCAGCGCCGCAGCACCGATTATGTCGATGTGCTCCCCAGCCTCAACCTGTCGCTGCGCACCGCCAGCGACTTCGTGTTCCGTTTCAGCCTGGCGCGTGAGATTATCCGCCCCCGCCTTGACGACATGCGTGCGTCGCTCAAATATGGGACAACGATCGGCGATTCCGGCGGTGCGGTCTGCCCCGTGGGCCGCCAGTGCGCTGTGGTGCGCGGCGACTCAGGCAATCCCGATCTGCGCCCGTGGCGCGCCAATGCTGCGGACTTAACATTCGAGAAATACTTCGGAACAAAGGGCTATGTAGCGGTTCAGCTTTTCTACAAAGATCTGAAGAGCTATATTTTTAATCAGGATATCCCATTCGACTTCACCGGCTTTCCGATTCAGGCACCGGGGAATGACGGAAATGGCCTGCCAATCATCGTCAACTATGCGGGCACGGTAAATGCGCCAATCAATGGCAAGGGCGGCAAGCTCTATGGCGTCGAATTGGCCGGAACGCTGCCATTCGGTGAGCTGGTGCCGGTGCTCGACGGGTTCGGCGTAACTGGCGGGGCATCCTATACAAAAACAAAGATCCAGCCGTCCCCGGGCGCGCCGGCAGAGGATATTCCGGGCTATTCGAAATGGGTTGCCAACGGGACTGCCTATTTTGAAAAATGGGGCTTCAATGCTCGCGCCAGCGCGCGCTATCGGTCGAGTTTCGTCGGTGAACTGTCGGGCTTTGGAGGTTCGCGCGTGCGGCGCCGGGCGCGGGCGGAAACCATCGTCGACGCGCAGATCGGATATGATTTCCAGCCAGGCAGCGCGCTCGAAGGACTATCGATTTACCTCCAAGGCCAGAACCTTACTAACGCACCCTTCGTCACCGATGACCCACGCGATAGTCGTGCGGTGATCGACTATCAGGTTTATGGCCGCCGGTACCTTGCTGGGGCGTCATTCAAATTCTGAATCTTCTTTGTGAGGGCGGCCAAAACGGGCCGCCCTCAGCTTTGCTGCACTGCGCTAACAGGTTGCTCAAATGAGCCACATACGGCTGATCATCATCGGTGGGGGAACAGCGGGTTGGATGGCTGCTGCCTGCCTTCGCCGCTTTCTGCCGGAAAACTGGACAATCACCTTAGTCGAATCCGAACAGATTGGAATCGTTGGGGTTGGCGAGGCGACGATCCCGCAGATTCAATTGTTCAATCAGGCGCTCGGTATTGATGAGCCTGACTTTCTTGCCGCGACCCAGGCCACGATCAAGCTGGGCATCGAGTTCGTCGATTGGGCGCGCTGCGGCCACCGTTACATGCATGCCTTTGGTGCCGTTGGACGCGGCCTTGGTCTACTTGAATTTCATCATTATTGGCTCCGCGCGCAGGCGAGTGGGGCCGCGCAGGGTCTAGAGCGTTTTTCGCTTAACGAACAGGCGGCGATTGCGGGAAAAATTCAGCGCGGTTCCGCGCGGACCACGCCGCACCTTGGCGAAATGCCCTATGCCTTTCATTTTGATGCGGCGCTTTATGCAGCCTATCTCCGCCGCCTGGCCGAAACCCAGGGGGTCGAGCGCGTCGAAGGCAAAATTAACGACGTCCAGCTCGACGGTGAAAGCGGACATGTAAAAAGCGTGGGGCTTGAGAACGGGCACTCGGTTGCGGGCGATTTGTTCATTGATTGCTCGGGGTTTCGTGGCCTGTTGATTGAGGGCGCGCTCGAAACCGGATATGATGATTGGTCGCACTGGCTGCCGTGCAACCGCGCGGTGGCTGTGCCTTGCGCCCACGGAGACACGGCGCAACTTGCATATACGCGCGCGACGGCGCGCGAGGCCGGATGGCAGTGGCGCATTCCCCTGCAACATCGTATCGGTAACGGCTATGTCTATTGCTCGGATTATCTATCCGATGATGAAGCGGCGACGACCTTGCTGGCAAATCTTGATGGGCCAGCGCAATCCACGCCACGGCAGTTGAGCTTTGTCACTGGCAAGCGCCGCAAGATGTGGAACCGCAATGTCGTTGCGTTGGGCCTTGCAAGCGGGTTCCTGGAGCCGCTGGAATCGACCAGCATCCATCTGGTTCAGTCTGCGATTTCGCGGCTCATGAAAATGCTGCCGGTGAACGTCGCCGATCCGAGCATAGCCGCAGAATATAATCGTCAGAGTGACTTTGAGTATGAGCACATCCGTGACTTTATAGTGCTCCACTATAAGGCAACCGAGCGCCGTGACACAGCCTTCTGGCGCGACCGTGCGGCGATGGACATTCCCGATACGCTCGCGGCCAAGATTGACCTGTTTCGTACGCAGGGGTTGATATTTCGCGAGCAAGAGGAGCTCTTCACCGAGGCGGGCTGGCTGCAAGTTCTCGTGGGTCAGGCTGTTCAGCCAAAAGCGTGGCACCCGCTCGCTGACACGCTAAGCGATGCCGATCTCGCCCGCTATATGAGCAATATCGCTCATTTGATTGACCAGGAAGTCGACCAAATGGATGAATATGCCGACATGTTTAACCGGGTTCGCCCTGTCGCCGGAGTTGCCGCATGATCCGCCGCTTAGTTCCGCTTGCCTTGCTTTTCGCGCCATTGCCCACGGCGGCGCAGACCGACATTGCAAAGGTGCAAGCTCGCCCGGCTTCGGACGAAGTGATCTATTTTGTATTGCCGGACCGTTTTGAAAATGGGGACCGTCACAACGACCGGGGCGGATTGACGGGCGACCGTTTGAAGACGGGATTTGATCCCGCCGACAAGGGCTTTTACCATGGCGGCGACCTGGTCGGACTAACCAAGCGTCTCGACTATATTCAGAAACTTGGGGCGACCGCCATCTGGTTCGCTCCAATTTTCAAGAATAAGCCGGTGCAGGGACCAAAGGGTCATGAAAGTGCGGGGTATCACGGTTATTGGGTGACCGATTTCACCCAGGTCGACCCGCATATTGGCACCAACGCCGAATTCAGGTCATTCGTCGATGCGGCGCATGCGCGCGGGATGAAGGTCTATATGGACATCATCACCAATCACACCGCCGACGTCATTCGCTACAAGGAAGGCGAGGCGGAGGGATATTCGTATCACAGCCTTGCTGACTATCCTTTTTCGCGCCGCGGCGGCGTCGATGGAACCGCGATCAACCCGGGCTTTGCCGGCGACCATATCGCAGCGGCTGAAAACTGGGCCAAGCTCACTGATCCAGGATTTGCCTACACCCCGATAGTCCCGAAAGGCGAGGAGCGGGAGAAGGTTCCGGCCTGGCTCAACGACCCGATTTACTATCATAACCGAGGCAATTCGAACTGGGTCGGCGAGTCGGCGCTCTATGGCGACTTTTCCGGACTCGACGATCTGGCGACCGAAAATCCTCGCGTCGTTGCGGGCTTTATCGACATTTTTGGACGCTGGATCGACGATTTCGGTATCGATGGCTTTCGCATCGATACCGCCAAGCATGTCAATCCTGAATTCTGGCAAGCGTTTGTGCCCGCAATGCAAGCTCGGGCGAAAGCGAAGGGCATCCCGAATTTCCATATCTTCGGGGAGATTTATCTCGATGCCGTCGATCCCGGCGTGCTCGCTTGGTACACGCACGCAGCGGGGCTACCGTCGGTGCTTGATTTCGCATTTGCGCGCGCGACGATCGATGCGGTGAGCGGGACAAGGGGGACCGAACAATTCGCTCGGTTGTTCGACGGCGACCAACTCTACAAAGGGGGCGCGGCGTCGGCCCGTGAACTGCCGACCTTTCTCGGCAACCATGACATGGGGCGTTTTGCGATGTTCGTGAAACAAGCAAACCCGGCGGCAAGTGACGCTGAACTTCTTCAGCGCGTTTTGCTCGGCCATTCGATGTTGCTTACACTTCGCGGGGTGCCGGTCATTTATTATGGTGACGAACAGGGATTTGTCTCGGACGGTGGTGACCAGTTGGCGCGCGAGGATATGTTCGCATCGAACGTCGCAGTTTATAACGATAATGACTTGATCGGGACCGACGCTACCACGGCGTCGGCGAATTTCGACACCGAGCATCCGCTTTATCGCCATATCTCGAAACTATCCGCCATTCGGCGGCGGGTGCCGGCGCTGACACGCGGGGAGACAAAGCTTCGCGCTTTTTCCGACAAGCCCGGATTGCTGGCGGTCTCGCGCTTTGATCCCGACACCGGACGCGAGGTCGTGATCGCCTTTAACACGTCTGCAACACCGCTTTCAGCGCACATTGCTATCGATGTTCAAAGCATGAGTTTTACTTCTCTTTTTGGCGATTGCCCTACCATGAGCGCTGCGCCGGGTAGCCTCCTCCTGACCGTCCCGGCTTTTGGCACGGTGATCTGTCAGGCCGGCGACGGAACGGAATAACAGGCGTGACGATGGACCAGCCCCTTACGCAACACCAACCCCGCATCGCCGCCGAGCCCTGGTGGAAAGGTGCGGTCATATATCAGGTCTACCCGCGTAGCTTTGCCGACTCAAATGGTGACGGGATAGGCGACTTGGCCGGAATTACCGCGCGGATTGACTATGTCGCCTCGCTCGGTGTCGATGCGATCTGGTTGTCCCCATTCTATCCCTCTCCGATGGATGATTTTGGTTATGATATTTCCGAATACTGCGGAGTTGATCCGATCTTCGGGACACTTGATGATTTCGACCTGTTGGTGGCGAGCGCGCATGCGCGGGGCCTCAAGGTCACAACCGACCTTGTATTTGCCCATACATCCGACCGGCACGATTGGTTCACCCAAAGCCGAGCAAGCCGCGACAACGACAAGAGCGCCTGGTTTGTCTGGGCCGATGCCAAGCCCGACGGCTCGCCGCCGAACAATTGGCAGTCGGTGTTCGGCGGTCCGGCTTGGACGTGGGATGCGCGGCGCTCGCAATATTATCTGCACAATTTCCTGGCCAGCCAGCCGCAGCTAAACGTCCACAACCGCGATGTGCAGGACGCGCTCCTCGACGTCGTTCGGTTCTGGCTCGACCGCGGCGTGGACGGCTTTCGCATCGATGCTATCAATTTCGCGATGCACGACCCTGCATTGCGTGACAATCCACCAGCGCCGCCCTCGAACAAGATACGCACCCGGCCATTCGATTTTCAGCAGAAGCTCTACAACCAGTCGCATCCCGACATCCCACTATTTCTTGAACGCATTCGCGCGCTCACCGACCATCATGGAGGAAGCTTCACGGTCGCCGAAGTCGGCGGTGACGATGCTGTGCGAGAAATGAAGTTGTTCACAAAGGGTCAGCGACGGCTCAACAGCGCCTATGGTTTCGACTTCCTCTATGCCGATAAACTGACGCCGAAGCTGGTCTGCGAGGCGGCCGAGCAATGGCCCGACACTCCCGATGAGGGCTGGCCAAGCTGGGCGTTCGAAAATCATGATGCTCCGCGCGCCGTGTCGCGCTGGGCGCCCGACGGGATTGATGCGCAGGCCTATACTCGAATGAAAATGGCGCTGCTCTGCGCACTTCGGGGCAATGTCATCATCTATAATGGTGAGGAACTGGGGCTCGATCAGGTCGATATCCCCTTCGAACTCGTCAAGGATCCTGAAGCACTCAAAAACTGGCCCTTGACCTTGTCGCGCGATGGCGCACGCACACCGCTGCCTTGGGCCGCCGCAGAAACCCATGCGGGATTTTCGGTTGCCGAACCCTGGTTACCGCTTGGGCCCGCCCATCGAGCGCTCGCCGTCGACCAGCAAGAGAAGGACAGCGGGTCGCTTCTCAATCTTACGCGTCACCTTATTGCCGTACGCGGAGCGCATGCGGCACTGCGGCGAGGACGCAATGCCCATTGGGTCGCTGAGGGCGACCTTCTGGCCTTTGATCGAGTGGATGAGGGTGAAACTATACGCTGCCTCTTCAATCTTGGCAGCAGGACAATCAACATAGAGGCGCTGAGTGCCAACGGGATGCCGCTCGTCGCGCTTAACGATGCCGATGTCACCAAGCTGCCACCATGCGGCGTGCTTTGGCTCGATATGGAAAGTGAATCGCAATGCGTCGACTGATCCCCTTCGTGCTCCTCGCGGCCGCCGCGAGCCCTGTGACGGCGAAAGAGCTTCCGTCAATCCTGACCGCCGCATCGCCCGATGGGAAAATCGTGCTGACAGTGAGTACCGACAATGACCAGCGTCCGCTTTGGTCGCTGTCACGCAAGGGAAAGCTCCTTATCGCTCCGTCAAAACTTGGCTTTCTTCTGGCAGACACAATTGGCCTTCAGCGCGGCTTTGAGATCATAGGCGTTGAACGCGCGAGCGGTGACGATACATGGGAACAACCATGGGGCGAGCGCCGGTTCGTTCGCGACCATTTCAACGAGTTGCTCGTGCGCTTCCACCAGAATGATAGCTGGGGTGGCCACGCAATGAACGTGCGCTTCCGCCTCTTCGATAACGGCATTGGCTTTCGCTACGAGCTGCCGGAGCAGACGGGTCTGAAAACGGCGCAAATCGCTGACGAGCTCACCGAGTTCGATATTGCCCCCGCTGGCATTGCCTGGTGGATCCCAGGCGGCGAATGGAACCGTTATGAACAGGTCTATCAAAAGACTCCGATCGACGCCGTTTCAACCGCGCATACACCCATTACCATGCGACTGGAGGATGGAACCCATCTGGCGTTTCACGAAGCGGCGCTAGTCGATTATTCGGGTATGTGGTTCAAGCGGATCGAAGGGCGCAAGTTCCGTACGACATTGGCGCCCTCGTCGGAGGGACCCAGCGTCGTTCGCCAACTGCCGTTCGCAACGCCCTGGCGGACGATGCGCATTGCCGACACAGCTGCGGGGCTGGTCGAAAATGACCTCGAGCTCAACCTTAATGAGCCGAACAAACTTGGCGATGTAAGCTGGGTCAAGCCCATGAAATATATTGGGATCTGGTGGGGCATGATCCGCGGAGACTGGAGCTGGGCCGAAGGGACAAAACATGGGGCAACGACCGAACGGGCCAAACAATATATCGATTTCGCTGCCAAGCACGGTTTTGGCGGCGTGCTCGTCGAAGGATGGAACAAGGGCTGGAACGGCAATTGGTTCGGACATGGCGACCAATTCAGCTTTACCGAGGCTACGCCCGACTTCGACCTTAAAGCCGTGACCGAATATGCACGGCGCAAGGGGGTTCAGCTGATCGGCCATCATGAAACCGGCGGCAATATTAAAGTCTATGAAGGCCAGCTGGACGACGCCATGAAGCTTTATGGCCGTCTTGGCGTCGGCATGGTGAAAACCGGTTATGTTGCTGACGCTGGCGGCATCATCGCGCCGGGCGATACACCGGGGTCGACTATCATGGAATGGCATGACGGCCAGCGCCAGGTACAGCATCATCTCAAGGTCGTCGAAACCGCCGCCAAATATCATGTTGCCGTCGACGGACACGAGCCGGTGAAGGACACGGGCCTGCGCCGAACTTATCCCAATTGGGTATCGCGCGAAGGCGCGCGCGGGATGGAATATAATGCTTGGGGGGCTTTCGCGAACGGTCCCGACCACGAGCCGACGCTGGTCTATACCCGTATGCTTTCGGGGCCGATGGATTTCACACCTGGCGTGCTGAGCCTTGAAGGGGCGAACCATGCGCCCCTCGCGTCGACGCTAGCGAAGCAGCTCGGCCTCTATATTGCTATTTATTCGCCGATTCAGATGGCTGCCGACTTTCCGGAGAATCTTGAAAAATACCCACGCGAACTTGATTTCATAAGCAAGGTTCCCGCAGACTGGGCCGAAAGCCATTTGATCGCAGGTGAAGTTGGTGATTATGCGATTTTTGCGCGCAAGGATCGAAATAGCGCAGACTGGTATGTCGGCGGGGTCAATGGGGCCACTGACCATATGCTCGATTTGAAATTTGAATTTCTTGACGCTGGCAAAACATATGTCGCGACAGTTTATAAGGACGGTGAAGGGGCGACTTATCTCACCGAAGCGCGGCATCGCATCGCATATGAGACGATAAAGCTACGAAAGGGCGACACATACAAACTGTGGCTTGCCCCTGGCGGCGGCGCGGCGATACGGCTTACACCCGGCAAATGAAGACGGTTGGCGTCCTAAGGCGGAATGTAGCGGCGTGCTAATGATAGCCGGTCACCAGCCTCATTTCGTCATCCTAGGCGGAGGCACAGCGGGTTGGATGACTGCCTGCCTTTTTGCCGCGCAGTGGCGCGCAAGCGGGGCACGGATCAGCGTAATTGAGTCGCCTGAAATAGGAATTGTGGGGGTTGGTGAAGGTTCGACGCCGCAGCTCAAGTCATTTTTCGACCGACTTGGAATTGCTGAAGATGCGTGGATGCCCGCTTGCGATGCGACCTATAAGCTGGGGATTCGTTTCACCGGCTGGTCTGCCGGCGATGTAGACGCCAGCTATTTCCATCCCTTTCCGGGACCGCTTGATGTTCATACCGAACCACAATTTTTTCACAATGCCGCGCTTCGCCGCAGGGGGGCGCCGGTGCCCGCCCACCCGGATCTTTTCTATCTTGCACCGCGCCTTGCCGCTGCAGGAATAGGGCCGCACGCCGACGATCATTTCCCCTTTGAGCTTGGCTATGGATATCATTTCGACGGGGTCAAAGTCGGTGCTTTTCTACGCGATCATGCAATAGGCCTGGGCGTCGAGCATGTGCCCAGGAAAGTTAGCAGCGTGCGCGTTGACAGCGAAGGGGATGTCGAAGCACTGCTGCTTGACGATGGCGAAGCCGTCGAAGGGGACTTCTTCGTTGATTGCAGCGGATTTCGGGCTCTTGTTGCTCAAGGAGCACTTGGCGCACGCTTCCTTCCGTTCAATGACAATCTGTTCAATGACCGCGCCGTTGTGATGCCGACACAGCATCAACAGGGAATGCCGCGACCCACATCGACGGGGAGTATTGCGATGTCAGCCGGCTGGCGCTGGACAATTCCGCTGACAACGCGGATCGGCAACGGCTATGTCTATTCAAGCCGCTATTCCGATTCCGATGCTGCCGAGCGGGAATTGCGTAGCGCGCTTAACATGCTCGACAGCGAAGTTGGTGCGCGCCACCTTGAGATGAAGGTGGGACGGCTTGAGAAAAGCTGGACGGGAAATTGTCTTGCGATGGGGCTCGCGCAAGGGTTTATTGAGCCGCTTGAGGCGACGGCACTGCACATCGTTATTGCTACCGCTGATGAGTTTATTGCTGCCTTCGAAGACGGCGGCTTCACGCCCCAGCACCGAGAGGTTTTCAATCAACGTGTGGCGGCTCGCTATGAAGGCATACGCGACTATATTGTCGCTCACTATAGGATGAACCAGCGCTGCGAGCCCAGCCTCTACTGGCGCGATGCTGCGGCAGTGGAACTTCTATCTGACCCACTAAAATCGATCATCAGTGCGTGGTTTACGCATCAGGATATCGGCGAAGCGATCGCTGATCTGGGGATTGAGCGCTATTACGGCAATATAAGTTGGCATTGTTTGTTCGCTGGCTACGGCCTCTTTCCCGCTAATGTCGCTAAGCGCGCAGACGCTCCGGCGACAGCGGCGGCAGATATTTTACGTGTCGAAAATTTCCTCGCGCGGGCCGCGCAAAATTACAACAGCTTACCTGCTTGAAGAATGCATAGCCCACGAATGATCGCATGAACGGAGAAGATATGGCCATCAATGGAGCAGTTGTGTCCGAGGATATTGCGGGCAGAGTTGAGAGTTCGCATGTCGAGGCGCCGGAATTGCGCGCGTTTGTGATGGGCCTCTTCTTCATCTTCGGCGGCATCACGTCGCTTAACGACGTGATTATCCCCAAACTCAAGGAACTGTTCACACTCAACTACACCCAGGCGATGCTGGTTCAGTTCTGCTTCTTTACCGCTTATCTGGTGATTGGCATTCCTGGCGCTAAGCTGGTCAAGAGGATCGGCTATATGCGCGGTGCTATCGCAGGCTTGCTGGTTATGATGGTAGGTTGCCTTTTATTCATTCCAGCCTCCCAAAATGCTGCATATGGCTTGTTCCTGTTGGCGCTCTTTGTGCTCGCAAGCGGCGTCGTGATCGTCCAGGTCGTTGCCAATCCTCTCATTTCGCTTCTTGGAAAATCGCAAACAGCACATAGTCGCCTGACCTTCGCGCAGGCGTTCAATTCGCTTGGAACGACTATTTTCCCCATTGTCGGCTCCGCCCTTATTCTGGGTAGCCTTGCCAAGGTGAGCGCCACCCAGCTCACAGGCCCTGAACTCCAAGCCTATCGTACCGCCGAAACGCAGGCCATTGTTCACGGCTATTTGGCCATCGCCACTGCGTTGGCCTTGGTGGCAGGAGCGGTGTGGTTGTTTCGTGATCGATTAAAGGGCGAAAAGCACGAAGCGAGCGCAGCTCTCGCGGGACTCGATCTGTTGAAGCGCCCGCGCTTTGGCTTTGGCGCATTGTGCATATTTCTATATGTTGGGGCAGAGGTGTCGATTGGATCGCTGATCGTCAGTTATCTGATGCAGGACCATGTGCTGGGACTCGAGGAGCAGGCGGCGGGGAAACTCATTGGGCTGTACTGGGGCGGCGCAATGGTTGGCCGATTTATCGGTTCGGGCCTTATGCGATTATTTAGTCCCGGCAAGTTGCTCGCATTTGTCGCTGCCGGAGCAATTCTGCTAATATTGATATCGACCAATACTACTGGGGATCCATCTGGTTATGGGCTGCTCGCAATCGGCCTGATGAACGCGATCATGTTCCCGACGATTTTCAGTCTCGCTTCCGAAAAGCTCGGCAGCCGAAGTGCCGATGGCTCAGGAATTATCAATGTTGCAATTTTTGGCGGCGCTGTTGTCCCGCTCGCCACCGGCGCACTCGCCGATGTAACGGGCAGTCTGGCGCTGGCGCTGACGTTGCCGGCGGTCTGCTATGCAATCATCGCGGTATTTGGTGTTTACGCGCGGGAACCGGCTGTCTGACCGGAAAGACGTACCGAGGCATGCTGAATCGACGCACGTTCAGCATGGAGCGCCATCAACGGATGCCGCCCTTGGGGTGGCAGCGGAAGTTGCGCATTTTCTTGCGCGCCTGACGTTGATCCAGATTCAAAGGGCACTGCAATGGGCGCGCGCCGGGAGCTTCTTAACTCTCTAGAGCGGGCAAAGAGAACGATGATCGCCGCGATAGGTCATTCCATATGAAACCTGTCCTGCGCTGTATTCATCCCGCTCACCATCCCAACGGTAAAACGAATTTGGAGTTCTTTTGCTTCCGCCCGAATGGGGCGAACATCGGCGCGCTTGGCTTTGGCTTAGATCCGCTAAACCCAAAGACTTCGACGCCAAAGTTGCCCGCAGAGACGCGGGCCTTTTTGTTGGTCAATAAGCGCTGATATGGGCTCGTCTCTATCCAGACGAACTAGCGAAGCATGCCCGAAAGCGCGCAGAACTGCGCGGTTCACAAAGTGCCGCACCCATGAGTGGCGGCAGATAATTTACACAAGAAAATGAATGGCTCCCCGGGTAGGATTCGAACCTACGACCGATCGATTAACAGTCGATTGCTCTACCACTGAGCTACCGAGGAACAGTCCGGTGACCGGACAAGGCGGCCCCTTTGCCTTTGCTGACAGCATTTTGCAAGAGGGTTTGAGGAATGTTTTGCGCTTGTTTGCGGCGCGGCGACTTTTCCGCGTCAAACGATAAACTGTTCCATGGCGATCCGCTCGTCGAGTCCCTGGTCTGGATCGAACAATAATGTCAACGGACGCGTGCGGTCTGTCGTGACCTTTACCGTTTTGACATCGCGGATTTCGCGCTGGTCGGCGACCGCACTGACAGGGCGCTTAGCCGCTTCGCGGACGTTAAAGCGGATGCTCGTCGATTCAGGAACTATCGCCCCGCGCCAGCGTCGCGGTCGGAACGGGCTGATCGGGGTAAGCGCCAGCATCTGCGACTCGAGAGGCAGAATGGGGCCGTTGGCGCTGAGATTATAGGCGGTCGATCCCGCCGGGGTCGAAACCAGCACACCATCACAGGCCAGTTCCTCCAGCATCGTTCTTTCATTGACCAGCACTTCCAGCTTGGCCGCTTGCCGTGTTTCGCGCAGCAGCGAAATTTCATTGATGGCAGGCAGGATATGATGGTCGCCGGCGACGGTGGTGATGTCGCCGCACAGCGGATGGATGATGAAAGTGTGCGCGGCCTCGATGCGGTCGAGCAGCGCTTCGACACGAAATTCGTTCATCAAAAAACCCACCGTGCCGCGATTCATCCCGAACACGGGCAAAATGCGTCGTTGGTCGAGCATCTGGTGCAGCATGTGGAGCAAGAACCCGTCACCACCCAGCGCGATAAGCAAATCAGCTTCAGCCAGATCTACAAAATCATAAAGCGGGCGAAGTTCGGCCTCGGCCTCTTCGGCCACAGGCGATGATGAAGCGACAAGCGCGATTTTACGTTGCATGAATTCCCCCAAAATAGTCCGGTCATCCGCCGGTTGCACTCATGTGCCGCGCCACTGCGGGCGCTTGTTTACTGCCGATCTGAAAATCATGCGCGCGCGGTTTGCGCGCGAGGGCCTGATCTATCAGCGAATCGACGACATCTGTACCGCCCGCCCGCAAGGCCGCGCGCAAGTCGACATGATCCTCTTGGCCCAGACACATATAGATGCGGCCTTCGACGGTCAGGCGAATGCGGTTGCAACCGCTGCAAAAATTGTCTGACAAGGGGGTAATAAGCCCCAATGTTACAGGGCTGTCTTCGATGCCGAAATATCGTGCGGGGCCGCCGGTATGTTGATCGATAGGATAGAGCGCATGCTCGTGCCGAAGCGGAGCGATAAATTGGTGGAGCGGTATATAATGGTCGCTGCGGTCGTCGGCGACCTCGCCCAGCGGCATGGTTTCGATCAGCGTTAGATTGCAGCCCTGACGCGCGCAATAGGCGATCATCGGCAACAACTGATCCTCGTTGAATCCAGCGAGTGCGACCATATTGACCTTGATCGCCAGCCCCGCCGCACGCGCTGCCGCGATGCCGTCCAGAGCGACGCTCAGGTCACCGACGCGGGTGATGTGACGGAATGCCGCTGGGTCAAGCGTGTCGAGGCTGACGTTGATGCGCCGTACGCCGGCGGCGAACAGCGCTTCGGCATGGTCGGCAAGGCGCATGGCGTTGGTGGTCATTGTCAGTTCGTCGAGCCCGCGGCCAATCATGGCGCCAAGCCGTTCGGCCAAGATATCGATACCGCGCCGGACCAGCGGCTCGCCACCGGTGAGCCGGATGCGCCGAATCCCGCGCGCGACAAAGCGCTCGGCCAGTGTGGCCATTTCCTCAAGACTGAGAACCGCCGCTTTGGGCAGAAAGCTCATGTCTTCGGCCATGCAATAGCGGCAACGCAGGTCGCAGCGGTCGGTGACCGACAGGCGCAAATAGCTGATCTGTCGCCCATGTCCGTCGGTCAAACCGGGCAACGCAGCAGGCGCGGGGGAGGGTGTGTGGACCATCTTTCCTTCGGCTCTTGCGTGTCGAGCCTCTATTGTCGCACAAAGCAACGGCTTGGCAAGCAAAGCCTGCTAAAGGGTCGCTATGAGTCACAATTTGTCGTCGTCAGTAGGGGCTATCCCCCATATTCATGCGCTTCATGCCAATGGCGGGGCGGACGTGGGCGTGTTGTTAGTCCAGATTGATCAATTGGCCCGGATCAATCATAGCGGCGGCACCGAAGCCGGCGATGCGGTGCTCGAGGAAGTGGCGCGACGGCTCGAAGGATTTGCTGACGACGAATTTGGTCGCGACTCCTGTGTCGAACGGTTGGGCGGTCCGCGTTTTCTTGTCGTTCCCTCGACCGCCTTTTCGCTTGGTGCGTTGCGCGCGCAGGAGCGAACGCTACACGCCTTATTGGCCGAGCCTATGGTTGGTGATCCACACGGGCGACTGGCGATTCGCATTGCATCGGCGCTGATTAGCGCTGACGAAGCGATCGAGCATCAGCTACGCACTGCCGCCGACCAGCTTGGCCGTCCCGCTGCGGCGCGCGACGGCGCCATGGTCAACGCTGCCTTGTCGCGCGGCGAAGTGGTTCTCCATTATCAGCCTCAATATGATGTCGGATCAGGCGTCATGATCGGGGTCGAGGCATTGCTGCGATGGCAGCATCCCGATCTTGGCCTGTTGGGAGCGGGGCCGCTGGTCACCGCAGCTCGCGCCGCGCGGCTCGAATGCGAACTGACCGAACATGCTCACCGCGTTGCGCTGACCGAAGTGGCGGGCTGGCCTTCTGCGCTGGCGGGCCTGCGCGTTTCGCTCAATATCACCGCGGCCGACCTTGGCGATCCAGACTTCGCCGACCGGCTGGCCGCGATGGTGAAACAAAGCGGGGTCAATCCGGACCGCCTGACGCTGGAATTGACCGAACAGGCGATGCTGTCCGATCCTGCGAGCGCGGCGGCGCATCTCGCGCAATTGCGCTCGCTCGGTTGCGCCATAGCGATTGACGATTTTGGCACCGGCTATTCCAGCTTGTCGCTGCTCGCGCGATTGCCGATCGACTATCTGAAAATCGACAGCGGCTTTACCCGCACCATTGACGGCAGTGACCGCGACCGCATTGTTGTGCGCGCGATTGCTGACCTTGCCCACGCACTGGGGTTGGCTGTTGTCGCCGAAGGCATCGAGCATGAAGGGCAATTGGCGCGGCTCGCAGATCTGGGCGTAGCAAGCTGGCAGGGCTTTTTGCGCTCAGGTCCAGTGCCGGGCGATGAACTTGCCGCGCTGCTCGCTAGCTGAGGGCAGCTTTGCCAGTGCCTATCGGCCGAACTCCCCATTCTGCCGCTTGCACGGCGCAAGGCGCATTATGAAGCCGGCGACAAGATGCTCCCGTGACAGGGCGGATATGAAGCGCAGGCGACTATATTTAAACTGACCCCCAGCGCTGCGCATTATGTCCCATATGTCACGCGCGCGTTGCGCGCCGGTAAAGCGTGCTAAGCGCTTTTGTTCAGATTGCGAAGATGCCGCCAGATGTGGGTGAAACGCGAAGGGCTATCCGACCTGCGCCGCCAGCTTTGCCAATCCCTTGGACAGTTGCAGCGCGCCGTTCAGGCGAGCGCGACTGTTCACCCAGTCGCCGCTGATCGACAGCCGGTTATCGGGCCGGATTTTTGCCCGGCCCTTCAACCGCTCAACATAGGACAATAGGCCAGGAACATTGGCGAATACATCGTCATGGAAAGATACAAGCGCGCCCTTGGTACCGACATCAAGCTTGGCGATGCCGGCGGTTTTGGCGTTGGCCTTGATCTCCATCAGCAGGACCAGGTTTTCGGTTTCGGGCGGTAAGGGGCCGAAGCGGTCGATCATTTCGGCAGCGAAGGCATCGAGCCCCGCGCGTCCATCAGCGTCGTTGAGGCGGCGATAGAGCGCCATGCGTAGCGGCAGGTCGGGGACATAATCCTCGGGGATCAATATCGGTGCATCGACGGTGATGACTGGCGACAGCGCCTCGCGAGGCGGCATTGCGCCTGCGTTTTCGGCCTTGGCGACCAGAATCGCCTCTTCCAGCATCGCCTGATAAAGTTCAAAGCCGACCTCGCGGATATGTCCTGACTGTTCATCACCCACCAAATTGCCCGCGCCGCGAATATCAAGGTCGTGACTCGCCAGCTGGAACCCCGCTCCTAATGTATCGAGATCGCCGAGCAGCTTGAGTCGCTTTTCCGCCGTGTCGGTGATCGCGCCATGTTCGGGTGTGGTGAGATAGGCATAGGCGCGGGTTTTGGCCCGTCCAACGCGCCCGCGCAGCTGATAGAGCTGGGCTAGCCCGAAACGGTCGGCGCGATGGATGACCATCGTGTTGGCGCTGGGAATATCGAGGCCGCTTTCCACGATCGTCGTTGACACCAGCACATCATATTTACGGTCGTAAAAGGCGCCCATCCGTTCTTCGACTTCGCCGGCAGACATCTGGCCATGGGCGACGACATATTTGACTTCGGATACCCGCGTTCGCAAAAATTCCTCAATATCGGGCAGATCCTTGATGCGGGGGGTAACAAAAAAGCTTTGTCCGCCGCGATCATGTTCGCGCAGCAAGGCTTCGCGCAGGACGATAGGGTCCCACGGTGCCACATAGGTTCGCACCGCCAACCGGTCGACCGGCGGGGTCTGGATGACGCTGAGTTCACGCAATCCGGACATCGCCATTTGCAGCGTGCGGGGAATCGGAGTTGCGGTTAGCGTCAGGACATGGACGTCGCTTTTGAGCTGTTTCAGTCGTTCCTTGTGAACCACCCCGAATCTTTGCTCTTCATCGACAATTACCAACCCCAATCGCTTGAAGCCGACCGATTTGGCGATCACGGCATGAGTGCCTATGACAATGTCGATAGTGCCGTCGATCAGCCCTTCGCGTGTGCGGGCAGCTTCGGCGGACGGGACCAGCCGCGACAACCGCCCGACATTGACCGGAAAGCCTTTGAAGCGCTCGACAAAATTGGTGAAATGCTGCCGCGCGAGCAAGGTTGTGGGGCAAACCAGCGCGACCTGCATCCCCGCCATCGCCGCGACAAAGGCAGCGCGCAATGCGACCTCGGTCTTGCCAAAACCGACATCACCGCACACCAGCCGGTCCATCGGCTTGCCTGAAGCCATATCGGCGAGCACATCGCTGATCGCTCGGTCCTGATCATCGGTTTCCTGATAAGGGAAACGGTCGGCAAAGGCAGGGTATGAGGAATCGGCGGCCAGTACATCGGCAGATCGTAGCGCGCGAAGCGCTGCGGTTGCCAGCAATTCACCCGCAATCTCGCGAATGCGTTCCTTCATTCGTGCCTTGCGCCGCTGCCACGCTTCACCGCCCAGTCGGTCGAGTGCTACCCCGTCGCTGTCGCCGCCATAACGCGACAGTACATCGAGGTTTTCGACGGGCACATAGAGCTTGTCGCCGCCGGCATAGGTGAGCGCGACACAATCATGTGGGCTTTTGCCCACTGGAATCGAGGTTAGTCCTTCGTACCGCCCGATGCCATGGTCGAGATGGACCACCAGATCGCCGACGCTGAGTGTCGCCAGTTCGGCGAGGAAGGCGTCGGCGCTTTTGCGCCGTTTTTGCCGCCGTACAAGCCGCTCGCCCAAAATATCCTGCTCGCTGAGTAGGCTGATCGCTTCGGTGGCAAAGCCATTGTCGAGCGGCAAGACGATGAGCGCGGTGGCTCCGCCCGCGTCGCTCGACGCTGTACCCAGCGCGTCCTGCCACCCGTCTGCAGGCGCGAGCGAGGTCACACCATGTTCGCGAAGCAACCCCGCTAGCCGGTCACGTGCACCCGCCGAATAGCTGGCGATGATGGTGCGGCGGCCCTGGCGGCGTTCGTCGCTCAGATGATCGGCAACTTTTGTATAAATATTGGTGTCGGCGGCGCGTTCCGGAGTAAAATCGCGCGCGGCATGGGTCGAAAGATCTATAATGGTGGGCGCAGGCGCGACGTCGAACGGCGTAACTATATGGATCGGTCGACCGGCGCTTTGTTCTGCCCAGTCATCGGGGGTCAGATAGAGCGTGTCGGGTGCCAGCGGGCGATAGCTGCCTGCGGCATCCTCGGCGGCGGCGGAACGGTTGTTATGATAATCAAAAATAGCAGCGAAGCGTGTTTCAGCGCTCGCTTCGGTGCGGTGGCCACGCAGCACTGGCGTTGCCGGGTCGATATGGTCGAATAAGGTCGACAGCCGCTCCTCGAACAAGGGCAGCCAATGGTCCATCCCCGCCTGCCGCCGCCCTTCGCTGACCGCCTGATACAGGGGATCGCCCGTGGCTTGGCCGCCGAACAGGTCGCGATAGCGACTGCGGAACCGCTTGATCGTTTCGTCATCGAGCAGGGTTTCGGTGGCAGGCAGGAGTTGCAGCGCTTTGGCGGGGCCAAGACTGCGTTGATCAGCGGGGTCAAAGCGGCGGATTGTTTCGATCTCATCACCAAAGAAATCGACGCGAAGGCCGGCTTCTTCGCCCGCAGGGAACAAGTCGACGATGCCGCCGCGTACGGCAAATTCGCCTTGATCAGCGACCGTGTCGACGCGTGAAAATCCGTTGGCGACCAACAGCTCGGATAATCTGTCGCGGTCAATCTGCTGTCCGGGCGCCAGACTTGTAGCGAGTTGACGAACACGGAAGGGGGTCAGTATGCGCTGGGTAATCGCAGCGACAGTGGTCAGGATTAATTCGCCACGCTTGGCCGGCAATTGTAGCGCCGACAATGTGGCCAGCCGGTCGGCGCTCGCGCGCATTGACGGTCCGGCGCGGTCATAGGGCAGGCAATCCCACGCCGGAAAACGGTGGATGACCAGATCGGGAGCAAAAAATGGTGCGGCGTCGGCAATCGCCTGCATTGCGGCATCGTCCGTCGCGATATAGACCAGCCGCTTGTCGCTGGCCCGCGCCAGATCGGCTAGTAGCAGCGGCAAAAATCCATCGGCTACCCGCGCCAGCGTCAGGGGCTGGGCCGCTGATCCTATGGCGGCAAAGATATTAGCAGCGGGAAGTGTCATGGCAGCGGGATATAATCCAGCCGGCGCATTGCAGCGATCAATGCGGGGTGGTTCAGATGAGCGGGGGGCTCGCTGGTGCCAAGCGCCCATGCCATGATGTCGACATCATCCAGATCAACCACGGCTTCGTACCAGACAAGCTCGTCTTCGCCCCATCCGCTTGCATAGCGATCAAAAAAGCCGCCTATCATATAGTCAGCTTCTCGCGTGCCGCGGTGCCAGGCGCGAAACTTCAAGCGTTTGAGACGGTCGTTCATGGCGGGCCTTCTAATTATCTGGGGCGATCTAACAACCAACATCAGCCAAGACCGTTCGACACGAACGAACAAGGGGGGCTGGGCAAGCCGAACCGTTCAGGGCTAGAGAAGCCCTAGCCATGCGACCAGAGATACTCAATCCGCTCTTTGCAGCCCTCACCGACCTTAAAGGCGTCGGGACACAGCTTGCCAAGCCCTTGTCGCGGCTGGGGTTGGAGCGTGTTGTCGACATTCTGTTCCATCTGCCCACCGGATTGATCGAACGCCACGCCGTCGACCGGCTCAATGATGCGCAGCCGGGACAACAGATTATCCTGACCCTGACCGCGCATGCGTATCGCGCGGGCAGGTCGCCGCGCGCGCCATTCGGAGTCGAGGCGATCGACAGCGCGGGCGACCATGTCCGGTTGGTCTATTTCGGTCGCACCGCTGGGCTGGCGAAGAAATTATTTCCCGTTGGCGAAGCAAGACGGGTGTCGGGGCGGCTCGATAGCTATGGCGACATGCGCCAGATCGTTCATCCCGACCATGTGGCAGAGACCGACAGCGACGAGGTAATTGCGACCAGCGAGGCGGTCTATCCACTGACATTGGGATTGACCAATGCGCGGCTGAGCCAGCTGGTAGCGATTGCACTCGAGCGGCGACCCGAGCTTGCTGAATGGATTGATGCGTCGTTGGTTACCAGCCGCGAATGGCCGACATGGCATGACGCGCTCACCCGCGCCCACGCCAGCCCGCATGACGCGCCAGCACATGACCGGTTGGCCTATGATGAAATTTTGGCGAGCCAGATCGCGCTGATGCTGATCCGCGAAGGACTGCGCAACCGCAAGGGGCGGGCAATTGTGGGCGACGGGCGGCTCGTTGGTGCGATGCTGTTGCCTTTTGCGCTCACCGGCGCGCAGACTCGCGTGGGGCATGAAATTGCCGCCGATATGGCGCGCGATACGCCAATGTTGCGGATGCTGCAGGGCGATGTCGGCTCGGGAAAGACCCTCGTCGCTCTGCGCGCGATGCTAGCAGCGGTTGAGGCCGGTACACAGGCGGCCCTGCTCGCGCCGACCGAAATTTTGGCGCGTCAGCATTTCGCGACCTTGCAGGCTTTGTGCAGCGGGCTGTCGGTCAATCTTGCGATTCTTACCGGTCGCGACAAGGGCAAAGCCCGTGAAGCGACATTGATGGGGCTGGCCGATGGCAGCATTCACATTTTGGTGGGCACCCACGCTATTTTTCAGGAGGCGGTCAGTTATCGCGACCTGTCGTTGGTGGTGGTCGATGAACAACATCGCTTTGGCGTCGCCCAGCGGTTGATGCTCACTCAAAAGGCGGTGCGTCCACCGCATTTGCTGGTGATGACTGCTACTCCAATCCCACGCACACTGCAGCTGGCCAACCATGGCGAAATGGACGTGTCGCAAATTGACGAGATGCCGCCAGGTAGGATGCCCATCGACACACGTGTGATGTCGATTGAACGGCTTGATCAGGTGATCGGCGCGCTCGAACGCCATCTGGCCGGCGGGGCGCAGGCTTATTGGGTTTGTCCGCTGGTCGCTGAAAGCGAGGTCAGCGAGCTTGCCGCTGCCGAAGAACGCGCCGCTGTTTTGCGTCAACGATTAGGCGATGCTCGCGTCGGACTTGTGCACGGGCGGATGAAGGGGCCGGAAAAGGACGCCGTCATGGCACGCTTTCAGGCCGGAGAGATTGGTGTGCTCGTGGCGACGACTGTAATCGAGGTCGGGGTGGATGTTCCTGCTGCCAGCCTGATGATCATCGAACATGCCGACCGTTTCGGGCTCGCCCAATTGCATCAGTTGCGCGGGCGGGTGGGGCGCGGGAGGGCGCAATCGGCCTGTCTGCTTTTGCGTTCCACGGCCCTGTCTGAAACCGCGCGCGAAAGGCTGGCACTAATGCGCGAGACAAATGACGGCTTCGTCATCGCCGAGAAGGATCTGGAGCTGCGCGGAGGTGGTGAATTATTGGGACTGCGTCAGTCTGGGGATGCCGATTATCGGGTGGCGTCGGCTGAACAGCTCGTGCGCTTGCTGCCGGTCGCGCATGATGATGCGCGCCTATTTGTCGAGCGGGACGGTGGGATGACGGGCGTACGCGGCGAGGCGGTGCGTTTGTGTCTTTATTTATTTGAACGCGACGCAGCTGTGCCACTGCTGCGCAGCGGTTGACCGTCTCCCGCCTACGCGAGAGGAAAACTATACATGCTATCGCTTAATTAAGTTCGGCGCGCGCGCCCATGGCGCGGACCATCGGCAGATAATCCTCGACTGCGATCATATGATCGAATTGCAAACCGGTTTTGCCGCCGAGCGACCAGACAACCTTGGCCGCGACCCTACCGATGATCGGCATCCGGAAGACAACCAGATCGCCAATCTCCAGTCCGCGCTCGAATCGCATCAGCAAACCGTCGGCGCTGATATTGACGCAAGTGCCCATTTCCTGCCGTCCGTCGGGCAGCGTAAAGGGTATGCGGCAATATATGTCGCTTCGCGGGGAAATTCGCTGATCCAGCCCCGTATAATGAGCTTTATGGGAATCAATCTTACGCATCTTCAACTGCACCTTTTTTGGTTGCCCGGAAGATCGGCTGCAAAGCTGAAAAAAGCGTAAAAGGGCTCGCCCGATTTAGTGCGTAACCAACCCGTGCTTTTTGGAACCAAGACTTAGCGAGACGGGCTTTTCGCCGGATTGAATCTGATGCTGCGGGTCGCGCACGACGAGGCCATCGAGTTTGACCGCGCCTTCTTCGAGCTTGCGGCGCGCTTCCTTATTCGACGCGACAAAGCCCAGTTCGCGTAGCGCGTTGAGGATTCCTATGCCATCTTCACCCGCCGAGACCTGCGGCAAATCGCCACCAATCTGCCCCTTTTCAAAGGTTTGCGCCGCCGTGTCGGCAGCAGCCTTCGCCGCATCGGCGCCGCGGCACAATGTTGTGGCGGCGTCAGCCAGGACTTTCTTGGCGGCGTTAATTTCTGCCCCTTGAAGATTTTCGAGCCGCGCAATTTCGTCCAGCGGCAAATCCGTGAACAGGCGCAAAAAGCGTCCGACGTCGCGATCATCGCTGTTCCGCCAGAACTGCCAATAGTCAAAATGGGACAGTTGTTCTGCATTTAACCAAACCGCCCCGGCTGCTGTTTTGCCCATTTTTGCGCCAGCAGCGGTGGTCAGCAACGGAGTCGTGAGCCCGTAAAGCTCGGCGCCATCCATCCGGCGGCCGAGTTCGACGCCATTGACGATATTGCCCCACTGATCCGATCCACCCATCTGCAACCGTGCGCCCATCGTCTGGGCGAGATGGCGATAATCATAACCCTGCAAAATCATATAGTTAAATTCAAGGAATGTCATCGGCTGTTCGCGATCAAGCCGCAATTTTACCGAATCAAAGCTCAGCATGCGGTTGATCGTGAAATGTGTCCCGACCTTTTGCAGCAACTCAATATAGCCAAGCTGGCTGAGCCAGTCATGATTATTGACCATTACAGCATCGCTCGGGCCGTCCCCAAAGACCAGAAATCGTTCGAAAATTTTCCGAATCGAGGCGATATTGGCCTCGATCGTCGCGTCATCGAGCATCTTGCGGCTCTCGTCTCGGCCCGTCGGATCGCCAATTCGCGTCGTTCCACCGCCCATCAGCACAATCGGCTTATGCCCTGCCTGTTGGAGGCGGCGCAGCATCATGATCTGTACTAGACTTCCGACGTGAAGTGACGGCGCAGTAGCATCGAACCCGATATAGGCCGGCACAATCTGCTTCGCGGCCAGCGCATCAAGCGCTTCCGCATCGGTGGTCTGGTGGATATAGCCACGCGACGACAGCGTGTTGAGCAGGTCGGATTTATATTGGGTCATAGCACTCTCTTGGCAGGCGGGAGGGCGCTTAGCATGGAGATATGGTCTTGGGAAAGCATCGGTTGATCGCGCATCCCGATACACCGCCGAAAAGCATCGCTTCGGTGGAGGTGCAGCTATTCCAAACGGATGAGGATGATGTTCTTTTCGAATTCACGGTCGAGAATGCGGGTGATCTGATCGTACCGCTGTTGGCACTGCCGTCACGTACCGACGGGCTTTGGTCATCCACTTGCTTTGAATTGTTCGTCCGCAAACCCAATGACCAAAGCTATTGGGAGTATAATTTTTCTCCCTCCGGGCAATGGGCAGCCTATCATTTTAATTCCTACCGCGATGGCCGGAAAGAATTTCTGTTGGGGGTGCCACCGATGATAGAGGTGCATGGTTCAGAGCCTGGTGACGCGCAGGGCTCCAATTTAAAGCTTGATGTGGATGTTGATTTGGGCGGCATTCCACGAGGCATTATCGAAATAGCTCTTTGTGCCGTCCTCGAAGAAAGGGACGGCACAAAAAGCTATTGGGCGCTTGCACACCCGCCCGGAAAGCCTGATTTCCATCATCCCGATTGCTTTCAACTCCGGCTTGGGGCACCCGACGCGGCATGACTGTTCTTTTCGGCATCGATCGCCTTCTCGCCGACCCCGCGCTTCTTAAGCCGCTTGCGGGCCAGCGCGTTGCGCTCGTCGCGCATCCAGCTTCGGTGACGGCAGACCTGACGCACAGTCTCGACGCACTTGTCGTTGCAGGAGTGAATGTCACCGCCGCATTCGGGCCGCAGCATGGACTGCGCGGTGACAAGCAGGATAATATGGTCGAAAGCCCTGATTTCGACGATCCCGTTCATGGCGTGCCGGTGTTCAGCCTTTACGGCGAGTTTCGCCGCCCGACGGGGCAGGCGATGGGCACCTTCGATACCGTTCTCATCGACCTGCAGGATCTGGGTTGCCGCATCTACACCTTCATCACGACCCTGCGCTACATGCTTGAGGCTGCCGCCGAGCATGGCAAGTCGGTGTGGGTGCTCGACCGTCCCAATCCCGCCGGCCGCCCCGTCGAGGGACTGATGCTGCGCACCGGCTGGGAAAGCTTTGTCGGGGCGGGGCCGATGGTAATGCGCCATGGGCTGACGATGGGCGAAATGGGGCAATGGTTCGTCGACACGTTGAAGCTCGACGTCGATTATCGCGTGATCAAAATGGACGGCTGGCAGCCCGATACCGCTCCTGGCTACGGATGGCCTGCGGATCGCGTGTGGATCAACCCCAGCCCCAATGCGCCGAACATCAATATGGCGCGCGCTTATGCCGGAACCGTGATGCTCGAAGGGGCGACGCTGAGCGAGGGTAGGGGGACGACGCGCCCACTGGAATTATTCGGGGCGCCAGATATCGATGCCAAGGCGGTGATCGCAGCGATGCTGGAGATTGCGCCGCAATGGCTGGACGGTTGTAAATTGCGCGATATCTGGTTCGAACCGACCTTTCACAAACATGTCGGATCATTGTGCAACGGCGTCCACATCCACGCCGACGGACCTTGGTATGATCATGCGGTCTTTCAGCCATGGAGGGTCCAGGCGCTGGGATTCAAAGCGATTCGTGCGCTTGATCCTAACTATGACCTTTGGCGCGATTTTCCGTATGAATATGAACTGGGCAAGCTACCCATCGACGTCATCAACGGCTCGCCGCTACTGCGTGAATGGGTCGATGATGGGGCGGCGACTGCGGATGATCTTGACGCGATGACGCGCTGTGATGAGGCGGCGTGGCGTGAAAGCGCAGGAGCTGTTAATCTCTATCGCTAAGCCAAGCGGGAATAAGGGGCCGGAGATGATTTTGGAACGGAGGCGTTTTCTAACAGCCACGGGCGTGGCGGGTTTGGCGACGGCTGCCTTGCCGATGACGAGCTGGGCGAAAGATGAGGCGGTGGGCCTTCCAAATCTGGCCTCCAAAGCGGTCCCGATCACCCGCGAGGAGCGTGTTCAACGGATTGCCCACGCCTCGCGGCTGATGCAGCAACAAGGCATTGACGCGCTGCTCATCGAACCTGGATCGAGTCTTGTTTATTTCACCGGCGTTGAATGGTGGCGAAGCGAGCGGCTGACCGCCGCCATCCTCACCCGCGAGGGCGAAATTGCCATCGTCACCCCCTTTTTTGAAGAGCCGTCTGTGCGTGAAAGCCTGAGTGTCGAGGCGCAGCTATTAACCTGGAACGAGGATGAAAATCCGCTGGCTGCAGTTGCCGAATGGCTCGGCTCCCGCGGCCATGCCAAGGGCAAGGTCGCGGTCGAAGAGACGGTGCGTTATTTTGCCGTCGATGGTTTGCAGCACGCCTTGCCCGATGCGAAGGTCGTGAATGGTGCGTCGATTGTGCGAGGGTGCCGGATGCACAAATCGGCGGCCGAGATTGCGTTGATGCAAATCGCCGCCGACATCACTATCGCCGCCTATCGCCATACCGCGCCGCGCATCGCATTGGGTATGACGCCTGCCGATATTGGCGCCATTATGAATAGTGCCACCCGTGCACTTGGCGGACAGCCTGAATTCGCGCTCATCCTGCTGGGCGAGGCCAGCGCCTATCCGCATGGGTCGGGCAAACCGCAAATGGTGCGAAACGGGGAGGTCGTGCTGATGGACTGCGGCTGCACCGTCCATGGTTATCAGTCCGACATATCGCGCAGCTTTGTCTATGGCACGGCAGATGCGCACCAGAGACAGGTGTGGGATCAGATGCGCAAAGGACAGGATGTTGCCTTTGCTGCAGCCAAGCTGGGCACGCCGGCGGGGCGCGTCGATGATGCGGTGCGCGCCTATTATCAACGGCTGGGCTATGGCCCCGGTTATAATCTTCCCGGCACGCCGCACCGCACCGGTCACGGCATCGGGCTCGACGGTCATGAGCCGGTCAATCTGGTTCATGGAGAAACCACGCCCTTGCAATCGGGAATGTGCTTTTCGAACGAACCCGGGATCTACCTTCCCGGGGAATTCGGCATTCGTCTGGAAGATTGCTTTTACATGACCGACACCGGTCCCAAATGGTTCAGCGAACCGCCTCCGTCGATCGAACTGCCGTTCGCATAATAGGAAATTCCCCCGCTAAAATTAAGGGGTTCGGGCTGGATTGGCGAGCACGGCTCGCCCCGCTTAATGCTTGCGGCCAAGCTCGCGCGTCGCTTTGTCCAGCCCGTTGAGGCTGAGCGGATACATGCGGTCGTTCATCAGCTGTTTGATCAGCTTGACCGACTGGGTGTAGCCCCAATGTTCTTCAGGCACGGGGTTGAGCCACACGGCGGCGGGATAGACATGCGTCATGCGCTGCAGCCACACTGCGCCTGATTCCTCGTTGAAATGTTCGACGCTGCCGCCCGGATGGGTGATTTCATAGGCGCTCATTGATGCATCGCCGACAAAGATCAGCTTATAATCATGGCCATATTTGTGAAGGATATCCCACATCTGGTGCCGTTCGGACCAGCGGCGCTTATTGTCTTTCCACACGCCCTCATAGGGGCAGTTGTGGAAGTAGAAAAATTCCAGATTCTTAAATTCGCTCGTCGCGGCGCTGAACAGCTCCTCGCATAGCTTGATAAACGGGTCCATCGACCCTCCAACGTCCAGAAACAAGAGCAGCTTGACCGCGTTGCGCCTTTCCGGGCGCATCTTGATGTCGAGCCAGCCCTGCCGTGCGGTGCCGTCAATCGTGCCAGGAATATCGAGTTCGTCCGCTGCGCCTTCGCGGGCGAATTTGCGCAACCGCCGCAGGGCAATCTTGATATTGCGGGTGCCCAGTTCCTTGCTGTTGTCGAGATTTGCAAACTCGCGCTTTTCCCAGACTTTCAGTGCGCGCTTATGCTTGCTTTCGCCGCCGATCCGCACGCCTTCCGGATTATAGCCTGAATTGCCGAAGGGGCTGGTGCCGCCAGTCCCGATCCATTTGCTGCCACCTTGATGGCGCTTTTGTTGTTCCTCGAGCCGCTCCTTCAGCGTCTCCATAATCTTGTCCCAGTCGCCGAGCGATTTGATCGCTTCCATCTCTTCGGCGGTCAGATATTTTTCCGCGACGGCCTTCAACCAATCCTCGGGAACTTCGACCGGGTTCTGGCCATAGTCGGTCAGTAAGCCTTTGAAGACCTTGTTGAATACCTGATCAAAGCGGTCGAGGAGACCTTCATCCTTTACGTAAATGGCGCGCGACAGATAATAAAATTGCTCGGGCGTGCGCTCAATCGCTTCGCGGTCGAGCGCCTCAAGCAACATCAAATGCTCTTTCAGGCTAGCGGGAATGCCGGCGGCACGAAGCTCGTCAAGAAAACCGAATAACATTCATCAAGCCTATCCTGTCGTCCCGGCGCGTGCAACTCACTTTACGTTTACGGAAAGCTGAGGGGTAATCGTCTTCGCTGTCATTGCGGCAGCGGCCAAACGGTTGACGGGCCGTTAACCAATTTTGGGCATAGCTTGCGCAAATGAAAAGTTGGGTAATCGAATGAAATTTGAACCAATCTCAAATGCAGAGACAGGACTCGATCAGTCGGTCGCCAGTGACTGCGGGGAACTCGCCGTTGGTTGCAGCGATGCCGCAGGACAGATCGAGCGTGCCACCGACCAGATGGAGCGCCAGATTGCCGAACTCGGCAGGCTGGAAGATTTTGTGGTCAGTCTTGAATCGGACCAGCGTCAGATCGCTGATTCCACCGACGAAGCCAAAATCCTGTCGGCGCGCGCATGCGAACAGCTGGACCGCGGGGCAGAGCGCGTAAACAGCGCGGTCGGGGAATTCCGATCAGTAATCGACCTGATTGCGCGGCTTGGCCAGCATGTCACCAACTTCGCCGCAGTGATGGAACAGGTGCAGCAAGTCAGTCAGTCGATCGAATCGATCGCCAAGACCACCAATATGTTGGCGCTCAACGCCGCCATCGAAGCAGAGCGGGCAGGCGATGCCGGACGGACCTTTGCCGTCGTCGCCTCTGAAGTGAAAAACCTTGCCCAGAACACGCGTAGCGCAACCGACGAAATCCGCCGTAGTATCGGCAGTCTCTCGACTGAAGCGGCTGGTCTGGTGTCTGAAATCCAGACCGGCGTTGAACAGTCAAGCCGCGCCGAAAGTCAGTTTGAAACGATAACTGTCGCACTTCATGACGCAACGCATCTGGTCGCACTGCTCGACGATCAAAGCGACCGCATCGCGCAAAGCTCGGCCATGGTCCACGCCAATGGCGCCAAAGTGCGTGAAGCCGTCGACACGGTCGTAACTTCAGTGCGTGAAAACAGCAGTACGTTGATCGAAACCCGCAGCAGCATCCTGACTATGGAACATGTGTCGAACCGTATGTTCAACGCGGTCATCTCGGCTGGTGTCAGTCCGCTCGATTCCGAAATTGTCGATCTCGCCGCGCGCTGTCGTGACGAGATGGTGGCTATTGCCGAACGCGCGCTCGCCAGTGGTGAGGTGACGATGGAGCAGTTATTCGATACCGACTACCAGCGAATTGCCAATTCCAATCCGGAGCGATTCCGGACCTCCTTGTGCCCTTGGGCGGATGCTCACTGGCGACCGATGTTCGACCGTATTCGCACGATGCATCCAGCCGTTATCATGTCATCGGCGGCCGATATGAATGGCTTTCTGCCCACCCATGTTACCGATCATTCGCGAGCTCCGACCGGGGATCTGGTGCATGACACAGCCTATTGCCGCAACGGACGGATACTGTTCGACCAAACGGACGCAGCCGCCAAGCGCAGTACCGCGCCATTCTTCATGTCGGTTTATCGGCAAGAAGGCGACGGCACCAACTATATAACGGTGCGCAACGTCTATATGCCGGCCTATATCAACGGACGACGCTGGGGCGATCTGGAAATTGCCTACCAACTGTGACCTTCCAAGGTTTAGCTACCCTGTCTGCGCGCCATAAAGGCCAGTTTTTCAAACAGCATCACATCCTGTTCATTTTTGAGCAGTGCGCCGTGGAGCGGCGGGATCGCTTTACTGACGTCGCGATTCTGGAGAATCTCGAGTGGCATATCTTCGGCGAGCAATAGCTTGAGCCAGTCGATCAGTTCGCTGGTTGAAGGCTTTTTCTTTAGCCCCGGTACGTCGCGCACATCATAAAATATGTCCATGGCGCGCGACACGAGTGTTTTCTGAATGCCGGGAAAATGGACATCAACAATCGCTTGCATCGTGTCGCGATCGGGAAATTTGATATAATGAAAGAAGCATCTGCGCAGGAAGGCGTCGGGTAGTTCCTTTTCATTGTTCGACGTAATGACAACGATCGGGCGCTCCTTGGCGGTAATCGTTTCATCGGTTTCATAGACATGGAAGGCCATACGGTCGAGTTCCTGCAACAGATCGTTGGGAAATTCGATGTCGGCTTTGTCGATCTCGTCGATGAGCAACACAGGCAGTTTGGGGCTGGTAAACGCCTCCCATAATTTGCCTTGGCGGATATAGTTGCGAATGTCGTGTACGCGTTCTTCGCCCAACTGGCCGTCGCGCAGCCGCGCTACTGCATCATATTCATATAGGCCCTGTTGCGCCTTGGTCGTAGATTTGATGTTCCATGTGATCAAAGGCGCATCAAAGGCCTTTGCAATCTCTTCGGCCAGCACCGTTTTGCCGGTGCCCGGCTCGCCTTTGACCAGCAGCGGGCGGCGCAACAAAGTGGCGGCATTCACCGCGACCTTCAGATCATCGGTTGCAATATAGTCGCTGGTTCCATCAAAACGCATCGCGGCGCGGCCTTTCCCTTAACGTGAACGTCAATCGTTTTCGGGCATAGCTGTGCGATGCAGGGCTTGCAAGCAGAGCGAGTTTGCGCCCTCGCTACGACCAGCAAGGATTAGAGCAAGCCTATCGGTGGAAGTGAATTATGCGTTGCTGCGGCTGTTGGTTCGCGAGGCGAGCAGATCCCACAGGCCATGGTGCTGGATAATTAGCTGCTGCGCACCAAAGGCGAGCGCACGTTCGGCCGCCGGGCTGTCGGCGACGGCAGTCGCAAGCCGAGCAGTATCGCGTAGGTCGGGCAAGATGCAGCGCGGCGGCGAAATGTCGAGACGCGAGGCGCTTATGTCGAGCAAGACACGAATGGTGCGCCAGTCAATGGTCAGCGCCATGGCGGCACCAATGGCGCAACCGCGGCGATCAGAATCGGCGAGCATTTCAATTGCCTTGCGTTGCGTGCCAACCACGGCTTCGCACATGTCCTGACCCTGGGTGCTGGGTATCGGCCCGACGGCAGAGGCGATTTGTGACAGGAAGCTGCGTTCCAGGGCAAAGGCAGCAGCGGCTTCATCAAGCCAGATTCGCGATGGCTTGTCGACAGCTTTGCGGGCGGCGCATTCGACTACACCGGGATAGCGGCCATGAAGTATACACAGAAAATGGACGGCATCGGCCAAATTTCGCATCGCATCGGGGCCCTTGCTCAGTGCCCCTGACTTTACATGCGGATGGGCGCCTGTGCCCTCATTTGCCACAAGCGTATCGAGTATTTCGGCGACGCCGGGAGCCCGCAGTTGCTGTTCGTTTGTCTGACTCAACGCGCATTCCTCGATCATGGGCGGCGGGCATCAATGTGACCCTTCGCCGGCTGATTTCATGATCGGGTATAATGCAATGGCGTAAACGCGACGTTTATGGCGATTAGAAGAATTGCCCGAAACCTGTGCCAGTTAGAGACGAAGCCGGTCACCCCGACTTCGCCCCATGTTAAAAAGATGGTCGCAAGATGGATCAGGCTGCGAGCAGTTCCTTTTCTTCGACACGCGTGTCGGGTGCAGGAGTAACTGCATCATGCGATGCCACCACATTTGGCTCGGCCGCAGCCTTTTCAGGAAAGACGATGCGCGAGACGAACACCACCACACCGAGCAATAAATAAGCCGCTATCGTCTGAACCGGGAGGAAAAACAGCGGTGCAACAAAGGCCAGTCGCAGCCAGCTGGGATTGAATCCGAAATCTTCTCCGACAGCTTGGCAGATGCCGAAAATAGTGTCCTGACGCTGAAAGATATTGGGCCGGGGAGTGTCCATTGCGCGTTTCCTTACTCTTCAGCCGGGTTGTCCCGACTTTCTGGTTCAATGCTAAGCAAGGCCCGTGCCAAAAGAGCGAAATCCGCAGATATTGGGAGAGTGCGGATCACCGGCCGGCTTAGCAAGATTTTCTGACTGTCATATTATCCCAGACATTGGGAGATTATACCATTATTTCGTATCGATTATTTCGTGGCCGTCAATAGCCGCCAAAGATTGAAAAAACATGACAGAATGACAACTGGAGCGGCGAAGAAAACCGCCACATCCTAACTGAATGTGGCGGTTTGATATTCTGTGGCAACGGCGCCGGGGGCGCCCGCTGCTGTTACTGGTCGAGAAAGCTACGCATCTTGCGACTACGCGAAGGATGCTTCAGCTTGCGCAAGGCTTTGGCTTCGATCTGACGGATACGTTCGCGGGTCACGCTGAATTGCTGTCCGACTTCTTCAAGCGTGTGATCGGTGTTCATTCCGATGCCGAAGCGCATACGCAGCACCCGCTCTTCACGCGGGGTTAGCGAGGCAAGGACGCGGGTGACTGTTTCCTTCAAATTCGATTGCACCGCCGCATCCACAGGAATGACGGCATTTTTGTCTTCGATAAAGTCGCCGAGATGCGAATCCTCCTCATCGCCGATCGGCGTTTCAAGGCTTATCGGCTCCTTGGCGATCTTCATCACCTTGCGGACTTTTTCCAACGGCATCGACAAACGCTCGGCCATTTCTTCCGGCGTTGGCTCGCGACCGCTTTCGTGCAGGAATTGACGGCTGCAGCGTACCAGCTTGTTGATCGTTTCGATCATATGCACCGGAATGCGGATGGTGCGCGCCTGATCGGCAATCGAGCGCGTGATCGCCTGGCGAATCCACCAGGTCGCATAAGTCGAAAATTTATAGCCGCGACGATATTCGAATTTGTCGACCGCCTTCATCAGGCCAATATTGCCTTCTTGAATCAGGTCGAGGAATTGCAGCCCGCGGTTGGTGTATTTCTTGGCGATGGAAATTACGAGACGCAGATTGGCTTCGACCATTTCCTTTTTGGCAATGCGCGCTTCGCGTTCGCCCTTTTGGACCATGTTCACGACGCGGCGGAATTCGGTCAAGCTCATTCCCGCGGCCTGAGCAATTTCGCTAATCTCGACGCGGATGCGGTCAACCGCTTCCGCTTCCTGTTCAGCAAAGGCGGTCCATTTCTTGTCGAGCCCGCCAACTTCTTCCAGCCAGTTTTCTTCAAGCTCGCGGCCGATATAATGGTCGAGGAACGACTTGCGCGGCACTTTGTGACGCTCGGCAAGGCGCAACATCTGCCCACCCAATGCGGTCAAGCGGCGATTATAGCTGTACAACTGATCGACCAGATATTCGATCTTGGTCCCGTGGAACTGGACGCTTTCGACCAGTGTCGTCAGCTCTTCGCGCAGCTTGTGATAGCGGCGTTCACTGGCCGCCGGAAAATCGATGCCAAGCGACAGCGATTCCAGCCGCGTATCTTGAAGCTTGGAAAAGGCTTTGAAACTCTTGGTAATCGCGGCGAATTTTTCGAGCGCGTCGGGGGTCAGCAATTCTTCCATCGCGGCGAGGCTCAGTGTATTGTCCTCATCGTCGTCGTCCGTGCTTTCGCGGCTTTTGCTTTCGCCGCCTTCGCCATCTTCATTTTCGCTGTCGGCTTCGGGTTCGTCTTCGACCTCATCCTCATCCTTGAAAGAGACGCCAGCGGTCTTTTCGCTGATCTCTCCATTGTCCTCGGCGCCCTCTTCCATAGCCTCAGGAGCGGGCTCCTTGGATAGCATGGCTTCGAGATCGACGATTTCACGCAGCTGCATCTCGCCATTGTTCAGCGCGTTCGACCAATCGATGATCGCATTGAACGTTAGCGGGCTTTCACACAGGCCCAGGATCATCGTATCGCGTCCGGCTTCAATGCGCTTGGCGATAGCGATTTCGCCTTCACGGCTCAACAGCTCGACTGCGCCCATTTCGCGCAAGTACATGCGCACCGGATCGTCGGTACGGTCGATCGTTTCTTTTTTCTTTTCGACGGTGGGCGCCGCAGCCGCGCCAGTACCGGCAGTGACGTCAATCTCCTCGTCACCTTCGGCATCGGCCTCTTCCTGCACATCTTCATCGCTTTCGACGATGTTGACGCCCATGTCAGAGATCGCAGACATGATGTCTTCGATCTGCTCGGATGACATCTGATCCTGCGGCAAAGCTGCATTTAGTTCGTCATAGGTCAAATATCCGCGCTTTTTTCCGCGCGCGATCAGCTTTTTGATGTCGGCTTCATTGAGGTCAATGAGCGGTGCGTCGGTTTCGGCGGTTTCTTTTTTCGTGGCCATATCTGTCCCTGCCTAAGGCAAAAGCTGTAAATTCAATCGCGGTTACCGCTGTCGGCCAGTTCGGCCAGGCGGCGGGTTAAATCTTCGTCCATCGCGCGCAATTTCTGCTGCCGCGCCAATCCGTCCTCATCCATCGAGCGCTGGAAATCGGCGGTGGCCTCGGCCAGCCGAGCGCGGATTTCGGGCTGTGTCACCAGCACGCCAACAAATTCGTCTAGGTCGCGAACCGCGGTCTTCCGCGCCGTTGACCCATCCGTTTCGCCGTCCAGCCTGCGATTGAACGAAAAATGCATCCCATCGGCTCTGAGCAGCGTCATCGCCCTATTATACACTTTCATTGGTCTCAATATGGCAAGCAACCCCTCGGTATCAAGCCCTTCTTGCGTTGAAATGATGTCAAGCATCACATTGAGCAGTTCGGCATCTCCCGAATCAGCGATTTCAATGCGCGCCAGCGCCTCTTCATTCCGGCGCAAAGCTGCGGGATAGCGCAGCAATCCGCCGATCAGCGAAGCGACCAGCGGTGCGGCGATTCCAACCTGACCAATTGTTCGCGTTTCGGCTTGCGGCGGTTGGAGGCGCGGGTCGGGAATATAGCGTCGGTTGCCCCCGCGTGCCGGTTGCTGGGTCCAAGCGGGTCGCTGCTCGCGCGGAGCGCGGGCAAAGAGCGTTTCGAGTCGCTCGCGAAATGCCTCGCGGTAATGGTGGCGCACATCGGCGTCCTCTATGTTATCGGTCAGCGCCATCAGCCGCGATTTCAGTGCGGCACGCTCCTCGGGCGTGCTTAGCGGGGATGCAGCCACTTCATGCGCCCACAGCCTTGCCACCAGCGGCTCGGCTTCCTCGATAAGCATGGTCAGGCCGTCGGCGCCGCGTGCCCGCACAATATCGTCGGGGTCCTCACCCGGCGGCATCGTCGCAAAGGCCAGGCTGAATCCGGGGCGCAGCAGCGGCAGCGCACGATGCGCAGCGCGGATCGCGGCTTTCTGGCCCGCCGCATCGCCGTCAAAGCACAAAAGCGGCACCGGAACCATTCGCCACAACAGTCCGATCTGCGCTTCGGTGAGCGCGGTGCCAAGCGGCGCAACGGCGTCATTAATCCCCGCCTCGGCTAGCGCGATCACGTCCATATAGCCTTCGACGACGATGATGCGGTTCGTTTGGCGCGAGGCGGGTGACGCGCGGTCGAGATTGTAAAGGACGCGTCCCTTGTCAAAGAGCGGCGTATCGGGTGAATTGAGATATTTGGGTTCACCATCGCCCAATATCCGCCCGCCAAAGGCAATCACGCGCCCGCGTGCATCGCGAATCGGGATCATCAACCGCCCGCGAAACCGGTCATAGGGTTGCTTGCCATCCACTGAGATCAACATCCCGGCTTCGATCAGCATGGAGAGGGGGAAGTGCTGCAAAGCCTCCTTCAGCCGCGACCGGCTGTCGGGCGCAAGGCCGAAGGAAAAGGCCTTGGCGGTCGCGTCGCTTATTCCGCGCTTGGCCAGATAGTCACGTGCACTCGCGCCATCGACGCTTGCCAGCTGTTCGGAAAACCAGACCGCCGCCGCCTCGGTGACGTCGCGCAGGCTTTTCTGTTCTTCCTGCCGCTGCGCTGCCTTCGGGTCGGGCGCGGGCACATCCATCCCCGCCTCGGCGGCCAACTCTTTCACCGCATCCAGAAACGACAGTCCGCGCTGATCGGTCATCCAGCGAATGGCATCGCCATGCGCCGAACAGCCAAAACAATGAAAAAAGCCCTTTTCGTCGTTGATGGTGAAGCTGGGTGTCTTTTCATTGTGGAAGGGACAACAGGCCTTGAACTCGCGTCCCGCGCGTGTGACTTTCACCGTCCGACCGATAAGGGTCGACAGCGTAATTCGCGATCGCAGTTCATCCAGCCATTGCGGGGTGAGGGTCATATCGCCCTCCATCTGTATGGATTCGCATTGCGCGCAGCCGAATAATCCCCAGGCGTCGCGTATCGCCCATAGGCCATGAGGCGGGCCGGTCGGTCGGTCCCCTTGCTCACTACCCCGCCAAAGCCGCCTTCACCCACCCGCTCGCCTTGCTCATGTCGAGCTCGCTGCCGTGACGTTCTTTTACACTGGCCATGACGCGGCCCATATCTTTCAGGCTTTCCGCGCCTAGCTCGGTGACAATTGCCGCGATCGCGGCTTGCGCGGCGGCTTCATCGAGCTGGGCAGGCAGAAAATCCTCGATCACCGCAACTTCGGCCGCCTCGATGTCGGCCAGCTCTTGCCGCCCGCCCTGTTCGAACATGCTGATCGATTCGCGGCGCTGTTTGACCATTTTCTGCAAAACATCGGTGACGAGTGCGTCGTCATCGTCAATCGCCTTGCCGGTCCGCAGTTCGATATCGCGGTCTTTAATTTTCGCCAGCATCAACCTAATTGTGCCCAGCCGCGTCTTTTCGCCCGCCTTCATCGCGGCAACCTGCGCAGCCTTGATCTCATCGCGAATCATGCGTGTCCCCATATCTAATTTTGGAAAGAAACCCCTTTAGCTGCATCTTTCGTAATTCGATAGATTGTGAATCACTTTTTTGCCGCTTACTTGGTCGTCCGTTTAGCCTCCTGAACGGAAAGCCCCGCCATGCCCAATAGCCGCCTCAATACCGCGCCCGCCGGAGCCACCGGCGTGCTCGTGCTGGCCGATGGAACCATCCTGTGGGGCCATGGCTATGGCGCGGTGGGCGCAGGGGTGGGCGAAATTTGCTTTAATACTGCGATGACGGGATATCAGGAAGTGCTGACCGACCCGAGCTATGCGGGGCAAATCATCACCTTTACCTTTCCTCACATCGGCAATGTCGGGGCGAATAGCGAAGATGTCGAACGTGACCGCCGCGCCGCGATAGGCTGTATCACCCGCGAGCTTCCGACAGCGCCCAGCAATTTTCGCAGCGAATGGACGTTGCCCGAATGGATGGAAGCGCAGGGCCTGATTGGCCTTTCTGGCATCGATACCCGCGCGCTCACCCGCCGCATCCGCGACGCAGGTGCCCCCAATGGCGTCGTCGCGCACAGCCCAGACGGTACATTTGATGTCGACATGTTGCTCGCTATGGCGCGCGGCTGGGCGGGACTCGAAGGGATGGACCTCGCCAAAGACGTCAGCCGTTCAGAACAGGGCGGCTGGGATGCGGGCGTATGGACGTTGGGTAAGGGCTATGCGTCCTCTCCACAGCAAAGCACTAGCGGGACCGTTGGTGGGAGCTCGCAGCCTCGAGAGACAGGCCACAGCCCCCATGTTGTCGCTATCGATTATGGCGCGAAGGATAATATCTATCGCAGTCTCGTCCGCGCCGGTGCGCGCGTTACCGTGGTTCCCGCGACCGTGACGCTAGACGAAGTGCTCGCGCTGAGGCCCGCGGGCGTGTTCTTGTCGAACGGTCCCGGCGATCCTGCGGCAACTGGCGCCTATGCGGTGCCCGTAATCAGCGGTTTGCTCGATCAGGATATCCCCATTTTTGGCATCTGCCTTGGTCACCAACTGCTCGCGATTGCGGCGGGGGCAAAGACGGTGAAAATGCATCAGGGTCATCGCGGAGCCAACCATCCGGTCCAGCGCGGCGAAGACGGTGTCGTCGAGATCACCAGTATGAACCACGGTTTCGCCGTTGATGCGGCCAGTTTGCCCGACGGCGTTATCGAAACGCATAAAAGTCTGTTCGACGGCAGCAATTGCGGCATCGCGATCAGCGGCAAAAATGCGTTCAGCGTGCAATATCATCCCGAGGCAAGCCCTGGACCGCAGGATAGTTTCTATTTGTTCGAGCGGTTTGTGGGAGGATTGGGGTGATCAAGAATAGCTGTATAACGGCAGGATTATTGATGAGCCTTACGGGCGCGCTGACGGCATGTGCTGAGGGTGCGCAGACGCCGCCGTTCTCGCAGGCGCAGGCTGATGCGATGACATCGGCATGTAGCGCTCCAACCGCGACGTTGAATGTGCGCGACGGCGAGATATTTTTACAACCCGACTCCGACGAACCATATGAGACGACGGCTTGCGTTATGAAAAAGCTGGCCGAAAGTGGTCAGGCAAGCCGGATCAACGCGAACGGCAAATTCGCATCTGCCCGGAATGAAGGCCAATAATGCCCAAACGCACAGACATAAAATCCATTCTCGTCATCGGCGCTGGTCCCATTGTGATCGGCCAAGCGTGTGAGTTTGATTATTCGGGAACACAGGCGATCAAGGCGCTCAAGGAGGAGGGTTATCGTATCATCCTCGTCAATTCGAATCCCGCAACAATCATGACCGATCCCGATCTGGCCGACGCTACCTATGTCGAGCCGATCACGCCCGAGATTGTCGCGAAGATCATCGAGAAAGAGCGTCCCGATGCGGTGTTGCCGACGATGGGTGGGCAGACCGCGCTCAACACCGCGCTGGCTTTGTTCAACGACGGCACGCTGACCAAATATGGCGTTGAAATGATCGGTGCTGACGCTGAAGCCATCGACAAGGCCGAGGACCGGATCAAATTCCGCGATGCGATGACCAAAATCGGCCTTGAAAGTGCGCGCTCGGGTATCGCCCACAGCCTCGAAGAGGCGCTGACCGTGCTCGAACGCACCGGCTTGCCGTCGATTATTCGCCCCAGCTTTACGCTGGGCGGTACCGGCGGGGGGGTTGCTTATAACCGCGAAGAATTTGAACATATTGTGCGCGGCGGGCTGAATGCGTCGCCGACCACCGAGGTTTTGATCGAGGAATCGCTGCTCGGCTGGAAAGAATATGAGATGGAGGTCGTGCGCGACCGCAAGGATAATTGCATCATCATCTGCTCGATTGAAAATGTCGATCCGATGGGCGTGCATACCGGCGACAGCATCACCGTCGCCCCCGCGTTGACGCTGACCGACAAGGAATATCAGATCATGCGCAACGCAAGCATCGCTTGCCTGCGTGAAATCGGCGTAGAAACCGGCGGGTCGAACGTGCAATTTGCCGTGAATCCCGAAGATGGCCGCCTGATTGTTATCGAAATGAACCCGCGCGTGTCGCGATCATCGGCTTTGGCGTCGAAGGCGACCGGCTTTCCCATCGCCAAAATTGCGGCCAAGCTGGCGGTAGGCTATACGCTGGACGAAATTGTCAACGATATCACCGGCGTGACACCCGCGTCGTTCGAACCGACAATTGACTATGTCGTCACCAAAATCCCGCGCTTTGCCTTTGAAAAGTTCAAGGGCGCAGAGGCGGTGCTGTCGACAGCAATGAAATCGGTCGGCGAAGTGATGGCTATTGGCCGCACCTTCCATGAATCGATGCAAAAGGCACTGCGCGGCCTCGAAACGGGCTTGAGCGGCTTTGATATTATCGAGCGGCTGGTAGGTGCCAGCCATGAAAAAATCAAAAGCGAACTGGCCAAAGCGACCCCTGACCGGCTGCTGATCGCGGCCCAAGCGATGCGCGAAGGCGTGCCTCTGGCCGAAATCAACCGCATCGCGGGCTATGACATGTGGTTCCTTGACCGCATCGCCGAAATCATCGCGGCAGAGGGGGAGGTTATCGAAAACGGCCTGCCACGTGACGCGGTGGGGATGCGCCGTCTGAAGGCCATGGGCTTTTCTGACGCCCATCTGGCGGGGCTGGCGCTGCAATCGGCGAACCTGCCTCTTGGCACGCGTCAGACGACGGCGCGCGGCAGCGGGATGGTTCATGACGCAGTCGTTGCGATGACTGGCGGCGTGACTGAAGGCGAGGTGCGCGCGCTGCGGCATAAACTGGGCGTGCGCCCGGTGTTCAAGACCATCGACACATGCGCCGCCGAATTTGCCGCACAGACCCCCTATTTCTACTCGACCTACGAAGCGCCAACCTTTGGCGAGCCCGAGTGCGAGGCCAACCCGACGGACCGCAAAAAAATTGTCATCCTTGGCGGCGGACCGAATCGGATCGGGCAGGGGATCGAGTTCGACTATTGCTGTTGCCATGCCTGTTTCGCATTGGCCGAAGCGGGCTTTGAAACGATCATGATCAATTGCAATCCCGAAACGGTCAGCACCGATTATGACACTTCCGACCGCCTCTATTTCGAACCGCTGACCGCCGAAGATGTGCTGGAAATACTGACCGTCGAACAGTCAAAGGGCACGCTCGTCGGGGTAATAGTCCAGTTTGGCGGGCAAACTCCGCTCAAACTGGCACAGGCGCTGGAGGATGCGGGCATCCCGATCCTTGGCACCTCGCCCGATGCCATTGATCTGGCCGAAGATCGCGAACGCTTTGCTGCGCTCGTCAACAAACTCGGGCTCAAACAGCCCGAAAACGGCATGGCGCGCAGTCGTGAAGAGGCGCTCGCAGTGGCGGCGCGCATCGGTTATCCGGTGCTCACCCGCCCGTCCTATGTGCTTGGCGGGCGCGCGATGGAAATTGTGGACGGCCCTGCACAGCTTGAAAATTATATCGAAACCGCAGTGAAAGTGTCGGGCAGCTCGCCCGTGCTAATCGACCGCTATTTGCGCGACGCCATAGAAGTCGATGTCGATGCTCTGTGCGATGGCACCGACGTGGTCGTTGCGGGCGTGCTGCAGCATATCGAGGAAGCGGGGGTCCATTCGGGCGACAGCGCCTGTTCAATCCCGCCGTACAGCCTGTCCCCTGTCATCATTGCCGAAATCGAGCGTCAAACCGATGCTTTGGCGCGCGCGCTGTCGGTGCGCGGGCTGATGAATATCCAGTTCGCGGTCAAGGATGATGAGGTTTTCCTGATCGAGGTTAATCCGCGCGCCAGCCGCACCGTTCCCTTTGTCGCCAAGGCCGTGGGATCTCCCATTGCCAAGATCGCGGCCCGGGTCATGGCGGGAGAAAAGCTGGCCAATCTGCCCAAAATCAACCGCGACATTTCCCATGTTGCAGTGAAAGAGGCGGTGTTTCCATTCGCCCGCTTCCCCGGCACCGATCCGGTGCTCAGCCCCGAGATGAAATCGACCGGAGAAGTGATGGGGATTGATGCCGATTTCAATCTCGCCTTTGCCAAGGCTCAGCTTGGCGCGGGGGATCGCTTGCCGACCGATGGGCGATTGTTCGTGTCGGTCAAGGATAGCGACAAGCCGCGTATTATTGATTCGGTGCGTCAGCTGAAGGCATGGGGTTGGCACGTTGTGGCGACCGGAGGGACCGCAGATTATCTGATCGAACAGGGTGTAGACGTCGAACGGGTCAACAAGGTGGCGCAAGGCCGTCCGCATATTGTCGATCGCATCAAGGATGGCGATATCCAGTTGATTTTCAACACAACTGAGGGCTGGCAAAGCCTTCAGGACTCGCAATCCATTCGCGCTTCGGCGCTCGCTGGAGACATTGCCTACTACACCACCGCGACGGGTAGCGCGGCAGCGACACAGGCGATTGGAGCGCTGCGCGCACGCAGTCTTGAAGTAAAGCCGCTTCAAGACTATTATTGAGGGATCGCCCCACCCCCCCGACATTAACGGACTGCGGCGCAGCCGCTCAGCGAAGTTTCGCTGACAGATTAATATTGACGAAGGAAGAGTAAGACATGGCGAGCGTTGAAAAGGTGCCGATGCTGGCAGAAGGCTATGAAAAGCTGACCGCACAATTGGCCGCGTTCAAGATAGAGCGTCCGACTATCGTTGAAGCGATCGAGGTCGCTCGGGCGCATGGCGATCTGTCAGAAAATGCTGAATATCATGCAGCCAAGGAACGCCAGGGCCAGGTCGAGGCCTCGATTGGCGATCTGGAAGACAAATTGTCGCGGGCACAGATTATCGACCCGACGACCCTTTCGGGCGACCGCATCGTCTTTGGCGCAACCGTCACCTTGCTCGACGAAGACGACAAGCCGGTGAAATATCAGATTGTCGGTCTGGCCGAGGCTGACGCCCGCGTCGGACGTATCAGCTATAACAGCCCATTGGGCCGGGCGCTGATCGGCCGTCGGGTCGATGACGAGATCGAAGTCACCGTACCGTCAGGCGACAAATATTATGTCGTCAAAAAGATCGAGTTCATTTGACCGGCGAGCAGCGATGAATAGGCCGCAGGCACCGCTGACGACCGCTTATGCGCTGGCATGCATAATTGTGTTTGCCGTGTTGCTGATTACCGGGCTCGATCAGCAGGCCTGGGTCGCGGCCGGGTTTATCCCGGCGCGCTTTGGCAGTGATCTCATCATGCCGCCGGGAACGATGGTTCCGGCGATATTGACGCCGCTCACCGCAGCCTTTTTGCACAATGGTATAGTGCATATTGGTTTTAACATGGTGGTGTTGCTGTTCATTGGTCGTCAGCTTGAAGAGCCGTTGGGCAAGGCTGCGATGGCGATTTTGCTGGTGGTCGGGGCCTATGCGGGTGCCTTTGCTCAATGGGCGGCTGATCCCGGATCGACGGTGGTGATGATCGGTGCCAGCGGCGCGATTTCGGCGATCATTGCGGTCTTTGCGCTAATCTTCAACCGCAATCAGGTGCGCGACTTCGGACCGATTCCCGGCGTCTGGATTCGCGCGCTTTGGCTCGCGGCGGCATGGATTGGCGTTCAATTGCTGATGGGGTTTGCCGGTGGCGGCTTTGCTAACATCGCTATCTGGGCGCATATTGGTGGCTTCGTCGCCGGTCTCGTGCTGGCGCGCCCGTTACTGCGCTGGCGGTTCAAGGGACGCTAAGCGTCGAGTAATTGCTTCGTCAGGAGCATCGTCACGCGGACATCAATCGCGCAGCCATCATCGCGCTTCGCTGCAACAAAATCGGCAATGCCGCTCAATGGAACGCGGTGGACGACAATATCTTCGCCCGAAACCCCGCCACCCTCGCTAACCTTGATCAGGCCGCTGGCGCGCAGCAAAGTGAAGCTTTCGCTGACCATGCCGGGGGAGCTGAAAAATTCGCCGAGGGTCTCCCAGTGGTGGGCGCGATAACCGGTTTCTTCTTCCAGTTCTCGGGCGCCAGCGATCTCGGACGTTTCCCCCGCTTCATCATCGCCGACCAGTCCTGCGGGCAGCTCCAGACAATTGCGCTTTAGCGGAACGCGATATTGTTCGACCAATATGACGTGGCGACCGTCGGGTGCATCATCGATGGCTAAAATGACCGCCGCATGGATGCCGCGTGATCGCGACACATATTCCCAATTGCCCTGTTGCTTGACCGTGATGAAATGGCCTTCCCATCGCGTTTCGATAGGGGTATCGGGCGCGGGTCGGCTCATGCGTCGCTACTCATAGTTCGATCAGGCGGTCGGGCAGTTCGTTGGGATTGTCGACGCTTTTGGGGAAATGTTCGGCGAGCACAATGCCCATTTGCCGCACCGCCTCTGCCATGCCTTCGCCCGGTTCGCCCGCGCGGACCCGCTCGACCAGCGCCAGCATGGCATCACCCCAAACTTCGGGCGCCACCTTTGCCGCAATGGCTTCGTCGGCGACGATGTCGGCGCGATGTTCTTTCAGGCTGAGGAACAACAATATGCCGGTGCGCCCCATGGTGCGCGATTCGGTTCCGACCTTGAACAGGTCGACCGCACGCGCGCGTACCCTTTGTGCCTTGATCGCACCAGGCGTCAGCCACAACCGTAACGGGCGCCACAGCAGGAGCAGCCAGACGCCGATCCATTTCAGGACGCCGAGGCCGATGACAATCCCCAACCATTGATTGGCGGTCAGATCATGGTTCCAGCCGCCGACAAGCTGGTCATAAAGACTGCGGTAAAAATCGGGGAAAAGCGCCACCACCGACATGGCGACAAAGGCGATGACGCTGGCCCACACCAGCGCAATGTCGCCATAATCGTCCGATAAATTGGTGACGATGGTGACGATTTCGCCGTTTGTGTGCTTTTCGGCGGCCGATACCGCGTTGCTGACGATCTGATGATCGGCTTCGCTGACACGGCTGATTTTGCGAATGGACATATCCGTCTCCTACCAGCCGCCCGAAGCGCCGCCGCCCCCGAAAGAGCCTCCGCCCCCCGAAAAGCCGCCTCCGCCGCCCCAGCTTGAACCGCCGCCGCCCCAGCTTGACCCACCGCCGGAGCCGAAGCCGCCTCCGCTGCCCCAGATGATGATGGGCGCGCCCCAAGGTTGATGCCGCCGGTGGCGGCGTCCGCGACGACTGAGCATGGGCACAATGAAAAAGAAGATCACAATGAAGCCGACGAAGAACAGGCCGCCGACATTGCCACCATTATTGCGTTCCGTCTCTGCCGCTTGAGCCTGCTGCGCGCGCAACGCAGCTTCCTCGGGTGGCAGCTGGATTTGTTCGGCGATCGCATCAACCCCTGCTTGTATGCCGCCGGGATAATCGCCCGCTTTAAACTTCGGGGTCACGTCATTGCGAATGATCCGACCCGACAAGGCATCAGTCAAAATCGGCTCAAGTCCATAGCCAACTTGAATCGTCATCCGGCGTTCGTTGGGCGCGATCACAAAGACGATGCCGTCATTGGCATCCTTGCCGCCAATTCCCCACGTACGGCCAAGTTTGAACCCATATTCGCCGATTTCATTGCCTTGCAGGTCACTGACGGTGGCAACGACGACTTGATGGCCGGTCGCACTTTCTAGCTGGGTAAGCTGCGCAGTGAGCGCTGCTTCCTCGGCCGCGGGTATGATATTGGCCTGATCAACAACCCGCCCCGTCAGCTTGGGAAAATCCTGCGCGAGGGTCGGGACCGACATGGTTATCGCAACCGCCAAAAAGGCGGGAGCAATCAGACGGTAAAGGGTGGACAAGACCAACTCTTATGTCCCGAAATCAACCTTGGGCGCGGTGTCGGCGTTGGAGCTTACGGCCTGATAAGGGGTCATCGGCTTGGCGCCATGGACGATTTTGGCGCCGATGATGTCAGGGAAGGTGCGGATGGTGGTATTATAGTCCTGCACCGCTTTGTTATAATCCTGAATCGTGACATTGATCCGGTTCTCAGTGCCTTCTAACTGGGTCATCAGGTCGGCAAAGCGGCCCTGGCTCTTCAGGTCGGGATAGGCTTCGACAGTTGCCAGCAATCGGCCAAGGCTGCTCGACACATTGCCCTGCGCCTGACGAAAGGCTTCGGCCTTGGCGGGGTCGGACAGGTCATCGGTGCTGACCTTGACCTGCGTAGCGGACGCTCGAGCTTGTATAACGGCTTCTAGCGTCGATTTTTCAATTCCGGCGGCGCCTTTGGCCGTATTGACCAGATTGGGGATCAAATCGGCGCGGCGCTGATAGGCGGCTTGAACATTCGCCCATTTGGCTTTGGCATTTTCCTCGGCGGTCGGAACGCTGTTGATGCCGCAAGCCGATAGCGACATGGCGGCGACGGGTACGATCATCCAGCGGGCAGAACGATAGGTCATGGTCATAAGGCTCCCTCGGGCGGCGTTTTGCCGCAACAAGACACCTAGATAGGTTGTTGCTTGCTTTTACGCAATCGCTGCGGCACCGTTTCGATGAAATTGGCTGAAACGGGGGAGATGAATATGTTGGGTGAGTTCAAGGAATTTATTGCCAAGGGCAATGTGATGGACCTTGCGGTCGGGGTCATCATCGGCGGTGCCTTTGCAACGATTACCGGCTCGCTCACCGCTGATGTCATCATGCCGTTTGTCGGCTGGATTTTCGGCGGAGTCGATTTTTCCAGCCAGTTCATACTGCTCGGCGCTATTCCCGATGGCGTTGCCGCGACAGATTATGCTGCACTGAAAGAGGCGGGGGTAGCGATGATCGGTTATGGCGCCTTCCTGACCGCCATCATCAATTTTCTGATTCTGGCTTTTGTCATTTTCTTGCTTGTACGCTGGGTCAACCGGGCGATGAAAAAGGCCGAAGAGGTCGCGCCTGCAGGTCCGACCGAAGTCGATCTTCTCGCCGAAATTCGCGACGAATTGCGCAAGAAATCAAAATAATTCCAGTCCTTTAAAGATAGCCACCCGTTGGCCCTCTTTCCAAGCGCGAGCGAGCGTCCTATATAGAGGACGTCGGTTTCGGCCGACTATGGTGATAAATGGTGTCGTGAAATAGACACAGCGGACCCGGGGGCAGTACCCGGCGGCTCCACCACAATCCCGCCGACCCTTTCGGTAAAGCGGGGTTCTGACGGGGCCGAACCAGGATCGACGTGTGTTCAAAGACGATATTTTTGCCCGGGCTGAGTAACCCGTTCAAGGCTCAAAACCAATAGGTGCTAACGATAATCAAGCACTCGCTCTGGCTGCCTAACCGTTAGGCCTCACGGCCGAAAGTTAGACAAATAGAACGCGGTTCGGACCGAACCGGGCAACAGAATCGGAAACCAGCGGCTGGGGACGAGCCGGGCAACAGAATCGTCCCACCTTCCTTCAATCCGGCATGAAAAGCCGCCTCAGGTTGTTGATGCACCGCAGTTGCTGGGCAATGCGTTGTCGGTACAAGGCTTTTGTATACTGACTGTCGACGTGTCGGCGCAGAGCGGCTGCTATTATGAGTGTCTGATAGGGTCTTTCGTCCGCTACCAGTTTCGGCCATGGGGTCGCCATGCATATGGTGTTTCGCGATAATATGGCCTTTATCCGCGATAATCGTCGATGGCTTTCGGCCGGCTTCCTGCTGACGCTCTTTTCTTCCTTTGGCCAAACCTATTTCATCGGTTTGTCGGGGAATGATCTGCGCCGCGCCTATGATCTTTCGGGAGGCGAATTCGGCGCGCTTTATATGGTCGCAACGCTGGCAAGTGCACTCACTCTACCGTGGATTGGGCGGACGCTCGACCTGATGCCTGCGTGGAAGGTGGTCCGCTTTACCATGCCCGCACTCGCGCTGGCCTGTGTGCTGATCGCGGTGGCGCCCAATGTCGCCATATTGGGTCTCGCTCTCTATCTTTTGCGATTGTTCGGGCAGGGAATGATGACCGAAACCGCCTTCACAGAAGTGGGCCGCTGGTTTGTTGCTAGCCGCGGGCGTGCGATGGGGCTAATCGTTCAGGGCCTCCAGCTTGGATCGGCAGTTTTTCCAGCCCTTGTCGTGGTGATCCTTCATGCCAGCGGGGATTGGCGCACCGCGTGGTTCGCCGCCGCTGCCCTGACGCTTGTCATGCTCCCCTTGATCGTTGTCCTAGCGAGAGAACCGCGCGTGCCGCATGCCGATGAGGCAAAGTCGGCGACAAACCGCACCGGTCGTGACTGGACCCGCCGCGAAGTGCTCGGCGATCCTATTTTCTATCTGTTGCTTACAGGATTGTTGGCGCCGCCCTTTATCGGCACGGTGATCTTTTTCCATCAAGGCTATCTGGTCGATCTGCGGGGCTATGATGGGCTCGCCTTCGCCGCTGCATTTCCAGTCATGGCGGGTTCGACAGTGGTTTTCGGATTGTGGAGCGGCCATTTGATCGACCGTTTTGGTTCGATCCAATTGTTACCGTATGTGCTCATCCCGCTGGCTGTAGCGTCGGCTGCGGTCGCATTTATCACGCCGTTGTGGGGCATTTATCTGTTCATGGCGCTGCTTGGCATCAGCAACGGGTTTACCGGCACGCTGTTCGGTGCACTGTGGCCAGAGGTTTACGGGCTTGCCAATCTGGGTGGCATTCGGGCGATCACTGTGTCGGCGATGGTGTTTGCAACCGCTATCGGGCCGGGGATTACCGGCTGGCTCATCGATCAAGGGGTTTCGCTGCCTGACCAGATGGTCTGGCTTGCTGGATGGTGCGTAGCCGCCTGTTTCGTTCTGGGCCTTGCATCACGGCGGGTGCGCAAACGCAAGGGCTGATGGCCTAGCGAGGCAAGGCGTCGCATCTGCGTAGTAAGTAGGAGAATAGCTCCAGCATTATCCGTTTAGCGAATTTGTTTCGGGACTTGCTATTGTTGTCGTGGCAACCTTTTTCGTCACCTTGGCGGATTCGGGCGCGCTGGTGACGGCGATGATAGCCTCCGGAGGCAAGCATGAGGCGCGCTTCGTCCCGCGCGTGACTTGGGCGATTGCCATCGGTCTTCTGGCCGGAGCCCTGCTGTACGCCGGTGGGATCGGCGCCTTGCAGACAGCTGCAATTGTTACCCGATTGCCATTTGCCCTCGTTCTGCTTGCCATTTGCTACGGGCTCATCCGATTGCTGCATGAGTCCGCAGATCAGACGTAATGCTTCCCGGTGGCATTGAATCAGGCAGCCGTTGCCCTTCGTTCTGCTTGGGCGCTAAGGCGGAATTCGCCTGAGCTGGCGGCACAGCTGCCGTTACATGATGTTAGACCCTTGCCAGTGAGACAATGATGACCAATACCGCCTTCTATCCGATCGGCACGCCCGGCCAGCCTTGGGGTGAAGAGGAGCGCAGCCAGTGGCGGGCAGGCCAGCCTCGTCAGCGGCGTTACGACGAAGATGTTGTGCCCCGTATCGAGGCTCTGACGGCCGACTTTGAAGTCCTGACATATGGTCGTCTCGACTATGCGGGTGAGACCTATACTCTCTTTGCCCTTCGCAACGGCCCTCACGACCCTGCCTTGCCTACTGCACTTGTGACCGGGGGCGTGCATGGATATGAAACGAGCGGCGTAATGGGGGCTCTTGAATTTCTAGAGACGCGTGCGGTTGATTATGCCGGTAAAGTCAATCTTTTGGTGGCGCCATGCGTGAGCCCTTGGGCATATGAGCGCATCAATCGCTGGAATTATGATGCCATTGATCCCAACCGCAACTTCCACGCGGATAGTGACGCGCGCGAGTGTTCGGCTTTGGTGGATCTGGTCGCTTCGCAGTCAGGGCCATTTCTGCTGCATATCGATCTGCATGAAACCACCGACAGCGACGAGGGGGAGTTTCGTCCCGCGCTTGCCGCGCGCGATGGAAATAACTATGTGCCGGATGCCGTTCCCGATGGCTTTTATCTGGTCGATGACAGCGAAAATCCGCAACCAGCGTTCCAGCAGGCCATCATCTTGGCGGTTGAGAAGATCACGCATATCGCGCCGGCGGACCCGGACGGAAAAATTATCGGCACGTCCGTCGTCGCACACGGCGTGATCGAATATCCGCAATCCAAATATGCAATGTGCAGTGCCATAACCGGCGCACGCTTTACGACCACAACCGAGGTCTATCCGGACAGCGCACGCGCCACGCCAACGCAATGCAACGAGGCGCAGGTGGCCGCCGTGTGTGCGGCGCTGGATTTCGCGCTTGCACATGCATGAACCGGGTCGATGGATGGTTCGCAATATTGGCATCATGTGGTTGAGGATTTGCGGCTACCGCCTTCGATTTCGTCAGTCTGATTAAAGGAGAATCCCGCCGCCGCGCTTCGCTTTCGAAGCTATGCGGTGGTCCAGCCGTTGGCGGTTGTCTGTTGACTCTGGCATGGCTTGAAGCCTCAGTGGGGCCATGTGCAATCTTTATGCGAACAAAGCGACGGCGCAGGAAATTGCGGATATATTCCGTGCCAGCGCTGAGGCCGGTTTGAATGTGCCTGTAGATGTGTATCCGCAATATCCAGGGCTTGTTGTTCGCGATGATGGTGGAACGCGCATTGTGGAGCAGATGACTTGGGGTTTTCCGCGTCACTCGGTGAATAAACGCACGGGCAAGCCTAATCGGCCCAGCGCAACGAACAATGCACGCGACGACAAGCTTTGGACCATTTGGCGGAAGTGGTTCACCAATCCTGCGCATCGTTGTTTGATCCCTTTCACGGCCTTTGCCGAGGCCGAAGGAGAGAAGGGTAAAATGACCAAAAGCTGGATCCGTGTTGCCGATCAACCTGTAGCGGCATGGGCCGGGTTGTGGCGATCAAGTGATGAATGGGGTGCCTGCTACACCGGCGTAATGGTCGATGCGACTGAGGAGCTAGGCGATATTCATGATCGTATGCCGTTGATTTTAGACCCGGAAGATCATGCGTGCTGGCTGAATGGCCGCGCAGAAGACGCAATGACGCTCGTTAGGACATATCCAGCGGATCGGCTGGTTGTGGAGCGCTCGACTGATCCCTGGTTCCAAAAGCGGAGCTAGGCATTCCTCGCATCCACGGCTTTGTCATCACCGGACTTGACGATCAGCGAGGTGAGAACATAATAAGAACATATGCGAATCGCTCCTGTCCCTCGCGTCGTTCGGACGCCGTCTATTGCTGCGCGAGACGGGCGGTCGACCCTTTCGTCCCGCTGGGCCAGCGGCGTGGCGGATTTTGATGCCGGTATCGGCGGTGGCTTAACCCATGGCGGGGTGCATGAATTTTACGCTGCGGAGGCCGGCGATGATGCGGCTGCGGCGGGGATGGTCGCGGCTATAGCGATCGGGATGAGCGGCAATGCGCGTCCGGTGCTGTGGCTGCGTACCGAAGGCGCAGTAGCACGCAGCGGGGTGATGCAGGGCGCTGGCTGGGTTGAACTGGGCGGCACGCCTGAGACATGCCTGTTTGCGCTCGTTGAAGATGGCAAGAGCTTGCTGCGTGCGGCGGGTGATGCGGTGCGGTCGGGCGCGCCCGGGGTAGTGATTGTCGAAGCCTGGGGGGCGATGCCCGAACTGGATTTGACCGCGAGCCGCCGCTTGTTGCTGGCAACCGAAAAGTCTGGCGTCACTTTGTGCCTGCTACGGATCAATGCCGAGCCGGTGCCCAGCGCCGCCGCCACCCGCTGGCAGGTTGCCGCGGCACCGTCGCAGGCGTTGGCGGCTAATGCCGTGGGCGCGCCTGTCTTTGATATGGAATTGCTTCGCCAGCGCGCAGGACCGTCGGGTTTGCGCTGGCGACTGGAGTGGAACCGTGACCGATGCACCTTCTGTGATGCGGCGTCATCTCGCGCTGTGGTTCCCGTTCCTGCCCGCCGACCGGTTGCGGATACAGGAGCCGGAGCGCTGCGTCGCATCGCGTGATATTCCTTTTGCCTTCGTAACCAAGGTGCGCGGCGCGTTGCGGCTGACCGCGGTCGATGCCCGTGCGCAGACGCTGGGTCTTGCCCCGGGTCTGACGCTCGCCGATGCGCGTGCGCGCCATCCGGCGCTGGCGGTGTTCGATCATGATGCCGCAGCCGACCGGCATTGGCTAAACCGTCTGGCGCAGCGATGCGGACGCTATTCGCCGCTGGTTGAGCCGATCGCATCCGATGCGATCGTCCTGAATGTCAGTGGTGTTACACATTTGTTCGGCGGCGAGTCCGGGCTGATGGACCGGATCGGCGATGATTTTTCATGCATGGGTATGACGTTTCGACTGGCCGCCGCTGCAACTGCAGAGGCGGCGCGCGCACTTGCGCGCCATGCAGCGCGGCCGGTTACCGATGAACGCGCCGCGATCCACGACTTGCCCATCGCGGCGTTGGAGCTCGTCCCGGAGGCACTGCTGGCGCTCCAGCGCGCGGGGTTAAAGCGGGTTGGCGATGTCGCCGTCCGGCCCGCCGCAACTATCGCTGCACGGTTCGGAGCTGAGGCGGTAACGGCGCTGTTAAAACTGACAGGAGAGGTGCAGCATCCGATGACGCCTCTGCCGTACAGGGCACCGCTGCTTTTTGAACGTCGTTTTGCCGAACCGGTTACCCATCAGGCCATGGTGGCTGAAACCATGGCGATGTTGCTGCATCAAGCCGTCCGCACACTTGCGGAGCGGGGACTGGGTGGACGGAAGTTTAGGTTGATGCTGTTCCGCAGCGATGGCGCGAAGCATCGGCTAGACATTGAAACCGGCACCCCGACCCGCGACCCGACGCTGGTACTGCGGTTGTTCGATGAACGTATAGGGGCGCTTTCTGACCCGCTTGATCCCGGTTTCGGATATGACCGGCTGACGCTGGGCGTCACTTCTACCCAGCCGCTTTTGCCAACGCAGTGTGGACTGGATGGAGAGGAAAGAGACGAGCAGGCAATTATCGAATTGATCGACCGATTGAGTACCCGATTGGGGTCGGGGCGTCTGCGTCGGTTGGTCCCGCATGACAGCCATATTCCCGAGCAGGCGCAGCTGGCGCTGCCCGCCATCGCCAACCGTCCGCCCGTCCGTTGGCCACTGGCATCACCGGGCGATCCACCCGCGCGTCCTCTGTTCCTGTTCGATCCGCCGCAGCCCGTTGAAGTGATTGCTGAGGTCCCTGACGGCCCGCCGCACCGCTTTCGCTGGCGGCGCAAGCTGCACGAGGTGCGGCTTTATGAAGGCCCCGAACGGATCGCAAGCGAATGGTGGCGACGCAAGGGCGGCGAAGAAGAGGGGAAGGGGGGATTGACGCGCGATTATTTTCGTATCGAGGATGTACGCGGGCGACGCTACTGGATTTTCCGTCACGGCCTTTATAATGAAAAGCCCGATCCGCGCTGGTATTTGCACGGGCTGTTCGCATGACCGCGCCCACGCCTTTTGCCGAACTGGTTGCGGCCAGCAATTACAGCTTTCTGCGCGGAGCATCGCATCCGGCAGAGATGATCGAGCGCGCCTTTGCGCTCGGTATGGCAGGGCTGGGCCTGGCCGACCGCAACAGTGTAGCGGGCGTGGTGCGCGCGCATATGGCTTGGCGCGATCTGGGCGGGGCGGACAGTGGTTTCCGGCTGGTGGTCGGCGCGCGGCTGGTGTTCGCCGACGACACGCCTGACATTATCGCATATCCGGTCAGCCGTCACGGATGGGGGCGGCTGACGCGGTTGCTAACGCTGGGAAATCGACGCGCGGTCAAAGGGGACTGCACCCTTCATCTCGCCGATTTGATCAATCATAGCGATGATATGTGCCTGATTGTAACGGGCGGCGACGCCAATCTGTTGCAAAGACTTTCGAGCCATTGCCCCGGCGCGGTCTGGCGCGCCGCAACCATGCCGCGCGGCGGTGATGACGCCCGCAAAATAGAGGCATTGCAGGCGCTGAGCGCCGAAACCGGCGTGCCGTTGCTCGCTACCAATGATGCGCTCTATGCCGTCCCCGCGACGCGTGCATTGCACGACATCATCACCTGCATCCGCGAAGGTACGACCATCCAGAATGCAGGCAAGTGTCTGCTTGCCAATGCCGAGCGGCATCTGAAATCGCCTGATGAAATGAACCGGCTTTTCCGCGACCATCCGGATGCTATTACAGCGACGCAGGATCTGCTCGCGCGCATCAGCTTCACACTTGACGATCTGCGCTATGAATATCCGCACGAGCCGGTGCCGGGCGGCTGGGTGCCGCAGGACTGGCTTGAACATTTGGTGATGGAAGAAGCAAACCGCCGCCACCCCCACGGCTGGCCACCGGCGCTGGCGCAGGCGATCGCCGAAGAGTTTCGCCTGATCCGTCTGAAAAAATACGCTTATTATTTTCTGACCGTTCACGACATTGTCCGTTATGCGCGCAGCCTTGACCCGCCGATCCTGTGCCAGGGGCGTGGGTCGGCGGCCAATTCGGTGGTCTGTTATCTCTTGGGCATTACATCGGTCGACCCGGTCGTTAACAAGCTTCTCTTCTCCCGCTTTCTGTCGGAAGAGCGCAACGAGCCGCCCGATATTGATGTCGATTTCGAGCATGAACGGCGCGAAGAAGTGATGCAATATATCTATGCCCGCTACGGTCGCGAGCGGGCGGGGATCGCGGCGACGGTGATCCATTATCGCCCGCGCAGCACGCTGCGCGAGGTTGGCAAGGCGTTGGGGCTGACCGAGGATGTGACCGCGCGGCTGTCAGGCACCATCTGGGGGAGCTGGGGCAAGGATGTCCCCGACGCGCAGGTGAGCGAAGCGGGGTTTGACCCCGCCAATCCGGAAATCGCCCGATTGAAAACCCTTGTCGACCGCTTGCTAACATTTCCGCGCCATTTGTCGCAGCATGTCGGCGGCTTCATCCTGACCGAAGGGCGGCTGGACGAGCTGGTGCCGATCCACAATGGCGCGATGCCAGACCGCACCTTCATTGAATGGGACAAGGATGATATTGACGCGCTGGGCCTGATGAAGGTTGATGTGCTGTCGCTCGGGATGCTGACCTGCATTCGCAAGAGTTTTGATATGCTTCGCGCCCATGGGCTGGGCGACCATGACTTGCAAAATGTGCCCGTCGAATGCCCGCAGGTTTATGCCATGCTGCGAACCGGTGACAGCATCGGCACCTTTCAGGTCGAAAGTCGCGCCCAGATAAATATGCTGCCGCGGATGAAGCCCGCCTGCCTTTATGATCTGGTCATTCAGGTCGCGCTAGTCCGGCCCGGGCCGATTCAAGGCGGTATGGTCCATCCCTATCTGCGCCGCCGCAATGATGAAGAGTTGGTCGAATATCCATCACCGGCCCCGCCGCAAGACCCTGACGAGCTGCGCGAGGTTCTTGGCAAGACGCTGGGCGTGCCCTTGTTTCAGGAACAGGCGATGAAACTGGCGATTGTCGCCGGCGCTTTCACCCCCGCACAGGCTGATGGTTTGCGCCGCGCGATGGCGACTTTTCGCAATGTCGGCACCATCCATCATTATGAGAAGCGGATGGTCGAGGGCATGATGGCGCGCGGTTATGAGCGCGATTTTGCCGAGCGCTGTTTCTCGCAGATCAGAGGGTTTGGCGAATATGGTTTCCCCGAAAGCCATGCCCAAGCCTTTGCCTGGCTCACCTATATTTCCTGCTGGCTCAAATGCCATCACCCCGCCATCTTCACCTGTGCCCTCCTCAATTCTCAACCAATGGGATTTTACGCGCCCGCGCAACTGGTCCGTGATGCACGCGAGCATGGGGTGGAGGTGCGCAGCGTCGATATTAATGCCAGCGGGTGGGACAATAGGCTGGAGCGACTGGGACAGGGCAGCTTTGCACTGCGTTTGGGGATGCGCCAGATCGACGGGTTTCGAGCGCAATGGGCGCGCTCGTTATCCGAGGCGCGTCTGGCCGGTTCGTTCGAATCGATCGAAGCGCTTGCGCGCCGCGCGCACCTGCCTCCGCCCGCGCTGCGCAAGCTGGCCGATGCCGATGCCTTTGGTTCGCTGGGCAAAGGCCGGCGTGACGCGTTGTGGGAGGTGCGGCGGACGCCGCCCGATCAGCTAGCGCTGTTCAGCTTTGCTGATGCGCCCGAACTAGGGCGCGAGCCCGATGCGGCGCTTCCTGTCATGCCGCTCGGGGAGGAAGTGGTCGCCGATTATCAAACAACGCATCTGTCGCTTAAGGCCCACCCAATGCAGTTTTTGCGCTCGTGTCTTGCCGATGAGGGGGTGCTTAGCTGTGCGGCGGCAAATGCCATTCCCGATGGCCGCAAAGTGCGGACCGCCGGAATTGTGTTGATCCGCCAGCGGCCGGGCAATGGCCATGCGATATTCATCACGATTGAGGATGAAAGCGGCACTGTCAATGCGCTGATGTGGGCGCGCGATATGGAGCGACAACGGCGTGTCGTGATGGCCGCGCGGTTGATGCTGATCGAAGGCGAAATCCAGCGGAGCAAGGAAGGCGTGGTCCATCTGATGGTCAAAAATGTCATCGATCGCACTGCGATGCTCGACCAATTGTCCTGTCCGGCGGACCGCTCCGAGCTTGACGTTGACCCAATTGCGCAATCGCAACCAATGCGTCCCCTCGGTCATCCCCGCAATGTGCGTATCCTGCCAAAATCGCGTGACTTTCATTGACAGCGCCCAAGCCGAGCTACGCCATGCCCTAACATTCCTTACTTGCTGCGCCGACCTGAATAGCTAGCGACATTCTTCGATGACCCATCCCAGCAAAATTCCATCGAGACCACAAAGAGAAAGTCCTATTATCATGTCCAGCTTCGTTCGAGGCATCGCGCTACGCCAGATCCATCCTCTGGCGATCCTATTGCTCGCAGGCGCCGCCTTGTGCACTTCCGGCACGGCCTACGCGACAGACGGCTATTTCCTCAACGGTGTGGGGGCGAAGGCAAAGGGGGCGGGCGGCGTAGCGATCGCGATGCCGCAGGATGCGTTCTCGATTGCTACGAACCCGGCCTCTGCCAATGAAATTGGTCACCGTCTGGATGTTGGTTTCGAAATCTTCGTGCCTGACCGCGGAACCGAGATTTCAGGCAATGGAGCCGGCCTTGACGGCAATTATTCCGGCAACGGGACAAAGCTTTTTATACTGCCTGAAGTTGCCTATGCCCGCCCGATCTCCGACACGGTTTCGATCGGGATTGCTGTGAATGGCAATGGCGGCATGAATACGAATTATAAGGCCAATCCCTTCGCCAGTTTCGGAGCCACGGGCCCCGCAGGCGTAAACTTACAGCAGATATCGATTGCGCCGACGGTGGCGGTGGAGGTTGCACAAGGGCAGAGCTTTGGCGTTTCACCATTATTCGTGGTGCAAAGTTTCGAAATGAAGGGAATTCAGCCCTTCGCCGCCAGTTCGCAAAACCCATCCGCCTTTACAAATCGGGGTACCGATTGGTCCTTTGGCGGGGGTGTGCGGGTGGGTTATCTTGGGACCTTCGGTCATGGTGTGCGTCTTGGCGCTTTTTACCAGTCGAAAGTCTGGACCAGCAAGTTTGACAAATATGCCGGACTATTTGCGCAGCGCGGTGGCTTTGATATGCCGGCGTCTTGGGGAGTGGGCGTTTCGGCAAGCCCAACTCCGGCGCTCACTCTAGGCGCCGATTACAAACATATCGAATATTCGGGAGTCGGCTCGGTGGGGAATTCTGTTGCGGCGCTACTTCAAGGCAAGCCATTCGGGGCGAACGACGGCCCCGGCTTCGGATGGCGCGACATCGATGTGTGGAAGGTCGGTGCCGTTTATAAAGTCAATAACGGGTTAGTCTTGCGTGCAGGATATGGCCGCTCCGACAATCCGATCCCGCAATCGGAAACTTTGCTCAATGTGCTTGCACCGGGCGTAGTGCGCGACCACCTTACGGTAGGTACGACGATCAAGGCAGCGAAGAATTTCGAAATAACGGGCTATGCAATGCGTGCGCCACGCCAGACCGTAAACGGATCCGGTTCAATTCCTCCGCCGTTCGGGGGCGGCGAGGCGAATATTCATCTTGCCGAAACGGCGATTGGTTTGGCCTTCGGCATCAACTTTTAAAAGGACTCACGGGTGGTTTTTGCATATATGCCAGCTCTGATCGGGGGGCTGATCATCGGCCTCGCGGCGGGCGGGCTTTACCTGTTGGTAGGCGAAATCGCGGGAATTTCTGGAATCGTTCGTTCTGCAATGAACGGGCCCCAGCGCGGCTGGCGGATCGCCTTCATTGCCGGAATTTTGGCCTCTGGCCTTTTTGCACCGCTTTTCCCCGACATTAATTTCACAGCCGGAATTGAAGAATTTTCGCTCGCCACTCTGCTCATCGCCGGTTTGTTGGTGGGAATCGGAACCGATCTTGGAAATGGGTGCACCAGCGGTCACGGAGTTTGTGGTCTAGCTCGATTTTCAAAGCGCTCGTTGGTCGCGGTGGTCGTCTTTATGACGGCCGCGGCCCTCACCTTGTTTCTGGTTCGCCATGGAGGCCTGCTATGAAGACCATAATCGGCTTCGCTGTTGGTCTAGCCTTTGGGTTTGGACTGATGCTCAGCGGCATGACTAGCCCGGATAAGGTGCTTGGCTTCCTTGACGTCACCGGGCAATGGGATCCCACGCTCGCTTTTGTGATGGGCGGCGCCATACTTGCCGCGACGCCTTTGTTCATGCTCGCCCGCCGAAAGACTCGCCCCGCGCTGGTGGGAGACATGTTTACCACCCCGACCGCCACAAAGATCGATCGCCGCTTGGTCGTGGGCGCGATATTGTTCGGCGTCGGCTGGGGTCTGGCGGGCCTTTGCCCGGGCCCTGCCTTGGTGAACCTTGCTATAGATCCATCGGCTAGCGCCATATTCGTGATGGCCATGCTGGTGGGGATGCTGGTGTCTTCAAAGGTGATACGCAAGAACGGTTAAAAACGGGGACTTTGTGATCTGGGTTGGCAAACGCCTCCGATCATGCGGATTGACAGAAAAGATTCATTTCTCACCGCGCCAATCTCTGCATCTTGCTCCCGACCCTTTGCGAAAGAATAAGCGAAATGGACAAGGCACACGCCGCAGCTGTGGCAAATATGGTGGTGCAATTTATTGTAGGCCGTTCGCCAATTCGTCACGAAATTTAGGATGAGCCAAGCCGATCAGCGCATCAGCGCGTTGGTGCAGCGATTTGCCCTTCAGATCGGACCAGCCATATTCGGTGACAATGATATGGGTATCGTTGCGCGGCGTTGTTACCGGGCCGTCAAGTACAGGAACAATACGCGAGACTGTGCCCTGGCGGGCGGTGGACTGGCAGGCGATGATTGATTTTCCGCCCTTCGACGCGGTTGCGCCTCTGACAAAATCCAGCTGCCCTCCCGAGCCGCTATATTGCCTGCCTAGAAGATGTTCCGAATTGCAGGCGCCTCCAAGGTCAATCTGCAATGTTCCGTTCACAGAAACGACATTGTCATTCTTCGAGATATGCTGTGGATTGTTGACGATATCTACCGGCAAGGAATGAAAGGCCGGATTGTCGTCGATGAAGTCGTAAAAGGGCGCATCACCCATCGCGAATGTGAATATGCTTCGCCACCGATACGTCGCCTTTTCCTTGTTGGTCACCGCGCCGCACCGGATAAGCTGCGCCAGTGCAGGTGTCAGCAACTCGGTATGAATTCCTAGATTTTTGCGGTCCTCCAGCAGGCTGCAGACGGCAGCGGGAAGTGTCCCAATACCCATTTGCAAGCAACTGCCGTCATCGATCATTCCGGCAATAATGCGGGCGATCGCGAGCTCTTCGGGGCTTGGATTGCCGGACAAAACTTCAGGTAAGGCGGCAGAATTTTCGACGATCGCATCGACTTCGGAAACATGGAGGAGTGAATCGCCAAATACCCGGGGCATGGCGGGATTGACCTCGACAATCAGCCGCCTGGCACTGCGCGCCGCTGTCGAAGTATAGTCGTTGCTGGTTCCAAAAGTGAACCAACCATGGCGATCCATTGGTGAGACCGTCGTTATGCACAGGTCAAGATCGACCCGTTCGGAGAGGAGCTTAGGCGACCCGCTGAACGCAACCGGCACAAATTCGATCGGCCCATAAGGGCCAAGAGACGAGTCATCCTTGAGCAATTCTCTCTCGATATGGCTCAGAAACATACAATGAGGGCGCACCCGATCGAGAAGTTTGCGCCGCAACACGGTCTTTCCGGCGGCATCGAGAGAGTGGAAATACCATAGCCGCAGATCGCTAAGCCTGGCCTTCTCTATACGATGTGCCAGAGCTTCAAGAAGCGCGGGCGGTTCGGCAACTGCCATTCCCATCGCCAGATTCATGCCTGTGCCGGCGCAGGCCATTGCCTCATCGGCTGTTGTCAATTTTGCACTATAAATTTCTTGTGGGGTCATCATTGGTCCCTTGCGCCGCAAATGCTCAGCTCACTGCGGTCTACTATGCGATGGATGCGAAGTAGGCTGGACTTGCACCGATTTTTCGCCGCCTTCCTGAGAGATTAGAGCTCGCAGCCGGAGGTCGACGAGCGAAAAAAGGCATCGAGATGAGTTCAAATAGGCGGCGACGCCGATTGCCGAAGGGAGGGGGAACGCTCAGCATAGACCGCAAGGCCGGGATTGATCAGATATGGAAATTACACAGTAATGCAGCTTGGTGAGAAAAGTCCATCCAAGACCTTTATTCTTCGACAGACGGACTCGTGCCATGGCCGACTTGGGCGTTATCCCACCGCTGCACCAAATATTTTTCCGACCGCTGCTGTGACCAGCATTGCCATCACGCCCCAGAAACTGACACGCAGCACTGAAGGAAAAAGGCGCGCACCGCCTGCTTTTGCGCCCAGCGCGCCAAGGATCGCGAGGCAAAAAAGCGAGGCGAGGGCGACCGCCGGAATCAGCAAATTGGTCGGTGCAAAAGTAACAACTAGCAGTGGCGCGGCGGCCCCGACCGTGAAGGTTAGGGCAGATGCCATCGCTGCCTGTAATGGCCGTGCCGTGGTGGTGTGCGAAATGCCTAATTCGTCGCGAGCATGGGTGGATAAGGCATCATGTGCCATCATCTGTTCAGCGACTGCAACCGCAGTAGCGCGTTCGACCCCGCGCTCTTCATAGATTCGGGTCAGCTCTTCAAGCTCGGCGTCGGGCTGTTCGGAAAGTTCTCGCTTCTCGCGGGAGAGATCGGCTTTCTCGGTGTCGGCCTGTGAACTAACCGAGACATATTCGCCCGCGGCCATCGACATGGCACCGGCGAAGAGCGAAGCCATTCCGGCAACAAGGATAGTCGTTCGGCTTGCATCCGACGCAGCGACGCCGACTATCAGACTGGCCGTTGATACAATTCCGTCATTGGCGCCCATGACTGAAGCGCGGAGCCAGCCAATTCGCGACGTTGCGTGCGCTTCGCTATGTTGTCCAAGTCTGCTCAAACTGATGGTCCTTATATGCATTGGTTAGTCGGCGTCTGCCGCCCTTTCATCACAAATTCATCGAATCTTCTATGATAGAATTGGGTCTGGAGCTGCCGGCAGTAGGACGTATGCGCCGGGAAAGTCTGCTATTTCGGCAGTCACTGTAAGGCGTGTGGGTCCAGACCCCGATACCTTTATAGTCCAATGCCTCGCACGGAAGGGCGCTATTGCCGCTATGGGGTATGACCAAAAGCTTATCTGCGCGGGTGAAGTGCCGAGCGTTGATGACATAAATGCGAGGCTTGCCGATCCCCGTCGGACTCAACCACCGCTGTCTTTGCGACCCGAAAGATATTTTTGCCAATCAATTCGCGCAAGTGCAACCAGCGCCGCGATCATCAGGAATTGCAGTCCAAGACCGAGCGGGCTCGTCAGTCCAGCGGTGAAAGCCTCGCCAAATGACGAATGCTTGATGGTCTGCGCGCTCAAGCCATAGATTGTATAGGATACCAGCCTGCCGGCGAAAAAGGCTGCAGTGAAGCTTCGCAGGCGTACACCGGCAAGGCCGGCAGCTTCGAACAATTGCGCAGAAGGAACAGGCGATAGCGCGAAAATGGCGAGCGCTATTCTTCCCCCATGTCGGTTGCGTTCGAATGCGTTGCGTGCAGAAGACAGATTATGTCTGGTTTTTTGGGATACGTGACTGCCTAACAGCCTGAACCCTGAAGCCAAAAGAAAGCGACCCAAAGCAGCGGCAAATGCTCCGATCAAGACGATCATGAACAGCGGGAGCTGGGTGTTTATTCCGTAAAGGACAATGATCGACCAGGTCGGCGGGCCAAACGCAGGCAACAGGTTTATGGCCATCACGATGGCAAAGAGCATGAGATATTGGGTGACGTCATCCACGCCGCAGTTTGACCATTATATTGGCAACGAAGCAATTGCGGCATTTGCTGGCATAATTTTCGGATCGTAGCAAAAGGGTCGAAATTCGAAGCTTTTTTACGGTTGTGGCCTTTAGGGCTAGCTTACTAAAATCAATCGATATTGAAAGGCGTTACTGGCGGTAATATGACGCTTATTGGGTGCCGATCACACGGTCAAATTAAAGCGTTTATGGGCTGACATTTTGCTGTTGGCGCGCCCAATTCACAATTGCGGATGCCGGCATTGCGCCGGAATGGCGTGCGATCTCACTGCCCTTGGAAATAATAACCAAGGTGGGGATGGATCGTATGGCGTAACGTCCAGCAATCGCTTGCTGCGCTTCGGTGTCCAGCTTGCCAAGGCGCATATCAGGTTCAAGCTGGCTCGCAGCCGCAGTGAAGGCCGGGGCCATTTGCTGACATGGTCCGCACCAACTTGCCCAAAAATCTACCAGGAGCGGGATGTCGCTCTTCATGGAATGGGCTTCGAAATTGGCAGATGTAAGCGTGACCGGACTGCGCGTGAAAAGTGCAGTGTGACACGTGCCACATTTGCCTCCCGCACCCAGCTTTTGTGCGGGCACCCTATTCGACGTTCCACAGGATGGGCAGACAATGATTTTTGAATCAGGATTGCTCATCTGGATGTTGTTCCTCCATTACAGGGCGTTGCCAATTGCCAATCGACCCTCGACGTGAATGCATTCTTGCAGAAAACATCACCCATAATATCAACATTCGAAGGACTTGCCGGCATTTAGCGACGGTAGACCAGGACTGTCCACTCTTAGATGCCGGGTTGAAAACATCCGACGGCGCGATCAATTATCACATCGGAAAAAAGACGAAATTTTTCCACAATGATATAGACAAGATTGATGCTGATATCTCGTCCGCGAGACGCGATGATATCAATTGGTCGCGTGTCTGTGAATCAGCTGGATGGAAGCGCAATTCCTGCTGTTTTTCCAATGCAAAGTGCAGCAGCCCTGATCGAGCAAGTTTGATGCCGCCGGTCTTCAGGCTTGCACACACTACACTGCCTTGGCAGAGATAGCGGTGAGGGATTGTTCAAATATATTGCCCTCTAAACCCTGCCTGATAGCTTAGGACCCTTCGCTTGGGTATCGACGACGATATTGGCCGCACCCGGCATGCTACCCTATGTCGGCAGTTTGCTTGCCGGGCTAAAAAGAAAGATGCTTCCGCAACCCTATGAAATCGAGCGATGACAGTTTGGAAGAGCTTGGCTGGAAGGTCTTTTTCAGCAAGCAGGTCGCTGGCGAAGAAGCTCATGAATGCCATCCTGTCAGGGTAATGGCTGTGCATCGCGGCAAGATTTCCGTAGCAGGTGCAGGGTCGCGGGGCTTTGTTACGCCTTATATTCCCGGTGCTCAACCATCGGACGATCATCCAACGGTCGGCGACTGGCTGCTGATCGAGAATCACACGGGACAACCCACGCGCGTCCTTCGTCGAATGAATTTGTTCAAGCGGCGGGCCCCGGGAGATCCACATAAAGAGCAGATGATCGCCGCCAACGTCGATACGCTGTTCATTGTGGCGTCGTGCAATCAGGATTTTAGCGTCGCGCGGTTGGAACGCTATCTGGTACTGGCGCGCGAAGTGGGAGTGAATGCGGTCGTCGTTCTCACCAAATCCGACCTGACAGATACTCCGGAGGTTTTCGCGGCAGCGGCACGGGCGATTGAACCTGGCTTGCGTGTTGAAACCGTCAATGGCCGTGACCCCGCCAGCGTCGCTCGCCTCGCCCAATGGTGCGGCAAGGGCGAAACCGTTGCGCTTCTTGGATCTTCGGGCGTGGGCAAGTCCACGCTCGTCAACAGTTTGCGAGGTTCGGACAGCATCGCCACCCAGACGATCCGCGAAAGCGACGGCACAGGGCGTCACACGACCACCGTACGCGAAATGCATCGACTCGATCGGGGCGGCTGGCTGCTCGACACGCCCGGCATGCGCGAACTGCAATTGTCCGAAGCGGCGGCCGGCATATCAGAGGTTTTCGACGATTTCATTCTGATGGCTCAACATTGCCGCTTTTCGGACTGCGCGCATGGCCCCGAGCCCGGCTGCGCCGTACAGGCGGCGATTGACGCAGGCACGCTATCATCGGCACGTTTCGATCGCTGGTGCAAGCTGGCGGCCGAGGACAGTGCGCCAGCTGCCCGTCATGGTAAGCGCCTCCGATAGCAAGGTTATGGCGCCGCGAACGGGTTCGAAGGGTGGCGCATCTCTCCTTCCCCCAAAACTAGCTGCGCAGGGCAGGATGCATAGCCGGCTTTTCATCCATCGCCTTCGGTTGCCACGCAAGGATGTGACGCGTCTGTTTCGACGCGCTTCGCGACGCGAATCTTGGCCTCAGCTCTACATGGTGAGCCTTCCAAAATTGGAATGCGATAAATCCGCGGAACCTTGTGATTTATCTGGCGTTTGCGACGGGAAGTGCGTGAAGCCAAGGTTGTCGTAACCGCTATCAGGTAACAAAATGAATGAGATCGTAAACAGCGATAATCTATCAAAGCGACGCTGGGGCAGCCGCCACGGTGGTCTGGTGGCGTTGATTGCGCTCTCGATTCTTTTGGGAGCAGCAATGCTGGGACTGCTCGGCGGCGCCAAATCACCGACGATGCTGGTCAGGGCGCCGACCGGATCGCTTGCAGTCAAGACGCCGTTGATCCTGCGCAACGGTCTATTCTTCGAGCAAAGGATCCGCATTTCCGCACGCCAACCCATAACTGATGCCGTGGTCGCTATCACGCCCGGCCTTTGGCAAGATATTACCGTGAACAGCATGATTCCTGCCGCCGCCGATGAGGAATATAAAAGCGGCGCCTATCATTTTCATTATGGGCCGATGCAGTCAGGCGACGTCATTGAGCTAAAAATCGATGGTCAGATCAATCCGCCGCTGACGGTGGGGACCAATGGCGCGATCAGCTGGCTTGATGGCGATAGGCAAATAGCCTCCCTCCCGTTGCACATAAAGGTTCTCCCCTGATGGATGTTGTCCTTCGCGCAACGGCTATGTTTGCCATCGTATACCTGTTGCTGCGCCTGCTCGGCAAACGCGAAATCGGCCAGATGACGCCGTTCGATCTGGTTTCGATGGTGGTGATCGGCGACCTCATCCAACAGGGGATCACGCACAATGACTTCAGTCTGACAGGGGCCACACTGGCGATCTCTACATTCGCCTTTTGGAGTCTGGTGCTTGGATGGGTGGCCTATCTGTTCCCCATCGCACGAAAAGTGCTCAACGGCGAACCACGTCTCATCATCCGCGACGGTCATGTACTGAAACAAGCCATGCGGCAGGACCGGCTCACCCTCGATGAGGTAGAGAGCGAGATGCGGCTTGCGGGTATCAGCGATGTCAGCGACGTGCGCTTTGCCGTGCTGGAACCTCAGGGGAAGATAAGCTTCATTAAGATTTCTGAGGATGAGGGCGTAAAGCAGAATGACGAAATAGCAGCAGGTTGAGTATCTTGGCGGCTATTATGTGAGCACCCACAAACCAATTACGACCACGACGGCGCCAGTACTCAATATCGTCGCGATAGCCCGCAAATTGATGGCCCCTACAGTCTTGACATGGTGCGGATCGAGTCGCGAATGTATTTTGTGAGCGCGGCGTTCGGCGATCCAAAATATGAACACGCCGATCAGAATAAAGGCCGTCGCCACCGCTTTGGGGACCCAGACTGGTTCCAATCTTTCGAACAAGACATGAAACCCGACACCGATGCCGACGCATGCCAAGCCGGTGCGCATCCATCCGGCAAAAGTGCGCTCATTTGCAAGTAAGGTGCGGTCCTCTGCCAGGTTGGTGCGGTCGAGGGCGGGCTCGCCCTTCTTTCCTCCGTTAGTATCCTGCATTTGTGTGGCTTTCTCCCATAATATGAGGGCGGCGAATGATGCCGCCAAGACAAGGAACCATTGGTTCGTGCGGTCGTTGCAACAAGCGACGTAAGCGCAAAAAAGGAACCAAGAAATGACCCAGAAGCAGGACACCGACGCTACCCATATCCTCGCTAACGATCATCGCACGGTAGAGGATCTTTTTGCAAAATATGAAAAAGCCGGCGGCAAGGAACAAAAGCGCGAAATTTCGCTCAAGATTTGTAACGAGCTGAAGGTCCACGCCCAGATTGAGGAGGAAATTTTCTATCCTGCCTTGAAGGGCAAAATCGACGATTCCTTGCTCAACGAAGCCTATGTTGAGCATGACGGTGCAAAGCTGCTTATCAATGAGATCACCGAAGGCGGCCCTGACGAGGCCTTTTACGACGCGAAGATGACGGTGCTCCGAGAAGAGATTGAGCATCACGTCAAGGAAGAGGAAAAAGAGCGTGATAACATGTTCCAGCAGGCGCGCGCTGCGGACGTTGACCTCGATGCGATCGGTCAAAAATTGCTGGCGCGCAAGAATGAATTGATGAAGCAGGGCGAGGCTGAAGGCTTTGCGCCGGCTCAGATGACGACAATGTCGTCATAGCCTTTGCCGTGGATAATCAAACCTTAGGTGAGGAGTGTGTTCAGCTTGGCGCCGTCTACGCTCCGCACTAGGTGATCCATGTTTCTGACTGCCAGCCCACATATCGACGTGCTGCTTCGAGCGCTATTGTTGACCACCGCTGCGCTGTTCTGGGTGGTGCTGCTCGTCCGTCTGGTCGGACTGCGCTCCTTTTCTAAAATGACGAACTTCGATTTCGTCATGACGATCGCAACTGGGTCACTGCTCGCCGGTGCAAGTCAGGCCACAACCTGGTCGGGATTCGCTCAAATAATACTCGCGATGGCTAGCCTATTCTTAATTCAATATGTGACCGCTCGCCTCCGCCGGAGTTCGCCCAATATCCAAAAGATCCTGCAGAACAAGCCGGTCATGCTAATGCGCAACGGTAAAATCATTGAGGCCGCGCTGACGCAAACCCGCGTCGCGCGCAGTGACCTGCTGGCCAAACTGCGTGAGGCAAACGCGCTCGACCTCAACAAGGTTCAGGCCGTGGTGCTCGAAACGACAGGTGATATCTCTGTGCTTCACGGATCAGACAGGATCGATCCAATATTGACCGATGATGTGCAAAGAAGTCGGGACGATAATTCGTGAGTGGGAAGTCGTATCGCAGCAGAGCTGTCGCTTTAGCCGTCTCTGATCTCCGTCGCTCCGGTGCAGCATATGGACCCATCCCGTTTTGACTGAGGCGAAGCTCATTTATGTGGATGACGATCTTCCCGGGATCAGTCGCAGGCGGGCAGGCAAGGGCTGGAGTTATTCTGCGCCCGACGGCAAGCGAATCACCGACAAGGACGAGATAGAGCGTCTAAACGCCATTGCGCTGCCCCCCGCTTATCAAGATGCGTGGTATTGTCCTGCCGCCAACGGCCATATTCTTGCCACCGGTTATGATGCGAAAGGGCGCAAACAATATCGTTATCATCCCGATTTTCGTGCCGAACGTGACGCAGCGAAATATGATGCCTGTTCCGGTTTCGGTCATGCACTGCCGCTGCTTCGTGCGCGCGTTGAGGATGATATGAAAGGGCGCAAGCTTGACCGGCAAACTACCATCGCGGCGGTGGTCCGTTTGCTCGATCTTTATGCGCTTCGGGTCGGCAATGAACAATATGTATCTAATCGCAGCTTCGGTGCGACTACGCTGCGTCGACGCCACGCAAAGCTGACCGGTCGACAGGTCAAACTGGCCTATCGCGCCAAATCGGGCAAGCAACGCGAAGTAAATATTACCGACCGGACTTTGGCCGCGATTGTAAGGAGGATGCAGGATCTGCCAGGGCAACATCTTTTTCGATATATTGACCGTGATGGGTGCGCGCACCCGGTTAGCTCGAGTGATGTTAACGCCTATTTGAAGGAAGCGATGGGAAGCGATTTCTCGGCCAAGCATTTCCGCACTTGGGCGGCTTCAGTTCTGACTTTCGAGCAGCTCGCATGTGCGAAGGACATTGTGCCGCTCAAGCAATTGCTCGACTATGTGTCCTCTCATCTTGGCAACACACCGACAATTGCGCGCAACAGTTATATCCACCCCGAGTTGATCGCCCTAGCCAAAGACGGCCAAGAGGAGTGGCGCAGTTCGCTTTGTTTGCCGCGCACTACGCGCTATCTTGATCGATATGAGCGTGGCCTGCTCGAATTTCTTGAAAACTGATACCCTTCGACATTCCTGCAGCGTCCGTCTCCTTTCGCGCGATGCTCGATGTAGCTGACATTCGGGCGAGAGCGACGAGCCTTTTTCGTGTCGACTTTTACGAGGTCGCCAGATGCGCCTTTTTTGGACAAATCTGTCTGGGTTCTGGATAGGCAAACACAGCCTTTGCGGCGGACTTACCAATCATAACCAGAGCGAGCTGGGGCCGACGATATTCCAAAACAGATCGGAATGTCTGGCTAGTCACCCTTATGTTCGGGTTTGCCCTTGTGTTTTGTGCTCGCGAAATCTTCGAGCTCGTCTTCGCTCATCGACTCATACATGTCTTTGGAAGCGCCTTGCAGATCCTCTTTTTTCATGTCGCCGCGCTTGGCGGATAATGCAGCACCAGCTGCCTTTTGCTGTGCTTTGGATTTAGCTGGCATGGGAGTGTCTCCTTTAAAATAAATTTCAGTAAAGACGGCTAGCCACCGACGATTTCTCCGCCGTTGGGATGGAGAATTTGGCCGGTCATATAGCTGGAATCGGCACAGGCCAGAAACAGGAAGGCAGGGGCGACTTCATTCGGCTGGCCTGGTCGTCCTAGTGGTGTATCCTTGCCGAAATCTTCGAGCATATCTTTGGTGGCGCCCCCACTTGGATTGAGAGGGGTCCAGATTGGTCCAGGCGCTACACCATTCACGCGAATTCCCTTGTCAGCCAAATTGAGGGCAAGACTGCGGGTGAAGGCGGTGATCGCACCCTTGGTGCTCGAATAATCAAGGAGGGCCGGTGAGCCCTTGTACATTGTCACGCTGGTGCAGTTAACAATGGCCGAGCCAGATTTGAGATGATCGATCGCGGCCTGCGTGAGGTAAAACATCGAAAAAATATTTGTTTGAAAGGTTCGGCGCAGCTGTTTTTCGGTAATATCGGTAATATTTTTGTCGGGGTGTTGTTCTCCCGCGTTATTTACCAGGATGTCGAGCCGACCGAAGCGGTTCATTACTTGTTGAACGACATTTTTACAAAATTTAGGGTCGCCAAGATCGCCCTCGAGGGCAAGCGCCTTGCGCCCCTCATCTTCGACAATTGAGACCGTATTTCGCGCGTCCTTCGACTCCTTTAAATAGACGATCGCGATGTCAGCACCTTCGCGCGCGAACAGGGCAGCTGTTGCCCGCCCGATGCCGCTATCTGCACCAGTAATGATAGCGACTTTGCCTTTTAGACGATCTGCCCCCTGAAAGCGTGGCTGCCATTCCGGTTTGGGATCCAGAGTGGCTTCGCTTCCCGGCAATCCATCTTCATGAATTTCCTGTTCTTTCACTGTCACATTCGCTGTCCCTTGTTGAACCTGTGACCGGCAAATTTGCCTCAACCGCGTCGCTCGGTCCGATCTAGAGCTACGCGGCTACCGGTCGGCTGCCGGCAAACAAATGTCTGCGCGTCATTGAAGAATGAGGGGGCGAACCGCCCCCTTTCCTATTTTACCAATGCGGAGAGACGGCCCAATATTGGTAGACCGTTGACTGATAGTCGCGGTCATATGCCCGGTCTTCCTCATCGCTTCCAAAGCGCGGCGCGGCTTGAAGTTGCTCTTTAGTGACATCGAGACGATAGCCTTCAAGCTCGGTATCATAATCGAGCATGGCCCATGGCACGCTGTTCTTTTCGTCGCCGATGCCCAGGAAACCGCCTACCGAAATAATTGCGTCGGTCACCTGCCCGCCTCGTTTTTGGATCAGCAATTTGTCGACCGATCCAATTTTCTCTTTGTTCGATCCGTAAACCGCTGTTCCCTCCACACGATCACTACTGATCAAATTGCTGTTTTTAAGCTTGTCCTGTAACATCATGATTCTGCTCCATTTAGTCGGGTATGATCGCGGCCGGTATGACCTTGCCGCATATCGAAACAACGCTACATCTTTAGTGCGGTTCCATAGAATCCCCGGGGCGGCCAAATCAGCCAGGAGTGGAGCGATCCGGCGGCAGACATGCCGCGACCCGATGAACCAACCCGCAAGGAAACCAATATCGGTCTGCTATTCAAGAGGAGTCTCTGGCCACTCAGTAACGGTGACAAATATGCGGCGATGCGCAGAACTGCTTTGCTCAATGACATCTACCGTAACGCGATGGCACGGCTATTGGCGAAATCAAAAGAGACGCGTTGCAGGAACCTATCCCGAGGTTCAGCGTTTTGCCATCTTCAATACCTAGCGTAGCTATCGCGATGAACAGCGCTACCATCAAAAGTAACCGGGCGCAGGTCCAAGGATATGCCCCGAAAAAATGGGGAGAAATTGCCAATGACGATCTCGATGTTATCGGTGGCAACCGCAGGATACTTATCTGCACAATCCAAGAGAAATAGCGCGATCCCATGACGATGAGGAACGCGACATCGAGGAATAGGAATGCCGCCATTGATTTGGCATAACCGGGGAACAATTCAGCACAACATGAGATTCTGCGGGGCTGCAGAGTCTATGTGTCAGCGTGAAATTGAACGGCTCAAAACTGGGTGAACGATAGTCAATCGGCGCTTCATCCGGTATCGAGGCGCACATAAAAGAAGGGGCGCGCATGTCAGAGGATTTGGATGTACTTCATTTGATTAAGACATCCGCAGGGACCATGAGCCCGGGTGCACCGGACTGCTCGCAGCTTATCGCAGAACGTGACTGGTCACATTCGTCTCTGGGGCCTTCGGATCAATGGTCTTCCAGTTTGAGAACGACAGTCGGTCTTGTGCTTGCGTCCAAAATCCCGATGGTCCTTTTGTGGGGTGACGACGGGGTGATGATCTACAATGACGCCTATAGTGTGTTCGCCGGTGGACGTCATCCCGACCTGTTAGGCATGAAGGTTCGCGAAGGTTGGCCTGAGGTTGCCGAATTCAATGACAATGTGATGAAGACAGGACTGGCGGGCGAGACGCTTAGTTATAAGGATCAGGTCCTGACCCTTCATCGTCACGGGGTCCCCGAGAAAGTTAGTATGAACCTCGACTATTCGCCCGTGCCGGGGGATGACGGCGCGCCGGGAGGCGTGCTGGCGATCGTCGTGGAGACTACCGAGCGCCGCCTGGCCGAGCGCGCCGCTAGTGAAGCGTCCAGACGTTTGGAGCTGGCTCTCAACGCCGGCGCGATTGTCGGAACCTGGGTCTGGGATGTCAGCGCGGACGTTTTTCAGGCGGATGAACGCTTCGCTGCATCGTTCGATATTGATCCCGATCATTGTCAGGCAGGCCTTCCGTTGAGCGCGGTGATAGACTCGATCCACGCTGACGACAGGGAGCGGGTCATAAAAACCATCGATGAGGCGCTCAAGGACAAGGACATGTACCGCTGCGACTATCGCGTCAGGCGCGCGGATGGTTCCTATGGCTGGATAAGCGCGAGCGGACGTGTCGAGAGGGACGAAAAAGGCAATCCGACAAGGTTTCCAGGTGTCCTGGTCGACATCAACGAACAGAAGCGCGCAGAGGACTTACGGGCATTGCAGACCCGTCTTCTTGAACTGGCGGTCACCGACGCCCCGCTTGAAACGCTGCTTGAGATGCTGATCGATACCGTTGAGGCGGTGTCGGCGACGGGAATGCTCGGGTCGATCTTGTTGCTCGATCCTGATGAACGCCATTTGAGGCACGGCGCCGGGCCGAGCCTACCAAAGCCATATATCGATGCGATTGACGGGATAGAAATCGGCCCGCGGGTGGGGTCTTGCGGAACCGCGGCCCATACCCGAGAACCTGTCTATGTCGCTGATATAACGACGGACCCTCTATGGAGTGATTTCAAAGATCTGGCTCTTCCGCACGGTCTGAGAGCCTGCTGGTCTATCCCGCTCTTCGCGTCCGATGCCAAGCTTTTGGGAACGTTCGCAATGTATTATCCTGAGCCGCGGGAGCCAGTGTCGAGCGATCTCGAGATTGTCGACTTCGTCACCCGTGCCGCCTCTTTGGTGATCGAGCGCAAACTCTCCGAGGAAACGTTGCGAGAAGTTTCAAGTCGATTGGATGCTGTGCTCAACAACACAACTATGGCGGTCTTTGTGATCGATGAGCGACACGAATGCATATTCGCCAACAACGCTGCTGAACAATTGACTGGCTTTACCTTTGCCGAATTGCAGCATGGTCCGCTTCACGATGTGATCCATCACAAAAAGCCGGATGGGTCACATTATCCGATGCACGAGTGTCCGATCGACCGGGCTTTCCCCATGGGAGACCAAGTTCAAGGCGAAGAGCTGTTTGTCCATAAAGATGGATCATTCTATCCCGTTGCTTTCACAGCCTCACCGATCCGCGATCAGGCATCAAAAACAATAGGAACGATCATCGAGGTTCGCAATATTTCCGCTGAAAAAGAGCTCGATGCCGAACTTGCAGATGCGCTGCAGGCTAAAGAAATTTTGTTACACGAGGTTAATCACCGCGTGAAAAACAGTCTTCAGGTCGTAACCAGCCTGCTGATGCTTCAGGCTGGGCTGAGCAACGATCCCGCATTACGCCAAAGCTTGATGGAAGCACGTGGACGCATCTCCGTCGTCGCCGCCATGCACCAGCGACTCTACTCGACCAGCCAGCACGATCGGGTAGATTTCGGAGAATATGTCGAGGAGCTCGCTACCGATACTGTCGCATCGCTTGGTAGCTCCAGCCAGATACGGCTCGAGACTAAAATAGAACCGGGCATCACGGTAATCCTTCAACATGCCGTTGCTATGGCTCTGGTCGTGACCGAACTTGTTACCAACGCCCTCAAATACGCCTTTCCCGACGGGCGAGAGGGGGTTATTAGTGTCCAACTGCTACAATCTGGCGAAAATCTTGTGATCGAAGTTTCGGATGACGGGGTAGGACTTCCGCAAGATTTTGACCCTAATCGGCGAGGCGGGATAGGAATGCGTATTGTAACTTCGCTAGTGAAACAGTTGCGGGGCGAACTGCAAATCGAAGCGAACACGCCGGGAACGCGTTTTCGTATCAACCTTCCCGCAGCCCAGATAAGTTAGATGACAAATGCGTAGTTTTTTACAAGAGGTTCCCGGCGTTCAGCCGATGCGAGTGCTGATTGTCGAAGACCAAGCCCTGGTGGCGATGGAGATCGAGGGAATGCTTGGGCTGGCGGGCCATGAAGCGATTGCGCAAGCGGATGATTTCCGCTCCGCCATCGCTGCCGTTGATGCCGAGCAGCCTGATATTGCTTTGGTCGATATCCAGCTTGCCGAAGGAGACAGTGGTCTCGATGTTGCGGTGGAGTTGAAAAAACGTGGAATTCCGGTTCTTTTTGCTACCGGAAATTGTCCAGCCGAACGGGGACGCGAGCTCGCGATCGGCTGCCTACACAAACCGATAACAGATCAAACTTTAGCAGCTGCGCTGAAAGCGGTCTCTGCAGTAATTTCTGGCGCGCAGCCCCCATCACTGCCTTCCTCGATACATCTCTATATCTGATCGGCCGGCCTAGTTCATTATGACGAACGTCAGATTTTGGATCGATTGTCTGTTTGAGCGAGCGACGAGCATTAGGCGCGTTGAAATCTGGTTGGATCTGGGCAAGAGCTGCCCGTCCCACTTGCAACTGTTACCGGCTTTGCCCGCTCTTAAGCGGCCGATCTCCCTTGCGAAAATGGCGCATTAATAGTGCGTTGTACTGAACCATCACGAACGAAGCTATGAGTGAGCAGCTTGTATTATTCGCAGTTTTTCTGCGGCCTTCGTTCCGACTTGAAGATAGTCATTGTTGAAATCACCGATCGCACAGAGACTGTGCCAGTCGAGGACTTTCACTTCACGTTTGCTAACATCGGCCAGACCTAGTTCGCGCAAGCTGCGCAGGACGCGGTTGACATGCACACTTGTGAGACCGGTCGCATCGGCGAGTTGAAATTGCGTGACTGCAAATGGAAATGCGAAGCTGCCGCTTGCTGGTATTACACATAAGCGGCTCGCCATTTCGCATAACAAGTGGGCGATCCGCGCCCGCGCGTCGCGACGCCCAACATTTGCCACCCATTTTGACAGTAGGGCGGAGTCAACCATGCAGTCACGCCAGAGCGCTTCAGCTAAAGCAGGGAGGCTCGCCGTAGCGGCGCGTATAGCTATATGGGGAACCCGCAAGATTGTGGCCACTGACAACGCTTGGAGCGCGGATATCGCCTCCGGCTGAACAACCGAGTGGAGATCGGCCATATCTCCGGGAATATGAATGGCCGTGATCTGCCGCAAACCGTCGCTATTCTGATCGAAGCGGCCAACAAGTCCCTCGACGACGAGGGTGGCATGGTGGACATCTTGGCCCAGCCCAACGAAATCATGATTCGCTTTGACCAATGCGAATTCCCCTGGGAGATTGAGGATCGCCTGCTGCTCTTCATCCGTAAGGACTGAACGGCTCAAAAGCCGATTCAAAAATGTCTGGAGATTGAGTCGGCTTGCGTAGCGCATGATCTGCCCCCTTGGCGCAAGCGGGAGCACTTAACTCTCAGCCACCGAAGCCTGCGGGCGAATGAACGATGATATGCCAAATTAGCATCGATCTGCATTTTCGCCTACTCGCAAATGAGTCAATCAGAAGGGCTGGGTTCTAACCTGTCGCTGCCGCTGTTCTGGATCCACGAATAATCTCAAAAGCACTGATAAAAGTTAAAGATTTAGGCATTGCGATGCCCTTAATCGACCTCATACAGCTGTTTATGAGGGCGAATCGTTGGCACTTTCACTCTCCTGAAAACCATAGTGTCAATCGTGCACTGGGGAGCGCGGGAAAAGGTCGGCAGACGCAACGCTCCATAAAGGGAGGGAATAGATGAGCATCTCGATATTGATAGTGGATGATGATCCTGTCGTAGCGCTGATGCTAGAAAATCATCTCGAAATTGCCGGCCGGCGTGCGGTCATTTGTGCCGATAATGTCGCCGTTGCGCTGTCCCATATCGCGCGCGGGGACATCGATATGGCGATCATCGACGTCATGCTCGCGCATGGAGAAACGAGCGCGCCAGTGGCGCAAGCGCTAGTGGCGCAGGGGATTCCTTTCTTGATCGCAACGGCAGGATTTATCGCTGCGCCCGAACCTGTCTATGAAGGTCGCCCAATTCTGCTGAAACCCTATTCGCTAGAGCTGCTCGACAGGGCAATTGCCGGACTTGCATCTTCCCGGCTCAAAAGGCCGTCAAAGCTTGTCGGCTCCCAGCTCGGCGGGGCGTAATTATTCTCTCGGTCAACTGCCGAACATGATTTTGTTTGGCCGCGAAGAGTGCTGCTGGGTCCAGGCAGCCATTTGCCTGGCAATGGCAGGCGAGCCGTCCGCCGAAGCATGGGGGCAAGCCTACGCATATTAACCCATCTTGTCATTTGCCATTGGGCCCCAAGGCCCCAATCAATCCTGTACTGCGCCAGTCCAGAACGGCGACCGGGCTTGATGGCGAGCGAGCGTAGAGAAGCTCGAAAGCTTTCCTCGATCAGCGGGTGATAGAAAGGCCTGGCTAGCGCGCTTGTCATATCCATCGCGGACTGGTGCGCCCAGGCAAGATTATGCGCGAGATGCTCACCCTCTGTAGGATTTGGGCAACGGCGCGAAAATTGCGTGGTGCCGACTGTCGGACTCGAACCGACGACCTACCGCTTACAAGGCGGTTGCTCTACCAGCTGAGCTAAGTCGGCATCATCGCCGCGCCATTTGCTTCAATTTACGCCAAAGGTCCAGCCCTCGGTTTGTGCAATCGTATCGGAGAGTCTCGATGGCGACCATTTGGCGCTATCGTCGGCGACGCCGCGCAGCCATGCGGCGGTGAGCAGAGCGTCGCTAGCATGGTCGCTGATCGCACCTTTATGGCAAGCGGGCGGCGAGCCTATGGCGCGTAGAGCAACGTCGAGCGCCTCGCCGGTGCGGATCTTGCTGCGTCCTCCTGTTATCCCCGCCGCCCGCGCGGCCATGCTGGTGTAAATTTCAACTATTGCCGGCCCGCGCGCGGGCAGGGGATCGAACGGCCAGATCGGCAATGCCGGGCTCAGCCGGTGGAGCAAGCGCATCCCGGACAGGCTGGCCTTGCCGACCTGCCCTGCGCCGACGAGGTTGAAATTGCTCCAGCTATTCGCCTGCTTCGTTGCGCGTTGATGATGTTCGACCAATCGCAGTCTTCCTATTCCCCCGCCAAACAGATCGCCCACATCGTCGCGGCTATGGCGAAAATGGCGATGCGCCTCGGGGTGGGCTAGAAACGAGGCGCATTCGAAATGTGGGTCGCGCGTTGTCACTTGCTCGACTAGCGCCCAGAGCGCGCGCGCATCGGCGGGGCTGTCGCTCCACTGGGGAAAATAGGCTCCGCAGTCAGCGAACGCAAAAGCTGCCGAAAAGTCGACGCCAACCAATATGTCGGCGCGATCGATGACAAGTTGCTGCAACCATTTGAGTATTTCTGCCCGCGACCATCGATGTTTCGGGCGCAATTGCTCGGGCGCGCCGCCGCCGCTCGCCACGGCAACGGCAATCCCGGGTTGGTATTCGCCGCGTGCACCCGACCAGTCGATACAGGCATGATGTGAAAAATGACGCATATTTGGCGCATAGCCGCCCGATGCGGCTTGCACAAAGGACGATGGCATCCCACATGACCCCCATGCTTATCGAAACCGAATCCACGCCCAATCCTGCGACGCTCAAATTCCTGCCCGGCCGGGCGGTGATGGAAACCGGAACGCGCGACTTTGCGACGCCCGAAGAGGCAGAGGCCTCGCCGCTTGCCACGGCCCTGTTCAATCTTGGCGATGTGACCGGCGTTTTTTTCGGCCGCGACTTTATTTCGGTGACCGCTGCGCCCGGTGTTTCATGGCCCGATCTCAAGCCCGATGTGCTGGGCATAGTGATGGACCATTTCCTTGCCGAAATGCCGTTGTTTAACGCCGGCAGCGCGGCTCGCATCAGCGTTCCAGCCGAGGACGCCGGCATGGCAGACGATCCCGCCGATGCCGACATCATTGAGCAAATTAAGGAGTTGATCGAAACCCGCGTCCGTCCTGCCGTTGCCAATGACGGCGGCGACATCATTTATCGCGGGTTCGACAAGGGCAATGTCTATCTCAAGATGCAGGGTGCCTGTGCAGGTTGTCCCTCTTCAACAGCGACACTCAAGAACGGTATTGAATCGCTGTTAAAGCATTATGTTCCCGAAGTGACGGCTGTCCACGCTGTCTGACCTGTTCCCTATCTGGAGAGTGACCCGATGAGCCAGCCGCTGGACGATGGCGCCCTTGACCAATTGTTCCGCACCGCGCGGACATATAATGCTTATCTCGACAAGCCGGTATCGCAGGACCAACTCGAAGCGATCTGGGACGTGATGAAATTCGGTCCGACCAGCGCGAACTGCCTGCCTGCGCGCATCATCTGGTGTGTTAGCGATGAAGCGAAGCAGAAACTCGCGCCGCTGACCATGCCCGCAAATGGCGAGAAGATCCTGAAAGCGCCGGTCACCGCGATTATCGGGATGGACCAGGAATTTTACAATCATCTGCCCGACTTGTTTCCGCATGCCGATGCGAAAAGCTGGTTCGATGGTAATGCGGAGCTGGCCAAGTCGACTGCCTTTCGCAATTCCAGCCTTCAAGGCGCCTATTTCATCCTCGCGGCGCGAGCGCTGGGCCTCGATACTGGACCGATGTCTGGGTTCAACAATGACGCCGTCGATGCGGCCTTTTTTGCCGATCAGCCTGCGGTGAAGAGCAATTTTATCGTAACGCTTGGCTATGGTGATCCGGCGTCGATTTTCGAGCGCAGCCCGCGTCCCGAATTCGACCGTTTTAACCGTATCGCCTGATATGCGCCGCCTCGTCATCGATTCGGCGAGTGAAGCTTGCTCGGTTGCGCTCGTTGATGAGCAACAGGTGCTTGATTTTCGTCACGAGATCATTGGGCGCGGCCACGCCGAGCGGCTCGTACCATTGATCGCTGAACTGGCCGACGGCGGCCACGCCGATTCCATTTTTGTCGGTTGCGGACCGGGCAGCTTTGCCGGAGTTCGGATCGGAGTCGCAGCGGCACGGGCGCTAGGGCTAGGGTGGGGAATTCCGGTTCGCGGCTTCTCGACGATGGCGCTTGTCGCTGCAGGCGCGGTTGATGCGGTTATTGCCGCCAATGGCGGGCTCGTTGTGATGGAAGGCGGGCACGGCCAGTGGTTTGTCCAGCGCTTTGCCGCTGACCTATCGCCCGCAACCAGCCTGCAATCGCGCGCGCCCGACGAGGCCATTGATGATCCTAAAGCGCTGGTGATCGGCAACCGGGCACAGGCTTTTGTTGAGCGGCGTGGTTTTGGTCAGGCGATCGACGCCTTGCCCGATGCCCGGTCGCTGCTGCATTTGCCCTATACAGCGCTCGGTGGCGATCCCAGCCCTATCTATGGCCGCGCGCCCGATGCCAAACCGATGGTTTCCCCAACAGGCTGGCGCGAGGCGTGAGCGGAGACATTATGATTTCGTCCGCCAATATCGGAGATTTTTCTGCGATCATGCGCGTCATGGATTCGGCCTTTGATCCGGCCTTTGGCGAAGCTTGGTCGCGGGCGCAGTTGCTCACGCTTTTTGCACTGCCATCATCGCGCGTGCGGTTAGCCTGGCTCGATGAGCGCGTATGCGGCTTTTCCGCAACGCGCCTTGCTGGTCCGGAAAGCGAGTTATTATTACTTGCGGTTGATCCGTCTGCACGGGGGCAGGGCTTGGCCAAGCAGCTGATTGAAGACTGGAAATCATGGGCACATAGTCAAGGGGCAGAGGATCTCTTCCTCGAAATGCGCGCTGACAATGATGCAATTTTTCTCTATAGCCGGTGTGGTTTTTCAGAATGCGGAAGAAGAAGCGATTATTATAAAGGTGCTGATGGAAAAGTCCGCGACGCAATAACCATGCGTTTGTCTTAAGTAGGAACACTGGGCAGACAAAGACATTGCAACATGCTAAAGGAATTGCCAGAAAGACCCGGCATAGGCAGGATTCTATATAAAAACATAAAATTGCCTGACGCAGTGGGTCTCAAACTAAAAGGATATGAACATGTCGGACCAAGCCGATACAGCTGAAATGCTGGTCACCCTAACAGCAGATATTGTTGCTGCGCATGTTAGCAATAACAGCGTGGCTATTTCCGATTTATCGCTATTGATCAATAATGTTCACACCGCGCTGGCGGCGCTGGGTACCGATGATAAAGAACCGGAAAAACCTGTTCCTGCGGTATCGGTCCGCTCGTCGATCAAGCCCGATCATATTGTCTGTCTGGAAGACGGTAAAAAGCTGAAAATGCTGCGTCGTCACCTGATGACGCATTATGGCATGACGCCTGACGATTATCGCGCAAAATGGGGGCTGCCAGCTGATTATCCAATGGTTGCGCCCGAATATGCTGAGAAGCGCCGCGTCCTGGCCAAGCAAATCGGCCTTGGCACCAAGGGTCGCGGCGGCGGTCGCAAAAAGAAAAAGGTCTGACCCTCTTTGGCGACCGGAACCGGAACAAGGGCGACGCTGCATGGTGTCGCCCTTGTTCTATGTGCGCGGGCGCCATATAACAAGGCGGACACCGCAGTACTTTGGAAAGGCCTGAATGACCGGTAACATCGATCTCGAAGCCCTGTGCAACGAAAAAGGACTGCGCATCACCGAGCAGCGCCGCATCATTGCGCGCGTTATATCCGATTCAGCGGACCATCCGGATGTCGAAACGCTGTACGAGCGCGCATCGGCGGTCGACAGCGGTATTTCAATCGCCACGGTTTATCGCACTGTCCGCTTGTTTGAAGAGGCGGGGATACTCGACCGGCATGATTTTGGCGACGGTCGTTCACGCTATGAAGCCGCGCCAGAAGCGCATCACGACCATCTGATTGACGTCGAAACCGGCAAGGTGATCGAATTTGTCGATCCCGAACTTGAAGCGTTGCAAAAGGTTATCGCCGAACGGCTAGGCTATCGCCTCGTCGATCATCGCATGGAGCTTTATGGTGTCTCCCTCGATCGCAAGCGCGACTAGACAGTCTAACCTGAATTGGCGTGCGGCAATCCGGCTTGCCGCGATGGCGCTTGTCTTGCTGTTTCTGATCGTTCCGCATCTTTGCTACCGCGCAATCGGGCGGCCATCGCCGATGGTGATGGCGTTTTTGAATGCGGTAGGATGGATCGCAGGGCTGCGGGTGACGACCACTGGCACGCGATTAAAGCGCGACGTATTATTCGCCTCCAATCATGTCAGCTGGCTCGATATTCTGGCGCTGGGGGGCGCGGCGCGCTCGGCCTTTGTCGCGAAAGGAGAAGTGGAGACCACCCCGCTCATCGGCTGGCTCGCGGACCAAAACCGCACCATCTATGTCCAGCGAGAGGCCAAGCGCCAGGTGCATGCACAGGCACATTCGCTGCGCGGCGAACTCGAACATGGTTTCCCCGTCACCCTGTTTCCTGAAGCGACCACTGGCACCGGCGACGGGCTGCTTCCCTTTCGTCCGGCGCTGTTTCAGGCGGTGTCGCCGCCGCCAAAAGGCGTACGTGTCCAGCCGGTCTATCTGGAATATGCCGATGCCGCGGACATCTGCTGGCAGGATCCCGAAGATGGGATCAGCAATTTCAAACGGTTGATGGGGCGGTCGCGCAGGATTAGTCTTATCATTCACTATCTGGATGTTATTCCGGCGGGGAAGACCGAAGATCGCAAAGAAATTTCCGAATCCTGCCGCGCCGCGATAGCGCAGCGAATGGCAGAGCTCAGCCGCTCTTCCTCTGCATCGACGAAGCGCCTATAGCGCCGCCCATGACAGCGACTCCCCCCAGAAAATTCCACATCAAATCCTTTGGATGCCAGATGAACGTCTATGATGGCGATCGCATGGCCGAAATGTTTGAACAGGATGGCATGGTCGCCGCAGCGCCGGGCGAAGAGCCCGATCTCGTCGTACTCAACACGTGCCACATTCGCGAAAAAGCGGTCGACAAAGTTTATTCGGATATCGGTCGGCTGAAGCGCGACGATGGTACACGCCCGACAATTGCTGTCGCCGGCTGCGTTGCCCAGGCCGAAGGCGCGGAAATCATCCGCCGCGCCCCGACCGTCGATGTCGTTGTCGGACCGCAAGCCTATCACCGCCTTCCCGACATGCTGGCACGGGCGGCGAAGGGGGAAAAGCCCGTCGATCTGGACATGCCCGCCGTATCAAAATTTTCTGCGCTTCCCAAACGCAGCGCCGGTCAGCGTCCGACCGCCTTTTTGACGGTACAAGAGGGTTGCGACAAATTCTGCACCTATTGCGTCGTGCCCTACACGCGCGGAGCGGAGATCAGCCGCACTTTTTCCGACTTGATCGCCGAGGCGCGTAGTCTGGTCGCCGGCGGCGCGCGCGAAATTACACTGCTGGGACAGAATGTGAATGCGTGGGACGGCGAAGATGATCAGGGCCGCGCGGTTGGTCTCGACGGGCTGATCCGCGCGTTGGCAGACGAGGACGGGCTCGAGCGCATCCGCTATATGACAAGCCACCCCAACGATATGACCGACGGGTTGGTCGCCGCACATGGCGACGTGCCCGAACTCATGCCCTTTTTACATCTTCCGGTGCAGTCCGGCAGCGACCGCATTCTCGCCGCGATGAACCGTAGCCACAGTGTCGACAGCTATCTCCGCATTATCGACCGCGTCCGCGCTGCGCGCCCCGACATCGCAATTTCCGGCGACTTCATCGTTGGCTTTCCCGGCGAGAGTGATGCCGATTTCGAGGCTACGCTCGATATCATTCGCGCCACCGGTTATGCTCAGGCCTATAGCTTCAAATATTCGCGCCGCCCCGGCACACCCGCCGCGACCATGGACGATCAGATCGCGCCAGAAGTGATGGACGATCGGCTGCAGCGGCTGCAGGCGCTCATCAACGAACAACAAGCCGCGTTCAACGCGGCAACGTTGGGCAAGAACACACGGCTCTTGCTCGAACGCAAGGGCAAGCTCGAAGGGCAGCTGATCGGTAAATCGCCCTGGTTGCAATCGGTGCATGTCATCGCGCCCGGTCTTGCGATCGGCGATATGGTCGATGTTCATATCCATTCGGCAGGGCCGAACAGTCTGGGAGCAGAAGTGCTTATGGCGGAAACGGTCTGATGTCGAAACGCGTGCACAATGCAGAACCGTCGATCCCCGCGGCCGCTGGCGACCGCGTGCGGCTAGAGGCCGATTTCGAGCGAGCCCAGTTGCTGGGACCTTTGTTCGGAGAATTTGATCGCAATCTCGTTGCCGTCGAAAACCGGCTCGGCGTCTATATTTCGGCGCGCGGCAATCGCGTGCAGATAGAGGGCGAAGCTGAAGCGGCTGCGCGCGCGCGTGATGTGCTGACCGGCCTTTATAACCGGCTTGAAAAAGGCGAAGAGATTGACGCGGGCATGGTCGACGCAGTGATCGCTCTGTCGGCGCAGCCAACCCTCGACGGCATTATTCGTCACGACAAAACAGAGCGTCCGGCGGTGATGATCCGTACCCGCAAAAAGACCATTGTGCCGCGCTCGCCAGCCCAAATTCCCTATATGCAATCACTTGCGCGTGACGAGGTCATTTTTGCGCTTGGTCCGGCGGGCACCGGCAAAACCTATCTGGCGGTCGCCCAAGCGGTGGCGCAGTTGATTACCGGAAGCGTCCAGCGGCTCATCCTGTCGCGTCCGGCGGTTGAGGCAGGCGAACGGCTCGGCTTCCTTCCCGGCGATATGAAGGAAAAGGTCGACCCTTATCTGCGCCCGCTTTACGACGCTCTCTATGACTGTCTCCCTGCCGAACAGGTCGAGCGGCGGATCGCTTCGGGCGAGATTGAAATTGCGCCCCTGGCCTTCATGCGCGGCCGCACGCTTGCCGACGCGTTCATCATCCTTGACGAGGCGCAGAACACCTCGATCCCGCAGATGAAGATGTTCCTCACCCGCTTCGGCATGAACAGCCGTATGGTGGTGTGCGGCGATCCCAAACAGGTTGATCTTCCCATACCTGCCACATCGGGCCTTGCCGATGCGGTGTCCCGCCTCGAAGGTGTCGAAGGCGTTGCCGTCAGCCGCTTTACCGCCGCCGACGTCGTCCGACACCCGATCGTCGGACGGATCGTCGAAGCCTATGAGGGCAAAGAGGCCTAACCGTTGGTCGGCCCGCCGCCCTATTTCTTCATCGCGCCATCGATACTCCATATACCCCCGCCGCGCGTGGCGATGAGCAAGAAGATGAAGCAGTAAAGCGCGATGGTTTCGCCGCCATTCGCGATGGGAAACAGCCCTTGGGAACCATGTACCATCCAATAACCGACTGCGGCCATGCCGCTGGCGATAAAGGCGGAGGGGCGGGTGAACAAGCCGATTGCGATCAAGGCTCCTCCGACCAGTTCGATTGCGCCTGCGGCCATGAGCATGGGGTTGAGCGGCATCGGAAATTCGACCGGGAAATTAAAGAATTTCTGTAGTCCATGATCCATGAACAACAGTCCGCTGACGATACGCAGCACGGCATAGGCTTGCGCGTTATAGGCTTCCAGAAACTTCATTGCGACCCTCCCAGCCCCCTGTTGGGGTGAAAGTCGAAGCTATGCTGAAATGGCGGTGGCGGCAAGCCCGTGGCTTGTCCGGCAGTTAGATGCCGGAATCGTCCTTATCAAGTGGCTGGCAATTGTTTGAGCAGCGCTTGCACGCGTTTGACGTCATCGCTCTGTGTGGTGGTGGTAACGTCAGGGGAATTGGGGACAGTCGAATGTGCCGCGCGGGTAAAGGGGTCATCGCCAAATGCGGCCTGGGCGATCGCATCGTCATCGTTGGCCGGCGGGGAGGCGCTTTGCTGCGGAACTGAACAATAGGCGAGCAGGCACATCGATGCGGCAAACCACAGCGCGCGCCAGCGACTGGCAAAAACAGTGGTGATTCGCGGTCCGAACATGTCATGAATATGCGCCCTAGACGTTAACAGATGGTAGAGCTGGCAAAGGAGGACGGACGCTTTTTGGCGCATGTCTTTGATTGCGGGCGCGGCAATTCAAGCGCGTGAGCAATGCCTTGCTTTTGCCCGCCGCATCGCCGCGGCCAAGAAATTGCTGTCATACAGCATCGCGGCGCGATAGCGTGGCGCAATGACCGACATCTTGAACCGAGCCCCAATCGCCGCACAGTTTCAGCTCTGTCCGACTTTAATTCGGGCGGCTACTCTGACAGCGAGGGAGCATAATTTTGTCTCAGAAATCTGCGTTTGCCCATGCTGACGATTGAAACCAATGTGGCGGCGCCCTGGCCAGACAAGCCTGATTGGTCCGCTCGCGCCATCGAGGCGATTACCGCCGTATTGCAGATGACCCCCTATGCCATGCTGGCCGACGCCGCGCCGCTCGTCGAAATTGCGGTGCGCTTGTCAGACGATGCCGAGGTGCAACGACTTAACCGGGATTTTCGAGGCAAGGACAAACCGACCAATGTGCTGTCCTTTCCGCAGGTGCAGCCTGACCTTCTCGACCTGCTTGCCAATACTGATGATGGCGAAATCCTGCTTGGCGATATTGTGCTGGCCCGCGAAACCTGTACCCGCGAAGCCAAGGAAAAGGGCATCGACTTTGCCGATCATGCCACTCATTTGATCATGCATGGTGCCCTGCATCTGGTAGGCTATGACCATCAGGATGATGTCAGCGCGACGACAATGGAAGAGATAGAGGTGAAAGCACTTGCATCGCTGGGCTTCGCCAATCCATATGCGGGCGTTGATTGACAAGGAACGATATACGCCATGCTCGACGACCAGGGATCATCAAGCCGATCGGACGAGGACAGTAGGAACAGCCTGTGGGTCCGCGTGCGCGGGCTGCTGTTCGGCGGGGTTAACGAGCCCAGCCTACGCGAACAAATCGAGGATGTAATTGACGAGGCCGAAGAAGAGGCTGGATCGGGCACATCTTCTGTTCCGGTGACGGGCGATCTGTCCTTCATCGAGCGCAAGATGCTGCGCAACTTGCTCCATTTCGGCGAACAAACGGTCGATGATGTGGCGGTGCCACGCGCTGATATTATCGCCATTCCGGAAAGCGCGGCCTTTGCCGAGCTGGTCCTGTTGTTCGCAGAGGCGGGGCACAGCCGGTTGCCGGTCTATCGGGAAAGCCTAGATGAGGTGATCGGGATGATCCACATCAAGGATGTGTTTGTCGTGCTGGCGGAAGGGCGCGATCCGCCTTCGCTGTCCGCCCTAATCCGCCAGCCTCTTTATGTCCCGCAATCGATGGGCGTGCTCGATCTGCTCGCAGAGATGCGTGCCAAGCGAACCCATCTCGCCATTGTCATCGACGAATATTCGGGCACTGAAGGGCTGGTAACGATCGAAGATCTAGTCGAGGAAATCGTCGGCGAGATCGAAGATGAGCATGATGATGAACCCACCGCACTGCTCGTTGCCGCCGAAGATGGTTGCTGGGAGGCCGACGCGCGTGCCGAGCTAGACGATGTTGCCGAATTTATCGACCCGAGACTGGCTGAGGTTGAGGAGGATGTCGACACCATTGGCGGCCTTTCAGCGGTGCTGGCAGGTCATGTCCCCGAAGAGGGCGAAGTCCTTCTTCACCCGAGCGGCTGGCGGCTGGAAGTGACCAAGGCCGACGAACGACGCGTGCATCATTTGCGGCTGCACCCGCCGCTGATCATCGATCTAGAGGCTCCGGTCAGTCGTTCGAACGATTGACGACATTATAAATCAGCGCTTCCTTGAGCGTTAGGCAGCGGCGGGTTGAGCGGTGTCCGTCGGCCGAAGCGACCGCTTTTTGCTGATACATGACGTCGGATAGCAATTTACGCGAGACTCCCATGCGGATCAGGAAATCATTGTCCTCGGTCGCCATCAATGCGCTTTCCTGCTCGACGTCACCGATCAATTCTTTTGTCGCCTCGGTGCCAAGTTCGACACTCGACTGGATTGCATTGCGATCACCGGTCATGGTGAACATATGAACCATGAAATGGCCGCCCGGATCGATGATCCGCGCGCGTCCGCCCATAAAAACAAAATTGCAGGCACTGAAACAGGTCCAGCCCGCTGGAATGCGCGTGATCACATCCTTTTCCAACTTGCGAATTATCAATCCCGCCGCATTGCCTGCGCGCGCACTGCCGCCCGGCGAGCGCAGCCAGATTTCGCTGATCGTCGGATTGTCTGCTAGCATTTTGGTCAGTCGGTCGGGAAGCCCCGCATCGACACGGCCTTCTGCCAATAGGATCGTTTCACCGCTGCGTTGAAAGGGCGTCAATACCATTGTTTTATATGTCGACCAGCTGGGGTCTGCCGGACAGGTTGGATTGTCGGGGTCCATGCCGGGGGCCGCTGCCGCGCTGCTCGCCATGAGCGCGCTCAGCAGGGTCAGTGTTTTCATCCAGCGGCGCATCAATTTTCTTTCTCCCCCTTCGCCTTGATCCCGACGGGTCAATAGCGCGCCAATGATATGCGATTGGCAAGGCCAAGACAATGTTATCGCTTTGCCCAAGGGCCGTGCGACTGTGACTCAGCGCATTGCTCAGCTTGCGGGTGAGTGGCATAGGGGTCAGCATCGAAATTGGGGGTTTTGGGATGAATATTGCTTGGCGACATTGGATGGCGTCGGTTGCGGCCGGAACGTTGCTGGTCGGCGGCGGTGCGGTAGCGCATGCGTGGCAAGCCAGTGAAGGCGCGCCTGTCACCGAAGAATCCGCTGCTGCCCCCGCACCCGTAGCAATAGGCGAGGGCGACAAGGCCTATGTTCCGAAGGCTGTCGTAGAGCCGCCGCTTCCTGAATTTCCTGCACGCCCCGTCCTGGATACGGCGAGCTATCCCAACTGCCGTGAAGCGTATCAGGCAATCGAGGCCCCTTTCGACAAGGCGGCGGATATCAATCGCTGTACCGTCAAGATTGATGCCTATTACCGGGAAAAAATGCTGCCTTATCGTGAGGCGATGATCGTTTATCAGGACAAATTGTCGGCGCTTTATTCGGACAAGGTCGGCGGCAATATGCGCTATTCCCCCCAGTCGCAGGACGCTTTTTACAAAAAGATGATGGCCGAACATGCAGCTTCTGATCCCGAGGGCGCGAACCTTGCGGGCTATCGCGGCATGGAGGCGCAATATCAGACCGATCGCGCTTATCTGGCCGATCGCTATTGTTTCAACACCGGCTGCAATGGTTATCCGGTTCCCGCCTATGCTGCCAAGCCTGCTGCGAGTGAGCTGGCGGCAGACGAAGCAAAAGGCAAAAAGGGCGGCAAGAAGGTCGCGACAAAAAGCAGCGAGGATAAGAAATGCAAAAGATCGCGCAAGCGCGGCGGGGCCTTGGGTGGCCTGCTGGGTAGCGTTGCAGGTAGTGCTGCAGGACTAGATGGTCTCGGCAGCGCGGTTTCGGGTCTGTTCGGGGCAGTTTTGGTGAGCGAAATTGCTTGTCAACTCGATGAAAAGGAACAAAAAGTCGCCGCCGCTGCAACGGTCGAAGTGACCGAAAAAGAGGAAGTCGGTGCGACGGCCAACTGGACCAGTCCGACCCGTGAGGGTGTCGGCGGGTCGTCGACAATCACTGCACTCAATACCGAACCCAATGGTAGCAAATGCCTTTCGATCACCGATATTGCCATCGTCGAGGGCGAGGAGACCCGCGTGTCAAAGCGGATGTGTCGCAAGAAAGCTGGCGAACCCTATTCAATCATGGCGTGACTGCGGTGGCTTTCACGGGCTAGCGGTACACGAAGGTCGGACCAGCGCGACATGATTGCCTTTGTTGCGCAATAATATTACCGCCGGGTCATGGAAATGTCCGACCTGCGCATCGCCCTGTTTAGCGGCAATTATAATATGACTGTGGATGGAGCGAATAAGGCGCTCAATCGGCTGGTCGACTATCTGCTGCGGCAGGGTGCGGCGGTACGTGTTTACTCTCCGACGGTCGATGATCCCGATTTTGAACCGACCGGCGATCTGATCAGCGTTCCGTCCGTGGCGATTCCCAATCGTCCAGAATATCGCATCCCTTTGCACCTGTCGGGTCGGGTGCGCGAAGATATGATGAAATTCGCGCCCAATATCCTGCACATTTCGAGCCCCGACCGTGTGGCGCGGCAGGCGGCGGCGTGGGCGCGGCGGCGGCGTTTGCCGGTGGCCTGTTCGGTCCATACCCGCTTTGAAACCTATTTCCGCTATTATAATCTGTCCTTTCTCGAACCGATCATGGTTGCGTGGCTGCGGCGGCTGTACCGACGTTGTGACGCACTTATCGCGCCGTCCGAATCCTTCGCTCAGGTGCTGCGCGAACAGCGTATGAACTATGACATCGGCATCTGGACCCGGGGCGTGGAGCGGGACACTTTTCATCCGGGGCGCCGCGATCTGGCGTGGCGACAGTCGCTGGGAATCGCTGACAACTCTCCGGTGATTGCCTTTTTAGGTCGTTTGGTGATGGAAAAGGGGCTCGATGTTTTTGCCGATGCCATCGATCAGTTGAACCGCCGCCACGTGCCGCATGATGTGGTGGTGATTGGTGAAGGTCCGGCGGGCGACTGGTTTGCATCGCGACTGCCCAAGGCAAAATTTGTTGGCTTTCAAGGCGGCGTCGATCTCGCGCGCGCGGTCGCATCCTCTGACATGCTGTTCAATCCTTCCGTCACCGAAACCTTTGGCAATGTGACGCTCGAGGCGATGGCGTGCGGTCTCCCCGTTGTCGCTGCCCGCGCCACCGGTAGCGCCAGCATTGTCAAGGATGGCTCCACCGGCTTTTTGGTCTCCCCCGGATCGATCACAAAATTTGCCGACCAGTTGCAGCTTTATTGTGAGAATGATGAAATTCGCGCTCAGCATGGCGCCGCTGCCTTACACGAAAGCATGCAATATGAATGGGATGCTATTAATCAGGCGGTTGCCGACACTTATCTGCGGCTGATCCGCCAAAAGCAGATGAAGCCGAGATGATCGGTTGATGGCCAGCGATTTGTTTCCTGCTGATATGTCGACCGTCGGCACGTCTGACAAACATCAGCGTCCCCTTGCCGAGCGCTTGCGACCGCGAACACTGGCCGAAGTGGTCGGGCAGGAGCATCTGACCGGTCCCGATGGCGCCATCGGCCGTATGGTGACGGCGGGACAATTGGCGTCGATCATTTTGTGGGGACCGCCTGGAACGGGCAAGACGACGATCGCGCGCTTGCTGGCCGAAGCGGTCGGGATGCGCTTTGCTCCGCTTTCGGCCGTTTTTTCGGGCGTGGCCGACCTCAAAAAGGTCTTTGCCGAAGCTGAAAAAATGGCCGGTGCCGGGCAGCGCACTTTGTTGTTCGTTGATGAGATTCACCGTTTCAATCGTGCTCAGCAAGACGGGTTCTTGCCCTATGTCGAGCGCGGGACGGTCGTGCTGGTCGGGGCGACGACCGAAAACCCCAGCTTCGCCCTCAACGCGGCGCTGCTGTCACGCGCGCAGGTGTTGGTGCTACACCGGTTGGACGAGACCGCGATGGCGACCTTGCTAGCGCGGGCTGAAGACGAAACGGCGAGCAGCTTGCCCTTGACGGACGGGGCACGCGAGGCGTTGATCGCCAGTGCTGATGGCGATGGTCGGTTTTTGCTCAATCAAGTGGAGACTTTGCTCGCGGCGAATGTGACCGAGCCGCTCGACCCCGCGGCGCTGGCGCAACTCCTCCATCGCCGGATGCCGGTGTATGACAAGGATCGCGACGGTCATTACAATCTCATTTCGGCGCTTCACAAAGCGATGCGTGGATCGGATGCACAGGCGTCGCTCTATTATCTTGCCCGCATGTTGGTTGCCGGAGAAGAGCCGCTTTATGTGCTGCGGCGCATCACCCGCTTTGCCAGCGAAGATATTGGTCTCGCCGACCCGCAGGCGTTGGTGCAATGTCTGGCGGCGAAGGACGCCTATCAGTTTTTGGGGTCGCCTGAGGGGGAGTTGGCGATTGTTCAGGCCTGCCTGTATTGCGCAACCGCTCCCAAATCCAACGCGGCTTATGCTGCGCAGAAGTCCGCGTGGAAAACGGCGCGAGACACAGGCTCAATCGCTCCCCCCGCAAATATTCTCAATGCTCCGACAAAGCTGATGAAGGATCTTGGATACGGGTCCGGCTATCATTATGATCATGAGGCGGAAGACGGATTTTCGGGTGATAATTACTGGCCCGACGACCTTGCGCCGCAGGATTTTTATACACCAACGGACCGGGGCTTTGAAAAGCGCATTGGCGAACGCATGACGTGGTGGGCCGAACGTCGCCAGCCCCGTCGCAGCGAGGACTAATCTATCGGTGGATAGCGTTCAAAGGTTGGAAGCTGGTCAAGCTTTGCCATCCAACCAATGCGCTCGGCGGTCTGGATTTGCGCTTGCGCCGGAATCAGGTCGGGGTCATCGAGCGTGGCCGATTGCACGTCAATCAGCCCCGGGAAAATAGCGTCATTTGTATAGAATAGCCCTGTGCCGCAATCGCCGCAAAAATGGCGGCGGCCATGCTCCGACGACGCATAGATTTTAGGTTCGCCCGACACATGCAAGTCGCTTTGCTTCACAAGCGCCCACCCCACGATCGGCGCGCCCGAATGACGGCGGCAATCCTGACAATGGCACAGCGCATGATGTTCAACCTGTGTCGACATCGAATATCGAATAGCGCCGCAGTGGCATTGGCCTGTGGCTGTTTCCGAGGATTGGGTCATGCTGTCCTCCTGAACGAATGGATGGAGAACATAAAGTAAACAAAATAGAGAGTCGAGATGTATTTTCGTTGAGGTTTATCCGGCACACTCGGCACGTGAAAGCGCGCGTGAAGCCTATTATCTTAACGCGAAATTAGGCATGAATGTGCAACGCCCGCCCTGATGGATGGAAATCAACAAATCGGTGCGCAAACGTTAAGCGATCAGACATCGGGGGCGAGTATTTTTCGCCTGACGGTCGTTCGGTTTTCGGCGCTCGTCGTCGCTGCACTTGTGCTGGCAAGCGGCTTTGGAGCGGATACCAGCCTGACCCTGTTCTTCCTGCATCGGCAGGATCTTTGGCTTTTGCTTGCTGGCGTTATGCTGCTTGCTCTTTGCACTTTGCGACTGCGCGGTTCGAACGCAGAGTTTTCGGGTAACTGGCGCTTTGCCATGCTCGTTGGCGGCGTGATGGCACTGATTGCACTCGCCGGCCACTATTGGGTGCTGTCCGGATATGATATGAGCCGTGACGAGCAAATGGCGACCTTTGACGCCAATGTCTTTGCCAGTGGCCACCTTGTCGCATCCGTGCCTGCGTTCTGGCGCGATCATGCCGACGCCCTCAACACCATGTTCATGTATCCTGCCGAGTATCGCGGCGCGTGGGTGTCGGCCTATCTTCCCTTGAATGCGGCATTGCGCACTTTCATGGGTTTGGTCGCGACACAGGCTCTGACTGGCCCCTTGCTGACTTTGCTTGGTGCTCTGTCGCTTTGGGGATGCGCCCGGCGCATCTGGCCGCACGACCGCGAGGCATCCGTTGTGGCGCTGCTTCTTTACCTCGGTTCGGCGCAGATTCTCGTCAATGGAATGACATCTTATGCCATGCCAGCGCATCTTGCGCTCAATCTCGTCTGGCTATGGCTGTTCTTGCGCAAGACATGGCGGGCCGATGGTGCCGCTCTGGTCGTCGGCTTTGTCGCCGTGGGACTGCATCAACCCATCATGCACCCGATGTTCGTCGCTCCCATATTGTTCCTGCTACTTCTCGACAAGCAATGGCGCCGCGCGGGCATCTATTTGGTTGGCTATGCTGCCATCGGCGTCTTCTGGCTTTGGTGGCCCAATTGGACATGGGCACTTTCCCAGGCAAGCGCCGTCGCACAGCAACCCGATGGCGTGGATTATTTCACGCGGTTGGTGCTCGCCGTTACGCACGGCGGCGCAATGGGCGTGCCGTATATGATTGCGAACATATTGCGCTTTTTCGCTTGGCAGCATTTGCTTTTGTTACCGCTGTTGATTCTGGGTGTTCGGATTGCACGTTCGGATCGTCTGGCCGGGGCTTTGCTTGCGGGGATTGTTTTGACAATCTGCGTCATGACCGCGATCTTGCCTTATCAAGGACATGGGTTTGGCTATCGCTACGTCCACGGATTGATCGGAAGCGCTATTCTTTTGGCGGTCTATGGCTGGAAATCCCTGGGCGACCACGGCCCTCAATGGCGGTCCTTGCTGCGTCGGACGACAGCAGTGGGATTGACCATCATGCTGCCCATACAGTTATGGATGGCACACCAATTTTATGCGCCATATGCACAGGCCTCGGCGCGGATGGATGCGATTGACGCCGATTATGTCGCGGTTGGCGGCGATGATGTTCCCTTCACTGCTGATTTGGTTATTAATCCACCTGCTCTTGACCGGCGACCGGTTCGCCTGATCCGCAGCGGTATCGACACGAAATTGACGCAAGCGATTTGTGCCGAACGGTCGTCAGTTGCGCTGGTTGGAGAAGGAGTATTCAAACCGATTGCAGTTTATTTTCGCTTTGAACGCTCGTCTTCCGAACAGGTCGCCAATCGGACGCTTGCAACACGTCTGCGAAGCGCAGGCTGTCGTGTCACTTTTGTTGGCTGAGGTGACGGCTGCAAACGAACTCCGTCAAAAATCTAATCATTTTCCGACGTATCGAAATCACTGAGAATGGTCGCGGCCATACGGCTCCAATTATAATTTATTGCGGCATATTGAGCCATGGCTTGGCAATCTCAGGGATGAAGTCGCAGTTTTTTCAATCGCTTGCGCACATTTCTTGGCTGATCCTACTCGGTCGTCGAGTTGGATGTCGACACCGGTCAGCCATTGGCTGGCCGCTGGATCTGCTTGCGCGCTATGCTCACCGCAAATTACCGGCAAACCGCAGGCCATCGCCTCCTGAATCACGAGCGGATAGCCTTCGCCGACACTGGGCAAAAGCAGGACATCTCCAGCTCTATAGAGGTCTGCCACGCTGCTCTGAGGCTGTTGATCCAGAACAATTATATTGGGCAATTCCCATTCTTGGGGGCGGATGGGCCCTTTGCCGACCAACGCAAACTGGATTTTAGGATTGTTTGTTGCCAAGACCTTGAGAACGCCAAGTCCCTTCTTCTCGACGAAACGGCCGACAAAAATCACAAGTTGCGCTTCAACAGAGAGATCTCATCGTGCGCGCACCGCTTCTCGAGAAGCCTGCTCTATCGGGTTAAATATAGTCCGATCGACACCATTGAAAACGAGTTTGGACGCACGCCGCGGCTTTGGGCCGAGTAAGTCGTGTCTTACCGTCTGACTGATAAAGACGAGCTGATTGGCGGCCGCCAACATGGGAGCCGTGACGATGACGTTCGCCAAACGCATAAGGGTTTTCATGACCGGATTCGCGAACGGAATTGCCGCGATATGTTGAATCAAGACCACAGGTTTTTGGCGCAGCTTGGCAATAATCATGGCGATTATTGATGTCACATAAAGCGCATCATGAACTACTATTACGTCGCTGTTGTGCACTGCCTTCCACAATCTGCCGATTGATAAAGGACCGGGCAAGGGCATTGGCAAGCCTGTCAAGGCTTCTGTGGGGTTGATACATGTTAGGGGTATCGGTGTAGCCGGATTGTCAGGCAAGCCGTCGGCATCGCTTGCGGCCCAGCTGGTCATATGACCTGCGCGTACAAATTCTCGACTAAGGTGCCCGGCGACCCTTTCAAGGCCGCCACCATGCGTGTCATAGAAATTGCTGACCGAAAGAACTCGCACGTTGCGACAGGCCTTTTCTTGATGCGACGTCTAGGCTGGATCAAAGCGCATCGTAATTTCAAGCCGGTTGGGAAAAGCCAGCCCGACTGGTCCGGTTCGATATTGGACGGGAGAGGCGACGGCGCCGATCTTGTAACCGGCGCCATCAGCAAGCTGATTCCATTCGATCTGGTTGAGATACTTGGCTTTGACCATTCCGCCAAAAGGAATGTTTCCCCATGCATCAAGCATCGTCAAACGGATATTATCAATCGTTCCGGTGCAAAGATGATCCTTGATGTAAACTGGACCAGAAACCACGCGCCGGATTTCACGCATCAGACCGCTCCGCGCTTCAACCGGGACATGGTGGAGAACATTGTTCAACGTTGCCGCATCATAAGCATTGGCATCGGAAGGAATTGTTTGACCATCATAACGTCGCGTGTCGACTGTGAGGGTCGTACAAAATCGGTCGACAAGATCAATAGCTTCGACATGTCCCACGGGGAAAAGCTCTGACATCGCCTGCGCGATAACGCCAGTTCCTCCGCCGATATCTAACAGCCGCTCATGCCTTTCTTTCCAAAGCTCTAGCAAGCTTTCAAGCATGATCGCTTGATAATATGGCGGTTTGGCAGCGTAAATCGGCAGGTGTTTGCTCAAAATTGCCTGCAATTGCTGTCGATTGATCTTCTTCTCAGTCATTTTAAAGATACCTGGCTGTTCTTGGATAAGATGGCCCATCGACTTAGCACAAAATTGACGCCGATCATGCAAATTGTCGCAATCGGTGAAGCCCAGACCATGTTTAGGCCCGCGAATTCGTGCCAGAACCAGACTGCAATAAATGCCAATGGTATATTTGCGGACATTGCCAATGCGTAGCGCATGAAGCGTTCCATCCGGAGCGGCTCTTTGAACGTCAAAATACTGTGGAGTAAGTAACCGGTCAAAGCGCTCAGGCAAAAAGAAATGATGATGGAAAAGGGAAACGCCCAACCCAAAAGGTCACCAAAAATCATGACGAAATTGTGCAGGATCAGACAAGTGGCCGACACCGCACCATACATGAAGGCGGAACGGCCGATCATTTTGCGCTGTTGCGCGCGCGAACGAAATAAACACACGCATCGTTGCGCCGGATCGATTCCGGTGTCAGCTTGTCTTCCAGCAACGCACGAATATTCATGACTGTAGCGAGCAGTTTGCCTGCAAGGCGGCCCACAAGGGGAATCTTGTTCAAGACGAATACAAATCCCGTCAATCGAATTAGGGTTGTGGTGGCCAACGGTCCGACAATTGGCAAAATTTCGTCAACGATAAAGCCTTGCCCTTCGAGCTCTGCGACCAAACCTACGCTTGTCCAGCGCCTGTGATCTTCAGGATGCGGATGATAGAGCCAGGTTCCATGCGTTGATAGGAACAAGGTTCCATCATCGGTGAGCAAGCGTCGAATCTCACCGCAATAGGCTTCGATGTCTCGAACATGCTCCAGCACTTGGACGGACAGTAGAGCATCAATACTGCTTTCAGAGAGGGGGACTCGACCTTCTTTGTCGATAAGAAGGTCGGCGCCTTCGCAGATGTCAGCGCCGACGTATTTTATCCCCATTTTCTCAATCGTCGATTTATAGGGCGTGTCGCCGCAACCGAGATCGAGGAGCGTTGCAGACGGTTGAACATGAGCGTTGACCTGGTGCATGATTAGGCGCGACAATGGCCGAAGCACGAGCCAGTCAGTATCCCAAATCCTGGGATTGCTGCGACTTTCTCTCATCGCGCGCGCCGTCCATCCGCAATTGCATGGACACCAGGCAACTGTAGATAGCGGAGCAGCTTTGCTTCTTTTCGGCCGCGGGTTACAGTGTCAAGAATCAGACCGCTGAACAGGCTGAGTGACGCAAGGATCATGGTCCCGGTTGCCAATATTGCGGTGGGAAGTCGCGGAACGGTACCGGTTGCCATAAATTCCGCGATGACCGGATATCCAAGCAACATGGAAAGACCTAGCAAAGCCAATGCCGCTATCCCGAACAGAAAGAAAGGCCGCTCTTGCTTTAGCAATGTGGCAATCGTCCACAAAATGCGAATGCCATCCGAAATCGTGTTCAGCTTGCTTTCGGACCCTTCGACCCGATCCTTGAATTGCGTTGCCACTTCCGCCGTTGGCATTTCAAGCTGGAGTGCGTGGACCGTCAATTCGGTTTCGATTTCGAAACCCTGAGACATCAAAGGGAAGGATTTAACAAAGCGGTGAGAAAACACGCGGTAACCGCTAAGCATGTCGCTTGACCCGCCGCCAAAGATTATACGCACGAGCGAGGATAGCATCCAATTTCCAAATCTATGGGCCGGGCGATAGGCACTGCCCCCAGGATCGATCCGAGTGCCCACCACCATATCGAGGCCTTTCCCGACCAGCGTTTCAACCAGTACAGGCGCGGCCGCTGCATCATATGTCTCGTCGGCGTCGCACATGATGTAAATGTCAGCTTCGATGTCAGCAAACATCCGCCGTACAACATGGCCTTTGCCCTGGCGATGTTCATAGCGGACTATGGCGCCTGCACCGCGCGCGATTTCGGCGGAGTTGTCAGAGCTGTTGTTATCATAAACATAAATATTAGCACTGGGGCACGCTGCGCGAAAGCGTTCGATCACTGTGACAAGGGCAAGCCCTTCATTATAGCATGGCAACAGGATGGCGATGTCAAGTGAACGATCGTCAGATCGGGCAAGACTGACAGGATCAAACTGCTCAAAGCGCGTGTACATGTTCACAAGAGAAAACCCCACCAAACCCTGATAAATTGCTTCCTCTTGCTAAATGTGAATGGTTAACAAGTCGTTGGTATGGGTGCACTGAAGTGGCGGCCGAGGGGAATGAAAACGCGATTTTTCCGGTGTTTAATTGTCCCGACTTAATCCCCTAGATCGACCCCATGGTTGCTCGCCCACTCCTGATACTGACCGCGCGGGTTCGCCGTGGGGTGCGCGAGGATGGCTGGCATGTCCTTGCGTAGCGTTGCCAGATCGAGCGAGCGGATCATTGCTTTGACGGGACCGACGCCGGCAGGTGTGATGGAGACGCGTTCAAACCCTAGTCCGAGTAAGGCCATCGCCTCTAGTGGCCGGCCGGCCATTTCGCCGCACACGCCCAGCGCGACCTTTGTACCTGAAACGGTTGAAACAACGCGCGACAGATAGCGCATGACGATCGGAGACAACCAGTCATAGCGTTCAGCCAACCTGGGATGGGCACGATCCGCTGCAAAAAGGAACTGGGTGAGGTCGTTGGTGCCGACCGACAGGAAGTCGAGATGCGGAAGCATCAGATCGAGCGTTTCGAGTAGCCCCGGCACTTCGAGCATCGCACCATAGCGGATTGCGGCAGGCAGTTTTTTTCCATGGCTGATCAGCCAGGCGCGTTGCCCGATAAACAGATCACGCGCGGCTTCATATTCCCAAGGCTCCGACACCATGGGAAACATCACATTGAGGGTTCGCCCGGCTGCGGCCTCGAGCAGCGCGCGGGCCTGTACCTTCAGCAGGCCTTCGCGCTCGAGCGCCAGACGCAGAGCGCGCCAGCCCATGGCGGGATTTTCCTCGGTTTCATTGTCGACGCGCATATAGGGCAGCGATTTATCGCCGCCGATATCGACCGTACGGAAAATGACGGGGCGATCACCCGCGGCATCGAGTACATCGCGATAGAGCCTCTGCTGCTTTTCGCGCTGCGGCAGTGTCGCGGACACCAGAAACTGGAATTCGGTCCTGAACAGACCGATCCCGCTGGCTCCTGTCAGGTCCAGCGCGCCGACGTCTTCGCGCAGACCTGCATTGATCATTAATTCTATGGGATGGCCGTCTTTGGTGACGGCCGGTAGGTCGCGCAGCATGGCCAGACTTGCCCGCCGCTTATGCGAAATCTCCAGCTTGGCATCGAAGGCATCCTGAACGCCGTGGGTTGGCCGGACATGCAAAGTGCCTGCAGAGGCGTCGACCAAGAGCATGTCGCCCTCGCGGACAACGCCGCGGACATCACGCACCCGGCCGATTACCGGCACGCCCATGGCGCGGGCGACAATGATCACATGCGAGGTTAGCGACCCTTCTTCCAGCACGACACCTTTCAAGCGACGCCGGTCATATTCGAGTAGTTCGGCGGGCCCGAGATTGCGCGCGATCAGGATAGAGTCCTGCCGCAGGCCTATTTGTGCTGCGGTTCCCATCTGACCCGACACAATGCGCAAAAGCCGGTTGGCCAGATCCTCCAGATCGTGCATGCGGTCGCGCAATAACGGATCATCGATCTGGCGCATCCGCATGCGAGTGCGTTGTTGCACGCGCTCTATGGCGGCTTCGGCAGTCAGGCCGCTGTCGATTGCTTCGTTGATGCGCCGCGACCAGCCTTCATCATAGGCGAACATCTTGTACGTCTCGAGCACCTCTTCATGCTCGCCGCCCGCGCCGAAATCGGCCTGACTGGCCATGCGGTCGATCTGCTCGCGCATCTTGTCGAATGCGGCATAAACACGGTGGCGCTCGGCCTCGACATCGTCGGCGACCGTATGCTCGATGTGGACGCGTGGCTGGTGATAAACAGCGACGCCTGCCCCCATGCCGCTGACCAGCTTTTGACCCGTCAACTGTTGGCTGGATTGGTCCGCCTCGGCGGCGTCGATGTTGGCTGCGGTATCGATCAGATCGGCATTGGCAATTAGTTCGCTGATCACCATCGCCACGGTTTGCAGGGTTTCAATCTCAATATCGTCATAGCGGCGCGGATCGACATGCTGGACGCATAATACGCCAACCGCCCGCTCACGGCGAATGATCGGAACCCCGGCAAAGCTATGAAATAATTCTTCGCCGGTTTCGGGGCGATAGGAAAAATCAGGGTGTGCGGCGGCTTCGTCGAGGTTCAGCGTCTCGATCTGTGCAGCGATCGAACCGACAAGACCCTCGCCAGGCGCCATGCGGGTGACGTGAACGGCCTCTTGATTGAGACCGCGGGTGGCAAAGAGTTCAAGCATGCCTTCGCGCAGCAAATAGATGGAACAGACTTCGCTATCGACGCATTCGCCGATCACATTGACGACCTGGTTGAGCTTCGCCTGAGCATGGGTACGCGATGCCATTACTTCGTGGAGCCGGGTCAGGATGTTCCGTGCGGACTGAGCTGCTGAAGACGGAGGGGGAGGGGCGTTGGTCATGACCCATCCTGCTAACAGATGCGAAGTCCCAACGCTATTGCCTGACGCGAATTTCCCGCCCTCGCCCTTCAGCCGCCGCTGCTTGGGGGAAGGTTGCTATCCGGATTGCCAAGGGTCAGCGGATCGGCCGGCAGCCCCGCCGCGACGGGCGGAGGCGGGGCATAGCGAGCATCCCATGCCGCCACATCGGTTTGATATTTGGCATAGGCTTCATAGAAGTCGACAAAGGGTTGGTCGATTTGCGCCAATTGGGCGCCGGCATTGTCGATCAAAGCTGAACTGGGCGTGGTGGCGACGATCTGCGCCAGCTCATTGGCCGTTCTGCAAAAAGCCGCCTGCGCTGGGGGTTGGGCAAAATAGTTGAACAATTGGGTCGAAAGCTTGTCGCGAGCAGCCTTGCCGTTGCCATCGGTCTCGCGGCCTAGTTGTTTGATCACTGAATTTTCGGTCGAGCGAATGATGTTCGCATGCTTTTTCACGATGTCATTATAGGCAGACACTAGCGTCGCTTCTTCCAATCCGCGGCAGCCGATGGCAGCGACATTCAACCCAATACGCAGTTGCCAAAAGGCACGCTCGCCGGTCAGTCCGCTATTGGCTGTGACAAATTGCCCGTCAACCCCGCGCCCGGGCAGCAACTGCGTTAGCGCAGCATTGCCGGGGGGCTGTGGGCGATATGGCACATAGACAACCGGCGGCGGCGGTGCTGGTGGTGGTGCTGGCGGCGGCGTCGGTGCGCAAGCGGCGACCGTTACCAACAGGCCCGCCAACAGAATTTTACCCCAATATTTCATCAAACTCTCCCCCGCCGCACTGCCCGGCGGACAATTCCGATTGTCGTTGCATCAAACCACTATTCTTATGCCGATTCAGCCGCGTGCGTGCAATGCGGTGTCGGCCTGTTGCATTAGGGATGCGATGATTGCCTCCACAGTCTCTTCTGATGTTACCATACCAACAGATTGACCGGCCATTAACGAGCCATTTTCCACATCTCCGTCGATCACAGCACGGCGCAGCGCGCCCGCCCAATAATGTTCAATCTGCAGTTGCGCCTCGGTCATGTCGACAGCGCCGCTGTCGAGCAAGTTTGCAACCTCGCGCTGTTTGGCGGTGAAGGCTTCGGTCCCGTTATTCTTGAGCGCACGCACCGGAATGACGGGAAGGCGCGGGTCAATCTGGACGCTGGCGACTGCTTCGCGGGCTGATGCGCGCATGAAGGCGCGTTTGAAATTGGGGTGAGCAATGGATTCGGTTGCACAAACAAAGCGCGTGCCCAGTTGCACCCCTGATGCCCCCATTTCCAGATAGGCGGCAATTGCCTCGCCGCGCCCGATGCCGCCCGCCACAAATATTGGGACTTCGTCCGCAAGCGTCGGCAATATTTCTTGTGCCAGAACATTGGTTGAAACGGGACCGATATGGCCGCCTGCCTCCATCCCTTCTATCACAAGGGCATCGACGCCCGAGCGGATCAGCTTTTTTCCCATGGCCAGCGTCGGGGCAAAGCAGATGACTTTCGCCCCCGATGCCTTGATCGCATCCAAGCTGCCCTTCGGCGGCAATCCGCCAGCCAGAACGACGTGGCCAACCTGATGCTTGGCGCAGACGTCGATCAAATCGAACAATTGCGGGTGCATGGTGATCAGATTAACCCCGAAAGGCTTGGTCGCCAACGCCTTGGTCGCGGCGATTTCGGTGTCGAGCAGTTCGGGGGTCATGGCGCCGCATGCGATGACGCCAAATCCGCCCGCATTGCTGATCGCGCTCACCAGATTGCGCTCCGAGACCCAGCTCATAGCTCCGCATAATATAGCATAATCGCTGCCGAGCAGTTCGCTGCCGCGTGCCATCAAGGCTTGGGTTTTGGAAAATCGGGTCATGCATCAAATTCCGTAAACAGCAAAAAGGGAGCAGCGACGGCGCTTTAGGCGCTGGAGTATAGGGCAGCAAGCAACAATGGCTGAGTCATCCGCGCTGCCGTCATGCCGCAGACAGGAAGCTGTGTGCTGTCAGCTTGCCCGTGTGCGTAATAAGGCTAGTCGGCGTCCAGCCCATAGGCGGTGTGCAGGACGCGTACCGCTAGTTCAGTTTCATCCTCGTCGATTAAAACGCTCACCTTGATCTCGCTGGTCGAGATGGCCTGGATGTTGATGCCGCGGTCGGCCATGGCGCGGAACATAGTGCTAGCGACACCGGCATGGCTCTTCATGCCGACCCCGACGACGCTGATCTTGGCGACCTTGTCGTCGCTGAGGATACGGTTGAAACCTATCTTGTCCTTGGCGGCTTCCAATATGTCGATTGACCGGATCAGGTCTGCACTAGGGACGGTAAAGGTCACGTCGGTTTCGCCTTTGTCGCGGCCTACGTTTTGAATGATCATGTCGACATTTATCCCGGCCGCCGCAAGGGGACCAAAGATATTGGCAACCCCGCCCGGCCGGTCGGGCACGCGCGTGATGATGATCTTGGCTTCATTCTTGTCGTGGGCGATGCCGGTGATCAGTTGCCGTTCCATCTGCAATTCCTCTATTTCTGCGTCGCTGACAATCATTGTGCCGACCCGTGGGGTTTCGTCGCCCTCAACAAAGCTGGACAGCACCTGGACGCGCACGCCCATCTTCATGGCGAGCCCGACCGAGCGCGTCTGCAGCACTTTGGCGCCGACGCTCGCGAGTTCGAGCATTTCTTCATAGGTCACATAATCAAGCTTTTGAGCGCGAGCGACAATGCGCGGGTCGGTAGTATAGACACCATCAACATCGGTATAAATGTCGCAGCGATCAGCGCCCACCGCAGCCGCCACCGCGACTGCGCTCGTATCCGATCCGCCGCGACCCAATGTGGCGACACGGCCATCGCCCATCAGTCCCTGAAAACCCGGAATGACGGCAACTTGGCCCGTTGCCATCGCGGCGGACAGTGCACCGGTATCGATATCGGTTATGCGCGCCCGCGAATGCGCTTCTTCGGTGCGGATCGGCAGCTGCCAACCTAGCCAGCTGCGCGCGGGTGTGCCCATGGCCTGCAGCGTAAGCGCAAGCAGGCCGGACGTAATCTGTTCTCCCGCCGCCACGACGACATCATATTCGGCCGGATCAAAGCGCGGATTCGCCTCGCGGCAAAAATTGACCAGCCGATCGGTTTCGCCTGCCATTGCCGAAACGACGACCGCGACCTCATTGCCCTGGGCAACTTCGCGCGCGACAAGGCGCGCGACGTTTCGAATCCGTTCAGTGCCCGCCATCGACGTGCCTCCGAATTTCATCACAATACGTGCCATCGTGCCCCATTCCATGTTCAAATTGCCCTTTGGCGCTGGGCGCGGTCCTGTTAGGGAAGCGCTATGGCAAATTCAAGCGCGCAAGCAACGATAAACCCCGCCGAAGCCGCCCATTTCGGCGCGCTGGCGGAGGATTGGTGGAACCCCAAGGGCAGTTCGGCGATGCTTCACCGGCTTAATCCGGTCCGCCTGTCCTATATCCGGCATCAAATCGATGCGCATTGGCGCAGGGATTCGCGCGACCGCAGGCCATTGGATCGACTGAGCGCGCTTGATGTGGGGTGCGGTGCAGGATTGCTCTGTGAGCCGCTAAGGCGGTTGGGTGCAGCGGTGACCGGTGTCGATGCTGCAGTCGAAAATATTGCGGCGGCCAAGTTGCATGCAGAGGGACAGGGGCTCGAAATTCAGTATCACGCCGGTGAATTGGCCGAGCTGGCACGCGGCCGGTTTGATATCGTAACGGCGATGGAAGTCGTTGAGCATGTCAGCGATCCGGCGGCTTTTGTGGGGCAGCTAGCCGAACGGCTGGCGCCTGATGGCTTGATGATTCTGTCGACCCCCAATCGCACCACCTTGTCGAAGCTTTTGCTGGTCGAGGGCGCCGAGCGGCTGGGCATGGTGCCGCGCGGAACGCATGACTGGGACCAATTTCTGCGACCCGAGGAACTGGCTCAATTGATGAACGATGCAGGACTGGAGGTGGTCGATCAAACCGCCTTGTCGATGTCGCCCAGCCGTGGCTTCAAGCTAGGGGGCAGCGATGCGCTCAACTATCTGATGACCTGTCGCCACGCCAAAATATGCTAAAAGTCGACTTCCTCATAATATTTGGGCGGCGTGATGATTTCCATCCGTTCGGCTAGCAGCGGGCGAAAGCTGGGGCGTGATTTCAGGCCGGAATACCAGCCCTTTGTCTGCTCGTGCCCCGTCCAGTCAATGCCGCCCAGATAATCAGCGACCGAAATATGCGCTGCGGCGGCCAGATCGGCGAGGCTCATCGTGGCGCCTGCCAGCCAAGTGCGATGGTCGATTAGATAATCGATATAGTCAAGATGGGTGTTTGCCGCCTTCATCGCCTCGCGTAGTGCTCCGCCATCCGGGGGCTGGCGATGCACGATCCGCTTTTGCATGCGTTCAAACAACAAAGGGCCAGTAACTTCAAAATAGAAATCCTGATCGAACCATGCTGTCAGGCGGCGTATTTCGGCACGATTGGCGGCGGTGCCGTTTATCATCGCCTTATTCTCGACGGTTTCGTCGAAATATTCGGCAATGGCCATGCTGTCGATTAACGTGACCCCGCGTGCTGTATCCACCATCACCGGCGTGCGTCCGGCGGGATTCAGATCAACAAATTCGTCGCGGCGCTCCCACGGCGATTCGCGCACCAATTCATAGCCGACACCTTTTTCGCCGAGCAAAAGCCGGATTTTGCGGGAAAAGGGGCACAAAGGATATTGATAGAGTTGCCACATGGCGCGCACATAGCGGCAGCGGGGCGGCGCGCGCAACGCTTATGACGTCAGTCATGAGGCCCAATGGAACGAATTTAGCGACGTGGGTCGCGGCGTTCCAGATCCCATTGCGCTTTCATGTCATGCGCCATGTCTTTGAGTACCGGCGCAAACGCCGCCAACGAAGCGGCCATACGACCAGCCATGCGTGTTGTCGCATGGACATCATCGCCCAGCCGCTCGGCATAATCGGGGTCATCACGGCCAGTGACTTCGCCGAGCGTGGCGTCGGCAGGAATGGTGGCTGCACGCGATTCGGGATCGACCTGACCGACTACAGCCGCGACAGAACCGACATTGATCTGCATCAGCGCGTCGACCATGGCCGCCACCTGGTCGGCAAGCCGGTCCTGCATCACCGGATCATTCAGCGCCGCGACCATTGTCGCGGCATCGCCGTCGGCGGCGTGCGCGGGCAGGGGCGCCAGCAGTGCGGCAAAGGGAAGGGTGGCCAAAGTCCATCGGGTCATGGCGAAACTCCTGTTCTAGGGCGCGAACGGCGGCGAGGCGCCAGACCCTCTGTCTGGCACCTCGCCTACATAGATGCGCAACGCTTTCACAGGGCTGAACGATTATTCGGCGGCAACGGTTTCTGCCTTGTCGCTCAGCGGATGTGCGAGGCGACTCAGCATTTCCTTGGGGCAGATTTGCCAGAACTGGCCCTGCCACCGATCCCAATCGGCCAAGATCTCATTTGACCATTTGCTGCCGGTCGATTTCGCATGATCGGCGACCAGACCGCGAAGCTCTGATTCCCAGACGGTGCTGTCCAGTCGTTGCCAGACAATCGATTCTGCATTGGCATGGGCGTCGAAACTACCGTCAACATCGAGCACATAGGCCATGCCGCCAGTCATCCCCGCTCCGAAGTTGGAACCGACCGAACCCAATATGACCGCCGTGCCGCCGGTCATATATTCGCAGCCATTCGCGCCGCAGCCTTCCACCACAACTTTGGCGCCCGAATTGCGAACGGCAAACCGCTCGCCTGCCTGGCCCGCGGCGAGTAATGTTCCCGCCGTAGCGCCATAAAGTACGGTGTTGCCGACAATGCTGTTGTACTGGCTGACCAGCGGGCTTGACACGGTGGGGCGCACAATGATCCGCCCGCCCGAAAGCCCTTTGCCGACATAGTCATTGGCATCGCCGAACACTTCCAGCGTGATGCCCTGGCACAGAAAGGCACCGAGCGATTGTCCAGCCGTACCGCGCAAGCGGACATGGATATGCTCGTCGTCGAGCGCCGTCATTCCGAACTTTGAAGTGATTTCGGCAGACAGACGTGTCCCAACCGCGCGATGAGTGTTGCGGACATTATAGGTGAGTTGCATCCGCTCGCCGCGCTCAAACAAGGGCTTGGCATCGGCCAAGATTTGGGCGTCCAGGCTGTCGGGTACGGGGTTGCGCCCGCCACCTTGTGAACGGCGCTGGCTGTCGGGGGCATCGACTTTGGCAAGGATGGGGTTGAGGTCGAGGTCATCGAGATGCTCGGCTCCCCGGCTGACTTGACGCAACAGTTCGGTACGCCCGATAATTTCGTCAAGACTGCGATAGCCGAGACGCGCCAGAATTTCGCGCACTTCCTCTGCGATAAAGGTCATCAGGTTGATTACCTTTTCGGGCGTTCCAGTGAATTTTGCGCGCAGCTTGTCATCCTGTGTACACACGCCGACAGGGCAGGTGTTGCTGTGGCACTGGCGCACCATGATGCAGCCCATGGCGACGAGGCTAAGCGTCCCGATACCATATTCCTCGGCCCCCAAAATGGCGGCGATCACAATATCGCGCCCCGTCTTCAGCCCGCCATCTGTGCGCAACTTGATACGGTGGCGCAGGCCGTTGAGGGTGAGGACCTGATTGACCTCGCTCAGCCCCATTTCCCATGGGGTTCCGGCATATTTAATGCTGGTTTGCGGGCTGGCGCCAGTGCCGCCGGTGTTACCAGAAACGAGAATGACATCGGCATGGGCCTTGGCAACGCCTGCTGCGACCGTGCCGATGCCCGCAGAACTGACCAGCTTGACGCACACCCGCGCGCGCGGGTTGATTTGCTTCAGGTCATAGATGAGCTGCGCCAGATCCTCGATCGAGTAAATATCATGGTGCGGCGGCGGCGAAATGAGCATAACGCCCGGGGTAGAATGGCGCAATTTAGCAATAAACTCAGTAACTTTGAAGCCAGGTAGTTGGCCGCCTTCGCCGGGCTTAGCGCCTTGTGCGACCTTGATTTCCACCTCTTCGCACGCGCCCAAATATTCGGCATTCACGCCGAAACGGCCCGATGCGATCTGTTTGATGCTGCTGTTGGCATTGTCGCCATTGGCATAAGGCGTGTAGCGCGATTTGGCCTCGCCGCCTTCGCCCGACACCGCCTTGGCGCCGATGCGGTTCATCGCGATGGCCAGCGTTTCATGGGCTTCGGGCGATAGCGCGCCAAGGGACATGCCAGGGGTGACAAAACGCTTGCGGATCTCTGTGATTGCCTCGACGCTTTCCAGCGCCACGCCTTCGGAGGGAAAGTTGAATTCCATCAGATCGCGCAGATAAACGGGAGGCAAATCGGCGACCCCGCGTGAAAATTGCAAATAGGATGAGTAGCTGTCGGTACCGACGGCGGTTTGCAACAAGTGCATCAGCTGCGCCGAATAAGCATGCGCTTCTCCGCCGGCGCGTTGGCGATAGAAACCACCAATCGGCAGCGTCGCAATGCGTGTGTCAAAGGCCGCCTCATGCTTCTCGGTCGCATTGATGAACAAAGATTGATAGCCTTCACCCGAAATCTTGGCGGGCATGCCGGGGAAGAGGTCGTTGACGAGCGCGCGGCTGAGCCCGACGGCTTCGAAGTTATAACCCCCACGATAGCTGGAAATCACCGCGATCCCCATCTTGGACAGGATTTTGAGCAAGCCATCGTCGATCGCTTTGCGGAACCGCTGGCGACATTCAACCAAACTCAGATCGCCGAGGAGGCCGCGCGACTGTCGATCGGCAATTGCCGCTTCTGCCAGATAGGCGTGGACAGTCGTGGCGCCGACGCCGATCAGAACTGCAAAAGCGTGGGTATCCAGAATCTCCGCTGACCGGACATTGATCGACGCATAGCTGCGCAACCCCTTGCGGACGAGGTGTGTGTGAACGGCAGCGGCAGCGAGCACCATCGCCATCCCGACGCGATCCTTGTTGATATTCTGATCACTGAGGAATAATTCGCTGCGTCCCGCGCGCACCGCATCTTCGGCTTCGCGGCGAACGCGGGCGATAGCCTCGCGGAGCGACGCGGCGTCGCCGCCGATGGGGAAAGTGCAGTCAATGTCGGCAACCGCATCGCCAAAATAGGCACGTAGCCGGTCCCAGTCATCGCCAACCAAAACCGGGGAATCGATCACTAGTACATGATCGCTCTGCCCTTTTTCATCGAGGATGTTTGCGAGGTTGGCAAAGCGGGTGTTGAGGCTCATCACATGCCGTTCGCGCAGGCTGTCGATTGGCGGGTTGGTAACCTGGCTGAAATTCTGGCGGAAAAACTGCGCGACATGGCGCGGCTTGTCCGAAATGACCGCTAGCGGGGTGTCGTCGCCCATCGACCCGATCGCTTCCTTGGCATCCTCGACCATCGGCGCGAGTATGAGTTCCATATCCTCCATCGTGAGCCCCGCGGCGACCTGGCGGCGTAGCAATTCGGGGCGGTCAAACATAGGCAGCGTACTCCGCCCGCCCTTGGGCAGATCAGCCATCGACCGGAATCCTTTGACGCGGTCGCCATAATTTTGCGCGCCGGCGATCTTGTCCTTGATAGCGCGGTCTTCGTATAGTTCGCCGCTGTCGAGATCGACGGCGATCATCTGACCTGGACCGAGGCGTCCCTTCTTGCGGACGCTTGCTTCGGGAAGCAGGACCATGCCGCTTTCGGAGCCGACGACCAGCAGATTGTCGGATGTCATCGTGTAGCGCAGGGGGCGGAGCGCATTGCGGTCCATTCCCGCCACGGCCCAGCGTCCGTCGGTCATCGCTAGAGCCGCGGGTCCGTCCCACGGTTCCATTACACTGGCGAGATAGCGATACATGTCGCGATGTGCGTCGGGCATCGAATCGTCATTGCCCCAAGCTTCGGGAACCAGAATCAACTTTGTCGTCGGCGCATCGCGGCCGGCGCGGCATAGCGCCTCGAAAGCGGCATCAAGTGCGGCGGTGTCCGATGCGCCCGCCGGAATCACCGGTTTGATGTCTTCGCTATGTTCGCCAAAGGCGAGGCTTGCCATCTTGATCTCATGGCTTTTCATCCAGTTCTTGTTGCCCCGGATGGTATTGATTTCGCCATTATGCGCCAGGCAGCGGAACGGTTGCGCAAGCCACCATTGCGGGAAAGTGTTGGTTGAATAGCGCTGGTGAAAAATCGCCACACGGCTTTCAAACAGGCGATTTGTGAGGTCGGGATAAAAGTCCGACAGGCTTTCGGCTAGGAAGAGCCCTTTGTAGATGATCGACCGGCACGACAGGCTGCAAATATAAAAGTCAGCAATCTGCGCCGCGATGACCTTCTTCTCGATGCGGCGGCGGACGAGATAAAGCTGCTTTTCGAACTCGGCGAGCGAGGCCTCATCGGGCAGCGGTCCGGCGATCATGATCTGCTCAATTTCGGGGCGCGTGCGCTGGGCTTTGTCGCCGATCACTGACACATCCACCGGAACCTGCCGCCAGCCATAGATGGTGAAACCAGCGTCAATGATTTCGGCCTCGATGATCGTCCGGCATTGTTCCTGCGCGTTCAAATCGGTGCGCGGCAGAAAGATCATCCCGACGGCCAGCCGGTTCGGCAGCACCTTGTGTCCCGATGCCGCGATAGCGTCGTCAAAGAAGCGGATCGGCAAGTCGACATGGACACCGGCGCCGTCGCCGGTCTTGCCATCGGCATCAACCGCCCCGCGATGCCACACCGCCCGCAGCGCCTCGATTGCCGCCTCGACAACGCGACGCGACGCCTTGCCATCGGTGGCTGCAACCAGTCCGACACCGCAGGCATCGGATTCAAAGTCTGGACGATACATGCCTTCGTTGGCGAGGCGTTCATGTTCGGGGGTCGGGAAATAGGTCATGGCTTCTTGCTTTCATCGGCGGTGCTATTGAGCAATTCAGTTGCCAGTTCGATGCCGACAGCTCTTCCGAGTTGCTTGCCAAGCTCCATTCCGCGCGCTTGCATTTTTCCGAGAATTTCGCTTTGCGCCTTGGCTAATGCGCGTCCGGCAGGAGATGCCATAAAATCCCTAATCTCGATGAGATGCGGCAGTTCGATCGCGTCAGCATATTCCTGTGCTGTGGCGTCCAAAAGATCGTCATAGCGTTCGCGAAATCGCGCTGTGAACCGCCGAGAAAACTCCTCAGAAAAGGCTTGGCGGCCTCCTTCATAACGCTCGTCGATTGCATCTAAAATCGTCGCGGCGTTCGGGTCGGCGATAAGGGCATTGAGAAATGATGGGGGAATTGTCGGGGCCAAAGCCGTAAGCGACTTTTCCATATTTTCCTTACCGCCTGACAGCTCAATTATTTGCCGGGCGACAGTATGCGCGTCCTTGGTCGCGCTGTTGGTAGTTGGCATCAATGCCTTCTGTGCCGCACCCGCAGAGGGAGTGAAGCCAAGTAAGAGCGCGGCAGCTACTAATTTGACAAATTGTCTCATGCAGCCTTCCTTTCGCTTGCGGCCTTGGCTTTCAGCCATTTTTGCATTTGTTCGCTGACGTCGCGTCCGTCGCGGATGCCCCAGACAACCAAGCTGGCTCCTCGGACAATATCCCCCGCCGCGAACACGCCGGGCAGACTGGTCATCATCGTTTGATGGTCGACGCGCAGGGTGCCCCAGCGGGTAACGCTAAGGTCAGTCGATCCGAACAATTTAGGCAGATCTTCGGGATCAAAGCCCAGCGCTTTGATCACCATGTCGGCGGGCAGATCGCTTTCGCGGCCCGGATCGCGTTCGGGGCTGCGGCGACCGCTGGCGTCGGGTGAACCCAGTCGCATGGCGGCAACCCTAACTTGCTTGACGGTTTTGCCGCCGACAAAGCTGTCGGGAGCCGATAGCCAAACAAATTCGACGCCCTCTTCCTCGGCATTGCCGACCTCGCGCTGCGATCCCGGCATATTGGCGCGGTCACGCCGATAGAGACATTTCACCGACTTGGCTCCCTGGCGAACCGCCGTGCGTACACAGTCCATCGCTGTGTCGCCGCCGCCGATAACCACTACATGTTTGCCACCGGCATCAAGGCTGCCGTCATCAAAGGCGGGAACGCTGTCACCAAATCCCTTGCGGTTCGACGCGATAAGATAATCGAGGGCAGGAATAACGCCCTTGGCGTCGCCGCCGGGCAAGGAGATCTCGCGTGGTTTGTAGACGCCGGTTGCGATGAGGATTGCGTCGTGCTTGCGACGCAGCTCGTCGAGCGTGGCATCGCTGCCGACATTGAAACCAGTGTGGATATGAATGCCGCCTTCGATCAACCGTTCGACGCGGCGCATAATCACTTCTTTTTCCAGCTTGAAGCCAGGGATGCCGTAGGTCAGCAATCCGCCCGCGCGATCATGCCGGTCATAAACATGGACTTCATGTCCGGCGCAGCGCAGATATTCGGCGGCGGTGAGGCCGGCGGGTCCCGCCCCGATGACCCCAATTGATTGGCCGGTGTCGGGGCCAACATCCAGCGGTTCGACCCAACCTTCGGCCCAGGCAGTGTCGGTGATATATTTTTCGACGCTTCCAATGGTCACCGCGCCATGCCCGGAGAATTCGATTACGCAATTGCCCTCGCACAGCCTGTCCTGCGGGCAGATGCGGCCACAGATTTCGGGCATGGTCGACGTTGCGTTCGACAATTCATAGGCTTCGCGTAGCCGCCCCTCGGCGGTCAGCTTCAACCAGTCGGGGATGTGATTGTGGAGCGGGCAGTGGACCGCGCAATAGGGCACGCCGCATTGTGAGCAACGCGCCGCCTGTGCGTCAGCATCGGATGCAGGATAGCGTTCCGAAATCTCGCGAAAATCACGCGCGCGTTCTTCAGCGGTCCGCTTGTCCGGATAGCTTTGGTCGTGCTCGACAAATTGTAACATGCGTTTGGAAGCCATCTGCAATAATCCCTTGTTAGGGGAGCAAATGCACCGCGCCGCAGCTGTTGTCACGGCAGATCTGCCAATTAGGGCAGTATCTATGCCCTAAAATTTGCAATTTTTGGGAATGGCGGCGAATCTTACGAAAGAATATTGCGCAACTAATACCGATTCGGCCCTATCTAAGTGCTAGCCATATCAGAGCAGCCGATCCGATCACGATTCGATACCAAGCGAATGGCGCAAAGCCGAACCGCCCGACGAAAGCAACAAAGCCACGCACCACCGCTAGTGCCACCAGAAACGCTACGACAAAGCCGATGCCTAGCGACGTGATGTCGCCTGCCTGAAAGCTGTCGACATTTTTGTAAAAATCATAAGCGGTCGCGGCGACCATCGTCGGGATGGCGAGAAAAAAGGTGAACTCGGCGGCCGTCTTGCGGTCGACCCCCAGCATCAGTGCGCCCATGATGGTGGCGCCCGAGCGGGACACTCCAGGGATGAGCGACAGGCACTGGATGATGCCGATCCCGATAGCGACCTTTAGCGGCATGCCTTCGACGGTTGTGGTTGTGTTTCGGTGGGGCAGGCGCTCGATAATTAAAATGGCGATGCCGCCGACGATCAGCGCCCATGCAATGATGGCCGGCGTACCGATGGCCGCCTTGATGGCGCTATAGGTTAGAACCCCCAATATCAGCGACGGGACAACCGCGACTAACACATTGCGGGTGAATAGCTGCGCATCGCGCTCGGTAAATAGCCCCATTGCTACCGCCCAGAGCCGCTTCCAATAGACTACGCACACCGCCAAAATCGCGCCGAGCTGGATGATGACCATGAAGCTGGCTTCGGCTGGACCGGTAAAGCCGATCAGCTCGCCCGCCAAGGCCATATGGCCCGTCGATGACACGGGCAGAAACTCGGTAAGTCCCTCGATAATTGCGATGAGGATGACTTGCAGCAAATGGAGGGATGTCATGCACGGTCCTGTCTGAAAGGTCGGGGCGTCAATCGAAAGAGGTTTGGAGCGTCGCCCGAACCAGCAAGTCGATTCCTGCGCTGGCTCTTTCGACGCGACAAAGCGAAGTTCAGTCAGCCACCATCTGACCGAACCGACCATGTTTGCGATAAAGCACCAACCAATCGTCCGCGACTGTCGCCAATGCCGTCGGCGTGACACCTAGGCTGGCGAGCCCGCTGCCTCCGTCGGCGACAATATTATCGGATTGCAGCATCAGCCACTGATCTTTGGTGATCGGCGCGCCGGGCATCCAACCCAAGCTGCTGGCGAAAAAGGCGGCCGCAACATCAGGAACATCGACAAACATCGGGCTGCGTCCGATGGCATCGGCAATCCAGCGGAGCAGTTCGGCCATGCTCAAAATTTGCGGCCCGCCTAGCTCGATGGTCCGGCCCGCTGCATCTGCATTGATCAACGCCGCGACGACGGCGTCGGCAACATCGCCGACATAGACGGGCTGAAACTGTGTTGCGGGAGCGATCACGGGGACAACCGGCGCCAAGCGGATCATCGCGGCAAAGCGGTTGATGAACTGGTCTTCGCGGCCAAAGATAATCGAGGGACGCAATATGGTCGCGACGGGGACGGCAGCCTTTACGGCCGCCTCGCCCTCGCCCTTGCTGCGACCATAGGCCGACGCGCTGTCGCGGTCTGCGCCAATCGCCGACATATGGATCAGCGTTTTAATCCCCGCCGCGGCAACGGCATTTGCGACATGGCCGGCTCCGTCGGCCTGTACCGACTGCATATTGTCAAAGCTGCCGACGAGATTAATTACGGCATGGCTGCCCGCTATAGCGCGGGAAACGCTGGCACTTTCGCGGATATCCACCGCAACGAACTGCGTCTGTCCCAGCCCGCCGAGTGGCCGAAGAAAGGTCGCGGCGCGCGGATCGCGCTGCGCAATTCGCACCCGCGCGCCTTGCGCCAAAAGCCGCTGGACAACATAGCGGCCGACGAAGCCTCCGCCGCCAAGCACCGTGACCAATTTGCCGTCGATCTTTTGCATTGCGCCTGTCCGTCCTGCTTGCCTTGCGCGCCAATAGCGCTGGTAGGCTCCCCATGCCGCGAAGCGATGCGACGGGCAAGGGGGTGCAGCAACCCGATGCACCGCTTTTTGGTCATTATGCCGCGAACAGGGCGAAAAATCGTAATTCACAACCGCAGGGTTGTTGACAAGCAAAGCATCCCACCGCTAAGCGCCCGCTCCTACCCCGTGCCCAGATGGCGGAATTGGTAGACGCACCAGCTTCAGGTGCTGGCGATCGCAAGGTCGTGGAGGTTCGAGTCCTCTTCTGGGCACCAACGACTTAAGCCATTGAAATATAAAGGGAAAATGGCGGACTTTGAGGACTCACATTGGTTCTCCAAATTGTTGTCTCTGCTCGTCTTTTCCATTCTCTCTCAGTGCTTAACGGTTCCGAATGCTCGGATTCTCAACTCGTCCCCAATCATCCCTGCCAGAAATATTTGTGGGCCTTTTTGCGGGCTTCTGAGAAAACCACATTCCGAGGCCCGCAAATGCTGGAGACCATCGTAGGTGAAGAGATTGACGCTGAAGCCACAGAGCCTCGCCGGGTTACACGGCTTATTCGTCTGCCGGAAGTAAAGCACCGCGTCGGTCTTGGACGTTCGACGATCTATCGCTGGATGGCTGAGGGCAAGTTCCCCAAACCAGTCCAGCTTGGTGGATACTCGGTTGCCTGGGCAGAAGATGAAGTAGAGACGTGGATTGCTGATCGCCTCATGTGATCGCAATTGGGCGGTAGGCTGGCCGGTTTTTGAGTTCGATCAGATTGGTCGGCGCGGTCACCAATTTGATGTACCTTTATATCTCTGTCATTTATCTTGAGGATTGTCTCCAAGCAATTTGCAGGCCGAACGATATGGTATGATCATCGTGCCGGACTGGCCTCTGGCGCATGTGCCTGCAGCATGTTACAAAACCTCTGACTAAAGTGATTTCAGTTATAGGATTTGTGACGTGCCAAAAAAGACCATCAATCAGCGGGAAAAGCTTCGCACCTTTGTTGCGAGCCGCACGATCCTGCGGGCGCAGGATCTGCGCGAGCAAGGCATCGCTGGTACCACCATCCGGCGCGCGCTCGATGATGGCGAGCTTATCCGCATCAGTCGCGGACTCTATCAGCACCCGGACGCTGAGATCGACAGCGACGTCACGCTGGCGGAAGTCGCCAAGCGCATCCCTAAAGGGGTCATCGCCATGACCTCGGCACTCGCCTGGCATGGCCTGACCGACCAGATCCCGCGCAAGACTTGGGTCGCGATCGGCACGAGCGACTGGTCCCCGGTACAGGGTTCTCCCCCCGTCCGCATCGTGCGCTTCGCCGACAAATATTTGAAACAGGGCATCGAACACCATACCATCTGCGGTGTTGATGTGCCGATCTATTCTGTGCCTAAGACGCTCGCCGACCTGTTCCGCAATGGTCGGCTCGTTGATCGCTCAGTCGCGGTCGAAGGGCTGCGCGCAGCGGTCGACCAGCGCAAGGCTACACCATCCGCCGTCGCGGAGGCTGCACGTGCCGGCGGGGCCTGGCGCACCATGCGGCCTTATCTCGAGGCGCTGACCTTCAATGGTTGATGGCCCCAAAAATATGGCCGCATCGGTTAAAGCACGCCTATTGAACATGGCGCGCGAGGAAGGCCGCGCATTCGACCTCTTGCTGGTGCGTTTCGCGCTCGAACGGCTGCTCTTTCGCCTGTCCCTCTCATCGCATCGCGACAATTATGTCCTCAAGGGCGGTATGCTCGTCACGCAGTGGCTCGAACATGACAACCGAGAAACGCGTGACATCGATTTCCTCGGCTTCGGCCCGCCTGACGAGGCAGCGATCACAGCGGTCTTCGCCGAGATCATGACGATCGAGACCGGTGACGGCCTGGACTTCGACGTAGATGCTCTTGCAGCCAGCCCGATCCGCGAAGAGATGGAATATGGGGGTATTCGCCTCAAAACCTCCGCTTATCTCGAACGCTCCCGTATCCCGGTGACGCTCGATGTCGGGTTCGGAGACGCACTGGCCGATGCCACCCGGACCATCGACTATCCCTCTCTCCTTGACATGGAACAAGCCAAAATCCGCAGCTATCCGCCCGAGACGGTGATAGCCGAGAAATTCCAGGCCCTCGTAGCATTGGGTCTGGCCAATGGCCGGATGAAGGATTTCTATGATCTCTGGGCGGTGCCCAAGTCCTTGGCAATCGAACAGGATGCGCTTGATGCCGCGATCGCAGCAACATTCGAGCGGCGCGAAACTCCGATACCGCAGGAACGCCCGGTGGGGCTTTCAGTCGCCATGGCAGAAGACCCCGCAGCCCGGCAGCGTTGGAAGGCCTATTTAGCTTCGCTTGAACAGCCGCACCTGGAACTTGGGAAGGTGATCGACGATATCTGGACGACGCTTGAGCCAAGCTGCGCCAGGCTTGCGAAGGCCTGAGCAGTGCATGCTTCTCTGTCGCTTTTCCGCCATTCGTCAAAAAATTGATCAAGATGTGGGCGGAGCTGATCCATGAAACCGTTTTGCCGCCACGATGTGTTGTCCGAAAAAGCTACCCCATCGATCTTGCTACCCTTTGTTTTTAAGATAAAATCAAGGTCGCATATTCTTATAGGCCCTCGACCTGGCCCGCGATACAGCATTACGCGAGGGTCGTATTGGGAGCGTCCTTACTAGATATGGAGTGAAAGGCCGCCGACGCCTCTTTGCCGCCACGAGTAATGACAACATCGGGGCAATTCGACGAGCCCACTATCAAAATCAATAATACCGGCGTCGGTCGGGCCTGCGGCTCCAACCCCAATTTCCGCCCGTCGTGCCAAATGCTGGAGCCACTCCACCGGCCACCACCTGGCAATCACAAATCGCACCAGCGCAATGTACCATAGCACCAGCGGTTTTCGAAGAGGACGTCTTCGATCAGTTGGTTTGCAATAAACGAGATTGGGGAACCCCCTCAATTGCCTACATGCCAATGTGGCGATGGCACTCTCAAGACGAAGGGAAAGCCCTTCACGGTAGGTAATCAGCCCGGCCTTCATATTAAAGTCACGCTGCCAATCCAATGCATCTTGGGGAGTAATCGGATGATGGGCGTGGCGAAAATAGCATGCGCGCGGCATGAAATTTTGACTTGCATGGGTTGTGGATTCAATTCCGACCGTCAGTACTTTACAAATTGAAGGGCTTAATCTGGGCACCACAGTGCGGGGGTAGAGGGCCGGTTTGGATCAGCCTCGTATGGACTGAAAAAATGCGTCCCAGCTCTGGTGTGACCTGCCAGCAGCCGCATTAAAATCGCTGGGGTTGTCCAAGGCGCCATTGCGGATACCTTCGTAAATGCCCGCGATGACAGTGCCCATAAATTGTCCCAGTTCGTCAATCCTTTCTGCGCGGTAGTCAGCCACTGGCATGGGGTGGTAGTGTAACTGGGTTCCGAAGGTCCGGTTCAGGTGCTCTGCCAAGTGCGCTTGGGTTATGGCTTCTCCGTGCAAGTTATAAATTTGCTCGTCGTGCCTTTTCTCGGTCAGCATGCTGGCATAAGCATGTCCGAGCTCGCGGCGAGTGGTGTAACCACATCTCCCGTCACCAGCACAATTGGCAATCTCACCGCGCGCCTTGTAGGTGTCGATATACTCGACATCGGGTTCGATATAGATGCCATTACGGCCAATGGCCCAAGCCAGTCCGCAACTACGAACATCGGCCTCGGTCTGGCGATTGCTTTGCACGATTGGCGAAAAGGCTGTGCCTGCTTCGGGACCTTGAATGCTTGTATAGACAATCTTTGACACGCCCACTTCTTTTGCGGCCTCGATCACATTGCGATGCTGCCCTATGCGGTCATCAGGGGGAGCCATCCCTGAGACAAGAAGCAAGCTGTCCGCGCCTGACAATGAAACTTTCAGCTGTTCGCGGTCATTATAATCGCCGGGTCGAATTTCTATATTCAGTCCCTTGGCATTTTCGGGCGTGCGAGCAAGACCAATAACGGGTTCGGCCGTTGCGCTCATTAGTGCACTCACAGTCGCCTTACCCAAGCTTCCTGAAGCAGCGGTCACAGCTATAGTCATGGACATTTCCTTTTCATGCAATCTTGCGCTCACCACTTGCCAATCGGCGAGCGCTCAGAATTTTCCAGATACGGTACAATTCAGGAGCAGCTAACGGAACAAAGTGGACCAGGGACGGGCCAATATTATTCTGAATAAATATCCAGTGCAGCAAAGTTGCGATGGCAGCTGGGCAAACAAAGCGCTGCAACGTCTTCCACGACCGAGCAGGCTTTAGAGCGTGTCCGCGGCTAAAGAGGCTTCCGCGCAATCAGGTCGATCAGCGCCGACTTGCCCGAATGGCCGGGCCCCTCCTCGATCTCAGCATCGTAGGAATCGAGCAATTCAATCTCCCATGTCGAAAAGGAGCGGCGCAAACCGTCCTGCGTATAAAGGTTCTCAATATTAGGCGGACCGCCTGTCCCATAGGCCAGTTGTTCTTCGCGGTAGCCTTCGAGCAGCAGCAGCCCGCGTGGTTTCAGCGAGCGATGGATGCCTTCGAAGATGTCCTCTCGCAGTTCGGGGCCAGAAAACTGGATGAATATGCCGACCACGGCATCGAAAGCTTCTTCCGGCCATTTCCATTCGGCCAGATTTGCCTGCCGATACTCGACTTCGACCCTTCGCCTCTCAGCGAGAGCTCGCGCTTTATCGAGCGCCCTTTCCGAAACGTCCGTAGCAAAGACGCGATGTCCTTGCTGGGCAAGGAATACGCTGTTTCGCCCTTCGCCATCGGCGACTGCCAAGACTTTCGACCCCGGAGTTAAGCGATGCAGCTCACGCGCCAGAAAAGCATTCGGTGCGGTCCCAAACAAATATTCGTCCGCCGCATAGCGTTCATCCCAGAAGGCCGCTTGACTTGGTTTAGTCATGGGTCGCTTTACAGCTATTGCCATGGTCATTTCCTTTTCGTGCAGTCCGCCGCTCACCACTTGCTAATCGGCGAGTGCTAAGGCTCTTCCAGACACGGTAAGTTTCAAGAGCAGCTAACGGAACAAAGTGGACCAGCGCAGGGCCGATATTGTTATGGATGAATATCCAATGCAGCAGGGTTGCGGCGGCTGCCACATAAACGAAGCGTTGCAGGGTCTTCCAAGATCTGCCGAGTTTGCGAACCGATGCATTGTTGGAGGTCATCGCCAGCGGCACGAAAACGATGAAAGCCAGCCAGCCTGTCCAAATGCCGAATTTCGTCACGTCCGCGACTACAGCCGACAATGCTCCCAAATCTATCACATAATACAGCGTGTGCAGAGCGGCATATCCGAACGCAGCCACACCAAAATAGCGGCGGCGGCGGAGCAACCAACCGACCGCTTTGGATTTCGGAAACAGCATCCGCAGAGGTGTAAGCATCATGGCAATAATCATGAAGCGCGCGGCAAATTCACCAGTGGGATGGAGCAGTGGTTCCAAATCTCCACCGGAAAGGGCGCCGTTAATCATCGTGATGGATGGCAAGGCGAGAAGGAGCCAAAAGGCATAAGGCGAATTGAGGATGGCTTTTAGAGAGTTCATTAGTGTCCTCCGGCGACCGACTTTCGGCCAAATGGATGAAGGGGGTGGTCATGTTCGAGACCTAAGCCGCCCGGGCTGTCCGTGTCCTGCGCGTGCTTTCCGACCGGCAAGCGCCGTCGACAGACCCGCGCCGATCAGCCACCTCAAGCGATCCCAAGTCGCACTGTAGCAGTAAGCTTGTCTTTATTGCCTACAACTTGAAGAACGACACCTGTATTGTCGCTCAAATCCCTAAGAACTGAATCGTTTGTTAGATTGTATGGACAAGGACCATATTTGGAATAGTCAGAGTCGTTGGCGTAGACATCTCTTACCAATTCATCTGTGAAATACAGCTGCGTCGTCAAAAAACTTTCACTGCCGCGAGATACCTTGACATGGATGTGGGTGACACGAGGATCATACCAACCCGGAAAGATCGTTTCGAATTCCACCTTGCCGTTGGCATCAGTTACTTGGCCGCCTCGCAAAAAGTCCGCGGAGTCTACCGGCGGTAGATGTCCATCCTCTTGGGTCGCGATCACAGTTAGCAAGGTGTCAAATGGTGCGCGGGGCGTTGCATCGCTATAGCCGGAGTAGTACCCACCCGCGTCGCAATGCCATATTTCTACGGTTAGACCTTGCATCGCCGTGCAGTCCGGCATGCCCACGATTTCTATTGCGAGTTTAAGTGGCAATCCGGGCTTATCTTCAGCGATATTAGAACGCATCGGTGAATTTATATAATATGGTCCAGATGTCAGATCAGGCGTGAGGACACATATATTCGCACCGGCCTGCAAAGCAGGTGTCGGCAATGCGTCGATTTGCAGGTGTGTCAAACCGAATCGGGCTATTGGATTTCGGCCCCAATATCCCAATCCGCCAACAGCAACGGCGCCTAGTCCAAATTTAACAAATCTCCTGCGTTTCAACTCGACACTCCCGTTAGGTAATGATTGAATCTTTTGTTTCACACCGGCCCAATTTTTCGCCGTCTTTGCGCCAAAAATGGACCCGAATCTTGACTGGATAGGAAGTGCTGGAACGCACTCACGCATTTTGCACCGAGCACGCTCGTTTCTTCAGATTCCGTGATAGGCTTTGCTGACGGCAAAACTGTCTTCAAACCAATTCCAAAGCCTAACCTTTCCGTCGCGTACCTTGGCGCGCAGAGCAAAGGTGAACTCTCCAATTTCCTCGCCGGATTTCGTTGTAACACCGTTCATTTTTCCAAAGACCGCGACTGTATCGCCCGAGGCAAATGCGTCTGTGTTCTCCCACTCGGTTGTCTCGAAATTTTCTCTGAAGACGGGCAAAAATGCGAGGATGGCTTCTTTGCCTTCCCATGGGCCGATCCATGGCAGGCTAGGGTCTCCTTCATTGTGCCAGACCATGTCATCGGCCATTAACGCGGTCATTCCCCCCAAATCGCCGCTGCCCATGGCGCTCATGAAGGCCATTACTGTGTCAAAGCTCGCTTGACTTGTGGCGTCCATTTCTTGTGCTCCTGCTCTAGTTGCGAATCCTGCAGCCAGACTGGCCACTAGAAAAAGCTTTGATTGCTTCACGCCGTTGCATTGTTTTTTCCTGTAGATCACCGTTATGTTTTGGCGGCCTCTTGGTCCGTGCGTTCCGATGGATGCCAATTGATCTTGAGGTCTTCGCGAAATGCAAAGCGCTCGAGGTGGTCTCCGATTACTTGTCCGAGTTTGGCGGTGTCCTCACCCGACACGGTCAAAGTCAGCGCATTCTCTCCCGCGTGGAGATCGCAGGTGCCAAAGGGCAGGGTGATGGAACCGTGCTCGGCATTGAATTCGACAGGAACTTTATGCCCAAAATGCTTGCAGAGTTGCTGCAGATAGCGGCTCGCTTTCGTGGTTTTCACTTCGCTCGTTGATGGCTTCATCGATTTGTCCTTCTCTTGAAAACCTTAAATAGAGGACGTCCTGGCGTTTGACTTGGTGGGATAAATTTGAATAACTATCTCATTAGATCGAAAGGCCGCTCCCATGATTGACGATTTGCGCGCGATCGCCATTTTCGCAAAAGTCGCAGAGGCGGGCAGTTTCAGCGCCGCAGGACGGGCGCTTCAGCTATCGACTTCTGTAGTCAGCCACCATGTGAAAGCACTGGAAACGCGTCACGGTGTGTCCCTGTTTCACCGTTCAACTCGCGCATTGTCATTAACGAATGAAGGGAAAAATTTGCTGAAATCCGCCAATAGTATGGTCGAGGCGGCAGAGGAGGGCCTTGATGCCATCGCTGATGTCAGCGCCGATCCCGCTGGTGCGCTGCGACTGACTTTGCCCGCATTCCTGACAGGCAGCCCTCAAGAAAGGGCGATTTGGGACTTCGCACGGCGCTATCCCAACGTCGCTATCACTCTTTATAATAGTGACGAAAAGATAAACCTGGTCGCAGAAGGGATCGACATGGCAATCCGTTTGGGGACCATGTCCGACAGTGCTTTAAAAAGCCGCAAGATCGGAAGCTTCGAACGATGTCTCGTCGCCGCTCCCTCCTATCTGGAAATGATCGAGGCACCGATTGTGCCGGCCGACCTCAACCACTGTGATTTTGTGCTGGTCGAGATGTTACCCGACAAATTTGTTCTTCAGCGAGGCAATGAAGAGGCCAACGTGCAGCCTGAACAATCGCGCGTTTTGGTAAACTCTATTAGCGGTGCGCGGTCCGCCGTTCTGGCCGGGTTGGGTCTGCAGAAGCTACCGATCAGCGAAATCGGCAAGGACATTGCATCGGGGAGATTGGTGAGAGTGTTACCAGAATGGTCAGTGCCTACGCTCAACATCTACGCGGTATGGCCCGCGTCGAACCATCGCAGCAGCCTGATCAAACTGTTGTTAGAGTTTTTGGTAAGAGCATAAGCTGAAATGATATTGCTAAGTTTGCCAGCGCGCACATATAGTGGTGAGAATTCGTCAACCTCAATTACGGTTTTCGCGCTGGTGCCGTCACAATTTTAGCGCCTGTTATTGGGCGGAACCCTGTTTGCCGGCACACCAACTCGAGTGAAAAACAATACAGTTAGGGATGCTATTCTGTTGGCCGTTACGAGGAAGAGCCCGATGCCGCATTTGTTGCTCTATCACTATCCACTGCGCGCATGTTCGCACGTTACCATTTGTGCATTGGAGGAAGCGGGTCTGGAATATGAAGATGTGGCCGTCGATATCCGCGCAGCGGATCGGAGTGCGGAGCATTTACAGGTCAATCCGGAAGGGAAGGTCCCTGTATTGGTGGTTGATGGAATACCACTGACGGAGAATGCAGCTATCTTAGGCTACCTGGACGCTCTGGCGCCTAATGCGAAACTGCTGCCCTCGACAAATGATCTGTTTTCACGCGCGCGGTACAACTCCGATCTGGTGTGGATTTCGGCGACACTTCATCCTGCAATTCGTCAGATAAGGATGCCGAGCCGATACACTGAAGGCGATCCTTCGGGTGTGCAGGCAATGGGCCTCAGAGCCACCATTTCAATGTTTGATCGAATTGAAGAACGCGTTTCTGGGGGCCGCTGGTGGTACGATAAAGATTGGTCGATTGTTGACGTGTATATTTGCTGGGCCATATCAACCGCGGCGAGCAGTGGAATGCTGACGATGAATGATTTCCCGGCGATAGAGTCGCTAATGCAGCGGGTGAAGATGCGGCCAAGCTATGAGCGTGCTATTGCCCGCCAAATCGCATCGAAAGAGAAGCATGGGATAGAATTCCCCGACGAATGGAAAACCGTTTGACTTAAAGGGGGGGGGCGAAGCGAATGAGGGCAATCGCCCCACATACAAATTCAAAGGCAGGGTTGAATAATTTTCCGAATTCGCAACTTTTTTTCTGCGGGCTTGTAATGCTGGGTGCATAACCTCAATCCTGAGAGTTATGGATCCGCACGAATATGCAATCAGAACCTGCCGACGTGTTCACTCTCAAAGTCGAACACCGACAGCATGAATAATGCGCATCAAGTCTCGTTTGCAGCATTATTGCTTAGGCCCGTCACATACAGGCGCGCGCTGAAGGTCGGAGCCGTGGTGGGAACTATCCTGATTGCGATTAATCATGGTGACCTGCTCTTTGCCGGCCAATACCCCCCAATCTGGAAGCTCATCCTTACCTATTTGGTTCCGTATTGCGTGAGTAGTTACTCGACCGCTGCGCTACTGTCAGAGATCAGCGATAGGTCGGCCCGTCCGAGCTTTTTCCCTGAAGAGTGGGTATCCTAAGCCCGCTTCAGCGCGCGCAATGTGGTGCTCAATTCTGCCACGAATATCCGCGCATCGATTCAAGGGTTCGTTGCGTTGCGTATGTTCCACCTCTCCCACTCACAATAACGTTCGATGACGAAGGATTCAGTCGAACGATTGCGATGACGTTTAGGGTGTCTAACGCATCAACACCAACTCTTCGGCCATTGTCGGGTGTATAGCCGTGGTTGCATCAAAATCGGCTTTGGTGAGCCCAGCTTTGACTGCGATAGCCGCTGCCTGCATCATTTCGGGCGCATCTGGCGCAATCATGTGGATGCCGACAATGCGTCCGCTGTCGCCCTCGCAAACCATTTTGATGAGACTGCGCTCATTCCGGCCCGCTAACACGTTTTTCATCGGCCTGAAATCGGAGTGGTATATTTTGACCGATCCGAGTTGAGCCTTGGCCTCACTCTCCGTCATGCCGACGGCGGCTATTGGCGGGTGGCTGAAGACGGCACTTGCAATGCAGCTGTGGTCTACAAAGTATGGCTCGCCATCGCCAAACAGGCTGTCGGCAAACGCTTGCCCTTCGCGAATAGCAACAGGCGTCAGCTGTACGCGGTCAGTGACATCGCCCACGGCGTAAATGTAATCGACGTTAGACTTACTGAATTTGTCGACTTTGATCTCGCCACCTTCCCCCGTTTCGACACCTACTGTTTCCAAACCAAGTCCTTGTGTATTGGGACTGCGCCCGGTCGCGAACATGACCTGGTCGAAGGTTAGCTTCTCATGGCCGGTCAACTTGACGTTATAGCCACCCTGCTCACAAGGCTTGATAAATTCAAAGCGGGCATTGAACTTGAATTCGATGCCTTTCATGATTGAAATTTGTAGCAACCGGTCGCGCAGTTCTTCGTCGTAACTCCGCAGTAACTGGTCACCCCGGTTAACAATCGTAACCTTGCTGCCGAGCTCGTTGAATATTCCCGCGAACTCGTTAGCGATATACCCCCCACCCGCAATGAGGATGGTTTCGGGAATTTTCTCGAGATGAAAAGTCTCGTTCGACGTTATTGCATACTCTTCGCCTTCACACTCGGGTCTACGCGGTCGCGCACCTGTTGCCACCAGGATATATTTGGCTGTGACTTTTTGCCCGCTCGCCAGCGTGATTTCGTGGCTGTCGGTAATCTGTGCCCGTTCGGGAAAGATCGTCACATCGTGGTTTTCAAGCGTCTCGGTATACGCCCTCTCAAGCCTGTCGACATCTGCCAAAACGTTGTCGCGAAGCTTTATCCAGTTGAAACTCTTCTTCTCTATTTCCCAGCCGAACTTCTGACAATCTACAAGGTCCTCTGCGAAGTGCGCACCATATACGAGCATCTTCTTTGGCACACATCCCCGAATGACACAGGTTCCCCCGACACGATACTCTTCTGCTACTGCGACCCGGGCACCATGGGCGGCTGCCACACGAGAAGCGCGCACTCCGCCCGACCCTGCCCCGATAGTGAAGAGGTCGTAATCGTATTCATGCTTGTGTTTGGTCACTCAAAGACTCCTGAAACTCGAGATGCGTGAGGATTTTTCACGAGAGCACTCATGCTCGGAAAGAAAGGGGTGTCCTCGCCAAGCCGCAATTCGGCAGTGTTGCTCTAAGTCACGGTTAAGCTGCTAGTCGGCGATTAGGTTTCGGGTATCTCCCGAGTGCAAGAAACAATATTTGACACACGAGTAATATCGCGATCGCGGCCATAAGAAGTTCGCCGTAGCCGCCCCTAGCGGCAGCGATGCCTCCGAATATGGGCGGCGCTATTCCTGCGCCCACTGTGAAAAAGACGAAGACCCGACCAAATATCGCACCATAGTGAGCGGTTCCGAAATAACGACTGGTGAGATATGCTAGGAGGTCAAGCTCTGCACCCGCAGCCAAGCCAATGGCGATCGCTATGAAGGCTGCGCTCGTGAACGTGATTTCGACCCCAAGCAACAGTATGAGCCCGATGATGGGGAGGGTGAAAAATAAAACCGCAACCCCTGGTGCCCAAAATCGATCTACCAGGGCACCAATCAAAAGGCGGCCAACAATAACCGTCAAACCGAGAATGGCGGCAAGTCCCGATATGCTTCCTCTTGTCAGTCCTTCGGCCGACAAGATCCTTTCGAAATTCGATAGCAATCCCACAATGACGAAAGCTGTAAGAAATAGTACGGCGCCGAGGATCCAGAAGCGGCGCCCGCGGATCGCTTCTCCAACGGTATCGCCCCAGTTGAGCGTGGGTTCAGCGTTCTGCTCAGGTGAGGCGGGATCAGAGTAATCAGGCCTTTCGCGGAACAACGCGATGACGAACGGCAAAGAAAATATAAGACCTCCAACTCCGATTGCTCGATAGCCCATCCGCCACCCGTAATTCGAAATGACGAACTCAACTATGGGTGGGAGCAGAAACGCTCCAATCCCTGTTCCAGACATGACGATGCCAATCGCCTTGCCGCGGTTTTCTACAAACCAGCCATTGATCACCTTCGTCCAGGTAATTGGCAACGAGCCAGCAGCCAGCACGGCAAGCAGGAAGAAACTCAGATACCAAAGCAGAAGCGATCCGGTGTTAAACGACAGCAGGACATAACCGAGCGAATGCCCGACAAGGCCAAGAATAGCCAAGGGCCGTGCACCCCATTTTTCAATCAGCGATCCCACAAGCGGCGCGGTAAAAATGCCCGCCAACATCAGCACTGTGTAGCTTAGGAAAAATTGGCCTGCATCCCAGCCGAACTCCTGAGTAACGGGTCCAACGAAGAACGACTGCGTATAATTCGTTGCGGTAAATAATCCGAACAAAGTCCCGATTACCGCAGCCAGCAGTGGGCCAGCACCTCGCCTAAACTCTTCCACTATCGACCTCCGCTGATGTTTCTCTGTCGCGATTTTCGTTCTGAAAATCGCGGGTATTCCTCCTGCTTATCAAAGCTGGACGGTCACCCATTTCAATTCGGTCATTGCTTCAAGGTCTGCATCGGTGCCCTCACGGCCCACGCCGCTCTCGCCCGTTCCGCCAAACGGCACGTGTGGTTCGTCATGAACCGTAGGACCGTTGATGTGGCACATTCCGGCATCGATATTTTGTGCGAAATGGAATGCCTTGTTTATATCTTTCGTGAAGATTGCCGATGAGAGGCCGTATGGCGTATCGTTCGCCTTTTTCAGCCCTTCTTCGTAGGAGTCGATCGGATAAATTGACGTAACCGGACCAAAGGTCTCTTCCTTACAAACCACCATATCCTCGGTCACATTCGTCAACACCGTCGCCTGACAACGATTGCCGCTCCACTTCCCTCCAGCAAGCAGCGTAGCACCTTTGTTAACTGCGTCTTCGATGTGATCAGCCACGCGCTTGCGCTGGCGATCCGAGATGATGGGTCCGATCACGGTTTTTGGATCGCGAAGATCCTCCATGCCGAGATTGCCCGCAGCCTCGGCGAATGAAGTGCAGAAATCATCATAAAGCGCTCGCTCGACATAAAATCGACTGGAGCCGATGCAGGCTTGTCCTGAGTTCATGAAGATGGAACGCACCGCCAACGGAATTACAGATTTTAAATCTGCGTCCTTGAGCACGACAGTGGGGCTTTTACCGCCCAATTCTAGCGTAACCGGCGTTTTGTTCTTGGCACAAATTTCATTGATGTGCTGCCCCACGACTGACGAGCCAGTAAATGTTACAAAATTGACCTCTTCGTGCCCGACCAGCGTGTCGCCGATCTCATATCCGATGCCGGTAACAACATTGAACGCTCCTGCAGGGATGCCCGCTTCGGCATAAATTTCCGCAACGATTATCGACAGATGCGGAGCCATTTCTGAAGGAAGCAGCACCACTGTGTTTCCAACAGCAAGAGCGTTGGCGGTCAAGCGTGTCGCCTTGATAAAAGGCACATTGAACGGTGTGATGCAGGCTACCACACCGCGCGGCGTGCGCAGTGACATGGAAAACTTTCCGGGAGCATCGGACGGTAGTGTCTCTCCTCGCACTTGCCGCGCAAGGCCCGCGGCAGCGCGGACCATGGACACACCTTTTTCAAATTCGAAGTTCGCCTTACTCAAAGTCGATCCGATTTCATCGATGAGGCAATCGATAATTTCTGACCGTCGTCGCGCCATGATATCAGCCGCCCGGATTAGCCAGGCCTCACGGTCCTTGGGCAATGTCTCGCGGTAGCTGGAAAAAGCTCGCTTGGCAGCGACCACCGCCGCACTCATATCATCTGTCGTGCCCTTGGCGGATTTAGCATAGATACTGTCATCCAGCGGATTCAGAACCTCGAAGGTCTCGCCACTCGACGCATCGCGCCAATTTCCGTCGATGAACAGCTGTGTGACAAACATACTATCGCTCACTTCGTTGAATTTTCTAGGATCAAGTGGCCGAAAGCCGTATTCGAGATCGGCACATGGTAATGACGGTGTATCTCGGTGACATCTTCGTTCAGCGCTCCTCGCATGATCAGCCACATTACCAGTTCGACGCCCTCAGAGCCGGCCTCGCGCAAGTATTGTTCGTGGTCCATCTCCGTGAGTTTCTCCGGATTTGGGCCGAAACTATCGAGAAAATCAGCGTCGAACTTCTGATTGATCAGACCGGTGCGCGGTCCCTGCAATTGATGCGACATGCCTCCGGTCCCGAACACAACCACATTGAGGTCTTCATCAAACGAGTCGATTGCCCTGCGAATTGCCCGTCCAAGTTGGAAACAGCGATTTCCGGTAGGAGGAGGATACTGAATCACGTTTACGGCCAATGGAATGACCGGACATGGCCAGGCTTCGGGCTGCCCGAACATCAGTGAGAGTGGAACGGTAAATCCGTGATCCACCTCCATCTTGTTGACAATTGTCAGGTCGAACTCGTCGAGGATTACCGATTGCGCGATGTGCCATGCCAATTCTGGATGACCCTTCACCGCTGGCACGGGACGAGGTCCCCATCCTTCATCGGCAATCTCGAAGCTAGGCGCGCACCCCAGCGCAAAGGTTGGGATCAGGTCGAGCGAGAAGGCGCTCGCGTGATCGTTGTAGACTAGCAGGATCACATCCGGCTTGTTCTTGGCAATCCACTCTTTGGAAAACTTAAAACCGTCAAACAGGGGCTTGAAATATTCTTCTTCTGTTTTTCCTTGATCGACAGCAACGCCGACAAGCGGGACATGGGACATCGCTACGCCAGCTGAGACTTTAGCCATTGTCTTTGTCCTCCCAATCCGAGAGAAAACGATTGCCCTCGTTGGGGCGGCCACCATCGATCATCATGGAGCGGAACGTGTCGCGCTCCATTCCCGCCATAGCGGCATAGGCTGCCTCGTACGGTAACCCATCCGTTGCTGCTAATTTGAGCGTGTAATAAACGTTTCCGCCCTCTTCGAGCATGCCGTTCCAATCGCGTTCGAGCACTGCCTTCATCTGCGCATCGGTCATGTCGAATTTCTTGAGATAGGCCTCTTCACCGGCCTTGAACTCTTCGCGGTTTTCCGGCGTAATGAGCGACATCATCATCATGTTGAGCGGATAGCCTTTGCGCGAATGCTGCGCGTCAAAGACAAATGTGCCAGGTATATCCAGATAGGAAGGCCCGCCTTTTGGATCGCCGCTCATTTCTGCGCACTCCTGCAATTCGCATTTAAATATTTGTATTTCATTATCAATAAACCATCCGCAGTGCGATTTCAGCACCGATCTCTATCTGCAAGAGATCCTCTGCAACAACCACGGATCCGTCATAGGTTCGCGCGGTATCCTGATAGAGTGCCGCAACATCAGCCACGGTGTTGCGCGTGTGATAGTAGACCGCGAGCCGTGGTCTGATCTGGGCGAATACCTCTCCGGCCTGCTCTGCTGTGGTGTGAATGCCGATAACCGTCTCAGACTGCTCCTCATTGAAGGTGGAGCGAATATAGGCAACTTGCTGAGGCGAGAGCACTTCGTGCAGAACTACATCTGCGCCTTGTGATTGACGAACAAGGTTTTCTGAAGGCCGCGTATCGCCAGAGATCACGACGGAGTACTCACCGTAATTGATGCGGTAGCCAAAAGCTGGCTCTATCGGGCCATGATCGACCAAAAATGCGATCACCTGCAGCCCGTCTTCATCCAAAACGACCTGGTCCCCGGCAATCTCCGTGGTCGACATTGCGATACCATCCGTCGTGGGCGGTACGCCCTTCTCGATCCGCAGCCGGATATCCTCACCGAAGGCCTCACGCAGATGAGAGAACATGCTGAGAGTACCCGGCGGACCCCAGTTCATTAACGGCGCATCGCGGCCCTGCGTCCAGCCATTGAGGTAGAGATCAGGAATGCCAACAAGATGATCGGAATGAAGATGAGTGATAAAGAGATGATCGATCTCGCTGACCAGATCACGATCAATTTGGGCAAGCCGCGTGGTACAGCCGCGTCCGCAATCAAACAGCAAGCTCATTCCGCCTGCCTGAACAAGGACGGCAGGACCGAATTGGTCAGGGGTTGGGATTGGTGTGCCCGTGCCTAAAAGGGTCACAACAATGGCTTCGTCAACCTGCCCTGCATTGTCCTGTTGCGCCAGAGCATGCTGCGTCGGCAAAGCAATTGCTGCGATCATAAACAGCATACGAGGGGCTAATCGAAAGATATCCATCCTAGGTATTGAGCGCCCCGCCATCCACATTAACGCACTGCCCTGTAATGAAGTCGCTGTCTTCGCTGGCGAGGAAGAGCAAGGTGCCCAGTAAGTCCTCTGGCACCATCTCGCGCTTGATCGCCCTCATGCCAAGCGTCGGAGCTTTGGAATTGGCTAGCATCTTGTCGTGAGCCTTCACTCCTTCGCTTTCTGTTAGGCCGACAATGATGCAGTTTACGTGAATATTATTGTCAGCGACCTCTCGGCTGAGCGCGCGAGTCTGTGCGATGATGGCGCCCTTCGAACTGACATAGTGCAGGAACATTGGCGCACCGCGCAGCGCAGTGCCGGACGAGATATTGATTATCTTGCCGCGGCCGTTTTTCTTCATGCTTGGGAAGACTGATTTCGCAGCCTGAAAGGGCCCGCGCACATTCACCCGCATGACAAGGTCCCATTCCTCGTCTGAGATCATATGGAACGGTTTCAATTCGAGCGATGCAAACACCGCAGCGTTGTTGACCAAAATTTCCACCGGCCCGAATTCCGCCTCTGCCGCTACGACAAGAGCGGACATGGACTCGCTCGAAGAAACATCCGCTACAATGCCCAGCGACTTGCCTCCGGCTGCTTTGATCTGTGCAACCGCATCGCTAGTGTCGGCGATGTCTGACACAACCACATTCGCACCATTTTCTGCCAGCGATTTGGCATAGGCCAACCCTATGCCTTGGGCTGCACCAGTTACGATCGCTGTCTTTCCGGTTAAACGCGCCATGATCCTACCCTCAGTCCAATCCAATGATTTGCTTTACGTCCGGCCAGCTTTGCGTGCCGAAATTCTTGAGATCCGCCGTCAGCTGCTCCGGGCACCAGTCCAAAAACTCGCCCTTGAAAGTCGGGCGGGCTTTGATCGCTTCGAACCAACGCTCGACATTCGGATACCGTCCGCCAGTCCACATCCCGTCCATACCCAGCATATCGAGCCGATTGACGTACGGGGTCAGCCCAATATCTGCGAGAGAGAATGTCTCGCCGGCTAGCCAGCGCGATCGCTTCAGCGCTTCATCCATCTTCGCCAAATACCCGTCATATAGGCGGATTGTCTTGTCGATGCCGGGGGCTTCGAAGCCCATACGGACTATTTCTTTCTTACGCTCATGCCATGTTGCCGTGACAGACATGGCAGGCGTGCTGTCCAAAAATTGTTGCAGCCTTTCGGGCGGCAAGCGCATCACGATATGGCGGTGACATGTCACAAAGGTGAGTTCACCGCAGGCGGGGTGCAGAGCTTCATCCACGGCCTTGGTCCACAGCCGCATTTCTGCGCGCTCAAAAGGATCATCGGGGATCAGCGAAGGACCATCAAAGGCATCCTCAGCATATTCACAGATGACCGTGGATTCCAGAACTACCCGCCCATCATGCACCAGTGCGGGCACGACCGCTTTCGGATTGATCTTGCGATACTCATCGGTGAATTGCTCACCATTGAGAATATCAAGATAATGCATCTCGTCCGGTACAACGCCTTTTTCCGCTAGTGCAAACCGCACCTTGGCCGCGCACACCGAAGAGCCGTGGTGATAGAGTTCAAGCATGCTTTTGTGCCCCCTTTAACGTTGGTCTCAGCGGAAAATTCACAGCGGCCACCAATCTTTCACGGCTTTGGTATAACTTCGCCGCTGTTCAATTCGGTGTGCCCAAGAGGCGACATTTGGAAGACCTTTAAATGAGTATCCGGCCAGCTCCGCAAGAGTGAAATAAAGCGGCATCCAAGCGATATCGGCCAAAGAAAAACCATCGCCTGCAATCCAGCTTTTTCCTTCGAGTGAGCGCTCAAGATCTGCAAATGCCTCATCAAGAGTGGCCTTTGCCTGATCAAGCTCAGCTTGGGTAAATTCGCCCGATGTCGACTTGCGGTGGAATTCAAGCAATTCTGGATCGTTCTGAAGCTCTTCATAAAGAGAACGCTGCGCATCATCTTGGGACATCCTGGAGGCAATGCGCTTTTCGTAAATATGCGTTTTCACCGCCTTCACATGCATAGCGGTTGCGCGCTTGAGCCATTGATACATTATTTCGAGCTCCCCAACATCGCTAGGCCGCAGAGGCGGAGAGGGAAACTGCTTGTCGATGTAGTCGATGATGTCATCGGATTCGGTAATCACGACACCGTCGTGAACCAAGGTCGGAACCAGTCCTTTTGGATTGATGCCAAAATATTCAGGAGTAAGATGTTCTTTCTTAAAAAGATTGAAGTGGTGGCTTTCCCAGGACAGGCCTTTCTCTTCCAGCGTAATTCTGACCCGCATCGCGCAGTTCGAGATACCGCTATGGTACAAGTGCAATCCCTTTAACGTAAGGACATCTGCGTTTGTCGGATCGATTACTGGCATGATAAATCTCTCACTTCACGCCTGAATTGTTGGTGTAATGTTGTCGGCGATTTTCGATATTGACGATTGCGCCGCAGGGCCTTGGGCAAAGCCTTGCGGCGCAATCAATTAATCAAAATCGTGCCGAGACGCTGATGGCGACCTCTCGTGGCGCACGCATCGAAGCAAGCGAGTTTGGTCCTGTCGGAATGCCCCATTGAAGGATACGCTCTTTGGTCAGGTTCCGCCCAATAAGCCGGATGGTGTAGTTTTCATCTGGCGAAACAAGGCGGATATTTGCACCGAGCAGCCCATATCCGTTCTCAAATGAGGAGTCAGAGTATGCAATATCGGTGAAATAGGAGTCCGAAATGGTCCCGTTGATACCAAACCCTGCACCCCAATTCCCGAATGCAGTATCGTCGAACACGTCAATGCTCAGACCAGCTTTATGTTCTGGCGCAAAGATCAGCGGGAAGCCCGACAGATCGCAAAGTCCTGTTGTCGCATCCACCGCCGATGCGGGACAGCTTGGTGTACCTCGAAATTCATCATACGTGGCATCGGTATAAGCGTAGTCGAAACCAACTGTGATGAAGTCATTCACATACCAAGTGGCATCGAACTCTACACCGCGGCTTGTTACCGCCGCAGCGTTATCAACCGAGAATGATGGTACAGTGCCCGGAACCTGGGTGGCGAGCTGAAGGCCCTCAACGTCAACCCAATACAAGGCCACGCCAAACGCCAAAGCGCCATTGGCAACGTCGCCTTTCAGTCCCAACTCGTAACTTGTGTGGTTCTCTGCATCGAATTCAAAGTCCGCACCCGGGACGTCGATCCGGTCGCTAAACCCGCCGGTCTTGTGGCCCTTCGCAAAGCTGAAGTAGCTGCTGAGCTCATCGCTGATCTCATATTGCAAAGTTGCCATAGGTGTGAACTTGCTTTCCGAACGATCCGCAGCAGCAGACAGCGGCACATCGAACGGGCCCAATGGCGCCCCTGCGGGATAATCCTGATCGCTTGTTCCATAAACGTTGAAGAAGCGATCGAATGCGTAATCCTTCGTCTCAGTGGAGAAGCGTCCACCTGCAATCAATCGCAGCGATTCAGTCAGATCATAACGCACTTGCCCAAAGACGGCGAAAGTCTCGGTATCCTGCGACCAAGGCTCATTCCGTCGCAATGCAATCGGACCGAGTGACACAGGGACAAAGTTGACATCAGAAAACTGATTGCGGCTCAAGCTACTGTTTTCGTAGTAAGCACCCAAGATGAAATCGAAGCTGTTCGCGATGTAATCGGAAGTGAACGTCGCCTCTGTGGTAAACGAGTCGAAGTTTTCAATTCGGGTTCCACGGAATGCTCCAAGCAAGCCTTGGTCAATTCCAAAGAACTGCAGATTGAAACCATATTCTTGGTAGCCGGCCAAAACCTTGAGAGTGCCGGCACCACCAAACTCATGCTCAATCCCGAGCGAAACCGCCTGCATATCTTGATCGCGGAACGGGCAGAATGAACCGCCATTGTCACCGCCATCAGCAATCGGAATGCCGTCCAGCATACCGTCGCCGTTCACGTCGGAAATGATGTCGCCGCAATCGGTATCGATGACCCAGTCCAGATCGGTGTTGAAGCCCGGAGAGCGGGCTAAGAACGCTGCCAATTGGCCGGGAGGGCCTCCGACAGCATTGGTTTCAGCAGCGTCCGATCCTTCGAAGAAGAATTCATTGTGCTCGGCCTTGAACGAAATCATCGTTTCCGGGCCAACATCCCATTCCAACTTCAGCCGGATGTTCTGATCTTCGCGATCTGGCCCACCGGGGGGATTGATGTCGGATGCAAGTCGATTGATGTAATAGCCGTCATCAGAGCTGTAGCGCACAGCAAGCCGCGCTCGAACATTGTCGGTGAGCGGGCCAGACGCAAAGGCCTCAACCTCGCGGAATGCACCGCGCGTGCTGTATTCGCCATAAGTCAGATCAATGCCGGCCTCGAAAGTCGAGGTCGGGTCAGCCGTCCGAACAATGAGCGCGCCAGCTGCGGTGTTCTTGCCAAACAACGTACCCTGCGGTCCGCGCAACAACTCAACCGCTTGCAGGTCGTAGAATCCATGCAAATTCATCGCGCCTCGGCCAATATACAGGCCATCAACGAAACGTCCCACAGATTGCTCGATCGAATGAGATGCACCTGAACCGAGTCCACGAATGTAAAGGTTTGGCAACACGGTTGAGTCGTTTATTTCGAAATTCGGCAGAATGGTCGCCAGATCACTAATGTCGGATATGCCAAGATCGGAAATTGTTTCTGCGCTAACAGCAGCGACCGAAACAGGAACGTCCTGAAGGCTTTCTTCGCGCAGTGTTGCGGTCACAACGATTGTGTTATCTCTGGCCTGTGCTTGATCAGACCCTTCAGTGTCTGTCGTCGACTGAGCATATGCGCCCGAGTTAGCAAATGCGAATGTGGCGATGGCCAGCGCCGAAGCACACGTCCTTGCCCTTATGGAAAATGTCATCAGATTATTCCTCCCAAATCTTTCCAAAAACCTTGGGTTGGCTTGGTCTCCAAGGCTCAAATGACGCCATCTACAGAAGCTGTTGGAAGCTTGATGAGATGCGCTTTGGTGAGTTGAAATAGACAGCATTTTGCACGCGAGAGACGAGCGAATTGTTGACGAAAGCTTGGAAAATTCTTCCAATGGCTTTAACACAGATCTGAAAATGGGGGGGAAGGTTTAATTTAATTCTCTGTATCTAAACGATTTTTGACTCCGAAGCCGCTCTGTTACTAATGAATTTATTGTAGAAAATTTCCAGCCTGGAGAATTGTTTTGAAGCCACCTCCACTCGGATTCCGCCAACTGAAGGTCATCGTCTGTGTCGCTAATGTAGGGAGTTATGCGGCAGCTAGCGCGGTTTTGGGTCGCTCAAAATCTGCCATTAGTAAGACTGTCAAAGAGGTGGAGCAGGCTGTGGGTGGCCCTGTGTTCGAAAACACCGATGGTAGCCGGCGGCCAGTCGCAACTTTAAATCCGTTATTTGACCGGGCGCGAAGTATAATCGACATTTTTGATGATTTGGCTTCGGTCTACCAAAAAACGCACAGCCGGCCGCGTCCTGTTAATATGCTGCCATTGTTCACGATGGATGCTTCTACCAACCGGCTTCGCAAATTGGCTTTGCTAGACAAGACGAATAGCTTGGAACAAACGGCCCAAGCATGTGGTCAGTCCCTTTCGGCGGTATATAAATTTTTTCACGAACTTGAAGAACAGCTGGACATGTCGCTCTTCGCTCGGCTGCCTCAAGGGCGGTACATCCCGATCAATTTTGGCGAATATCTATGTCGCCGTGTGCGCTTGGCGCTGTCCGAGCTGAGGCTCGCTTACGATGAAATTTTGGCCCTCAGCGGGTCGGAGCCGATTAAAATCGTGGTTGGCTCGCTGCCATCAATGCGACCGGTTATTCTCCCCGAAGCGATTGTCAGGATGAACGCATTAAATGTTAATTGGCGCATCCGCATCGAGACCAGCAACTACACGCAGATGGCGAGTGACATGCTTCGCGGCGATGTCGATATCATTGTCGGCGGAACGCCAATGCTCGATAATTCCGACGAGTTGATCACTCGTACGCTCACAATAGACAAGATATGCATTCTTGCCCATGAAAAGCACCCGCTGATCAAGGCAGGAAACGCGAGCGCCGAGGCATTGAGCGACGCGACTTGGGTGCTTCCGCTGCAGGGAACTCCTTCGCGAATGACGTTTGAAAACTGTCTTGTGCAATCGGGCATCACGGTTACGCGATGTATCGAAGCTGGTGACCCGACAGCGCTTCGCGGCCTCATGCTTTCTGACGAACTTCTGAGCGTGGGCACCTATTTTCAATCACAATATGAGCGGACGCATGGGCATCTTGCGATCGTACCTTATGACTTAGAACGCGATGATTACCCGATTGGTTATACATTGCGCCAATCTACCCAGCCTTCTGCAATCCTGAGCCAGTTCATCGAATGTCTGACAGCGGCGATTGAGGGGGTAGAGGCTGACGTATGGATTTAGCGCGACTGAAGAGCAGCCCTCAATGTCGATCATTTGGTCAATAGTAGAGCGTCAATTGTTCCAATAAAGATGGTCCGGATTGTCGATCAGCATTTTTCGCTGGAGCGATTCGGTTGGCGCGATCCGCGGGATCATGTCTACCAGATGTCCATCATTGGGTATTTCTTCCTGCATATTGGGGTGAGGCCAATCGGTGCCCCAGATGCAGCGGTCAGGATAGTCAGCAACGAGCGGCGCAACCGCTCTTGCGAAACATTCCCACGGGTCGCCGCCCCTCCCGTCTTTCCGGGCATCGAGCCGATCTGGGCAGGTTGGCTTAAAATGAATGTCGGCTCGGCTGTCGAGCAGCTTTCGAAAGGCTGTCATGTCCGGGCCTTCCGGGCCCTGGCTTACATCAGGACGACCCATATGGTCGATCACTAGTGGGACGGGAATCGCATCCAGAAAAGGGCGCAAGTCTTCAAGAATATCCGCCTCGAAATAGATCACGACATGCCAACCCACCGGCAATCTCTGGCTCACTTCAAGGAATTTGTCCTTAGGCGCATTCTCGACCAGTCTTTTAAGAAAGTTGAATCGTATCCCCCGGATGCCGCCGGCATCCAACTCGGCCAGCGCGTCCGCATCAATATCCGGATCGACCACCGCTACGCCGCGCGCCTTCCCTTCTGATCTGGCAATAGCGTCCAGCGTGGCGGAATTGTCTGTGCCGTGACAGCTTGCCTGCACGATAACATTTCTTGAAAAACCAAGATGATCGCGCAGCGCAAACAGCGAATCCGGCCCGGCATCTTCAGGCAGATATTTTGCCGTCTGACTAAATGGATATTTCGCTATAGGGCCAAAGACGTGGCAATGCGCATCAACGGCTCCGGGCGGAGGCACGAAGCTCGGCTTTGACGGGCTGCGATGCCAGCTTCTGATGCGGTCAGGCATAGATAGTTCCGTCCATCAGCTTGCGCGCGGTGCGCAAAAGCGCGCTTGAAATCACTTCGCCCGATCCGTTCACTTCGAGCACACAGCTCAATTCCCCTGACGGATGCTCGATGCTTAGCGTCTTGCGCGTACCAGAGGGCACATTGGCCACCTGAGCAGCTGGCGACCCTTCGATCAGGCACGCGGTCGCGGCGGTCACCGCTCCGAGAACGCCAATCGAAGCATGGGCACGTTTGGGGATGAAAACGCGCGTTGTCAGCGCTCCGCCATTCCGGGGCGGCGCAACAAGAGTCATTTTCGGCACAGTTTTTTCGGCGACGTCGCCGAGATTCATCAGCGGCCCCGCGGTGAGTCGAATGGCTTCAATCCGGTCGCGGATCGCAGCGAAGCCTTCACTTTCCAGATCATCCCTGCTTTCATATCCAGTCGCACCAACGTCATCAGCTTTGAAAATAATACACGGCATACCGTTGTCGATGAGCGTACAAGGCACTCCCTCAATAATATCTACCGCATTACCGGTTGGTAGAAGTGCTCCGCAGGTCGAACCGGCGGTTTCGCGAAATTCGACTGGTATTGGCGCATGCGTTCCGGGAACTCCGTCGATGGCTGCGTTGCCACAATAGCTAACCTTGCCGTTCGGCGTTTGCACTGTTTCGACCGCTATCTGTCCGGTATTGCGCATGTAGATTGTCACCCGCGTTTCGCAATCCTGTGCCCCAACAAGCCCGCGCTCGATTGCAAAAGGGCCGACGCCGGCAAGAATATTGCCGCAATTTTGCTGGTCCGAGACGAGCGCATGATCGACGAGAACCTGAAGGAATAGATATTCAACATCAACGCCCGAGCGCGCGCTTTTTGTAACCAGCGCAACCTTGCTCGTCAGCGGGTCTGCCCCGCCCATGCCGTCAATCTGGCGGGGGTCGGGAGAGCCCATGGCACGCAGCAGAAATGCATCCCGCTCGTCAGGATCCGTGGGCAAATCGTCAGCGAGGAAGTAACCGCCCTTGGACGTCCCACCGCGCATCCACATGACAGGTGCGCTATGCTGCATCAGATATACTTCAGCCCCTCAGATTCGAGTTTCTTTCGCATATCATAGATGTCCAGACCGAGGACGCCTGAACTTAGGCGCTGTCGCTTGTTTTCCTCGTTGGCTTCGCGCGCCAGAGATTTCTCGAGGACGTCGGCAGCCTCTTCGCGCTTCACGATGCAAACCCCGTCATCATCCGCAACGATCACGTCTCCCGGCTCGATAGCGGCCCCGGCGCAAACAATCGGAACGTTGACGCTGCCAAGCGTGTTTTTTACCGTTCCTTGCGCGAAAATCGCCTTGGACCACACAGGAAACTGCATCTCGGTGAGATCGCGCACATCGCGCACGCCGGCATCTATGATCAACCCGCGGCAACCCCGCGCTTGAGCGCTCGTGGCGAGCAAATCACCAAAATAGCCATCATCGCAAGGCGATGTCGGCGCGAGGATCAGGATGTCGCCATCCTTCAGTTGTTCGATCGCCACATGGATCATCCAGTTGTCACCAGGTGCCGCACTGATCGTCACCGCACTGCCCGCAATCCGGCTGCCTCGATAAATCGGACGAATGTTGCTAGCAAGAAGCCCTTTGCGCCCCTGCGCTTCATGCACCGTCGCGACGCCGCACCGGGCTAAACCATCAATGATCTGCGGCTCGGCCCGCTCAATATTCTGTACGACGACACCCATCGCGTTCTCCTTTGAGATTCGCATTGTCGGACTGTGAGGCCGGGCGCCAATGGGAAGCGTTGCTATGCTATAAAAATTTGCTAATCTTTTCTAATGCTCGATGCGCTTCCGAATATTCGTCATATTGCCGCGTTTTCAGCCACGGTTAGGCATGGCTCGGTGACGCGCGCCGCCGAAGACATAGCCTTGACGCAACCTGCGCTCACGCAGGCCATAGCGGGTCTGGAACGTGCATTGGACTGCCGTCTGTTCGAGCGTGAACCTGGCGGAATGCGGCCAACCAAACCGGCAATGCTGTTGTCACCGCGTGCCGATGCCGCCTTAAATCTTATTGGGTCGTCACGGGTCACCTCCACACAGATCAAGGCGTTTCTCTCGCTAGCTCGCGCCGGGAGTTACGCTGCGGCCTCGGAGGCAACTGGACTGTCGTCAGCATCGTTGCATCGGGCTGTAGCCGACCTTTCGCAAGCACTGGGAGAGCGACTGGTTGAGCGCAAAGGGAGGCACCTTGTATTTACACGGAAAGGGCAGACGCGTGCACGCAATTTCAGCCTCGCTCTGTCTGAACTGCGGAGCGGCTATGCCGAGATTTCAGCTTGGCTCGGGAGGATGGGAGAGCGCATTGTGATTGGAGCGATGCCGCTATCACGCGCGCGATGGTTGCCGCGTGCCATGCTCTCATTTAGCAAATTGCGACCGTCAATCGATATCTCGGTTATTGAGGGCAGTCACGCAGAGCTGTCCGGCCCTTTGCGCGATGGTGACATCGATTTTCTGCTCGGAGCAATGAGGGACGAAGGCGGGCTTGATGATCTTGTACAAAGGGGTGCGTTTACCGACCAACCGCAGATTATCATGCGCAGCGGGCACGGGCTGGCGAGCGAGGGCGCTATCAATGCCGAGCAATTGCTCGATTTCCCATGGATCCTTCCATCTCGGAAAACGCCTTTGCGCATATATTGGGAAGACATGATGCAGGCGTGTTGCGGCACTATCCCCAAGGTGGACATTGAATGCGGTTCGGTCCTCACGATACGCGAGCTCATGCTCGAGACAGACCATCTGACCTTGCTTTCGCCAGATCAGATGCGCGTCGAGATCGAAGCTGGGCTTCATCTTGCAAAGCCACCACCAAGGGCGATTGAGCGTCAAATTGGTATTACCTCGCGCAAGGACTGGCGCCCCACGTCGGCGCAGCGTGAGATGTTGTCCACCTTGCTCGATCTTGCACCTAAGGTTTCGTAAAAAGTTATATCTTTGGTGTGCTATTCATTGGCGTGACGCGCGCGAGTCCATCAGGCAGGTCAAATGGAACCACATCTTGCATTGATCGGATTTGGCGAGGCCGCCTCGACATTTGCTGGTGCGGCTAGATGGGGGCGGCGCGTAAAGGCGTTCGATATCGATCTTGCGCGCTTATCTGCCATGCGAAAATACGATGTTACTGCCTGCTCGAATGCTCATGAAGCGCTGGCCGATGCAAACATAGTTTTTTCCCTTGTCACCGCGGATATGGCCTTTAACGCCGCCCGTGATTATGCCCAGCATATCGAGCAAGGTACGATTTGGTGCGATATGAACTCTGTGGCTCCGCAGACGAAGTGCGATGCGGCACAGCAAATCGAAACACTTGGAGGCCGCTATGTCGACGCAGCGATCCTCGCACCTGTAGACCCTGCACAGATGAACGCTCCGATCCTCTTGTCTGGAGCGGCGGCTGACGCAGCACGAACAAACTTGCTCGCGCTGGGATTTACCAATGTCCGCGTTATCGGGGAGGAAATTGGCAAGGCCTCCGCGATCAAGATGATCCGATCTTTGATGGTCAAGGGCGTCGAAGCACTGACCGGCGAAATGATGCAGGCCGGTCATGCTGCAGGGGTAACAGAGGAAGTCTTGGCGTCACTTGATGCAAGCCAGAACGACGAGTGCTGGAATGTCAGGGCCGCTTACAATCTGGAGCGCATGGCCACGCATGGCGCTCGCCGCGCAGCTGAAATGGAAGAAGTGGCCAAAACCTTGGTGGCATTTGGGGTGGAGCCGCTGATGACCAAAGCCACCGTCCGGCGGCAACGCGAAGCCGCCGCTGCCAAGCCAGACCCAAAGGATGCCATATGAGCCTGATCATTGATTGCCATGGCCACTATACAGTGCTGCCGGAAAACCACGATCTGTGGCGTGAAGCCCAGAAGGTTGCATTCCAGGAAGGGCGCAAACCGCCACCGTACCCTGCTATCTCGGACGATGAAATCCGCCAGACCATTGAGGAAAATCAACTTCGATTGATCAAGCAGCGGGGTGCGGACCTCACGGTTTTTTCACCGCGCGCTTCGGCAATGGCGCATCATATCGGGGATCAAAAAGTCAGCGCGGACTGGGCTCGTCATTGCAACAATCTTATCTACCGCGTCACGCAAATTTTCCCTGAAATCTTCGTGGGTGTTTGCATGCTGCCTCAGAGTCCCAAGGCGGACCTGAACGAGAGCGTTACTGAGTTAAGGCGCTGTGTCGAGGAGCTTGGATTTATTGGCTGCAACCTCAATCCCGATCCGGGCGGTGGGCATTTTGATCATCCGCCTTTGACCGATGAATACTGGTTTCCGCTTTACGAAGCGATGTGTGAGCTTGATGTGCCCGCCATGATCCACGTCTCAGGCAGCTGTAATCCGGCGATGCATGCTACAGGGGGCTTCTACCTTGCTGCCGACACGGTTGCGTTCATGCAACTGTTGCAGGGCGATCTGTTTGCTCGGTTTCCCGAACTGCGGTTCATCATTCCGCATGGTGGCGGTGCTGTGCCATTCCATTGGGGCCGCTATCGCGGGCTTGCAGATATGCTCAAGCAACCCAGCCTTGATACGCATCTAATGAACAACGTGTTTTTTGATACATGTGTCTATCACCAGCCAGGCGTGAATTTGCTTGCCGAGGTGATCGACAACAAAAACATCCTTTTTGGAAGCGAGATGGTCGGGGCAGTACGCGGGATTGATCCGCAAACCGGCCATTACTTTGATGATACCAAGCGGTATATCGATGCGCTCGCCATAAGTGATGAAGAACGCCACGCGATCTTTGAGGGCAATGCGCGCAAAGTGTTCCCGAGGCTGGATGCGCAATTAAAGGCACGCGGCTTATGACCGGCCGAATTTGCGGATCTCTATTTTGTAAAAACCGTGGAGACCCGCGGCAGTAGCGGTGTTGCTATTTGCCGAAGGTTTGGCGGCTCTCAAAGAAGTTTGTGCGACCGCTCGTGCCGTATCCCAGCTGAGGCCAGTTTAAACGGAACCGATTCTGCGATCTTTTTATGCCAGAACGCGCAACATAGGATGAAGCGATCTTTTTGACCGGTTTCCATCAATTTCGCGGCACGTGCGTTTACACAGCGTAATGTCCTAAAAATCGTCAAAGCAGGAGATTAAAATGCGCATCGCTCTCGTCGGTGGAGGCGCCTTTGGAGAAAAGCATCTCGACGGCCTTAAGAAAATTGATGGTGTCGAAGTCACCAGTCTCGTGAGTCGGACGCTAGACAAAACGCAAACCCTAGCTGGAAAATACGGCGTCGCACATTCTACGACCAATTATGATGAAATGCTCGAGCGCGACGATGTCGACGCTGTGATCTTGTGCACGCCCACCCAGATGCACGCCGAACAGGCCATTAAGGCAATGGATGCGGGCAAGCATGTCGAAGTCGAAATCCCGCTTGCCGATAGCCTGGCTGATGCCGAGAGAGTTTTCGCCAAGCAGCGGGAGACAGGCCTTGTCTGCATGGCGGGGCATACAAGACGCTTTAATCCAAGCCATCAGTATGTAAAAAATCAAATTGATGCCGGCAAATTCACGATCCAGTCGATGGACGCGCAAACATTCTTTTTTCGTCGCGAAAACAGGAATGCGAAAGGTGAAGCGCGCTGCTGGACTGACCATTTGCTGTGGCATCATTCCGCGCATACTATCGACATTTTCCAGTATATGACCGGTGGCAAGATTATCGCTGCCAATGTCCTGCAAAGCCCTAAACATCCTGACCTAGGCATCGCTATGGACATGTCGATCCAGATGAAAACCGCCGCTGGACAGATTTTAACGCTAGCACTGTCATTTAACAATGAGGGGCCGTTTGGTACCTTCTTCCGTTACATCGGTGACACCGAAACCTATATTGCGCGATACGATGATTTGATGAACGGCCGCGACGAAGCGATAGACGTCAGTCAGGTTGCAGTTTCCATAAATGGGATTGAATTACAGGACCGCGAATTTATCTCCGCCATCCGCGAGGGGCGCAATCCAAACGGTTCGGTTGAAAGCGTGATTGAATGCTACCGTACAATCGGCGCGCTGGCGAAAAGCCTGGAAGAACAGGATGGCTGGGCCTGAAGCAGCTCGGACCGCGAAACACCGGCGGTCAGCTTTGATTCTATCTGAGCAAGGTTTCTTCACAATGCCGAAAAAACGGCCGGAAACTGCGGTATTCTGCCGACTTTTCGGCTTACGGTGGTGTCGGCAGGTAATTTCGACCACGCCGGCTTGATGAGTGGTCCGTCGACGCTTCGAGTCCTTAAAAGGGCATCAAACCAATGCATTAGGGGTCATATGCGGGCCTAACTTCGGGCCTTCTCGAAATTAAAACTACCTAAACTATTGATTGCAATGGATAAATGACCGCAAATTCGATGCCTCTTCTGGGCACCATTCACTTCTAAGCTCTTGAAAAAGCTAGAAGTCGCTGGAAATACTAGCGTTTTTCTCACCTGACTGTTACATGTGTAACAATGGGAAACGATATGCGCGAGTATGAAACCAAGGTCGGGGCAATCTATTATTTCCGCCGGGTCGTGCCACCTGACTTGATCGGCCACTTCCTCACAGCGACCGGCAAACCCCGCGTCGAGTGGAAATATTCTCTAAAAACCAAAGATCGCCGAGAAGCAGCCCCGAAGCTGCGAACGTGGGCCGATGTCACGGACAAGCTAATCGACGAAGCGAGGCAGGGCCGGGTTGTGCGGGCTGACCCTCCCACGTCGGTGAGCGCAGCTTCGCAGCGTCGGGTACACGCCGGGTCACCCGGCTAATTCGTCTGCCGGAAGTAAAGCACCGCGTCGGTCTTGGACGTTCGACGATCTATCGCTGGATGGCAGAGGGCAAGTTCCCCAAACCAGTCCAGCTTGGTGGATACTCGGTTGCCTGGGCAGAAGATGAAGTAGAGGCGTGGATTGCTGATCGCCTCATGTGATCGCAATTGGGCGGTAAGCTGACCGGTTTTTGAGTTCGATCAGATTGCTCGGCGCGGTCACCAATTTGATGTGCTTTTATGTCTCTGTCATTTATCTTGAGGGTTGCCTCGAAGCAATTTGCAGGCCGAACGATATGGTATGATCTTCGTGCCGGACTGGCCTCTGGCGCATTTGCCTGCAGCATGTTACAAAACCTCTGACTAAAGTGATTTCAGTTATAGGATTTGTGACGTGCCAAAAAAGACCATCACTCAGCGGGAAAAGCTTCGCACCTTTACTGCGGGCCGCATGATCCTGCGGGCGCAGGATCTGCGCGAGCAAGGCATTGCTGGTACCACCATCCGGCGCGCGCTCGATGATGGCGAGCTTATCCGCATCAATCGCGGACTCTATCAGCACCCGGACGCTGAGATCGACAGCGACGTCACGCTGGCGGAAGTCGCCAAGCGCATCCCTAAAGCGGTCATCGCCATGACCTCGGCACTCGCCTGGCATGGCCTGACCGACCAGATCCCGCGCAAGACTTGGGTCGCGATCGGCACGAGCGACTGGTCCCCGGTACAGGGTTCTCCCCCCGTCCGCATCGTGCGCTTCGCCGACAAATATTTGAAACAGGGCGTCGAACACCATACCATCTGCGCTGTTGATGTGCCGATCTATTCTGTGCCTAAGACGCTCGCCGACCTGTTCCGCAATGGTCGGCTCGTTGATCGCTCAGTCGCGGTCGAAGGGCTGCGCGCAGCGGTCGACCAGCGCAAGGCTACACCATCCGCCATCGCGGAGGCTGCACGTGCCGGCGGGGCCTGGCGCATCATGCGGCCTTATCTCGAGGCGCTGACCTTCAATGGTTGATGGTCCCAAAAATATGGCCGCATCGGTCAAAGCACGCCTGTTGAACATGGCGCGCGAGGAAGGCCGCGCAGCTACGTTCGGGCGCGAAGGTCCTGCAGGGCAGCTTCCGCAAGCCTGTCGGTGCCTCGTGAGCGGTTCCTGACTGATACTGCTGCACCGCTCAGGATCTGGTCGCCAAAGCTTAACTAGCGATTTCCGCATCAAGGTAGGCCCGGACGCGCTGCATACCCGCGAGGCCATCTGCCAGTATGAGATCGAGCGCGCAGGCTCCATCAAAGGCCTCGTTAGGCGTACCGATCCATCGCAAAGCCCTATCGCTGTCAGCGAATATGCATCGCAATGCGCAATGGATGCCGAGCAGCGCCGCAGCCCTCGCGTCGCCGTCTATAAGCCGCGCGACCATTGCGTCTGGAACGCCCCAACGCGCGACCAATGCAGCGGCGGCTCGCGCCGTCGCTAGCTTTTCGTCATCGTCGTATTGAACGCTGCCTGTTGGCATGGATGGGCCCCTATTTACCGATCCCCTATAGCAGAGAATGTACGATGCGACCATTCTCAAACTTACCGTTCGGTAAGATTCACATTGCAGAATGGCATTGCGATGAGCATTCTTACCGATCGGGAAGAAAGGAGCTTGAAGTACAACCGCATATATGCAATCTTACCGCACGGTAAGAATGACATGATAGACAACGCAACCCAATTTGGCGCAGCCATTGCCTCCGCCCGCAAGGCCCTTGGCCTTACTCAGCGTGAGCTGGCGCTCGCCATCAATAGCGGCGAACGCTTCATCGTCGATCTGGAAGCTGGGAAGCCCACCGCGCAGCTCGGCAAGGCACTCGCCGCAGCCAAGGCAGTCGGCCTGCGGCTCACCGCAACCGGCATTTCGCAGGCCTGACGGTGGACCTTCCGGTTCACTATGAAGACCGTCTGGTCGCCACGATCCGCGCCGACGCGCAGGCAACCCGGCTTGCCTATGCGGATGCCTGGCGTTCATCCGCTGACAGCTTCCCGGTTTCGCTGGCCATGCCGATCCGGCCAGAGCCCTATGAGGGAGAACAAGTTCTTCCCTGGCTGATGAACCTCCTGCCGGAAGGCGAACCGCTGCGCGCCATGACGCGGGCGCTCGGCGCGGCACCGGAGGACGCACTCGGCCTGATCGCGCAGACCGGCAACGATCTGGCAGGCGCGCTCAGCATCGCGCCGCAGAAACCGCGAGGCGAGCCCGGCTATCGTCCGATCCCGGATGGCCGTGCACTGGAACGGATCATCGAGGAACTGCCCGCGCGGCCATTCCTGGTGGGCGAAGACGGCGTCTCGATGAGCCTTGCCGGCGCACAGGAAAAGCTGCCGGTTGCGGTCATCGATGGCCAGATCGCCGTTCCGATCAATGGCGCGCCATCCACCCACATCCTCAAGCCCGACAATCCGCGCCTGCTCGGCAGCGTCCAGAATGAAGCGCTGTGCATGGCTCTCGCCCACCGCATCGGCCTCAATGTGGCACCGGTGACGACGGGCGTTGCAGGGGAACGCAGCTACCTGCTGGTCGAGCGCTATGACCGGACGGGCACTGGCAACAACGTGCGCCGCCTGCATCAGGAGGATTTCTGCCAGGCCCTCGGCCGGCCGCCTGCCGCCAAGTACGAGTTCAACGGCACCGGCACGCGCGGCCCTTCGATCGCCGACATGTTCTCCCTCGTCCGCCAGCATATGACGGCGCGCGACATCACGCGGCTCCTCGACGCCGTGATCTTCAATATCGCGATCGGCAACGTCGACTCGCACGCCAAGAACTACTCGATCCTGCTCGGCTCCGGTGCCCTGCAGCTTGCGCCGCTCTACGATCTCATGTCTGGCCTCGCATGGGCGAATATTACCCAGAACCACGCGCAGGCGATCGGCGGCCAACGCCGAGGCCGCCACGTCTACGGCCGACACTGGCTTCGCATGGCCGAAGCCGCAGGACTGGCAGCCAAGGGGACAGTGCAGCGGGTGGAGCAGGTGACGGCAAGGTTGCTGCGCGAATTGCCCGCTGCGGTCAAAGAAGTCGCAGCCATGGCTGCTGGCTCGACGATGCTGGGCATCTTCGCCAAGGAGATCGAGGAACGGGCGACCGAGGTCAGGGCGCATGCCGAACAAGAGGGGGTGCCCGAGGCCGGAGAGATGCCGGGACCGGAAGTCAATTCATCGGCGACTGCCTATGAGTGAGAAGCAAAGGCCGGCCCTGGTCAGCGCGCGGCAAACTCGATAGCACGCGTTCATGGCGGAAGCGTGGACCGATCTCGAAATTGACCTGATCGTCGCAGATTACTTTGCGATGCTAATCGAAGAGTTGGCCGGACGCCCTTTCAATAAGGCAGAGCACAATCGAGCGCTTCAAGCTCTGCTGAAAGATTCGGCTCGAAACCGTGGCTCGATCGAATTCAAACATCAGAATATAAGCGCTGTTATGTTGGGCCTCGGGCAACCCTGGATCGATGGCTACAAGCCTGCCGCGAATTTTCAGAATGCACTTGTCGATGGTGTTTTGCGTTGGCTGGACAGTCACCCAGACTGGCTCGCACCTAAAACAAGGAATCCGACCAGTTTATTGAGAGAAGCGGCCACTCTTTGGATTGAGCCGCCGCCATCACAGCGAAATGAGCCTCCACCGGTCGACCCCGAATTCATGGCCGCCATCGGGCGCAAATATGATGTAGCGGAGCGCGATGCGCGAAATCGACGATTGGGAAAAGCGGGTGAGGAGTTGATCCTCCACCATGAACGGCAAACGCTCGCTCGTGCTGGTCGAGGCGACCTTTCTGACAAGGTTCGATGGACATCAGAACAAGACGGCGATGGCTTCGGCTACGATATCGCCAGCTTCGAACCCGACGGCCGCGAGCGGATGATCGAGGTAAAGGCTACGAATGGTTGGGAGCGCACGCCGTTCCACATTACCCGCAATGAACTGGCGGTCGCTGAAGCGCGCCGCGATGATTGGCATCTTGTCAGGGTATGGAATTTCGCCCGCCAGCCTAAGGCATTCAGTCTTCGACCTCCACTTACGGCGCACATCGAACTGACGCCAACCAGCTTCATCGCGGCGTTGAGATAACGGATCAATGACTCCTGCTCGACCGCCGTTCGCTGCCTTGGAGCGGCCGCCCGAAGCTTTCCTGCGCTCAAGGACGCCTCCACGACCGGAATCGGGCCGATTGCGGAACTAAAGGTTCCGGACGACGAGAGGCGGAAAGCAGCCGTCCAATCGGGCAATCAAGATCGGCAGCTCCCGACCCAGACTCGGTCATTGGGGGATCATGACCGACTGACTTCTTATGGCAGAAGCCGTCGTTTGATCGAAAAAGAGCTGCGCGCCCTCGTCTCGGACTTTCAAGGTTCGCTAAAAGGCGCCTCAATGCAGACCCCGGTAGCCTTTGACCCAACAGCCTTCAGACCGATAGGGCCCCGGCCACAAGCGGACGAACGCTCATCGAGGCAACGGATATGCCCCAGAGCCGGCTGCACGAGCTGCTTCCATCGCACTGGAAAGCCCTGCGCGAAGCCGAAACGATCGAGATGGCCGCCTGACATGGCAGCTGTCAGCACCGTCTATACGCTCAGGCAGGCCGCTCTCATCCTCGGAGAAACCGAGGACATGGTGTCGCAGGCGTCGATCGAAATGTTCTCCGAAGATGGTTGCATCACTTTCAGCGACGACGCCTTCTCCGATGACGACTGGACGATCGCCACGGCGTTCACCGATGAAGGCATCGAAAACCTGAAATACATCATCGACGCCATCAAAGCTGCGTGACGCGCAACCCACGTCGCTACAGCTTGGCCTGACAATCGCTAGAACACGCGGCCGCTAACGGATGCGTACGTCGAATCTGAGTCGTCGCAATCGCCGTTGGCACTTCAATCGAGCCTATAATAAAGACGTCTGGCCAATAGTTGGCAAGGTACCATTTTGGCTGGCACTTCGGTGCGATAAGGTCTCAAAGTCTCTCGCCATCGACGCAGAGCGCTTGCGAGCCCTTCTGAAGGGTCTTGAAAGGCGTACTTGGAGAGGGTCGGGACTTATCCACTATCAAGCGGGATCAGGGACGAGACTTATTTGCGATGGTTCAGCGGCTTCCGCGTGGCCTGGGCATAGTTACCGCGCTTGCAGGGCGGCGGGATTTGTCAGAATTATGTAAAGATTGGATGATCTATGACGGATGATAGCACGCCCGAAGCGCTGAAGCCTGAGGATTGGGCAGGCGATATGGGTTTGAGATGGCTGGCCAATCTCTCGTTATTTGAAGAAATGATCGCGCCTATTGGAAATGCGTTGCTGTCCAGAGCCGCATTTAGGTCGGGAGACACCGTCATTGATTTTGGCTGTGGCGGCGGTGCGACGACGCTCGCTATCGCGCAAAATGTTGCGCCTTCGGGCAAGGCTATCGGTCTTGATATTTCACCCGATCTGACGAAGGCCGCGCAGGCGCGCGCGGTAATATCCGGTGCTAAAAATATAGCGTTTATTTGCGGGGATGCAGCTACCATCCAACTATCGGATGCACCCTATGATCGGCTATTTTCGCGTTTTGGCAGCATGTTTTTTGAAAACCCTGTTGCCGCTTTTTCAAATCTTCATGGCCTCATCAAAAAGGGAGGGCGAATGGATTTGGCTGTATGGGGCCCGCCGCGTGAAAATTTGTGGATGATGGAGATGATGGGGGTCGTTAGAAATCACATTGACGTCCCGCCTGCCATACCCCGCGCGCCGGGACCCTTTGCTTTTGAAGACCTGGATTATCTAGGTGAGGTCTTGAGGGCCGGCGGTTTTTCGACAGTGGATGTGGCGGCCTATGAAGGGCTTCAACCAGTTGGCGGAACGAGCGCGACACCAGAGCTAGCCGTCGAATTCGCCTTGTCTTCGATGGCCGTTGGACGATTGTTGAGTGAGAAGGGCGGTGAGATCTTCAAGGCTGCAACGCAAGAGCTTACCGAGCTATTTGCGCGCCACTACATCGCCGAAAAAGGCATTCTCATGAAGGGGAAAGCTTGGCTGGTATCTGCCATTGCATAAGTTGCCGCTGTTTTTCGCCTAGTTGCTAGAAGGCTTTCGATGCCGATAAAAAGGCCTGTAATCCGTCCCTACCTGCAATTGCGAAGAGTGGAAGTCCTGCTTCGGCGGAGACGCTGATCCCCATCACCGCAAAGCGGGCGCCGCCACCCATGGATGCCAAACCTTTATGGCGATCAAGGCTAATCGAGTTGCTGTCTTGAAAAACGGCTCCGCCATCGACAAAACTGAAGAACTCGACTTGTTTCAGCGCGCCACCGGGATCTTCAATTCGGTAGCCAATTTCTACAGCACCGCCAAAGCCATGGTCGCCCGTGAGGCTATTAAAATCATAAGCGCGCCCTATCTGGCTGCCGCCCAAGGCAAATTCCTCGACCGACAACAGGGGACGGGACGAATATTGCCCCGCTAACCTCGCTCGCATTGTAACGTTGGAGCCAAATGGCTGGGTTGCCTCAAGAGTGAAGTTAGCTTTAGTGAATTTTCCGCCAGCGTCTGGTCTGGAGGCGAGCGGATCTCCGGGACGCGTGGAGGCGTCAAAACCAAGACCTTGGGCCAGCCAGAAATCAGCATTAATCTGTCCGGCGGTCACTTGGGTGATCCCGATCCCTAACCGCGCGACACGCAAACGATCGCGTTGGATGCGTGTGACGTCATGGCGGCTAACGCTGTACCAATCGTTGACGGCGAGCTTGGCGACAACCGTCAAGGCCCTGCTGCGAAGGATGGGATAGCGTAGCTGCGCTAAGACATTGGTCGAGGTGCCGTCTACTGTCGCAGACAAGGCGCGCTGATGCTGATCGCCATAGGAGCCAGACAAGTCTAAGGCCAAGCCATTCCGGCCAAGCGGCAACGAATAGGCAGCCTGGCCATAGAGATAATGAAAGGCGTCCCCCGGGATCGCAAAGCCATTCAAGCGAAAGTCGTCGCCGGTCGTCATCAGCGACGCCAATCCAAGCGATGAATAAAAGCGCGCACGCGTCCCGGGTACGGTGCCCCGGTTGTCGGTATAGGCCAGAGCGCGAATGGCATCTTTCACGACATGGATTGTAAGGCGGTGGTTCGCGAGGACATTTTCATCCCGCCCCACGCGCACGTCGGCGATGTAAAAGCCTGGAAGATCGCGGATCAACCCAAGGACGCGTTCCAATGTCTTGGTGCTTAGTGGCTTTTCGTCGAGCAGCGGCGCCGCGATAGCTTCGAGCGCGTGCTTGTCATCACCCGCACCTTCAATGTCGACGGCATGAACGCTGCCTTCAATGACATTGATTTGAATAACTCCAGCGCGCACATTCTGTGCTGGCAGCATAGCAAAGGCGAGTGGATAGCCAGCTGCATGATAATGCGCTGTTATCTTTGTAACAATTTCTTTGAGCCGCGCGTCATCGACCACGGTTGCAAGATAAGGCTCATAATCTGCAGCCAGCTGCGCCATGGAGAAGACTGTTGCGCCAGAAATATGGACGGCGCCCAGCACGAAGCTGCCCTGGATCGCTGGACCGCTCTCGACGTCAGGCAAGCTCGTCTTGAGCGTAGGATCAACCGATTTCTGTGTAGTTTCGCGTGGAATCGTGCGCTCGATGGCCGAAGGGTCGGCAGTTGTCTGGGCGGACAAGGGGTTCGCTCCCCACATCACCATACCGGCAAAAACCAAGGAAAACTGTTTCAGAATTGGACAAGGGTGCAATTTGGACGCTCATTTCGGGCTGATTATTAGAAATAACGCCGCACAGCTTGCCAGAGGCTGGTTAATAAGACGGAAATCAACGGCCCGAACGTAAAGGCTGATTAACCAATGATCCTGACTCTTCATTATCCGTGCAGGCCTATTCGTTGAACCTTGGCGCAGCGCATTGGCTGTGAAAAATCGGCAAATTCCGACAAATAGTGTTGAAAGATGCCGGTGTCGGGTGATTGGCAGGAATAGAAAATGAACCGCTTCATACTGCTCATACTATCTGGGTTTTTGCTCGTGGCGACGCCCGCGTTCGGCAAGAGCTCGGCTCAGGACTTATGGATAGTCAGCGAGCGGAGCGGAGACGTGCGGGTCTTACGTAGCGGCATGCAGCCGGTGTCGCTGCGTAATGATGGGCATCTTGAGCCTGGCGATGTCATATCGACCGGTGCAACGGGTCGCGCGGTGCTGACTCGCGTTGCAGACTATGTCATTGTTGCGCCGAACAGTCGTGTCCAACTCCCTCCTGTGAGTGCTCCAGGCGGCATCACCCACTTCTTTCAACAAGCCGGAACGCTTCTTTATAAGATCCGTCATATGGGCGTTCCGCACTTTGAGGTTGAGACACCGATGCTGGCGGCTGTGGTGAAAGGGACAACCTTCACTGTAATCGTCGACAAGGACAGAAGCGCGGTTCAGGTCACCAACGGCAAAGTGGAAGTCACCGCTGCAACAGGCGGTATGCAGCGGCTTGTGACCACCGGAGAGACCGTTTTCATCAATCGTGAAAATCCGTTGGAATTGATTCTTGCGTCTTCGGACACTGTTGGCGAGCCGGGCGATGCGGAACAAGGTGACGTCCAGATCGACGGCACTTCACCAGCGCCGCTCTCGGCAATTGGCACGCTTACTGCGGGGCTTCTGCAGGAGGCCGTTGCACCGCCCGTTCAAGTTGCATCGCTTTTGCCGCCATCGGGCATAACTGCAGCAACGCAGCCTCCTTCGACAATTGTCGCCGAATCCGTCGCCACAAATCCGGTTGCTACGGTTCCCGGCGTAACGCCCCCTGCTGTCGTTGTGCCACCTGTAGCGACGCCAGTTGTTACCACGCCGCCGGTGACAGTGCCGGCTGTTACGATTCCGCCTGTGACCACACCGGCAGTGACCACGCCTGCGGTGACGCTCCCGCCGGTGACGCTCCCGCCCGTTACAGTGCCGCCGGTTACGCTTCCGGTTACGCTTCCAGTAACGCTCCCTCCGGTAACAGTGCCGCCGGTGACCCTTCCAGTGACGCTTCCACCGGTGACGCTTCCGCCGGTAACAGTGCCACCGGTGACGCTTCCCCCCGTTACGGTGCCGCCGGTGACGCTTCCCCCCGTTACGGTGCCGCCGGTGACCCTTCCACCTGTTACGGTGCCGCCGGTGACGCTTCCACCAGTTACCACGCCGCCCGTGACAATTCCGCCAGTGAAGCTTCCTCCTATCTTGGGGTTTTAAGTTGGCGTGGGCTGGCCGGACTGTCGACGGCGGCAAGACCGGGCGTTTGTCGCGGCCAATGATTGGCATGCCGCTCGATCGCTTGATCGAGCGACTGGTTCTGGCTGCTGCAGTAGCCGCTTTGGTGGGGTTATTTTATGCAGCAGGTCTGTTTGCACCGATTGAGGACCGGCTAATCAGCGCACGGGCACAAATGTTGTCGCGCGCGCCTTCGGGCCAAGTCGCCATTGTAGAAATCGATGCGCGGAGTCTCGCAAAATTGCGGACTTGGCCGTGGTCGCGTCGATATCATGCCGATCTGGTTCGACGACTTGATGCGGCGGGTGCAGATATGATTGCATTCGATGTCGATTTCAGTGCCGTTTCGGATTCTAACGCAGACCAAGACTTCGCTGAAGCATTAAAACTGGCAGAGCCCGTCATCCTTCCCGTTTTCCAACAACGCGCATCCGATCAATCGGACAGCAAGATGACCGTTATCAGCCGTCCAGCGACACTCTTTAAATCAGCGTGGGTTGGGGGGGTGAATGTATTTCCTGATCATGATGGAACTGTGCGCGAATATGCCGCCGCGACTTTGATAGGAGGAAAGATCCAGCCGTCAATTGCAACTTTGCTGGCGCAGAACAGCCAATTGAGCGACCGCAGTTTTCAACCGGACTGGGCCATTGATGCGCGGCGCATTCCTCGCATTTCATTTATCGATATTATCGAAGGTAAGGTGCCTGCCAATGCTATCGCCGGCAAGCGCATTATCATTGGTGCAACGGCTGTCGAACTGGGTGATCGCTACACGGTACCGCGATATGGCATTGTGCCTGGCGTTGTTATTCAGGCTCTTGCTGCCGAATCCTTGCTCCAGCATCGGGCCCTTATGCGCACGGGCGCGCTGCCAACGCTCGGAGGAGTCGGCTTGATTGCTCTCATCCTGAGTGTCGTCACATTCAGGCGTTTTGCGTTTTCCTTCGGACTTACTCTCGGAATTTGTCTCGTCATACTCCTTGCGATTCCGATTTTTGTTCAAGCCCGCTGGCCGGTTTCGATCGATTCCGCCGCAATGCTTTTCACCGCGTTCATATGCGCCTCTATTCGCATTGGTATCGAGATTCGCAGACGTATCCTTTATCGAAACCTTCACGATAGCGACACTGACCTGCCCAATCGCCTGATGCTGGAGGCGCAATTGAGCCAGCTCGATTTTGAAACGATTGTTGTGGTCGCCGCGATCGATCGTTTTGAGACCATTCGTGACGCTATTGGCATTCAGGGTGTCGCCGATCTTGTACGAAAGGCGGGCGCGCGTCTTGCACAAGGTGACGCCATGACGGTGTTCAGAATTGCCCCGGATATGCTTGCGTGGTTCCAGCCGGTTGAAGCTACCGGCGTAGTGGGTGCCCAGATAATGGGGCTCTCCCACAAATTCCGCGCACCCATTGAAACTCTGGCTGGGCAAGTTGATATTTCACTCACCTATGGGTTGGATCGCAGCCCACAGAACGCTGCAGTGCTTCGAATCGAGCGTTCGATCGCTGCTGTCAGTTCCGCCCGCTCAGAGGGCGATTTGTGCCACTGGTACGAAGGCGTGAATCCAACTGCGCGGCGCGAGCTTTCTATGATGGGTGAATTGCGCCAGGGCATGGCGCGCGGCGAAGTCGTTATGGCCTATCAGCCAAAACTTCACCTCCAAGACGGGCGCATTGCCAGCGCGGAAGCTCTGATGCGCTGGCAGCACCCGACCGAGGGATTCATCCCGCCGGATCAATTTATCCCTCTCGCCGAGGCTACAGGCGTGGTTCGTGAACTCACCGCATTTGCACTTGAAGCCGTTATCGCCGATTGCGCCAGCTGGAAGGCACAAGGCATCGAGATGAGGGCGGCTGTGAATCTTTCGGCCGGAGATATTTCGAGTCTCGATTTTGTGTCGATGGTGCAAAAATTGCTTGTGCTCCATAATGTTGATTCCAGGCAGATTGCGCTCGAAATTACGGAAAGTGCCATCATCCGTTCACCGGAAACTGCAATCGCAGTGCTGACAAATCTGCGCGAATTGGGATTTCGCCTTTCAATCGATGACTATGGAACGGGCCAGTCGACGCTGTCCTATTTAAAGCAACTGCCCGTCCATGAAATCAAGATCGACAAGTCCTTCATCACATCACTTTGCGTCAGCGAAAGCGACGCGATCATGGTGCGGTCTACGATCGAAATGGCGCATAACCTCGGCCTTGAAGTCGTTGCTGAAGGCATTGAGGATGAAGCGACAAAAAGCCTGCTGGCTCATATGGGATGCGATTATGCGCAGGGATATCTTATCGGCAAACCCATGAGCTTTGATGCCTTAACTGAGGCCGTCGAATTGGAACCATGGCGCGAACGACGTATCGCGTAGTGGTGTAACAGGGCTTGAACCGGACAATGCGTGCGGATGCCCCGGATAGAGCTTTCGCCTATGTTGGTGGAAATCTTATGTCTGAAAATGTGAACGGCAATTAGCCATTGATGCTGCCCGATTCGGCTTGATCGAACAGCGCGGAAACGACGACGCCTGTCGATTTCCCAGCCAAATTTTCCCGTAAACGAACGCCTCGCCCGTTGCCCGTGCTCGGTGCATTGTCGCCGATGAGTTCGACACCCTCATCTTCAAAGGCACGGATGACCTTGACCAACGTGTCCACAATGCCGCGAACTTGTCCGCCCGATGCTTCCATTCGCTGAATTGTCGGCAAAGACAGTCCAGCAAGCTGCGCTAGTTGTCGCTGGTCAATACCGAGCAAGGCTCGTGCTGCGCGCATTTGGTGGGAGGTTATCATCTCGTACTCCTGATATATTATACATCAAATATTAGCTTTAACATATGATATTTTAGCTGTATACCAACTTTTCAGTTGTCATTATCGAGCGCGTCTTTATTGGAGGTCAGCATGGTGATTATCGCCATTATCGTCATTTCCATCATACTCATGGCCCTTTTTGTCGCAGTCACGATTGCTGGCGGCAGATCGCATGATCAGGCCAATGAGAAGGCGGCGCTCGCGGCAAGCACGACCCCAAATCCCAAAAGCGCGGAACAGGAACATGGGGATGGCTGAGTTCGAAACGCTTGTTGACCGCCTTTTCCGTAATGAACATAGGCAACAAAACAGGTGCGATCCCGCATTGCAGCAAACCGCCCCGCTGGACGACCAATGGCACCTGCCGGAAACAGCATTTCAGGCTTTAGCGCGCGGCTTTCGCGGGCGCTGCCCGAGTTGTGATCGATCACGACTCTTTGCGAAATTCTTGAAACCGATTGATCAATGCCCTCGTTGTGAGCAGGATTGGTCGCCCCAACAAGCCGATGATTTTCCTGCCTATTTATCGATCATCGTTACCGGCCATATTATGGCGCCAATCATCATTTCCTTCGTAAAATACAGCAATCTGCCGATTTGGGGCGATATGGCGATAATTTTGCCGCTGGCGATTATTCTGATGATTTTTCTGCTTCAACCCGCGAAGGGGGCCGTGATTGCTTTCCAGTGGTGGATGGGAATGCACGGATTCAAGCGGCCAGTCCGGACCAGTTTGGCGAATGCCCCAAAGGATAAATACTAAATTTAGGTCCCATTTTACCAAGAAGAATGAGGGGAAATATTGATCAAAGTTCTGATTGGATCGCCTCTATTTCACTTGGGATGCAATTTTCGAAGAGTTATCAATTCGATGTCGGTTATTTGAAAAGCTTAACCCATTGTTCCAATGCGCGGGCAATGAGTGTCGTTCGAATGAGAGCAAGGAAAGCGCCCATGAGCAATGGATTGAGCCTGCGGCGCTCATCCAACGACGTAGAGGGATGATTTGGACTTTCCGCTTTGCCGCCAGGCTCAGCTTTGGCTCCCAATCCCTGCTGACGGTTGGAGTGTAAAGTTACGGCATGGCTGCGAGCTGATTGATTAGGCGTAGGGTGACCGGCTGATCATAAGGAAATGCCTAGGGTCGCCGAAATTCTGGGACGTTTGTCAGCGGTATCATAGCGTGGCTCGTTGATCGGGAACGCCGCTTCCACCTCGAAGCGCAGTTCTCTGGCTAATTTTATTCGCGCACCGATACCGGCAGAATAAAGATCGCCTGTGCCATAAGAATCGCTCAGATCGGTGACAACGCCTGCATCGGCAAAAGCGTAAATCTGTGCCCACCGCAACGGGCCGCTGTCACGGTCAAATACGCCTGTGCGCAATTCGCCCGATGCAAGGACGCCCTCATCTCCAGCGCGCTCATTGAAATCATACCCGCGTCCGAAATAAGGGCCGCCGATTGAGATTTGATCAATCGCGAGCAATGGATCGGATGACAGCTGACTGGTGACTGCGAAACGTGCACTGACCGGGCCGGCAAGGTTGCCAACCCAGTTCGCCCAAGTTCGAATGACAATATAGTCGGATCCGGCGCCCGCGCGCGAGGCAAGGGGGTCACCCTGCTCGGTTGCCCCAAAGACAGTCAAACCTTTGCTCAGACTGGCCCCCGCGCGCAGTCTTCCCCCGGCCACAGGAGTGTAGCCGTTGAGCGAAATGTTGGCGGACGCCACGCGGTCGCGCTGACTTTGACTGCCGACCCACCATTGGTTCACCTTTATGTAATTGAAATCAAGCGAGGCCCAAAGACTATCGTACCGACCTCGCTTGATTGCCTTGGTAATGCTCGCATTGAAGCCAATGCTATTTCCACGCGGATCATAGCTTTGCCACCGTCCGCCAGCATCGGTCCTGCTATAGGTTGTAGAGATTGCTAGTTCAGTGGACGAACCGGGAAATATATAGCCGTAGCGGCCATGCAGTACCGTTAACTCGCCGGGATGTGTCGGAGTTACGACGCCTTGAACGGTGACCCGATCGTCAGCCGCTAGTAGCGCAGCGACCTCGGCACCTAGCTGGACGCGGACAGGGCCAAGCGCCTTTGATCCGCGATTGTCGATCATGGCCCAGGCTTTGATCCGGTCATAACTGACCGGGACGATGAGCACCCCTTTTCCACTCTCGACGCTATAGCGCAGCTTGCCGATGGAGACGCCGGGGATGTCTGATGCAGCCATCAAAAGCTGATCGAGATATTCCTCACGCGCAGGCTGACCGACTAGTGGCGCTAGGCGATGGGAAACCTCTTGTTGCTGATCGCCTGTTAGCCTGACCTCGTCGATGCGACCTTCCGCCAGTTCGATGGTCAGAACACCGAAAGCCAACTTTTGCGGCGGGATCCTGCTCGTCGCAAATATATAGCCTTCTTTGCGGGCGACCCCGGAAATGGCGCTCAACAAATCCTGTGTATCATCGCCGGAAAAGGTTCGACCGACAAAAGGCGCAATCGCTGCAGCAAATTTTGCTGGTGCGATATTGGATGCCCCCGTCACGTGAACAGCTCCGACGGTCACGCCCGAGAGTATTTCACGGTCGCGCTCATGCGGTGACATGATACGGCCCCTATCTTCGGATGGGTCCTTATCCTCCGTTGGCATCGTGGCACGTCCAACGACACCTGGATCGCTCCGCGCGGCAGGCACTTCTTGGCCGAACACAATGGACGGAAAGATGAAAGAGACCGCGAGCGCGGTGACAAGGCGGGAGCAAGACATGCAAACGCCATTAACCAGTCTTCATTGATAATTCTTTTACAACAACTTGCTAAGTCATGGAACTTCGGTGGGCATTTTCCGCTCATCTTTTAGATCGGAACGACATCATGGCTTCAACGCAGCTGATTAAACTCGCGCTGCTTGGCAGTGTGTTTATCGCAGGGACAGCGCACGCACAATCGACCGGCTGGACCATCTCGGAGGCGTCGGCAGGCGTCACCATTACTCATGGAACTACGAGCAAAGTCGCCAGTCGCGGCGGCCAATTGCAAATTGGTGATATCATTTCTACCGGAGAGAATGCACGCGCGGTTCTGGTTCATGGCGACGAATATGCCGTCGTCGCACCGAACAGTAAGCTGCAGATTGCCGATCCTGAACCGAGCAGCGGTCTGCTGCAATTTTTCGAAAGTGTCGGCAACGTCGTTTTCAGCGTGACCAAGAAATCCAAAGCTCATTTTGGAGTAAAGACGCCGTATCTGGCGGCTGTGGTCAAGGGGACGACATTCAGCGTGACTGTGGACGGAACCGGATCCTCAGTGCAAGTTGTCGAGGGTGCTGTCGAGGTTTCAACCCTTGATGGCGGTGCCCGGGACCTAGTGATGCCGGGAAGTGTCGCGATTATCGGTGCGAGCGACCTTGGACGGTTGACGATCCAGGGCAAAGAAACCCGGACTTTCCAGTCGCCCATGGTAACCCCTCAAGCGTCAACATCGGACGAGACATCATCGATCAACCAGAATGACGACAGAATCGCGAGCACGCCCAGCTTCGATCTCACTGACCAGCCTGTCATCGAATTTTCGGTTGCCGAGGCGCCCAAGTCGCTGGCGATCGTAACAGGCGGACTGATAAGTGGATCGACAAGCACTGACACCGCAGTAGCGGCATCTGGAGCCACCCCGGCCGCCTTGGAAAAAGCCGGCAATGGTAACGGAAATGGGAACGGGAACGGGAACGGAACTGGCAACGACAACGGAATCGGAAGCGGCAACGACAACGGAAGCGGAAGCGGAAACGGAAACGGAAACGGAAACGGAAACGGAAGCGGCAACGGCAACGGCAACGGAAACGGGAACGGAAGCGGCAACGGCAACGGAAACGGAAACGGCAACGGTAACGGTAACGGGAACGGAAACGGAAACGGAAACGGCAACGGGAACGGTAACGGAAGCGGCAACGGCAACGGAAACGGAAACGGCAACGGCAACGGAAACGGCAACTGCAACGGCAACGGCGACGGCGGCAACGGAAGGTAAAGGCAATGGAGGCGGGGGACCTCCACGCTGATCGCATAATCGCCGTTGTCGAACCTCTAGAGGGGCTATTGGATGCGCTTATTTGAGACGGGACGGTCAAGTTCGTCGCCCCGCGCACTGTTGTTGCTTGTCAGCGTCTTTGTAGCGCTCGTGGTATATTTCACCGGTGCAGGAGCAGGCGCCGAGCGCGGACTGCATAGCATGCGCGATACCCTGCGCACGCATTCCGCAAGCGGCAGCCTTGTGTTGGTAGAAATCGATGCCAAATCGCTCAAAGCGATTGATGAATGGCCATGGCCACGTAGCGTCCATGGCCGCGCGCTCCGCATGCTCGAGCGCGCGGGGGCCTCTACGGTTGCATTCGACGTCGATTTCTCTTCGCATAGCGTTGCCGATGAAGATGCCCAATTTGCTGCAGCTATCGAGCAAGCATCCATTCCAATAATTTTGCCGACATTCCGGCAATATGCATCGCAACGATCGACCCAAGAAATTGAAAGCCTTCCGCTTCCGGCCTTTCGCCGCCACGCTCAACTCGCGGCCGTGAATATTTTCTCCGATTCTGATGGCTTCGTTCGAAACTATCCCGCGGCCGTTACCACGGGCGGCATTCCTCGCCCTTCGATTGGCGCTATGCTTGCTGGCGCCACGGGCAAAGTGGGGACGACCTTTCCCATTGATACCGCGATTGATCCGGGAACGATTCCACACATAAGCTATGGTGATCTAATTGCTGGGCGAGTCCCTGCTGGCGCACTAAAGGGCCGGAGCGTTCTAATAGGTGCTTCGGCCATCGAACTTGGCGATCGCTATCCCATCCCTCGCTGGGGCATCATACCGGGCCCGGCGATCCAATTGTTAGCTGCCGAGACCTTGCTGGCGGGCAGCAGTCCGATCAGTCGCGGCCCCTGGATCCCGCTAGCTGCAACCTTCCTATTGTTGATGTGGGCTTGTTCTTTAAGAAATAGGCAACAGACCGCTCTGTTGATGGCCGTTGGGGCACTAAATTTGTTGATACCTCTCCTCATGGAGATGCTTCATTGGGGAACGGTAGAAGTGATGCCAGCCCTCGCCATGGTTTTCGCGGGGGGCGCGTGGCTGGGCGTGACGAACGCGGTGGCATCCTTCAATCATCTGAGAGGTACAGATCCATCCTCCGGGCTCCCCAATCGTCGGGCCTTGGAAGGTGATCTGGCCTTACTTGAAGAAGGGCAGGCTATAATCGCTGCCCGGATTGGCGGTTATGGCGACGTTGCTTCTTTGCTAGGCCAGGAGCGCGGCGCCGAACTCATCTTGCGCATCGTGGACCGGCTCAAATCCTTCGGAGTCGACACGGTTTACCGGCTGGAGGAAAACACGCTGGCGTTCAGTGTTTCGGCTAGCAAGGTCACACCACCCGACCATTTTTTTGAACAGGTAGCTTTGCTCCTGCAGCCCCCGATCGAAATTGCAGCACGTCAGGTTCAACTCGACTATGCATTTGGCCGCGCCATGCTTGATGATACTCGGGTTTCCATCGCCATTGATCATTCCTTGCTGGCGGCGGATCAGGCACAAGACCATGGTCATCTGTGGTACGACCATAGTATTGAACTGGAAGGGTCGCGCGATTGGCGACTCTCTCTCGCAGGCGAGCTCGATAATGCGATGGCCGCAGGAGATATCTGGGTTGCATTTCAGCCGAAACTTCACATTGCGAAGAATAGTATCGAAGCGGCAGAAGCGCTTGTGCGTTGGCGCCACCCTGAACGCGGGGACATCTATCCCGATGCGTTTATCCCGCAGCTCGAAGCCAGTGGTCGCATCATGGACCTCACACTTTACGTGCTTGATCGGGCGATGGAATCAGCGCAGGCTTGGGAAGCCGGCGGAAATGCGATCAACGTCGCGGTCAACGTATCTCCGCTGCTCTTAATTAAAACCGAGTTTGTTAATGCCATCCATGACCGCCTGACTGACGGGCGCTTGTCGCCCGCATTGCTAACGCTGGAAATCACAGAATCTGCAAGTTTAGAGGATCGCGACCGTGCTCTCGATGGCATGAAGCGCTTCGCCGAAATGGGAATAGATTTGTCGATTGACGATTATGGAACCGGACAATCGACCCTCAGCTATCTAAAACATTTACCTGCGCGGGAAATCAAAATCGACAAGAGTTTCATTTTGGCCATTGAGGAGAACAGGAGCGACTTGGCGATGGTCCGCTCGACTATCAGTTTGGCGCACGAACTCGGTTTTCAGGTCGTGGCCGAGGGGGTTGAGAATGAAATGGTCCTGAGCCTGCTCCGCGAAATCGGATGTGACTATGCACAAGGATGGTATATCGGCCGTCCAATTCCAGCTGAAGAGTTCATCAAACTTGTCGGAGCTCCTCTCGCCGCGTAACAACGCAAGCTGTCTCTCTCCAATGGATATGAACGCGCATGTCCGAGCCCTTGGTGGGCGCCGCAGCGTAACATCATTTCATTCAAAGCGGTAAAGCCTCGAATCACATCTTTAGCGATTGTTGCCAGCGCACTATAGTAGGTCGCTAGCACGATAGCCATGCCCGTTACCGCGACACCCGCGATGCGAGTGGCGCGATCGCCGTCGCCATGAATTTGGTCCGATCAAGACGATACTATGCGCCAGACTGATCGCTGGCCAATACGCGCACATGATGAAAGAGCGACGGAAATGGATATTTTACTTTGGCCGACGCCAGTTTGAGATAAGGGGCACATCCTCTGACTTTCGCGTCTTTTCACGGTTCCCCTTAAATTTTCAGGACAATTTGCATGGACCAGCAGCTCATCATCATCTGCGGTCTGGCGTTTTTGATCCATCTGATCGGCGCGCTAGCTTATTCAGCCCGGATTGCTGGCGTGCGCACGGGTCGCATCGCGGTCTCCTTTGCGCTCTTCAACATCCTTGTCCTGGTGTCGAGGCTATCGAACAGCTTTCTGGGTCCCTTCCTAGCCAAGCGCATCGAGAATAATCTGGCGAATAATAGCGGAGAAGGCCTTCTATGGGATTTTCGTATTATATTGTTGGCCACTACAGCCGCCACCATTGTTGGAGCCCTGCTCATTCCGACCGTCCAGCGCTGGTTTAGCAGCGCGATTGCGCATTTCCATGAGCACCGTTCGATGCCGCGTCTCATCTGGCACGCTTTTACCAAGGGTGGAATCGGCTATTTGGGGAAAACTGCGACGATCCCCGCGAGAGTGCACATCACCGATTTGCGAAAGCCCCGCGGTGTTTCACTGACGATTATTGCGTTGAATGTCATCGCCCAGGCCTTGTTGACCGTCGGCGTCATTGGTTCCTTATATGCGGGCTATCTCAATCCCGAATATCGCGTCACCGCATCACAGCTATCTGCCGTGATCAACGGGTTCGCGACGATCTTACTGTTTGTGGTCATCGACCCACAATTGTCGGTGATGACCGATGATGTTGTGAGTGGCCGTGTCAGCCAGTCGATGTTTCGGCGAACAATCACCTGGCTATCATTGAGCCGAGTGGGCGGGACATTATTGGCGCAGGCACTGCTTCTGCCCTCTGCATGGATTGTCGCGCATATAGCTGGCGTCGTTTAATGGTGTTGGTGCGAGCGCAATCTCCGCTCGCAAACCGACCGGACCCTGGCGAATGATGCACAGACCCGGCCCTAGTGGCAGCTATAGCGCCGGAATAGGCACCGTTGATTTTTGCAACTCTGACTTCAGCAGCGCCGAGGCACATCCCGCATTGACTGCGAACGTCTACGGATGGGACGCGAACTTGCCCCTCGTTCAACTAAACGCTTTGTTGCGAAGACCTTCTATATAATCGCCAGCGAATGCCTCAAGCTGTACAGGATCGGAAGGTAGACCGCCATGTTCGTCCGATGCGCCGCCAAGCTCGTCGCGGCTGTTTACCCGCGGAAATGGTTCAAGCGGAACTGGCACTTCTAGAAAATCGCATAGGGGCTCCCACCCGTCCTTCGGATGGAAAACGAGCAGCCGTTCGGGCGGGATTGTGTTGATCACCTCCTCATTATAGGCGCGGTACCAGTTGGCCATCCATTCGGGATCGTTGATATGCTCGCCAAATTGGCAAAGATAAGTGCCTTGTAGCATCTTTAGCAGGTCGCTGCCTTCGAGCGATGCAAGCATGCGCTGCGAATTGATCGTCTCATTACACGATTCGACCCAGGCTTCAGCGTCGCGCACTGTCAGCACAATCTTCGCTTTTGGATATATCTCGGCCAGCTCGCGCCAGTACACGCAGGCAGGATTGTCAGTTACGGAGCGATAACCATCGAAAATGGCGTCCCAGTCTGGCTTGCCGTCGACCACATCCTGCCAGAGCGGGATATTGCGCCGGGCATTCCGGAACACTTCTACCATATGGTAACATGGTCCAAAGCCGATATGTTCAAGCGCGAATTTCATCGAAAAGGTGGCTGTCCGCCCCGGTCCTGCCCCTATTACGTCCAATGCCATCTACTGCGCCCCTGCGCTGCTTTTCATGCAGAAGCTATGGCGCGAAAGGTCCTTATATTCAAGCTGTGCAATGGGACCGCTAACCTTAATCCCACGCGAAGTTGGACAAAACCGACACTAAGAGCAATTGCGGCCGATGCGGCCCGGATTAGCTTCCAGTAAACGTCCGCTTTGTGCGGGGATGCGGCCAGACTAAGCCTAAAGCATCGCCCCGTGTGGTTTGTCGACCTGACCAAACAGCAATCAACATGGCAGAACGACATATGCAACGAGTCAAATTGCTAAGTTCCCGATGAGCAATCGACTGACTAATCCTACAAGCGCGACATAGGCTAGGAGAAACCAAAACACTCGGTTTCCATAGCAATCGAAAAGCTTGTGATGTTCAAATTGCATTTCAACGACATAAAAGGCTGACGCGATTTTCAGTTGAAAAGAAGTCACCGGCAACAGCCAAAATATAGGCTCCTTCCGCATGACTTCGACCAGCCCTGCGACAATTGTGCTGCCTGCTGTTGCATAAAAAGCACAGGGGTTAAAAATCGAAGCCTCATCCCGCGGGGAGGGTTGCTGGATGTTAAAATTGATTACAAGAAGACCAAACGGGGAAACTATATTATAATTTAGGGGGCAATAATGACTGTATATCGCATTTTGAGGTTATCAAGTTACCTAGGCTCGACGGCATTGGCCTGCGTGCTTACCACGACGGTGGGCGCCCAAGAGCCTGCGCCGCCCTCTGATTCAAACAGCGACGCAGAAATCGTCGTCATCGGTTCACAGATTAAAGGCGCCAAGATCGACGCTATTCTTCCCGTCACTGTGTTGACCGAGGAAGACGTCGAAACAACCGGTGCGGTGACAGGCGACGAATTGTTCCGCTCGATCCCGCAAATTGGCGCGACCGCGTTTAATGATCAGAATACTGTCGGCAGCGCCAATGCGGCACGCGGTGACGTTGCATCGATCAATTTGCGCGATCTGGGCACTGGCAACACTCTGTTGCTGATCAATGGCCGTCGGATGGTCTTGAACCCCGGTTTCCAGACCGAGCTTCTGGTGCCGGTCGTGTCTCCCAACACCAACACCATTCCACCCGGCGCCGTCCGTCGCGTCGAAGTATTGCGCGACGGTGCATCGCCAATTTATGGCGCCGATGCTGTCGCCGGGGTTATCGATACCCAGCTGAGAGGCAATATGAAGGGCGGTTTCCTGCAAGGCCGCTATGATTTTTCGGACAGCACGTCGCAGTTTGAATATAATCTTTTCGGCGGCGTCGGTTTCGACTTCAACGGCGGGAAAACCAATCTAACCGTTTATGGCAGCTATTTCCATGGCAACGGCATCCTTGCGACCGAGCAGGATTTTTCATCGACCGATAATTTCCAACGATTCTTCGAAGGAACGAGCTTTGAAGGCGATTCCCAGCTCGATAACCGCAGCACAGTCACCCCCTGGGGACGTTTCAAGGCGAGCCGCAGCATTAATCTTGTAGGCGATGATGATTTCCACATCCAGCCGTCGACCGACGCCGGGTGCAATATCCAAATTGGTAACGGACTCTGTATCGATAACGGCAGTACGACGAGCGCCATAACGAGCAACCTGCGCTATGACACTGCGCCGGTATCCAATCTCTACTCGGAACGCGATCGTTACAATGCCTATGCCTTGCTCAACCATGAGTTTGGCAATGGCATGGAATTTTATGCCGAAGGTTCCTATTATTATTCCAAGTTGAACCGGACGATCGAGCAATCATCTCCGCTTGGGGCCGCCCCGATAACTATTTCGACGACAGCTTATTACAATCCGTTCGGTGCGGCTGATCCCACTAATCCTAACCGCATTACTGGCACGAATGTTCCTGCTAGCGGCGCCACGGTAACAATAGTGGGCTATCGCCCCATCGACGCTGGACCGCGTGTCATTCAGGTGACCGGCGACAGTTATCGACTATTAGCCGGTTTGCGCGGTGAAATTGGTGAATGGGATTTTGATAGCGCGATTCTTTATACGCAAGCCAACACAACAGACCGCGCGCGGCGTATTTCGCAAACCCTCTATCAGGCGGCAATTAACCGGACTGACGCAACGGCGTATAACCCGTTCAGCGGCGGCAGCCTGACCAACCCGAATACCGAAGGGAGTGGACGCAACAGTCAGGCGACGATCGATAGTTTTCTGGTCGACGTTTACCGTAAGGGCGAAACGACGCTGGCGCTGGCCGACTTTAAAATCTCACGCAATGATCTTTTTCAGCTTCCTGGAGGAGATTTAGGTATCGCGCTTGGCGTTGAAGCCCGCCGTGAAACTTTTATCGATGACCGAGATCCGCGCGCCGATGGCACGATAACTTTTACCAATTCTGTGACCGGCGCTTTCGATGCCAGCGATATTTTGGGTACCAGCCCAAGCCCGGACACGTCGGGCAATCGCGAAGTCTATTCGGCTTTTGCCGAGGTGTTCATACCGGTGGTCAGCGAAGATATGGACATCCCGCTGGTTCGCAAATTTGAAGTCCAGTTGGCTAGCCGCTTCGAGAACTTTTCTGATGTGGGCAGCACCTTTGTGCCGCGCGTTGCGGCTTCATGGGGCTTGAACGATGCCGTCACATTGCGCGCAGCATGGTCAAAGGGCTTTCGCGCCCCGAACCTTGCCCAGGTCAATGACGTCGGTACAACACGCAGCAACACCACCGACGATTTTGTCCGCTGCTTGCCTCGCGTTGAAAGAGGCGATGCTGGCATAAATAACGTCGACGATTGTGCTGGCACCAGCATTTCCAGCCTGCGTACCGGTACCGATGCACTGAACCCTGAACACACGCAAAGCATCAATGCCGGTATCGTGATTACGCCTCCGGAATTTCGCGGCTTTGCCTTCACTGTCGACTATTGGCGGATTAAGCAAACGGGCTTGGTCGGAACTTTCGGTTTCCAAAATCAGGTCGCACTTGACTTGTTGCTGCGAACACAGGGCAGTTCCAACCCCAATGTGCTGCGCGATCCGGCCGATGCCGATACTATCGCCTTGTTCGCAGGATCAAGTCTTGCGGCCAATCCTGCAGGCCCGATCACCTTCATTCTCGACCCTTATTTGAACTTGGATAGCCGGACGTCCACAGGCATCGACTTTGGCCTTTACTACGACATTGGTAAAACACCCATCGGCGATTTTAAATTCCGTTTCAACGCCGCGCGCTTGCGGTCATTCTTCCAGGTGCCGAGTGCCGATGGTCAAGCCTTGCTAGATAGCAATTTTCCGGTCGAGGGTCTGGGCGAATTGCTGCTCATCGACGGGCGTCCGAAGTGGCGCTTCAGTACATCACTGAACTGGGATATCGGTGATTTCGGCATCGACTTGTTCGCCAAATATACCGGCAAGTTCCTTGATCCGAGCACTACCAACGTCGCCGGCGATTCCTTGCCGGTCCATTCATGGTTCGTTGTCAACCTGTCGGCTGGCTATGCCTTTAAGGGCAAAGGTCCGCTGAGTGACACGCGCATCCGTATTGGTGCGAACAATTTGTTTGACCGAGACCCGCCAATCGCCGACGAAAGCTATGGCTATTATGGCGCCGAGCATAGCGGCAAAGGTCGTACTATCTTTGCGGAAATTCGCAAAAAGTTCTGAGGGTGACCAAATGTTAAAAAGGGCGTGGCGCACGTGAAGTCGATATGAACCGTCACGCCCTTTTTGTTGCTATCGCGGCGTTCATGCTTGCACCCAAGTCCGCCGAAGTGCGCGCCACTGATGTGGCTACAGCCAAAACCGGCACGACCGCAACTGTCTGCCAGACAAGTGTGGCCCGGCTCGACACCAGCTTTCCGACCGGCGCAGCAGCGCGCTGCGAGGCGACGAGTGATCGCGAATTTGAAGTCACACTGGATCCCGAAGATAGTCCACCAATAAACTGTAGCGCTTGGTATGCCTTCCGCTTGACCCCGCAACCGGATGCCAAAGGTCACGGCCGGATTAAAGTCACGCTGAATTACCCCATTTGCGGCCACCGCTATTGGCCCAAAACAAGCGAGGATGGCGTGCACTGGAAGGCGCTCGCCAAAAAGGATGTAACCCTGTTCGACGAAAATGGCATCAAACAGGCCCAGCTTCAGGTCAAGCTCGGCGGATATCCGTTGTTCGTTGCGGGCGAAGAGATTGTTGCTCCGTCAACCTATGACCATTGGCTCGCAGCAAAGATACTCCATACCGATGCCAGCCGCACGATACTGGGTCAGTCGGCCGAAGGTCGTGCAATTGACCAACTGACGATTACCTCGGCTGCGAACCCGCCCTTCGAACAGGTTGTGCTGATCGGACGCCAGCATCCCCCCGAAGTCAGCGGTGCTCTTGCTATGTTCGCTTTTGTCGACGCGATCTTGTCCGATGATCCGCTCGCAAGGCTCTATCGCGCCCGCTTCGCGACGATCGTGGTACCGATGCTCAACCCTGATGGCGTCGCTAGGGGCTATTGGCGCCACGCAACAGGCGGGCGCGACCTTAACCGCGACTGGGGCCCGTTTACCCAGCCTGAAACCAAATTGATGCAAATTCTACTGAAAGGCATCGCCGATGATCCGAACCGATCACTGCGGCTATTTCTCGATTTTCATTCGACCCAAAAGGATGTCGTCTACACCCTGCCTGACGCCAAAATAAGCGATCCCCCAGGCTTCGCTGCCTCCTGGCTGGGGCGCTATCAGGAACGGATGCCGGGCTATCATGTCTTACGTGATGCGAGCCATAATCCGGGCCTGCCGACCGCTAAGTCCTGGGTCTACGAAGCCTATCGCGTTCCTACCGCCACCTTTGAACTCGGCGATGAGACCGACCGCAAGTTGATCGCGCGGATCGGCAAGCAAGCGGCGTTGGCAATGATGGAAACCATGCTGGCGACGCCCGCGCCCTGACGCTGATTTGCAAAGTTTGTCCTCAACAGGCCGGAGATCACCGTAACTTTGGGCATAGGGCTAACACGCTGAAGTGACCTATTTTGTCTGATTTTTCATTTTCCGCACCTCCTCCGCGCCATGGAGATAATTGCGCACTAAACCTAAGTTAAGTGAGCGGCTATCTGTGCCAAATCGGCACAGACGAAGGGGTTTCAGCCCATGGAGCGCCGCACCGACGAGAATGCTAGCATGCTGCCGCGCCAATAAGTGGGTATAGAGTGGCCACCGCGATGCGATTTGTTGTGCTTGGTTTTGCAACAGCGCGGAAATGACGGTTTTGTGCCAGCTTTGGCCATCAAGTTGCAAAAGCGATTACCACCCATCCCTTTCTTATTGTGATGCGTCTGAAATAGGGGTCCTCAGTTCAACGAGGCAACTCAACTCTTATCCTAGCTGGGATGAAAGCCAGGGTTTACATCACAAAGCGTGTAAGAAATTTCGACATGTTGTGCATTCTTAATAAAATGTTAAGGTACCGAATCGGCTGCGAAAGCAACCAAATCCGATTTGATTTGTCTTAAAACGGGGTAAGGTACATGCGGAATTTCAAAAAAATTGCTTTGATGATGTCGGCGTCTGCACTCATTGCATCGACACCTGCAAGCGCAGGGACATTTATATTCGATTATGCTGGAACGAGCACAACGAACGGTCCTTTCACGGCGAGCTTGCTCATAACTGAAAGTGGGGGAATCGCGACAGCAATTTCCGGAACTCGAAATGGTATCGCCGTAACTGGCCTATCCACCTATGCTGGTGCCACGCAAGCGTTCTCTTCGGCATTCCCCTTTACCAATTTCGGTGGGCTTTCATACTCAACATTGGGTGGACCCAATTTCAACGTATATTTCAATGGAACGTCGTTATTCGAATTGAACAGCACATTGTCCCCTGGTGGGTTTCCTGACAATGATGGGCCGATAACCTCTTCCGCGGTAGCAGCGGTTCCAGAACCAGCGACATGGGCACTTCTTCTCCTAGGGTTTTTTGCGGTCGGCGGGGCAATGCGGGCTCAGCGCCGGAAGCCTAACGTTTCCGTGTCCTTCGCATAAGAAACCAACCAAGTTTAGAACGCCGCCGACCCTAGGTTGGCGGCGTTTACTTGTCTGCTTGCCCACACTATCGGACCGAACAATGCGTTTGATGCGCAGGTCCGGTCCTTGTGGCGGTTATAGTGCCGGGAGAAAGGCACTGTCCATTCTGGCAGCACCGGCTTCAACAGCGGCGAGCAGCGTGTCATTTGTCAGATGCGATTAACGGGCGGTTCGGCATGGCTCAACACCTTGCCGACCGTGTATAGGTCGCGATCGCCGAGGCCGCCATCAACGATGCTGCAATGTGGCGCAGATCATCGACATGGAGCCCCTCAAGGCCAGTATCTTTGCGCGCCGTGTCCCAACTGTGTTTGAACGACACCCAAGGCTGCCGCGTTTCCGGATCCGGGATCAGCCAAGGGCAGCCACCAAATTTCTGCAACGCCTGGATATTCAATGAGCGCGTCGGTCTTTCGTGGAGGGCCATAACCTATGGAGCCAGACATTGAATGGCCCGAATCTATTCAACTTGGAATGCCACTCACTCACAGCCCCTACCCGCGACACTGGCATCGGTCCGATTAGCTTTGGAAGTGGCTTAACGTGGGTCAGACCATTTTCTCAGCCCAAAGCGACCCCAGCAGGACCCAAACTGGTACCCCGTTGTACGGCCTTTCGGCCTTATGTCTGGCAATTTCCGTGTGGAAGGGGTGGTGCGCTTAGAGGACTCAAACCTCTGGCCGCATCATAACGAAAGCGACCACAATGAAAAGAGGAGGTCGAAGCCACCTCCTTTATCCGTCAAAATTTGCAAAGCGTTAGCTTACATAGCAAAACGCGCACGCACTCTATCTTTGCTACGGCGGCGCATTCCGAAACCTAAAACGCCAAAGCCCAGTAGCATCATTGCCCATGTAGCAGGCTCAGGAACAGCAGGTGACACTCCTTCGACTCGGAACTGCTTTGCCGTGTCCACCCCAGGATTGAAGGTGTACGCGAGGCTGGTGATCCCGTTTCCGCTGAGCGTGAATTTGTTTTGACCGTTTCCGATGGTGCAAATGTTGCATACCGGAGAGCTAAACAGCGAACTCCCGTTCACTAACAGCAAAAAAGTCCCGGTAGAGCCAGCAAAGCTGAAGGTAACGTTGTTCCAGGCCTTTTCGAACAACACGTTGAGATTGGTGATGGAACCGGAAACTGGAAGGACCGTTGCTTCCCCGCTCCCTGTTATCTTTAGTGCGCTGGTAGAACTGAACGTCACCCCAGACCCATCAGTATTGACAAAGCCATTCAAGGTCGTGCCGGATTGCGTTCCGGTTGAATGGACGCCCGTCGCGGCACCAAATGATCCAGTGTTGAGAGAAAACCCGTCAATGACAACAGTTGCGTGTGCAGGCGAGGCCAGCGCAACCGAAGCGCAGCAAGCCGTGACTAAATATTTGAGGTTCATAGAGCAGCTCCAGATGTCAGACGAACCGCTCGCGGTTCACGAAGACTGATGTTGTTTGCATGCATCTCGCACTGCGTAGGGTTGAATGCGTTGAACGCGGGGCGCGACTCGACAGTCAGACAAATAGCATAACAACATGATTTTGCGAACATTTAGGCTTATTATGTGTACTGTTGTACTGTTTTGGGACGAAAAATACGCAAACCCACAGAGCTGAATGATTTGTCTAAACCTCGGATTCTTCAACGAGGTAACGCAATTCTTGCCCTAGATGGGGTGAAAAACCAAGGTATGTCACGAATCGTGTAAGAAATTCCGACATCTTGTAGGTTGTTAAAAAAGTGTTAAGGTACCGAATCGGCTGTGAAAACAACCAAATTCGGTTCGAATTCAGCGAAAATAGGGCGAGTTATATGCAGAATTTCAAGAAAATTGCTTTGATGATGTCGGCGTCTGCACTCATCGCATCGACACCTGCCAGCGCAGCGACATTTTTGTTGGGCTTTTCTGGAACGGGTGGTGCTGCAACAAATTCAGCTTCAATAACTATCACAACAAGCGACATTCCTAATGTCTTCGGTACCTTTAACGTGCTTTCAGCTATTGGAACGGTTGGCAGCGATGTTATAACCGGGTTAATTAATGTGTCTGGTACACCTACTCCGACCAACACACCCGATAACTTGTTTAACATCGACAATGCTTTTAAGCCGTCATCGCCATTTGTATCTTTGGCTGGGCTTTATTTTGGTTCGGCGACATCACGTTATAACTTGTTCAGCCAAAATGGTAACTATGAACTTTATCAAGAGACCGGTGGGCAGTATACCAGCAACTCGGTTGGTTCGCTTTCGGTTGCTGCCGTCCCCGAGCCAGCGACATGGGCACTTCTTCTCCTAGGGTTTTTTGCGGTCGGTGGAGCGATGCGGGCTCAACGCCGGAAGCCTAACGTTTCCGTGTCCTTCGCATAAGAAACCAACCAAGTTTAGAACGCCGCCGACCCTAGGTTGGCGGCGTTTACTTGTCTGCTTGCCGCACACTATCGGACCGAACCATGCGTTTGATGCGCAGGTCCCGTCCTTGTGGCGGTTATAGTGCCGGGAGAAAGGCACCGTCCATTCTGGCAGCACCGGCTTCAACAGCGGCGAGCAGCGTGTCATTGGTCAGATGGGAGAAACGGGTGGTGGACATATAATCGGCATGACCCGCACTTTGCCAATCGTGTAAAATCGAGCGCCGAGGCCGCCATCAACGATGCTGCAGTGTGGCGCAGATCATCGACATGGAGCCCCTCAAGGCCAGTATCCTTTCGCGCCGTGTCCCAGCTGTGTTTGAACGACACCAAAGGCTGCCGCCTTTCCGGATCGGGGATCAGCCAAGGGCAGCCACCAAATTTCTGCAACGCCTGGATATTCAATGAGCGCGTCGGTCTTTCGTGGAGGGCCACAACCTATGGAGCCAGACATTGAATGGCCCGAATCTATTCAACTTGGAATGCCACTCACTCACAGCCCCTACCCGCGACACTGGCATCGGTGCGATTAGCTTTGGAAGTGGCCTAACGTGGGTCAGACCATTTCCTCAGCCGAAGGCGACCCCAGCAGGACCCCAATCGGTTCCCACCGGAAAGGCCTTTCAGCCTTATCTCTCGCATTTGCCTTGTGGAAGGGGTGGTGCCGCTTAGAGGACTCGAACCTCTGGCCCCATCATTACGAATGATGTGCTCTACCAACTGAGCTAAAGCGGCAACAAGCGGCGCCTCTACCAGCGTGTCGGGGCGAAAACAAGCACCGCAACGCAGAATCTCGCTACCGATCTCGATCGGCGCAATTCGTAGGCTTCCATGAGTTGGTTCAATCACGAAGTCGTACCACATTAGGCGGGAATCCAATGTCCTCAGGCCGTCTCCATAGTGGGTCGCAGCGGCTTATTCCAAAGGTTGCGGTAACGGCTGAAAACTCGTCGGGGTTGCCCAAATCACGACGTCATGAGGCTGACTATCTAAAGGTCAAATAGGCGGCGACACTGCGCTGGATGACGGTGATACCGCAAAGCGCCGCAAAAAAGATGGCGATCACGGCAAATTGGGCGGGAAACAGACACATAAGGACAAAAGTGACGATGGTCTCGGTCCCTTCGGCTAACCCGGTGTTGTAGAAAAAGCTCTTTTGTCCATGCGCACTGGTTTCTAGCCCGCGCTTCGCCGCCATAACCGCAAAGCTGAGAAAGCTGACGCCGGTCAGGGCAAATGCGGCGACTAATAGCAGCGCAGCGGCGAGGTTGGCGGGGTTGGCAAAGCCAAAGCCCAGCGGCACCGCTACATAAAATGCAAAATCGGCCACTATGTCCAGATAGCCGCCAAAATCGGTCATCCGTGTCGCGCGGGCGACCGCCCCGTCGAGCCCGTCGAGCAGCCGGCTGACCAATATAAGCCCAAGCCCGAGGCCATAAAGTTGCTGTGCTATGGCGACGGCGGCGGACAGTCCGACCAGCATCCCGATGATTGTCACTTGGTCGGCGCCAATGCCCCAACTGGCAAGACGGCGACCCATGGCGTTGAGCGGCGGATCAATCAGCGGGCGGATCTTGGCGTCAAACATGGGTCAGACCAGCGTCACGAGACCGATGACCGCGCCGGTCATGGCAGAGACAAGATTGCCCGCGAGCCAGCTTTTCATCCCCAGCGCCGCCACATCTTTGCGTCGTGCCGGTGACAGCGCCCCGACCGTCGATACGAGCAGGCCGACGCTGGCGAGATTGGCGACGCCGCTAAGCGCATAGGTGACGATCAACAGGCTGCGCGGATTGAGCGTTCCGGCGGGAAGGGCGGCAAGGTCCAGATAGGCGACATATTCGTTGAGGATGGATTTGGTTCCCATCAGCGCGCCCGCCGCTGGCGCCTGATCCCATGGCACGCCGATCGACCACATCAACGGCGCGAACAGCCAACCGAAGCCACGTTTCAGCGTCAAGAGGTTCCCCCGCAACAAAGGGAAGCGACGCCAGCATCTGATCAACCAGATTGACCATGGCAAAAACAACGATGATGATGCCGATAACCGCCAGAACCAGCGTCACGCCGTCGGCGGTACCGCGAATGATCGCGTCCATGCTGCTTTCATAGCGCAAATCGGGCTTGGCATCGTCGGCGCTTGCTATCCCATCACCTGGCACCATCAACCGCGCGACGAGCACTGCGGCGGGCAGGGAAATCAGCGAGGCGACGATCATATGGCCCACAGCATTGGGCAGGACTTTTGATAGTGTGGTCGCGTAAAGCACGAGAATTGCGCCTGAAATCGTCGACATGATCAGCACCATGATGGTGAACAGCTCGGCGCGGGTCATCCGGTCGAACCAAGCACGCAGGACTAGCGGTGATTCCACAACCCCTAGAAACATCGTTGCGCCGCCTCCCAGCCCGACTACACCGCTGACCCCCAACGTCTTGCGCAGGCCCCAAGACAGACCGCGCACCATCGCGCGCAACACGCCCCAATGCCACAGCAAGGCTGAGAGGGCGGAAAAGGTGATGATCAATGGCAGGATTTGAAACGCTACGATCACCGGCGAGTCTGCGCCGGGCTTTAGCAAAAAGGGGATGGGGGCGCCGCCGGTATAGCCGAACATATAGCTCGACCCGACCAGCGTAGCCGATTCAATCGCCGAGACGGCGCTATTGGCGAGGCCAACAATGGCCCAGACAAAGGGTACGCGCGTCACAATCAGCGCAAGCGAGATTTGGAGCAGCACCGCGCCGCTGATCCAGCGCCAGCCTGGGCGCGCCTCGCGGTCTTCGGACAGACCCCATGCGATCAGCAGGATCAGCGTCATGCCGATCAATCCTTGTGCTTGTTGCATGATCGCCACCCGCTACCCCCTCAAAACTTCCACGCCGCGCCGAATTGGAACTGGCGTGGTGGTCCGGCATTGCGTTGCACAAAGGGAACGTCTCCGCCGAACTGGATCTGATTGGACGTTGTTGCCGCATTCGCAAAGCCCGATTCATTATTGGCGTTGAAGATATTGAATACATCGGCTGATATTTCCAGCCGACCGGCGAAGGCGGGAAGGGCATAGCGAACCCCGATGTCGACCGTTGCCGACCACGGTAGTCGAGCGGAATTGCGCGTCTCGCCGGGATAGCGATCTGAATTGCCGATGAAATTTTCGCCAAAGGATGCGCCGTCGCCGTTCAGGTCCTGTGTTCCGAAAATTGCGGCATCAGGCACCAGATTAACCGGCTGTCCCGACTGGAACAGCCCCGCAACGGTGAATGTCAGCCCGTCCAAGGGATAAAGGAACGCCACTGCAGAGATGACATGGCGGCGATCATTGGCGGACGGCCCTTTGTCCGCCGCAAAGTCGTTGGCGTTCGAGGCGCGGAAGTTGATGTCGTCGGTGTCGTTAGTCAGCTTTGACAATGTATAGGACAAGCGTAGCGCATAATCGCCGCCGCCGCGCACCTTGTTCACTTGCAGGTTAAGCGCGCGATAGGTGGAGGTACCATCGGTTTCCGAGACGGTGATCTGGGTCGCGCCGCCCGGAACCAGCGCCACCGGTCGCGTCGCGTTGGCCTCGGCGACCGAGCGCACGAGTCCCAGCGTCTGCGCCAGAGAAAGGCGCGCTGCATTGTCGGGCTGTGCGCGCAGAAGCGCGATGTTGGCGGCGGTGAGATTGGCGGCGTTGGGGATGAAGGAGGACGGGGCGTTCAGGTCGCGGAGCCGCAACAAATTATGTGTGCGGCTGTAAATTACATCGGCGCTCAGGCTGATCGTGCGGGTCGCCTGGAACTGATAACCAGCGCTGAGTTGCAGGCTGTATGGGTTGCTATATCCGTTCGGGTTGAGGATGCGGCCTTCGTTGAGCGTTGCGCTGTCGCGCAACGCTTGCACAGTAGCGGGGGAGGGGCAGGCTGCGACCGTCGTGCAAGCGGGTGACGCCGTCAGATTGCCGTCGAATGTCACATCCGCAAGTTTTGTACCCGCAGGAATTAGGCCAAGCGTCTGCAGTTGGCCCAACTGCGACAGAAAGCCAGGTGAACTGGTGTTGCGTTGAAGACCATCTGATATGACCGCATAGGAGAGTTTGCCGGTGAACAGACCCGCCGCAAATCGCAGCGAGCTGCGGGCATCGGGGCGATAATTGACCGAAAGGCGCGGCGCGAAGTTATTTTTGTCGCCGCCTTTGCCGCCCTTGGCGGTCAGACTGTCATAATCCCACCTCAGGCCAAAAGTGGCGGTCAGTTGGTGCGAGAGTTGCCACTCATCCTCGACATAAAGGGCGAGCTGGGACTGGCCGGTGCCAAAACTTTGCGGACGAAGCTCGACCGCATAGTTGGCGACCGCGGGATTGAGCGCCAGCACATCGGCAGCGTCAAGGTCGAGCCCTCTGCCGCTGTTTGCCAAACTCGTCAGCTGTGCTTGCGTCAGGTTGACAGTGAAATTGCCGTCGGGATTGCCGCCGCCCTGCAAGTTGAAGTTGGAGCGGATGAAGTCGATCCCGAAACTGACCCGGTGATCGCCCGCGCGTCGTTGCAAACGGTGGGTGGTTTGCCAGCTTTTTTCCAGTTCGTTGAAAACAAAGCCGGGATTGCCGACGACACCGACGGCCAGACCGCTCGGGTCGCGGATGGTGACTTGCGGTCCCGGCGGACCTTTGGCCTGCCCGTAATTCCAGCGAAAGCGGCTGAATTGCAATGCTCCGTCATAACTCCATTCATCACCCGCATAGCTGACGGTCGCGGCGACGACGGTCGAGAAACGGTCCTGATCGGAACCAGCGGTTGGAAAGGTCACATTGCCGCCGCCTAGCCCGCCGCCGGGCCGATCGATGGTCACGCGCCCGATATTTGTGCGTAGTCCGATTGTCCAGTCGTCGGTCAGCCGATGATCGAGCCGCAGCGATCCGAGGTAGAATTCATTATTGCCGGTGACATTGGCGACGGTCCCCAACTGGGGCGCGTCGACAATCTGGGTATTGCGGTCGCGGGTCGCTTCGAAATTTGCATAGAAGAATGTGCGGTCGCGGACGATTGGACCGCCGACGCTGGCCCCCGCCTGATAGCGTTCGAAACTCTCTCCGACAGGATTGCCCGACAAGTCGCGGCGGGGAAAGGCCGAATGGGCATCAAATGGTCGACCGGGACGAATGAGCGTATAAACTTCGCCATGATATTCATTGGTGCCCGACGGCGATGTGTAATTGACGATCCCGTTGGGAGTACGGCCATAAGCAACCGAGTAGCTGTTGGCGAGCACGGTCACTTCGCGCGTAAAGCCTAGCGGAACGGGGAATTTCGGCCCGCCCAGAAAATTCTCGTTATTGTCCAGCCCGTCGATCAGATAATTTGTGTCGAGGCCGTTCGAGCCGTTGATCGATATGCCTGGTGATTCCGGAAAAAACCCTGTCGATGCTACCACATTGGGCAGGCGGACCAGCGAACCGATGACATCGCGCCCCTCGATGGGCAATGCCTGTAATTCATCGGCAGACAAGGAGGCTGAAATCTCGCCATTGACGGTGTTGATGCCGGTGACAGCGCGGCTGGCGGTTACGACAATCGCAGCGGCGCCCTCTCGGGTCAGTTGCAGGGTCACGCTGCGCGCAAAGTTGGACCTTAATGTCACCGCTTGCGCTTCTGACGCCTGATAATCGGCGCTGGCGGGAGCCGAGACAATATAGGCGCCGCTTGTCGACAAGGCTTCGAGCCGTATCATGCCTTGAGCGTTGCTGCGCAATTCGCGTTGAAGACCGATGGCGGGATTGCTGACCATGACCACGGCGTCGGCGACCGGCGCGCCGGAGTCGGCATCAACAACTGCGATTTGAAGACCCGCTTGCTGTGCGAGGGCGGGTGAGGATAGAGAAATGGCGCAAGCAGTTAGGGAGCTGCCCAGCCAGGCCCGATGGGAAAAAGTCAATGCGTGTCTCCGGTGACGACAGTCGATGGCAAGGGTTATACTGTATTGGGAAATTAGTCGTCAGCGCTCGCAATTCCTTTCATTCGCAGCGAGAAATAACTCGGCGGGCATGGATTTTCTAATATCTTTCTGACTTTTCTTCGGTGTGACGCGTGCTTTGGTTACACAATCATTGTCCTGCGGCGTAATAGTGAAGGAGCCCGCACCGGACCATGTTGGTTGCAATCAGAACAGGATCTCGCGCATGTCTCTCCGCCTCGTCTTAATCAGTGGCATCCTGCTATTCGGATCAAGCCTTCCAGTCTCGGCGACGCTCGCTGAAGCCCAGCCGCAAGATTTTAATGCGGAGACTTTTGCACGCGCGCAGGCGGAAGGCCGGGTGATACTGGTTGAATCATATGCTGGCTGGTGCCTCACGTGTCGAATTCAGTCCCCGTCGTTGCAGCAGGTCCTGAGAAATCCGCGCTATGCCTTCACCCTCGTGTTCCGGTTGCGCGAGCACAGCCCCAAGGCGGCGTGGAAACAGCTTGGCCTCAAAAGCTATGGCGCGATGATAATATATCGTGGTCACACAGAAACCGCGCGTCAGATAGGGCCGCGTACGCAAGCCGAGATCGAGGCTCTGTTGGAAACGGCGCACGATCCGGCCCAAGCCAGACCATAATAATGCGCCGTTGCAGCCTGCCTGCCCGCGCTAACCTCTTCGCCAATCGTGATAGCGTTCAACCCATTTCAGCAGCCGCTCGGGCGTCTGCTTGCGCTTCCACTCGCCAGCGACATATTTATTGGCCTCTGCCATCGTCGGATAGGTGTGGATGGTGCCGAGGATTTTGTTCAGTCCCAGTCGATGCTTCATGGCGAGGACATATTCTGCCAACAATTCGCCGGCATGGTCGCCGACGATGGTGACGCCTAAAATCTTATCCTTGCCGGGAACGGTCAACACTTTGACAAAGCCCTTGGTCGCGCTTTCGGCAATGGCACGGTCGAGCTCGTGCATCGGATAGACAGTGACATCATGCGCGATGCCCTTTTCGGTCGCTTCACTTTCATTTAGCCCGACGCGAGCGACCTCTGGATCGATAAAGGTGGTCCAGGGGATGACGCGATAATCGGCCTTGAAACGTTTGAACTGCCCGAACAGCGCGTTGACGCTTGCAAACCAGGCCTGATGCGATGCGGTGTGCGTGAACTGATAGGGACCAGCGACGTCGCCTGCGGCAAAGATGTTGGGATAGACGGTGGCGAGATAGTCATCGGTGATGACAGTCCGGTCGGTATCGATGCCCAGATCCTCTAGGCCATAGCCGGTCAGCCTCGCCTTGCGTCCCACCGCGACGACCAACGCGTCAAAGGGGACCGCCGTTTCGATGCCGCCACTTTCGACAATGATCTGCTTGCCGGCCTTTGTCGTATCGATGCGTACTGCATGATGTCCGGTGAGCAGCGTGACACCCGATTGTTCTTGCGCGGTGCGCGCGAGGTCGGACACTTCAGGGTCTTCGCGCGCCAGGATGCGGTCACCGCGTTCGACTTGTGTGACCTTTGCACCCAAACGGGCAAAGGCTTGGGTCAATTCGCTACCAATCGGACCGCCGCCGAGCACCACGATACGTTCGGGAATATTATCGAGCCGTGCAAATTCTTCCCACAAGGTATCGCTGGTGACATAGCCGCTATCGGCGAGGCCCGGCATGTCGGGGACAACGGGCTCGGCACCCGCTGCGATGACGATCGACCGCGTGGTAAGCCGCTGAACTTCGCCATCATTGCGCTTGATCTCGACTGTCCACGGGTCAATGATGCGGGCATAGCCCTTGACCACATCGACGCCCAATTCGGTATAACGTTCGACGCTGTCATGCGGTTCGATGGCGGCAATAATGTCGTGAACGCGGCGCATCACCGCTTTGAAACTGAACTGCGGCTCGTGGTTGGTCAGCCCATAAGTGTCGGCGTGGCGCATCTGCTGCGCGACCTTGGCGCTTTTGATCAGCGCCTTACTCGGGACGCAGCCATAATTCAGGCAGTCTCCGCCCATTTTCGACGCCTCGACCAGCGTCACCTTCGCTTTGACGGTTGCGGCTATATAGGATGAAACCAGTCCCGCCGCGCCGGCGCCGATGACGACCAGATTGCGATCATATTTTTTGGGTTTGGTCCAGCCCGCATAGGCACGGCGGCGCTTAAGAAACGCCATGATCCATTTGCCAATCCACGGGGTCAACCCAAGGGCGGCAAAGGATGCCAGCAGCGCGGGAGACGCAATGTCGCCAAGGCTGTCAATGCGGGCGATTTGTGTGCCGGCATTTACATAGACAATGGTGCCCAGAAACATACCGATCTGGCTGACGATGAAATATGTGCGGGTTTTGATGGGGGTCAGACCCATCAACAGGTTGACGAGGAAGAAGGGGAAGACCGGCACCAGCCGCAACGAGAAGAGATAGAAGGCCCCTTCGCGTGCGACGCCGTCGTTCAACGCCTTCAAACGGTCACCAAAGCGCGACTGAACCCAATCGCGAAACAGGAACCGCGACGCCAGAAAGGCTAATGTCGCCCCAATGGTCGACGCGAAGGAAACGATGACCGTCCCGACCACAACCCCGAATAGCGCCCCTGCGGCGAGCGTCAGGATCAGCGCACCCGGAATCGAAGCCGCCGTGACCGCGACATAAATCAGGAAAAACAATGCGATAACCAACAATGGATGTGCCACATAGCTGGCATCGAGCGACGCCTGTTGCGCTTTCAAGGCATCGAGAGTCAGCACGCTGCCAAGGTCAAAATAGAAAAAGGCAACAGAAGGCCAAAAGGACCAGAATGATAACGGCAAGCCTCTTCACGCAATTGCTCCTAGAAGGACATCTGTTTCATTTTGTTCGGCGCGCACAGCAAAATGTTACACATGCAGACGCGCGAGAATGGCTAACCTATGTTCAAAATATCCTCATCCCTGCGCTGCACCTCTTGTGTGGATATGCTTCGGCGAGCTTGGGCCGCGCTATAGCTCGCAACGAGATAAGGCACCGCATAATTGAGCAGGAATTTTCCCCATTCGATCGGTTCATGGTGCACGATCGCGGGTCCTTGGTTGATGGCATTAAGAATTGTCCCGACAAATAGCGACACCCGCGTTGCGCCAATGACAATCGGTCGTGAACGGATGGTAGCGAATAGTCCTGGCACAGTGCGCCTTTCTTTCTGCATCATGCCATCAGTGTAGCAACGCCATTGACGACAGCTTCTTGGTGACCGGACCATTGCGATGTCAGCTTCTAGGGAAGGCCCCCAAGTGGTGAGGCTAGCAGGCTTGGGCCTTGCGGCAAGCCACCTTGGTTGGTTATAGATTATGCGGTTACGCCAGACCAGATGATCGGCGCGTCTTCGGGCACCCAAGGTGCCAACCGCACCATTGCCCGAGCGAACAAGGGAGAGGCAAGGTGGCGGGTCAGCCAGTCTTGCGTGCGATGGAATCCGCTGGTTATCGAACCAGTTGCGATCGACCGAGGCATATTGCCGGACAAAGGGCATGATCGCGATATCGCTGAGCGTACGGCCGGAACCGCAAAGATTTGTTCTCGCGCTCAGCCGTTCCTCTAATTCATGCAACAGCGCCAGTCCCGCGTCACGATGCTCGATGGGATCGGCGTTGTGGCGCTCTGCATATTTATAGCGGTCGAGATGGTCTTTGAATTTTGTGTCGAAACGCCAGATTAGCGCCGCATCGTTGCCTGCCAGCCAATATTCCTCATCATTTTGACCTAGTGCCCATCGCATGATGTCGATGCTTTCGTCGATCACCACCCCATCCGGCAGACAGAGCACGGGCACCGTAGCCTTGGCCGATGCAGCGACCAAGGCAGCGGGCTTGTCGCGCAGTACGACCTCGCGGATGGCAAAGCTTGTGCCGCTTATTAGCAGCGCCATGCGTGCCCTCATGGCATAAGGGCAGCGCCGGAAGCTATAGAGAATGGGCGCGGCGTTCATCGCCCGTGCAATCGAGCGAGCGCGATCCCCGCAAGGTTCTGCGATCGCTTGATATGGCGGACCGGTGGCGGTGTTGCTCCGGATGTCAGGCTGCGAAACGCCTGAAGATGCTCTGCACTGCCGCCGCGACATTTCAGGCGGCCATTGGCCTGCCCGACAACGGTCACACTATCGCCGACCAATATGACGTCCGTTTCGCCCAGGCTTTGCGCCAACCGCAGCGCATGGATCAACGCGAGCCACTCGGCATCCAAATTGGATCCGTGGCCTTGGTCGCGCGCGATATGAGCAATGCCGCGGACGACAACAGCCGTCTCCATCATACCCGGATTGGGTCGGCACCCGCCATCAAAGAAGATTTTCAAGCGTGAAGACATGATGCCATCAGCCTAGCGCGGACGCGCGCGCATCGAAAGCGGTTGCTTTCGCGATGCTGCGTTAAACAGGCCAGCGTGCAGCTACGTTATCGTGCAACGGGATAGCTGCGCTATGGATTTCTTGGCGGCTTTGGTGGCATAGGGCGCGTGCGAAATTTTCGGAAAACCAAGAAATGTCTGGATAAGTGCGAATGGAAAGCCAGTTTGTCATTCCTCCCTGCGAACAACCCGCGGTCGGTGTTGCCGGTACGGACAAGAGATTTGCCGTGCGACGTATCTATTGCGTCGGCCAGAATTACGCCGACCATTCGCGTGAAATGGGGGGTAATCCCGATAAGGAGTTGCCCTTCTTTTTCTCGAAGCCCGCCGATGCCATTGTTACGGACGGAGCCGACGTATCTTATCCGTCACAAACGGACAATCTGCATCACGAGATTGAACTTGTGATCGCCATCGCAAAGGGCGGGAGCGACATTGCGCTCGACGCCGCTGCGGATCATATTTTTGGCTATGCCGTGGGGGTCGATCTCACGCGGCGGGATTTGCAGGCTGAAGCCAAGAAAAAGGGC